>NZ_RDOJ01000001.1:0-5185 GCF_003687725.1 Faecalibacter macacae
ATATGGCTATCGACGAATTACCGATGAATTAAGAAAATCAGGAACTATCATCAATCATAAAACCGTTCTTAAATTGATGAATAGCTTAGGATTAAAGAGTTTAATTCGAAGAAAAAAATACAAATCTTACAAAGGAGAACAAGGAAAGATTGCTCCAAATATCTTACAAAGAATATTTAAGGCTGATAGACCCAACCAAAAATGGGTAACCGATATTACCGAGTTTAAAGTAAAAGATAAAAAACTATATTTATCACCAATAATGGACTTATATAATCAAGAAATTATTAGCTATGAGTTAAGCGAGCGTCCAGTGTTCAATCAAGTGATACTTATGCTTAAAAAAGCATTTAAAACAACTAAAAACACCAAAGATTTAATGTTACATTCCGATCAAGGATGGCAATATCAAATGAAACAATATCAAGCTTTATTAAAGCAAAAAGGAATCGTTCAAAGTATGAGTAGAAAAGGAAATTGTTTGGATAATGCTATTATCGAGAATTTCTTCGGAATACTGAAATCGGAACTATTTTATTTACAAAAATTCAAATCAATAGATGAGCTGAAGAAAGAAATAAAACAATACATTTACTATTACAATAACGATAGAATAAAATCGAACTTAAATAAAATGAGTCCGATAGAATATCGAACTCATTTTTATAATTATTAATTTTTAATCTGTCCAAACTTTTGGGTGCAGTCTAATAAGAATCAGCTTTTTTTGTTTATTATTTTTCTTTTTGATCAAATAAATCAATCATAACTTTTTTCAGTTTCTGATAAATAAAGGAAGTGATCAAAATTAGGATTCCTAAAATGGTGAAGGAGATAATTCTGAAAATATTACTCATTTGCCATACATCTACAGCGTAAAGTTTTACGATTATTAAACCGAACAACGCAAATCCCATAATCGGAAGATTTTTTTCATTCTTTTTAAAGCCAAGATATATAACGATACAACCTAAAATAGCCCAAACAATTGGTAAGATAATCATCGAATAAATGTCGATATGTTTATTATAAGCTACAAAATCTTTTACGCCAGTAAAACCAATAATATACACATTGTATATCTCGAAGCTAATGATAAATACAGTTGCTACAAATACAAACCATTGACTGAATAAGGATTGTTTTAATTCTTTAAATTCGGTTTTATTCAAGAATCGAATCGTAAAGTAGATAAACGGGATAATGTATAAAATGTATACCAAGTAATAACTGATTGGTTTTTGATGAATGATAATTTCATCTGCAATTAAGATGATGATTGGATAAAATACCATCAACACAAAATTGATGATTCCTAAATAATACTTCGTAATTGTATTAATATTAAACGCTTTGCTTAATAGTAAAACAGCCGAAATAAAATAGATAGAATACAAGAAAGCAAATCCACAGATAATATTTATCGTGAAATGTTTCTCGGTTTGATAAATAATCTCGAACAAGAATCCTAAATAAATGAATAGGATAGAGATAATAGAGAATAAATTCTTTGCTTTATGAATTTCAAAACCTAAGAACTTTTCATTTTCATCAAAATCTTTAATTAAGTAAATATTTACTAATGAACATACAAATACAAATCCACTTGTAATAAATACAGGATTGAAAAGTATCGAATAATCTTCCATATCTAATGCATATCGAAGCCAGTTGATTAATAAAGAAATAAAGAATATCGGAATCAGAGCAATGAAAGATGCTTTGAAAATTGAGTTTTTAGATTGTTTCCATAAAAATAATAAAACACTTGATAATACAGCCCAAAGAGCGGTAACTACACTTGTTTCAAATTCAATTCCGATGGCTAATGTTACTAAAGCAATTGTTAAAGCAAGAGAAGAATCAGCTAATATTTTGTCTTTTTCCTTGTAGATAAAGTAAACTCCAAGATTAATCAACATCAAAAGAATAGGAACCAAAGATTGGAAGTTGGCATAATAATGTGTGTATACATATAAACCAAGCGCAGTAAATGCAATCGTGTTTATAACATATAATATTTGGTGAGAAACATCCATTTTACGTTCCGAAAATATCGGAAGCATAGCATAAACCAGAAATAGAATAAAATATACACCAAGAAAAAGGAATATGATTTTATCTGTAGGGTATAAACACCAAGTGAATAGAAATATAATCGAAAGTCCAAACGATATTGCGCCAGGATAAAACCATTGTTTTTTCCAAAGTATATATAATGTTCCAAGATTCAGGATTAATAAATATGTAAACAAGAAAACATAGTTACTTTCACCTGTACTAATCATAATTGGTGCAGTAAATCCACCTAATATCGAGAATATAAATAATACTTGCTGGTTGTAGATAAACGATAATATAATTGACAATAAGGTAACAAATGCTAAGAGTATAAAAGCAAAATTCTGATTGAATAAGCCATATTCTCTAAATGCGATTGTTATCGTGAAATATAGAACTGAAATTCCACCACCAACTAAAATAGACGAGAAGACATCGTATTTTTTTCTTAAATAATGACCAATTCCAATAATACTTAAACCTATAACAATTCCGATTATTACACGGAAAGCTTCATTAATCCAATTTTGATCAATTGCATATTTCACAAAATAACCAATACCAAGTACAAGCGTTACAATTCCGATAACGGTTAAGAAGTTTTCTTTTAAAAACTCAATGCTTTTGTCAACAAAAGTTTCTTGTGGCTTGTATTCGGGGAATGATTCAACAGGTTCAAAAGTTTCTAAAACAATTTTTTTATTGGTGTTTACAACTGGTTGAGGTTTACTTTCAGATTCAAAAGCAGGTTCAATAGGAGGTTCTTCTATAATTGGTTGCTCAATTTTAGGCGTAGATTCTTTAGAGGATATCTTCTCTAAATCTTCTCTTAGGTGTTTAATTTTAGTGTTTAAATAGTCAATTTCATTTTTCAAACCAGTTATTTTCTGATTCAATAATGCAAAGAAGACAATCACTACTAATATGGCTACTATTCCCATGTGATATGATTTACAGGTAAATATAAGTATTTATTAAAAGAGAATATCTTAATTTTATTGTATCAATACCAAAACAAAATACTTTACGTTATATCTACAAAAAGTATAAATTTGCTGAATGTTTAAAAAACTATACGCTTTATTGTTTTTAGGGATGTCTTTTGCTGCAAATGCACAAGACGGAACTCGCGTATACGAGTTTTTAAACTTTACTAATTCGGCAAAGCATGCAGCTTTAGGTGGTTATAATGTTACTTCATGGGATGCAGATCCTAATAATGCATTAGCCAATCCAGCATTAATGAATAAAGAGATGCATGGTCAATTTGGTGTGAATTACGTTTCGCACATTGCTGATATCAAAAACGCTTCATTTTCGGGAGTCTATCGTATATCAGAATTTGATTATGTTTCACTACATGGTCAAATGGTTGATTATGGTGATATGGTCGGAACGGATGAAATCGGAACTGTTGTTGGTGATTTTAAAGCAAAAGATGCTGCAATTACGATTGGGTATGCCCGCGAAATCTCAGACTATTGGTCTGTTGGGGCAAATCTTAAATACATCAATTCTACTATCGAAATGTACAAATCTTCTGCGGTAGCGGCTGATTTAGGAGTTTCTTACCATAATTTTGATGATAGAATCAAAATGGGTTTAGCCTTCAGAAACATCGGAAAGCAAATCGAAACTTACAGCGGACTGAAAGAAGATTTACCTTTTCAGGTAAATTTTGGTATTGCTCACGAGTTAGAGTATGTTCCTTTAGAGTTAAGTCTAACGCTTCATGATTTACAGAAGTTTGATATTTCACAAACATATAATAAGACAGGACAAGAAGTTTCTGCTGGTCGTAAAGCAATTGATCACGTAGCTGTCGGTGCCGAATTATTTCCAGGACGAGATTTTAATCTTCGTTTAGGATATAATTTTAAACGAGGAAACGAATTAGCTGTTGACGGAATTCGTTCTTTTTCGGGATTAACTTATGGCTTCGGAATCCGCATGAATGCCTTTAGATTAGAGTTTGGTCACGGAAACTATCACACTTCAGGTGGAGCCAATCATTTTAGTTTAATAATCAATTTAGATCGTATCGTTCAAGGACGAAATTACTGGAGAAGTAATCCTTGGTACTAATTAAATTTATATTATTAACATTTATGTATCTTTGTCAACTATTCCTAATTTAAATGAAACAAGATTTAATTATAGCGATTGATGGTCATTCTTCGACAGGGAAAAGTTCAATGTCGAAATTATTAGCAAAACAACTTGGATATACACACATCGATAGCGGTGCAATGTATAGAACAGTTACATTATTTGCTTTTCAGAATGATTTAATCGAAAATAATCAAGTATTAGTTGATCAATTAGTGCCTCGTTTAGATGAAATTTTAATCGAGTTCAGATATAATGCAGATAATAATTGCAACGAAACTTACTTAAATGGAGTTAATGTAGAAGAAGAAATCAGAGGACTACAAGTTTCCTCAATGGTTAGTCCAATTGCAGTTATTCCAGAAGTAAGAGATTATTGTGTTGCTCTTCAACAAAAAATGGGCGTAAATAAACGTATTGTGATGGATGGTCGCGATATCGGAACCACAGTTTTTCCAAATGCCGATATCAAAATATTTATCACAGCGTCAGCAGAAATCCGCGCAAAACGTCGTTTCTTAGAATACGAACGTGAAGGAAAAACAATTCCTTTCGATGAGGTTTTAGCTAATGTTATCGAAAGAGATCACATCGATTCTACTCGAGAATATTCACCACTTCGCAAAGCAGATGATGCAATTTTGTTAGATAATTCTAATCTAAATTTAGAAGAAACTGTAGCAGCTGCACTAAAAATAATACAAGAACATAATTAATATAGTAAGACATCTTTTAATAAAGATGTCTTTTTTTATTTAGTTAAGTTACTTCGTAACTCATTTTCCCGAGTCCTTTCATCAAAGTATTTCGTAACACCTGCTTTTTATTAAGCAGTTATTACAAAATAATCAATCCAGGCTATCACTTCCATTTTTTCTTTATAAAATATTTTCCGGTTCTTCATTCCGAAGTATTTTATTCAACTGTCCTCCTGAACTTGTTTCAGGATCTCATCATTATTTTTATCCATAATCTGTCCTTCCAGTATTCAGGGATCTAAAAATTTGTCATGCTT
>NZ_RDOJ01000001.1:5195-263287 GCF_003687725.1 Faecalibacter macacae
CGGAGTGGCTTTTATTTATTTTGTAAACTTAACAGGATATTTTAAGTTTTTGTATTCGTATAATTCAGCATTTAAAGACCCAACCATCAAATTTGCTTTGATATGGACAGGAACTAAATTTTCGTCATCTGTTACCCACATAGTAACCGATTCTGATTCTTTAAATACACGTCCAGATTGAACGTATGGTCGAATTTTAATTGTATTAACTTTCCCGAATTTAGTTTTCTTCACTTCTCTTCCTAAAACTTTTAAACGGAATTTATAAGTTTCATCACCTAAGAAAATATTTTCGTTGATGAATTCTCCTGTTTTTAATTTGGCATGATCTACATTTCTCATGTTATAAAAAGCAGATAATAAATCTTGTGCATCTACAGGAATAGTTTCATAAGTAACTTTTTTGTGTTTACGATCGTCAACTTTAACTTGTTTACGCGCATGATCAAAATAATAAATCTGATCACGTGTATAACCACCTTCATAAATATCACGAATAAATTTAGAAGGTTTCATGTTTGATTTATTGATGTAAGATTGGTAATTATCTTCGACCTTGTAAAATGCTCTTACAGCACCACTAGAGTTTCCTTTACCAACGATGTGGAAATGATTGCTTCCGTTATAATTCGCATCCTTTACTTCTAGAGTGGCGAAGCCTGCATTTAATCCAGTATAATGAATTCTAAATTTTAAAAATTCGCCAGTTTTAAAATTCTGTGCATTGGCAATTGAAAATGAAAATAAAATTGTAAGTAATAAAGAAATGTATTTTTTCATCTTTTATATTTTGTTGATTTTATAATATTCAAAAGTATTGCCAAAAATAAAACTCGTTTCCAAAATCAAATGTTTTTGACTTGAAAACGAGTTTTTTTATGTTTTTATTTTAATACAACTTTCTTTAGATTGTTGTAGAAGTGTCTAAATTTTCAATGTTTTCTGCATCAGTAGAAGTTTCTAAAGACGAAACATTAATAACTTGAACAATTTCTGGGACATACTTTTTAATAGTCATTTCAACACCAGATTTTAATGTCATCTGGTTAACTGAACAAGCGATACAAGCACCTGAAAGACGTACCTTAACGATATTATCTTCAACTGATACTAACTCGATATCTCCTCCATCTTGGTTTAAAAATGGACGAATCTCTGTTAACGCTTTTTCTACTTCTAGATATTTTTCTTCTGCAGTCATTTCTTATTTATTGTTGTTAGACGAACATCCTGCCATAGTTGTAATACGTACAGCCTCTGTTGGAGGTAATGTACTGTTACGTTCTACTAAACTAGCAACAGCATTTCTAGCAATATTCATATAAACTTCAGACACGACAGTACCTTCTTGTAATGCAGCAGGACGTCCAACGTCAGCAGCCTCACGAATAGATTGAACAATTGGAATCTCTCCTAAGAAAGGAACACCAATCTGATCAGCTAAGTTCTTAGCACCGTTTTGACCAAAGATGTAATATTTGTTATTTGGTAATTCTTCAGGTGTAAAGTAAGCCATATTTTCTACAATTCCTAATACCGGAACGTTAATTGCTTCCATTTGGAACATTCCAACTCCTTTCTTAGCATCTGCTAACGCGATGTTTTGTGGAGTAGAAACTACAACTGCACCAGTAATCGGAACTTGTTGTACGATAGATAAATGGATATCTCCTGTTCCTGGAGGTAAGTCGATTACTAAGAAATCTAAATCTCCCCAATGCGCATCACGGATCATTTGGTTTAAAGCTTTTGCAGCCATTGGTCCACGCCAAACAATTGCTTGGTCAGTATCTGCAAAAAATCCAATTGATAATAATTTTACTCCGTAAGATTCTACTGGTTTAATTTTAGTTTTTCCGTTTACTTCAACAGAATATGGGCGACCATCTTCACAATCGAACATGATTGGCATAGAAGGTCCATAGATATCAGCATCTAATAAACCAACCTTGAATCCCATTTTAGATAAACTGATTGCTAAGTTAGATGAAACTGTAGATTTTCCTACACCACCTTTTCCTGATGCAACAGCGATGATATTTTTTACACCTGGTAATTCAGAACCTTTAATTTCTTGAGCTTTAGGTTCAGCTTCTACCGTAATGTTTAACTTTAAGTTTGCTTCTGGCAAGTTTTCTTTGAAGGCATTCTTTAAAGCGACTTCTAAACGCTTTCTTTCATGCATAGCTGGAGATGGAGATACGATATCTAAGTGGATATCATTTCCCATAACTTGTGCATTACGCATCCAGTTACGAATTCCTAATTCTTCTAAGACTTGATAGATTTGATCTCTTGTATAAGCCATTTTTGTTATATTAAATCATGCAAAATTACTAACAAACTATAACTTATCTAAATCTATCCTTGTGATTTTAATCGTTTTGCCTTATTTTTTGATAAATAGAACTAATTTATAGTATATTTAACCTTTAAATCAGACTATGGAAGAGCATATTATTTATCTTAATAAAATAAGAAGAGAGATAATAGACGAGCTTTCTCAGCATACTTTAGAGCAATTATTGTATATCCCAGTTGGTTATAAAAATAATATTTTCTGGAACGCTGCACATGTTTTAGCTACACAGCAATTAATTCATTATTACCTTTCAGAAAATAAAATGTTAGTCGACATGGATTTTATACGTACTTACAAAAAAGGAACGTTTGGGAATAGCGCGGCTACAGAAGAAGATGTTAATGAACTGATGGAACTTTTAGAAAGTACTCCTATGCAGTTATTCAAAGATTATCAAGGTGAAAAATTAGCGAGATATCGTACGTATCAAACGTCGATGGGAGTTGAATTAACTTGTATAGAAGATGCGATTATGTACAATAACATTCACGAAGCGATGCATCTTGGGTATATTTTGAGTTTAAAAAAGAATATTCCATTTTAAAATAAAAAGTCAAACCCAAGGGTTTGACTTTTCTATTTTTATACTTCGTATGGTTGAATAATTTAATTAATATTCTAAGAAACGAACTTTTTCTTCAATCGGTTTACGTACAGCCGCAGGCAATTCGTTATCGTATTTTCCCATGTAGAAAATACCAACACATTTTTCTCCTTCTTCCATTGGCGTAAATTCGTCTACGTTAGCAATTACATTTAATGGAGATGACCAATAAGCTCCAATTTTTAAAGCAGAAGCCATTAACCACATATTTTGTACAGCCATAGAAGTAGCTGCTAATTCTTCCCACTCCGGATTTTTATATTCATTTACGAAATTGATCAAAATGATTTTGTTCGATTTATCACATTTCTCAATTAAAGCATTTATTTTACGATCGCTTAAATCTTCTGGTGGCGTTCCTTGTACGTAAATTCTTTTCACGTACTCGCGGAAACGATCTTTTGCTGGTCCTTCTAAAACCACAAAACGCCAAGGTTCTGTTTTTTTGTGAGAAGGTGCCCAGTTTGCCGCTTCAAAGATTTGATTTAATTCTTCTTTCGTAATTTCTTCTTGATTATATTGAGGAGGAAATACTGATCTTCTTTTTTGGATAAGATCTAATAATTCTGCTGGATTCATGTTGTAACAATTATAATTTTTATGCAACTAATAATGCAAATTTACATTTTTTAAAACCAATTATTTATAAAAAACGATGATAAGAACGATTGACCAAATTAAATTAGAAAAAGCTAAAACTGAAAGGGTAGATATCAGAATTGGAGATTATTTAAATCAAGCTTTCACGATCTATGGAAAACATTGGCAACAATTTTCTTTGTTCGCATTAGTAGCAGGATTAATTTATGTGTTTTCGGTTATCACACTTGTAGGTCCATATTTAGTGATGTTCCCATTGCAAATGGGATATGGAAATGTTGTTGATAAAATTGAAAAAGGTGAATCTTTCGAGTTCAATGATTTCTTTATTGGGTTCCAAAAATGGACAAAATTCATCCCATTCTTTTTAATATTGATTGGTATTGGTTTAGCTGTAATGATTCCTTATGTTTTGATTTTAGGCGGATTCGGAATTTTTATGGAACATTCAGATGTTGCTGCACCAATTTTCGGATTATCGTTTTTTGCAATTTTTCCAATTTATATGATTGTAATTCTAATTGTAATGGTTGTGATGTATTTACCACCTTATTTAATATTTCACGGTAATTTGGGAGCTGTAGATAGTGTGAAAACTTCAATAGCTATTGCAAAAAAGAATTTTTGGTACCTTTTATTATTTGTTCTTCTGTTTTCTATTCTTTCGCAAGTTGGTATTTATGCTTGTGGTATCGGAATTTTAGTTTCTATGCCAATTGCGTATATCATGAATTATTTGATGATAAAAGATGTGTTATTGCAAGAAGGAAATAATGAAATAGATTCTATTGGGCAATCGCAAGAATTATAATATTTTTATAGAATGTTAACAACGCATTCGATTTTTGAACAAATGAATAAATTGGGAGCTGATAAAGTTCCCTTTTTTTTTATGATTGATTTTTTGAAAGAGCATGGAGAAGTAATCCCTTTAGCGGATTTACTTGATGATATTCAATTTTCAATGCATGCCGAAAAGCAAGAAATTTCACACAAAGATTTTTTGTTTGCTAAGCATCCAATTTCTTACGAAGATTATCAAAAACAGTTCAAAGTTGTTCACGATAATTTGATGTTTGGCAATTCTTATTTAACAAATCTTACTTGCGCCACACCAATTAAAACGAATTTGTCAATTGAGGAAATTTATAAATTAACTCAAGCAAAATATAAACTGAATTATAAAAATCAATTCGTTTGTTTTTCACCAGAGATTTTTGTTCAAATCAAAAATGGTAAAATTTCATCCTATCCGATGAAAGGAACTATTGATGCTTCGATTCCTTATGCGAAAGAAATTATTTTAAATGATGAAAAGGAAGCGGCTGAGCATGCAACAATTGTGGATTTGATTCGAAATGATTTAAGCTTAGTTTCAAATAACGTAACTGTAACAAATTATCGTTTTATTGATGAATTAATTACGAATGATAAAACATTGTTGCAAGTAAGTTCAGAAATTGTTGGAGATTTAGAAGATGATTTTATATCTCAAATCGGAACAATTTTCGATAAATTACTTCCAGCTGGTTCTATATGCGGTGCGC
The DNA here is from genome assembly GCF_003687725.1 of Faecalibacter macacae. Lineage (GTDB taxonomy): Bacteria > Bacteroidota > Bacteroidia > Flavobacteriales > Weeksellaceae > Empedobacter > Empedobacter macacae. The sequence goes on from NZ_RDOJ01000001.1 coordinate 10,309, forward strand.
CAAAGAAAAAAACGGTTGAAATTATTTTGGAAGCCGAAAATTATAACCGTAATTTTTATACCGGTGTTTTCGGAGTTTTTGATGGCGAAAATGTAGATTCAGCAGTAATGATTCGATTTATAGAACAAGAAAATAATCAATTAATTTTTAAAAGTGGTGGCGGAATAACCGCAAAAAGTGAGTGCGAAAGCGAGTTTAACGAAATGATTCAGAAAGTATATGTTCCAATTTATTGAAAGTATTTGTTGTCTTAATCGCGAATTAAGAAACATAGATTTACACCAAGAAAGATTTGAAAGAACTCGTGCAGATGTCTTTCCTAATGCACCTTTTATGAGCTTAATTGAAGCGATTCAGATTCCGGATGAATTATCAAATGATAAATATAAAGTGCGAGTGATTTATGGAAAAGAAATTGAATCTATCGAATTTATTCCATACGAAATCAAAGAAATTAACACGATTCAATTACATAAAATTGGAAACGAAATCACGTATGAGTTTAAATATGCTGATCGATGGTTTTTTGATGAATATATCAAAGAAACTGGTTGTGATGATTTAGTTTTGGTGCGTGCTAACTATATAACAGATGCGATTTATTCCAATTTAATATTTTTTAATGGTATCGAATGGCATACGCCAACAACAAGTTTGTTACAAGGTACAATGCGTGAAAGCTTGTTACGTGAAGGCAAAATTCTTGAAAAAAATATTAAAACTCGCGACTTAAAAAATTATTATTCATTCAAAAGAATCAATTCGATGATGAATTTTGACGAAGCACAAACTTTTGATATCCAAGTTTTATTAGATTCTCTATAATATTAGTAGAGATATTTTGTTTATATCATATTTCATTTTACATTTGCATCAACTTATCAAGAAAGGTGGAGGGATTTGGCCCGTTGAAACCTTAGCAACCGGATGACTTTATCAAGGTGCTAATTCCAACCTTAAAAAGGGAAAGATGAGTGGTGAATTTTCTCAAATAAATTCCTACAGATTTTTTTAAGGTTTTCGATTTCTTGATTTATTAATGATTTAATAAAGATGAAAAGAAACAAATTTTTGTTAGCGACACTTGCCTTATTTGCAGGGACAGCTTTGTTTGCACAAGAAGTAGAAGAAGAAACAAATTCGTTAGATGAGGTTGTTTTAGTTGGTAATCGTGCCAACAATCGTACAGTGGTTAATTCTGCAGTTCCTGTAGATGTGATCAATGTAGAAGATTTAATTAAACAAGCGCCACAATTAACAGTTAATGATATTTTAAACTACGTTATCCCTTCATTTAATTCGGTTCGTCAATCATCATCTGATGGTACAGAACATATCGATCCAGTGACTTTACGCGGAATGGGACCAGATCAAGTTTTAGTCTTGATTAATGGAAAACGTCGACACACAACTTCGTTGGTGAATTATCAAAACACAGTTGGTAATGGTTCTGTTGGGACAGATTTAGGTGCAATTCCGGTTTCTGCCATTAAAACAATCGAAGTTTTACGTGATGGAGCGGCCGCTCAATATGGTTCGGATGCCATAGCAGGTGTTGTAAATGTGGTATTGAAAAATGCGCCAGGAGGAGAAGCATCGTTAACATACGGACAAACTGCCGAAGGTGATGGTGAAACGTATAACTTTAATGGAAGTTATGGTGCGAAATTAGGAAAAAATGGTTCGATTGTTTTTTCTGCTGTAGTTTCAGAACGTAAGAAAACAACGCGTACAGGCGATCATAATTTAGATATTTATGGTGATAATTTTGCCTACGATTTTGCGGATGATCCAGCAGGAGCAAGAGCCGCAGATGATGCTTTAATTGCTGCAAACGGTTTAACTCGTGATGATTTTAAATTCCAGATTGGTGATGCGCAAATTAGAAATCAACAATTTTTTGTGAATGCCGAAACTGAATTAGCCGATCGTTTAGAATTGTACACGTTTGGTGGCGTTTCTTTACGTCAAGGAGAAGGTTTTGGTTTCCGTCGTTTACCAAATGAAGTTCCTTCAGAATCTCAATCTATTTTTCCGAACGGATTTCAACCTGTTTTAAAATCAAATGTAAATGATTATTCTAATTCAACAGGATTACGTTACAAAACATTAAACGATTGGAATATTGATTTATCAAATACGTTTGGATTCAATGAATTCAAATACAATGTAGATAATACAGTTAATTATTCGTTAGGAGCAAATTCGCCAACTTCATTTTATGCTGGGAAACATTCTTTTTTACAAAATACAGTGAATTTAGATTTTTCTAAAAAAATTAATCAGAATGTAAATGTAGCTTTTGGAGGTGAATATCGTTACGAAAAATATCAAATTGAAGCAGGTGAAGAAGGTTCTTACAAAGATGGAGGATCGCAATCTTTTGTTGGGTTTTCGCCAGATAATGCGGTAAAAGGTGATCGTAATTCGGTTGCAGCTTATGCTGATTTAGGTTTAACATTTGGTGATTTTACTGCTGATTTAGCTGGACGTTTCGAAAATTATTCTGACTTCGGAAATACAATCAACGGTAAATTAGCTTTACGTTACGAATATGCAAAAGGTTACTCAATCCGTGGAGCTGTTTCTACTGGATTTAGAGCGCCATCTTTACAACAAAAATATTTTAGTAATTCTTATACCGACTTATATGTAAATCCTGATGGAACGCAATCTTTAGTTACAAAAGGAATTATTAGAAACTCTTCTGATTTAGCTCAAAATGTAATCGGATTAGACGAATTAAAAGAAGAAAAATCAGTTAATGCGAGTTTAGGTTTAACCTTCAGACCAACATCTAAATTTTTCATCACATTAGATGGATATTTCATTAAAGTAGATGATCGAATTGTCTTAACTTCAGATATTACAGATCCCTCATTAGAAGCAAATGGAGTTTCGGCTGCGCGTATTTTCTCGAACGCTATTGACACAGAAACAAAAGGAATTGATTTAGTTGTTTCTTATCAAACACGTTTAGGAAAAGGAAATTTCAATGCGAATTTATCTGCCAATGTCAACGAAACAAAAATTGTAAATTATCATTTCCCGAGTTCATTAACGGTTCCTTATAATCAATATTTCGGACCAGATCAGGTCAATATTATCGAAACTTTATCTCCAAAAGTAAAAGGTTCATTAAACTTAGGATATTCTATTGATAAATTTAATTTCTTAGTTCGTAATACGTATTTCGGGAAAGTTACAAAAGATGGATATCCATGGGGAAGTGTGCAAGAACATAGCGGAAAAGTGGTGACAGATTTAACTGTTGGATATGATGTAACTAAAAATGTCAACTTTACGATTGGAGCAAATAATCTTTTTGATATTTATCCAGACGAACAAGTTTACGAAAATTCTTATTACGGAGTTTTCAAATATGCACCAGTACAAATGGGTGTAACAGGAGCATATTATTTTGCTCGATTAAATTTTAGATTTTAATACAAATTAAATACAGTTTACAAGTGTCATAAAAGTCGTACTTTTTAGAAGTCGTTTTATGGCACTTTTACTTTTTATCACGATGGGAAAATTAAAAATAGGATGGAAGACAGCTACCGCATTAGTCGTATCGAATATGATTGGTACAGGAGTTTTTACAAGTTTGGGTTATCAAATTGCTGACCTTAAAAACACCTATTCTATTCTTTTATTATGGTTGATTGGCGGATTTTTAGCTTTGATTGGTGCTTTTATTTATTCAGAATTAGCCTCTAAATTCAAAGAATCTGGTGGAGATTATATTTATTTATCTCGAACGTATCATCCAGTTTTGGGTTATTTATCGAGTTGGGTTTCCTTGTTTGTTGGATTTTCAGCACCAATTTCGTTAGCAGCTTTAGCAATGATAAAATACTTGAATGTTTATGGTTTGGATTTAGGAAAAGAATTCGCGATCGGAATTATTTTAGTCGTTGCAATTTTCCAATCCTATAGCCTGAATTTGAGCAGTAAATTCCAAAATGTTTTTACAGTTTTAAAAGTAGTTTTTATTTTATTATTGATTGGATTAGGACTTTATTTTGTACCATCCATTGAACCGAATGCCATCGTTTTAGATTCGTCTTGGCAAAATGAAATTATTTTACCGGCTTTCGCGACTTCCTTAGTTTATGTAACATTTGCATACACAGGCTGGAATTCGGCTTCATACATTGTTGGAGAAATTGAGAAACCAAAAGTTAATCTTCCAAAAGCCTTATTTATAGGAGTGATTTTTGTGACGATTTCTTACATTTTATTGAATTTTGTTTTTCTAAAACACGCTTCTTCAGCAAGTTTATCTTTACAAGAAGATGTTGCAAATATTGCTTTTGTAAATGTTTTAGGACCAAATGGAGTAAAATGGGTGAGTTTATTTATCGCTTTACAATTAATTGCTACAATTAGTGGTTATTTATGGATTGGTTCTCGATTGACACAAGCAACGGCGAAAGAAAATAAATTGTGGAGTTTTATGGCACCTGCCAATAAAAATGGAATTCCATTACGTGCGATTTGGGTGCATACAGCAATTAGTATTGGATTAATTTTCACAGGCGATTTTGAAGTAATTTTTACTTATACATCTTTTGTTTTACAAATTTTAGCAACTTTAGCTATATCTACAGCTTTCTTCATCAAACAAGATCAATTAAAGATTATTAAATCTAAATTTTTCTATGTTTTACCTGCAATCTTCTTAGCGTTTAGTTTATACATCTGCTATTTTGTGTTGATGCAAAAAACAAAAGAAAGTCTGTTTGGGTTGGGAATCATTGTTTTAGGATTGATCTTATTTGTTTTTGATAAAAGGATAAGATTAGAAAAACCTGATAAATAAATTTAGTTTGTCTTTGATATTTTATTTGTTTTAAATAAAATATAGCAATCATAAATAAGCGTAATAGAAAAACCAATCGTTATACAAAGCCCAAATAACGCATAATTGAAAACATTTTCATGGAATATTTGATTTCCGATATGAAATACAGGATTGGATTTTTTGAACGTTGCACCGATCGTAAAAGATATTAATACAATTAATACATATATTTTTATTCTTAAATAGTTGTAATTTTTCATTTATCTTTTTAGTATTATTTTAGTAATTAACGAGAGATACATAAATTTATTTTTAGAAGTTTATTTTACATAAAATAAAAAAAGCCACTTCTTAAGAAGTGGCTTTTTTATTTAGAAATAAATTATTAATCTTTAATACCGTTAAAAATATATTGTAAAATCGGATTGATTTCCGGTTTTTCCAAATGCTTTTTAAAGATTTTAGTAAAATACTGAGGCGAATTAATCATCTTACGATCCACTAATTCATCAATAGTATCTACATATTCTACAGAAGTTTTACCAATTAAAAGGTTGTCTAATTTCTTTCCTTGATCGATATAATTCAAGATAGTTTTTAGGCCTTTTAAGTATAAAGCATCTTTTGTAAACCCACCACCACGATACACACGCGTAGTTAAATAGAATGCATTTTCCGGAGCCATTTTATATTCTTCCATCAATGTTAAAAACGTTTCATTAAACGATTTTCCGCTTGTTAACATATTTACAGCTAACACGCGTAAACCTAGTTCGCGTAAACGATCGTGGTTGATAGAATCTGAATAATATTCAGATAAAATTGCTAAACCTTCTTGCGTTAAAGTATTAACAGGTAAACCAATCGAAAAGATTTTTAAAGGCTGTTTTAAAGCATTCATTGTAGTAACCATATGTACACCAATTTCGTGCTCAATTAAACCTTTTGTAAATCGTTTATCGAATTTTACACCTTTCTTAATTACAACTTTTTTCTTTGAGTTGATTACTAAAGCTTTTGACGCAATATGGTCAGAAACTTCAATATCAAATTGAAAACCGTAATCTTGTGTTGCGTTTTTAAACAATTCTACAACTTCATTCTCATTAAATTCTCCTTCCTTTTCCATACGGAATTCAGGACAATAAAGAACGAAATTGGCATTATCAACATCTTTTTTTGATGGCTCGCCAAAATAACGTAACGAATTGTATAAGAATTTATTTGTACCAAGATTCGCTAATAAATCAACTTTATCAAAGTATGCATTAATTGTATCTACATACATATTTTGAATACTGATATCGTTGATTTTTTCAACCTTGATATTCGATAATTTTCTTTTAAATTCGAATGGATCAATATTTAAAGGATTGTACTTGAATTGTGGCTCGTATTTATAATTAGAAGCCAAAAATTTCTTCTTTTCAAACTCAAGATTAATCGGATTGATTACACTTAATAACTCGAAATCTTTAACTAAGCTATAAAGTTGTTTATCAATTTTAATTAAATCAGATTCTAATTCGTTGTGTAAAATATTTACTTGTTTTGAAACTTTATAAGAAGTTTCGTTTTTAATGAATTCGAATGCGTGATTTAAAATTGCTGTTTTAAATCCTTCTTTTATTTGGTTGATTACTTCAGGGAAAGATTCACCAGTTAATTCATCACAGTAAATTTTAGAAACTTCAGTAGCTAAAACCAAAGTGTCTTTAAATTTATTAGTAATGAAACCTAACAAATATCCACGTCCGTAAAAAACATCATTTACCGCAGTATAATTATGTATATCTCCTAATTCGATCAGGCTTAAACCATCACGCCAAGATTCAACATAATCCCCAAATTTCTGATGATCAACTAATTCTGCACCAATGTTAAAAACAGGAACAGGTCGGTCCCAACGTTTCCAGTTGTAAGAATGAATGTCGTAAACGACACATTTTTTAAACTTAGATTCTAATTTCTGGATTAAAGCTTCTACTACTTCGTAAAACGCGTGATGTTTAGCTAAGCTTCGTTGTTTTTGGGATTCACTTAATGGAGTTTCCCATACATTTTTTCCCCATGCTTCTTCATAAATAGCATTGTCAGGATCACGATTTAAATCGTATTCAAAACGAGAATCACAACCTTGTATTAAGATAGGGAAATTTCCTACGAATTCTGCTGTATGCGGATCTTCTTCATACCAACGTTCGTAGGTAGACAAACTACATTTTTCTAATACATCATCGCGCATTTGTCCACCATCATGGATAGCAGCACAAACGTAAGGTATATATTCATCAATTTTAATCTTGAATGATTCGTCTTCAGCATATGCTTCAAAGACAACTTCATTCTCAATATTTTTGATGATTTGTTGTATTGTTAAAATTTTCATTTTTTAAATTCTTCGTATTTCTCTAAAATCATAGAGATAATTTGTTTTTGGATGTCTGTATTTCCGTTTACATTATTGTGAGGAACGATTCCACCAGGACTAACCACATTTAATTCAACCATTTTTCCGTTGATTAAATCGATTCCTGTAAAATAAATTCCGTCTTTAACTAAACGTTCACCCATTTGGCGACATAAATTGATTTCGTGATCAGTTAAATCATGCTTGATAGCTGATCCTCCTGCAGAAATATTAGAACGGTGATCACCAGCTGCAGGCACACGCATAATTGCACCAATTGGTTCACCATTTATTACAATAGCACGAACGTCTCCTTTTTCAGCACCTTCAATATAATTTTGGCAGATGATAGGTTGAGGTTTTCCATCGTGGTTAATGTAAAAATCAGCAATTGAGCTTAAGTTTCCGATGCTATTTTTTTCAAAAAGAACAACACCTTTTCCACCCATTCCATCTAATGGTTTAACGATAAAACGCTCAAAATTATATTCTTCTACAAATTGTTTAATTAACTCAACATCGCGAGTAATTAAAGTTTGCGGAACGATAGATTCTTTACCATCATCAAAAGATGCAGCATAGATTTTATTATTTGCTTTACGAAGACCAGAAGGTTTATTTACAAAGAATACTTCGTCTTCAATCATTTCTAACATGTTTAATAAAAGTGGATCAACAGGTGGATCACTTCTCATAAAAATTATGTCGAACGATGTTAAATCTTTTACTGCAGTTTCAAATTGCATTGTATGATAAAATTCAACGCAATCTTCCGTTTCAATAGAGATCAATTTATTACATTTTCCAACTACTTTTCCTTTGTTGATAGAAATGTCTTTTGTTGTTAAATAAGATACTTCAAAACCACGGTTTACGCATTCTTTTATTAAACGCATTGTGGTATCTTTTCCTGGTTCTACTTTTTCCCAAGGATACATAACGAAGCATATTTTCATATAATATAAACGGATTTTTAATTTGTTGCAATAATAGACAAAAGTTTGATAAAATAATTTAAAAATTAAAAATTGGCGAAAATTTAATATCAATACGTCTAAATATAAGAAAATCAAATAGAAAAACATAAAATAAAAAGGTGATTGTTTATTGATTTATAATAAACAATCACCTTTTTGGTTGTAAACTTATTAACTCTTATTCTTTTTTTCGTAATTGATCAATAGTTGTTTGAACTTCAGGATCTTCTGCTTTTACTGAATAGTATTTTGCTATTTTACCTTCTTGATCTAAAATTAAATAACGTGGAATCCAATTTAAATCGATTGAAGTTGCAAACTCATTTTTCCAGTTATTTCCCATATAATAATGGTCACCTTCTATTTGATATTTTTCAACTCCTTTTTTCCAAGCTTCTTCTGTTTTATCCATTGATAGGTAAACAAATTTAACGTCTGGATTGTTCGCTTTTAATTCTTTTAATTTTGGCATTCCTTTAATACAATCTCCACACCAAGTTGCCCATAAATCAAGTACAACTATTTGTCCATTGTATTCTTTTATTACATTTTCTAATGTTAATGAACTACCTTTTGTATCAACAACTTTATCTTGTAAAGCTATTTGTGAAAATTCTGTTTTCATAACAGTAGGAATTTTTTGTGCAAAAACTGCTAATCCTACTATTAGGCTTAAAATGCTAAATATCTTTTTCATTTTCTATAACTCATATGCTTTTATCCAAAAGCTGTACCAAAATAACTGAAATTAATTAAATCTTATTAATTTTTCTATCTGAATCTTAAATATTGTACCTTTGTTTTTATGCAGAAATATTTAATCATTGGATTGGGTAACATCGGTGCGAAATACGAAAATACTCGTCATAATATTGGATTTAAAGTTGTTGAACGTATAGCAGAGAAAGCAGGTGCTAAATTTATTCCATCAAATTTTGGAGAAGTTTGTCAATTCAAATTTAAAGGTCGCCCTGTTACTTTATTAAAGCCAAATACGTATATGAATTTGAGCGGAGATGCTGTTAGATTTTGGATGAAAAAAGAAAATATTGCAATTGAAAATATTTTTGTGATTACAGATGATCTTAATTTACCTTTTGGATCTATTCGTATGCGTGCCAAAGGAAGCGATGGAGGACATAATGGATTGAAGGATATTCAAAATAAATTACAATCTCAGGCTTATCCAAGATTACGCTTTGGTGTAGGCAATGAGTATCTTAAGGGACAACAAATAGATTATGTACTTGGAGACTGGACTGCCGAGGAGAATGAAATTATGAATGAGAGATTAAATCATTCTGCAGATGCAGCATTATCTTTTGTATTTGCAGGGTTAAATAACACAATGAATCAATATAATGGGAAATAAATTTGTTTTAACGATGGCTTTAGTTGGAGGAATATTATTTACATCTTGCCAAACTAATCAAGTAGAAAAAGTAACATCAACAGAAGAAATTCAACAGATTATTTCTTCTTTAAATAATGTAAATCAAGTTGATTTATCGAATCCAAATAATGTTTTAATTGATGTTCGTACGCCAGAAGAGTATGCTGAAGGGCATGTACCAGGAGCAATTAATTTAAATGTAAAAGACGATAATTTTTGGAAAAAAGTTTCTGAATTAGATTCTACAAAAAATTACTACATCTATTGCCGATCTGGTGTAAGAGCAAAATCTGCAGAAGCAATTATGTTAGAAAATAACTTGAAAAAAGTACATACTTTTCAAGACGGAATGTTAACATACGAGGGAGAAACTGAAAAATAATGGAAGGTTTACGACCTGAATTTTTAAAAGATATCGTTACAACAAAAATGCCTTTTGGGAAATACCAAGGTCGTTTGTTGTGTGATTTACCAATTTCTTATCTAGAATGGTTTGTAAGTAAAGCTGGCTTTCCTGAAGGGAAATTAGGTCAGTTGCTTTCTACAGTTTATGAGATTAAATTAAATGGATTAGACGAAATCATTTTTCACTTGAAAAAGAATTATCAATAAAATATAGAAGGATTACTAAAACAGTAATCCTTTTTTTGTATTTTAGTGCTACTAAAATATTTTAAAATGAGAAAATTACTATTTGCTTTTCTCTTTACTACCCTAATTAATTTTAACCTAAAAGCACAAGAATCATCAGAGATATCTGTAGGTGTCGGTGATGGTGTTACTTATGAATTATTTTTTGAGTTTGAAGGTCTAATCAATGGTTTGATACCTAGTATTACTAAAGGACATTATTTTACAGAAGATGTATCGGTAAGTACACCATACATTTTTCTTGATTATAGAAGACCAGTTTCAGATCGTATGAAAGTAGGAGCTCAAATAGGATATTATGCTTATAAAGGAACATCTACAGAGTATAGTTTCAATAGAGAAATTTATGAGGTTTATGATGTTAAGCGATCTGCTTTTGTGATTATGCCAGGTTTAGATTATACCTATTATCAACGAAATAAGTTTAAATTTTATGGCAATGTAATGGCCGGAGTTGGTATTACAAATTCAGAAGCAAAAGGAACAATGAATACATCTCGCTATGGTGAAGATAATAATGTGATTTTTGCTTTTCAAGTCAATCCTATAGGGTTATCTTATGGAGAAAATTTTAAAATTTTTGCTGAAGGTGGATTAGGTTTCTCAATAGTTAATGCAGGAGTTAGGTTTAAATTATAATATAAAGGATTACCAAACGGTAATCCTTTTTCTATTTATATAATCCAATTTTATCCAAATGTTCCCAAACGCCATTTGGTAACATTGGTTTAATATTTCTATTTTCTTTAACCGCTGAACGAATAAACGTTGAAGAAATTTCCATCAAAGGAGCTTCTACAATTTGTACATTTTCTAAGCTTTCATCTTGGACATATCCTGGTCTTGGATAAACATAAATTGGATATTTAGCCAAGATAATTTCACTATTTTTCCATTTGTGTAATCCTTTTAAATTATCAGAACCCATGATTAAACAAAACTGATCATTCGGATATCTTTCTTCTAAATGAATTAATGTATCAATGGTGTAAGAAGGTTTTGGTAATCGAAATTCGATGTCTGAAGCTCTAAGATTCGGATAATCTTTAATAGCGATTTCAACCATATCTAATCGATCAAATTCATTAGCTAAAGAAGCTTTCTTCTTGAATGGATTTTGAGGTGAAATTACAAACCAAACTTGATCCAAATCGGTAAAATTTTGGAAATGATTTGCAATAATTAAATGACCAATGTGTATAGGATTGAATGAACCAAAGTATAATCCGATTTTCATAGCAATATTATTTTTACAAACTTATTAACTTTTGTGGATAACGCGATAATTAAGCCAAAGAAATAAAAAAGGCTTCCATTTCTGAAAGCCTTTTCTATTAAAATTTTTGTAATTCTTTATACAATTGATGTACGGGTAGTCCCATTACATTAAAATAACTTCCGTCGATTTTTTCAACTCCGATGTAACCAATCCATTCTTGGATTCCGTAAGCACCAGCTTTATCGAAAGGTTTGTACTGATCGATGTAGAAATAAATTTCTTCATCTGTTAATTCAGCAAAAGTAACTTTAGTTTCAGCAGTAAAAGTAACTTCTTTATCAACTGATTTAATTGTTACAGATGTGTAAACAGAATGTGTGTTATTACTTAAAGCTTTTATCATTCGGTAAGCATCTTCACGATTTTCAGGTTTTTCTAACGATTCGTTATTTGCCCAAACAGTTGTATCAGACGTAATGATTATTTCATTCAGTTTTAAATCTGAATAAGCATTTGCTTTCTTGGCTGATAAATATTCAGTAATTTGATTTGCTTTGTAAATTTCACGGTCAAAAGATTCATCAATATTTAATGATAATGTAGAAAATTCTAAACCTAAACCAGCTAATAATTCGCGTCTACGAGGAGATTGAGAAGCTAAAATTAATTGCTTGTCTTTTAATTTATCTTGTAATAACATTAGACAGAAGGGATATATTTAGCATCTTCATTATACCATAATCCTTGTACTTTTAGGATTTGTTCTAATAAATCGCGTACACATCCTTTTCCACCATTTTCAGGTGAAATATATTCAGCAGCTTTACGAACATCCATACACGCATCGTTAGGGCAAGTAGATAATCCAACTAATCCCATAACAGCTAAATCTGGATAATCATCACCCATGTAAGCAATTTCGTCAGGATCTAATCCGTAAGAAAAAACTAAATCTTGAAAAGCATCAACTTTATCATGCGCACCAACATAAATGTCTGTTAATCCTAAATATTTTAAACGATCTACTACAGCCTGATCTTTTCCTCCAGTAATAACCGCGATACGAATACCTTTTTTAATAGCTAATTGCATAGCATATCCATCTCTCGTATTCATTGATCTAACCATTTCACCAGTTGGTAAAAGAATTAAATTTCCGTCAGTTAAAACTCCATCAACATCAAGAATAACAGTTTTAATGTTATTCAATTTCTCTTTGTAACTTATCATTAGTCTTCGTATTCTCTTTTAATCGAATCTGTTAAGATTTGATAGATTTGTAATAATCTTGAATCATTTTTTAATAAATCTAAATGTCGATTAACAATCACATCATCACCTCTACGAGCTGGTCCTGTTTGTGCATCGTGTGGCGTTAATTCTTCCACTTTATTAGCCGTTTCTTTGATTAAAGGAACTAATACATCAAAAGGGACATTATTCTTTTCGCAGAAATCGCCTGCAATTTTGTACATATGATTCACGAAATTACTTGCCCAAACCCCGCACATTTGTATTTCCATACGACTTTTAAAATCTAATTCGTACACATCATTAGAAATACGTAATGCAAATTCTTTCAATGCAGTTGCATCTTCAGGATTTTCAGCTTCTACGAAAAATGGAATTTCGTCGTAACGTAATTTCTTTGTTTTAGTAAATGTTTGTAGCGGATATAAAACACCTTTTCTATAATCACCTTTTAATACTGAAATTGGAGATGATCCAGAAGTATGTACAACCAATACATCGTCAAATGGTATGTAGTGCGAAAATTCTTCGATACCACTATCAGCACAAGCAATGATATATAAATCCGCTTTTTCTATTTCTGAAATTTTATCGGTATATGCTACACGATTTGCTTCACCAATTTCTTTCGCATGTTCTAATGTACGATTGAAAATTTGTCGAACGTTAAACGTATTTTCTATTAATGCACGAGTTAGGTGGAATGCAACGTTTCCAGCGCCTAAAATTACTATTGAATTCAAATTAGAGATTATCTTTTTTTAGATTCGAGATGTTATAAAATTAAGCTATTTATACGAGGTGTAAAAAAAAATGAAATTTTTTTAATATTAATTGTAACGTTTTATTTTTTTGTGCGTCTTATTGGGTAAATGAAGCAAATTGTGAATATGTATTATGTAAAACAAAGTACCTTGCTTTTGATTTAAACTATTATTTAAAAATTTACACAGATGAAAAAATATACACTTTCTATTCTATTCGCTTTTTGTTCCGTCTTTAGTATGGCACAAGAAGTACAGCCTGTTAAAGGACATGTTGTAAATGCTAAACAAGAAAAATTAGCATTTGTTTCGGTTACTTTAAATAAAGCTGAAGATGATTCTTATGTTACAGATTTAACTACAGATGAAGATGGAAATTTCAATTTTGAAGATATTACAGACGGGAAATATAAAGTTGTTATTACTGAATTTGGTTATGCGCAACACGAACAATTAATTGAAGTTGTAGATGGAGTTGTTGACTTGGGAACAATTCAGTTAACAGAAAATAAATCAGACCAAACAGTTGAATTAAAAGGTGTTTTTATTCGTAAAGAAACTTCACAATATCGTAATGAAATTGATAAGCGAGTAGTAGAAGTTGGGAATGATTTAATTGCAGCTGGTACTGATGCAGCTTCAGTTTTAAATAATATTCCTTCGGTTAGTGTAGATCAACAAACAGGTGCATTGTCGTTAAGAGGTAATGAAAATGTAAAAGTTTTTGTAGATGGAAAACCTTCATCTCAATCAGCTGCGGATTTATTGAAACAAATTCCATCAAACCAAATTCAACGTATTGAAATTATAACAAATCCTTCAGCAAAATATGAAGCAGACGGAAAGTCTGGTATCATCAATATTATTTTAGTTAAGGGACAAAAGAAAGGATATAATATTGGTTTAGTAACAGGTTATGAACAGGGGAAAAAAGCACGTTTTAATTCGTCGCTTAATTCGAATGTTAATGTTGGAAATTTCAATATTTTCGGAAACTTAAACTATGCTGATCGTCCAGCAAAACAACACGGAATCGGTCAAAATTTTGATCAAGATCTCGACATGTTGTTCGATATTTATAATAAAGGTAGAAATCTATCTTACAAAGTTGGTGTGGATTGGTTTATTAACGATAAAAATGCGTTAACAGTTTACACAAATCAATGGCGAGGAAAATGGGATAGTGTAATTAATTCAGATGTAGTTGAAACTGGATTAACAAAGAGAAATATTAATGATATTATTTCTGATAACGATGGTTTTGATTACAGTTTAAATTACAAATTAGATTTTGATAAAAAGGATCATAACATTGTTTTAGATGCTTTTTATTCTGAAAACTTAAGTGATGATAGTCGTGATTATACAAATACTTATCCTAATCCAGAATTTTATAATGAATTAAGAGATAATCAAACTAAAAATACACGTATTAATTTAGATTATACCAATCAGATTGAAGGTGCGGGTAAAATTGAAGCAGGTGTCCAATTCAGAAATGAAAAGACAGAAAACGTATTAAATTCTACACAAATAATTACTGAAGACGGATTAGATTTTAATCCAAATGTAAACTTTGATTTCGACCGTAAATTTTTATCAGCTTATACAAATTACAAGCAAAAATTTGACAAGTTTGGAGCGCAAGTAGGATTACGTGTAGAAAATGTTAAAGATGATGGTAATTGGTTATATGCTCCTGCAAATAAAGGAACAATTAAAAAAGATTATACAGATTTCTTTCCATCGGTTTTCTTGACGTATGATTTAACTGAAAAAACTCAAGTTTCATTTAATTATAGTCGTCGTATTGATAGACCAGGAATGTACCAACTAACGCCAGTTCCACAATTTACAACAGCTTTAATGACGAGTAAAGGTAATCCAGATCTAAATCCAGAATATACAAATTCAATTGAGTTAGGTTATTTAAAACAATTAGACAAAGGTTCGTTATCTGCTACAGTTTTTTATCGACATGTAACAGATAATATCATTCAAGGATTTACAAAGGATCCAGAATTAGATACTCGTTTTATTCAATATAATATGAATTACGATAAAGTTAATAATTACGGAATTGAAGCAAGTTGGAATTATAAAGTTGCCAAATGGATGAATGTTTTCTTAGCAGGAGATTTTACTTCGTCTGAAATGCAAGACGTTTCAACTGAAATATTAGACGCGAACGGAAACCCAACTGTTAATAAAATTACGGCTAATGTTTTATCGTTAAGAATGAATAATAATTTTAATTTATCTAAAAATTTAACATTACAACAATTTGGATTCTTTAGAGGTAAAACTAAATTTTTACAAGGAGAAATGTTAGAAATGTGGAGTATGAATCTTGGTTTACGTTACACGTTTATGGAAGGAAAAGCTTCTATATCTGCTCGTATGAATGATATTTTCAAAACGATGCGTGCTCGTGTAAATATGACGCAACCTTATTATGGTTATGCAAACTTTAACTGGGAGGCACATACATTTTACTTAGGATTTACTTACAACTTTGGTGGGAAAGTAAAAACAAGAGCAGAGGTTCAGCAAAATAAAACGGATCAATCTGGAGGAGGTATTGGATTACAATAAAACTAAATTCTTTTAAATATTTTTATAACTAAAAAGGAGATAAACATATGGTTTATCTCCTTTTTTATTTGATTTTTTTAAAGCTTATTTTTTACCAAAAAATCGATTTAAAACTACTGCGATTGCTCCATCACCAGTAACATTTCCGGCCGTACCGAAACTATCCATCGCAATGTATAAGGCAATCATTAACGCTTGATTTTCTGGACTAAATCCTAACATAGACGCAATGATACCAATTGCAGCCATAATTGCTCCACCAGGAACTCCAGGTGCGGCAACCATTGCAACTCCTAACATTAATATGAAACCTAAAAATTGCATAAAATCTATCGGCATTCCTTGGATTAACATCAGGGCTAAACAACACATTACAATTTTTATCATAGAACCTGATAAGTGAATTGTAGCACATAGTGGAACAGAGAAATTTGCGATCTCTTCGTCAACTCCGTTCTTTTTTGTTTGTGCTAAAGTTACCGGAATTGTAGCGGCAGAAGATTGTGTTCCTAAAGCAGTAAAATAAGCAGGTAACATATTTTTTAATAATGTAATCGGATTCTTTTTAGCAATTGTTCCAGCTATGATAAACTGTATTAATAGTAATACAACGTGTAGAATAAAGATTACTCCAATAATTTTTAAGAATACATTTAAGATAACCATTACTTGACCAGAATATGTCATATTTAAGAAAATTCCGAAAATGAATAATGGTAACAATGGAATGATTACGGCTTGAATTAAGAATGTAATTATTGATTCAAAATCATCTGCAAATTTCTCGAAAGTAGAGTTTTTTAGTTTTGATAATCCAATTCCAAACAAGAATGAAAATACCAAAGCTGGCATTACATCAAAAAACGGAGGAAATTCTATCGTGAAATATGGTTTTAATTCTTTTGCATTTTCAGCTAAACTAATTTGTCCAGTTTGGTTTTCTAATAAACTCGGGAAAATTGTCATGGCTGATGTATATCCTAACATTCCTGCAAAAATCGTTGATCCGTAAGCTATCAACACGGTTGTTAATAACAATTTTCCTGCAGTTTGTCCTAATCTTCCGATTGAAGGAACAATTAATCCTACAATGATTAGAGGAATTAAGAAGTTTAATAATTCGCTAAATAAATCATTGAAAGTAAGGAAGATTCTTCCGATACTTTCTGGAATAAAATTACCAATTACAATACCTAATATGATAGCAATGATAACTTGTATTAGTAAGTTGTTTTTGAGTTTGTTCATAGGCGAATTTAAAAATATTTTGCCAAAAAAAAGCGATATAGTAAAATCTATATCGCTTCAATTATATTTTTTGTTTTAATTATTTTTTTGGTAATCTAATGATTCGGGCAGAATCATTTGCATAAGCCTTTGATGAACCGACACGTTTGTAAGCAAATTTGCTTGCTAATCTTGTGTTTTCAGCAGAAATATTATTTAAGAAATCTCCTTTAGAATTCATTCTATCTACAATATCATAAACTGTATCATAACCTAGTTGTTCTGCACGTTTAGGTAAGTAACAATAAACATCTGCAAAATCTTTTAAGATACTTTTCGTTTCTTCGTTTCTTGTATTCATGATGTTACTTGTACTAAAAACAAATCCAAATTCGCGGAAAGCATCAATGTTAGCCGCATTATTTGTATCATAAATATCATAAACATCAACAGATTTAATTCCAAATGCTTTGATATTATCTTTGTTAAAAGTTTTTAAACGTTCTAAATATTGTTTTCCTAAAACATCGTTATCTCCAACCATAATTGCAGTAATTGGCGTAAAGTAATTTACATCTCCAACTTTGTCGTTTGGTTGAATGATTTTAGAAGCATCGTTAACGATAACAACATTAGCTTTTAAAGATTTTTCTAAAGTTTTCTTTGTGTAGTTTGCTAATTCTTGGTGATCAGAATCTGTTAATAAATAGATTTGTTCACCAGCAAAAGTTTTAGAAACTTCTTCAATAATCTGATCAGCTAAAACTTCTTCTCGTGGATTTGCAATTAATAAGTTTTCGTAATTATTTAATTCATCGCTTGTCGCATAAGGAGAAATAATTCCGATTCCAGATCCTCTTAAGAAATCTGCAACTTCTATAACAGCACCAGCTTTAATAGGTCCAATAATCGCATCTGTTTTTGATAAATCTTGAGTAGATAAAATTGATTGAATATCGTTTTCATCTTTTGTATCAATAACTTTAACGTTGATGTTTTTCCCTGCTTTAGTTAATCGATTTAAAGCAACTTTTGCTCCTGTAAAAAATTGCATTGCTTGATTGTTTTTTAATGAAGTTGGATTATCTGCATTAAAAGGTAACATCAATACAATGTTAATTTCGTTATCGTTGGCACGTTTTACTTTACCAGCTTCTGCATATTTTATAATTTTAGCATTGTTTTCTAATGGTAATTTTAAGACCATTCCGGCTTTTAAACCATTAATAGCATCAGGATTTAACGCTAACAATTCGTCTAAATTTGTATTATATCTATTGATGATATTATATGCAGTATCACCCGATTGAACTGTATAGTTAATCGTGTTATTTTCAATTACTGCACGACCAGATTTTTTAGGAATGTTAATAACCATTCCATTTTTTAAACCTTCCGTTTGTAATTGAGGATTTTCTGCATAAAAATCGTCTACAGAAACATTAAATTTCTTTGATAAACTATATAATGTTTCTCCTTTTTCAACAACATATCCATTAGATGATGGTACAGTTTCTTTTGGCTTAGAAGAAGTAACTGTAGTTGTCGTTGATTTTTTTGGAATACGAATTACATCGCCAACTTTTAATCCATTTTCTAATTGTTTTGGATTTAAAGATTTTAATGTAGCTTCAGTAACATCATATTTACGAGTTATTTGATAAATACTTTCTTTTGGCTGAATTGTCAAATAGATAAAGTTTTCATCTTCAAAATTAGTCGCAGAAGTTTGTTCATTATTTTTAGATGTTACAGCTCCAGGAATAATAATTGAATCGCCAATCTGTAATCCATTTTTTTCGATTGTAGGATTAGCTTTATATAATTCTTCTTGGGTTACACCATATTTTTTAGAGATTCCATATACAGTTTCTTTTGGCTCAACTTTATGTGTTTTTTGTTGAGCAAATAATACTGTAGAACCAATAAAAAGTAATAACGATACTATTTTTTTCATTTAAATGAATTTACGGTATAAATATACGAATAACTTTACTTAAATATCTTCGGCTAACGTATTTATAATAAAGTTAAACTCAAATGGTTTAATATTTTGATAGATAGAGTCTATAAAGAGTTTAACATCAACATAATCGAAATCCGAAAAATGGCGCACACGTTCTTGTAAACCATTGTTTTGTGTTAAATCTTCTAAAAGTAGATCTATTCTATTTTGATAATCTTCTTGTTTCTTAATTTCAGCTTTTACTAATCTTTTTTCAAGTTTTTCAAAACCTTTTATTTGTTTTGTTCTTTGCGCCTGAATCATGTTAGCAAATGAAACATCGGTTTGAGTTGAAAGATTTTCTAATTCTTTGAATAAATTTTCTAATTGATTTCTTAAATCTGGTAGCTGTTCAATTAACTTAGAATTCTTTTCAACATCTTCTTTTATGATATTGCGTCCTGTACGAAACAAATCCTCATCTCTCAAATTTAGAGCCAATTGTTTTTGAACTTGTTTTTTTGTTCGAATTAACATCGAATTTCTTAAGACCAATAAAGGAAAATCTACTTTATAAGCTTCAAACATAGATTTTAATTCTAACCAATATGCTAATTCACCACCACCACCAATGTATGCAACGTTTGGTAAAATAGTTTCTTGGTATAAAGGTCTTATGATTACATTTGGACTAAATTTTTCAGGAAATTGTTTTAGTTCTTCTATAATTTCAGTTTCAGTAAATGAAATTGAAGTGTTTAAAATATTGTATTTCCCATTTTCAAAAACAATTCGTTCTCTTGATAAAGGATTAGCTATATAAAATAAGTTAATTTCACGTGGATTTACTTGTGCATGAACATTTAATTTACTTAATTTTTCAATCTCCGGAATAACGTGTTGAAAAGCTAAATTATTTTTAATTTCTTTTTCAAAGATCGGAATTATGGTCTGTTTTAAGATTTTATCATCACCATCAATCATAAGTAATCCATAATCTCCAAAAAGAGCATGAACTAATTTTCTTGTAGCTTCTGTAAGCGTTTTAGATGATAAATACGAAGCATCGATTAATTCTTTCAACTGTTCTTTTTTCTTTCCATTCGGAAATAAACTTAAATATGAATTAAAAACTTCCTCTAATCCATCAGTAGTTAATTGTCCAACTGGTCCACCATGTGTTTTGGCCCAATGAATAACGCGATCACTGTAATGAAAATGATTAATTTCATCAAAATCGTGATCTTCTGTTGCCATCCAAAATACAGGAACAAAATTAATTTCGTCTTGCGATTTATTTAATTCTTTACACTGTTTAATTACCTGTAAAATTTTATAAAAAAAGAAAATTGGTCCAGTAAAAAGATTTAATTGATGACCAGTAGTAATTGTAACTGTATTATATTGTTTTAAAAGTTCTAAGTTTTTCTTTTGCTTTTTTGATAAACTTAAATCTTTTAATTGATCTTCTAATTGTTGTACTAAAACACTACGATGTTGATATGTTTTTAACTTATCTTTTGCTTGATCTGTGTAGTTTTCAAAAGATGGAAAACGATTATAAAATGGTTTTATTTCTTCTTTTTGATCAATGTAATTTAACATTAAAGAAGAAAAATAGTTCGAATCTTTTAAACTTATAGTTTTAGTTTCCATTAGTTTTTGTTTATAGTTTGATAAACTTCAAGTGCTCTATCTGTTGCAAAGATATCAACTCCTTGCGTTTCTAACTCTTGATATATGGTATTTCCTCGTGCTTTTGCACTTCTATCTATATTTCCTAAAGTCCCAAAAATTACCATAATATTTTGTTCATGAATTTTGTCGTATAATTCTTTAGGAGACCTAATTGTTCCAGTAAAAGCAACCATTTTATCGGTCGGAATTCCACTGTTTATCATTTCATTAAATTCACGTTCGTTTCGCATAGATACAGATAAAAGCATTTCTGGAGCTAAACGATTTAATTTTTTTGCTTGACCGGTTGAGTAAGAGACTAAAACAACTTGATTTTGCATTTGGTTTTTTCTAATTTCAGCTATTAAATCTTTATAATCTACATCTTTTTTAATATCTACCATAAAGTAAATAGGTTTGCCTTTTCCCCAAATTAAAGCTTCTGTAAAAGTTGGAATTTTAAATGTTGTTGTATTCTTAAAATCATCAACCAAAAAGTATTCCTTAATTTGATTAAGTGTAACTTGATTTACATCTTGTCTGCCTGTAGATGTACGTTGTAGACTGTTATCGTGCATTAAAATTAATTGACCATCCTTTGTTTTAGCAACATCAATCTCAAAAATCTGAATTCCTTTTTCATATAAATACTGCATCGTTTCAATCGAATTTTCTGGATAATTTTCTATTCCACTTCCTCCACGATGAGCACTAACTAAATTTTTTTGTTTTTGATTATAACTAAAATCAATTTCAGTTTGGTTTGATACTTGCTTTACATTATTTACAGGTTTTTCTGGATTACAACTCCAAAAAAGCAAAAAAGCGAAGCATAAAGTATTGAAATGGTTAAATTTTAACTTATTTAAAAACATATTTTTGATGCTGTTATTTTTAGTTATACCTTTATTAAAGTGTAAATTTAAAGTGAAATTATCAACATAAGCAAGTTATAAAATGGGATTAAGAAGTTTAATAAAAAAAGTTTTAAGAAGAGCAGAAACAGTTACTGACAGAGAAGCTGATCGATTTGATTTAGTAACAGAGAAATTGTCTGCTACAGGTTCTGTAATTGCAGATGATACAAAGGAGTTTGCAAAAAAGACATTTGATAATTTAAAAGTTGCAGCAAATGATATCAAAGATGTATCAAATGAAGCAACAAAAGACATTAGAGCAAAAGTAAAAGAAGATTACAACGATGTTAAGGAAATTGCTGAAAAAAGAATACATGAAACTAGAGACATCGTTCAAGAAAAGTTAGCTACAACTAAAGATAAAGTTGAAGATAAGGTTGAAGACGCAAAAGATCAGGTTGTAGAAATTAAACAAGAAGTAAAAGAAGAGGTAAAAAAACTTGATCAATAATATTTTTAATCAAGAAGTCACATTTTCTTACAAATAATAGTTAAAACTGTTCTTTTTTTTAAAAAAAGGAGCAGTTTTTTATTTTATGGATTAATTTTTGTAGGTTATTTGTCTGATTTGATTGAAGTTTAATGCCAGTATGAAAACTAAAGAGTATACAAATTTAGAAACCAAACCTACCTTCTCTAAAAATATTATTATTCTTTTGCTTTCTATTGCTTTATTAGGGACTTTCGGATATATTTTATTCGAGAAAAAAAGTCACGAAAGGGAAGTAGGAATAGGCGCATCTATTATAGATGATTTGGAAAGATCGCGCGAAGTTTTAAAACAAGAATTAAGAATAGCCAGAGCAGAATATGACACTGCCAAAATAGCAATTGTGAATAAAGATGCTGAAATGTTAGAAAAAGATCGTCTGATCTTTGAAAAGCAAAAGCAAATTCAAAATATTCTTAACAATGACGAAATTTCGAAAGAAGATATCAATAAAGCAAAACGCTTAATTTCTTCTTTGAAAACGGAACTTGGGGAATATAGAAGACAAATTGAGGTTTTAACTCAGCAAAATGAGAGATTAAAATCTAAAAATGAAGCGCTTTCGGAAGAAAATATATTAGTGTCAGAAAAAAATAAAGCGATTTCTGAAGATTTAGTAAATGTGACAAATGAAAAAGAGGTTAATCGTATGAATGTGAATTCAACTTTAGCAATCTCTAATTATTCATTAACAGGTCTTAAAGTAAAAAGTTCTGGAAAAGAAGTTGAAACTGAAAAAGCAAGCCGTATTAATAAATTACGCGTAGCTTTTGAAGTTGATCCAAATACGAATGCCATTGAAGAGAATAAGGAATTATTTATTGCGATATATAAACCAGATGGTGAATTAGGTCGTTTTGAAGGTTCTAATCCTGGAAATATTCCATTACGTTCGGGAAAAAATGTTGAATATTCAGACCGAGTTATTTTTAAATTTGATCCGATAAAAGGAAACAAAATATCTTTTGATTGGAAAGATTATAGTTTCCCAAAAGGAGAATATAAAATTGACATTTATCAAAATGGATTTAAAATTGCTCAGAACAAAATATCATTGAAATAATTTCAGTTTATAATAAAAAAAAGGGTTCTCAAATTTGAGAACCCTTTTTTTATTAACAATATTTTTCGCCTTTATTTAGTCGTATATCACTTACATAACTTCTAATTTCTTTTACATTAGATTTTGGACAAATAATTAATCCATTTTGAGAATCAATTACAACAAAATCTTTTAAACCATCAACAATTATCGCTTTATCTTGTGTTGAGTAGATGAAAGAGTTTTCTGTATTATAGGTAATGAAATTTTTACTTTGTATTGTATTTTCAAATTCATCAACCGGAGTATGATCGCTAATTGATTTCCAAGTTCCCATATCATTCCAGCCAATTTCAGTTGGTATTACGTATACATTTTTCGCTTTTTCTAAAATCGATTTATTGATTGAAACAACATCTAATGTTCCGTAAATAGTTTTCAATAACTTCACATTTCTTTCAGGTTGATCAAAATATGCAGTTAATGTTTCAACCATTCCAGGACGATAAGTTTGAAAAGCTTCTAAAATTGCTTTCGTTGACCAAATTAAAATTCCGGTGTTCCATAAAAAATCACCACTTTCTATAAATGAGTTTGCGAAATCTTCGTCAGGCTTGTCAACAAAAGTTTTTACCTTTTTTATAGGTAGTCCTTCTTCTATTACTTGTACGTAACTTAGATTAATATCTGGTCTATTAGGTTCAACACCCAGCGCGATTAGATGATTTGTATCTGCATATTCAAAAGCAACTTCGATACTTTTTACAAAATCATCTGCATCATAAATTAAATGATCAGATGGAGCTACGATTAATTTTGCGTTAGGATTAATCTCATGAATATGCATTGCTGCTAATAAATTACAAGCAGAAGTGTTCATAACACGAGGTTCTAAAATTATATTTTTGTCAGATATAGTAGGTATTTGTTCTTTGACTAATGAAGTATAATTTTCTGTAGTAATCACGAAAATATTTTCTTCAGGAACAACTTTTTTTAACCGATTGTGTGTGATTTGAATTAAAGTCTTCCCAATTCCCAACAAATCTAAAAATTGTTTAGGTTTTTTAACAGTGCTCATTGGCCATAATCTAACGCCAGTTCCGCTGGCTAAGATTACTGCATAATGATTGGATTGCATCATAGTTATAGTTTTTCTACTAAGGCAGTAGCGTTTATTAAATAGTTTTTGTTGGTTTTTATATCACAACAAATATACCTTAATTTTCGTTTTTCACCTTTTTGGAAAACTTTTTGACCTAATTTAAAATGAGTTCCGATTTGTAAATCTTCTAAATAGTCTTGATAGTCCTCCGAATCGTTGATTAAAAATTTAGCAATATTTGAATCTGCTCCGACAGAAGCTTTTGGTGACTGTGCATGTTTAGCGACGTAAATGCGTACTTCCTCTGGATAAATTTCGATAGATTCGGCTAATAATTTTCCGAATATTATTTTCCATTCTTTGCCATGGGGTGCAACTTGTCCGTAATTATATTTTGCATAAACCATCATGTGAGCAATTTCATGAGTAAAGACAAAGAAAAATGCTTCAGGATTCAAATCGCCATTTACGGTAATTTGATGCCTTTTCTGAGGTT
The DNA here is from genome assembly GCF_003687725.1 of Faecalibacter macacae. Classification (GTDB taxonomy): domain Bacteria; phylum Bacteroidota; class Bacteroidia; order Flavobacteriales; family Weeksellaceae; genus Empedobacter; species Empedobacter macacae. The sequence continues at coordinate 35,278 of NZ_RDOJ01000001.1, forward strand.
GTAATTTGCGATAATCTCCCAATTTAGTCTGTCTACTTCGTGTAATTTTTAAAGTTAAAGGATAAGGATTTATCCATTTTTCAATAAAAACTAAAGCATTTTTAGGAAGATAGGGTTGTAATTGTTCTAAATTCACATTGTGCAAGATAAATAAAAAGCTATTTCAATAAAAATCTTAATTTTGTCGTAATGAAAATATTTGAACAAATAGGTTCTTACTTTATGCTAATGGCTAAAGTATTTAGTAAACCACAAAAACTTAAAGTTTTTTGGAAGTTAACTATACGTGAGATTTGGGATTTAGGAATAAATTCTATTGGTATCATGACATTTATATCAACCTTTATGGGGGCGGTTTTAGCATTACAAATGGCTCAAAACTTTCAAGGAGCTGATATTCCTGTGCCAGATTATTATATCGGATACGCGACAAAAGTTGTATTGGTGTTAGAATTTGCCCCTACAATTATGTCCTTAATTTTGGTGGGTAAAGTTGGGTCGTATATTGCATCAAGTATTGGTACGATGCGTGTTACAGAACAAATTGATGCTTTAGATGTAATGGGAATCAATTCGCCAAACTTACTGATCTTACCAAAAATAATTGCTTGTGTATTTTTTAATCCAATTCTTGTAATGATTAGTATTGGTTTTGGATTAATAGGAGGTCATTTAATTGGTTTAAGTACCAAAATGTGGTCTGAAGCTGATTTTATCACTGGGCTTCAAATGCAAATGGCCACAAAATTATATGTTTATACATTTATTAAAACGATGGTCTTCGGATTTGTTATAGCAACAATTCCTGCATATTATGGTTATAATGTAAAAGGAGGTTCGTTAGAAGTTGGTCGTTCGTCTACGACTGCAGTAGTTTGGACTTCTATTACAATTATCGTTATCAACTTAATATTAACTCAAACAATTTTAAGCTAATGATTGAGGTAAAAGAAATACGCAAATCTTTTGATGCGATTGAAGTTTTAAAAGGTTTTTCTTTAACATTTGAAAAAGGAAACGTAAACTTAATTATTGGTCAATCAGGTTCAGGTAAAACAGTTTTCTTAAAAAACTTAATTGGATTATTAACACCAACGTCTGGACAAATTCTTTACGAAGGTGAAAATATGGTTGAGTATGATTATAAAGAAAAACAACGTTTACGAAGTGAGATTGGTGTAGTTTTTCAAGGAAGTGCATTGTATGATACGATGAATATTTTGGAGAATGTAAAGTTCCCATTAGAAATGTTTTCGGATATGTCGCCTACAGAAATTGATAAACGTGCTCGTGAAGTTTTAGATCGTGTAGAAATTGCTCGTACAGCTTTAAAAAAATTCCCTTCAGAAATTTCAGGAGGTATGCAAAAGCGTGTGGCAATTGCTCGTGCAATAGTAAATAAGCCAAAATATTTATTTGCTGATGAACCTAACTCTGGTTTAGATCCAAAAACTGCATTAGTAATTGACCAGTTAATTTATGATATCACAAAAGAGTTAAATACAACAACTATTATTAATACACATGATATGAACTCGGTTATGGAAATCGGAGATCATATCGTTTTCTTAAAGAATGGATATTTAGAATGGGAAGGAAATAAAGATGAAATTTTGGTTGCTGATAATCCAAATGTTATCGATTTCGTTTATTCATCAAACTTATTCAAGAAGTTAAGAGAAGCACTACTTAAAGAAAAATAAAAATATAACACACATGAAAAAAATATTATTTACAGCGTTAGTTGCAGCTTCATCATTAGTTTCAGCTCAGGGGATTGACTTTGGAGCAAAAGCAGGTGTTGTTTTCAATGCAAATGATGGATTTTGGGAAGGAATGGATGGCGTTTCTAAAGCAGAAGGGTCAACAGGATTCCAATTAGGTGCTGTATTAAGAGCTCGTTTTGCTGGTTTTTACGTTCAACCAGAATTACTTTATACTCAAACTACAAATGAGTATGATAAAGGGAAAGTAAAAAAGAAAAGTATGGACATTCCTGTGGGTGTTGGTAAAAGATTTTTAGGTATTGCTCATGCTCAAATTGGACCAACTTTCTCATACTATTTTGAAGATAAATTAAATGTAGGAAATTTTGTAAATGCAAGTCAAGATCAATTTGGAGTTGGTTACCATATTGGTGGAGGAGTACAGATTAAAAATTTAATGTTTGATTTAAGATACCAAAAAGGTTTTGGAAAATTAACTTCTGAATTTGTACAAGGTTCAAGTAAATACCAAACAGAGAATACACCACAAAATATTAATTTATCTGTAACATATTTATTCTAACAAATAGTTTCAGAATAAATTAATTGGATATATTTGTGTCAAATATGTATTTTTGCAACCTCGTAATAAAACAAAATGGCAAAAAATAATAAGAAAGAAGAATTTGCAACTGAGCAATTTGTAGAAAAATTAGATAAAACAGCTTTTGACGTAGAAACTTTTGTTGAAGATAACGCTAAACTTATCGTTGGTGTTTTAGTAGCATTAGTTGTTGCAGCTTTAGGTTATTTCGCTTACACTAAATTTGTTGTAGAACCAAAAAGTGAGGAAGCTTTAAATAATATGGTTCAAGCAGAACGTTTATTTGATCAAGATTCTGTAGCACAAGCATTAAAGGGTAGCGCTGGAGCTTACCAAGGATTACAACAAATTGTTGATGAATTTGGTAACACTGAAGCAGGAAACTTAGCTCGTTTTAAAGCAGCAAGTTCTTACTACAAGTTAGGAGATTACGCATCTGCAGTAAAATTATTAGAAGATTTTTCTACTAGTGATGAGGTAATGTTAGCTCAAAAATACGGTATGTTAGGAAACGCTTTAACTCAATCTAATAAAGTTGAAGAAGCTTTACCATATTTCGTTAAAGCAGCTGAAGCAACAGAAGTAGAAACGTTACAAGTTACTTACTACACAAAAGCAGGAGAAATCGCGATGAGTGTTGGTAAAAACGAAGACGCATTAAAATATTTCCAAATATTGGTGGATAAATATCCAGGAGCGAATAATGGAAATGCAGAGAAATTTGCTGAAAGATTAAAATATGTTGTAGGAACAAAATAATCCGACAATAAAAATTATAAAATAGAATCGAATCCCTCGGGGTTCGATTTTTTTATTTACTATAGTATTTCGTAATTTTACGACAAGCAAAAAAACAAAAAATGGCAACAGAAAATAAAAACTTGTCTCAGTACAACAAGGCAGAGTTACCAAGCGTAGCAGGTAAGAAATTTGCGATTGTTACGTCTGAATGGAATAATCATATTACATTTAATTTACGTGATGGTGCTAAAGATACTTTAGTTGATTTAGGAGCAAGTATTGAAGATATTGAGTTGTATCAAGTACCTGGTAGTTTCGAATTAGTTTATGGTGCAGATAAAATAGCGAAAGCAAAGCCAGAATTAGACGGTATTATCGTTATTGGTTGTGTAATTCGTGGTGCAACAGCTCATTTCGATTACGTTTGTGAGGGAGTAACACAAGGAATTAAAGATTTGAATATTAAACACGAAATGCCAATTATCTTTTGTGTTTTAACTGACGAGAATGAGCAACAATCTATTGATCGTTCAGGAGGAAAACACGGAAATAAAGGTGTTGAAGCTGGAGTTGCTGCAGTAATGATGGCAGACTTTAAATCAAAATTAGGTTAAAAAATATTTTTTATAAATAGAATCGGGTAGTGTAAACTATCCGATTTTTTTTGACAAATATTTAAAAGTTATTATGCTATTTATTTCAAATAGCCTTTTTACATTTGTTTATAAATAATTAAAGAATCAGATATGCCAATTGCACCAAATTTTAGATCAAAGCATTATAAAGATTGGGAAATTTATTTTCCGATGTGTTATCCAAATACTTTCTTAAAGTTAAATGAGATGGCAAATTTGTTTCAAATTACAGCCTCAGAACATGCAAATTTAGGTGGCGTAGGATTTAAAGATTTACAAGAATATAATCATTCTTGGGTTTTAAGTCGAATGCGAATAGAGATTGATGAATTACCAAGTTGGCTAAATAAAATTGAAGTTAATACTTGGGTTGAAGAATTAAGAGGAGCAAAGTCTACTCGTAATTTTACAATCGAAAGAGAAGGTAAAAAATTGGTTGGAGTTTCAAGTTTATGGGCAATTTTTAATACAGAAACGCGTCGTCCAGATTTGTTACAAATTGATACCACACACATCGAACGTTTCAAAGAATTACACGCAACTGAAACTGCTCATCAAGTAATTGATCTATCACCAGAACCTACTGAAAAGCACGAATATGTTGTTCAGTTTGCTGATATTGATATTCTTTATCACGTAAATAATACAAGATATTTGGAATGGTGTTTAAATTATATTGATCCTGAAATAGTATTGTCTAATCAAATCAAAGCGCTTAATTTAAACTTTATAAAAGAAGTTAGTTTAGGTGATAATGTAATTGTTGAAAAAGCTGTTTTAGATAATAAAATATTATTTAAAGTCGTTAAAGAAGACAAAGTTTGTTTTGCATGTGAATTAGAATTGAAATAAAAATATAAAGCCTTCTGAAAATCATCAGAAGGCTTTTTTATTTTGTTATTATTTCTTTAATAAGATATATTTTTCGGCATCATCGCCTTCAATTTTCTTTTGGTTTTTATCTAATTGATAAATTTTTCCTTCAGAAACAAAAAATGAATTTGGCACGTTTGCAATTTGTTCTAAAACAATTGTATTTCCATCTTCTTCAAAATGATATGTACCTGTAGTCATCAATTCTTCTTTATCAACACCAACACGTTTTGTTCCATAAACAAACATATTATCTGGCATTAATTTTAAAGACAACTCAATTTCTTTACAATCTGAATTAATACAAGGTAAAATTCCTTCATATATTCCTTCGTAGTCCAAAGAATTTTTTGCGTTATGACTATCAACAATAGTATCTGTAACAACAATAGAATCGTTTGTTTTTGTGCTCTGAACTGAATCTTTATCGTTACCACAAGAAGTAAAAATGAATGATCCAGCAATTAAAAAAGTAATAGATATTTTTTTCATGATTCTATATTTTATCTACTAAAGGTACAAAAATACAGAGTAAAAAAAAATCCTTCCAACTTGGTTGAAAGGATTTAATATATAGAAATTATATTTCTTCTAATTAGAAAATTTCTTTTGCAGCGAAGTGGAATGCAGCTTCGATTGCAGCGTTTTCGTCTGAATCAGAACCGTGAACAGCGTTAGCATCGATAGATTCAGCGTATTTAGCACGGATTGTACCTTCAGCAGCCTCAGCTGGGTTAGTAGCACCGATTAAAGTACGGAAATCAGCAACAGCGTTATCTTTTTCTAAAACTGCAGCAACGATTGGTCCAGAAGTCATGAACTCAACTAAATCCTTGAAGAAAGGACGCTCAGCGTGGATAGCATAAAATGCTTCAGCATCTTGCTTAGCTAATTGAGTCATTTTTGCAGCTTTGATAGTGAAACCTGCGTCTGTAATATCTTTTAAGATATCTCCGATGTGTCCTTTTGCTACTGCATCAGGCTTGATCATTGTAAATGTAATGTTTGCCATTTTATTGATGTATTATTTATTACTAAATTATGAGAGTGCAAAATTACAAAAAATCATGCGAATCAACGAAAAAAGGTTTGAAAATTTACATGTTGATAAAATTACTATTAATTATTTAAAAAAGACAAAAGTTAATATTTTGTCAAATTATATTGTGTACAATATAATTTAATTAACTTTGAGATAGAAAATAAAATAATGGAAGAAGCAGAATCTTTAAAATTATCAAATCAAATATGTTTTCCGATTTATTCTTTATCAAAAGAGGTGGTTAATCAATATCGTCCTTTTTTGGATCAATTAGATCTTACCTATCCACAGTATTTAGTAATGCTTGTTTTGTGGGAAAGTGATGGTGTTACAGTTGGGAATATTGGAGATAAGTTAGCTTTAGATACAGGTACACTTACGCCTTTGTTGAAAAGATTGGAAGCAAAAGAAATGATTCATCGTAAACGTAGTGCAGAGGATGAACGTATCGTTTTAATTTCTTTATCAGAAAAAGGAAAAAACATGAAAGATTTAGCGTGTAAAATTCCAAATCAAATGAAACAAAAATTTGATTTAACAGACGAAGAAATTTTAAGTTTAAAACAAATTATTTATAAAATATTAAATTCAAAAACATCAAAATAATGAAAACTTTATATACAACAGCGGTTACTGCAACTGGAGGTCGTAACGGAAAAGTAAAAAGCGAAAATGGAATTTTAGATTTAGACGTCAAAATGCCTAAAGCTTTGGGAGGAGCAAATGACGATTACGTAAATCCAGAAATGCTTTTTGCAGCTGGTTATGCAGCATGCTTTGACAGTGCATTAAATATGATAATAAAGATGACTAAAATTGAAACAGGTGAAACATCTGTGAAGGCTGAAGTAAGTATCGGTCAATTAGAAAATAATGGATTTGGTTTATCAGTTATCTTGTCAGTTAATATTCCAAATGTAACGATAGAAACTGCTGAAAGTTTAGTAAATAAGGCGCATGAATTTTGTCCTTACTCTAATGCAACTCGCGGAAATATAGAGGTAGAACTTCAGGTAACAACAAATAATTAATTATGTCATTAATAGAAAATTTACAGTGGAGACATGCCGTAAAAGCATACAATCCAACGAAAAAAGTTAGTCAAGAAAATATTGATAAAATAGTTGAAGCAGCTCGTTTAGCTCCAACATCTTCAGGTTTACAACCATTTAAATTATTAGTGGTAGAAAATCAAGAACTAAAAGAAAAATTAGTAAAAGGAGCTTTAAATCCTGAATGTATGCGAGATGCTTCTCATGTACTTATTTTTGCTGCTTGGGATAGATATACTGAGGAGAGAATAGATTATATCTACGATATGACTACGGATGAACGTGGTTTGCCTCGTGGACGTTTCGGTAGCTATACAGATCAAATCAAAGGAATTTATTTGAACGAAACAGTAGAAGAAAATCATGCACATATTGCCCGACAAGCCTACATTGCTTTAGGATTAGCTTTAGCGCAAGCTGCTGAATTAAAAATAGATTCTACTCCAGTTGAAGGATTTGATAATGCTCATATAGATGAAGTTTTAAATTTAAAAGAACATAATTTAAAAAGTGTTTTAATCATGTATGTTGGCTATGCTGATGATGAAAATGATTGGTTAAAGAATATGAAAAAGGTTAGATTACCTAAAGAAGAATTTGTAATAGAATATAAATAAAAAAAGCGACTCAATTTTGAGTCGCTTTTTACTTTGAAATTATTTTTTTATTTCGGAATAATTCCGGGTTGTAATTTGTTACAAATACACCTGTGATAATTAAACATGCAGCAATAATAAATTTGGCTGTAATTGTTTCATCTAATATCAACCAACCTAATAAAATTGCAATAATAGTGTTGATATAAGAAAGAATAGAAACCTGTACTGGCGATATTTTGCTTAAGGCATAATGGAACGCATAAAAAGTTATTACTGATCCAAAAATGGCTAAATACAGCATTGAAAGTAAGCTTTTAGTACTCCAATTTTCAAAATTGTATTCTTTACTAAAAATAAAAGCAAGTATGATTTGTACAATTCCGGCAAACATAAACTGGTAAAATAAATTTAGAGTAATATTTTCTGTGTTGATTTTAATCTTTTTAGAAAATAAAGTTCCAGAAGCAAAACCACAAATAGCGCAAAACATTAGGATGATTCCTGATCTATATTCTGGATTAGCTAAATCTTGTATTCCGTCCCAAAAAATAAATAATATTCCACTAAAACACATTAAAATTCCGATTAGTCCTTTAATCGTAAATTTTTGTAAACCGATAATTAATGAACCTATAAAAACTAAAATTGGCGTACTAGCACTAATTAAAGATGCTAAACTACTGGTTAAATTTTCTTCAGCAAATGTTGTCATGCCATTTGCAAAAATTAACATCAAAGTTGCAATGATAATTTGTGATGAAAAGTTTTTCCATCCAATCCATTTTAATTCTTTTCTAAAAAGTAAAATTATAAGCATAATGATTCCTGCAATGAATTGTCTAATTCCCGCAACAAACCAACCAGGGATTGTTTCTACTGCAACCCTAATACCTAAAAATGTAGTTCCCCACACGATTGCAACTAAAATAACTGCAATTAAAAGTTTTATATCTTTCAAGATGATTAATATTTGCGTAAAAAAAGCGACTCTTTGGAGTCGCTTTTTATATTATTTAGATGTGAAATTATTTGATAAATTCAACAGCTTGTTTTAATGCAGCTTCAATACCAGAAGCATTTTTACCGCCAGCTGTTGCTAAGAAAGGTTGACCACCTCCGCCACCGTTGATGTGCTTCGCGATTTCTTTAACAATATTTCCTGCGTGTAAGCTTCTCTCAGCTACTAAGTTTTTAGCGATAGAAATTGTAATAGATGGTTTTACAGCATCATTAGTAGCAACAACTACAAATGCATTTTCCATATCATTTGTTAAATCAATAGCATTTTGTTTTGCTGCATTTGTATCTAAATTCGTTTTAATCGCTAAGAAATTAATTCCGTTAATTTCTTTTACGGCTGCTTTCCAAGTTGCTTTTTCAGCAGCTGCTTGTTGCGCAACGAATTTTTCTACTTGTTTCTTTAATGCTGCGTTTTCATCTAATAAAGATTGAACTGCTTTTAATGCATCGTTTTTAGTTTTTAATGCAACTAAAACTTCATTGTAATTTGTTTCAGCTTCTTTTAAAGCATTGATAGCAGTATCAGCAGTAATTGCTTCGATACGACGAATTCCAGCAGCAGTCGAAGATTCAGATAAAATCTTGAATAAACGAATATCAGCTGTATTGTTTACGTGTGTACCACCACATAATTCAACAGAAGTTCCAAAACGTACAATACGCACTTTATCACCGTATTTTTCACCGAATAAAGCCATTGCACCTTCAGCTAAAGCTTCTTCCATTGTAGCTTCTCTCTTTTCAATAAAAGGTAAAGCCGCTACAATTTTTTCGTTTACTTTTTGCTCAACGATTGCAATTTCTTCTTCTGTCATTTTAGCAAAGTGAGAGAAGTCAAATCGTAAATAATCATCACCAACATAAGAACCTTTTTGTTCTACGTGTGTTCCTAATACCTCACGTAAAGCTTCGTGCATTAAGTGTGTAGCTGAGTGATTTTTAGTTGTCGCATTACGTTTAGCAACATCAACTTTTGCTTGGAAAGTTCCTTCGATGTTTTCTGGTAAAGTTTCTACGAAGTGAATAATTAAGTTATTCTCTTTCTTTGTATCAACTACTTCAATTGTTTCGTTTGGAGAAACAATCACACCTTGGTCACCAATTTGTCCTCCAGATTCTGCATAGAACGGAGTTTGGTTGAAAACTAATTGGTAGAATTCTCCTTTCTTATTTTTTACTTTACGGTAACGTGTAACTTTTACTTCAGCTTCAGTGTTATCGTAAGCGATAGATGTTTCGTTTCCAGATCCTTCTAAAACAACCCAGTCATCAGTAATTAATGCCGTAGCTTTTTTAGAACGTTCTTTTTGTTTTGCCATTTCAGATTCGAAACCAGCTTCATCAATTGTGAATCCGTGATCTTCTGCAACAATACGAGATAAATCTGCAGGGAAACCGTAAGTATCGTATAATTCAAAAACAACATCACCAGGAACAACTTTAGAATCTCCTAATTGCTCGATGATTTGGTTTAAACGATTTAATCCTTGCTCGATAGTTCTTAAGAAAGAAGCTTCTTCTTCTCGAATTACACCTGTAACAATCGTTTCCTGTTTTACTAATTCTGGGAAGAAATCTCCCATTTCAGCTTTTAAGATTGGGTATAATTGGTAAATAAAAGGCTCGTTTAATCCTAAGAAACGGTATCCGTAAGAAATAGCACGACGTAAAATACGACGAATTACATATCCAGCTCCTGTGTTAGATGGTAATTGTCCATCAGCAATAGCAAATGCTACTGCGCGTAAGTGGTCAACTACAACACGAATTGCAATATCTGTTTTTTCAGCAGCACCATATTTAACACCAGAAATTTCCTCTAACTTTTGAATAGTTGGTTGGAAAACGTCTGTGTCGTAGTTAGATGTTTTTCCTTGTAAAACCATAGCTAAACGCTCGAATCCCATACCAGTATCGATGTGTTTTGCTGGTAATTGCTCTAAAGAACCATCAGCTTTACGTTGGAATTGCATGAATACTAAATTCCAAATTTCAATAACTTGTGGGTGATCCATATTAACTAATGATTTACCATCAACAGCTAAACGATCAGCCTCTGGACGGATATCAACATGGATTTCAGAACATGGTCCACATGGTCCGATATCTCCCATTTCCCAGAAGTTATCTTTTTTATTTCCGTATAAAATACGATCCTCAGCAATATGTTTTTTCCATAAGTCTAAAGCTTCTTGGTCCAATTCTGTTCCATCTTCTTTATCTCCTTCAAAAACCGTAACATAAATTTGATCCTTAGAAATCCCGTATACTCCTGTTAAAAGCTCCCAAGCCCAAGCGATTGCTTCTTCTTTAAAGTAATCACCAAAAGACCAGTTTCCTAACATTTCAAACATCGTGTGGTGGTAAGTATCCTTTCCTACATCATCTAAATCGTTATGCTTACCTGAAACACGAAGACATTTTTGAGTATCTGTGATACGGTTGTTCTTTGGAATACCATTACCTAAAAAGAATTCTTTGAACTGGGCCATTCCTGAATTATTGAACATTAAAGTTGGATCATCTTTAAGTACAATTGGAGCAGAATCAACGATTAAATGCCCGTTTTTTTCAAAAAAACCAAGAAATTCTTTTCTTATATCTTTGGATTTCATTTAATTATAATATTTTTATATTTTGATTAACACGATTGCTCGTACAATATTCTTTACTTTGCAAACGTTTTACAAAGATATAAAAAGGTTTGGTTAGAATGGAAAATAATAACTATAAGTATAAATCATCGAATGTTTTAAAGGATTGGTCAATTAAAAGATTGAAAAATATTCCTAAAACATTTTACTATGGATTTGCTTTTTTATGCATTGCAACTATAAGTGCCGGAATGGTTGGATACAATTTTAATGATTCAGAATTTGCATTAACTGCAAATAAATATAAGAATAGTGAAAGCAAATTACTTGCCGAACTTCAAAAAGCACAAAAAGAAAATAGCGAATTAAACGAAAAGTTTAAAGAAGTTGAGGTTGCATTAACAGAATTAGAAGAAAAAGACAGAAATATTTATCGTACAATTTATGATTTAAAAGTTGATGAAGATATTGATTCTATTAATAAAGTAATTAACGAATATTCTGCAGAAGATATTGATATTTTATTATCAAAAATTGAAGAGGAGAAAAAATCATTAGACGAAGTTTTAAGAAAAGCAGGTGGGAAAGATAAAGATTTAACATCTTTACCAGTAATTAAACCTGTTGCTGATAAATATTTAAACAGAGTAGCTTCAGGATTTGGATCACGTTTTCACCCAATTCTTAAAGTAAATAAGATGCATAACGGGTTAGATTTTGCAGCAGCAACAGGAACTCCAATTTATGCAACAGGTGATGGAAAAGTTAAAATGGCAGGATTCAATTCTGGATACGGAAATGTAGTTGTAATTCGTCACGGAAATGGTTTCGAAACTTTATACGCACACATGAGCCGTATTAAAACAAGAAATGGACAATCAATTAAACGTGGTGATGTAATTGGGTATGTAGGTTCAACAGGTCTATCAACAGGTCCACACTTACATTACGAAATCCATAAAGACGGAAAACCAGTTGATCCAATTATGTACTTTTATGATGATGTAGATCCAGATGATTTCATCAAGATTTATCAAAATGCAAAGAAAAGTACACTTTCATTAGATTAAGAAAAATAGAGATAAAAAAAAATGCAAATAACTTAGTTACTTGCATTTTTTTTATTTTAAGTAATTGGTTTTGTTTGGTCTGATGATAATTTTTGTTATTTTTGGATTAACATGAATATCGAATTACCAGATAAACTTTATTACTCCATAGGTGAGGTTGCAAAAGCGTTTAACGTAAATGCATCCTTAATTCGTTTTTGGGAAAAAGAATTTGAAATTATACAACCCAAGAAAAATAAAAAAGGTAATCGCTTATTTACTCCTAAAGACATCGAAAGTTTTAAAACGATTTATTATTTAGTAAAAGTAAAAGGGCATACATTAGAAGGTGCTAAGCAATCTTTGACTAAAAAACCATCAAAATTAGAAGAAATAGATGTTGTCACACGATTAGAGAATATCAAACAAGAACTCTTAAATTTAAAAATGAGTTTTGATGAAATAGAAGATAAGGACGAACGAAAATAGTTCGTCTTTTTTTATGATTCAAGTTTTCTTCTTAACTTTTGATAACAAAATCTTGCCATAAGATTTCGTAACTTTGAAAACTTAATTTATTTAGAAGCCAAAATCGTCCATGTATTTAATATTCGATACCGAAACAACCGGTTTACCTAAAGATTGGAATGCGCCAATTACAGATGTAGACAACTGGCCACGCTGTATACAAATTGCTTGGCAGCTACACGATGAAATGGGAAATTTAGTAGAACATCAGGATTATTTAGTAAAACCTGATGGCTTTGATATTCCTTATGATTCGGAACGTATTCACGGTATTTCTACCGATTTAGCAACCGAAAAAGGAGTTCCTTTAAAACAGGTTTTAGACTTATTTTATGAAGCTTTAGGAAAGGCTAAATTTATCGTTGGACAAAATCTTGGTTTCGATATCAAGATTATGGGAGCTGAATTTTATCGTATGAAATATGCGAATAATTTAGCTGAAATGTCTGTTTTAGATACATGTACCGAAGTTACTGCCGAATTGTTAAAATTACCTGGTGGTCGTGGTGGTCGTTATAAATTACCAACATTAACAGAATTACACCAATATTTATTTGGTGTTCCGTTCGGAGAAGCCCACAACGCAACTGCCGATGTGGAAGCAACTACGCGTTGTTTTTTCGAATTAATTCGTAAAGAAATCTTCACTAAAAAAGAGTTACAAGTAGAGGACGACTATTTTGTACGCTTTGCTGAAGCAAATCCAACGAATATACAACCGGTTGGTCTTAACCATATCAATCTTAAAAAAGCGTCGGAAGAAATTGCGAAGCTAAAGGCGAAAAATGAGCCGAAGATTGATGTTCCTGAAATTTCTGATGAGGTTAAAACGCAGTTTGCTCAAGCTAAATTTGCGCATTTACATAATCACTCACAGTTTTCTATTCTTCAATCTACAATTTCTGTTGATGCTTTAGTGGCTGCAGCTGCTAAGGATAAAATGCCTGCAGTAGCAATTACGGATCATGGAAATATGATGGCTGCTTTCCATTTTAATGCGGCAGTTCAAAATCATAACAAAGAAGCAAAAGCTAAGAATGAAGAGTTAATCGCTGAAGGAAAAGAACCAACAGAACAAATAATTAAACCGATTATTGGATCTGAATTTTTTGTGTGTGAAGATCATACCAATAAATCTCAGAAAGATAATGGGTATCAAATTGTTTTATTAGCAAAAAATAAAAACGGTTATCAAAATTTAGTAAAATTAGCTTCTATTGCCTACACAGATGGTTTCTACTACGTGCCGCGTATTGATAAAAAGTTAATTGAACAGTACAAAGAAGATATTCTTGTTTTATCTGGAAACTTACAAGGTGAGGTTCCGAATAAAATTTTAAATCTTGGTGAACGTCAGGCCGAAGAAGCTTTAATTTGGTGGAAAGAACAATTTGGTGACGATTTTTATATCGAAATGATGCGTCACAATCAAGAGGACGAAAATCGTGTCAACCAAACTTTATTAACTTTAGCTCGTAAGCACGAAGTTAAATTAATTGCTACAAATAATACTTATTATATAAGTCAAGACGATTCCAATGCACACGATATTTTATTATGTGTTCGTGATGCAGAAAAACAGGCAACTCCAATTGGTCGTGGTCGTGGATTCCGTTTTGGTTTACCAAATCAAGAATATTATTTCAAGTCTCAGGATCAGATGAAACAATTGTTTCAGGATGTTCCAGATTCGATTATAAATATTCAAGAAGTTGTTGATAAGATAGAAGAATACACTTTATATCGAGATGTATTACTTCCAAAATTCGATATTCCCGATGAATTTCAATCGCCAGAAGATGAAATTGATGGTGGAAAAAGAGGAGAAAATGCTTATTTACGTCACCTAACTTACGAAGGTGCGAAAAAGCGTTATCCAGAAATTACAGATGATATTCGAGAGCGATTAGATTTCGAGTTGTTAACAATTGAGAAAACGGGTTATCCTGGTTATTTCTTAATTGTACAAGATTTTATCGCAGCGGCAAGAAAAATGGGCGTTTCTGTTGGTCCAGGTCGTGGTTCGGCGGCGGGTTCTGCAGTAGCTTATTGTTTATGGATTACCAATTTAGATCCTATTCAGTACGATTTACTTTTTGAGCGTTTCTTAAATCCTGACCGTGTATCCATGCCCGATATCGATATCGATTTTGATGATGAAGGTAGATCATTGGTAATGGATTATGTAATTGATAAATACGGAGCAAGCCAAGTAGCTCAGATTATTACCTATGGAACAATGGCAGCTAAATCTTCCATAAAAGATACAGCTCGTGTATTAGATTTACCATTGTATGAATCAGAACGTGTCGCGAAACTTATTCCGAATATGAAGTTGGCTAAAATTTTCAAATTAGATGATAAAGCCTTAAAAGATTCTTTACGTTCGGAAGAATTAGAAGCAGTTAATGAATTGAAACGTCTTTCGGATGGAACAGATTTAATTGCAGAAACAATTCAGCAAGCAAAAATTTTAGAAGGTTCGGTTCGTAATACAGGTATTCACGCCTGTGGGGTGATTATCACACCTGATGATATCACGAATTATGTACCAGTTACAACCGCAAAAGATTCAGATTTATACGTTACCCAATTTGATAACTCGGTTGCAGAAAGTGCCGGATTATTAAAGATGGACTTCTTAGGATTAAAGACTTTAACTTTAATCAAGGATACAATTAAATTAGTTAAAATGCGTCATAACATCGAAATTGATCCAGATACAATTCCGATTGATGATGCTAAAACATATGAGCTTTTCCAGCGTGGTGAAACGATTGGAGTTTTTCAATACGAATCTCCTGGAATGCAAAAATACATGCGCGATTTAAAACCGACAGTTTTTGCCGATTTAATAGCCATGAATGCCCTGTATCGTCCAGGTCCGTTAGAATATATTCCGTCATTCGTTCGTCGTAAAAATGGGGAAGAACCTATTAAATACGATTTAGATGCGTGTGAAGAATATTTAGGAGAAACCTACGGAATTACGGTTTATCAGGAGCAAGTAATGTTACTTTCGCAAAAATTAGCAGATTTCTCGAAAGGTGATGCCGATGTCTTACGTAAGGCGATGGGTAAAAAACAAAAAGCTGTACTTGATAAAATGAAACCAAAATTCGTGAATCAAGCAGCTGAAAAAGGACACGATCCAAAAGTATTAGAGAAAATTTGGACAGACTGGGAAGCCTTTGCATCGTACGCCTTCAATAAATCACACTCGACTTGTTATGCTTGGATTGCCTATCAAACAGCATATTTAAAAGCACATTATCCAGCTGAATATATGGCTGCCGTACTTTCAAATAATATGAATGATATTAAACAAGTTACTTTCTTTATGGAAGAATGTAAACGTATGGGATTATCAGTTCTTGGTCCAGATATCAATGAATCGATTACGAAGTTTAATGTGAATGAACTTGGTGAAGTTCGTTTCGGAATGGGAGGTGTAAAAGGAGTGGGACAAGCTGCGGTACAATCTATCATTAAAGAACGTACAGAAAATGGTCCATTTAAAGATATTTACGATTTTGTTAAACGTGTTGAATTACGAACTGTTAATAAAAAAACGATAGAGAATCTTGTTTTAGCAGGAGGCTTTGATTCGTTCGAATTTCATCGAGGGCGTTATTTCTTCATAGATAACGGAACGACGAATTTAGAGAAGTTAATTAAATACGGAGGAAATTATCAAGAACAAAAGAATTCTGCTCAAACTTCGTTATTCGGTTCTTTTGGTGGTGAAGATGGCGAAGTAGAAGATGTGATTCCGATGTTACCAGATTGCGAAAAATGGAATATGATTCAGACACTTGCAAAAGAAAAAGAAGTTGTAGGAATTTATATTTCTGCCCATCCTTTGGACGATTTTAAACATGAAATGCGTTTAGTATCGAATATGACGATTGCCGATTTAAAAGGAAATGAAGATAATCTTGTCGGTAGAGATATTTCGATGGTAGGAATGATGAGTAATATTGCGCATCGTATCTCTAAAAATGGAAACGAATTCGGTAGTTTTACATTTAGTGATTATACAGATTCTTATGATATCACCTTGTTTGGTGAAGAGTATTTAATGTACAAGCACTTTATGCAAGAAAATATGTTTCTTAATTTACGTATGGCAATTACTAAACGCGAATTTAAAGACAAAGATGGTAATGTAACAAGTAGTAGAATATTTACAAAAATTAATAAATTACAGCTTTTAACAGAGATTATTGAAAAGCTAGTTGATCGAATTACATTGAATATTGATGTTGATATTTTTAATGATTCAATATTAGCTAAATTATCAGAAATATTCTATAAATATCAAGGAGAGAAATCTTTACGTATTAAAATTATAGATAATAAAGAGCAACAGCAAATTGATTTGCCAGCACAAAAAATACGTGTTAATATTTGTCGTGAATTATTAAATGAACTAGAACAAAATACAGATATCAAATTTAAATTGAACTAATTATGTTTATATTTTATCCTGAAATTGATAGAAATTATAAAAGGAATTTTATAGCATAATTATTTTGTTTAATTTTGTCTTAAATAATGAATTAATAAAATATAGAAATTATGGCATTAGAAATAACAGACTCTTCATTTGTATCAGATATTATTGAGTCAGGTAAACCAGCAATGGTAGATTTTTGGGCAGTTTGGTGTGGACCTTGTCGTATGGTAGGACCAATCGTTGAAGAAATCGCTGGAGAATTTCAAGGTAAAGCTATCGTTGGAAAAGTTGACGTAGATACAAATCAAGAAGTAGCTGCTAAATATGGAATCCGTAATATCCCAACAATTTTATTCTTCAAAGACGGAGAAGTTGTGGATAAAGTTGTAGGTGTAGCGCCAAAAGAACAATTAGTAGAAAAATTAAATGCAATTTTATAATTTTTTAAATTGCTGATTATAAAATAGTAAAATCTCAGTTTGAAAAAAACTGAGATTTTTTTTGCAAAAAGATTTGGTAACTTCAAAAAAGCGCCTAACTTTGCAATCCGAAAACAATACAACACTGATCCGGTAGTTCAGTTGGTTAGAATACTTGCCTGTCACGCAAGTGGTCGCGGGTTCGAGTCCCGTCCGGATCGCCAACAAAGAGTGTAGTTCTTTAACAAAAAATAATATATTTTAAAATAATACTGATCCGGTAGTTCAGTTGGTTAGAATACTTGCCTGTCACGCAAGTGGTCGCGGGTTCGAGTCCCGTCCGGATCGCCAATTTTTTTTATTGCCTTAAAATATATTATAATTAATTTATAATTTTAGATCCGGTAGTTCAGTTGGTTAGAATACTTGCCTGTCACGCAAGTGGTCGCGGGTTCGAGTCCCGTCCGGATCGCCAACAAAGAGTGTAGTTCTTTAACAAAAAATAATATATTTTAAAATAATACTGATCCGGTAGTTCAGTTGGTTAGAATACTTGCCTGTCACGCAAGTGGTCGCGGGTTCGAGTCCCGTCCGGATCGCCAATTTTTTTTATTGCCTTAAAATATATTATAATTAATTTATAATTTTAGATCCGGTAGTTCAGTTGGTTAGAATACTTGCCTGTCACGCAAGTGGTCGCGGGTTCGAGTCCCGTCCGGATCGCATCTATTTCTTTTTCTATTTTAGAACGATCAAGAATTATAAATAAAATTAAAGACTGATCCGGTAGTTCAGTTGGTTAGAATACTTGCCTGTCACGCAAGTGGTCGCGGGTTCGAGTCCCGTCCGGATCGCCAACTATAATATCTTTTAAAGCTTCGCATTTATGTGAAGCTTTTTTTTTGCCTTCAACTTAACAAACTCTACTTTTGCATAACACAAACGCATAACGCATGAACAATATATATTTAGCGAATGCTCTGGTAACAGACAACGAAGGACGAATGTTAGCTGTTCGTAAAAAGAATTCAAAATTTTTTCAGATGGTCGGTGGGAAGATTGATGGAGTTGAAGAACCAATTGAAACTTTAAAAAGAGAATTTTTAGAAGAAATTAATATTGATATCAACTTGCACCAAGTTTCTTTATTAGGACAACACACTACAACAGCCGTAAATGAAGCAAATACGAAAGTACACGCAAATGTATTTCATGTTCATTTAAATTCGATAGAATCGCTTAAAATCGCTTCAGAAATTGAAGAAATGGCTTGGATAACTAAGGAAGATTATAAAAACTTTCAATTAGCACATTTATTAGAAGAATTTAGTTTACCAATTTGGTTAAAAATAAATTTTTAAAAATTTTATATCCAGTTTAATACTGATGAATAAAGGATTTCAATATTATTTTGAAATCCTTTTTTTACGAAATTTATTATTTTTTGTAACGAATTGAAAATTTGATTACTTACTAATTAAATTAACACAACGATGAAAAATTTATTCACAACAGTATTTTTATTAATATTCTCATTTGTTTTTGGTCAAAATTCCCTTTTATGGAAAATAGAAGGAAATGATTTAAAACAACCTTCATATCTTTTTGGAACTGTACACATGATCTGTAAAGACAATTTTGAAATGAAAGAAAAATTAATTTCAGCAATTGATAAAACAGAACAAGCGTATTTGGAAATTGATATGGGAAATCCAAATTTTATGTCAGAGATGCAGGCTAACATGATGGGAGATAAAACGATATCATCTCAAATATCGAAAGAAGATTCAATCTATATCAACGAGCAATTAACAACCAAGTTTGGCGCTGGATTAGCGGCTTTTGATCAAATGAAACCAATGATTGTAATGTCATTGTTAATGCAAGGTGCTTTCCCTTGTGAGTTAACAAGTTTTGAGGAAGAAATTATTTCAAAATTTAAAGCATCTAACAAAACTATGGGCGGTTTGTCAACTGTTAAAGATCAATATGCATATTTAGATCGATTTATCGATACAAAAGAAATGGTAACAACAATTAAAATGTTACATACAGATGAATTTAAATCAACTATGCAAACGATTTCTGATTTATATCAAAAAGAAGATATCAATGGTTTAGATGAAGTAATGATTAAATATTCAGCTTCTAATCCAGATATATATAATATTTTAATGGTAGAAAGAAATGAAAAATGGATTGCAACTATTCCTTCAATCGTTAAAGATAAATCAACTTTAATAGCAGTTGGCTCTGCACATTTGGCAGGAGAAAAAGGACTAATTAATTTATTAAAAGCCAAAGGATATAAAGTCACTCCAGTTTTAAATTAATTTTTTGATTTTGAACAAACAACAAGAATTTCTCCACCTCATCGAAAAGCACAAAGGGATTTTACATAAAGTCTCCAAAATGTATATGGATAATGATGAAGATAGAAATGATTTGATACAAGAAATTGTACTACAATTATGGAAATCCTACGAACGTTTCGAAGGAAATGCTCAGTTTTCGACATGGATGTACCGCGTTTCTCTAAATACAGCTTTGACTTATTTTAAAAAAGAAAAGAAAAAAACAGATAAATATACTTTTTTAGATAATCTGGATCGCATAGATGAAGTAGATTCTAATGAAAAAGAAACGCAATTAGAATTATTTTATAAAGCCGTTCATGAACTAAATAAGGTAGAAAAAGCGTTGATATTTCTTTTTTTAGAAGGACAAAGTCATAAAGAAATCGGACAAAATTTGGGGATTACAGAAGGTAATGCGCGAGTGAAATTAAACAGAACAAAAGATAAATTACAAACCATCATAAAAACCTACGGCTATGAATTTTGATGAATTAAAAAAACAATGGGATAATCAACCTTCAGATGAAGTGATTATTGAATCAAATTTGGAGACAAAAAATCAAGCTAATACAGTAATTGATATGGTAAGAAAAGTAATGAAAAAGGATTTTTATTATTATCAATTACCAGCCTTTCCTTTGATTTTATTATACCCGTTTATTTTAGATGTATATACACCTATATTTTGGTGGACTATATTATGTGTTCTGGCTATAATGATTGTTCCATTATTCTATTTGGTGAAATTTTATAATTCATCTTATAAGTTAGAATATAATTCATTACGTAATATTAATTGGTTTTATTATAATTATAAATCCTCTATAAAAATATATAGTTTGTATTATTATGTGTTTAGTATTCTAGTTATTTTACTTATAGGTATAAAGTTAATTGAATGTGAAAATGATGTGTCTTTTGATTCTTTTTATTTTATTATAAGCTTTACTATTTTCATGATAATTTATGTTTTTTTTACAATAAAATTTTTAAAATGGTGGGTAAATAAATTGTATAAAAAACCGTTGATACAGCTAGAAGAAATCCTCAATCAACTAGAAGAATAAAAGTTAAAGCAAATCGAACAAATTTTAGATGATTTAGAAGAATAAAAAAAGAGTGACCAACGGTTACTCTTAATTGTTTTCATACGGTATCTCTAAAATAAATTTATATTTAAGAAGTTGATTGTTTCTTAATACAACCATGGTAATTTCTTTGAATTCGTTTTCAAGCATAAAATTTTCAATGTCATTCAAGTTCATTTTATTTGTCTTTCGATTATTAAGAGAAACTAACTGATCGTTTATTAACAACCCAACTTTTTCTGCATTCGAATTTTTTCTGATACTTTCTATTTTATAAACCGGATTCATCACAAGTTTATATTGTATTTGACTCTCGCGTACTAATTGGTTGTTCATTTCATTCGTTTTATTAAATGAAACATTAACAGTCTCTTTTCCCCATTCAAAATTTGAATGTACAATTGTTAATCCGCTTCGGTTGTAATGAAATGGTTGATTAAAATTACGATTAGGTTTGTAATATATTTTCTGATCATTATAATCTAATATAATTGTAAAACGACGTAAAATTTCGTTTCCGATTGAACCTTTTCTATCTTTTTCGAGCTGTACAAACTGAATAGACGAAATATTTGGAATAGCAATCAGTGGATTTTTGAAAATATATTTCCCGAAACTTAATTCTTTTATAGCACCTCTTTCACCACTAACAATTCCATTAAAACCTTTACCAAGTTCATCATAAAATGCATTTTGTGGAGGAGTTAAATTATGGATTTCAGTTTTTAAAAGCCATAAACCATCACTGTTACCTAAATCAAGTAACATTTTTTGATTGTAAAATGTTTCGTTCTGAGTAAAATCAATATTGAAATATGGTTTTCTTTCTCGGTTAATATAAATATCGCTGATTTGGTAACGATTTTTATTTTTTATGAATGCGTTGGATTGGTAAATAGTGAATCGTTTGTTTAAGTAATCAATTTTGATGGGATAATTTTTAAAAAATTCATACCCAATAATTCCATGTACATCCATCCCAAAGCGAGAAAATAAGTCGAAATTTTCGTCTTGAATAATTACAATTTTTGCAGAAGTATTGATGTATTTGGAACTTATAAGAATTTCATTTCCGGTAGAAATATATCCTTTGCTTCCTTCAAGATTACTTCCAAGACCTTTTAGCTTGACTTCTTTTAAATTTGAATGATTGATAGAGTTTTGGTAACGACCAAAGAGGATTGTTTCTTTTAATCCCGAATCGATTATGAAATTCATCTCATTTCCATTAACTTTTACGGGAATAATAAGCAAGTTTTTAACAATCTGAAATGGGATAGTTTCAGATTTAGTGTTTTCTGTTAATCTAAAATCAATTTCCTGAGCTTTAGATATAAACGAAACAACGATGAATACTATGCATAAGAAATACTTTAATTTCATTCGATGAGCATCTTCTATTAAAGTTACGAAATATATTGTTTCGTATTTCAGTTTGATGCTTATATTATTATGAATGAATATTTAAAATAAAAAAAATGCCCACGCTTGTTCAGGGCGTGGGCTATAGTTAAGTGTATGATTTTTTATTTCAAATAAAATCTAATTTAAAAATTATTAATATCTATAATACTCAGGTTTGAAAGGACCATCTACTTGCACACCGATATAAGCAGCTTGCTCAGCAGATAACTTTTCTAATTCAACTCCTAATTTAGCTAAGTGTAATTCAGCAACTTTTTCATCTAAATGCTTAGGTAAAGTATAAACTTTGTTTTCGTAAGCATCAGTGTTAGTCCATAATTCGATTTGAGCTAAAGTTTGGTTTGAGAAAGAGTTCGACATAACGAAAGAAGGGTGACCTGTAGCGATACCTAAGTTTACTAAACGACCTTCAGCTAAGATAATGATATCTTTACCGTTGATGTTGTACTTGTCTACCTGAGGTTTAATTTCTTCTTTAGTATTACCGTAAGCTTTGTTTAACCAAGCCATATCGATTTCGTTATCGAAGTGACCAATGTTACAAACTACAGTTTTGTCTTTCATCTTCATGAAGTGTTCTTCACGTACAATTCCAAAGTTTCCTGTAGTTGTAATAACGATGTCAGCAGTTTCAATAACTGTATCTAAACGTTTTACTTCGAAACCTTCCATTGCAGCTTGTAAAGCACAAATAGGATCAATTTCAGTTACAGTAACGATTGCTCCAGCACCACGGAAAGATTCCGCTGTACCTTTACCAACATCACCAAAACCACAAACTACTACACGTTTACCAGCAATCATTAAGTCTGTTCCACGACGAATCGCATCAACAGCAGACTCACGACATCCGTACTTGTTATCGAATTTCGATTTAGTAACAGAATCGTTTACGTTAATTGCAGGCATTGGTAAAGTACCTTTTTCCATTCTTTCGTAAAGACGGTGAACTCCTGTAGTTGTTTCTTCTGATAATCCTTTGATCTCAGCAACTAACTCTGGGTAACGGTCAATCACCATATTCGTTAAGTCTCCACCATCATCCAAGATCATGTTTAATGGTTGGCGATCTTCACCGAAAAATAATGTTTGCTCGATACACCAATCGAATTCCTCTTCGTTCATCCCTTTCCAAGCATACACAGGTATACCAGCAGCAGCAATAGCAGCAGCAGCATGATCTTGTGTAGAGAAAATATTACATGAAGACCATGTAACATCAGCTCCTAAAGCAACTAACGTCTCGATTAATACTGCAGTTTGGATTGTCATGTGTAAACAACCCGCAATGCGAGCACCTTTCAATGGTTGAGCCGCTTTGTACTCTTCACGGATAGCCATTAACCCAGGCATCTCAGCCTCAGCCAACGTAATTTCCTTTCTTCCCCACTCAGCTAAAGAAATATCTTTAACTTTGTAAGGAATGTATTGCGTATTTGTATCCATCAAATGATATATTTAACATATATTAAAGTAAGCAAAGTTACAAACTAAATTACGATTTTAAAAATGCCAATTATCGATTATATCAATAAGCCAAACCTTGTTAAAATCATTACTTGGGAAGTGAGCGAAACGAACGAAGAATTGTTGGATTTTTTGCAACTAAACGAGTATAGGATTGAGAAGTATAAAACGCTTCGTCCTAAGCAGGCAAGAGAATATCTTGGTCTACGTGCTTGTTTAAAAGAATTAGGGGTTGATTATGATGTGAATTATGATGAAAAAGGTAAACCATATTTGCCAACCGATGCTGAAATTTCTATCACACACTCTTATGGAAAAGTATCAGTAGGTGTAAGTGATTTTGCAATTGGGATTGATATTGAATTGTCTCGTCCGCATAAAATTTCTAACATCAAAAATAAATTTGTACGAAAAGATGAACAAGAATGGCTACCAAAGATTGATGAGAATGAATACCTTCATATAATTTGGGGAATCAAAGAAGGTTTGTATAAGTTGAATGGAGGAAACCTTTGGAATTTCTTAAATCATTATCGTATTGAAGCTTTTGAATTAGAGGAGAACAAACCAATAGCGTGTTGGATTTCTGATGATGAAAAGAGTTTGAAATATACAGCCTATTACAAGATGATTGAGGATCATTATTTAATCTGGGTTTTGGATCATGAATAATTTTTTAGAATATATTATCTCTCCATACCGAGATTACACAACTCTCCATATTACTTTAGAAATAATTGCTACAATTTTTGCTATTATATCTGTTATTCTTTCAAAAAACAGAAATATTTGGGTTTATCCTACAGGTATAATTTCTACTTTTTTATACATCTATTTATTTTTTTCTTGGGGATTATATGGCGAAACTTTGATTAATTTCTATTACACAACCATGTCTATTTATGGCTGGGTTCTTTGGAATAAGAAAACTGAAGATGATAATATTCATGTAGAGGTTGATTGGGCAACAAAACAAGAATATCTAAAATCAATTGGATTATTTTTCGGAACATTTATATTCATATTAATTCTCTATCATTTTAGACCAATTATTGACGGGTTAAAATCAATCAACGAAATCAATACGCTAACATGGAATTATACGGTTGTCGATTTTATTGATGCGTCTTTAACAGGTGTTTTCTTAATCGGAATGTGGATGATGGCTAAACGAAAAGTAGACAGTTGGATTTTTTGGATTATAGGCGATTTTGTCATGATTCCGTTACTTTTATACAAAGGTTATGCAATATCATCTTTTCAGTATTTATTCTTAACAATTTTAGCCTTTTTAGGATTTATGGAGTGGAAGAAAAATGCTAAAAAATAAATGTATTATCTTCGTAAGATTCAGTTATAAAAAAAATATATGATATCACAAGAATATAAAGAAGTTGTAGCAATGGCTACTTCTGAAGAAAAAGCTACATTTTATAAGCATACTTATGGGCATGTAGCGGGAGGTGTTTTAGCTTTTATTATTTTAGAAGCTATATTTTTACAAGTACCTTTTATTGTTAATACATTATTAAGTTTTACTCAAGGTTACCTTTGGCTTGTATTAATCGGAGGATTTATGGGAATCTCTTGGGTTGCACAGAAAATGGCAATGGATGAGGTTTCTAGACCAAAACAATATTTAGGATATTTTTTATACATCGTAGGACAAGCGTTGTTATTTGTACCAATGTTGTACATCGTAATTAATTATACAGGGACAATTGTCTTAAAACAAGCAGCTGCAGTAACCGGAGCATTATTTTTGGCATTAACAGCTATTGCTTTTATGTCTAAAGTTGATTTTTCTTTTATGAAGAAAATTTTAACAATAGGATTTATCCTAGCTTTAGGAACAATAGTTGCAGGAATGATTTTCGGATTTTCGTTAGGGTTATGGTTTTCTGTTGCAATGTGCGCATTAGCAGCAGGATCTATTTTATACGAAACACAACAAATCCAATATCAATATTCGACAAACCAATATGTACCAGCAGCGTTAGGATTATTTTCTTCGTTAATGTTATTATTTTGGTATGTACTACGAATTTTTATGAGCAGAGATTAATAAGAAATTAATAATTATAACTTTAAAAACCGTGGCTATTGTTACGGTTTTTTATTTTTGAAATTATGACAGATAAAGAGAAAAAAGAACAAGATAGAATACAATCTCCTTTCCGTCCAAAGGATTGGAATGAAATAAGAACAAATGATTCTTGGGCATTGTTCAAGATTATGAATGAATTTGTTACTGGTTATGAAACTATGTCGAGAATAGGACCTTGTGTTTCTATTTTTGGATCGGCACGCACATCACCAGATCATCCACATTATAAGATTGCAGAAGAGGTTGCTTTCGAATTAACTAAAATTGGTTTTGGTGTAATAACTGGTGGTGGACCAGCAATTATGGAAGCTGCAAACAAAGGAGCGCAAAGAGGAGGAGGAACTTCTGTTGGGTTAGGAATTCGTTTACCTTTCGAAACAAAATTGAATGATTACATTGATCGTGATTATGAAATTAATTTCGATTATTTCTTTGCTCGTAAAGTAATGTTTGTAAAATATTCTCAAGGATTTATTGTAATGCCAGGAGGATTTGGAACTTTAGATGAATTATTTGAAGCTTTAACTTTAGTACAGACAAAGAAAACAGGTCGTTTTCCAATTGTTTTAGTTGGTGTAGAATATTGGTCTGGGTTATTTGAATGGATCAAAAACAGAATGTTTGAAGAAGGTTATATTTCTGAAGAAGATTTTGAATTATATCGTTTAGTTGATACTCCAGAAGAAGCTGTAGGGCATATCAAAGCTTTCTATGAGAAGCACAACATCAAATTAAATTTATAAGCATAAAAAAACTCCGAGTAATTAGCTCGGAGTTTTAAACATTAGTTTATAAAAGTTTTAGTGTTAAATGGAGAAATCCTTGGCAGTAACTTCTCTTTTGTAAAAATATAAGATAATTATTTTAAATCAATTCTTTTTTTTATAAAATATTGAAAAACTTGTTAAAAAAATCTATTTGATGACTAATTTTTGAACATATGTTTTAATTGAATTTTTAATTTCAATAAGGTATATCCCTCTATTTATAGAATGCGTAGAAAAAAAGTTATCTTTTTTAAAATTTCCATTAAATGATTTTATCGTTTTTCCAGATAAATCTATAATTCTTACATTTTTAGTATTTTCACTAATTCTGAAACCATTTTTTGTAGGGTTTGGATAAATTATTAATTTATCTTTATTTGAATCTTTAACAATATTTAGTGTGCTTTTATTACCAAAAATTCTAAATTCTCCAGGATTTAATTGCAATGTGAAATCAGTAGAATTTACATTAATTGTCGATTCATCCATTAAATTATACCAAGTACCATTATATGGAAATTGAGGTGAAATAGTTTGAGTACTTGTTGTAAAATTAGCTACAACAATTACATCTTTTAATTCTGTTTCAGTTAAATTTGGATTACTAATAGAAATTCTTGGTTTTAAATCACCAGAAGAAATGGTGTAATTATCTGTATTAAAAACTTCGTTATTTAATCTAATCTCAATTATTTTAGCCCAAGTATCATAAACAGAAGTTCTGTCTTGGTTTGTTAAATATCCAATTTCTCCAGGAATTGGTTTAGGATCTGTTCTACATCCTTCGTTTGTTGTTCCATTGTTACAATAATTAATTGAGAAATCATAACCTAATTCACTAAATTGCCATATCATTTTTGGACCAGGAATCATGAATAATATTGCACCTACTGCTTTTTGTCTTTCTAATGCAGTAGTTAAATTTTTCACGTTGTAAGTTCCTTCTTGCGCTCCCCATTGAAGGTTTTTATGCATCAAACGTTCTTCATCGTGGCTTTCTGCGTAAACAATTAAATGTTTTTTATTAAAACCTTTTTCAGTATGTTTTAACCAATTAAAGTTACTTTCTTCGGCATAACCCATAGTATTTTGATTAAAATTATGAGTAGCTTTTCCCCAAAGCATTATTCCTTTTCCTTCGTTATTTCTGTAATTCGCCCATTCTGTTTCTTCTTGTGCAGAACCGTTTTGTCCTAAATGTTCAAAAATTATATAAGAAGTAGGATCTACCGACCATTGATAATCAGCGTATTGTTTTAAGATGTTCACACGGTCTTGTTGATAACTATTGGTGCAATTCTCATCAGATAGCGAACAATTCTGAGTAAAACCTTTTGTTAAATCCCAACGAATTCCATCAATTTTAAATTCTTTAATCCAATATTCTATCGTGCGATTTACGTAATGTTGTGTAGGAGTTAATTGATGATTTAAATCGTACCCAACATTGTAACTGTGTTTAGCTTCCGTATTGACGTAAGGATTAGTATTTGTAGGTTCACCAAAACCATCTCCGTCTGGGTCATTCATCCACATTCTTACTAATGGAGAACGTCCGTAGACGTGATTTAAAGCAATATCTAAAATAACTGCAATCCCGTTTTGATGACATAAATCGATAAACTCTTTCATCTTATTTGCAGGTCCATACGCTTTATCCAAAGCCAAATGATAGGCAGTGTTGTAACCCCAAGAAATATTTCCTTCAAATTCCATTACGGGCATAATTTCGATTGCATTTACATTTAAATTTTTGAAATAATCGAAATCATCAATCAAAGATTCCCATGTTTTAGCCGTGTTAAAATCACGAATTAATAATTCATAAATAATTAAATTTTCTTTGTTTGGTTTTGCGAAATTTTGAACATTCCATTGATAAGAAGGCGCGTTTGTTTGTAAAATAGAAACTTCAAATTCCTGTCCATTTGGATAAATTGGAAGATTTGGGTAAGATGAGGTTGAAATGTATTGATCGTCATAAGGCGATAAGACCAAAGTAGAATATGGATCTGCGGTTTTGATTCCGTCGCTCGTGCGATATTGGAATGAATAGATTTCTCCTGGATTTAAATTATTGATTTCTATCCAATATAAATCTGGATTTGAAGTATCGCGTTTCATAACATAATCATTCGAAATGTTCCAATTATTAAACGATCCAATGACATGAATAAATTCTTTTTGTGGCGCAAATAAAACTAAATAAGCTTTGGTATGATCATTTGTATAGTTAATTCCTTGTTTTAAATTTTGAGGAATAGCTTGGGTAATTACAGTTGGTTTTAAAAACGCTTTGAACGAATTTGAAATGACTTCTTGGGTTATTGGATTTGTAGCTGATAAAGTATAATCTTGGTTAGAATTAATGGTATAATTACGATTAAATATTGTCGTATTATTTAATTCCTGAATTACATTTCCATTGCTTGATAAACGCCAATTTGCAGCTAGAGTAGAAGTAGCATGAATTGTAAATGAATTTCCTGTAGTTACATTCGTAATAGAATTTGGAGCAGGTTGAATCATCTGGACTCTAAATCCACCAACCGAAATATGTATATCTGGATTGGTTTGTAGATTTCCTTGTGCATTTCTAAAAACAAACGAGATTTCTGTTATGTTTGTAGAAGTGTCTACGCCGTAAAATTGGCGAATATAAGTAGGGATTTCTAATTTATAAATTGTACCAGAAACATAAGTTAATTTGGGCTGAGTTGTATTATTTCCCCAATTCCCTATTACATTTTGCCATCTATTTCCATTTATTGTAACACCTGTATGTGCATAAATGTCTCCAGAATAACTCGCTAAGTTTGTATTTGCTTTGTCAAAATAAATTGTTGCTGGTAAATCAGCTTCTAAAGGATTTGGATTCGTTGAAACTTGTGCTTGAATTATTATTGTAAAAAGTCCTAAAATAATAGACATAATGTTTCTCATAAATTGTGGTTTTGAGATTAGACAAAAAAAGCCATTAAAAAAAACTTGAAGAATTTTAATGGCTTTAAATAATTTATTATAAATAGAGGAAATTTCTATTGAGCAGGCGTTAACGTGTATGTTAAGTTATTAAAATCAACAACTATATCATAAGTTCCTGCATCTACAGTGATGTTATCTCCACCGGCAACTAAACTTCCGTTTGCACCACCAAAGTTTTCATCCCATGCATTATTTTTACGAATTTTTAACTCTCCTGCATTTAATACAACATTGTTAGCATACCAAACTTCATTGATTCCATCGAAAGATAATACTTGTGTATCAGGTCCGTCCCATCCGTTAGGAGTTGAACTACCTACTAATCCCCATTGGAAAAATTCAGCAGTATATTCTAAGCTATTTAAATCTAAAGTGATTTTGTAATTTCCAGTTAAAGGCGCTACAATATTAGATCCTCCACTAGCTAAAGAACCTTGGAAAGTATTTTCAGCTGCATTAGCAGTTGTATTTTCACTTCCATAATTTACAGCCCAATCAGCATCTTTACGGAATTTAATTTCGTCACCAACAGCTACTCCTAAATAAGCAACTAATACATTTGGTGTCGTTGTTTTCCAGAATGGAATATCTGGAGAAGAGCCCCAATCAGTAATAGAACCTACTACACCCCAAGGAGTAGAAAGATCCGTAGAAAATGGAGTCACTGTGAACGTCTTTGTTTCTGAGTATAATTTCTCTGCTCCAAAAGTTCCTAAAGATGAAACAATACGGTATTGAACTGTAGCTTCAGTTCCTGCTTCTAAACCTAATTGATCAACTAAGAAAACATTTAAATCAGTTCCAGTAACTGCATAAGAAGTTTCTTGGATAGAAGTTAAAACTTTTGCATTGTCAAAAGTATCAGTTCCTTTAGCTAATTCAATATCATATTTAGGAGTTGTAGAAACTCCATAGCTTGCAGCTGTCCACTCAAAAGTAATTGCTGTTTGTGTTTGTGTATCTTCTGATAGAGCTACTGTATTTGCAGTTGTGGTAATTGCAGGAGCAGTAAATTCAGAAGGATTTAAAACGATGTTTTCGTCATCGTCAGAACAGCTGCTTAGAGACACAATCCCTAAACATGCTGCTGCCATATATTTAATTATTTTTTTCATTTTAGTAACCAGGATTTTGAGTTAAGTTTGGATTAATCGCAATAATGTTTACTGGAATTGGGAATAATTTTCTGATATCAGAAACTGAAGTTCCGTTCGCTACATCTCCTTTGAATGGCCAATCGTATCCAGAAACGAATTTGTTGAAACGAATTAAATCTGTTCTACGTGTTCCTTCCCAGTATAATTCTCTTGAACGCTCATCTAAAATGAAATCTAACGTTAAATCAGCATTAGAAACATTTCCGTTTGCATTACCATATCCACGAGCTCTTAATGCGTTGATATAAGATAAAGCAGTTGCTCTGTCTCCACCAGCTCCACCACGTAAAACAGCTTCTGCATAGTTTAAGTAAACTTCAGCTAAACGAATCATTGGTACATCTGTATCTACAAATTCTCCAGTTGCATCGTTACCGTTAGTTCCGTTTGATTTTTTGTTTGAGAATTTATTAACTGCATAACCTTCATTAAAAGTACTTACGTTAGCAATTTCGTAAGTCTGTCCGTCTGTATAGAACATAGCTCTTTTATCAGACCAAGCAATTGGATTTCCATTACTATCATTTTGTGAAGCTTGGAATTTTTCAACTAAAGCTTTAGTTGAACGTGGACCTCCCCAACCTCCATTAACTCCAGAGTTTGCTGGTTGCATTGTTCCACCGATTGCTGCTTTTACTAAGAAAGTAGATCCACCGTAAGTTTTAGAAGCGTTTCCATCAAAATTTAAAGCGAAGATGAATTCGTTTTGTGCACCGTTTGAATCATTATCTGCTAAGAATAATTCATCATAAGCAGTTCCGTTACCATTAACGTCAGTAGTATGCAATGAATAACCTGATTGAATAGCTAAGTTAGAATAAGCAATAGATTCTGAGTATTTAGCCTGATTAATCCATGTTTCTGCATTTAAGTATAAACGTGATAATAAAGCGTAAGAAGCTACTTTATCAACACGACCGTATTCGTTTCCTCTTGCTTCAGCTAAGCTATTTTGAATATCTAATAATTCAGATTCAACAAAAGTAAAAATTTCTTGACGATTGCTTTGTGTTGGTGTATTACTAGATATTTCCTTAACTAATGGAACGTTCGCGTATAAGTCCATTAAGTTGTAATATGCGTAAGCACGGATAAAACGAGCTTCAGCAATATATTGTGCAACTTCTGGATTTGTAGCTGCTAATCCTTCAGCATTTTTGATGAAAGAATTTGCATAAGATACACTAGTTGCTAAACGGTAGTACATACCTTCGATAAAGCTGTTGTTAGATCCCCAAGACATGGCATGCATGTTTGGTAATCCTGGATCTCCCCAACCAACAATAGCCTCATCTGTAGTTACAACGTTTAAAGTAAACAATGAACGCGTAAACTGAGATGCTCCTTCATCAACACCTATGATGTCTGGTTCACCTAAAATAGGGTCTCCAGCAGGTCCCTTAGTTCCTGTAATAGCTAAAGCAGCATATACTTTAGCTAATGCTGATTTTGCTTGTGTAGCATCTGCGAATACATCATTTTCTGTGATAATATCCGGATCATTTGGCATTAAATCTAAATCATCGTGACAAGATGAAATTGAGAATGCTAAAGCAGCTGCTAATAAATATTTTGTTAATTTAATTTTTTTCATGACTTGTTTGATTAGAATTTAACATTTAAACCAAATACAAATGTTCTTGGACGTGGGTAGAAATTGTTGTCAATTCCTCTAAAAATTTCTGGATCAATACCATCGTAGTTAGTAAATACTGCTACGTTTTGTACTGCTCCGTATAAACGAACATTCATTCCTTTAATAGGCTCATCTAAGTTGTATCCTAATGTAATATTATCGATACGTAAGAATGATGCATCTTGAATGTAGTGATCACTTAATAAGTTTGTTTCTGTAATGTTTACAAATCCTGTTTGGTAGTAATCTCTGTGTACGTTAGATAAATAATTTTGTCCATTACCTGTAGCTTTACGGCTGTAACCTTTAGCAGAAGCTACGTTATTGTATGCGTAGTTTCCGATGTTAGCACGTGCAGAAGCAGATAAGTCCCAGTTTTTGTAACGGAAATAAGTATTGAATCCCATCGTTACATCAGCAAAAGGATCTTTGTGAATGTAGCGGTCATCATCATTAATGATACCGTCATTATTTAAATCTTCGTATGCTCCTTCGATCGCTTTACCGTTAGCATCATAGATTTGTTTGTAAACAAAGAAACTAAATGGATCATGTCCTTCACGGTGAATTTGGATGTTGTTTCCTGTTCCACCATCAATATCTCCTGTCCTGTTATCTGTAGATAAATTCGTTATTTTATTATCGTTTAATGCAATGTTGTAACCAATTCTGAAATCTATATCTTGAGTTTTTACGATATCAGCATTAATACTAAATTCAACTCCTTTATTCTCCATATCACCGATGTTTTTATCGATTTTATTTCCGAAGTTCGTAAAAGGATCTACGTAAACGTTTGCAATTAAATCTTTTGTTTTCTTTTGGTATACATCAACAGAACCGTAGATTCTATTTTTGAATAAGGCGTAATCAATACCAATGTTTAAAGTTTCAGCAATTTCCCATTTCAAATCTGGGCTGATAGTTGCTGGGCGGTATGTTTGATAAAATTGACTACCAAATTGATAATATGCTGTTGATTGAGAAATATCGTAACGAGTCATGTACTTGAAAGTTCCTAAACCATTTACGTTACCTACTTGTCCAAAACCTGCTCTTAATTTTAAATCGTTAACAACAGTAGAACCTTTTAAGAAGTCCTCATTTGTCATGTTCCAAGCAACTGCAACAGACGGGAAATAACCCCACTGATTACCTTCGGCAAATTTAGAAGAAGCATCAGCACGTAATGTACCTGTTACGATATATTTGTTATCGAAATTGTAGTTAAAACGTCCGTAGTAAGATAATAAAGTATGATGATCTCTGTCAATAAATTCATACTCTGGGTTACCTTGCTCAAATAACTCGCTATCGTATCTGTGTTTAAATTCGTTAAAGTATTGGTATCCGTAACCTGCAACAACGTTTAAGTTATGTAATCCAAAATCTTTACTGAATGTTAAATAAGCATCTAATAACTTGTTATAGTTTTGGTTATCGTATCTGTAGTAAGAACCATCCCAAGTGTTTGATGAACTAGGCATATTAGCAGAAACAATATTTCTTCCATTAGCGTTAGAAATATCATATCCAACATTAACAGTTGCAGTAACTGATGGTAAGAAATGTAACTTATAATCCATTTTTGCATTACCTACGAAACGTCTAACTTCAGATGTGTCGTTTTGCTCATTTAATAAAGCAACAGGGTTAGAAGGTGCTAAATTGTGTTTTACTGCTCCATCCATCCATGTGTGGTAACCCCCGAAAACGTTTGCCCCAGAATAAATTGGTTGAGTTGGATCGTATTCTAAAGCAGCTCCAATTGCTCCACGATTCGCAAAAGTATTTTCGATATATGATCCACGAGCATTTAATTCAAATTTTAAGTGGTCATCTAAGAATGAAGGTGATAACGCCATAGATGCAGTTGTTCTATTGATGTTATCTCCTTTTAAAATACCATTTTGATCTGTGTTAGATAAAGAGAAACGAGATGGCATTTTTCCACCAATATTTCCCATAGCACTGAAACTGTGATCAAAACCTACAGCTTTCTTGTAAATTTCTCTTTGCCAGTCCGTATTTGCATTTCCTAATCGAGCAATTTCATCTGCTGTACCAACTTGTTGAACTAACTGACGGAATTCATCACCGTTCATCATATCAACAAATTTTGTTGGAGTATATACAGATGTTGTAGCGTTATAGTTATATGTAAATTTACGTCCTTTTCCTTTTTTAGTTGTAATCATTACAACTCCATTCGCTGCACGAGAACCATAGATAGCAGTAGCCGATGCATCTTTTAAGATTGTCATCGCTTCAATATCGTTAGGATTAATGAAATCTAATGGGTTACGAGAACCACCAATATTATTTTCTGCTAACGGAACGCCATCAACTACGTATAATGGTTGCGAATTTAATGATAATGAACTGTTTCCACGGATAATAATGTTTTGTCCATCTCCAGGTGCACCACCTGCAGAAGTTACAACAACACCTGAAATTTTTCCTGTAACTAACTCTTGTGCAGATGTAATAGAACCTTTGTTAAAGTCCTTTTCAGAAATTTGATTTACAGATCCTGTAATATCTTCTTTCTTAGCCGTACCATATCCAATTACAACAACTTCGTCAAGATTAGTTTCAGAAGATTTATTTAATGAAAATTGAATTTGGTTTTGACCTGTATAAGTATATTCTTGGTCATCGTAACCAAAATAGCTGATTACAATGATATCGCCATCGTTTGCCT
This sequence comes from Faecalibacter macacae, assembly GCF_003687725.1. Classification (GTDB taxonomy): domain Bacteria; phylum Bacteroidota; class Bacteroidia; order Flavobacteriales; family Weeksellaceae; genus Empedobacter; species Empedobacter macacae. The sequence continues at coordinate 70,292 of NZ_RDOJ01000001.1, forward strand.
CTATTGTAAAGCTTCCTTTATCATCAGCAACTACAGAATCTCCAGAAGTAATGTTTGTAACTTCTGCGCCACTTAAAGTGGTTTTTGTAGACTGATCTGTAACAGATCCTTTAACAATATTTTGTGCCATTAAAATGGCTGGGCATGAAAAAACTAAAGCGATAAGAGATTGCTTTAAAACTCTCATATGTTATTTGTTTTGTTTGTGTTATTTTTAAATTATATTTTTACTTCTCGATACGAAATTAGTTATTTAAATCGTTAGTTGTGTAGCAGTTACACTAATTATATTAACGAAATCGTTTTCGTGTTAATAAAAAATTAAATTTTTAGTTAAGGAAACTTAAATTGCTAAACTTTATAGTTATTTAAGTTTATGTAGAATGAATCAAAGGGGAGGGGTAATAAAATGAAAAAAAATTTAACATTAAAACAAATTGCAAAGGAGTTAGAGGTTTCTGTTTCAACAGTTTCTAAAGCTTTAAAAAATAGTGAAGAAATTAGTGAGGCTACTCGTCAAAAAATACAAGCTTTTGCAAAATTGTATAACTACAAACCAAACAATATAGCCCTTAGTTTAAAGAATAGAAAGACGAAAACGATTGCGGTAATCATACCTGAGGTAGTGCATCATTTCTTTGCGATGGTAATCAGTGGAATAGAAAGTGTATCGAATCAAAAAGGATATAATGTTATTATCTGTATGTCGAATGAGTCGTACGAAAGAGAAGTAATCAATATGGAGATGTTAGCTTCAGGAAGTATTGATGGTTTTATAATTTCGTTATCTAAAGAGTCGCAAGAAAAAAAGGATTATCACCATATTAAAGAGGTAATAAATCAAGGAATGCCTGTTGTGATGTTTGATCGTGTAACGCGCGAAGTTTATACAGATAAAGTAATCATTGATGATGTACTTGCTACACAAGAAGCTATTCAGTTCTTTTTGAGTAAAGAACGAAAGAAAATTGCAATGATATCTACTCCAGATTATATCTCTGTTGGCCGTTTACGCACAGAAGGATATATCCGTACTTTAGAGCAAAATGATATTTCTGTAAACGAAGATTTAATTTTAAGAATAGAGGACGAAACTAAATTAACAGAACAGTTAGAGAACTTATTCGATACACAAGATTTTAATGCACTTATGGCTGTAAACGAAATCTATGCCGTAGCAGCTTTAAAAGTAGCATTAAGAAGAGGAATTAAAGTTCCGGAAGAATTAAATATTATCGGATTTACAGATGGAATTATCTCTCAACATTCTACACCTGCAATATCTACAGTAAAACAAAATGCCTTTAAAATGGGTGAAATTTCTGCTAAACTTCTGATTGATAAATTGGAAGCTGATAATGAACATGAACATTACATAACAGAGGTTATTGGTACTGAATTATTACACCGTGAAACTACATCGTTGTAGTGTAATTTTTTTTCGTTAAATAATTGATTGACTTGTATTAATCCCAAAAAAAAGTCTTAAAATTGTAATCTAATCAAAACATATTTTTACTTCTCAACAATAAAATATAGTTTTGATAAGCTGAAACGCTTATCGTAAATAGTTAATTATAATTACGATAATGGAAAAGCGTAGACTAGGGTTCTGGGAAATCTGGAACTTAAGTTTTGGATATTTTGGTATTCAAATGGGATTTGCATTACAAAATGCAAACGCAAGTAGAATCCTCCAGACTTTTGGTGCTGATGTGCATCATTTGTCTTGGTTTTGGATTGTAGCTCCATTAATGGGTTTAATAGTACAACCTATTATTGGACATTTTTCTGATCAAACATGGGGACGATTTGGTCGCCGTAAACCATATTTCTTAGTAGGAGCAGTATTAGCAAGTTTAGGATTAATCTTAATGCCGCAAGCTGGTGCTTTCACTGCATTACTTCCAGCACTTTGGATGGGAGCAGGTTTTTTAATGATAATGGACGCCTCGTTCAATATCGCGATGGAACCTTTCCGTGCCTTAGTTGCAGATGTTTTACCTTCAGACCAACGTACTTTAGGATTCTCAATTCAGACTTCTTTAATTGGTTTCGGAGCCGTTTTAGGTTCTTGGTTACCTTACATTTTAAGTAATTGGATTGGTGTTGAAAGCGTAGCTGCTGAAGGTCAAGTACCATTTCATTTAATATTTTCATTTATAATTGGAGCATTAATCTTAATTCTTTCTGTAATTATTACAGTTTCGACGACAAAAGAATATTCTCCTGAAGAATTAGAAGCTTTTGATCGTGCCGAAGGTAAAGAAATTGTAAAAGAGGATAAAGCATCTTTGTCTCAAATTTTTTCTGATTTTGGAAATATGCCAACAACAATGAAACAGTTGGGATGGGTGCAATTCTTTACGTGGTTCGGATTATTTGGTATGTGGGTTTTTGCGACTCCAGCAATCGCTCATCATATTTATAAATTACCATTAACTGACACATCTTCTGTAACTTATAATCAAGCTGGTGACTGGGTCGGAATCATTTTTGGGGTTTATAATGCAGTTTCTGCTGTATTTGCTTTCTTTTTACCGGCAATCGCATTAAAAATTGGAAGAAAAACAACTCACACTATTTCATTAATAGCAGGTGGTATTGGTTTACTTTCTATTTATATTATTGATAATCCATATTTATTAATCCTTTCTATGATTGGTGTTGGTGTGGCTTGGGCAAGTATTTTAGCAATGCCTTATGCAATGTTAGCAGGTTCTATTCCAGCCAAAAAGATGGGAGTTTATATGGGAATTTTCAATTTCTTTATCTGTATTCCTCAAATCATCAACTCGATTTTAGGAGGTCCAATTGTTAAATATATCTATGGTGGAAATCCAATTTACGCAATCATGATGAGTGGTGTTGCATTTATTATTGCAGCATTATTAGTTCAACGCGTACAAGATGATGAAAAACCAATCAAAGCATAATTATTTTGAAAACGAAAGCATTTATTTTCGACTTAGACGGTGTTATTGTTGACACAGCAAAATACCACTTTTTAGCTTGGCAAAAGTTAGCTGTATCTTTAGGAATTACTTTTACACACGAAGACAACGAGCAATTAAAAGGTGTTTCTCGTGTACGTTCTTTAGAGTTAATTTTAGGTTTAGGAAACGTAGAAGCTACTGAAGCGCAAAAAGAAGAATGGCTAGTTCAAAAGAACGAAGATTATTTAGGTTACATCAATAAAATGGATGATTCTGAGATTCTTCCTGATGTCATGAAGGTTTTAAATTTCTTAAAAGAAAACAATCAACCAATTATTTTAGGATCTGCTTCTAAAAATGCACGTCCAATTTTAGAGAAAGTAAACATCTTACATTATTTCGATGATATCGTGGATGGAAACGATGTTTCGAATGCAAAACCAGATCCAGAAGTATTTTTAGTCGGAGCAAAAAAAGCAAATCAGACTAATGAAAATTCAATTGTTTTTGAAGATTCAGTTGCTGGAGTTCAAGCTGCAAATGTTGCAGGTATGATAAGTGTAGGAATTGGAGAAGCTTCTGTTTTAAACGAGGCTAAATACAATTTTAATGATTTCACTGAAATCTCAGAAGAATTCTTGTTAGAATTAATCAATCAATAAAACATTACAAACAACATACAATTACAAAATGAATCAAGATTATATCATCCCGAATGCGTGGTCAATTATCGAAGAAGGGTTTGAAAAAGATCGTGTAAAATCGTCTGAAAGTTTATTCTCTATCGGAAACGGGGCAATGGGGCAACGTGCAAATTTCGAAGAGTTTTATTCAGGAGATACTTTTCAAGGAAGTTACATAGCCGGAGTTTATTATCCAGACAAAACAAAAGTTGGATGGTGGAAAAACGGTTATCCAGAATATTTCGCTAAAGTATTAAATGCACCAGTTTGGATCGGAATCAACATCGAAATTAACGGTGAACAATTCGATTTAAATACGTGTAAAGAAGTTAAAAACTTCCGTCGCGAATTAAATATGCAAGAAGGTTTATTGGATCGTTCATTTGTAGCGGTTTTACCTTCAGGATTAGAAATTGAAGTTTTTGTACGTCGTTTCTTAGCTGCTGATTTAGATGAATTAGGTGCAATTAAATACGACATTAAACCATTAAATGGTGATGCAAATATTGTCTACAAACCATACGTTGATGCTCATGTAAAGAATGAAGATGCGAACTGGGAAGAAATTTTCTGGGAATCGATTGGTTCTGAAATCAAAGGTGAACAAGGTTTTGTACAAGCACGTACATTCAAAACTCATTTCAATGTCGTAACATATATGGAGAATGCAATTTTCATCAACGGTGAAAAGCAAGCGATTACTCCATCAGCAACAAAAACAGAATGGAAAGTTGAATTTACGTACGAAGTTAATGTAAAAGCAAACGAAACAGTAACAATCCAAAAATTTGGAGGTTACGTTGTTTCGACAAATCATAAAGCAAACGAATTAGTTACTGCTGCCGAAAATGTATTAGCACAAGCCAATGCTTTAGGTTATGAACAATTGTTAACAAACCAAAAACAAGCTTGGGCACAAACTTGGGAAATGGCAGATATCACAATTGATGGTGACGTTAAAGCACAACAAGGAATTCGTTTTAATATCTTTCAATTAAACCAAACATATTCTGGTAAAGATGCTCGTTTAAACATCGGACCAAAAGGTTTCACAGGTGAGAAATACGGTGGATCTACTTACTGGGATACTGAAGCATATTGTTTACCATTTTACATGGCGACGAAGAACCAGGAAGTTGCACGTAATTTATTAACATACCGATACAACCAATTAGATAAAGCGATTGAAAATGCTGAGAAATTAGGATTTACGAATGGAGCGGCATTATATCCGATGGTTACTATGAACGGAGAAGAATGTCACAACGAATGGGAAATTACATTCGAGGAAATTCACCGTAATGCAGCCATTGCATTTGCTGTGTTTAATTACACTCGTTTTACAGGCGATGAGTCGTATATTCCTGAAGCTGGTTTAGAAGTGTTATTAGGAATTGCTCGTTTCTGGAAACAACGTGTAAACTGGTCTACAGATAAAAAACAATACGTGATGTTAGGTGTTACTGGTCCTAACGAATACGAAAATAATGTAAACAACAACTTCCACTCAAACTATTGTGCACAATGGTGTATGAATTATTTGATTGAGCAAGCTGAAAATGTAAAAACAAATTATCCTGAGGATTTCGCTCGTATCGCTGCTAAAACAAACATTACTGATGCTGAATTAGCAGAAATGAAAGAAGTAGCTGCGAATATCTATTTCCCATACAGCGAAGAGTTTGATGTTTACTTACAACAAGACGGTTTCTTAGATAAGGATTTAACTCCTGTTTCTGAATTAGCGAAAGAAGAACGTCCAATTAACCAAAAATGGTCTTGGGATAGAATTTTACGTTCGGCTTACATTAAACAAGCAGATACGTTACAAGCATTCTATTATTTTGAGGATGATTTCTCAAGAGAACAATTAGAAAAACATTTTGATTTCTACGAACCATTAACAGTTCACGAATCGTCTTTATCTCCTTGTGTGCATTCGATTCAAGCTGCTACATTAGGTCGTATGGAACAAGCATATACCTTCTATTTAAGAACTTCTCGTTTAGATTTAGATGATTACAACAAAGAAGTTCATGAAGGATTACACATCACATCTATGGCTGGTACTTGGATGTCGATTGTAGAAGGATTTGGTGGAATGCGCGTTAAAAACGATGCATTATATTTTGAACCTCGTTTACCAGAACAATGGGAAGGATTCTCGTTCAAAATTAATTTCCGTAACCAAATCTTAAAAGTCAATGTAAATAAAGGAGAAACTACTTTCGAACTGGAAGGAACTGAACCGTTAGAGGTTTATGTTTTCGACCAAAAAGTTGTAGTGCAGCCTTCTATTTAATAAAGGGAAAAATAGAATACCTTGAAGGCTCTGGCTTTCGAGGTATTTTTTTATCAGATTGTTGATGAAAGTTGATACTGTCATACAGAACTCGTTTCAGGATCTGATAAAGTAGGATGAGATGTTGAAACAAGTTCAACATGACAATTTCTAAAATGGCATTTAAATCTATGATGTTAAGAAATGAAATTTAATTTTAGTCCAATAGATTTAAAGCCATGACTTTTTTGTTTCGTTTTTGTGTCAAGACAAAAATGAAAATAAATAAACAAACATTACGAGAATGAAAAAACTATTTATACTAACCTCTTTACTTTCTTCCTTCGCTTTTGCGCAAATACAAAAAGTTGAGCCAATGTTTTGGTGGAAAGGAATGAAAAATCCGGAACTTCAAATTTTAGTTTACGGAAAAGATGTAAGTAAATATAACATCGAATTATCAGATCAAATTCAGATTAAGGATATCCAAAAAACGGAAAATCCGAATTATGTTTTTGTGACTATTAATACAAATCAAGTCAATAAATCTTCATTTAAAATCAACATCAAAAATAAAAACAAAGTTGTTGATTCATATACTTACGAATTAAAAGAGCGAAATCCAAATTCAGCCAATCGTTCTTCATTTTCTTCAAAAGATGTGGTGTATTTAATTATGCCAGATCGTTTTGCAAATGGCGATGAAAGTAATGATTCAAAGAAAGAATTAATTGATAAAGCAGATCGTTCAATTCCGGATAGCCGTCATGGAGGAGATTTACGTGGTATCATTAATAATATCGATTATCTTCAAAACCTTGGAGCAACTGCAGTTTGGTTAACGCCTGTGAATGAAGACAACGAAAAGAAGCATTCATACCACGGATATGCTCAAACCGATTTATATAAAATTGATGGTCGCTACGGAACAAACGAAGAATATCGTGAATTATCTCGTGAATTAAACAAACGTGGAATGTACTTAATCCAAGATTATGTAACCAATCACTGGGGAATTTCACATTGGATGATTCAGGATTTACCATCTCAAGATTGGATTCATCAATTTTCTCCGGCAGAAGGCGGGGAAGCGAAAGGTTTCAAAAGATCAAACTACCGTACAACAACTCAAATGGATGTAAATGCATCAGAAATTGATAAAAAAGGTGCGTTAAATGGTTGGTTTGATTATACGATGCCAGACATAAATCAAGCAAATCCATTGGTCTTGAAATACCTTACGCAAAATGCAATTTGGTGGATTGAGTATGCTGAATTAGGAGGAATGCGTGTTGATACATATCCTTACAACAACAAGGAAGGAATGGCAACTTGGGTAAAAGCTATTACAAACGAATATCCAAATTTTAATGTCGTAGGAGAAGCCTGGATGTATTCGCCAGCTCATATTTCGTATTGGCAAAAAGATTCGAAAATCGCAGAAATGACGGGATACAATTCTAATCTTCCATCAATAATGGATTTCACATTATTTGCTGAAATGCCGAAAGCTTTCAATGAAGAGGAATCTTGGGATAAAGGAATGATTAAAATTTATAATTCATTTACGAGTGATTTCTTGTATCCAGATGTAAATAATATGTTCGTTTTCTTCGAAAATCATGATACTGAACGTTGGAACGAAATCTTTAATTCTGATCCGAAAGCATACAAATTAGCAACAACTTTAATCGGTACTGTTCGTGGAATTCCACAAGTATATTATGGTTCTGAAATCGGAATGCGAGGAGATAAAAATACTGGAGGAGATGCTGCAATTCGTCAAGATTTTCCTGGAGGATGGAAATCGGATAAGCAAAATGCATTTACATCAACTGGAAGAACTGCCGAGCAAAAAGAATATCACGATTTTACAGCTAAGGTTTTTAATTGGAGAAAAAATAAAGAAGTAATCCATACAGGAAAAACAAAACATTACATGCCTGAAAAGAATGTATATGTGTATTTCCGTTACAATGCAAACGAATCTGTAATGGTTATTTTAAATTCTAATACAGAAAAACAAACTTTTAAATTAAATCGTTTTGCAGAATCTATCAACGGATTTAATTCTGGAAAAGATATTATTTCTGATCAAGTATTACCAATTTCTTCAAAAGGAGAAATCACAATTGAGGGAAAATCATCAATGATTATTGAATTGAAGATGTAATGTCACGCAGTGCTTGTCGAAGTGTTATTTTAAGATTCTTCGACAAGCTTAGAATGAAAAACGTCATTCTGAACTCGTTTCAGAATCACATAAAGTAGGATGAGATGTTGAAACAAGTTCAAGATGACAATTACAAGACATCAATTACAAGACATCCTGAATTTATTTCATGATCACATAAAATGAGTTGAGAAGCTAAAATGAATTCAGCTTGATAAATTAAAACGACATCCGATTTGTAGACGAGAGTCAATTCATTGAGAGAAACGAAAAAATGTTTACTGAGCGATAGCGAATGATTTAAACATTTTAGTGAAACGAAATTAAAATTGACCGTCGAAAATCGAAGTCTTGACTTTTTTGTTTCGTTTTTGTGTCAAGACAAAAATGAAAATTAAAATAGTAGAACTAAATACAAATGAAAAAATTAACATCAACAATATTTACCCTTTTAGCATTAGGATTACTTAATGCACAAACAATCGAATCACCTTCGAAAGAAATCAAGGTGAATTTCGAATTAACTAAAAGTGGACAACCATCGTATTCGGTAACATATAAAGGAAAAGAAATTGTAAAACCATCAACTTTAGGTTTCGTTTTAAAAGATGCCGAAGCGTTAGAAAACGGATTTACAATTGCTAATTATTCAACGAAATCTGTAAATGAATCGTGGCAACCAGTATTGGGAGAATACAAAGAGATTAATGATATTCACAACGAAGGGACTTTTCAATTAACACAAAATTCTACGAACAGAAACATCAATGTAACGTTCAAAGTTTATGATGAAGGAGTTGCTTTTCGTTACGAATTTCCAAAGCAAGATAATTTAAATTACTTTGTTGTTAAACAAGAGAAGACACAATTTAATTTAACGGGAGATCATAAAACTTTTTGGCTTCCAGGTGATTTTGATACGCAAGAATATACATTTATCGAATCTAAAATTTCAGAAATTAATCATGCGGATATTGATATGAATAATGGAATTGGAGTAAAATCTATAGCAAAACCAAATTCAGTTCAAACGCCATTTCAGATGAAAACAGCTGATAATTTATACATCAATATTTTTGAAGCTGCTACGGTAAATTATCCAGTAATGCATTTAGAATTTGATAAAAATACCTATCAATTTCAAGCTCATTTAGCACCAAATGCAATCGGAGATTTAGCGTATTTACAAGCGCCTTTCAATTCGCCTTGGCGCACAATTATGGTATCGGATGATGCACGTGATATTGTAGGTAAAGGTCCACAAATGATTTTGAATTTAAATGAACCATCAAAAATTGAAGATACTTCTTGGATTAAACCAATGAAATATGTAGGAATTTGGTGGGAAATGCATGTTGGAATTTCTACTTGGGATCGTCAAGGAACACAAAATGCACAAAATCAAGTAGGGCAGGAGAAGATTAAATTTCCGCACGGAGCTACAACAGAAAATACAAAACGTTACATCGACTTTGCTGCTAAACATGGATTCGACGGAGTGTTAGTAGAAGGATGGAACGAAGGTTGGGAAGATTGGTACGGAAACTGGAAAGAAGATGTATTCGATTTTACAACGGCTTATTCAGATTTTAATATCAAAGAAGTTTCAGATTACGCCAAAGCAAAAGGTGTAAAAATGATTATGCACCACGAAACATCTGGTTCGGTTACAAACTACGAACGTCGTTTTGATCGTGCGGTTGAAGTGATGAAAGAATATGGATATCCAGCGGTAAAAACTGGTTATGTTGGTCGTATTATTCCTCGTGGAGAATACCACGATGGTCAAGCGATGGTGAATCATTTCAATTGGACTGCTGAGCGTTTTGCTGAGAATAAAATCTTAGTTAATACACACGAAAGTTCTCGTCCAACAGGATATCACCGTACATATCCAAATTATATTGCTGCTGAAGCAACACGTGGTAACGAGTTCAATGCGTGGAGTTATGGAAATCCACCAGCGCATGAAACAATTTTACCTTTTACTCGATCTTTAGGTGGACCGATTGATTATACACCAGGAGTTTTAGAAACAGAAATGAAGGTATATAATGTTGGTCGTGATACTCGAATTCATACAACTTTAGCGAAGCAATTGGCTTTATATGTAACGATTTATTCGCCTTTACAAATGGCTGCTGATTTGCCAGAGAATTACGATAAATTTTCAGATGCATTTCAATTTATTAAAGATGTTGCTTTAGATTGGGATGATACAAAATATTTAGAAGCTGAGCCTGGAGATTATTTAACAGTTGCGCGTAAAGCGAAAGGAACTGAAAATTGGTTTGTAGGAGCAATTACAGATGAAAATTCTCGTCAATCAGAAATTAAATTAAATTTCCTAACGCCAGGAAAATCTTATGAAGCGATCATTTATCAAGATGCTAAAAATGCACATTGGGAGAAAAATCCAAAAGCATACGAAATCAAAAAAATGAAAGTAAATGCTAAATCTAAAATTAAATTGAATTTAGCTGCAGGTGGTGGAACAGCAATCTCTATTATTCCAAAGAATTAGATTTGATTGTCAGTTCATAATCTTTTGAATTGAGTGAGAATTTAAATGGCATCTAAATCTATGACGTTAAGAAAATAAATGTAATGAAGGAAAAGAATGAATTAGTGAGCGGTAGCGAATCATTTAATTCATTCCCGAAATGAAATTTATTTTTAGTCTAATAGATTTACAGCCTTGATTTTTTGAATACTTTTTTATCAAGAAAAAAGTATTGAATAATCATCATCCAAAATTAAAATAGTAGTAAAAAAAACAAAACAAATATGAAACAATTTAAAACCATATTAGCTTTAGGAATCTCGATGATGAGCCTTGTTTACGGTCAGGAGTTAAAATCACCAAACGGTAATTTTGTAATGGATTTCTCATTATCGAAAGACGGTAAACCAACTTATCAATTAAAATATAAAGGAAAAGATATTGTAAAACCTTCAACTTTAGGATTCGAATTCAAGCAGAACAATCAAATGAGTTTTGATTGGGAAGATAAAAATTTGGATAAAAATGCATTCTCAAACTTCATTTCTGGATTTCAAATTATTGATACAAAAACTTCAACTTTTGATGAAACATGGATACCAGTTTGGGGTGAAGTTGATAAAATCAGAAATAACTTTAACGAATTAGCGGTTACTGTTTCTCAACCAAAAACAGAACGTCAAATGGTAATTCGTTTCCGTTTATTCAATGAAGGGTTAGGGTTTCGTTATGAATTCCCAGAGCAAAAGAATTTAAAATACTTTGTCGTAAAAGAAGAAAAATCTCAGTTTGCCATGGCTGGAGATCATACGGCTTGGTGGCTTCCGGGAGACTATGATACGCAAGAATACGATTTTACAGAAACTAAATTATCTGAAATTCGTTCAACTTTCGATAAAGCATATACAGGAAATGCATCTCAAAAAGCATTTTCAAAAACAGGTGTTCAGACTTCTTTAATGATGAAATCTTCAAATGGATTATACATCAATATTCACGAAGCGGCATTAATCAATTATCCTGCAATGCATCTTAATTTAGATGATAAAACAATGACTTTCGAATCATGGTTAACTCCAGATGCAGTTGGTGATAAAGGATATTTACAAGCGCCTTTCAACACGCCTTGGCGTACAGTAATCGCAAGTGATAATGCGGCTGAAGTTGCTTTTAAAGGGCCACAGATGATTTACAACTTAAACGAACCATCTAAGATTGAAGATACTTCTTGGATCAAGCCAGTAAAATACATTGGTGTTTGGTGGGAAATGATTACAGGTAAAGGTTCTTGGGCTTATACAGACGAATATCCAACTGTACAATTAGGTGTTACAGATTATACAAAAGCAAAACCAAATGGAAAGCATTCTGCAAATACAAAACATGTAAAAGAGTATATTGATTTTGCTTCTAAACATGGATTTGATGCAGTTTTAGTAGAAGGATGGAATGAAGGATGGGAAGATTGGTTCGGAAATCACAAAGATTATGTTTTCGATTTCGTTACGCCATACCCAGATTTTGATGTGAAAGAATTGCATTCTTACGCAAAATCAAAAGGTGTTGAATTAATGATGCACCACGAAACTTCAAGTTCTGTTCGTAACTACGAAAGACATTTAGAAAAAGCGTATCAGTTTATGAAAGATAACGGATACAACTCTTTAAAAAGTGGATATGTAGGAGATATTGTTCCGCGTGGAGAGTTTCATTACAGCCAAAACATAATTAACCATTATCAATATGCAATTGAAAAAGCTGCAGAGTATAAAATTATGGTTAATGCACACGAAGCAGTTCGTCCAACAGGTGTTGCTCGTACATGGCCAAATTTAATTGGAAATGAATCAGCTCGTGGAACAGAATACCAAGCGTTTGGAGGATCAAAACCAAATCACGTTACGGTATTACCATTTACTCGTTTGTTAGGAGGGCCTATGGATTACACACCTGGAATTTTTGAAATGGATATTAAAAAATTAAATCCAAACAATCATTCTCACGTAAATTCTACAATCGCGAATCAATTGGCGTTATATGTAACAATGTATTCGCCTTTACAAATGGCGGCTGATATTATAGAAAACTACGAGCGTTTTCCAGATGCATTCCAATTCATCAAAGATGTTCCAGTTGATTGGAAAGATTCGAAATATTTAGAAGCAGAGCCAGGAAGATATTTAACGATTGCACGTCAGGATAAAAACTCTAACGATTGGTTTTTAGGAAATGTAAATGGAGATAATTCTCGTTCAACAAAGATCAAATTAGATTTCTTAGAGAAAGGAAAAAAATACGAGGCTACAATTTATGCTGATGCAAAAGATGCACATTATAAAAACAATCCTCAAGCTTATACAATAGAAAAAAAGAAAGTTACTTCTAAAACTATTTTAGATTTAACTTCAGCTTCTGGTGGAGGTTTTGCTATTAGCATTAAGGAAGTAAAATAATTTTGAGTGATGAGTATTAAGATGTTTTTTCTTAATACTCAAAACTTTTTTTATTAGAAAAATGGCATCTAAATCTATGGCGTTAAGAAATTAAATAGAATGTAGGACAAGAATGAATTAGTGACCAAAGGGAATCATTTAGTTCATTCCCGAAATGAAATTTAATTTTAGTCCAATAGATTTATAGCCTTGACTTTTTTGATTCGTTTTTGTGTCAAGACAAAAATGAATAATTATAAAAAACTTAAATCAATGATCAAAAAAATATTCGGAATAAGTTTAGTTGCAGGAATGTTATTAACTTCTTGTTCAACGTCAAAAATTGGAGCAACACAAGAAATTCCAACCTCAGAAAATCAACCATTCGTTTGGAATGCAGCTAATGTATATTTCTTATTAACAGATCGTTTTAATAATGGAGATACAACGAACGATGTTAATTACGGCAGAACTGATAAAACTGCTGTTTTAAGAGGTTTTGAAGGTGGTGATATCAGAGGTATTATTCAAAAAATAAACGAAGGTTATTTTACAGATTTAGGTGTTAATGCCATCTGGATGACTCCAATAGTAGAACAAATTAAAGGATCTGTAGATGAGGGGCAAGGTGCAACTTATGGTTTTCATGGATATTGGACAAAAGATTGGACTTCATTAGACAAAAATTTCGGAACTGAAAAAGACTTACATGAGTTAGTTCAGAAAGCACATGAGAAGGGAATCCGAATCATGTTAGATGCAGTAATTAATCACACTGGTCCTGTAACAGAATTGGATGAGGTTTTTCCTGCGGATTGGGTTCGTGTTACTCCGCAATGTACGTATGATTCGTATGTAAATACAACAGCTTGTACCTTAGTTAAGAATCTTCCAGATATTTTAACAGAGTCTGAAAATGATGTAACGCTTCCTCTACAATTATTAGAGAAATGGCAAAAAGAAGGTCGTTTAAAGCAAGAAATTACGGAATTAAATGAATTCTTCACAAAATATAATTTGCCGAAAGCACCAAAATATTACATCATGAAATGGTTATCAGATTATATTCGTGATTATGGTATTGATGCATATCGAGTAGATACAGTAAAACATACGGAGGAAGATGTGTGGAAAGTATTTGCTCAAGTTTGTAAAGATGCTTTGGCTGAGTATAAAGCTAAAAATCCAAATTTAGCTATCGATAATAACGAATTCTTTTTGTTAGGAGAAGTTTACAATTACACAATTAATGAAGGACAGATGTTCTCGTTTCCTGATAAGAAAGTAAACTATTACGAGAATGGATTTGATGCTTTAATTAATTTTGATTTGCGTTCATCTCAAGAAGAAACGAATCAACAATTATTTGAAAGATACAATGATATCATTCAAAACGAGATGAAAGGTAAAACGGTAATGAATTACATTTCTTCTCATGATGATGGTTCGCCTTATGATAAAGAGCGTAAGAATACTTGGGACGCAGGAACAAAATTATTGTTGACACCTGGGATGTCTCAAATTTATTATGGTGATGAAATTGCTCGTCCTTTAGTAGTAAATGGAGCAGATGGAGATGCGAATCTTCGTTCGTTTATGAATTGGGAAGATATTAAACCAAATTCTGAAACAGAGTCTTTATTAAATCACTTTCAAAAATTAGGTCAATTCCGTCGTAATCATCCGGCTGTTGGTGCAGGAGTACAAACTGTTTTAAAAGCAGAACCATATATTTTACATAGAAAGTATAAAGAGGATGAAGTAATTATTGCTTTAGATTATTTTAGAGAACAAAAAGTGATTGAAGTTTTTAATCTTTGGGCAGAAGGAACTAAAGTTCGTGATGCTTATTCTGGAGAGATTTCAGTTGTAAAGGATGGAAGAGTTGTGCTTTCGTCTACAAGTGAAATTGTGTTACTTGAAAAGATTAAATAATTTTCATTTTAAATTATATTTTATAATGAGAAGCTGAAATAAATTCAGCTTGACAAAATGGATATTGTCATTCTGAGTTTGTCGAAGAATCTAATAAAAGTCTGAAACTTTATTCGTATTTGATTCAAGACAAAAATGAATAATTAGAATAAAAGGAAAAAATATAAACATGATAAAACAATTTTTAGCTTTAGGATTAATAGCTGGTTTATTCTTAACAAGCTGTTCTAAAAAAGAAGATACTTCAGAAACTACTACTGAATTAGCAGAAGGTTCATTCAAACCTTTTACAGCAGATGAAGCAGAAACTGCAGTTATTTACGAGGTAAATGTGCGTCAATTTTCTCCAGAAGGAACGTTTGCTGCGGTAACAAAGGAAATTCCTAACATTAAAAAATTAGGAGTAAAGATTCTTTGGTTAATGCCAGTTCATCCAATTGGAGTTGAAAAACGTAAAGAAGGTTTAGGTTCATATTACTCGATTAGTGATTATCGTGGAGTGAATCCTGAATTTGGTACTGCTGAAGATTTAAAACAATTAATAGAAACTGCTCATGCTAACGGAATTTATGTTGTTTTAGATTGGGTAGCGAATCATACGGCTTGGGATCATCCTTGGATGAAATCGAATCCAGATTTCTATGAAAAGGACGAAAAAGGAAACTTTATTTCTCCATTTGATTGGACGGATGTTGTTTCTTTAGAATACAATAATCCAGCACTTCGTAAAGCAATGATTGCTGATATGAAGTATTGGTTAGATGAGTTCAAAATTGATGGTTTCCGTTGCGATATGGCACACATGGTTCCTACAGATTTCTGGGCAGAAGCTAAAAAAGAATTAGCAAATGGTCGTGAAATTTTCATGTTAGGTGAAACAGAAGAACCAGAATTATTAAAGAACGGAGTTTTTGATTCGGCTTATGGATGGGAATTACATCACATCATGAACGATATCGCTAACGCTAAAAAAGATGTTTCTGCAATTGATGTTTACATGGATAGTATTCAGCATAAATGGGAGAAAGATGATTATAAAATGTTATTTACTTCTAACCACGACGAAAATTCTTGGGCAGGCACAGAGTTCGAAAGAATGGGAGATGCTGTGGAAACTTTCGCAGCTTTAACGTATGCATTACCATCGGTTCCTTTAATTTATAACGGGCAAGAAGAAGATTTTAATCGTCGTTTAAAATTCTTCGTTAAAGATTCTATTGATCGTAATCCTAATGCGAAGATGCGTGGAGTTTATGAAAAATTAGGAGATTTAAAGAATAATAATGAAGCGTTTAATGGAGCTAAAAATGCTGGTTCTTACGAACGAATTAAAACTTCGGATGATAAATCTATCTTAGCGTTTAAACGTAAGAAAAATTCATCAGAAGCTTATTTTGTTGGTAATTTTACAAAAGAAACAAAAGAGGTTACATTACCAATTACTGGAGAGTTTGTAAACTTCATGACAAAAGATGCAATTACTTTAGATGCAACAAAAAAGGTTTCTTTAAAACCTTGGCAATACTATATTTTAGTGCAGAAATAATAGTTTTAAATTAAATATTTAGCGAGTCGATTTGGAAACAAATCGACTTTTTTTGTGGTATAATGATTGTGATGATGTAATAAAACCAATCTTATGAAAAAGTTAGTAGTAGCATTATTTTTAATTCCAATTATGGGATTGATTTCTTGTACAGATAAAAAAGAAATTGTTGTTGATCCTAATGAATCTTATACAGTAGTAAAAGAAAATGGAGAAGAAAAAGTAGTATCAAAAGATACTGACGAAACAATTATTAATGCAGGTAATTTACCAGAAAAGTCGAATCAATTTCTAAAAAATAATTTCGGAAGTGAAACAATTCAGAATGTCATTAAGGAAGCAAATATAAATGGTGATGAATATAAAGTTCAATTATCTAATGGTGTAAAGGTCGATTTTGATGCAAATGGTGATTGGAAACAAGTAGAAGCTGGTGTTGCAAATCAATCGGTGGGTGCTTTATTCTTACCTCAAATCACAAGAGATTATTTAAATAAAAATTATCCAGAAATTGGTATTAAATCAATTGACAAAGATGAGAAAGGTATAGACATCGAATTATTGCAGAATAATGTAGATTTAAAATTCGATACCAATGGAAAATTCCTTAAAATAGATTAATATATTAACTTATTATCATAATTGTTTTTGATTTAAATTTCTGAAATTGATTAATTTATAATTATTTATCTAAAATACTATATTAATCCAATAGAGTTTAAAGTCTATTTAATTATATTTACAAAAGAAATTTAGCAAAAGCTATGGATAAAAAATTTTTAAGATCATTAATTTTTAGACACCTTGACGGTATCGTTACAGCTCCTGTTGTAGCGGCTTTAGCTCATAAAGGAATCTTACATTATATTATAGAGAATAAAAAAATATCATTAACGCAACTTTCAAATCAATTTCAAACAAATGAAGGGTATTTAAATGTTGCTTTACGTGTATTGGCATCTCAAAATATGTTGAATTATAATTTAATTCAAGAGAATAATCAAGTAATAATAGAAATCAATAAATATTCAGAACGTGCATTTACGAATTTGGATATTTATGAAGATTTATCCACATTTTTAAAATCAGATGAGGTGATTAATCGCAAAGATTTTTCTGATGATTTTTGTAAAAAATGGACACATTTATTTGATAAATACGAAACTTACTTAAAATCAAGTAACGAACCTGAATTTGTTGAAAAGCATTTACATTTTCAGATTTGTAAACATATCGAAGGTGCTTTAGTTGGGCCTTTAATTGTCCGACTAGGCATGAGTGGATTGTTTCATAAATATTTTATGGAAGCGTCATTTAGTGCTGATGAGTTTCATAAAAATCCACAATTTTTTGAGAAGATTTTAGATTGTTTAGTTAAACTAGATTGGTTTACAAAACAAGGAAAAAATTATCAGTTTACAGAAACAGGATTATTTTTTGCTCGTCGCGCATCAGCCTACGGAGTAACGGTTTCTTACTTACCTATGTTCTCTAAATTAGACGATTTATTATATGGATCTCCATCAAAAATAAGAGAAATTAAAGATGGTGAAGACGAAATACACGTAGATCGTGAAATGAATGTTTGGGGTAGTGGAGGAGCACACGCAACTTATTTTAAAGTGATAGATGAATTTATCATGGATATTTTTAATCGTCCTTTAGAAGAACAACCAAAAGGTATCTTAGATATGGGATGTGGTAATGGAGCTTTACTGCAACATTTATACGAAGTTGTAGAACGTTACACATTACGTGGTCGTCATTTAGATGATTATCCTTTGTTTTTGGTAGGTGCAGATTATAACCAAGCCGCTTTAAAAGTAACGCGTGCTAATTTGATTAAAAATGATATTTGGGCAAAAGTAATTTGGGGTGATATAGGTGATCCAGAACGATTATCAAATGATTTACAAAATGATTATAATATCTCTTTAAGTGAACTTTTAAATATCAGAACTTTCTTAGATCATAATCGTATTTGGACAGATATTGAATCAACAAATCGTGTATCTACTTCTACAGGAGCATATGCTTTTAGAGGTAAAAGATTATTGAATGGGGAAGTGGAAGAAAGCCTTAAACAACACTTACAAAAGTGGGCGCCTTATGTACAACGTTACGGATTATTATTGATTGAATTGCATACATTAGCTCCAGATTTAGTTGCTAAAAATTTCGGGAATACCGCTGCGACAGCTTATGATGCTACACATGGTTTTTCAGATCAATATATATTAGAAGTTGATGTTTTTCACAGAATATGTCAAGAAGCAGGTTTAAATCCTGATAATAAATTATTCAAGAAATTTCCAGATAACGAATTAGCGACTGTAAGTATTAATTACTTGAAAGCATAAAAAAAGCGAGGTTAAAAACCTCGCTTTTTTAAAATCTATAATATTTATTGGAATTGAATTATCTTAAAACTACGTCAGCTTGACTAATTTTAAAACCATTCTGGTAAATGTCAATTTTGTAAGTTCCTGCTTCAAAAGCCGCATCTTCCCAATCAAAACTTACTGTTTGTCCAGCACCATTTTGATAGTTAATTTTTACTTTATCAGAGTAAGCAACTTCATCACCCGAGTGTAATTTTAAAGTTCCAGATTCAGCTCCACCAAATTTTCCAATTTGTCCGTTTGGTTTACGAATAGCAACATAAATCTCTTTGTCTCCACTTACAGCACGAGAGTTTCTATCGATATCAAATGATACTCTAATTTTATCCACTTTCGTTGCTTTATTTTTAGTAACCTCTTTTCCGTTGTTACGTACTTTTAAAGGAGCAATTTTGTGGTTAGATACAGATAAAGTTGTACTTAATTCTTCTTCTTTTTGTTGTGCAATTTGTTTTTCAGCAACACGTTCAGTTCTTTCATTAGCTAAAGTAGTAGTAATACTATCGCGCTCTGTAGTTAATAATGCATTGTTTTTAACTAAGATTGCGTTTTCTTTTTCTAAACGAACAATTTCTGATTTATAAGTTGAAATTTCTGATTTTAAATTTTTAATCATCGCTTCAGCTTTAGCTAAATCTTCTTTTGATGCATTTGCATCATTTAAGATTTTGTTGATTTCTTCTTGCTGAATTTTGATGTCGTGCTCTTTGTTTGCTAATAATCCATCGTTATCAACAATAGAACTTTTTAAAGTTTCGTACTCGTCTTGTAAGTTTTTGTAGTCAAATTCTAATTGAGATTTTTCAGAAGAAATAGCTGATAATTCTTTTACAGATTTTTCTAAAGTATCTTGATTGTTTTTGCTATCCATAAACTGATAAGCATTAAAACCTAAACTCAATAATAAACCAACTCCTAAAGCAATTGGTAGTGTGGAGTTGTTTGATTTCTTTTGTTCTTGTTCCATTGTAATGAATTTTTAGATGTGTTTTTTAAATATTTTCAAGTTGTAATTTAGCAAAATTAGTTCCAAAAATTAAGGCAGTCAATAAAGACTGCCTTATGTATTGATATTAAGTGAATTATTTTTTAAATGTACCTGTGTAAACTGAAATGATTTTTTCTAAATCAATATATTTTTTAACCACATCATTTACTTCTTTCAGGCTTAATCTCTCTACTTTTTGTTCAAGAGTAGTGAAATCGTCAAACGAAGTTCCATTTAAAAGGTAACCATTAGATAAACCAATTAAGGTCCCGTCGCTTCCTAAATTCGTTGCACGTCCAGTTTTCCAGCTCGAGATATTTGTTTTTAATTCCTCTGCTGTGAAACCATCTTTAATCGCTTTTTGGATTTCATCTTTTACTGCATCTTCTACATCTTTACGTTTTGTAGGATTTAAGAATGCGTAATAACCCCAAGTTGCGCTTTCGTTTTTATGATCGTTAGAAATATTTAAATACGAACCAGCTCCATAACTAATTCCTTCTTTTTCACGTAAACGCATTGGTATACGAGCAGATAAGAAGCCACCGCTACCGATCATTTCGTTGGCAATAACTAATGCTGGATAATCGGGATGATTACGATTCATTTTGAAATTAATTATACCAACAGCCGCAGCATTTTCTTTGTCTGCAATGTTGATAATTTTATCTTGTTTTGCCGAATTTTGAATTACTGGATAAGCTTTTTCGTATTTAGATTTACTGTTCCACTTTCCAAAAGTTTCATCTAATGACGATTTAACTTTCGCTTTATCATTAATTCCAATTACTGTTGCTACACCATTATTTGCACCAAAAATATTTTTATGAAAATCAACAAGATCTGTGCGTTTTACCTTCTTAACAGCATCAATCATTTCTTGATATGTAGGAGTATAAAAAAGTGATGATTTTGGATAATTTGAACTGATTCGTTGAGCTTCAGCAAAAGCTAAAGATTGTGGATCGTTCATGTTTCCTTCTAAATAAGTTACATTTTCGTTGATTGTTTTTTGTAACTCAGTTTCAGGGAAAATAGGTTCAGTGATCATTTGGTTTACAATTTTCATTGTTTCATCCAATGATTTTTTATAGGTACTAATTGATACATGTAAAATTTGTCCAGAGAACGAGAAATAAACTGAAGATTTTAATTCATCTAAACGATCTTTGATTTGTTCATTCGTCATCGATTTAGTTCCTGCATTCATCAACTGTGCAGTTAAATCTCCGATCATTTGTTTGTTCGCTAGATCTTTCTCATTAGATACTGGTAAATTCAACGCAATGGTTACTTTTTCACCTTTAATTTCTTTATCTATAATTCCGAATTTTAAACCATTATTTAACTTTCCTTCAGCGTAATTAGCTTTTAAATTAGCAATTGAAGCTTCAAAAGCTTTGGCTTCTTTTTCAACCTCTCGTCCTTTATAATTAGTAACTAAATTTTTGATTTCTTTAGAAGAAACTTCGTTTGGTAACACACGGATTTCATCTTTAGTCGGAATAAAAATTCCAACTGTTCTGTTATTCTCTCTAAAGTATTTTTCTGCTACACGTTTTACATCTGCTAATGTTACTTTTTCAACATTATCACGGTAAATAAAGTTTAAGCGATAATCTCCAGAACCAATAATTTCAGTCAAGTTAACTGCTTGTCCAATCGTATTATTTTTTAGATTTTCTAATTGTTTAGAAATTGAAGCTTGCGCACGTTTGACATCAGCTTCAGTATAATTGTTTGAAGCAATTTTATTTAATTCGGCACGAACATCTTCACGTGTTTTCTTGATGTCTTTATCTTTACTTACCTCTGCACCGATAAACATAAATCCTGCATCACGTAATTGTGGAGAAAATGACCAAATTGAAGAAACTTTATGTGTATCTACTAAAGATTTATATAAATATCCAGACGGATTAGAAGTTAAAATTTCATCCAAAACTGATAAGGCAGCGTAATTTTTGTCGGCAAATGGAGCTGTGTGGTACATGATTCCTACCGCTTGACTATCTCCGGCACGTTTTACTTCAACAAATTTTTCACCATCTTGTGCAGGTTCTTTTGTTTGTATTTCCTCTAAAACTCTTGAAGGTTTTGCAATTGATCCGAAATATTGATTGACATATTCTAATGCTTTTTTCTCATCAAATTTTCCTGCAACAACTAAAACTGCATTATCTGGCTGATAATATTTTTCGTAAAATTTACGTAATTGCGGTGCTTTTACACGTTCTATATCTTCTCGAGAACCGATGGTTGAATTTCCGTAATTGTGCCAAACATATCCAGCATTAATTACTCGTTCCATTAATACACTCATTGGATTATTTTCTCCAATTTCAAATTCATTTCTTACGACAGAGAATTCTTTATCTAAATCCTCTTGAAGAATTGTAGCATTCAACATACGATCTGCTTCCATTTCAATACTCCAACGTAAATTTTCATCAGAGTAGGGGAAGATTTCGTAGTAATTTGTACGATCGTACCAAGTAGTTCCATTCGCATTTCCTCCTTTATCCGATAACATTTTTTTGATATCTCCTAAGTTTTTTGTGCTTTTAAAAAGCATGTGTTCTAATAAATGCGCCATTCCTTTTTCACCATATCCTTCGTGTTTAGAACCTACATGATAGGTAATATTTACAACAACGTTACTTTGTGATGCGTCCGGAATAAATAAAACTTGCAAACCATTGTTTAATTTATATTCTTTTATTCCTTCAACTTGAGTAACAAATTGCGCTGTATTGGTTGTTGATTTTTGGGCAAATGCAGAAGGTGCTGTCCCAAGTATAAAGGCGAATACAAGACTGTATAGTGTTTTTTTCATAGTAGATTTTATCTTGTTTGGTTAATAATTTTATTAAATATAGCGTCTAATAAGTTGTAAATAGTATGGTTATGTTACAAATCTTTTGTTAAATTTGTTTTGCAACAAACAAATGAAATGGAAACACAAGAGGTAAATAAAATTACTTTCGAGGAATTCAAAAATCAAATCGTAAACGATTATCGTTTAGCTTTTTTGTCACGTGAAGTGAGTCTGCTTGGTCGTAGAGAAGTATTAACTGGAAAAGCTAAATTTGGGATTTTTGGAGACGGAAAAGAGTTACCACAAATCGCTATGGCTCGCGTTTTTAAAAACGGAGACTTTAGATCAGGATACTATCGTGATCAAACTTTTATGTTTGCGATTAATGAATTAACAGTAGAAAACTTTTTCGCACAATTATACGCTTTAACTGATTTAGAGCACGAACCTGCATCTGGAGGTCGTCAAATGACTTCACATTTTGCTACTCGATCTTTAAACGAAGATGGTAGTTGGAAGAATTTAGCAGATCAAAAAAATTCGAGTTCAGATATTTCTCCAACAGCTGGACAAATGCCTCGTTTATTAGGTTTAGCTCAAGCTTCAAAAGTGTATCGTCAAGTAAAAGGTGCAGATGATAAAGAGCAATTTTCTAGAAATGGAAATGAAATCGCATTTGGTACAATTGGTGACGCAAGTACTTCTGAAGGGCATTTTTGGGAAACTGTAAATGCAGGTGGAGTATTACAAGTACCAATGATTATTTCTATTTGGGATGATGGATACGGAATTTCTGTTCCTGCTCAATTTCAAAGAACAAAATCAAATTTATCAGAATTATTATCTGGATTTCAACGTACAGAGCAAGAACGTGGTTACGAAATTATTTCTGTAAAAGCATGGGATTATCCAGGTTTAATTGATGCTTATACAAAAGCAGAAGAATACGCAAGAAAACATCATATTCCATGTATTGTTCACGTTTCAGAATGTACACAACCACAGGGTCATTCAACTTCTGGATCTCATGAGCGTTACAAATCAAAAGAGCGTTTAGCTTGGGAAAAAGAATATGATGGTATCGCAAAATTCCGTGAATGGATGATTAAATTTGGAGAAACTGCTCCAGAACCAATTATCTCTTCAGAGGATTTATTAGCGTTAGAAAACCAAGTGAAAAAAGAAGTGCGTGATGCGCAAAAGAAAACTTGGGATTTATACTTGAATCCAATAATCGAGTTAAAAAATGAAGCGATTGCATTAATTGAAAAAGTTGTTGGAGAAAGTGCTAATGGTGCATTTTTAACAATTGAAATCAATCAATTAAAAGCAAAATCAACTCCATTTAAACGAGATATTTTCTCAGCGATTCGTAAAGTTTTACGTATTGTTCGTGAAGAAAAATTAACATCAAAAGTTGAATTAATTAATTGGTTAACTAATCAATTAGAAATTCAAGAAGATATATATTCTTCTCATTTAGTTTCAGGAACTGCTGTTAAAGTTCCTCAAGTTGAGATTAAATATGAAGGTAAAGAAGTTGTAGAAGATGGACGTGTTATTGTTCGTGATAACTTTGATAAAATCTTCGAAAAATATCCAAATACATTAATTTTTGGTGAAGATGCCGGTAATATTGGAGATGTAAACCAAGGTTTAGAAGGTTTACAAGAAAAATACGGAATCGAAAGAATTATGGATACCGGAATTCGTGAAGCTACAATTCTTGGTCAAGGTATCGGAATGGCAATGCGTGGACTACGTCCAATCGCTGAAATTCAATATTTAGATTACGTTTTATATTGTTTACAAGGAATTTCTGATGACTTAGCTTCTGTACTTTATCGTACAAAAGGTGGGCAAAAAGCTCCATTAATTATCCGTACTCGTGGTCACCGTTTAGAAGGTGTTTGGCATTCTGGTTCTCCAATGGGAGGAATTTTAAACTTAGTTCGTGGTGTAAACGTTTTAACGCCTCGTAACCTAACAAAAGCAGCTGGTTTTTATAATACATTATTACAATGTGATGAACCTGCAATTGTTGTTGAAAGTTTAAATGGTTACCGATTAAAAGAGCAAAAACCATCTAATATTGGTGAATTTACAACTCCAATAGGTGAAGTTGAAATCACGAAAGAAGGAGCAGATGTTACATTATTAACTTATGGTTCTACTTGGCGTATTGTAATGGATGCAGCAAAAGAGTTAGAACAATTGGGGATTTCTGCAGAAGTTATCGATGCGCAATCGTTATTACCTTTTGATATTAATCATGATGTAGCAAAATCTTTGGCCAAAACAAATCGTTTAGCTATTATTGATGAAGACGTTCCGGGGGGAGCTACTGCGTTTTTATTACAAGAAATCATCGAAAAACAATCGGCTTACTTTAGTTTAGATAGTAAACCAATGACGATTACTGCGAAAGCGCATCGTCCTCCGTATGCAACAGATGGAGATTATTTCTCTAAACCTTCTGTTGATGATATTGTAGAACGTGTTTATGCAATGATGAATGAGTCGAATCCGACAAAATATCCATCAATTTATTAAGTAACGAATTAATTTAAATTATAAAGTGTTCAATTGAAAAGTTGGACACTTTTTTTATTGTTGTATTTTAGTAAAAAATATAGAAATGAAGTTTTTAAAAATATTCTTTTTTGTAGCAACTATAGTTTTTTCAAATACAATTTTTGCACAAGAACTTGAAGTTAAACCTCCAAAAAATATAGGAACAGTTCAAGTTTTTAATCCATCAAAAAATGATAATACACCAATTATTCGTCTAAATTCAAATGAAACTTTACTTTTTTTATTTGATGATTTGGATGCTGGTTATAAACGATACAATTATAAAATAGAACACAGAAATGCTGATTGGTCTGAATCTGGAATTTTCCAATCAGAATTTTTAGTTGGTATTAATAGTGATTATGTTCGTACACACAAAAATTCATTTAATACATATAAAAGATATACAAACTATCAAATTCAGTTTCCAAACAGAGATATGAATGTGAAATTAGGAGGGAATTATTTGTTAAAAGTGTTTTTAAACGACGAAAATAATCCTGTTTTCACCAAACGATTTGCTGTTTATGAAGGAAACGTGGATGTAGGTATGAGTTCATCTCGTTTTATCAATCCAAGAGTTAAAGATTTAAATCAAAAAATTCAAACAGTTGTTTCAAGTGGATATCAAAATTTTACTGAAACTCCGGATGGCGCAAAATTGTTCATCATGAAGAACAATAATTGGAATGAACATATTACAGATTTATCACCAGATTTTACACGTACCAATCAATTAACATATAATAATGTTGATTGGACTTTTGAGGGTGGAGCTGAATACAATTGGTTTGATACTAAAAATTTAGATGTTCCGGGATTAACTACTGAACGTAATTTCAGAAAAGATTCTGTTTATCATACTGTTTTACGTGTAGATTTTCCAAAATATAATCTTCCTTATGATGATTTTGGCGATGTAAATGGTAATTTTTATATCCGTAGTAATCGTTACGGGAATGAATATTTAGCTGCTTCAGAAGCAGATTATACTTGGGTTTATTTTGCTTTAGATGCTTTTGAGGATCAAAATGGATTGTATGTGCCATATGTAGTTGGTGCATTTAATAATTGGGAAATTTCTGAAGCTTCGAAACTAAAATTTAATAAAGATTCTCAACTTTGGGAAAACGAATATTTCTTGAAACAAGGATATTATAACTATCAATATGTAGTTGTAAATACAAAAACCAAACGCGTAGAACCAAGTTATGTTAGTGGAAGTTTTTGGCAGACAGAAAACATGTATCAAGGTTTATTTTATTACCGTCCTTGGGGAGGACGATATGATATATTAATGGGATATGGAGAAGTAAATACAAGAAATTAAATAGTAACCTGGTCAAAATGATCAGGTTTTTTATTTTAAATTTATAGAATGAAAAATCCAATCTACTACATTTTTGTCTATTTATCTCTTTTTAGTTGTTCGAAGGAAAGGAATCATCCAATTGATTTCTATTATTGGCGATCTAATTTTCAAGTGAACGAATCTGAAAAGAAAGTTGTTCAAGATTTAAAAGTTGAAAATATTTATATCCGTTTTTTTGATGTGGATAAAACAGATATTCAACCAAAACCAATCGGAACAATTAAAAATTTTAATGCATCAGTTTTAAATGTTAATTATATTCCTACAGTTTTTATTACCAATCGAACATTTCAAAGTTTATCTTCAGAGGAAGTCAAAAAATTAGCTGCTAATGTAAATAAGTTGATTAATGAAATTGCTTTTGCAAGTGAATTAAAATCTTTTTCAGAAATTCAAATTGATTGTGATTGGACCAAATCAACGAAAGCTAATTATTTTTTATTCTTAGAAGAATTAAAGAAAATTTCTGACAAAAAACTTTCAGCAACTTTGCGTTTACATCAAGTCAAATATAAAGATAAGGAAGGGGTTCCGCCTTTAAATAAAATGGTTTTGATGTGTTATGCAACTGAAAATCCAACTGAAGTTGAAGAAAAAAATTCGATTTTAGATGTAGAAATCGCAAAAAATTATCTGCAAAATTTAGAGCAATATCCATTTCAGTTAGATGTGGCTTTGCCAATCTATTCGTGGGCGATTGTTACGAATCATCTAGGAAAAGTAAAATTAATTAATTCTTTTTCGAAAGATGATTTAAAAGATAAACCTGTAATTGATAAAGGAAACGGAATTTATGAAGTAACAGAAGATTTCTTCCTAGAAAAATTTTATCTTAGTAAAGGATTCAAAATCAAAGTTGAAACAATTTCTGAAGATGTTTTAAAAGAAACAATCTCATTTTTGGATTCAAAATTGAAAAATGATTATCGAATTATTTATTATCATTTAGACGAAAAGTTTACTCAAAACTATAACCTTAAAAACCTTTAAAAAATGAAAAAAATACTACTTGGTCTAGCTACAGTTTTTGGATTCAGTTTCCAAGGATTGGCTTGTGCAGATTATAGCGAAGATTATACTTACTATAATTTATTTAATCAAGCAATTGTTCATTCTCCTCAGTATCAACCTTTTTTAATGGTTATGGATAGTCCTTTTTATGATACTTCTGATGTACGAATTCAGGACGAAAAAATAGAGGATTGGTCAAATTACTTAGGAATTAGTTACGATGAAGCGCATTATTTAGTTTATAAATCGACTAAATCTTCGATTGATCAATTGACTAAATCAGGAAAATCTTCAGATTCAAAATTAAAATTTGCGAATGCAGATTTCATAAAAAAACACAAACAAGCACTTTTATATTTATCGTACGCGAAATATTTAGAACCGTACATGAATCACAATTACATAGATACAGGTGATTCGTGGTCATATATTGAAAGAAGTGATAAAAATGCCACACAATTAGATAATCTAAAAGTGATGAAGGTGTTAGAAAGTAGTTATAAAGCCGAAACAGATTCAGCTTTAAAAATGCGTTATGCGTACCAAATGGTTCGTTTTGCACATTATTCTAATCAATACAATGAAGCAATTAATTTGTTTAATAAATATGTAGTTCCGCTAAATCAAAAGTCAGTGATGTATTACTATGCTTTAGATCAAAAAGCAGGAGCAGAGCGTGCAGTCGGGAATTACATTCAAGCGAATTATGATTTTTTTGAAGTGTTTTCACACACTAAAAACAGAAAAGAAAGTGCTTTCAATTCAATGAAAGTAACGCAAGATTTGGATTATGAAAAATTGTTGAAAAACGCTAAAACGAATCAAGAAAAGATAGATTTGTACTTACTAATTGGATACAAAGAATTTAATAATCCGTTAGCAGCTATGCGTCAAATTTTAAAATTAGATCCTAATGCAGAGCAAGCAAAGGTTTTATATGCGCGTGCGGTTAATTTAGTAGAAAGACATTACTTAAATCAATATGTGAATGGAAGTAATTGGAGCGAATCTCAAATGAAACCAATGAAATTACCAGCTTTATCTCAATATGATTATGGTTCTGATTTACCTGCTAATTTTATTTTAGAAACGATTACTCTTGGAAAAGAGCAAGCGAATAAAACAAATGATAAAGATTTTTGGAATCTTTCGGTGGCTTATTTATCAACCTTAAATAAAGATTTTAAACAAGCGAATTCTTATTTATCAAAAGTAAATAGTCAACATTCTGATTTTGTTTTACATAAAAAAATGATTGAAATGTTGATTGATTTAAATCAGCAAGACAAAATAACACCAGCTTTCGAACAAACGATTATGACGAAATATGGTGATATATTAAAGTCAGAATTAGTTTATCCAGCCGAATATGAATACGGAGCAAAATTGTTTACTGACGAACAATTATTAAAAGATAGATTTAAGGATGTAGCGAAAGATATTTTAGCGAATCGTTATTTTTTACAAGGCGATAAGGCAAAAGCTTTCTTGTTACATAATACAATTTATGATCTTGCTTCGAATGTAAATTGGGATTTATTAAATTCGATTGATGCTTTTGATAAAAAGTCAAACAAAAATAGTTTTGAACAATATTTAGCCTCAAATATTACATTCTTTAAATATAATTCAACAACATACCAATCAACTTACGAAAACTCTAAATTTAAATTGGCAGATTTTATAGCGAACTATAAAGGAACGTTATATTTAAAAGAAAGAAAGTTTGATTTAGCAAAAGCAGAATTCAAGAAATTACCACAAGATTTTAGGTTAGAAGAAATCGGATATTATACGGATGATAATACAAATCCATACGATTGGTACAGTCATATCTCGAACGGAATTTTCGGTTACAATAAAATAGAATGTTTTACGTGTCCTGAATCTCAGGTTATTGCAAAGCCTTATGTGAATGAATTTAGTTTTATTCCAAAAGAAATGAACAAACTACAGTTGACTGATATTTTGATTCAATTAACTGATTTAGCTAAAAAGAATGATGATAAAGGTGTGAAGGCAAATTATTTGTTATCGAATTTTTATTATAACACAACTTCATTAGGATATTTTAGAGAGTTACTTTCTTTTGATCGTAACAATTGGAATGGTCCAAAATTCCATGATTTTATAGAAGCTAAAAATGAAAACAAAGCTGGGAATTTGATTTTTGTAAACTATTATAAGAATTATACGATGAATGCGCAGTACATAAATAATTTTGATTTGAGTTTGGATTATGCAAAAGCTGCGTTAGCAAAAGTTACAGATTCTGAATTAAAAGCTCAGATTTTATTTACTGCGGCAAAAGCAGATCAAGGGAAGTTTTATACTCATGCAACCAATTATTTATCAGAAGATAGTTGGTATGTACCTTACGACGAACCAAAATTTGTAGCGTATAAAGTGAAAAATCATAGAACGTATTTCAATCAATTAAAATCATTGTCAAATACTAAAGCGTATAAAGAAGTAAAATCAAATTGTAAATATTTTGATACGTATGTCAATCTTTAAACAATATAGTATAAAAAAGTCCTCTAATGAGGACTTTTTTTATTTTGAAAATGTAATAAATCTTTCAGCAGGTATATTGATACTTTTGGTAGGATAAGTTCTTCCCATATCATAGGAAAGTTGTAAAAATCCAGTTATAGTATCTTTTTCAGTTAATTGATTGGTTAAATCATTTTGTTTATTAAGATCTGTAATCATTACATCAACTAAATAGTAATATTTATTGTTTTTTATAACTTGATTATTTGTGTTAAAATTTCCAGTTACAATTATGCTTTTATCTCTAAAATCTCTGTTTTTAATTTCTCCGATAAAATCTTGTTGAGTAAATTGATGTTTCTTTTTTATTTCATCCAAATTAGTTTCAGTAGAAACAACAAGTTGGTAGTTATTTTTCTCTTTTTTTAAAGATTCAAATTGTAATGTGTATACTTTATTATCTAAAGAGCATCCAAACAAAAGCAATATGGCAATAAAACAGAAGGAATATTTCATTCTTGAAAACGTATATTTATGCATTATTATCAAAGTGTCAAATGTAATTGATTTATTTTTACTAATTTTGAAATTAGAAAATAAAACAAAACAAAAACATAATTAGTATTAAAAATGGCTAAATCATTCGCTAAAATTCCTTCTGTTGTTAATGAAGAGGTAAAATCGTATGCACCTGGTACACCAGAAAGAACAGAATTGTTAGAGACATACAAGAAAATGTACAATGAGGTAATTGAAGTTCCTCAATACATCGGTTCTGAAGAGATTTTCAGTGGAGTAAAAAAAGAAATTCGTCCACCACACGACCACCAAAAAGTTGTTGGTTACTACCACGAAGGTACTCAATCAGATGTTCAAAAAGCAATTGAAACTGCATTAGAAGCAAGAAAATCTTGGGCAAATATGGCTTGGGAAGATCGTGCAGCTATCTTTTTAAAAGCAGCTGATTTAATCGCAGGTCCTTACCGCGCAAAAATTAATGCAGCTACAATGATTGGTCAATCTAAAAATGCTATGCAAGCTGAAATTGATTCTGCTTGTGAGTTAATTGACTTTTTACGTTTCAACGTGAAATTCATGACAGAAATTTACGCAGATCAACCAATTTCTTCTCCAGGAGTTTGGAATAAAGTAGAATACCGTCCATTAGAAGGTTTCACTTTTGCAATTACTCCATTTAACTTTACTGCAATTGCAGGTAACTTACCATCTTGTATGGCTTTAATGGGTAACGTTGTTGTTTGGAAACCATCTGACAAACAAGTTTACTCTGCACAAGTTACAATGGAAGTTTTCAAGAAAGCAGGTTTACCTGATGGTGTAATTAACATGGTATTAGGTGATCCAGCAGAAACTGCAACAACTTGTATTTCTCACCCAGATTTTGCAGGTTTACACTTTACAGGATCAACACACGTTTTCAAACACTTATGGAAACAAATCGGAAATAACGTAGATATTCACAAAACTTACCCTCGTGTAGTTGGTGAAACTGGAGGTAAAGATTTCGTAATGGTTCACAAATCAGCTTGTCCAACAGAAGTTGCTGTAGGATTAGTGCGTGGAGCATTCGAATACCAAGGACAAAAATGTTCGGCAGCATCTCGTGCATACATTCCATCTAACTTATGGCCAGAAGTTGAAAAACAAGTTAAAGAGATGTTAGCAACGATTAAAGTTGGTTCTCCTGAAGATTTTTCAAACTTCGTTACAGCTGTAATTGATGGAAATTCATTCAAAAAAATCACAGGATTTATCGATCGTGCTAAAGCATCTACAGAAGCAGAAATTATTGCAGGTGGAACTTATGATGATTCAGTAGGATACTTTATTGCTCCAACTGTTATCGTAACAACTAATCCAACTTATGAGTCTATGACAGATGAAATTTTTGGACCTGTATTATCTATCTATGTTTATGACGAAGATAAATATGAAGAAACATTACAATTAGTAGACGAAACATCAGCATACGCTTTAACAGGTTCTATCTTCTCTCAAGATCGTGCTGCTGTTGAGGTTGCTTACAAAGCGTTAGAAAATGCTGCTGGTAACTTCTATATTAATGATAAACCAACTGGTGCAGTTGTAGGACAACAACCATTTGGTGGTGCTCGTGCATCAGGAACTAACGATAAAGCAGGTTCTGCAATGAACTTATTACGTTGGGTTTCTGTACGTACAGTAAAGGAAACTTTAGTACCAGCTAAAGATTACCGATATCCATTTTTAGCAAAATAATATCGTATATTTATAGCCCTGCAATTGCAGGGCTTTTTTTTTTTTGACAATGAGTAAAAATTCAGAAACCGCTATAAACGCTTCTATATTCAGCATTTTAGGAAATGCTTGTTTAGCTGCTATTAAATTTTTAGGTGGTTATTTCGGAAATTCTTATGCATTAATCGCAGATGGAATAGAATCAACAACTGATGTTTTTTCATCAATCTTAGTTTTTTTAGGATTAAAATATTCATCTCGACCTGCAGATGAGAATCACCCATACGGACATGGAAAAGCTGAAGCTTTAATTACTTTTTTAGTTGTTTTATCTTTAATTGTAGCTGCTTGTGTAATTGCTTACGAAAGTTTCCATAATATTTTCACTCCTCATGAAAGCCCAAAACCATTTACTTTATTAATTCTTGGAGGAATTATTCTTTTTAAAGAAGCTTCTTTTCATTATGTTATGAAAAAAAGTAAAGAAACCAATAGTTCTGCTTTAAAAGCAGATGCTTGGCATCATCGTTCAGATGCAATTACATCTTTAATGGCTTTTGTTGGTATTACAGTTTCTTTAGTGATGGGAGATGGATGGGAAATAGCTGATGATGTTACAGCGCTTTTAGCTTCAGGTTTTATCATTTTCAATGCATATAAAATTTTGCGTCCTGCTTTAGGAGAAATTATGGATGAAGATTTATATGGTAAAGAAAATGAAGATATAAAAGTAATTGCTCGTAAAGTTCCAGGCGTAAAAGCTGTTGAAAAATGTGTAATTCGAAAATCAGGAATGGTTTATTTTGTAGATATGCATGCTGTAGTAAGAGGTAGCCTTTCGGTAGCAGAAGGTCATGCAATTAGTCATTTAATTAAAGATCGTGTGATGGAAGAAATTCCTCAAGTACAAGATGTTTTAGTGCATATAGAACCAGATTTTCTTTCGATAGAAGAATATTATAAAAACTTTAAAAAGTAAAAAAGAGAACTCCAATTAAGTAGTTCTCTTTTTTATTGTTTGAATATATAGTTAGAAAAAAATGATTAGAATAATTTAAATCCAATACCAGTACTGATTAACCATGGATTTAAATCTACTGCTGCTGGTACTTCAACTCCTAATGTAGTTCCTACAGCTACGTCTGTATCCATATATAATTTCTTCACGTCAACGTTCCAGTACATTTTATCAGTGATTTTATAATCAAATCCTAATTGAAAACCGTATCCAAATGCATTTTCGTAATCTACATCTGTTACTGCTGCATGTCTTCCTTTTCCTTGACCTTGATCGTAGAATATTGTATAGTTAGCACTTAAACCTACGTAAGGTTTTAATTTTTGAGTTGGGTAAAAGTGATATTGTAAATTTAAAGTTGGAGGTAATAACATTACACGACCTAAATCTATATTACCTAAAGATGTATTCGTAGCAACAACTTCGTGTTTAGAAGTACCTAAAATTAATTCGGCTGCTACATTTTTTGTGAAATAATAAGTGAAATCTACTTCCGGAATTAAGTTATTTGTTACCTCTACGTTTCCTCCAATAGCACCTACTGTTGCATTTTCCATTGGAACAACTCCAGTTGCACGAACTCTCATATGTAATTCACCAGCATTTTGAGCAAATGTTACTACTGATCCTAATAGTGTCGCAAGTATTAAATATTTTTTCATGTTATATTTTATTTCGTCGTTAGTATTTTTGTTTGAAGCAAATCTCGGATAATTTTATCCGAGTTAAAATGTCAAAAATCATTTCACGATATGATTCATTTCATAGAATTAGTATAGCTGATTTGTTATATTAATGCGCTGATAATCAGTTATTTTTACTCATTATAAATAATTAAGACATTTTTATCCTTTTTATAACTATTGCATTAATTTTGCAGTTGATTATATTTTGTTAAATTTGGTATTATCAAACCGAACAAAAGAATGAATTATTTAGAAAACGAAAACTTAAAGTTAGTAGCTCAGTCAGCAAGAGAGTTTGCAGAGCAATACATTCGCCCTAATATTATGGAATGGGACGAAGCACAAACCTTCCCTGTAGAATGTTTCAAAGAATTAGGTAAAATGGGATTCATGGGAATCGTTGTTCCGGAAGAATACGGAGGAAGCGGATTATCTTATGATGAATATGTTACTATTGTTGATGAAATTTCACAAGTAGATCCATCTATCGGATTATCTGTTGCAGCACACAATTCTTTATGTACTAATCATATTTTAGCTTTCGGAAATGAAGAGCAAAAACAACGATGGTTGCCAAAATTAGCAACTGCAGAATGGATTGGTGCTTGGGGATTAACTGAGCATAATACAGGATCTGATGCAGGAGGTATGTCTACAACGGCTGTAAAAGATGGTGATGAGTGGGTGATTAATGGAGCAAAAAACTTTATTACACATGCAATTTCTGGAGATGTAGCTGTAGTTATGACTCGTACCGGAGAAAAAGGAGCAAAAAATAACGCAACAGCTTTTGTTATAGAGAAAGGAACACCAGGTTTTACATCAGGTAAAAAAGAAAATAAATTAGGAATGCGTGCCTCAGAAACTGCAGAGTTAATCTTTGACAATGTTCGTGTTTCAGATGCAAATCGTTTAGGAGAAGTAGGAGAAGGTTTTAAACAAGCTTTAAAAATCTTAGATGGCGGACGTATTTCTATTGCTGCATTATCTTTAGGTATTGCAAAAGGTGCTTATAAAGCAGCTTTAAAATATGCACAAGAACGTCACCAATTTGGTCAGGCAATCGCAAACTTCCAAGCAGTAAATTTCAAATTAGCAGAAATGGCTACAGAAATTGAAGCTTCTGAATTATTAATTAGAAAAGCATCATACTTAAAAAATAATCATTTACCAATGGCTACAGAAGGTGCTATGGCTAAATATTATGCATCTGAAGCTTGTGTTAAAATAGCTAATGACGCAGTGCAAGTGTTTGGTGGATATGGATATACAAAGGATTTCCCTGTAGAGAAATTCTACCGTGATTCTAAGTTATGTACGATAGGTGAGGGGACTACTGAAATACAAAAATTAGTAATTGGACGAAATATTTTAAAAGATTAATTAAAAAGGATTTGTTTAATTATTAAAGAGTTGTATATTTGCATTCTTAAAAAGAAATAGATAAAATTATGTTGATTATACCAGTAAAAGACGGAGAGTCAATTGAAAGAGCTCTTAAAAAATACAAAAGAAAATTTGACAAAACAGGAACTGTACGTCAATTAAGAGCACGTCAGCAATTCACTAAGCCATCTGTTGCAAACAGAATTAAGATGAGTAGAGCAATCTACAAGCAATCTTTATTAGCTAAAGAAGAGGCTTAATTGTCACAAAAAAAATAATAGGAAATCTATTGATTTTCTGTAAACCTATTTGTTAAAGTTTTATCTTTGATAAATAGGTTTTTTTATGGAATATACTCAACGATTCTTAGATTATTTAGCGCTCGAAAAGAACTATTCTTCACTTACTATAACGAGTTATCAAAAAGATTTACAAGATTTTATTACATTCTATTCCCAGGAAGAGGGAAATGAGAATATACATGACGCAAAAAAAACACATATTCGTGCATTTGTAATGTCTCTTTCACAATTAAATAAATCAGAAAAAACAATCAATAGAAAATTAAGTACACTTCGTAGTTTTTATAAATATTTAGTCAAAGAAAAGATCTTATTAATTAATCCAATAGAACAGGTTCATTCGATGAAGCGTAAAAAGGAAGTAGTTGTTCCTTTTACAGAGCAAGAGATAAGTACATTGTTAGATACGGAAGAATATTTTACAAAAGACTTTGATGGAGTTAGAGATAGATTAATGATTGATTTGTTGTATCAAACAGGTATTCGTCGTGCCGAATTAATAAATCTGAAGGAATCTGATATAGATGCAATCCAATGTTCTATAAAAGTATTAGGAAAGAGGAATAAAGAGCGATTAGTGCCTATATCTAAATATTTATTGCAGGAAATTGAAATTTACAAGCAACAAAAACTGAAGTTTAACTTAATCGCTACGCCAAATTTATTTGTTACATTAAAGGATAAACCATTGTATGATACTCTTGTTTATTCCAAAGTAAAATACTATCTTAGTTTAATAAGTGTAAAACATAAGAAAAGTCCTCATATGTTGAGGCATTCTTTTGCAACCCATATGTTAGATTCCGGTGCGGATCTGAATGCTGTAAAAGATTTATTAGGGCATTCAAGTTTGTCGTCAACTCAGGTTTATACACATGGTAGCATAGAAAATCTTAAAAAAGTGTTTAATCAAGCTCACCCACGTGAGCAAAAAAAAGAGTAACTATGACAATTAATGTACAAGCAGTAGGCTTCGATTTTAAACCAGGTTTAGAGGAGTATTTAGGAAAGAAATTATCAAAGTTAGAAACGTTATCAGATAAGATCATTTCTGCACAAGTAACCATGAAAGTGGAGAATTCTTCTGATAAAAATGATAAATGTGTTGATATTATTTTAGAAGTACCAGGTGATGATATTGTTGTAAAAAAATGCGGACAATCATTCGAGGAATGCATTGATTTGTCGGTAGATACATTAAAAAAGCTAATTGTTCGTAAAAAAGAAAAGGTAAGCGAGAGATAAAAAATCTCAAAAAAAATCTAAATTATTTTTCAAAAAAATTTGGATTATTCAAAAAACAGCGTAAATTTGCAGTCCGTTAAACAAAGAGAAGTACATTGCTCTATCTAACGGACTGTTCTTTTGAAACAATAGATTTTTCGCCGATGTAGCTCAGTTGGCCAGAGCAGCTGATTTGTAATCAGCAGGTCGTGGGTTCGAATCCCTCCATCGGCTCGAAAAGAAAAATTAAGTAATTTAGCGGGGAGATACTCAAGCGGCCAACGAGGACGGACTGTAAATCCGTTGGGTAACCTTCGCAGGTTCGAATCCTGCTCTCCCCACATTAACTTAATTTTAATCATAAAAGGTTTTGTTAATTTAAATTAATGATTAAATTTGCAAAGCTTTAAATGAAGTATGCGGGAATAGCTCAATTGGTAGAGCGTCAGCCTTCCAAGCTGAATGTTGCGAGTTCGAGTCTCGTTTCCCGCTCAACTTTTTATACAAAGGTTGAGCGCTTGCAGGTAAATGAATTTTATCATGAGCTCTTCAAAGTGAAATACTTTATCTAAGGCGTGATGTGTAAAATATCATTTTTAGATATAATATTTATTTTAAGTATAACAATAGAAATTAATAAAAAAGTAAAATGGCAAAGGAAACTTTTAACCGTAATAAGCCGCACTTAAATATTGGTACTATTGGTCACGTTGACCACGGTAAAACAACTTTGACTGCAGCGATTACTAAAGTATTAGCTGATGCTGGATTCTCAGAAGCAAAAGCTTTTGATCAAATCGATAACGCACCAGAAGAAAAAGAAAGAGGTATTACAATTAATACATCTCACGTAGAGTACGAAACTGCAAACCGTCACTACGCTCACGTTGACTGTCCAGGTCACGCGGATTACGTAAAGAACATGGTTACAGGAGCTGCACAAATGGATGGTGGTATCTTAGTAGTAGCTGCTACTGATGGTCCAATGCCTCAAACTCGTGAGCACATCTTATTATGTCGCCAGGTAAACGTTCCTCGTATCGTTGTTTTCTTAAACAAAGTTGATATGGTTGACGATGCTGAGTTATTAGAGTTAGTTGATATGGAAGTAAGGGATTTATTATCTTCTTACGAGTATGACGGAGATAACACTCCAGTTATCCAAGGATCTGCTTTAGGAGCTTTAAACGGTGAGCCTCAATGGGTTGAAACTGTATTAAGCTTAATGGCTTCTGTTGATGAGTGGATTGAAGAGCCAGTTCGTGACTCTGAAAAGCCATTCTTAATGCCAATCGAAGACGTATTCTCTATTACAGGACGTGGTACTGTAGCTACAGGACGTATCGAAGCAGGTGTTATCAATACAGGTGATGCAGTTGATATCGTAGGTATGGGAGAAGAAAAATTAACTTCTACTGTAACTGGGGTTGAGATGTTCCGTAAGATCTTAGATCGTGGTGAAGCTGGTGATAACGTAGGTATCTTATTAAGAGGTATTGATAAAGCTGATATCCGTCGTGGTATGGTTATCGCTAAGGCTGGATCTGTAACTCCACACAAAAAATTCAAAGCTGAGGTTTATATCTTAACTAAAGAAGAAGGTGGTCGTCACACTCCATTCCACAACCGTTACCGTCCACAGTTCTACGTACGTACAACTGACGTAACAGGAGAAATCTCTTTACCAGAAGGTGTTGAGATGGTATTACCAGGAGATAACTTAACTATTACAGTTGAATTATTACAACCAATCGCATTAAACGAAGGTTTACGTTTCGCAATCCGTGAAGGTGGACGTACAGTTGGTGCTGGTCAGGTAACTGAAATCTTAGACTAATTATTAGTTTAAAAATATAATCAGAAGACGTGGTAGTCTTCATAGACTACCACTCTTTTTATTCTACGGGCATAGTTCAATGGTAGAATAGCGGTCTCCAAAACCGTTGATCAGGGTTCGAATCCTTGTGCCCGTGCTAATTTCACAACGATATGAAAATCGTAAATTACATTAAAGAATCTTATGTGGAGTTTAAAGATAATGTGACATGGCCATCATTCTCTAAACTACAACAAGATACATTAATTGTTGCAATAGCTACAGTTTTGTTAGCTATATTTTTGTATGCGGTAGATACATCTTTTGCTAAGTTATTAGATGTTATTTATAGCGCATTTTAATTGTTTAAACAAATTACCCGTTCAGTAATAGAAGAATCATGAGTGATAAAAAATGGTATGTGATCAAAACTGTAGCTGGTCAAGAGCTTAAGGTTAAAGATTATATTGAAAGAGAAATTCAATACCAAAATTTGAATGATTATATAGGACAGATTGTTGTTCCTATGGAAAAAGTGATTCAAACTAGAAACGGTAAAAAATATCAAAAGGAGAAAGTACACTTTCCTGGTTATGTGATGATTGAGGCAGCCTTACAAGGTGAAGTTCCTCACGTTATCAAAAATATCTCAGGAGTTATTAGTTTCTTAAGTGCAACTAAAGGTGGTGATCCTGTTCCAATGAGACAATCAGAGGTGAACCGTATGTTAGGTATTGCTGATGAATTAGCTGTAAATGTAGATAACTCTTACATGACACAATATATCATTGGTGAGACTGTTAAGGTAATTGATGGTGCTTTCAACGGATTCAACGGAACTGTTGAAAAAATTATTGAAGACAAACGCAAATTAGAGGTAATGGTTTTAATCTTCGGAAGAAAAACACCTTTAGAGTTAAACTTCAACCAAGTTGAGAAGATAGTATAATCTTTCAACAAAATTTAAAGTAGAATAAATTTAGGCTGCTTCCACATAACGCTTAATTTTAAGATAAAAAAAATGGCAAAAAAAATTGAAAAAGTTGTAAAACTTCAAGTTAAAGGAGGACAAGCAAATCCTTCACCTCCAGTAGGTCCTGCTTTAGGTGCTGCTGGTGTTAACATTATGGAGTTTTGTAAGCAATTTAACGGACGTACACAAGATAAACAAGGGGCAGTTTTGCCTGTTGTTATTACTGTGTATCAAGATAAATCATTTGATTTCGTAATTAAAACTCCACCGGCTGCTGTACAGTTAATGGATGCTGCGAATTTAAAGAAAGCTTCTGGTGTTCCAAACCGTCAAAAAGTTGGTACTGTTACTTGGGATCAAGTAAAAACTATTGCTGAGGACAAGTTAGCAGATATGAACTGTTTTACTATCGAGTCTGCAATGAAAATGATTGCTGGAACTGCACGTTCTATGGGTATAACTGTAAAAGGTGGTCAAGCTCCAGAATAATTAAAAACATTTAGACATGGCAAAGTTGACAAAAAGACAAAAGGAAGCACAAGCTAAAGTAGAAAAAAACAAATTATACTCAATTGAAGAAGCATCTTCATTAGTAAAAGAAGTTAACTACGCAAAGTTTGATGCATCAGTAGATATCGCTGTTCGTTTAGGAGTAGATCCTAAGAAAGCAAACCAAATGGTTCGTGGTGTAGTTTCATTACCTCACGGAACAGGGAAAGATGTTAAAGTATTAGCATTAGTTACTCCAGATAAAGAAGCAGAAGCTAAAGCTGCAGGTGCTGATTATGTTGGATTAGACGAGTACTTACAAAAGATTAAAGAAGGTTGGACAGATGTTGACGTTATCGTTACAATGCCAGCTGTTATGGGTAAATTAGGACCATTAGGACGTGTCTTAGGACCACGTGGTTTAATGCCTAACCCAAAATCAGGTACTGTTACTTTAGAAGTTGGTAAAGCTGTTGCTGAAGTAAAAGCAGGTAAAATTGATTTCAAAGTAGACCGTTACGGTATCATCCATGCAGGAATTGGTAAAGTATCTTTCGATGCTAATCAAATTAAAGAAAATGCGAACGAATTAGTTCAAACTTTAATTAAATTAAAACCAACTGCTGCTAAAGGTACTTACGTAAAAAGCATCACGCTTTCTACAACTCAGTCAGTAGGAGTTCCAGTTGATCCAAAAAGTGCAAACGCTTAAAATTAGTAGACTATGGCAATGACAAAACAAGATAAAGCATCTATGATCGCAGAATTACAAGGTGTTTTAGATTCTTCAAAAATTATCTATTTAGCAGATATCGAAGGATTAAACGCTGTTAATTCTACTGAATTAAGAAGAGCATGTTTCAAAAGCAATGTATCTTTACGCGTTGTAAAAAACACTTTATTAAAGAAAGCTATGGAGAACGTCGAAGACAAGAACTTCGAAGAACTTTATGGATCTTTAAAAGGTAACACTGCATTAATGACTGCTGAAGTAGGAAACGCTCCTGCTAAAGTAATCGATACTTTCAGAAAGAAGGCTGAAAAACCTTTATTAAAAGGTGCATGGATTGAAGATAACGTATTTGTTGGTGATGATAAATTACCTCAATTAGTAGCATTAAAATCTCGTGAAGAATTAATCGCGGATATCGTAATGTTACTTCAGTCTCCAATCAAGACTGTTGTTTCTCAATTAGAGAACAAAGAAAATGCATCTACTGCAGAATCAACTGAAGAAGTTGCTGCAGCTGAATAAGACGCACTCATATATTATATAATAAAGTAAAAAAAACAAAATGGCAGATTTAAAAAAATTAGCTGAAGAGTTAGTAAACTTAACAGTATTAGAAGTTAACGAATTATCTACAATCTTAAAAGACGAGTACGGAATCGAACCAGCTGCTGCTGCAGTTGTTGTTGCTGCTGGTGGAGCTGAAGCTGCAGAAGAGCAATCAGAATTCGACGTAATCTTAAAAGACGCAGGTGCATCTAAATTAGGTGTTGTTAAATTAGTTAAAGAATTAACTGGTAAAGGATTAAAAGAAGCTAAAGATTTAGTTGATTCAGTTCCAGCAGTAGTTAAAGAAGCAGTTTCTAAAGACGAAGCTGAAGCTTTAAAGAAACAGCTTGAAGAAGCTGGTGCAGTAGTTGAATTAAAGTAATTTTACTTCCAACAAGATATAGGTTAGGACCTTCACAGCTAGTGAAAGGTCTTAACCTTTTTACGCATAAAGTCATTATATAAACCAAAATTCATTCGAAATTGGCCACTAAAGCAACAACAAACAACTCGACTGAGAAAAAGCAAAGATTGAGTTTTTCATCTGCTAAAGCAGTAGCTCAGTTCCCTGATTTCCTTGACATACAGATTAAATCTTTTGAAGATTTTTTCCAGTTGGAAACAAGACCAGACCAACGTGGAAACGAGGGTCTATACAGAACATTTGCTGAGAATTTTCCAATCACGGATACTCGCAATCAGTTTGTTTTAGAATTTTTGGACTACTTCGTAGATCCACCTCGTTACACAATTGATGAGTGTATTGAAAGAGGATTAACTTACAGCGTGCCATTAAAAGCTCGTCTAAAACTTTACTGTACAGATGATGAGCACGAAGATTTCGAAACTGTAGTACAAGACGTGTACTTAGGAACTATTCCTTACATGTCTCCTTCAGGATCGTTTATCATCAATGGTGCAGAACGTGTAATCGTTTCACAATTACACCGTTCTCCTGGTGTTTTCTTCGGTCAATCTTTCCATGCTAATGGTACGAAATTATATTCATCTCGTATCATCCCATTCAAAGGATCATGGATTGAATTTGCTACTGATATCAATAGCGTAATGTACGCATACATCGATCGTAAGAAAAAATTACCTCTTACGACTTTATTACGTGCAATTGGTTACGAAAGAGATAAAGACATCTTAGAGATTTTCGACTTAGCTGAAGAAGTTAAAGTTAATAAAGCAAACTTAAAGAAAGCGATTGGACGTAAGTTAGCTGCTCGTGTATTAAACACATGGCATGAAGATTTCGTAGATGAAGATACTGGTGAAGTAGTATCTATTGAGCGTAATGAGATTATTTTAGATCGTGAAACTATCATCGAAAAAGATCACATCGATCAAATCGTTGATTCAGGGGTTAAAACAATCTTATTACACAAAGAGGATATTAATTCTGCTGATTACAGCATTATCCACAACACTTTACAAAAAGACCC
The DNA here is from genome assembly GCF_003687725.1 of Faecalibacter macacae. Lineage (GTDB taxonomy): Bacteria > Bacteroidota > Bacteroidia > Flavobacteriales > Weeksellaceae > Empedobacter > Empedobacter macacae. The sequence goes on from NZ_RDOJ01000001.1 coordinate 113,304, forward strand.
TACTAACACTGAAAAAGAGGCAGTAGAGTATATCTATAGACAATTACGTAACGCTGAGCCACCAGATGAGGAGACAGCACGTGGAATCATTGAAAAATTATTCTTCTCTGATCAACGATACTCATTAGGTGAAGTAGGTCGTTACCGATTAAATAAAAAATTAGGTTTAAATATTTCGGACGAAATTCAAGTATTAACGAAAGAGGATATTATCTCTATCATTAAATATTTGATTGAATTAATCAACTCTAAAGCAGAGGTAGATGATATCGACCACTTATCAAACCGTCGTGTACGTACAGTTGGAGAGCAAATGGCTTCTCAATTCGGTGTAGGTTTAGCTCGTATGGCTAGAACTATCCGCGAAAGAATGAACGTTCGTGACAATGAGGTGTTTACGCCGATTGACTTAATCAACGCGAAAACATTATCATCTGTTATTAACTCTTTCTTTGGTACGAACCAGTTATCTCAGTTCATGGACCAAACGAATCCATTATCAGAGATTACACACAAACGTCGTTTATCGGCATTAGGACCAGGAGGTTTATCTCGTGAGAGAGCAGGATTCGAGGTACGTGACGTTCACCATACACACTATGGTCGTTTATGTCCAATTGAAACTCCTGAGGGACCAAACATTGGTTTAATTTCATCTTTATGTGTATTTGCGAAAGTAAATAACTTAGGTTTCATTGAAACTCCTTACCACAAAGTAGAAAATGGTATCGTTGATTTAGGGTCAGAACCAATCTATTTATCTGCAGAAGAGGAAGAGGAAAAAGTTATTGCACAAGCAAACGTTGATATAGCTGATAATGGACAAATCTTAACTGAACGTGTTACTGCTCGTGAAGACAGTGATTACCCAGTTGTAGAGCCATCTGAAGTAGATTTAATGGACGTAGCTCCAAACCAGATCGCTTCTATTTCAGCATCTTTAATTCCATTCTTAGAGCACGATGATGCTAACCGTGCGTTAATGGGATCTAACATGATGCGTCAGGCTGTACCATTATTACAACCACAAGCACCTATCGTTGGTACAGGTTTAGAGAAGCAAGTTGCCAAAGATTCTCGTATCTTAAACAATGCTGATCGCGACGGTATCGTAACTTACGTAGATGCTAATAAAATCGTAGTTAAATACGATCGTTCTGAAGACGAAGAGTTAGTAAGCTTTGACATTGCAGAGAAAACTTATAGCCTAACTAAATTCCGTAAAACGAATCAAGGTACTACTATTACATTAAAACCAATTGTAAAAGTTGGAGATAGAGTAGAAAAAGGTCAAGTATTATCTGAAGGTTATGCTACTGAAAATGGAGAATTAGCAATTGGTCGTAACATGGTTGTTGCCTTCATGCCTTGGCAAGGGTACAACTTCGAGGATGCCATTGTTATCTCTGAAAAAGCTGTTCGTGAGGACTGGTTTACTTCTATCCACATCGATGAGTATTCATTAGATGTACGTGACACTAAATTAGGTATGGAAGAATTAACTTCTGATATTCCTAACGTTTCTGAAGAGGCTACTAAAGACTTAGACGAAAACGGTATGATCCGTATCGGTGCTGAAGTTAAACCTGGTGATATCTTAATTGGTAAGATTACTCCAAAAGGAGAATCTGATCCAACTCCAGAAGAAAAATTATTACGTGCAATCTTTGGAGATAAAGCAGGTGATGTAAAAGACGCTTCATTAAAAGCATCTCCATCATTACGTGGTGTTGTTATCGACAAAAAATTATTTTCACGTAGTATTAAAGATAAGCGTAAACGCTCTCAAGATAAGGCAATCATTGATAGCATCGAAGCTGAATACGATGTTAAATTCAATGAATTAAAAGAGATTTTACTAGAAAAACTTTACGTTTTATTAAACGGTAAAACATCTCAAGGTGTATACAACGACTTGAATGAGGAAGTAATCAAGAAAGGAGTTAAGTACACTCAAAAAATCTTATCTAGTGTTGATGAATTCTTAAACTTATCAGGTGCTGAAACAATGTGGACGACTGATGAAGACAAGAATGAATTAGTAAAAGAGTTATTACACAACTATAAAATTAAGTACAACGACTTACAAGGTGCATTAAACCGTGAACGTTTCACAATCTCAGTTGGTGATGAGTTACCAGCAGGTATTGTTAAATTAGCTAAAATTTACATTGCTAAGAAACGTAAATTAAAAGTAGGGGATAAAATGGCCGGACGTCACGGTAACAAAGGTATTGTTGCTCGTATCGTTCGTGACGAAGATATGCCTTTCTTAGAAGACGGAACACCTGTAAACATCGTACTTAACCCATTAGGGGTACCTTCTCGTATGAATATCGGTCAGATTTATGAAACGGTATTAGGATGGGCTGGTATGAAATTAGGTCGTAAGTTCGCAACACCTATCTTCGATGGTGCTACTGCAGAACAAATCGATGACTTAACTGAAGAAGCTGGATTACCACGTTTCGGTACAACGTACTTATACGACGGTAATACAGGTGAGCGTTTCGCTCAAAAAGCTACAGTTGGTGTAATTTACATGCTGAAATTAGGACACATGGTAGATGATAAAATGCACGCGCGTTCTATCGGACCATACTCTTTAATTACACAGCAACCATTAGGAGGTAAAGCACAATTCGGAGGTCAGCGTTTTGGAGAGATGGAGGTATGGGCATTAGAAGCATTCGGTGCTGCTAATATCTTACGTGAAATCTTAACTGTTAAATCGGATGACGTAATCGGACGTGCTAAAACTTACGAAGCAATCGTAAAAGGAGAGCCAATGCCAGAACCTGGTATTCCAGAATCATTTAACGTATTGTTACATGAGTTACAAGGTCTTGGATTAGACATAAACTTGGAAGAATAATAGGGCAACCTATTATTCTACCATTTCGTTATAATAATAATATTGTTAGATACATTTTTATATGTCAACAAAAAACAAAACAAGTCAATTCTCAAAAATTCGTATTGGGTTAGCTTCTCCAGAATCGATTCTTCAAGAATCTAAAGGTGAAGTTTTAAAGCCTGAAACGATTAACTATAGAACGCACAAACCAGAGCGTGATGGGTTATTCTGTGAGCGTATCTTTGGACCTGTAAAAGATTACGAATGTGCCTGTGGAAAATACAAAAGAATCCGCTATAAAGGTATCGTTTGTGACCGTTGTGGGGTTGAAGTTACTGAAAAGAAAGTTCGTCGTGAGCGTATTGGACATATTAACTTAGTTGTTCCAATTGCACACATTTGGTATTTCCGTTCACTTCCTAATAAAATTGGTTACATCTTAGGATTACCTTCTAAGAAATTAGACATGGTAATTTACTATGAAAGATATGTTGTAATCCAACCAGGTATCGCTAAAGGACCAGAAGGTGAAGAATTAAATAAATTAGATTTCTTATCTGAAGAAGAGTACTTAGACATCTTAGAAACTCTTCCAATCGAGAATCAATATTTAGAAGATACAGATCCTAATAAGTTCGTTGCGAAAATGGGAGCTGAAGCTTTAGAAGATTTATTATCTAGAGTTAATTTAGATGAGTTATCTTACGAATTAAGACATAAAGCACACCACGAAACGTCTAAACAACGTCGTACTGAAGCGTTAAAACGTTTACAAGTTGTTGAGTCGTTACGTGAATCAAATATGCACCACGTAAACCGTCCAGAATGGATGGTAATGCGCGTTATTCCGGTTATTCCACCAGAATTACGTCCATTAGTTCCATTAGATGGTGGTCGTTTCGCAACTTCAGATTTAAATGATTTATATCGTCGTGTAATTATCCGTAACAATCGTTTAAAACGATTAATGGAGATCAAAGCGCCAGAGGTAATCTTACGTAATGAAAAACGTATGTTACAAGAAGCGGTTGATTCATTATTCGATAACACGCGTAAAGCATCTGCTGTTAAAGCTGATGGTAACCGTCCGTTAAAATCATTATCTGATTCATTAAAAGGTAAACAAGGTCGTTTCCGTCAAAACTTATTAGGGAAACGTGTAGATTATTCTGCTCGTTCTGTAATTGTTGTAGGACCGACTTTAAAATTACACGAGTGTGGTTTACCTAAAGATATGGCAGCTGAATTATATAAACCATTCGTAGTTCGTAAATTAATCGAGCGTGGAATTGTTAAAACAGTTAAGTCTGCTAAGAAAATTATCGATAGAAAAGAGCCAGTTGTTTGGGATATTTTAGAAAATGTAATTAAAGGTCACCCAGTTTTATTAAACCGTGCCCCAACGTTACACCGTTTAGGTATCCAAGCATTCCAACCGAAATTAATCGAAGGTAAAGCAATTCGTTTACACCCATTAGTATGTACTGCCTTCAATGCCGATTTCGATGGTGACCAGATGGCCGTTCACTTACCATTAGGACCAGAGGCTGTTTTAGAAGCACAATTATTAATGTTAGCTTCTCAAAACATCTTAAACCCTGCTAATGGTTCTCCTATTACTGTACCTTCTCAGGATATGGTTCTTGGTCTATACTATATGACTAAAATCCGTTACTCTACAGAAGAAGTAAAAGTAAAAGGTGAAGGATTAACATTCTATTCTGATGAAGAAGTTCAAATTGCTTACAACGAAAAAGCAATTGATTTAAATGCGGCGATTAAAGTTAAAACTATCGTTCGTGAAGGTGAAGAATTATTACCAAAAATTATCGAAACTTCAGTAGGACGTGTATTATTTAACCAAATTGTACCAAAACAAGTAGGATACATTAATGAAGTATTAACGAAAAAATCGTTACGTACTATTATTAATAAAATCATCAAGATTACTGATTTCCCTACAACGGCAGCGTTCTTAGACGATATGAAAGGTTTAGGATACCGTAATGCCTTTGAAGGTGGTTTATCATTCTCTTTAGGTGATATCTTAATCCCAGAACAAAAGAAAGATCTTATCTCTGGTGCAATCTCTCAAGTAGAGAACATCAAGATGAACTATAACATGGGTCTTATTACAAATAACGAGCGTTACAACCAGGTTATTGATGTTTGGACAACAACAAACGCAACTTTAACTGAAATTGTAATGAAACGTATGACTGAAGACCAACAAGGATTCAACTCTGTATTCATGATGCTTGATTCTGGAGCACGTGGTTCTAAAGAGCAGATTCGTCAGTTATCAGGTATGCGTGGATTAATGGCAAAACCTCAGAAAGCTGGTTCAGCAGGAGGGGACATCATTGAAAATCCAATTGTTTCTAACTTCCGTGAAGGATTATCAATTTTAGAGTACTTTATTTCTTCGCACGGTGCACGTAAAGGTCTTGCCGATACTGCGTTAAAAACAGCCGATGCCGGATATTTAACACGTCGTTTAGTTGACGTTGCTCAAGACGTTATCGTAATGTCTAAAGATTGTGGTACTTTAAGAGGTTTAGAAGTTACAGCTCTTAAGAAAAAAGAAGAAATTGTTGAAAAGATTTCTGATCGTATCTTAGGACGTACTTCATTACAAGAGGTATATGATCCAGAAACAGGTAATTTAATTGCTGCTGCAGGTGACTTAATTAATGAAGAGATTGCTGCTGCTATTGAAGCTGCAGGAATTGAAACTGTAGAAGTTCGTTCTCCATTAACTTGTGAAGCTAAAACAGGTATCTGTGCTAGCTGTTACGGACGTAACTTAGCAACAGGTAAACTTGTACAAAAAGGTGAGTCTGTTGGTGTAGTTGCTGCACAATCTATTGGTGAGCCTGGTACACAGTTAACATTACGTACTTTCCACGTTGGGGGTACAGCCGGAAACGTTTCTGAGCAAAATACATTAAATGCTAAGGCAGATGGTGTTGTAGAATTTGATGATTTACGTACAGTTAAATCTGAAACAGAGGAGGGTAATATCGTTGATATTGTTGTTTCTCGTTCTACAGAGATGAAGTTAATTGACGCTTCAGGAAATGTTCGTCAAACAACTAACATTGCTTATGGTACTATCTTAATTGTAGATAACGGTGCTAAAGTAACTAAAGGTCAAGAAATTGGTAACTGGGATTCATATAATGGGGTAATTGTTGCAGAATCTACTGGACGTATTGAATACGAACAATTAGAGCAAGGTATTACATTCCAGATCGAAATCGATGAGCAGACAGGATTCCAAGAAAAAGTAATTTCTGAATCTCGTAACAAAAAATTAGTTCCAGCTTTACGTGTTATCACTTCAGATGGAGAGGAAAAAACTTACAACCTACCAGTTGGTGCCCACTTAATGGTTAATGACGGTGACTCAATTAAAGCAGGTAAAGTATTAGTTAAGATCCCTCGTAAATCTGCTAAGACAGGGGATATTACAGGAGGTTTACCTCGTATTACAGAGTTATTAGAAGCTCGTAATCCATCTAACCCATCAGTAGTTTGTGAGATGGATGGTGTTGTAACATTTGGTAAAATTAAGCGTGGTAACCGTGAGATCATCGTTGAATCTAAAAATGGTGAAATCCGTCGTTACTTAGTTAAATTATCAGCTCAGATTTTAGTTCAAGAAAATGACTTTATCCGTGCAGGTGAGCCGTTATCTGATGGAGCTATTACTCCAGAAGATATCCTTAAAATTAAAGGACCTACAGCTGTACAAGAGTACTTAGTAAACGAAATTCAAGATGTTTACCGCTTACAAGGGGTAAAAATCGACGATAAACACTTTGAAATCATCGTACGTCAAATGTTACGTAAGGTTAGAATTGTTGACTCAGGAGATTCTCGTTTCTTAGAAGATAGTTTAGAGCACAAAGACGACTTCATGGTTGAAAACGATCGTTTATTCGGTATGAAGGTAGTTGAAGATGCTGGTGATTCTTCAGAATTACATCCAGGACAAATCATCACTGCACGTGAGTTACGTGATGAAAACTCTAAATTAAAACGTGAAGACAAGAACTTAGTAACAGCTCGTGAAGCATTGCCAGCAACAGCTGAAGCAGTTTTACAAGGTATTACAAGAGCATCGTTACAAACAAAATCTTTCATGTCTGCGGCATCGTTCCAGGAAACAACTAAAGTTTTAAATGAAGCTGCAGTTGCTGGTAAAATTGATGACTTAAGAGGATTGAAAGAAAATGTTATCGTTGGTCACTTAATTCCAGCTGGAACAGGTCTTAAAGAATATGAAGACATAATCGTAGGATCTAACCGTGAATACGAGGAATTAATAAACGCAAAACAAGAATTATAATGTCAGAAAATCAACAAAACGAAGGATTAAACATCGAGTTAAACGAATTAGTAGCTCAAGGAGTTTATGCAACAGGAGCAATCATCAACCACTCAGCATCTGAGTTCGTTGTAGATTTCGTACAATTTATGCCAGGTGCAAGACCAAGCGTAAAATCACGTATCATTTTATCTCCATTACAAGCAAAACAATTAGCTTCTTCATTAGCTGAAAATGTAGCTACATTCGAAAACAATTTTGGTGAGATTAAACAACCTCAACAAAACGGTACAGCAAACTACGAAGCTTAATTAATTTAAAGCTTTTATAAGATAAGGCCGTTGGATTTATATCCAACGGCTTTTTTTATGCCTTTTTTACGATAATGACAATTAATTAGCTAAATCAATAAGTTGTTTTATTGTTTTCGTAATATTAATAAAGATGTATTGCTAATTCATTAAAAATTTAAATTACAGAATTTGAATGCTTTTGTGAAATCATTTAAAAAAATGATTAGATTTGTAGTACAAGCTAAATACATTATATAATGTCTGACTATAAATTAATTTTACCTTCTATGGGTGAAGGTGTAATGGAAGCTACTGTTACAAATTGGATTAAAAATATTGGTGATTCAATTACTGAAGACGAATCGGTTGTAGAGATTGCAACGGATAAAGTAGATTCTGATGTTCCATCTCCAATAGCAGGAATATTAAAAGAAATTTTAGTTCCAGTTGATGGAATTGCTAAAGTAGGTGAACCAATTGCTATATTAACTGTAGAAGGTGCAGTTACAGAACAAGAAGATGTTAAATCTGTAGAAACTGTAATCGAAACTCCTAAAGAAGTAGTTGAAGCTGCGAAAGAAATTCAACAAGAAATTAAATCTGTATTACCACAAAAAAATGATGATTTTAAATCAGATAAATTCTATTCTCCATTAGTTCGTTCTATAGCCAAAGAAGAAGGTATATCAGATACTGAATTAGATTCAATTTCAGGTACTGGAGCTTCAGGTCGAGTAACGAAAGAAGATATTAAAAAGTATTTAACTAATCGTGCAAACGGTGTACAGTCAATAAAAGTTGAAACTCCGAAGGTTAATACGCCTGTTGCTGCTACTCCAGTTCAACCACCTGTTGCTTTTATAGATGGTGAAGACGAAATTATCGAAATGGATAGAATGCGTAAATTAATTGCGCAAAACATGGTTTCGGCAAAACAAGTTGCTCCACACGTAACATCTTTTGTAGAAGTTGATATGACAAACGTAGTGTTATGGAGAGAAAAAAATAAAAAAGAATTCGAGAAAAAGCATGGAGAGAAAATTACTTTCATGCCTATTTTTATAGATGCAGTAACACGTGCAATACAAGATTTCCCAATGATTAATGTTTCTGTTGATGGTGATAAAATCATTAAGAAAAAAAATATTAATATTGGTATGGCAGCAGCTCTACCTTCAGGAAATTTAATTGTTCCAGTTATTAAAAATGCAGATCAGTTTAATTTAGCAGGTTTGGCGAAACAAGTTAATGACTTAGCTGTACGTGCAAGAGGAAACAAATTAAAGCCAACAGATATCCAAGGTGGTACTTACACTATTACAAACATTGGAACTTTTGGAAACGTATTAGGAACTCCAATTATTCCACAACCGCAAGTTGCTATCTTAGCAGTTGGTGCAATTGTTAAAAAACCAGCAGTTATAGAAACTCCTACAGGTGATGTTATTGGTATTCGTCACAAGATGTATTTATCTCATGCATACGATCATCGTGTGGTTGATGGTGCTTTAGGGGGTATGTTTGTAAAGCGAGTAGCTGAATACTTAGAGGCTTTTGATATTAATACTCCAGCTTAATAGATTTTTCTTAACAATATTTTCAAAACCTTTGATTTCGGTCAAAGGTTTTTTTATACCTTTAGTAAACCAAAGCTATTATTCATTTATGGGATCATTCATATCATTACTTATTATCTTATTAGGATTTATTATATTCTGTTCAATTTTCTTTTTTGTAGCTGTTTCGGATGCAAAAGTGAGAGAAAAAAGTACGTTAGAAATTTTAAAAGCGTTACCTAATAGCATTACGGATAAATGGGTAGTTAGATACAATATTGGTAGACCACAAGGAAGATTTTTAAAGATGAAAACTTTCCAAGGAAGTGGTGTGTTATATATTGATAAAAATGAAATTCATTTTGAAGATGTATTGGGAAATGAATCTCACGTTTTTCAATTAAATGATTGTAAAATTTCTTGGGTAGAAAATAAAATCAATGGGATTACAAATTCTTTCAAAATTGTAGATCCAAATCGTGCAATGTTTTTTTATGTAGAAAAAGGAATGTTTGTTGTTAATTCTATCGAAGAAAATGCTTCAACATCCGAATTGTATTCTTATCTAAAAATGCTTCGTAAATCTAATAAAAAGCAATCTAAAATAACTGAGTAGGAAGATGAATTGTTAATCCAGCACGGAAACCATTCATATCCTTAAAGTCTTCGTATTCTCTAAATTCAAATGCATATCCTGCATTAAACTCTAACAAACTTAAAACAGCAAAACCTACTTTTGGTGTAATTGTCCATGGAGAAATGTCAGCGCGTACTGTATAGAAAGCAGAACTGATATTACTTGAATAAGGATCTCCAGGATTATTTTTAAAGTTAAATAAATAACCAAATCCTACTTCAGGAATTACACGAAATTTATCTTTCATGTATCCTAAATTCACATTTGCATTAACTGTGAAAATATTGTCGTTTGGCTGAACTAAATATAAATCTGTTCCAAGTCGACCATAATTTCCATTCCAATATTCATATCCAGCATTTAGTACAAAATATGGAGTTGTTTTCTTTTGTGCATGAACAAAGAAAGAAGTCAAAACGAATAATAATGCAAATAATCTCTTCATGTTGTAAAATTACAATTTATCAGCTAAAGAATTAATATTTATAAGACTGATATTATTCAAAATAAAAATCGGACAATTGCTTTTAGTCAATTGCCCGATTTTTCCTCTGTATAAAAAATCTAAATTTGAATCGTATTTACTTAATCCATTTGGAAACCTTTAGTATAAATTCTACCGTAAAAATCAGCGAATTTAATACTTACACGACCTTTGTGGTTCTTTAAAATCTTCTCTATATCTTGTTGAGAAGAAACTTCTTTATCATTAATAGATAAGATGATAAATTCTTTTTGAACACCAGCTCCAGCTAATTTTCCATTTGGTTCGATATCCTTAACCATAACTCCATAATTAATACCGAAATTATCTTTTTGTCTTTCTGTTAATGGCTCAAAAGTAGCTCCTAAAACTTCAGCAGGAGTTAAATCAGCTTTACTTCTTGTAGAAGCATTTCCTTTAGCATCTTTTAAAGTTAAAGTGAAATCACGCTCTTTTCCATCTCTTAAAACAGTAACGTTTACTTTATCTCCAGGGCGTTTACTACCAATTTGGAAAGATAAGTTAGAGAATGTATTGATTGATTTCCCATCAATTCTTGTAATAATATCTCCATTTTTAATTCCTGCATCAATTGCAGAACCATTATTAGTTACATTTGTAACCATAACTCCTTTACCAGTTTTAATATTTTTCTTTTCCTGAGCATTGTAAGCTTTTACTGCTTGGTCATCAGATAAATCAAAACCTTGGATTCCTAAATATCCTCTTTGTACTAAACCGTATTTTTTAATATCCTCAACAACTTTCTTCACTAAGTTTGCAGGAACGGCAAAACCGTAACCAGCGTAAGAACCAGTTGGTGAAGAAATAGCTGTATTAATACCGATTAAATCTCCGTTTGCATTAACTAATGCACCACCAGAGTTTCCTGGATTAATAGCAGCATCCGTTTGGATAAATGATTCGATTGGAGAATCAGAGTTTTGTCTTAATAAATTGATACTTCTACCTTTTGCAGAAATAATACCTGCAGTTACAGTAGAATTTAAACCGAATGGATTACCAACAGCTAAAACCCAATCACCAACGTTAATTACATCAGAATCTACGAATTTGATGAACGGTAAACCTTTGTCTTCAATCTTTAATAAAGCAATATCTGTACTTGGATCAGATCCAATTAAATCGGCAGTATAAGTTTTTTGATTGTTTAATTTAACTTCAATTTTATTAGCACCCTTAATTACGTGATTATTTGTTACAATGTAACCATCAGCCGAAATAATTACCCCAGATCCAGATCCAGCTGGCTGATTTTCTTCTGATTGTTGTCCACGTCCTTGTTGTCTTTGTTCTGGGAAACCAAAGAAGAAATCAAAAGGATCCATTCCTCTTTGTTGTCTTTGAGACTGCGCTTGGTAATTGTTTACAGCAACAACAGTATTTACCGTTTTATTTGCTGCATCCACAAAACTTGGGGCATTGTAATTATAGTTACCTTTGTAGTCTACAAATTCGAAATCTCCATTTTGTTGATTTGCATTTGTAACTAAAGGATTTTCGATTTTATCTTGTAATAAATAGAAACCTCCTAAAGTAGTCATAGAACTCATAAGTCCTACTAACATGTAGTTTGTATATTTTTTCATTTTGATAAATTAAATTAATTGAGTTTAGTTTTATTGTTTTGTTTATTTCAAATTTAAGACCAAAACTTTAACATATACAACGTGTTTAACTCATATTTAACAATTTTGTCAATTTTATTAAATAATACTTAAGAGTGAAGAAAATTTGTTTATTTTGTAAAAATTAAGAAAAAAGAAGTGAAAATTAAATTCTATAAATATCAAGGGGCTGGAAATGATTTTGTGATGATCGATAATAGAGATGGCAATTTTCCAGTAAATAAAGATACTATTGAACATATTTGTGATCGTAATTTCGGAATCGGTGGCGATGGATTAATTTTATTACAAAACGATTCTGATACAGATTTCAGAATGGTTTATTTTAATTCAGACGGAAACGAAAGTACAATGTGTGGAAATGGAGGACGTTGTATTGTTCGTTTTGCACATGACTTAGAGGTTACAGATGAAAACATGACTTTTAATGCGATTGATGGATTACATCATGCAGTAGTTGATGGTGAAACGATTCGTTTACAAATGATCGATATTAAAGAAGTAGAAGATCACGACAAATATTTATTCATGAATACAGGTTCACCACATCACGTAGAATTTGTTGATAACGTTAAAAATGTTGATGTATATAAAAAAGGTAAAAAAATCCGAAACGGAGCACCATATTACGAAACTGGTTCTAATGTAAATTTTGTTGAAGTTTTACCAAATCAAACGTTAAAAATTAGAACTTACGAACGTGGAGTTGAAGACGAAACTTTAGCTTGTGGAACTGGAATTACAGCGGCTGCAATCGCTTCTTATATAAGAGGATTCGTAAAAGATAATAATATTAATGTAGAAGCTTTAGGAGGAAAATTATCTGTAAATTTTGACGAAAAAAATAATACCTTTGAGAATGTTTGGTTAAATGGACCAGCAAAAAGAGTTTTCGAAGGAGAAATTGAAATTTAAAAATGACTAAAAAGTTAATTTTATTAGCAATCATGTCAGTTTTTACACTGACAAGTTGTGATTTTATAAAAGGTTTTAAAGGAAATACAACAAAAGAGGGAGCAATTTTTATTCCTCGTGGTGCAGATTTTAACCAAGTATTAGACTCAATAAAACCTTATTTAAAAAACGTAGAAGAATTTAAAAAATTTGCTGAATCTGCAGATTATCCAGCGACTATAAAACCTGGAAAATATAAAATTTTAGCAGATGATAGCAGCAGTTCTATTATCGATCGTTTACAAGGAGGAGAACAAGAAGAAGTGAAGCTTCGTATCAAAAACGAACCTACTTTATATCATATGATAGGTTCAGTTTCTCGTCAAGTAAATGTAGATTCTACCGCATTAGCAACTTCTATTATGGAATGGGCTGCTGAAAAAGATACTGCGTTAAATGCAGAAACTGTTAAGCAATATTTTATTCCAGAAACATATTTTGTGTATTGGTCGTTAACGCCAGAAAAGTTTATTGAACGAATGGAAACGCAATACAACAAAGTTTGGAATGCAGATCGTTTAGCAAAAGCAAAAGCTATGAACATGACTCCGCTTGAAGTAACAATTTTAGCATCTATCGTTCAGTTAGAATCATCAGATCATGAAGAAGATCAAAAGCAAGTTGCAAGAGCTTATCTTAATCGTTTAGCGATTGATATGCGTTTAGAAGCCGATCCAACTTCAATTTATGCTCATAAATTAGAAAACGGATTTGATCAAAAAGTTCAACGTGTTTATAAGAAATTAACATGGTCTTCTAATGAGTATAATACATATCGTAATAAGGGATTACCGCCAGCCCCAATTTGTTTGCCAAACGTGCCAATGATTGATGCGGTTCTTAATCCAGCAGATCACGATTATATTTATTTTGCTGCAGATCCTGATAGACCAGGATATCATACTTTTGCAAAGACTTTTGAAGAGCATAAAGTAAATGCTGACAAATACCGAAAATGGGTTAAAGAAAACAATATCAAATAAGTAGAAAGCCACTCGTAGAGTGGCTTTTTTATGTTTATAAACAAGGTTATTAACAGTTGTTAATAATGTTGATAAGTTGATATTTTGTTAGCTAATTTGCAAAGCAAATTAGTTTTTCGAGTTCTTGCACCAAAGTATTTTGTATTAATAGCTTTATAGGAAAGCAATTAGTACAAAATAATCAGGTCATCGATTATGACCGACATCTAAATCTATGACGAATTAAATTAATTATAGAGCTTCCCTTTTTTGTAGAATGTTGTATTTAGTCACTTTAATAGAATCACGGCAATGTTCAATATTTCCTAAACAGATTGAACGATCCAATTGTATAATATGTATTTCTTTATTTTCTGAAAGTTTAATCTTCTCAATGATTTGATTGTTTGTTGGTATTTTTTGAAATAAAAATAAAATACTAAAAGAAATAGAAAGAATAGTGAGACTTTTTTTTATAATACTATTTTTTATATTTGTTATCACCCAGTTATAGAAGATTATTCCAAAAGATATAACCATTGTTAATAATTCTAACGAGTTTAATTCAACTTTTTGAAATTCCCAATTTAGAAATAGTATTTTCTTAAACAATAGAATTGTAAATAATAGAAGAGAGATTTTTGTGATTGTTATTTTCATATTATTAAATAGGTATTTAAAGATACGTTTTAAAATAAAAAAGCTCAGATTAATATCTGAGCTTATAAAGTTTTTATAAAGTTTTCTTAGAACTTATATCTTAAATTAACTAAGAAATATCGTCCTAAAACATCAGTAGTAGTTGTTTGACTAAAGTTATCGTTAAATGAGTTATTAACAATTACATTATTCCCTAAAATGTTACCAGCAACTAATGTGATGTATGTTTTCTTAAAAGCATTGTAGCGTAGAGATGCATTTAATTCTTTCGCTTCGTTGATTCTTTCGCCATCACGATTCTGAATTCTGTAAGAGAAATCTGATTGTAATAATAATTTATCAGTTACATTCCACGCGATATCTCCAAATGGTCTCCAGTTTGCAAATTCTTGCTCGAATTGCGATTCGAATTTCGAGAAAGAAGCATTTAATCCTGCTTTTAATTCTAACTTCTTTTTAATCGTAAATGTATTTGTTAACGTATAATTTTGGCTAAAACTTTTGTTGTTTACATTTACAAAATCAGTATTGTTAATACCTTTTATATAAGTGTATGAATTAGACCAAGAAATATTACCATTAAAACGAGCTTGATACCATTTCTTGAAACGTTTACCTAAGTTTAAATTCGCTCCATAACTTTCTTCTTCGTAATCTGAATTGATTAATGAATTCTCTTGAATTATAGAGAATGCATCCGGATTATTTTCGTCTAAGAAAACTCTGTCCATACGAGAAGCCGTTTGTATACTTTTATCACGTTTTGTGTAAGTTAATCCAGCAAAAACATTAAAGAAATTGAACGAATTAAAGTGATGGAAATTTAAAGATGAATTATGCGTTAATGCTTGTCTTAAATTTTGATTTCCTATAAATACCGAACGATAGTTTTGTAACGTGTAAGATTCTGTTAAATCCTTAGCATGTGGAAAACTATAGTTTTGATTGTAGTTAGCGAATACACTTGTCGCATTATTAAAATTATATTTTAAGTTCGCGTGTGGTAAAATTTTTGTTTCGTCGAATTTCACACTACTTCCATCAACAAAATTTGCCTTTTCATTAAAGAAAGAAACTCCAGCTCCTAAATCAGCCTGAAACTTTCCTAATTTCTTTGTAATCGTAGCATCAGCAAAAGTTTCGTTATAATCAAATTCTGTATCAGAAACCATTGGACGACCATTAATACTTTGAGTAACTAAATTTCCTAAATCATAAATTTTATTGTCAAAATCTTGCATAGAAAAATTAGTTCCAACTTTTAATTTCAAGTTGGTTGTATTGTTTATTAAATGGTTGTAAACAGAATAAATCTGGAAAGTATTTGTTACATATTTCTGATCTTGATTAAGTAAATAACGTCCAGTATTAGATGCTGTTGATTCGAAAATATTAAATATTTTTTCTTCAGAATCCATAAATAAATCTGGCGTTTCTTTTTGGTATTGATGTCTTAAATAGAAACCAATATTATGATCACGACCAACTTTACGGATATAAGATAACGTTTGGCTTAAGCTATAATTTTTACGATCTGTTAAGTTTTTATTGAAACCTGTAAACTCACCATTTCTGTAACGATCAACACCTTGTTCGTCATCATTACCTGTATAGTTTAAGTTTAAACGATATTTAACTTCACCTTTATTATTCGGATTCCAATCAATACGTAATCGACCCATTGCAGATAATAAATTGTTTTTATTTTCTGAACGATCTTCCTCTGTAAATCCATCATTGTATTTACGTTCTACAATGGAATTGTATCTGATATTATTAGTATTAACTAATCCAAATCCAGAAATTTTTAATGATTTCTTTGGTTCATATCCGAAGTGAGCAGCTCCATTGTAGGTATTCATTTCAGAGGCATTTGTATTTCCTCCAAAACTTAAAGCTGAATTTCCTCCACGTAAAGAGTAAATACTTCCTTCAGAACTAAATTCTGAAAATCCTCCGAAGAAGCTAAAGTAATCTTCACGGTCAAAAACTTCTTTTCCGTAGGTATTAAAATCATTGATGACAGTAGCATCCATTTTTTCGGAGAAGTAGAACATTTTTAATTGCGCATCGGCATGTTCGTCGGCATCACCACCAAGTGTTGCATTACCAAATACAAGACTTTTCATATCCTCTTTTAACTCAATGTTTAAAGAAGCTTGTTCGTCCTCTTGTAAAGATGAAGCAAATGGATTTGATTTGAATTTAGTATTCAATTGGATTTTTGAAACCGCATCTGAAGGTAAATTTTTGTTTAAAAGTTTCGTGTTTCCACCTAAAACCTCACGTCCACCAACTGTAATTGTAGTGATTTCTTTTCCTTTGTGGTAAACTTTTCCGTTTTCAACTTCGATTCCTGGAAGTTTTTTCAAGATATCTTCTAAAACCTCTTCGTTTCCAACTTTAAAAGAATCGGCATCATATTCAATCGTATCACCTTTAATTTTGATTGCTTGTTGCGCTTTGATAATTGTTTCTTTTAAAGAAATAGATTCAGAACCGCGAACTAATTTTATCTTTTCGGTTTTATTTCCGTTTAAATCAATTTTCTTGACTAAAGTTTCAAAACCAGGTTGTTCAATTTCAATTTCGTAAGGTTGATTACAAGGAAGATTTAATTCGAATTCGCCATTATTATTTGTGAAGACGAATCCTTTTCCATCATTTTTGGAATCAAATGCAGATACAGAAGCATCAGTAATAGGAATTCCATTTTCATCCAAAACAGTTCCTTTTAATTTACAATCTTGCGCATATGTAAACACAGTCGCAAATTGAAAAAGAATAAAGTAGAGTAAATTTTTCATTTAATTTGGTTGTATATTTTATTGGGTATCGACACCGCTACCCATCATTTCTTTGTATTGTTCTTGTAACTTTTTCATTTCTTCCATGAACTGAGCTTCTGTTACAACAGTACCTTTTGTAGGTAAATTAATTTTTAATTCTTTATCAGAGATTTTAAGATCTTTTAATGTGAAAATCATTTTAGCATTATTGACCTCATATTCCGCTTTTACAATTAAACCTGGTAAACCTCCCAAGTTTTGTGGACCATCTTTAAAAGTAATTTCTGGTGCATACCAAGCATCAACTTTGATAGAATCCATCATTACACCTTCAGCTTTTGTTACTTTATAACCAGCAATCTCAGCTTTTTCTCTTGTTATTTTCCAATTGAAGTTTGGTGCATCTTTAATTAAGTATTGTTTAACTCCCATATCAATTTCTTTGTAATATGAAATTGGAGTAGTAGTTAAATCTTTATAATATGGATTTTTGTCCATAGCAGTCATTTGTTGAACAATCATTCCGCCAGCAGATTGCGAATTTGAAATTTTTTGTTCTAGCTTGAATGTAGAAGTTTTACCATTACTATTTAAGAAATAATTCATAAAAATTCCTGCATCAATTTCAGCTTTTAACATACCTTCAACTTGTGAACGATAAGCTTGAGGTATTTGTTTCATTGTTTCCTCTAAATCAAGTTTCATTTCACAAACGTAAGTTGCTTCTATATTCTGATTTTTATTTTCTTGCGCAAAAGATAAAGTTGTTGTTACTAAGCCTAAAGCAAATGTTAATAATAATTTTTTCATAATTATAGTAATTTATATGGTTAGTAGTTCTTTGTATCAAAACGTTACAAAATATAAGAAGATATTTTTCCGCCTTTAGTCCTAAAATTATCTTTTAAATCAACAAAATTTATTGGATCAATTGCTTTAGTAGATTCGTCTAAAATTGTAGTCTCATATCCTAAAGATAATGCGTCTAATGCTGTATAATAAACACAAAAATCTGCAGCTAATCCACAAACGAAAACTGAAGTTACTTTGCGTTCTTGTAAATAACCATGTAATCCAGTTGCTTTTTTTCGTCCATTATCAAAAAATCCGCTGTACGAATCAATTTCAGGATTAGTACCTTTTCTGAAAATTGCTTCAATTTTGTTGGTATTTAAATCTTTATGAAATTCAGCTCCTTTTGTCGACTGAATACAGTGATCTGGCCAAAGCGTTTGTTGTAATCCATTTAAATCAATTACATCAAATGGATTCATACCATCATGCTGAGAAGCGAAACTCTTATGATTTGCTGGGTGCCAATCTTGTGTTGCGACTACGAGATCAAATTTTTTTTGAAGTTCGTTGATACGAGAAATAATTTTATCACCGTCCGTAACGGCTAAAGATCCTCCAGGAATAAAATCATTCTGGATATCTACAATAATTAGTGCTTTCATTGGTTTGTTTAAATTAATAATTAGGTACTATCAAAATAAAGTCCAATTTACTACTTAGAGTAATTGAACTTTATTATATAAACTATGAACTTAAAATTAATCTCTACGATTTACACCTTGATCACGCATTTGCTCGAATCGTTGGCGTTGCTCTTCTTGTAATTTTTTTAAATCAGCTTCTGTAATTGTAGCTTTTGCTTTTGGAGCTTCTATTGTTTTTGTATCATTTACAGTTTTAATATCTGTAATAGTAATCACTTTTTTTCCTTTGATTGGACCTTGCTCAATTTCTGTAGAAATTTCTAAAATTAATCCTGGTAAACCCCAATAATTTTCAGGACCTGTTTTTGCCGGAATTTTAGTTGTGTACCAAGCTACAATAGTTTGTCCATCAATTTCTGCAGTAGCTTTACGCGCATCATTTCCTAAAATTGTTTTCGTCTCACGCGTCATTTTCCAATCGTAGTTTGGTAATTCATCTTTCACTGTATACGATTTAGAAAACATATTCACTTCTTTCATATAAGATTTCGTCGAAATATCTTTGTATACATTATCTCCAGATCCACCAAAACGCATCATACGCATACCGCCACGACCACCTGGTCCATTTTGTTGATCGTTTGATATTTTTTCTATTGCTTTATAAGCAGATTGATCTCCAAAAATAGTTAATGTACTTTCCTGAGGCTCCTGAATTCTTTTCATCATCTGCTCTTGCATTTCTTTAGGCATTTGTCTACCGTTACCACCACCTGGAGGTTGAAATGTAAAATCTTCAGGAAGAATTAAACGTGAAGAATAAGTAACTTCAAACTTTTCAGTTTGAGCGAAAGAAAAAGCAGAAAGAGCAACTGCTGTTATAGTTATTAATTTTTTCATTTTAATAATTATGATTTTATAACTATAAGACAAAAAAAACTCCGATTAGTTTAATCGGAGTTTTAAAATTATTTTAAATCTTTAAAGTATTGTCTCTTTTTTACGAAATACTGAAACGGGATTAATTCTTTTGTTCCGTAATTTCTAATTTGATGATTTCCACGTTTTTTATACATTTTAGAGAAGTCTCTGTAAAAATGCATATGCGACATAAAGATTGCCCATAAATGTCCAAAACCTTCGTAGAACATAAATACAATAGCAGAAATTCCGTCTAAAGTTAATCTTGAGAAAATAATAGGAAATAACTGATCTTTTGGAAGATTTTTTAAATACATGTTTAAACTATTTCTGAAGTTTAAATACGTTTTTCTTGGATTATTTTTTTGTAAAGTTCCACCTCCTAAATGATAGACTGTAGATGAACCACAATAATAAATTTTACGATTTTCATTTTTCAATCGCCAACACAAATCAATTTCTTCCATATGAGCAAAAAAGTCTTCATCGAAACCTTTTTGACGGAAAAAATCTTCTTTACGAATAAATAAACTTGCTCCGGTCGCCCAAAAACATTCTACCGTATCATTGTATTGTCCTTTATCTTCTTCTAATGTCCAAAATACTCGACCACGACAAAATGGATAACCAAATTTATCCATGTAACCACCACCAGCACCAGCGTACTCGAAATGCGTTTTATTTTTATAATCTAAAATCTTTGGCTGAACAGCTGCGATTGATTGATCTTTTTGGAATAATTCCATAATCGGTTCAGTCCAATTTGCTGTAACTTCAACATCCGAATTTAATAAACAATAAATATCCGCATCAATATGTTTTAAACCTTCATTATAACCTTTTGCAAAGCCGTAATTTCCTAGGTTTTGAACAATTTTAACCGATGGATAATTTGCTTTTAAATATGATACTGAATCATCCATTGAGGCATTATCAATAACATAAATATCTGCATTTTTTGTATGTTGAATCACAAAAGGTAAAAATTCTTCTAATAACTTTTTACCGTTCCAGTTTAATATAGCTACTGCAAGTTTCACGAGAAATCTTCTTTTTTATATTTCCAACGTTTGTGGCTCCAAAGCCAGTTTGCTGGTTGCGCTTTAATCGCATTTTCTAACTTATGGAAAAATATATGTACAATTTCGTTTTCTTCGAATTTAATTCCGTTTTTAGGAGTTATTCTTTCGTAAGAAACGTGGTAATATCCACGACGAACTTTTTGCATGTTACAAAAAATCACACCCAAATCTTTTCGTGTAGCGATTTTATCAAAAGCATTAAAAACTGGAGTTTCTTGGTTTAAGAAATTTAACCAATAATGAATCGCTTGTTTTTTTGGACTTTGATCTGCAATAAATAAATACGCATGTGTTCCGTCATTTGGAGTACGCATCATATATCGCATTATATCTTTCATGTCTACAGCTTCAGTACCTAATCTTTCTCGCGTAAGATTAATTTTATCGTTCCAAAATGGATTTTTAATCTTGTGATAAACTGCTATATCATGTTCGTACTGCATATGTTCTGCTGTACCAGATAAAAATTCCCAATTGAACATATGGCCAGTCATTAACAAACAATCTTTACCTTCCGCTTTTACTTCTTGGAAAGCTTCAACATTTGTATAAGAAATTCGTTTATCGTATTCTTCTTGAGAAATAGACATCGATTTTAGTGTTTCAACTAAGAAATCAGAGAAATTTCTATAGAAATCTTTGTATATCTTATTGATTTCATTGTCCGATTTTTCAGGAAAAGAATTTTTAAGATTAGTTACAATTACTTTTCGTCTATAGCCAATTACGGTATGTAATAAAAAGAATAAAATATCAGAAAACACGTAAAGTACACTTAATGGTAAACGTGAAAATTGATAGATTATAAAATAGAATATATTATTCATTAATAATGAGATCTAATTGTAAAATTACGTATTAAATTTATTGGTTGCTTGCCAAATTTTATCATTCGGAACAGGAGCAATTACAGTCATTTCTTCTTTTTTAACAGGATGTTCAAAAGTAATACGATGTGCGTGTAAACAAATACTTCCATCTGGGTTAGATCTTTTTGCACCGTATTTTAAATCACCTTTAATAGGACATCCAACAGAAGATAATTGTGCACGAATTTGATGAGAACGACCAGTAAATAATTTTACTTCTACACAATGAAAACTATCCAAAGCACCTAAATAAGTATATTCTAAAATTGCTTTTTTGGCATCTCCAGTCGGTTTGTTGTAAACAGTTGTTTTATTATTTTTTGGATTTTTACGTAAGTAATGTTCTAATCGTTCAAAATTTTGAGGTGGTTTACTTTGGACAATTGTGCGGTAAATTTTGTCGATGTTTCTTTTCTGAAACATTTCGTTCATACGAGTTAATGCTTTCGATGTTTTTGCAAAAATTAAAACTCCTGAAGTAGGACGATCTAAACGATGAACCAAACCTAAGAAAACATTACCAGGTTTGTTATCGCGTTTTTTTATATAGTCCTTTAAACTATCGATTAAAGGGATGTCGCCAGTTTCGTCGCCTTGGGCTAATTCTCCGGCTCTTTTATTTATGATAAGAAGATGATTATCTTCGAACAAGATTTCTGGATTATTCATTGAATAAGTTCTGTGAAATAAAAAATGAGTTTTAGAAATTACTCATTTAAAACTTCTACAAAAATAGGAAGTTTATTACGAATAATCTCTAAAACTCAAATCTCAAAAACTTATATATTAGTATTGTTCGTTTGAATTAGGGAAATCTGTAGATTTTATATCGGCAACATATTGTCCAATTGCTTCAACTACTTGATCCTCTAAGTTTAAATATTTACGAACAAATTTTGGTTTGAATTCGTTGTTTAATCCCAACATATCATGTACAACTAAAACTTGACCATCGCATCCGTTTCCAGCTCCAATACCTATTGTTGGGATAGAAATAGATTCAGTTACTTTCGTTGCTAAACCAGCTGGGATTTTTTCCATTACTAAAGAAAAACATCCTAATTCTTCTAATAATTTAGCGTCATCTAACAATTTTTGTGCTTCAGCATCATCTTTTGCACGAACTTTATAAGAACCAAATTGGTAAATAGATTGTGGTGTTAATCCTAAGTGTCCCATTACAGGAATACCTGCATTTACGATACGACGAATAGATTCAGCTACTTCTTCACCACCTTCTAATTTAATAGCATGTGCACCTGATTCTTTCATAATACGAATAGCAGAATCTAAAGCACGTTGTGGATCTGATTGGTATGTTCCGAAAGGTAAATCAACTACAACTAAAGCACGTTTTGCTCCACGAACTACACATTGCGAGTGATAAATCATTTGGTCTAAAGTGATAGGTAAAGTAGTTTCGTGTCCAGCCATTACATTTGCAGCCGAATCTCCAACTAAAATTACCTCTGTACCAGCTTTGTCTACTAATGTAGCGATAGTGAAATCGTAAGCAGTTAACATTGATATTTTTTCACCTTCAAACTTCATTTTTCGTAAAGTTTCAGTAGTGATTCTTTTTATTTCTTTAGTTACAGACATTATATTGTTTGATTGTTTTTGCTAATTTAATTTAAAAATATTTTAATACTAATATTTGTACAGATATATTCAGTACAGTTTACTATTTTCATAATAAAACATTGATTATATTTATTATTTACTAGTATAAACATCTTAATGATAAAATTTAGTTAACTATGAATCATTAGAATGTAATAAATTTGTATGTTTTTGTTTTATTGATTTAAAGTTGATAATCCAAAAATATAGAAGAATATATAACTTATTTTTTTGACTTATAAGTTATTACTTGAAAGTATAATATAAAAAGTAGCTAAGAATATTTGAGTAAATTTAAGTTGTTTTAAATGCTTAGATTTTAAAAGATTAAGGTTATCTTTGAATTAAGAAATTTTATCCTAACAAATATTTCTTAGCCTAAACTTAAACTATGAAAACTATAATAATAACAGGTGGAGCCGGATTTATCGGTTCTCACGTGGTAAGGGAATTCGTATTAAATTATCCGGAGGTTAAAATTGTTAATCTAGATGTGTTAACTTATGCTGGAAATTTAGAGAATCTAAAAGATATTGAAGATAAATCAAATTATCATTTCGTAAAGGCTGATATAGTTGATGCTAAACAAATATTAGAAATTTTTGAAGAACATCAACCAGATGGTGTAATTCATTTAGCTGCAGAATCACACGTTGACCGTTCTATTACAAATCCATTAGATTTCGTAATGACAAATGTAATTGGAACAGTAAACTTATTAAATGCAGCAAAACACATTTGGAAGGATAATTTTGAAGGTAAACGTTTTCATCACGTATCCACAGATGAAGTTTTCGGAGCATTAGGAGAAACAGGTTTTTTTACTGAGGATACATCTTACGATCCACATTCACCTTATTCAGCATCAAAAGCATCTTCAGATCACTTCGTAAGAGCATATCACGATACATATGGTTTACCTATTGTTTTAACTAACTGTTCAAACAATTATGGACCTAATCACTTTCCAGAAAAATTGATTCCTTTATGCATTCATAATATTTTAAACAATAAACCACTACCAATTTATGGTGATGGAAAATATACACGCGATTGGTTATTTGTAATTGATCATGCTAAAGCGATTGATTTAGTTTTCCATGAAGGTAAAAACGGAGATTCTTATAATGTAGGAGGTTTCAATGAATGGAAAAATATCGATTTAGTAAAAGAATTGTGTAAACAAATGGATGAGAAGTTAGGTCGTGAGGCTGGAACTTCGGAACAATTAATCACTTTTGTAAAGGATCGTCCAGGACACGATTTACGTTATGCAATTGATGCAACTAAAATCAACAAAGAGTTAGGATGGAAACCATCTGTAACTTTTGAACAAGGCTTATCAAAAACAATTGATTGGTTTTTAGCAAATCAAGAATGGTTAGATAATGTTACATCTGGAGATTACCAGAAATACTACCAAACATAATATAATTAATAAAAAATAAGTACTGCTTTAAGAAACTTCTTGAAGCAGTATTCTATAGATTCAATATATAATTTTATGAAAGGAATTATTCTTGCCGGAGGATCAGGAACACGTCTTTATCCATTGACCATTGCAGTAAGTAAACAATTAATGCCAGTATATGATAAACCGATGATTTATTATCCTTTATCAACTTTATTATTAGCAGGAATAAAAGATATATTAATCATTACAACACCTCACGATTCGGAACCATTTCAACGTTTATTAGGAGATGGAGCTCAAATCGGATGTAATATTCAATATGCAGTTCAGCCAAGTCCAGATGGTTTGGCACAAGCTTTTATTATTGGTGAAGAATTTATCGGAGATGATTCTGTTGCACTTGTTTTAGGAGATAATATCTTTTACGGAACAGGATTAGAGCAATTGTTAGAAAGTAAAACTACTGTAAAAGGAGGTTGTGTTTTCGCTTACCAAGTTTCAGATCCTGAAAGATATGGTGTTGTTGATTTTGATGAGAATCAAAAAGCACTTTCTATTGAAGAAAAACCATTAGAACCAAAATCTAATTATGCGGTTCCAGGTTTATATTTTTACGACAATCAAGTGGTAGAAATTGCGAAAAATTTAGAACCTTCACCACGTGGAGAACTAGAAATTACTGACGTAAATAAAGTTTATCTTGAAAAAGGTGAATTAGAAGTAGGAATTATGGATCGAGGAACAGCTTGGCTAGATACAGGAACTTTTGAATCTTTACATGAGGCATCTGAATTTGTACGTGTGATTGAAAAACGCCAAGGTGTAAGTGTTTCTTGTATTGAAGAAATTGCGTACAGAAAAGGATTTATTAATAAAGAGCAATTATTATCTGCTGCTGATAAATATGGTAAAAGTGGATATGGAGCTTATTTGAAATCAATAGTGATTTAAATTTTCAAAACCAACCTAACTAACCAACCACTAAACTAACCTATGAATGAATTTAACACTAAGAAATGGACACATATAATACAATCTAAACATAATATTTTATCAATTGATTTTAAGGAGATATGGTATTATAGAGATTTAATTTATTTATTAGTTAAAAGAGATTTTATTATTTCTTTTAAGCAAACTATTTTAGGTCCATTATGGTTTTTTATTAATCCAATTTTAACAACAGTAATGTTCATTGTTATTTTTGGACGAGTAGCTAATTTATCTACTGATGGTGCTCCTATGTTACCATTTTATTTAGCAGGAGTAACATTATGGAATTATTTTTCTTCTTGTTTAACAAGTATTTCTACAGTTTTTAGGGGTAACGCATCTGTCTTTGGAAAGGTTTATTTTCCTAGATTAGTTATGCCTATTTCAATCGTTTTATCAAATCTTTTAAGATTTGGTGTTCAGTTTTTATTATTAATATTAATTGTACTTTATTATTATATAAGTGATGGTTCAGTACAGCCTAATATTTGGATATTAATTACACCTGTTTTGTTATTCTTAATGGCTTCTTTGGCAATGGCGATTGGGTTAATTTTTTCTGCTTTAACAACTAAATATAAAGATTTTAGTATGTTATTAGGTTTCGGTGTGTCATTAGCAATGTATATAACACCTGTGGTAATGCCAGCTTCGGCATTCCCTGATAAATATAAATGGATAATAAATCTAAATCCACTAACAGGAATTTTTGAATGTTTTAAATATGCTTATTTAGGATTTGGAGGATTCAATTTTATTATGCTTTTATATACTACACTTTTCACATTTATTTTTTTGGTCATTGGAATTTTAGTTTTTAATAAAACTGAAAAAACGTTTCTAGATACAGTTTGATTTATATGGCAGATAATACAGTTATTAAAGTTGAAAATGTCTCAAAACAATATAGATTAGGTGAAATTGGGACTAACACGCTACAACATGATTTTAAAAGATGGTATACGAGTATTTTAGGAAAGGAGAATCCATTTCTTAAAATAGGTGAAGAAAATGATAGAACGACCAAAGGTAATTCTGATTACGTTTGGGCACTGAAAGATATAAATTTTCAAATAGATAAAGGGGATGCTGTTGGTATAATAGGTAAAAATGGGGCAGGAAAATCTACTTTATTAAAGTTACTTTCAAGAGTTACATCTCCAACAACAGGTGTAATTAAATACAAAGGAAGAATTGCTTCATTATTAGAAGTTGGAACAGGTTTTCATCCTGATATGACAGGTAGAGAAAATATTTACTTGAATGGAGCCATTCTTGGGATGAGAAGATCCGAAATCACTCGAAAATTTGATGAAATTGTTGATTTTTCAGGAGTAGAAAGATATATAGATACTCCAGTTAAAAGATATTCTTCAGGTATGTATGTGCGTTTAGCATTTGCAGTAGCTGCTCATTTAGAATCCGAAATTTTAATTGTAGATGAAGTTTTAGCAGTTGGTGATTCCGAATTTCAGAAAAAATGTTTGGGTAAAATGGGGGATGTAAGAAAAGGAGAAGGAAGAACAGTATTGTTTGTTAGTCATAACATAGCAGCAGTAAAACAATTATGTGATAAAGGTATTTTAATGCATAAAGGGACTGTTTTAGATCAAGGTTTTATACAACCAATTTTAGAAGAATATGTTTATTTAGATTCTAAATCATCTGATTTTTTTACTTATCAAGAAAATTTAAATCTGATTGCACAGATTTATGAAGTAAAGTTGATTAATCAAAAAGGATTATTGACTAATAATTTTATGCATGAGGAAGATATCAATTTCGAAATCAAAATTAATTGTAGAGTATATGAGAAAAATATTAGAGTAAATATATCTGTTTTAGATATATATGATAATGTTGTTTTTATCAATAGATTCAATTTAACCAAAGGGATTAATGAATTTAAAGGATTGTTAAAAGGAAATGTTTTAATAAGTGGGGCATATAAATTATCAGTAGCGATTGATATTCCTAATGTTAAATTAATAGAAATAATTGTTGGTGGATTACGATTTGACATTGTTGATATTGGTAATGAATTAGCTTTAAAAGGTGATACAGAAAACGGAATAATAACTTCTCCTTTAATTTGGTTGTAATGAAGCATAAAATAGTAGTAATATCAACTGGTGACATAAATGGAGCTTATGAAGCAATGTATAAGGTTTCAAAAATTCTATTAGAGATGGATTATGAAGTTGTGATGTTAGTAAAAGATAAAACTAAATCAGATAACTTTATAAAACCTTATTTAAGAAAAAAACCTAAAAATAATTTCATAACTAAGGTTGTTAATAAAATAAATAATGTTTTTTTCTCCGAATCTTCTGTAAAAAAAATAGAAGCAAAATCAGAATATAGTTTTTTAGATGAAGATGAAAGTTCATCAAATATAGACGTTAACAATTTATTGAAAATTGTAGGTTTTATACCCGATTTCATTTTTGTAGGTATGACTTCTAATTTTATTAACAGCTCAGATATTTATAAGCTTTATAAAAAAACCAATGCCCAGATTTATAATATTACAGTCGATATGTCTTTTTTTACAGGAGGATGTCATTATTCATGGGGTTGCCAAGGGTATGTAAATGGTTGTGATGATAATTGTCCTGCAATTATAAATCAGAGTCAAAAATATATAGCGAAAAAAAACTTTGATACTAAATATAATAATGCTTTAAAGTCTAATTTTAAAGTAATAGCAGCCTCAGGTCTTACATTAGAACAATCAAAAGAATCTAAGATTTATAAAAATCAAAATGAAATATTAAATGTAAATAGTATGATAGATACTAGAGTTATGAACACATTTAATAAGGCTACGGCTAAAGAATATTTCGGTTTCGAAGAGGATAAATTTTATATTTTATCAGGTGCTCAAAATTTAAATGATCCAAGAAAAGGATTCAAATATTTAATAGAAGCTTTACAGATACTTTCAAAAAATTTAAGAGAATATGAAAAGGAGAAAATTATATTAATTTTAGTTTCAAGGGAAGTGAATGATAACTTTAATTCAATTGATTTTAAAACATTAAAAATTGATTATATAAAAGATTACAATAAATTATCATTATTGTATCAAGCTACAAATTTATTCATTAATACATCTATAGAAGAATCTGGTCCAATGATGGTTTCTGAAGCTTTAGCTTGTGGTACTCCAGTTGTTGGATTTGATACTGGTATTTTAGTAAATATGATAAGAAATGATTTTAATGGTTATAAAGTTCCATTAAAAGACAGTGTGTTATTAGCAAAAGCTATTGAAAAAATTATTAAATTGAATAAAGAGGATTATAATAATTTTTCTAAGAATAGTGTATTAATGGTAGAAGAAAATTCTTCATTTGAATATGCTAAAGAAGTATTTAAAAAAATATTGAATTCTTAATTGTAAATCGAATAATATTATGCTTACTATAGGATTATATCTTCTTGGACAAAAAGGCTTAAATGTATTAGAAAATCTATATATAAAATACTCTAATGAAATACTATTTGTTGTTGTAGGAAAGGATGAAAATGTTCAATCTGATTATAGTAAAGAAATAATAGAATTTTGTAATAATAATAGATTAAAATATTACAAAAGAGATGAAATTAATTTACCATTTACGACAATACAATTTGCAATAGGCTGGAAATGGTTAATTCCCGATAGTCAAAATTTAATAGTATTACATGATTCTCTATTACCAAAATATAGAGGTTATAATCCTTTAGTGACTGCATTGTTAAATGGAGATGAAGAAGTAGGAGTAACAGCCATTAAAGCAAATAAAGAATATGATAGAGGAAATATTGTAGGTCAAATTAAATTGAAAATAAACTATCCAATAAAGATAAAATATGTGATTGATGAAATAAGTGATTTATATACAGAATTAGTTTTAACAATTACGAGTAAATATATAGAAAGTGACATAAAGGAAGTTATTCAGAACGAATCTGAAGCTTCTTATAGTATCTGGCGAGACGAGGATGATTTTATTATTGATTGGAATAATGAATCAACCTTTATACACCGTTTTATAAATAGTGTAGGTTATCCTTATAAGGGAGCGAAAACGAAATTTGAAAATAGATTTATAAGAATCTTAGATTCAGAAATAATGACTGATTTAAATATTGTAAATAGAACTCCAGGTAAAATTTTTTCTATTGAAGATGGATTACCTATAATTATCTGTGGTCAAGGATTATTAAAAATTATTTCTGCAGTGGATGAAGATTCTAAACAATCTATTTTATTTAAAAAATTACGAATGAAATTTATTTAATTATGATCCCTTTCAATAAATCATTTATCATTGGTAACGAACTTCTTTATATAGAAGAGGCTGTTAAATCAGGTAAAATTTCAGGTGATGGTATTTTTACAAAAAAGTGTCAGAGTTTCTTTCAAGAAAAATATCAATTTCCTAAAGTATTATTAACTACATCTTGTACTGATGCCTTAGAAATGGCAGCAATATTATCTAATATAACTTCTGAGGATGAGGTTATAGTACCAGCATTTACCTTTGTATCAACAGCAAATGCATTTGTTTTAAGGGGTGCAAAAATAATATTTGCAGATTCATCAATTAAAAACCCAAATATTGATGTTGATAAAATTGAAAACCTAATAACATCAAAAACTAAAGCTATAGTGGTGGTGCATTATGCCGGAATAGCCTGTGATATGGAAAAAGTTATGGAAATAGCTAAGAAATATAATCTTTTGGTAATAGAAGATGCAGCTCAAGCTATAGATAGTTATTATGTGTTTTCAGATGGTACAAAAAGGGCATTAGGTTCAATAGGGCATTTTGCAGCATTCTCATTTCACGAAACTAAGAATATCATTTCAGGAGAAGGAGGAATGTTAGTAATAAATGATCAAAAGTATTTTGACAGAGCTGAAATAATTAGAGAAAAAGGAACAAATAGAAGTGCATTTTTTAGAGGAGAAATAGATAAATACGGATGGGTTGATATAGGCTCTTCATTTTTACCATCAGATATTATAGCAGCTTTTTTATTTGCACAATTAGAAAAATTTGATGTAATACAAAATAAGCGAATTACTATTTGGAATAAATATTTTCATGAATTAAAGGAGTTAAAAGACAAAGGTTTTATAGGAATACCTCAAATCCCAAAGTATGCAACAAATAATGCACACATGTTTTATATAATTTGTAAAGATGAAGCAGAACGATCAAATTTAATTGATGCGATGAAAAGTGTTGAGATATATCCAGTTTTTCACTATACAAGTTTAAATAAGAGTCAGTTTTATTTAGAAACAAATGAATCTATAGATTACATTAATGCTGAAAAATTTTCTGATCGATTATTGAGATTACCCTTTTTTTATGAACTAACTAATCAAGAACAAGAGCAAGTAATTTCAACAATAAAATATTTTTATTTTAAATCTAGAATCTAAATGTTTAAAAAGATAAAGTCAGTTGTATTAAATTATATTTTTGAAAACTTTGAAGAATATAAGAAGCTTAGAGAGGGTAAAGAATTAGAAACTATTAAAAATAAATTTAAAAATTTTGGATTAAATAGTAGAATAACACTACCAATTTTATCTAATGGATTAGAGAATGTTAGTATAGGAAATAATTTTTTTGCTTATGGATATTTAAGAATTGAAACATTTTCAGAATATCTAGATGATAAATTTAGTCCTGAACTTATAATTGGTGATAATGTTAATATAGAACAATATTGTCATATAGGTTGTATAAATAAAGTAATTATAGAAGACGGAGTTTTGATAGCAAGTAGAGTCTACATATCTGATCATTATCACGGAGATACATCATCCTCTAATTTAAGACCTGCTAAACGTAATTTAACATCCAAAGGACCTGTTGTAATTAAAAAAAATGTTTGGATTGGAGAAGGAGCTGTAATTATGCCTGGTGTAACAATAGGAGAGAATTCTATTATTGGAGCAAATGCAGTTGTAACAAAAAGTTTTCCGGATAATTCTATAATAGCTGGTGTTCCAGCTAAATTAATAAAAACCATCAACTAAATTATTATGGAATTGGTCTCAGTATGTATTCCTACATATAATGGTTCACAATTTTTAAAAGAATCATTAGAATCTGTAAAAAATCAAACCTATCAAAATATAGAGGTAATTGTTTCAGATAATTTTTCAACTGATAATACGATGGAAATTGTGAATCAGTTTAAAAAAGAGGTAGATTTTCCGGTTAAGATATTTTTAAAAAAAAGAAAAAGTATTGGTTCAAATTGGAACAATTGTATTAAAAAATCTTCAGGTGATTATATACAATTTTTATTTCAAGATGATATTTTGCTACCAAATTGTATAGAAGAAAAATTAAAATGTATAAAAAAAAATAATTTAAAAATAGTTTGTAGTAAAAGAGAAATAATAGATGATAAAGGTTCTAAAGTAAATTCAGGACCATGGTACGACTCATGTCACGATCTACAAAAATTAAATTTAGGTTTAGACATAGATAATTATTATTTACTTACCAAAAACGATTTAAAGAACATCAATTTTGATTGGTGTAGTACAAATATTTTTGGGGAACCAATATCATTTTTATACAAAAAAGAAATTTTTGAAGAACTAGGTTTATTTAATGTTGATTATGCACAACTTTTAGATTTAGAGTTTGGATATAGAGTTCTAAAAAAATATCCTATAGGTATTATAGGTAAGAAATTATTTAAATTTAGATTACATCAAAATCAAGCTACAAATGTTAATCTAAAGGATAAAATAGAGAGTAGACGAGAAGAGAACAAGATAAAAGAAATTTTAACTAATGATTTTTTAAGATATATGAGTTTTGAATTTCAAAAAAAATATTATTTTGAAAAATATCCAAGAATACATAAGAAATTGATACGTATAAAATATTTCAAATTATGGCTTTAGTATCAGTAATAATCCCAAATTTTAATCATGCTCCTTTTTTAAAAGAAAGAATTGATTCGGTTTTAAATCAGACTTATAAGGATTTTGAAATAATAATATTAGATGATTGTTCAACAGATAATAGCAGAGAAATTATAGAATCTTATAGAGGTAATGAAAAAATATCTAAGATAATATATAATCAAGAAAATTCAGGAAGTACATTCAAACAATGGACAAAAGGTATCAGTTATTCAGAAGGTGATTGGATATGGATAGCAGAAAGTGATGATTGGTGCTCAGAGTTTTTTTTAGAAAACTTAGTTAATGATTTAATTAAAGATTCTTCTATCGCATTTACTTATTGCCAAAGTTATATCTACGAGGAAAATAACACTGTAAGGGTAAATTGGCAGAAAGTTCCTTTTAAATTAAGAATTGAAAAAGAACAATTTTTTAATGAATTTATGCTAAAAGGTAATGCAGTTTATAATGCAAGTATGGTCATATTTAATAAAAAATTATACCATAAGTTAGATTCAAAAGAATACCTAAAATATAAATATAGTGGAGATTGGGTTTTTTGGACTGATATGAGTAGGATGGGGGATGTTATTAGATCTTCAGAAATTTTAAATAATTATAGAAAATCTCATAATTTAAATGTATCAAGTAAAATTATGAGCAACGGTCTAAATTTTTATGAAGACGTTAATGCATTGATTTATTTTGAGAAAAGAGATTATGGAAAAACAGACAGGATAATCAAAAATTATTATTTTGATTATAAACAATTAAAGAAAAAAATTCCTGAAAATTCGAGAATTATTATTGAAAATAATTTTAAAAAATACTTAGGAGTAAAAGACTCTTTAATTTGGGATTTAGAATATATTAAATATAAATTAGTGAATAAATTACATGTTTTGATGAAGTAAAAATTTTATACCTAATGACTAACCTTAAACCAAATTTATCAATCATAATAGCTAACTATAATAATGGACATTTTTTTAAAGACTGTTATACAAGCTTAGTTAACCAAAATGAGACAAATTGGGAAGCAATCGTAATAGACGATTGCTCCTCGGATACTTCAATAGATCTCATTTTACCTTTAATTGAGGGTGACTCAAGATTTCGTTTTTTTAAAAATGAAGTAAACGTTGGGTATCAGCAAACCGTTCGAAAAGCTATTGAATTATGCAGAAGTGATCTATTTGCAAGATTAGATCCTGATGATGCATTAATGCCTAACGCAATTGAAAAATCAATAAAGTTGCATAAAGAATTTCCAGAAGTTGGATTAGTATATTCTAATAACATTATATGTGATGAATATTTAAATCCTTTAACTAGATTAAATGGAAGTTATATCCGTCATAAAGGAAGACAATTAACCAATGAGAAATTTATTTTTGGTGAAGTTGGACATTTTGCAACCTTTAAAAAAAGTATTTATGATAAAACAGATGGTATAGATATTTTTAATAGAAGGGCAGAAGATCAGGATATATATATGAAAATATTTGAAATATCTCCCGTAAAATATATTGATGAAGAATTGTATCTATATAGAGTACATGACGGAGGTGTTTCTACGAATGAAAACAGTGACAAAGCTTTATTTTGGCATTGGGTTGCAATAATAAAATCAGCAGAAAGACAAGGAATAAATCCAGAAGAATTATTTTTTAAGCAATTTGTTCGTATTGAAATGTTAGATCGTGAAATTTACCATATTAATCTAATAAAAAAATCAAGATGGATGAAAATAGGAAGATTTTTAGGGTTTTTTAAACTATACAAAAATTTATAATGATATCTCCTAAAATATCAATTATAGTACCTTGTTATCAGCAAGCTCAATTTCTTGATGATTGTTTAAATTCAGTATTTATACAAACATTTCAGGAATGGGAATGTATTATTATAAATGATGGATCTAATGATAATACAGAAGAAATAGCAAATAAATGGATATCTACTGATAGAAGATTTAAATATCTCTCTCAAGAGAATAAAGGTTTACCTTATGCTAGAAATATAGGAATAACAAAAGCTAAAAGTGAATGGATTTTACCTTTAGATGCTGATGATATTATATCGGAAGATTATTTGGAACTAGCTCAAAGTGAATTTAATAATGGTTTTAAGCTAATTACATGCGTTGGTGAAAAATTTGGGATAGATTCTGGAATCATTAAAATGGAAAATTTTTCGTTAAAAAACTTAGCCACTTTTAATACATTTTTTTCTGCATGTTTCTTTAAGAAAGAGGATTGGGAACGAGTAGGTGGTTATGACGAAACTTTAATTTTTGGATTGGAAGATTGGGATTTTTGGATTTCTATTTTAAAAGATGGAGGAAAAGTTTATAAAATAAATAAAACTTGTTTTTATTATAGAATGAAAGAGCAATCCATGATTACTGAATTAGTCGATGAGAAACGAGTAAAAATGACTCGTATTATTTCTAAAAAGCACATAGATTTTTTTCATGAATATTTAGGTGATTTTCCTTCATTAGCATTAGAAATAAAAATTTTAAGACGAGAAAGGGAAATGTATTACAAAGCATACAAAAGCAAAAGGTATAAATTAGGAAATAGTATTGTTAGTTGGTATGAAAGATTTTTTAAATAAAGTATTTTATAGAGACAAGAATTTGCTCATACGATCAACTACTGATGAACTTATTATTTGGGAGAGTTTAAATTTTAAACAAAAAAAAATAAATAAGGATGTTCCTAAAATAATTTGGAGTTTTTGGTTTGATATAGAATATCCTAAAAGTATAGAAATTTGTTTAAAATCTTGGAAATATCATCATCCAAATTATCAGATTAATTTATTAAATAAAAATAATTTATTAGAATATTTACCTGATTTTAATTTTTCAATTTTTCAGCACCTTAATCATGCAAACTTAAGTGATATAATTAGATTAGAGCTTCTTTATAATTATGGAGGTATATGGTTAGATTGTTCTGTTTTCTTAAATGATAAATTAGATAATCATCTACTAAATTTTTCTAATAACGATCTTGATTTATTGTGTTTTGAAGGTTATAATCATAATAATAAATTATTACCTATAACTGAATCGTGGTTTTTAATAACTTATAAGAATAATCACTTTATTGAAGTATGGTTAGATTTATTAAAAAAATGTTTTATTGATTTTGACTATCAAAATTTTTTCAAAAAAAAATACAATAAAGAATATTTGATGATAGAAGAAAAAAATAGGGACTATCTTTATATTTACATGTCATCTCTAGTTATTTTAAAAGATGTTGAAAATCTAAAGATAGGATTATTAAACTCGAAAGTAAATGGTTTTTTTTATGATTACGAATTCAATTATAATTATGAAAAAATAGGGAAGTATTTTTTATTGAATGCGACATATTCTAATTTTCCTAGTATAATTAAGCTTACAAGTAAAAATAGAAATTCGATAGATGTTCTACTAAAAAATAATATGGTAAAAAAAAATAGCATGTTTGGTAAATATATATAATGATAACAGTTTTTACACCAACTTATAATAGAGCTTATATATTACCCGTTTTATTCAAAAGCTTGCAAAACCAAACAGATAAAAATTTTGAATGGATAATAGTCGATGATGGAAGCACAGATAATACTAAACATATTATTGAAGAGTTTTTGCAGATTGCTTTTTTTAAAATACATTATTTTAAAAAAGAAAACCAAGGAAAACATATCGCAATTAATTTTGCTGTAAATAAAGCAAAAGGTGATCTTTTTTTTATAGTTGATAGTGATGATTATTTAGCTAATAACGCAATAGAGTATTTAAATAGTAAATATTCTTTAATTAAAAATGATAATCTTATAGCAGGAATTGGGATAGCTTACAGATCAATAAAAAATAATAAAAAACTAATGTTGACAAAAGAAATTCCTAATGGCGAAATTTTATCAACATATAATAAATTAACATATAAACTAAATATAAAAGGTGAATTTGCTACAGCATTTAAAACTAGTATACAAAAAAAATACCCATACCCATATTTTGAAGGAGAAAATTTCTTTAGAGAATCATTTGTATATCGCCAAATAGGGAAAGACTATAAAACACTTTATGTAGATGAACCAATTTATTTTGCTGATTATTTATCAGATGGTTTAACAATTGAATCATGGAAAATTTTAAAAAAAAATCCACTTGGAGCATCGTTTTTTTTTAAGGAATTAAGTAAAGAAGATATACCAATCAAAGAAAAATTAATTGCTTTAAATAAATATTGGGATTTTGAATATAACGATATTGAATCTTCAGTATTTTCAAAATTCAAAGGAGTTTCTCTACTATTGTCTGTTATTGTTTTAATAAATAAAAAAATAAATTTTATTAATCTTCATTAATAAAAATAAAAAGTTGAAAATAAATGAAAAATAAACTTATAAATCCATTACAATATTTTCCTTATTTCTATAAATATTTAGGAAATAATATGATATTATTTATTTTTTTAAATATCATGGTTGGTTTATTAGATGGAATTGGTTTAGCAATGTTTATACCACTTTTAGCTATAGTAATGGGGTCTGAACTAGAAGGAGAATCTTTAGGTAAATTGAATTTTATTGTAGATTTTATTGAAGGTTTAGGATTTGGATTAAACATATACGTTGTATTAGCAATGTTAATATCTTTATTTACAATAAAAGGATGTATATATTATTTTAAAGTTATTTGTTTAATAAAATTAAGATTAACATTAATAAAGAAAATAAGATTATCATTAATTAAGAAATTAAGAAGTCTTTCATATGAAGGTTTTACTAAAATAGATCAAGGTAAAATACAGAATAATATGATAGGTGAGACTACAAAACTAATGAGTTCATGTAATCTATATTTTCATGTAATTCAGCATATAGTAATGTTGTTTACATATTTAGTACTTGCGATGTTATCAAATTGGAAATTTGCCTTAATGGTTGGTGTTGGGGGCTTATTAACTAATGTTATTTATAAATATGTAAATAGTAAAACTAAAGGGTTTTCACTGAAGCAAATAGGAGTAAGTAATGAGTTTAATGGATTTTTAATACAATCGGTTCATAATTTTAAATATTTGAAGGCGACAAATTATTTTGATAAATATGAACGAAAATTAACTGATAATATTGAACAGAGTTTAAATATTAATTACAGAATGGGAAAAGTTAGTGGTTTTGGAGAAAGTATTAGAGAACCATTAATTATCATAATTATTGCATCTGTTATTATGATAATGACACTTTTTTTTGAAGGAAATACAGCTTCTGTTTTAACAAGCTTACTTTTAATATATAGAGGTCTTGCTCATTTAGTGACAATGCAAGGATATTGGAATGATTTTTTACCATTATCATCTTCAATAGATTCTATAGAAGATATGTTAAGAGAATTTGATAACAATAAAGAAGAAGTAAATAGTACTATTATTCCTGCAATATCCGATATCAGTGTAGAAAATATAAGTTTATCATTTGGGAGTAAAAAGGTTATAGATGATGTATCACTTAATATATCAAAAAATAAATCAATAGCATTTATAGGAGAAAGTGGTGCTGGTAAAACGACTTTAGCAAATGTCATATGCGGTTTACAAAAACCAAGTGTTGGTACAATAAAAATAGGTAATTTGTCTCTTTATGATTGTAACTTAAATTCATATAGAGATAAGATAGGATACATTACGCAGGAGTCTGTTATTTTTGATGATACAATATATAATAATGTAACATTTTGGTCTGAAAAAACGCCTGAAAATATGGAAAAGTTTTATAAGACAATGGAAACAGTCTCCTTAATGAGTTTTATTAATAATTTAGAATTTAAAGAAGATACTGAATTAGGAAATAATGGATTATTAATTTCTGGAGGACAAAAACAAAGAATTACAATAGCTAGAGAATTATTTAAGGATATTGAATTGTTGATTATGGACGAAGCAACATCAGCATTAGATTCTGAAACTGAAAAATATATTAAAGAAAATATCGATTTACTTCAAGGTAAATGTACAATGATAATTATTGCACATAGATTATCTACAATAAAAGATGTTGATGAAATTTATTTAATGGATAAAGGGAAAATAAAAGAATATGGAAATTTTGAAGAGTTATATACTAAATCAGAAAAATTTAAAAATTTAGTAGAGCTTCAGAAGTTATAAAATATATGGTAATAGGTAACGGATTAATAGCAAATCAATTTTTTGATTATGATAATAATAATGTAATTTTTTTTGCATCAGGTGTTTCAAATTCTTTAGAGTGCGACAAACAAGAATTTTTAAAAGAACAAAATTTAATAGAGAAGACTATAAATAATAATCCTGATAAACTTATTGTTTATTTTAGTACATGTTCTATTTATGATTCATCTAAATATAAAAGTCCCTACGTATTACATAAATTACATATGGAAGAAATTATTAGGGAATCAAAAATAAATTATTTAATTTTTAGAGTAAGTTGTGCAGTAGGAAATGGAGGGAATCCAAATTTACTAATGAATTATCTAATTAATAAATTTAGAAAATCTTTACCGATAGTTATTCATAAAAACGCATCTAGAAATTTAATTGATGTTGAAGATGTGAGAAATATTACATTAAAATATATAGACAATCTGGTATATAACCAAATTGTTAATGTTGCTTATGTAGAAAATTTTCAAATAACAGAAATCATTGACAATATAGAAGAAGTCTTTGACCAGGATGTCACTAAGGAAGTATTAGACCTAGGAGAACATTATTCGATTTATATAAAAGATTTGAATTATAAATTTGAAATTTTAGATAAGAATAAATATTTAAGAAATATGATATTAAAATATTATATGGATAAATAAATGAAGATATCAATTATAGCAACTTTTTATAACTCTGTAGATTTAGGCGATTTTGTAAATAAATCTATGAACTGTTTGCTGAATCAAACTTATAAAAATATTGAATTTATTTGCATAAATGATGGTTCTAAAGATGATACATTATCACAATTAAAAGCTGTATCTAATAAGGATAATAGGGTAAAAGTTTATAACAAAGAAAATCAGGGTTCTGCTCAATATGCAAAATCATTAGGACAGGAAAAAGCTAGTGGAGACTTTATTATGTTCTTTGATCATGACGATATTATATCATTAAATGCAATTGAAGAGGCTGTAAAAGTTTTAAAAAATGATTCAGACCTTGATGCAGTTTCTATGTTAGTAAAAACATACAATTCAAATGGTGATCTAAAATCATTTAAAAATTTAGATATTAATATTTCGTCTGCTGTTCCTTTTGATTATAGAATTATGACTGGGTTAGAAATGTTAGAAAATACTGTAGGGAATTATACGGTGAATTTTAGAGGTTTAATAAGGAATAATATATTCAAATCGATTTCATATAATTTTTCTGAAAAATTGATAAATGCTGATGAAATTGTAGAAAGACTTATATTTTGTAACATTAAAAAAGTATCATCTTGTAAGGGAATTTACAGTCATTACATTTATTACAACTCTTCATTTAAATCATCAAATATTAATAGACTAGATATTATAAAATCAGATGTAATTTTAAGACAAATATTTATTAATTCAGGTGTTTATGAAAATCATAAACTAAAATTCGAATTGTCTGCTTTTAAAAATATTATAAGTAACATCAAGTTATATCATACCTTAAAAAGTAATCTTAATAAAAGTGAGCGAAAAGAGCAACTAAATAAAATAAAAAATGGTTATATTAACTTAAATAGATTTTTTTTATGGAAAAACATGAATTTTATTTATAAATGTTATCATGGATTGTCTTTATCTAGCTTTAACTTTCTAATTTTCTTTTATTCAATAAGAAAATATTTTAGGTGTATCTTGAGATATACCAATTCACACCAATTTTTATGGGTAAATTTTGCTTAATTAGTAATTTTTTTGATTTTAGGTTTAATCTATTATCGGTTAAATCTGAGACTTTAAATGGTATTATTTTTTTCATACGTAAATATATCTCAGAAACATACTCTTTATCGTTTAAATATACCTTTAATACCATAAGAATAATAGTGTTTTTTAAATAGATAACTTTCTCTTTAATAAGTTGTTTTATTATTTTAGATTCATTTTTTTTGTATGATATTTCAAAATATGAAAGTATAGTCAAATAATTTTCAAAATTAATTTTTGTTCTGTTAAATATTACTGATTCTGAATGTAAATAATAATGATATGTAATTTCATCAACTACAGCTAACGAATTTATTTTTTCCATTAAATGTAGCATCCATAGCTCATCTTGTGCATAAAGATTTGGAATAAAAAATAAATTATTTTCTATAATAAAATCTCTCTTAATTAACTTATTCCAAGAAACCGCAGGGATATTATCTTTAACATATTCTACAAAAATTTCATGATTATTATAAATGACTTTTTTTTTAGGTTTTACAGGAAATCCATATGCTTTTTCTGATTGATCAAATGTATTTATCCATTTGTTTTGTCCTACCACAACATCTACTTTTGTTGTAATAGCACAATTAACTAAACTGCTAATACAATCTGGTGTAATTACGTCATCGCTATCTAGAAAAAAAATATATTCTCCTTTAGAGTTCAATATTCCTGTATTTCTAACAGTTGATAATCCATAGTTTTTATCATGATGCAGTAACTTAATCTTTAGATTTGGGTTTCTGACTATGAAATCTTCAATAATAGAAATGCTATTATCCTGAGTAAAATCATTAACTAAAATTATTTCTAAATTATTATATAATTGATTTTTTACTGATAATAAGCATTTATAAATATGTTTTTCACATTTGTAAATGGGTATTGATATGCTTATTAATGGTTGATACATAATGTATTATGTTTTTAATTTACTTGTTAAATTACTTTAAATTAATAAATTTGTAAGAACCAATACGCCTTATTCATGAAATTTTCAATATTAATAGCTCATTACAACAATGATTTATTTTTTAAAGATTGTTACAATTCTATAATTAATCAATCTTATCAAGATTTTGAAGTTATTATTGTTGATGATTATTCTGAAGTTACATCAATTAAGGAGGTGAAAAATTTAATTAAAAATGATATTAGATTTAAATTTTTTCAAAATAGTAGTAATAAAGGTGTTGGGTATACGAAAAATAAATGTATCGAATTTGCATCAGGAGATATTTGTGGATTTGTAGATCCAGATGATGCTTTGAGAAATGATGCAGTTGAGAAAATGGTTGAATTTTTTAAAAAAAAAGATTGTGTAGCAGCATATTCTAAAATGATGTTATGTGATAATCAACTTCAACCAATTAATCCTTTTAATAGAACTAAACAAATTATTAATAGAGATAAATATTTTGTAAATATCAATAATAATATCACTCATTTTTTTTCTTTCAAAAAACATATTTATGATTTAACTGAGAAAATTGATCCTAATTTAAGAAGGGCTGAAGACCAAGATTTATATTTGAAATTATATGAAAAGGGTAGAATTCTTTTTATTGATGATTGTCTCTATAATTACAGGCTACATAAAAATGGTTTGACACAAGGTGAGGACAAGGGTAAGAGTGATTTTTTAAATGTAATTAAAAAAACTTTTAAAAGAAGAAAAATAAATAAATTTCAAAAATTTGAAGATGAAGATTTGTATAATAAACTAATTAAAAAAGAACAATCAATTAATAAGCGGATTATAAGATATTATTTGAATCATTTTATAATTTAATTTAACTAAACTAAACTAAACTAAACTAAACTAAACCTGATGAATTCCTCTAAAAATAAGGTAAATATACTTTTTAAACATCGCTCAATGGAAATGGGTGGGGTGGAAAAAGTGTTATTAAATTTATTAGAAAATCTAGATAAAAATCAATTCGAAATATCATTAGCGTTAAATTTAAATCAAGGTGAATTAAGGAATTTTATACCTTCGGATATTACTACTTATCGGTTAACAAAAGGTAAAGAAGATTTTCCTGAAAATTATATATTAAATAAATTTAACCTCTTTTTAAGAGGTATAAAATTGAAAATATTCAAGTTTTTTCCAATCATTCCTAACAAATTTTTAATTAATAATACTGCAGATATAGAAATTGCTTTAGGATTTACAATGTTTGATGATGTACTTAATTCTTCAAATAAAAATTCTAAAAAAATTGGTTGGTTTCATACAGAAATTTCTTACTTAAAAGATAAAAAATTAGCGATCAAATTATCAAATCAAATTGAACAATTTGATTACGTTTTTTTTGGTTCAATCCAAACATATGAAGATTTTATAAAGGAATTTCCAAATATTATTTTACCACCGAATCAAGTGATTAGAAATCCTATATTTAAAGAAGAAATTTTGAAGAAATCTGAGGAATTTATCCCCGATATTCTATCTAAAGATCTTGTGTTAGTTTCTGTGGGTAGATTAGATTCTCGTAAAGGTCATAATGTTTTAATAGATGTGCATTTAGGTCTCTTGAATAAGGGTATAAAAAATAAAATATATCTAATAGGAGATGGGATTGAAAAAGATAAATTAAATGCTAGAATAAAAGAAAACAAGATAAATGATACTTTTATTCTATTAGGTTCTTTACTTAATCCATATCCATATGTAAAAAATGCAGATATTTTTATATTACCATCTGAATCTGAGGGCTGGCCATTAATTTTAGCTGAAGCATTAATATTAAAAAAACATATTTTAGCTACTGATGTAGGTGGTGTTTCTGAATTAATAACCCATAAAAAAAATGGATATTTAGTTAATTACAATAATGAAGAAATACAGAAAGGAATAGAGGAATTAATAAATGATGAAATCTTATTTCAAAATATTAAGAATGAATTAGAAAATAAATCTGAAACATTTAATAATGAAGAAATTTATAATACAATTGAGGAAGTATTTTTAGATTTATTAAAAAAGAATTAAATAAAAAAACCACAACATTTGTTGTGGTTTTTCTATATAAAAGAATATAATTTCTTATTCCTGTACTAAAAGTCTAAAACCTTCACCGTGGATATTTACAATCTCAACAGCTGGATCTTTCTTTAAATACTTACGTAATTTAGCTATATAAACGTCCATTGAACGTGATGTAAAATAGTTATCATCATGCCAAATACGAGTTAATGCAATCTCACGAGGCATTAAGTCGTTTTTATAAACTGCTAATAAACGTAATAATTCGTTTTCTTTTGGAGATAATTTCTGAGACTTACCATCGTAAATTAATTGTCTTAATTTTGCGTTGAAAGTGAATTTTCCGATTTTGAAATCTTCTTGTTCAAATTTCTCATCTTCTCCAGAATTACGTTGTAATACAGCTTTAATTTTGTATAATAAAACTTCAGAATCAAATGGTTTTAACACATAATCATCTGCACCAATTTTATAACCGTTTAATACGTCTTCACGCATGTTTTTAGCAGTTAAAAATATAATTGGTTGTTCGCTTTTTAATTCTTTGATTTCTTTTCCTAATGTAAATCCGTCCTTTTTAGGCATCATTACATCTAAGATACATAAATCATAATCACTTTCCTTGAATTTTGTTAGACCATCCTCTCCGTCAATCGCGTGAGTTACGTCGAAATCATTTATTACTAAATAATCCTTTAATACACTTCCAAAGCTAGGATCATCTTCTACTAAAAGTAATTTTTGTTTATCACTCATTGATCTATGATTTTAAAGGAATTTTAATGTAAAAAGTACTGCCTTTGTCTGGTTGACTTTCTGCCCAAACTTCACCTCCGTGTAGTTGTACAATTTTCTTAACGTAGGCCAAACCTAATCCATGGCCTTTTACATTATGTATATTTCCTGTTTCTTCTCTATAAAATTGTTCAAATATTTTTTTCAATACAGTTGGCGACATACCAATTCCTTTGTCCTTAACTTCTACAACAAAGTGTTTATCTGTATTATAAGTT
Source organism: Faecalibacter macacae (assembly GCF_003687725.1). GTDB lineage: Bacteria > Bacteroidota > Bacteroidia > Flavobacteriales > Weeksellaceae > Empedobacter > Empedobacter macacae. The sequence goes on from NZ_RDOJ01000001.1 coordinate 157,721, forward strand.
TTAACATAAACTTCAGGCTTTCCAGTTGAATATTTACGTGCATTGTCTAACACGTTTATTATGATATTTTCTAAGTGGAAAGGATCACCGTCTACAAAAACTTTATCTGCATTGTATTCTTCAAATATTGTACCATTTCTTTCTTCAACAATAAAACGTATAGGTTCTATACTTTTTTGAACTATACCATTCATGTTTACTTCTTCAATATTCAAGTCCATTTGATTTCTTTCCAGTTTTGCCATTCGTAAAACCATCTCCACGTGAGCGTTCATACGCTTATTTTCCTGTTTGATAAGGTCTGCGTAGTATTTTACTTTTTCTGGTTCAGAAATGATCTTAGAATTCTTTAAAGCATCCGATGCAATATTGATTGTTGCAATAGGGGTTTTGAATTCGTGTGTCATGTTATTGATAAAGTCTGTCTTTATTTCAGATATACGACGTTGCATTTGCATATAATAAATAGCTAAAGCAAAAACTGTCACTATAATCATTGTAAGTATAAATGTTAAAGAAACAATTGGAATAACATCACCTAAAATGACATAATTTTGATCCGGAAAATAAGCTGTCAAGTTGTATTCAGCATGATCATTTCTGTCATAAAATAAAGGAACAGTAAACTTGATGTTTTTTTCTTTGAAATTTTCAGATTTAATATTCGTTAACAAAGAATCTTTTGTTATAACACCAATTCTTGGTGTAGCTTTAATTCCATATTTGTTTAGTTCTTTTTTAAAGATAGAATCTAACATTTTATAAGAAATACGTTTGTCAAGTGGAGTAGTACCAGCATCCCAACGCGCCATATTTTCTATAGTGTAAGTTCCATCCCTCAAAGACTCTTCTAAATTTAGGTTTAAATTTCCTACACCTCTAGAAGCTGAATCTTTGTCAATTTTATAAACTTTTTCTTGTGTATAAATATTTGCTTTCGTTAAGCTGTCGTTATAAGTTCCAGAAATGGGAACCATAGATTTTTCAACAACATATTTTGTTACATAAGCATAAGTAACACCTAAAGAATCTTTAATAATTTGTGACGAAAATGCTTGTGGTTTATCAACACTTGCTTTTAAATCACTATTTATGTTATTTAATTTATAATAATATTTATCAATTTCGTATTTATTAACCTTAGTGGTTGTAGCATTCATTGCTTGATATACGCTGGTATTAAAATTTTCTAATCCTGATCGGAATGTTAAATTAAGCCAGTAAAATTGGATAATCATTAATCCTATCAAAGCAATACTCATGATAGCAATTAAGACTTTGTAAAATCCTTTTCTCATTTAATTGTATTATTATTCAAATTTACTATTTTTTGATGTTGTCAACAATATTTTTCACTTGTTGATATAAGTAATTTAAATCTTGACTATTATCAATAATATAATCTGAATATTCTTTTCTTTCTTCGTCTGTCAATTGATTCGCCATGCGATTAAGAATTTGTTCTCTTGTCAATCCATCCCTTTCAATAGTACGTGTAATCCTAATTTCTTTGTCCGCAACTACAGAAATAATTATATCACAATCCTTATAACTGCCACTTTCTATTAAAATAGCAGCTTCTTTTATAACGTAATCAGTATTTTGCTCTTCAATCCAAGTTTTAAAATCATTAAAAACAGCTGGATGAACAATTGTATTTAATTGCTTAAGCTTTTCTTTGTCGTTAAATGTTTTCGAAGCGATAAAAGGCCTATTCATACCTTCATCATTATAGGCTTCTTCACCAAATACATCTTTAATTTTCTGAATAACTTCAGGATTTTCGTTTTGAAGCTTTCTTGCTCTTAAATCCGAATTGTATAATGGAAATCCCAACTCCTCAAAATATTTTGCGGCTGTTGTTTTACCAGAGCCAATTCCGCCAGTTAGTCCTATAATTTTTGTGGTCGATTTTTTCATAGATTGAAGTTAAAATAAAATGCCGAGGAATTTCCTCGGCATTCTAAATTTTATGAAAGATTTAATTATTTCTTTTCTTCTTCAGTTTTTTCAACTTCTTTTGTTACGTTTTTGCTGTAACGAGCTAAAGTTAATTCTCTTGAAATTGCAGCTTTCTCAAATTTCATTTTTCCAGCTCCAGTTTCAATAATTACGGCATCATCATAGATTTCGTTAATTTTTCCGTGGATCCCAGATGTTGTAACAACTTGAGAACCTCTTTTAATTTCTGCTTGAAAAGATTTTTCTTCTCTTGCTTTTTTCTGTTGTGGACGGATCATGAAAAAGTACATAATCGCGAACATACCACCAAGCATTAAGATGGACATCATTCCACCACTTTCTGCTTGTAAAAATATTGTTTGAATCATTTTATTCTTTTATAAAATTATTGCCCAAATGCTTGTTGAGCATTTTGAGCAGGTTCAGAAGCACCAACAACATTTGCTGAAATGTTAAATTGCTCTGTTCCGTTAGCTGTGTTAGTTACTAAAGTAACTGTTTTTTGTTGTTTTCCGTTCATATTACCAGCAGTATATTCTACCTTGATAGAATCTGTAGCACCAACAGCAATAGGAGTTTTAGGGAATTCAGGTACTGTACAACCACATGTAGCAGAAGCGTCTTGAATAATTAATGGAGATTTTCCATTATTAGTAAATTTAACGTAAGCTTGTACTTTTTCATTAGCTTTAACATCACCAAAATCGTGTGTAGCTTCAGTTAAAGCCATAACAGGAGCAGTTGCAGGATCTACAACATTGCTTGCTTGTTCAGCAATTTCCTGTTCAGAGTATAAATCTGTAGCTTTTTCTTCTTTACAAGCTGTCGTAGACATAACTAATGCAACAGCACCTAATATAAATAATTTTGTTTTCATCTTTTTGATAAATAAGTTTCTCAAATTTAAAAAAAATAAAATTGATTTATAATAAACCTCTACCGTATTTTGGTAAGTTATTGTTCTCTTTTAACTCTTTTAAAGTTTTATCTAAGATTCCGTTAACAAATATCTTCGATTTTTCAGTCGAATAATTTTTTGCTAATTCGATATATTCATTGATAGTAACTTTCGCAGGAATATTAGGGAAGTATAAAAACTCAGTTAAAGCCATTTCTAAAATAATTAAATCGATTGTTGCAATACGATCAATTTCCCAGTTACTTGCTTTATCTTCTACAATTTGACGAGTTTCTTTTTGGTGACGAACTGTTTTACGGAATAATTCTTCAGTAAATTTTTTGTCATCAATATCCTTGTATACTTTAAATAAGCTAATTAAAGGTGATGAAGAGCTACGGAAAGATTTTAATGTCATATGAACCATAGAGTTCGCAATATATAAATCATCAGCCCAGTTTAATTGGATACCTTCAAACCAATCGTGTAGATCCTCGTATTCAGCAATAAACTCTACGAACATGTTTGTGATAAATTCTTGATCTTCTTCAAAAGAATTCACCTCGCTGTTCATATAGTTTTTATATAAATCGCTTTGGATTAATTGGTTAAAAATATTGTTTGGGTAAGTGTCATAGATATCCCAATCATACATTTTGTGATCGTTTGTGTATCGAGATAATTCAATATTTTGGCTTAAAATTTTGAACATCTTATTATTCACAAACTTCATGTTTGGGTTTAAATCTTCTTGAGTTGGAAAGTTCTTGTTTTTAGCAAGTTCAATTTTATTTGAAGCGATTTCTTGTTGAACTTTTACCAAGTTTAGTAAGTAGATGTATAAATCGTAGATTTGATCAATTCCCTTCATCAAATTCTTTTCTACAATTCTCTCGTCACCTTCAGTACCTAAACTGTTGTATGCATAAACACTTTGCATAACTTTTTCGCGGAGTTGTCTTCTTCCCAACATAATTTCAATGATATAACGTCTATTAAGAATGCAAAGGTAAGTAAAAAGATGTAATTTTGTTTTGTGAAATCGCTACAGAAATTAAATAAATTTTTATGGAAGTATAAATGGAGACTATTATTGGGCTTCGTTTTTACAATATCTGCCAACTTTGTGCAGGTGTATTCGGTTACTTTTATTCGTGAGGCAATCAACACGGTAGAAGGATTATTAACAAATTTTGGAGAAAATTCAGAACAAAGTTTAGATTTTCTGAAACAAGGTTTGATGTATGCCAGTTTAGCTTTCTTAGGATTTAAAATTCTTGGAGGTGCATTAACTGTGGGTACACGCCAAATGATAATTGTAACTTCTCGTTTGATTGAGTTTGATTTAAAAAATAAAATCTATCAACACTATCAACATTTGTCTCTCTCGTTTTATAAAAAGAATAAGACAGGAGATTTAATGAATCGTATTACAGAAGATGTTGCTTTGGTTCGTATGTATTTAGGGCCGGGAATAATGTATCCTGTCGATTTATTTTCCCGAGTATTAATTATTGGATACTTTATGTCGCGTGTTGATAAGGATCTTACGTTGTATACGCTTTTACCTTTGCCAATTTTATCTATATTAATTTATAATGTAGCGAACCGAATTAATCAAAGAAGTAAGAAAGTACAACAACAACAATCTACAATTTCGTCATCTGTACAGGATACTTTTGCCGGAATTCGTGTAATTAAATCTTTTAATACAGAAGAATATACAAAAACTAATTACGCAGTAGAGGCAGAAGAATATCAAAAACGAGCATTACATTTATCTCAAATTCAAGCAGCATTTGGTCCTTTAATGGTAATTGTTGTCGGAGTTTCTAATTTGATCATTCTTTATTTAGGTGGATTAAAATATATTAATGGAGATTTAGATATTGGTGCGATTGCTGAATTTTTCCTTTATTTAAATATGTTAATTTGGCCATTTACATCTCTTGGTTGGATTACAACTGTAGTACAGCGTGCCGAAGCTTCAATGACACGTATTAATGAATTTTTAGATCAAAAATCAGAAATTATCGATCATCCAGATAATAAAATGGATATTGAAGGTGATATTGAATTTAGCAATGTCTCTTATGTGTACGATAATACAGGAATAGAAGCGTTAAAAGATGTATCATTTAAAATTAAAAAAGGAGAAACCTTAGCTATTTTAGGTAAAACCGGTTCAGGGAAATCGACCATTGCATTATTAGTTGCTCGATTATTAGAGCCAACCTCTGGAAAGATTTTATTTGATAATATAGATATGCATGATATTAGTGTAGAATCTATCCGAAAACAAATAGGTTACGTGCCACAAGAAGCATTTTTATTTTCAGATTCGTTAGCAAATAATATTCTATTTGGTTCTGATGAAACTGAATTAGATGTAGCTAAGAAGTTTGCAAAAAAAGCTGTAGTGGCTGATAATATAGATCGTTTTAAAGAAAAATATGATACAGTAGTAGGTGAACGTGGAGTTACACTTTCTGGAGGGCAAAAACAACGTGTTTCTATAGCGCGTGCATTAGTAAATGATCCTAATATTTTAATTTTTGATGATAGTTTGTCAGCAGTTGATACTGAAACTGAAGAACAAATTCTGAATAATTTAGCTTCTGATTTTGATGCGAAAACTTCTATTATTATTACGCATCGTGTTTCATCAGCTAAAAATGCAGATCAAATTATTTTCCTTGATGAAGGAAAAATTATTGAATCTGGCTCGCATGAAGAATTGTTAATGAAAAAAGGATTTTATTACGAACTTTTTAATAAACAAATAGCGGATTAGTTTTTTTAGTCAAATGTTAATGAAAATATGTTTTTATTTAACACTTAGCATTTTTATTTGATATTTTTTTTTAGTTTTGTTAGGAAACTGTTAACACATAAACTATTGTTAAGCCATATGAGTGAATTTGATAACCAAGAAAGAATGGAAGCGGACGGAATATTTTCCAAAGTATTGAGAGCCGGAAGACGTACCTATTTTTTCGATGTAAGAGAAACGAGAGCTGGTGATTATTATTTAACTATTACAGAAAGTAAAAAAAATACAAGTGACGATGGATCGTTTTTCTATAAAAAACACAAAATCTATTTATATAAAGAGGATTTTGAAAGTTTTAAAGATATGTTAGATGAAACAACACAATATGTTTTTCAAAATAAAGGAGAAGAAGTAATTTCTGAGCGTCATCAAAAAGATTTTGATACTAAAAAATATAAATCTGAAGAATCAGAAGGTGAAGTGACAAGTATGGAATCTTTCACTGATATTGATTTCGAAGATATCTAATCTTAAAAAAATACATTAATTAAAATACCCCAATTGATTAAAGTCGATTGGGGTATTTTTTTACACAATATAAAAGAAAAAAAGTCATTCGATTTCGAATGACTTTTATGAATGTATTTATTAAGCTACTAATTCTTTTACTTTATCAGCTGCATTTTGTAATGTAATTGCTGAATGGACTTCTAATCCAGACTCATCAATCATTTGCTTAGCTAATTCAGCATTTGTTCCTTGTAAACGAACAATGATTGGAACATTGATTGCGTCTCCCATATTTTTATAAGCATCTAAAATACCTTGAGCAACACGGTCACAACGTACAATACCTCCGAAGATGTTAACTAAGATAGCTTTTACGTTTTCATCTTTTAAAATTATACGGAAAGCTTTTTCAACACGCTCAGCATCAGCAGTACCACCAACATCTAAGAAGTTAGCTGGATTTCCTCCAGATAATTTAATAATGTCCATAGTTGCCATAGCTAAACCTGCACCGTTAACCATACAACCAACGTTACCGTCTAATTTTACGAAGTTTAAACCAGCTTCACCAGCTTCAACTTCTGTAGGGTCTTCCTCTCTAGTATCACGTAAAGCAGCGATATCTGGGTGACGGAATAACGCATTGTCGTCTAAAGTTACTTTAGCATCAACAGCGATGATTTTGTCATCAGAAGTTTTTAATACTGGGTTAATTTCAAACATAGACGCATCGATAGATACGTAAGCGTTGTATAATGAAGTGATAAATTTCACACCTTCTTTAAATGCATTTCCTGATAAACCTAAGTTAAAAGCAATTTTACGTGCTTGGAAACCTTGGATTCCTACAGTTGGATCAATTTCCTCTGTAAAAATTTTATCTGGAGTGTGTTCTGCAACTTCTTCGATATCCATTCCACCTTCAGTAGAATACATAATCATATTTTTTCCAGTTGCACGGTCTAATAATACAGAAACGTAGTACTCCTCAGTTTCAGATTCACCAGGATAATAAACATCCTCAGCGATTAAAACTTGGTGTACTTTTTTACCTTCTGCAGAAGTTTGAGGAGTAACTAAATGCATTCCGATGATATCGTTTGCTCTTTCTTTAACCTCGTCTAAGTTTTTGGCTAATTTAACACCTCCACCTTTTCCACGACCACCTGCATGAATTTGTGCTTTCACAACATGCCATCCTGTTCCGGTTTCTTCTGTTAATTTTTTAGCGGCTTCAACAGCTTCCTCTGGTGTAGTTGCAACAATTCCACGTTGAACTCTCACACCATATTTACTAAGAATTTCTTTTCCTTGATATTCGTGAAGATTCATTTTTTTTGATTTTTCAATTACAAAAATAGAATAATTGTTGAGGTATTCTAAATTTTGATTCATTAATTTTATCAGGTTAACCCAATTTTATTGAATAAATTAAGGTTTTAGAGTAAATAATGCCTTAAAATTGACTAAATATATTTTATGTTTGTGCTGTTATACATATTGTAAAATGAATATTCGTATATTTTTAATTACTGTTTTTATCCTTAATTTACTTCAGGGTATTTTTACACCAATAATAGATGATGAAGCTTATTATTGGCTTTGGAGTACAAAATTAGACTTCGGTTATTTTGACCATCCACCAATGATCGCGTTATGGATTTATTTATCAGATTTAATATTTGATGCTGAAATTGGTGCACGTTTCGTTACTATATTATTTAATACGATAACGGCATTTCTTTTTTGGAAGATTTTAGAACCAAAATCTAAAAAAGAGATTACCTTGTTTTCGATTACTTATTTCAGTTTGATATTTGTTCAAATTTTCTCTTTTATATCAACACCAGATGCGCCATTACTTTTTTTTACTGTAGCTTATTTGTATGTATTAAAAAATTATATCAAAAATCAATCAGTAGTATGGACAACATTTTTAGGTATTTGTTTTGCAGGATTAATGTACAGTAAGTATCATGGTATATTAGTTTTGCTTTTTACTTTAGTTCCGATATTGAATTTTGTAATAAAAAAGCCAACATTTTATGCAGCAGTTGTTTTGTCATTAATTCTATATTCTCCACATTTTTATTGGTTATATCAAAATAATTTCCCTCCAATTTCTTACCATTTTGTAGATCGTAGTGCAGAACAGGTTTTTAGTATAACTCAACCCCTTGTTTATATCTTAACTGCTATATTAGGAGCAGCTGGTTTATTGTTTTTTTATATTGGTAGCGCGTTGAGAAATGCAAATAAGTCTGATTTGTTCCAAAAATCTGTATTCTGGTTAGTTTTAGGTCCATTTTTATTCTTTTTAATATCTACAATAAAAGATACGACACAAGCGCAATGGTTATTGATTAGTTATATAGGAATTGGGATATTATTGTTTGGATACATCAGAAATCAAAAAAACACAAAATTGTTTGAGATTTTAGGTGGTGTAACAATTGGTTTGATGTTAGTAGGTCGAATTGTAATTACAATTCCACACGTGTCACCATTTTATGAAACAAAAACTTTTGGAGAACTTTCTGGAGAACTTTCACATACAGAAATTGTAGCATTCGAAAAATATCAAGAAGCTTCAATTTTTCAGTTTTATAATCAAGATAGACAAGGTGTAGTTTATCGTACATTAGGAAATAGAAATAGCCAGTTTTCTTTATGGGACACTGAGAGTTTATTGAATCAACCATTTACTTATATAACACCTTGGATGGAATCAGGATTAGCTTTTGAAGGATTAAAAAAGAAAGATTATTTTATTAATCCAATAGATAATTATACACCAATACATCATACTGAAGCAATATTTTTAGATATAGAAACTAATGAAGTTGAATTACATCGTAATACTCCGAAGTCATTTAAAATTCAATTAAATGATATTGATATTTCATTATTGAAAGAGAATAAAGTGAAATTAAGTTTATTTATTACTAAAGATCAACAGTATAATATTGTAGATGAAATTCATATTCCTATGGATAAAATGGTTAATCCTTATGAGATTAAAAATGGATTTAGGTTTGATTTTGATTACTCTACTAATTTAGAATTTGGGAATTATTCAGCTTACATTGGTTTATCTCCAAATGGATTGATAGCTAAATACCAATCTAAGCCATTAAAAATTATAGTTACTGAATAGTTTCATATATTTACAGCATCATGATTAAAGCAACAAATATTGTAAAAAAATACGGCGAACTTGAGGTGTTGAAAAATGTTTCATTAGAAATTGCTGAACGTGAAGTAGTATCCATAGTTGGTGCTTCTGGTGCAGGAAAAACAACATTGCTTCAAATTTTAGGGACTTTAGAGAAGAGTTCTGAACCGAATAAATATGATACCGAAATTTTAATAAATGGTCAAGATATAACAAAATTATCGGACAAAAATTTATCAAGATTTAGAAACGAAAATATTGGATTTATTTTTCAGTTTCATCAATTATTGCCTGAATTTACAGCGTTAGAAAATATTTGTATTCCTGCTTTTATACGTAAAACTAATAAAGCTGAAGCTGAAAAAAGAGCAAAAGAATTGATGGATTATTTAGGTGTGTCACATCGTATGAATCATAAACCAACTCAACTTTCTGGTGGAGAGCAACAACGTATTGCGGTAGCTAGAGCTTTAATAAATCAGCCAAAAGTTGTTTTTGCGGATGAACCTTCAGGTAATTTAGATTCTAAGAATGCGGAAGAACTTCATGATCTATTTTTTAACCTTAGAAAAGAGTTTGGTCAGACTTTTGTTATAGTAACTCATAATGAGGAATTAGCGTCTCTAACTGATCGTAAGTTAGTTATGCATGACGGGAAGTTTCAGGAAGAATTTTAATAGAATATGAATTTTAACGAACTAAAAGGTTTTTTAGACGAAAAAGTTAATCAATACAATACGTTAGATTTTATAGAAACTGATCCTGTTCAAATTCCGCATAGATATCAACAAAAAGAAGATATTGAAATTGCAGGTTTCTTAGCAGCAACTATTGCTTGGGGGAATCGAAAAATGATTATCAACAATGCAAACAAAATGATGAATATTATGGGGAATTCTCCATATGATTTTGTAATGAGTTTCACTGAAGATGATTTAAACAAAGCTGATGGATTTGTACATAGAACTTTTAATGCAGAAGATTTTAAGTATTTTATTCGCAGTTTAAAACACATTTACACTACCTATAATGGTTTAGAGAACGTTTTTTCAGAGAATCAAACTACAGATTCTATGCAGGAAGCCATTTCTAAATTTAAAACTGTTTTTTTTGAAGTTGATCCTTTGGATAGAGCAAAGAAACATATTTCTGATCCACTAAATAATTCTGCTGCAAAGCGTATTAATATGTGGTTACGTTGGATGGTTCGTAATGATGCTAATGGTGTTGATTTAGGAATTTGGAAATCGATTCCAACTTCTAAATTATCTTGTCCTTTGGATGTGCATTCAGGCAATGTCGCAAGGAAATTAGGAATTTTGACAAGGAAACAAAATGATGCGAAAGCATTAAAAGAATTAGATACAAAATTAAGAGAAATGGATTCAAATGATCCAGTAAAATATGATTTTGCCTTATTTGGTTTAGGGGTTTTTGAGGGGTTTTAGAATGGATTTGTAAGTGTTTAATAAAAAGAATTAGTCGGATATGTTTAAAGTACTGATTGGAGAAAAATTTAAAGATTTAGTTTTAGAAGAAGGGCTTAAGTTTACGTATGCAATATCTAATTATGGTAGATTAGTAAGGTATACTAATGTGATTGAAGATGGAGCAGAGTTAAAAGGGTCTTTAATTAATGGTTATAAAGTTTTTCGATATAAAATATCTGAGAAGGGTAAAGTAAAAAATTATTCGAAAATGTTTTCTCGTATGGTTGCAGAAAATTTTTTAGAGCAGCCAACAGAAGAACAGAAATATTTATTACATAAAGATTACACTAAGGATAACTGTCAAGCTAAAAATTTATTTTGGGCAACGACAGAAGAGTTTAGAACACATTTTATGGGAAGTCCGTTATATAAAGAAGGAGTTAAGAAATCGCAAGAGACTCGAAAAAAAATGGATGGAAATAAATTAACTACAACTCAAGTTATTCGAATTAAGAAAATGATTTCTGATCCTAATAGAAAAACAAGATTAAAATTGATAGCAAAGCAATTTGGAATTAGTGAAATGCAATTGTATCGAATTAAATCTGGTGAAAATTGGGGACATATTAAGATATAAAAAATAAGAAATATAAACGTCGATACTTAAAAGTGTTGATGTTTTTTTGTTGGTATAAATTGTTATTAATTATATTTTTACCAAAAGTAATTTTTATGAAAGAGTTAAACGGAATTCAATATATAGAAAGAAAACCAGTTGTAGAAACTGAAAATCCACAGTTATTTTTACTGATTCATGGTTATGGAAGTAACGAACAAGATTTGTTTAGTTTTACCCCTGATTTACCTGAAACAGCACATGTGGTTTCGGTTCGTGCTCGTTATGATATTCAGTTCGGAGGATTTGCTTGGTATGATATCAGTTTTGAGAATAACGAAAAATACATGGATATAGATCAAGCTATTGAATCAAGAGAATGTTTAGTTAGTTTTATTGATGCAATTGTAGCTCAAGAAAACTTAGATGCGAAAAATGTTTTTATTGCAGGTTTTAGCCAAGGTGCCATATTAAGTTATTCAATCGCGTTAAATTATCCAGAAAAGGTTAAAAATGTAATGATTTTAAGTGGATATCCAGAATATAAAATTATTGGAGACTTTGATCAATCAAAAGATTTTTCACACTTAAACTTTTTTGTATCTCATGGAACAGAAGATGTAATCTTGCCAATTGAAGCAGGTAGATTAGGAGAAGGTTTATTAAACCAATTAAATATTAAAAACGAATATCACGAATACAGAAGTGGTCACGGAATTGATCGTCAAAATTATTTTGATTTGATGGATTTTATTAAGAAAGCACTATAAAAAAGAGAAGCTAATTTTAGCTTCTCTTTTTTATTATAAATATTTTACTTCAATTGCATCTCCATGATATTCTTTTAAAGAAGCATCGTAGAATTCTATGTTTGTATAACGATAAAGAAGGTTTGTTAATTCTTTTTTCAAAATACCTTTCCCAAATCCATGAATTAAAATTAATCTGATTTGACTCTCTAACATAGCTCGCTCAATTTCGTTAAGAGCAACATCTAATTGTATTTGTAAAATTTCAGAAGTATTTAAGTCTTTCCAGTTATCAACAAGATTCTCGATGTGTAAATCTACTTCTCTTGTAACATAAGGATGGCGATGAGATTTCCTGAAAGTTTTAAACACAGTTTTGGTAACCTCCTTGATTTCGATATCCTTGTAATCATCATAATCTATGTCAATATCTTTAATTAAATCAGATTGATGATATTCATATTCAAAACCAAATTCATCATCAAAGTAAACAAAATCACCTTTTGTTTTTGTAATTACTCCTGAGATATTATCATCTAAAACTTTTACTTTTTGACCAATTTTGAACATGTTGTAAAATTAGTGAAAAATAAAGAGTACCTTATTAATAGTTTAAAGGATTTCAATAATTTATGATATTTATATAAATTAATATTATTTTTGATTTTTAAAACCTAAACTAACTAAATGAAATATTACTTAAAACTTATGCGTGTAAATCAATGGGTTAAAAACCTTTTTGTGTTTATACCATTATTCTTTTCTGGAAATTTTTTCAATATAGATTTAATGATTCAATCTTTCTTTGGATTTATTTTATTTTCTTTTGTAGCGAGTAGTATATATATTGTAAATGACTATGTAGATATTGAAAAGGATAAAAAACATCCTGAAAAGAAGAATCGTCCTTTAGCAGCTGGAACCGTTTCTAAAACGAATGCAATTTTTTTATTCATATTTTTAGTATTAGCGTCCTTAATAGGTAGTATAATTTTAGGGAATTACAAAGTAGGTGTAATATTATTAGCTTATTTTGTGTTAAATATAGCCTACTCATTTAAGTTAAAACAAATTGCAATATTAGATGTAATGATTATTGCGACAGGTTTTTTAATGAGAGTTTTTGTTGGAGGCTATATAGCAGGAATATTAATTTCAGATTGGACAATTCTATTAACATTCACTGCTGCGCTAATTTTAGCATTAGGTAAGCGAAGGGGCGAATTGATTAATTCTGAATTAACTGGGACAACAAGAAAATCTTTAGATGGTTATAACGAGCCATTCGTTAATGCTGCTTTAGTTATAGCGTGCACTGTAACAATTGTAAGTTATTTAATGTTTACATTGTCAGATGAGGTTCAGTCTAAATTTCATCACTACATAATCTATACATTTGTATTTGTGTTTGCTGGTATTCTTAGGTATTTGCAGCAAACATTTGTGTTTCAAAAAACCGAATCTCCAACAAAATTAATTTTTAAAGACGTTTTCCTACAGTTGCTAATTGTAGTTTGGGGAATCACTTTTTTCCTGTTAATTTATTTTAAATAATGAGAATAAATAAATCTAAAAACATAGCAAATTGGGGTTTATATCCTACGATAAAAACTACAGAATATGAACCACAATCTATTGAAGAATTTAAAGAAGTAATTGAGTCTACAAATAAAATTGTAGCTAGAGGAAATGGAAGATGTTATGGAGACGCTTCATTACAAAATGATGTGATTTCGACTCAGAAATGGAATAAATTTATTGAATTTGATAGAGAAATTGGTTTTATAGAAGTTGAATCCGGTGTATTATTATCTGATATTTTAGAAGTTTCAGTACCAGCTGGTTTTTTTATTTCAGTAACGCCAGGTACAAAGTTTATTACAGTTGGAGGAGCAATAGCTTCAGATGTTCATGGAAAAAATCACCATGTTCATGGCTGTTTTTCTGAACATTTAATTTACTTCGATTTGATGATAGAATCTGGAGAAATAGTAAGATGTTCAAGAAATGAAAATCAAGATTTATTCTGGGCTACTATTGGAGGAATGGGATTAACAGGAGTTATTCTTTCTGCTCGTTTTTTAATGACCAAAATAGAAACTGCTTATATAAAGAATGAAGCTATCCAAGCAAATAACTTAGATGAAATTTTTAAATTATTTGAAGAATCAGAATCTTGGACTTATACAGTTGCTTGGTTGGATTGCTTACAAAAAGGAGAAGCTTTAGGGAAATCAATAATGTTACGTGGAGAACATGCAACATTAGCTGAAGTATCTGATAAAATAAGGGAAAAGCCATTAGAAATAAAGAAAAAACCTAAATTAAATATTCCATTTTTCTTTCCAGATTTCGCTTTGAATCCCTGGTCAATTAAGATTTTTAATTGGTTATATTTTAATAAACAGATAAAGAAACACGTTAAGAATTTTGTGGATTATGATCAGTTCTTTTATCCTTTAGATATGGTTCATAATTGGAACCGAATTTATGGAAAAAACGGATTTATTCAATATCAATTCGTAATTCCGAAAGAAAACGGTTTAGAAGGTATGCGTGAAATTTTAAAAGCAATAGCAGAAAGTGGAAATGGCTCTTTCTTAGTTGTTCTAAAATTATTTGGAGAAGGAAATCCAAAAGCTTACAACTCATTCCCTCAACCTGGTTATACCTTAGCTTTAGATTTTAAAGTGAATAAGAATCTTAAAAAGTTAATACAACAATTAGATGAAATTGTAGAAAGGAACGGTGGTAGAATTTACCGAACTAAAGACGCGATGTCTAATCCAATTTTAACAGATTATTTAAAAAATGTTGATTCAGATAAATTTGAATCTTTACAAAACGAACGCATAAATCGATTTAAAAAACAATGATTGTATTAGGTAGTAATTCTGATATCTCTTTAGCTTTTATAGAAAAAGTATTAAAAGAAGGACAACGTTTTCCTAAAGTGTATTTGTTTACTTCAAACGTTGATAAAACGTTGAAATTAGCAAATCATATTGAAGCGAAATTTGATCAAAAATGTGAAATTATTGAATTTGATTTGACGAAAAAGAATAATTATCAAATGATAGAGCATATTGATTCTGATTTGGTATTCTGTGCATCTGGATTTTTAGGTAAAAATACTGAAGAAGGATTATTTGATATTGAAAATACAATGAAAATTGTAGAAATCAATTATTCTAAATTAATCTTTTTGATCAATTTCTTTGCGAAGAAAATGGAAGCGAAGGGAAAAGGAACTATCATCGCTTTAAGTTCTGTTGCTGGAGAGAGAGGTCGTCAATCAAATTTCATTTACGGGTCGGCGAAAGCAGGTTTTACAACTTATTTGTCAGGACTTAGAAATTATTTGTACCATAAAAATGTTCATGTCATGACGGTAATTCCAGGTTTTATGGATACACAAATGACCGCTGAAATAGAAACTCCAAAACCATTAACTGCTCAACCAGCACAAGCTGCAGACATCATTTACAAAGCATACAAAAAGAAAAGAAATGTGGTTTATGTAACCTTTGTTTGGTGGGGAATTATGATGATTATAAGAAATATACCTGAGTTTATTTTCAAAAAACTTAAAATGTAATGAATCGTAATTTATATCTTTTTGATTTTGATGGAACTTTAACAAACAAAGATTCACTTTTTGATTTTTTAAAGTTTAGTTTTCCTTTAGAGTACAAGAAAAATTTCATTTTATTTATTCCACTTTTTATCATCTCAAAATTGAAAATAATAGATCCAGGAAATGTAAAAGAAAAGTTTATTAGTAGTTTTTTAAAGGGGAAATCTTATGTTGAGATAAATCAATTGGCTCAGAATTATTTTACTGAAAATTATCCGTCTTTGATACATATAGAAGCTGATAAGTATATTAAATCTGTAAGTAATTACAACGATAAATTTATCGTTTCTGCATCGTTAGATATTTGGTTGAAGCCATTCGCGGATTATTACGGAATGGGATTAATTAGTACTAAGGCTGAATTTGACGATCAAGGTTTTTTTACAGGTAAATTTGCTTCTGTAAATTGCAATAATCAGGAGAAAAAAAATAGAATCGAAAAAGAAATTGATTTAACATTATACGATGAGGTTATTGCATTTGGTGATACTTCTGGAGATAAGGCGATGTTTGAAATTGCTACTAAAAGTTTTTTCAAACATTTTAATTGATATATTTGTAATACTAAACTTAAACTATGGAAAATTACATTGATAAGAAGAAAATATTTTTTGCTTCTATCATAATAATTGCGCTAAAGTCTATTTTCTTTTTTACAAAACATATTCAAGAAGATGCTTTAATATCTTGGCGAGTTGCCCGTAACATTATTGAATATGGAGTCTATGGGTATAATGGTGTTGAGAAAATTTCGGCTTCAACCACACATTTATATGTATTTGTAGGCGTAATATTTCAGACTATTTTTGGAGAGGGTAACTTCATTTATCCTTTATTAATTTTCAATACAATTTTACTAACAATAGGAATTTATTGGTTAGGTAAGTTATTGCTTAATTCAACTACAAGAATTATTTTATTTATTTTCTTTGTTAGTTTTTTACCGCCTGCAATAAAAATGTCAATTTTAGGAATGGAATTCGGGATGTTATTCTTTTTCTACATAGCTTTAATGAAATTTGGTTTTGTTGAAAGAAAAAAATGGGCATTTGTATTATTACCTATATTAATTCTTTGGACAAGAATAGATACTTGTATATTTCTAGGTTTGTTATTTATTTATGATGTTATTCAGCAGCGTAAATGGAATACAGCTTTAATGATTGGTGGTATTTTAGCTGTTCTTTCAGTAGTATCATTTAATTGGTTTTATTTTGGAGAGATCGTTAATAATACGATTACATCTAAAAGAGATAATTACCCAAGTTTAGAATTTCAAGATAGATTAGAAGCAATTAAATTTTTTACACCAAATTACTTCGGTATAATAAAATTTCCAACTTCAATTTTTAACTTTTCTACTCCGTTATTTTTTATAGTTTCAGCAATTTCAATGTTGTTTTTATTTAAAAAATGGGGAGAAAATAAAAAAAAGGTTTTAGCTTTCTTATTCATTTTTGGATTTATTAAGTCGTTAATTTTTGGATATGCTAATGCTTGGTTTGATTGGTATTTTTGGATTCCTCAATTAGTATTATTTATACCTATAATTTTAATTGTTTTAGATTCAAATAAATTTAAAACATATTCTCTCGTTTACTTTATTTTAATATTTATTCCATTTACAGCATATCAAGCTGTACATTCAATTGCTACTGGTCACGGTGAATGGAATCATGCACGTAAAATAGGTTTATATTTAGATTCTATCGAAAAAGATAAAGACAAATATATATTCTTAGAACCTGCAGGTTATATTCCGTATTTTTCAAAATTAAAAGTGATTGATTACGTAGGTTTAGTAGATAAAAGATTAACAGAAGAAAAAATTGTTGAGAATGGTATAGGAATAGGATTCTCTAATTTAATAAATAAGGCTAAACCAGAATATATTTTAGAAGATTTTAAACCGATGTTTAAAGGAGAATTAGTTGATAAATCAATTTATGAAGATTATGAATTAATTAAAGAATTTAAAATAGCAGATGTAGCTAAATCGGATAATCCTATTTTGGATAAAATATATAAATTTAAGCCATCAGGACGAGATTTTTATTTATATAAACGTAAATCTGTTACTGAATAATGGCTGATAAAAAGAAAATACTTATTAGAATAGGTTCACTTCGTCATGGAGGTGCTGAAAAAACTTTAGTGACATTTTTAAAGAATATTTCCTCAGATAAATATGAAATCGATTTATTATTGAATTTATATTCAGGAAAATATTTAAATGATGTACCAAAATGGATAAATATTTATTATCTAAATAAAGGGGAAATGATTACTACAAATAGAATTCAGGATATTCCTCAAAAAGCATTTAGAGTTATTTATCAAGAGGTTTTAAAAAAGTATCCTAAACTTCTATATAAGTATATTTTATATAATAAAGAATATGATATAGAGTTCGCAGCAATTCAAGGGATTGGAGAAGATGTATTGAATTCGCCAATAAAAAATTCAAAGAAAATTTTATGGGTTCATAGTGATTTATCTAACGTGCCTGAGTTTACAAATAGTAAAATAAAATCATTTTTCAAATTTGACCACATCTTGGTTATTTCAGATAAAATAAATCAGTTTTTTCTTGATTTAGCAAGTTCTGATGATGAAAAAAATAAAATAGTAAGGATTATAAATCCTATTGATACTACTGAGATCTTAGAACTTTCTAAAGAAAAGATAGATATGGTGAAAGATAACAGTATTAAAACATTTATATCTGTAGGAACTAATTTAGAGCATAAAGGATATGATAGACTTGTTAAGATTCACAAAAACTTATTGAATAAAGGTTTAATTCATAAAATATTAATAGTAGGAGAGTGTTCTGATAAAATGAAACAATTAATTAATCAATATAAAGTTGAAAAGAGTTTTATTTTATTAGGATATCAAAAGAATCCATATCCTTTTTTTGAGCTAGCTGATTATTATGTGTTGTCTTCTAGAATAGAGGGGTACCCTACAGTTGTCTTTGAAGCACTTTTATTAAATAAATTTGTTTTAGCTACTGATGTTTCAGGTGTTCGTGATATGATAGTTAATGGAGATAATGGTATTGTTGTAAATAATACTGATGTTGATTTAGAGAATGCTATGGAATATTTGATCAAATCAGATATAAAAAAGGCCGATAATTCTTCTAAAAATTTATATAGTTTAAAAGACTCGGTTACTACTATTGAAAACTTATTAAACTGACCAATTTGAAAACAATATTATTTATTTTACCTGATTTGAATCAAGGAGGTGCAGAGCGAGTAATAACTACACTTTGTAATGAATTAGATAGAAAAAAGTTTTGTCCAAAATTAGTATTGTTCAAAAAAGAAGGTTATTATTTGAATCATTTAAAAAATGATGTTGAAGTTATTGAATTAAATGTTTCAAGAATAAGATATTCTATTTTTAAAATAGTCCCTTTAATTCGAAAACTAAAGCCAGAAATAGTTTTTACCGGTTGGGGAGAAATTTCAGCTTTTTTAGCTCCGATAATTTCATTATTTCCAAAAACTAAATTTATAACAAGAGAAACTAATGTTGTTTCTGAACACGTAAAGAGAAAAGAAATATTATTTTTTTACCGTTTTTACAACAATTTTAATCAGATTATTGCGCAAAGCGATGATATGAAAAATGATTTAGTAAAAAACTTTCAAATTTCGGAAAATAATATCGTAAAGATCAATAACCCAGTAGATTTTGATTTGATTAATGGTTTAAAAGATCAAGTTATAGATTTAGGTTTTAAATCGAGCTATAAAAATATAGTTGCTATAGGTAATTTATCCCCACGAAAAGGATTTGATCTATTGTTAAATGTAATGAATGAATTGAAAGATGAAAATATTCATTTGACAATTTTAGGTGATGGAGCTTTCAAAGAAGAATTATTTCATCAAAAAGAACATTTAGAATTAGAAAATGTAACTTTTAAGGGTAATGTACCTAATCCATTCATTTATTTAAAACAAGCAGATTTATTCATTCTCTCTTCTAGATATGAAGGGTTTCCTAATGTATTATTAGAAGCAGGTGCATGTGGTACTTTTAGTTTAGCTAATAACGCTCCAGGTGGTATCAATGAAATTATTGAAGATGGAATTAATGGAAGAATATTTTCTATTGAGGATACTACAGGGTTTGCTTCTGAAATTAAAAATATTTTAGATAAAAATTATAATAAAGATCTAATAGTGAATAGTATTTATTCTCGTTTTAGTAAAGAAATAATTATTAAAAAATACGAATCGATTTTCGAAAATATATAATGATTAATCAGCCCAAAATTTCAATTATTGTTCCTGTTTATAACACAGAGAAATATCTTGCTAAATGTTTAGATTCTATATTAAATCAAACATTACAAGATATTGAAATTATTGTTGTTAATGATGGTTCAAAAGATCAATCACAAAGTGTTATAGATAGATATGCTATTAAAGATCATAGAATATTTTCAATTTATAAAGAAAATGGAGGGTTGAGTGATGCTCGCAATGTTGGACTTGATAACTCAACAGGAGAGTTTATAGCTTTTATCGATTCTGATGATTATATTGAATCGGAAATGCTTGAAAAAATGTATGAATTAACAAAACGACATAATTCAGAAATTGTTTTGTGTGATTTAGTAAAAGTTGATGAAAATGGTAAAGAATTTAGAGATTTACCACAGTCACCACAATTACCCGAAAAAATTGTTTTAAAAAACGATTTAACAATTTTTGGTGAAATGAGTTGTTTTGCGTGTAATAAGATATTTAAGAAATCATTATTTAATAATCATAGATTTAAAAAAGGAATTCATTTTGAAGATATTGAATTGATTCCTAAATTGATCTTAGATTCTAAAATAATATCAAAAATTAACGAACCTTTTTATAAATATTTTGAAAGGCAAGATTCTATAACAAAAACACATACTAATAAAGGTTTAGATATGTTTGTAGCTGTTGAAGCGGTGTCAAATTATTTTAAAAAATCGGAATATTCTAATCAACTAAACGAATTGAAAAGATTTCAGATTATTCAGGGATATTATTCATTTTTAGCTTATGTCGCTTATGTAAAAGATAAGAAACTAAAATCTGAAATGATTAATAAATTAAATGAGTTTACAATTTTAAATTCAATTAAAAAGTCAGACATTATTAATTATAGAAGATTTAATGTAAATTACTTAGTTTCTTTACCATTAAGAAAAAAGATATATTATTTTATATCTATTTTAGATCTTAACTTACTGAAAAGATTGTAATTAATTATGAGTTTTATTTACTACTTTATATTCTCTTTATTAGTTATTACCTCTCTAATAGAATTTAATAAAAATGAAAGAGGAAACAAGTACTGGTATTCAATTATTGTTATAATAATGATTTTGACTGCTGGTTTAGGTTATGATTTAAGTCCAGATTGGGTAGCTTATCATGAAACATTTAAGTTATTACAAAAAACAGATTGGTCTCAATTGACTAGATTCTCTGATATGGCTTCCATGGAAGTTGGTTATCTAAGTCTTAATAAAATATTAGGGTCTTTTAAATTTGATTTTGGAGCTGTTACTTTATTGATGGCAACACTATCTTTAATTTTAAAATCGACAACTTTTTACAAGTATGGAGGAATACCATTTTTTGTTTTATTTATGTATGCTATGCCTAATTATATGTTTGAGGAT
The DNA here is from genome assembly GCF_003687725.1 of Faecalibacter macacae. Taxonomy (GTDB): domain Bacteria; phylum Bacteroidota; class Bacteroidia; order Flavobacteriales; family Weeksellaceae; genus Empedobacter; species Empedobacter macacae. The sequence goes on from NZ_RDOJ01000001.1 coordinate 179,160, forward strand.
CATATACATATTAGACAAGGTTTGGCTACAGCTATTGCCGTATATTCAGTTAAATATATCATAGATAGAAAATTATTGAAATTTTTAGTCTGTATTGTAATTGGTTATCAGTTTCATGAATCTATAATAGTTTTTATTCTTGCATATTGGGTAGTAAAGGTTAAGTTTAATGAAATTGTTATTGGTTGGTTAGTTACTTTAACTATTATAGCAAATTATGTAGGAGCTTTATCAGTAATTGAAATTGTTATGCAATATATGCCTATAGCTCAAGAGAAATTTGAAGATTATCAATATCAACTTGTAGGAAACGAAACTGGTGTTGCTTTAGGGGATATTGTTAAAATATTAACTGTAATAGCTATATTAGTTTACAATAAATATGCAGATCATGATAAACTATATTGTATATTTAGAAATATATTTATAGTTGGAGTATTGATGTATTTTTTCTTTGGTAAAGGAATTTTTGGTATTCGACTACCTGGGTATTTTTTAATTTTCTTAGGATTAACTTTAGGTAGAATGCTTTATGTTTTTACAGGAGATAAATTATTTAGAGCATTTGTTTATTTTAGTTTCTTAATTTATACAATAGCATTAATATTTTGGTTTCAAGTACAACAGGGTAGTGTTACAAACTTTGATAAATATAGAACATTTTTTAGCTCAGGATCAGTGTACGGATTATGGAAAGATTAATATCAATAATAACACCTTGCTATAATTCTGAAAAATTTATACAAGAAACTTACTACTCGATTTATCATCAATCTTATACAAATTGGGAATGGATTATTGTTGATGATAATTCTACAGATGATTCTGTGAAAATTATTAAAGAATTTAATGATAAAAGGATCATTTTAATAAGAAATAAAAGTAATAAAGGAGCTGCTTTTTCAAGGAATGTTGCATTACGTCAAGCCAAGGGTAGATTTATCACATTTATTGATAGTGACGATTTGTGGGAAAAAGAATTTTTAGAGAAGTCTTTAAATTTTTTAAATGATAATAATGAAGAATTAGTCTATTCATCTTATAAAAGGGTTGATGAAAGCTTGAATCCTATATTGGATGATTTTATAGCGGAAGATTATATCAATTCAAAAAGAATATTATTTAATTGTCCAATACCAATGTTAACTTCAATGTACGATTCGAAAAGAATTGGAAAAGTTTATTTTCCAGAAGTAGAGTTAAGAGAAGATCATGCAATGTGGATTGAATTATTAAAGAAGATTAAATTTGCTAGAGCAAATAAGGAATCTTTGGGTATATATAGGATGCGAGCAAATTCAGTATCTAGGAATAAGTTAGATATAGCTCATAAACAATTTAATTTATACTACAATCACTTAAATATGAATCTAATAAAATCTCTGTATTATACTTTTAATTGGGGGATAAATGGTTTGAAAAAATATGGAAAACTTTAAATTACTAGAATATTTATATCATTTAAATATATCACCTATTTATATTAATATTTTTGGAGCATTTTTCTTTGCTTTTGTAATAGTACAGGTAGCAATACCCAAAATTATTCAGATATCTCATAAAAAAGGATTGATGGATGATCCAAATGAAAGAAGCTCTCATTCTCATAAAGTACCAACTTTAGGTGGTGTTGCTTTATTCTTTGGTTTAGTTGTTTCAACTTCTATTTTTGCTACAGAATTAGGAGTAAATTATGCGTTCTTTTTATCAGCTATTACAATATTATTTTTTGTAGGTCTAATGGATGATTTATTAGTTGTAGCTCCCGATAAAAAATTATATGCACAAATTATAAGTACGACGTTTATTATTTTTGGATCAGGTATAATGATAAATTCATTATACGGTTTATTTGGAATATATGGAATTCCATATTGGTTGGGTGTTTTGTTAACACTTATTGTGTTCATTGTTTTAATAAATGCGTATAATTTAATTGATGGGGTAGATGGATTAGCATCAGGTATAGGTATTGTTATTTCCTTAGCATTTATATTTATATTTTATAGAATATATGACTATAGTATAGGAATATTGGCAGTATCGGTTGTTGCAGTTTTACTTAGTTTCTTGAAATTTAATTTGTCAAAAAATAAACGAATATTCATGGGAGATACTGGATCAATGGTTATTGGTTTTATATTAACTTTTATGGCTATTAGATTCCTCTACGTATCTGGATTGCCAAGTTATAGTATTCAAGCAGCACCGGTAATATTACTTTTTATATTTTGTATTCCAGTTATTGATACATTAAATGTGTTTGTTATTAGAATATTAAATAAAACAAATCCATTACATCCAGATAAAAATCATTTACATCACCAATTTTTAGAATTAGGATTTAATCATTTTCAAACGTCTATTTGTTTGGTTATAATAAATGTAATATTTGTAATTATTGGTTATACATTACGCTATATAGAAATTAATAAACTTTTTTTGATATTTTTATTACTTTCAGTTAGCTTTGTTGTCATAGTAAAGTATTTTACTATTAAAAAAAAGAAACTTACTAAATAAAATCTATGAAAAAGATTATTTCAAAAATCTTATTATTTTATGTCTTTTTAATGATAGCTTCATGTGTATCACTGCAAGATATAAAACTAATACAGCCAGATGAAAAATTAAAACTTGATAATAAAGGAATGATCGAATTTACTGTTCCTGAATATTATATACAAAAAAATGATTTAATAGCTATTAATGTGTCTTCTGTTGATCCAACTACATTAGGGATTTTAAGTGATTTTACTGCAAAAGGAAATGGAGCTTTATTAAATAGTGCTCAATCTAACATTATGTATCAGAATCAAGGTATTCTAGTTAGAGAAGATGGTAACATTGAATTACCAAGAATTGGTAAAATTCATTTAGAAGGATTAACCATTAAAGAAGCAAGAGAAAAAGTTAAATTAGAATTTTATAAAATCTATAAACCAGAGGGAACATACATTGATGTAAATTTAGCAGGTATAGAATATACTATTGTAGGGGAAGCTAATAATGGTGTTTTTAGAGCGACTCGAAGAGATTTAACAATTATAGAAGCATTTGCACAATCTGGAGGAAATAATATTTATGCAGATTTAAAAAATGTTAGAATAATTAGAACGACTCCTGATGGTACTAAACAAGCTTATATTGATTTAACAAAGGAATCTGTAATGAATTCAGAATATTACTGGATACAGAATAATGATATAATTGTAGTAAATCCTAGAAATGAAAAAGTATGGGGTGTTGGGTTAAATCCACTTTCAGTTGTAACAGCAATAGTAGGAGGTTTAAGTGCTATTTTAGGTATAATATTGGTTTTTGATAGATTTTAATGGATACTACAAAAAAGAAAAAATCGGTTGATTTAATTGATTTAGAAAGATTATTACCAAGATTATTATATGCTTGGCCTTTATATATCATTTCTATAATCATATGTTTATTAATAGCTTTTTATTTAAATAATTGGAAATTTGATAAAATATATAATGCTACAACTACTTTTAAAATAAACTCAAGTAATAGTAACAACAATTTAAATAATAATTCAATTAATTTTATTTGGGGAGGAAACTCAAATAAAGTAGATGCCCTATCTTATACTTTATCATCTCGTATTCATAATGAGAAAGTTGTAAAAAAATCAGGATCTTACGTATACTATTATGAACAAGGTAAAATTAAAAAATCAGATATTTATAAAACTGACGCACCATTTATTGTTGAAATAGATACCACACATAAGCAACTTATTAAATTTGAAATAGGTGTTGAACCGATTAATAACAATTCATTTAAATTAAGTCTAATTAATGAGAATGGAAGAGGGTATTATTATCACAAAGATAGTTTAGTAGATAATGAAGTTTTATCTATTCCTAAATCAGGAAATTATGATCAATGGTTAGTTGGGAAAAATTATAAGTTCAAAATTAAACGAAACCATATGGTCTACGGAGAGGATAGTAAATATTCATTTACTTTTGTAAGTATACCCGAAGCTACATGGCGAGTAATGCAAAATTTTAATGTAAGTAATGTTACTAATTTAACTAATATTATTTCTGTAAATAAAACTTCTAAGAGTTTGAATGAATCTGTTGATTTATTAAATAACTCGGTAAAAGTGTTAATTGAATCAGAATTAGCAGAGAAGAATGTTACAGTTTTAATGACTAAAAAGTATTTAGAAAAGCAAATCGAAATTATTAAACATAATTTAGATAGTGCGACTAATAATTTACAAGAATTACAGAAAAGAACTGGAATTAATGATTTCGACTCTAAAAAAATTGAAGTATTAAAAGATTTAGTTGAATTAGATAAAGAGAAAATAAAAATTGAAGAGCAAATCAGCGCTTTATCTAGATTGACTCCAAAATCTAATAGTAGTGTAAATAATTTAATAGCATTAAATATTGCAGGATTAGATGTTACTTACTTTATGACTAACGTAACAAAACTTGAGGAATTAGAAAATGAAAAATCTAAATTACTTAATTTATATCAGGATGATACAAAGGAGATTAGAGAAATAAACGATAAGATTTCCGATGCAAGAAAATCTATTGATAATATTGTAAGTGCTCATAAAACTAAATTAAATACAGATTTAGTTCATATTTCAAATAAAATATATGAAATAGAATCTAAAATATCTATACTACCATATCAAGAAATTGAATTTTTAGAAGCAAATAGATCTTTTGAATTAAATAATCAAATTTATTCTGATTTAATAACTCAACTTAATGCTGCTAGTTTAACTTTAGCATCTACAATTTCAGATGTTTCAATTATTGATCCTGCTGTTAATCAGGGGCAATCCTCTATTGGTCCAAATCTAAAGAAAAATTATGTAATAGCTGTTTTAGTGGGTCTGTTGTTACCAATGTTGTATATTATTATTAAAGAATTATTAGATTTCAAAGTAAGAATTTTTAAAGATATATCTTCTAGAACTGAAATTCCAATTGTTGGTACAGTAGGTGATTTAGGTGATAATTCTCCGTTAATTGTATTAAACAGTCCAAAATCAGGTATTGCAGAATCTTTTAGAGCTTTGCGATCTAACTTAAAATTTTTATATAGAGAAAAGCCATTACACGATAAAAATAAGACAATTTTAATGACATCTTTTATTGGTGGTGAGGGTAAAACCTTTAATTCAATGAATCTTTCTACTGTATTAGGATCTACTGATAAAAAAGCTATTTTAGTAGGTATGGATTTACGTAAACCTAAGATTTTTGACGATTTTAAAATCAGTAATAAAGTTGGTGTTACGAATTATTTATCAGGGGGTTCTGATTTGAATAGTATTATTCAGAAAACAGTTTTACCTAATTTAGATATTATTACTGCAGGACCAATTCCTCCTAATCCATCAGAATTAATCTTAAGCACAAAAGTTGAAGAATTTTTTAAAGAATTAAAAAATCAATATGATTTTATTGTAATAGATTCACCTCCTCTTGGATTAGTCGCAGATTCATATGACTTAATGAAATATGCAGATTGTACTTTATATGTTACTAGATATGGTTATTCAGAGAAAAACTTCATTAGTACAGTATCTAAAAAATACGATGAGGGAGAAATTTCTAATATAGGAGTCATATTTAATGGTTATAAAATTAATACTGGTTATGGTTACGGCTATGGCTATGGCTATGGTTATGGCTACGGTTATGGCTATTTTTCAGAAGATCAAGAATTTGATGATTCTTTGAAAGGAAAAATAAAAAGGTTGATTCTAAGAATTAAGAATGGAGCATAGAAATGTCTTTATTTAAAAACATATTTGATTATATACTTGCATTAATCCTACTAATTTTATTGGTAGGATTAATCATTTCTATGATTTTGATTTCGTCTTTAGATACAAAAGAATTTGGTTTATTTACTCAAGATCGGGTAGGGAAGAATGGTCAGATTTTTAAAATCTATAAAATTCGTACAATGAAAGGTATTCAAAAAGATACGATTACAACATCAGAACATCGTATAACTAAAATTGGTCAAATTTTACGAGATTATAAATTAGATGAATTACCGCAGCTTATAAATATCTTAAAAGGTGAAATGAGCTTTGTAGGTCCACGTCCAGATGTAAAAGGTTATGCAGATGCATTGAAAGGTGAGGATCGTATAATTTTGACTGTGAAACCAGGTATTACAGGTCCAGCTCAGTTAAAATATAGAAATGAAGAAGAAATACTTTCAAAAGTAGATGATCCTATTTGGTATAATGATCATGTGCTTTGGCCTGATAAAGTCGAAATAAATAAAGATTATGTACGAAACTTATCTTTTAAAAACGATATAAAATATATTATTCAAACAATATTATAAAAGTAAAAAGAGAGCTATTAAGCTCTCTTTTTTTAAGTTTTATACCTGAATAACACCTAAATTAAATGGTGTTTCAATTGGTGCATGATCTGCAGCTTCAATTCCTAAAGAAATCCATTTTCGTGTATCCAACGGATCAATAATTCCGTCTGTCCATAAGCGTGATGCTGCATAATATGGACTAGTTTGTGCATTATACTTATCTGTAATTTCTTTTAATAATTCATCTTTTTTAGTTTCATCAATTTCAACTCCTTTACCTTTCAAAGTAGCTTCTTGTATTTGTAATAAAACTTTGGCAGCTTGTTCACCACCCATTACAGCTAATTGTGCTGATGGCCATGCCGCAATTAATCGTGGATCGTAAGCTTTTCCACACATTGCATAGTTTCCTGCTCCGTACGAGTTTCCTACTACAATTGTGAATTTTGGAACTACAGAGTTAGAAACAGCATTTACCATTTTAGCTCCATCTTTGATTATTCCTCCATGTTCAGATTTTGATCCAACCATAAAACCAGTTACATCCTGTAAGAAAACTAAAGGAATTTTCTTTTGATTACAATTTGCTATAAAACGAGTTGCTTTATCAGCAGAATCTGAGTAAATCACACCGCCAAATTGCATTCCGTCTTTAGCAGATTTTACAATCTTACGTTGATTTGCAACAATTCCAACAGCCCAACCATCAATACGCGCATAAGCACAAACGATAGTTTTTCCGTAATCTGCTTTATATTCATCAAATTCTGAATTATCAACCAAACGCTTAATGATTTCATACATATCATATTGTTCAGCTCTTGATTCAGGTAAAATACCATAAATCTCTTTTTCGTCTAAAGTTGGTTTAGCAGGTTCAATTCTATTAAATCCAGCTTTTTCATAATCACCAATTTTTGACATTACAGATTTTATACGATCTAAACAATCATAATCGTCTTTCGCTTTATAATCTGTAACACCAGAAATTTCGCAATGTGTAGTTGCTCCACCTAAAGTTTCGTTGTCAATATCTTCTCCAATAGCAGCTTTTACTAAGTAACTTCCTGCTAAGAAAATAGAGCCAGTTTTATCAACAATTAAAGCTTCATCGCTCATAATAGGTAAATATGCACCACCAGCGACACAACTTCCCATAACGGCAGAAATTTGAGTAATACCCATCGAAGACATTTTTGCATTATTTCTGAAAATGCGCCCAAAGTGTTCTTTGTCTGGGAAAATTTCGTCTTGCATTGGTAAGTAAACACCTGCACTATCAACCAAATAGATAATAGGTAATTTATTTTCCATTGCAATTTCTTGTGCTCTTAAGTTCTTCTTTCCAGTAATTGGAAACCATGCACCAGCTTTTACTGTAGCATCGTTTGCAACAACAATACATTGTTTTCCTGATACGTATCCAATTTTGATAACAACACCTCCAGAAGGGCAACCTCCATGTTCTTTATACATTTCGTCGCCAACTAATGCACCGATTTCAATCGAATTGGTATTGTCATCAAATAAATAATCGATACGTTCTCTTGCTGTAAGTTTTCCTTTAGCTTTGTGAGCATCAATTCTTTTTTGTCCACCACCTATATAAACTTCGTTTAGTTTATGTTTTAATTTAGATAGTTGTAATTTATTATAATCTTCTCTTTTATTAAATGTTAGATCCATTGTGGTTTTTGTTTGAAGTCTAATCTTTGTTTGAAGTTGAAAGATAGTATATTTTGTTATTTTGATTGTATAAAATCTTGACTAAACTGAACTAATTCTGGGAAAAAATTAGAGAAGTCTTTTTCTAATTCAGCTTCGAATTGATAAATTATTGGTGTAGTATTGTCTAAGTTGTTTTCGAAGTTAACTCTTTTACTAATTCCGGTCAAAGTCTTTTGGATTCCTTCTATTGTACTGTAATTTTCGAACCAATCATATCTCAATAAATAGTCTAGCATTTCTTGTAATTTTACAGGAAAGTTGTCATAATTTAAACTAAATAATTGATAGCAATCCTCCTTGAATAGTTGAAATGTTTTTGGGTGATAATTACGCCAATGCTTGATTAAGAAATAATCATAAATAATATCGACAACAATAGGAGCATATTTATGCTGTGTAGAATGAAAATAGGCTGTGCTTTTCTTTACAATTTCGTGCGAATCTGTGAAAGAATCAATTTCTCGATGTAATAAAATTCCTTTTTTTATATCATTAGGATAATCATTGTATTTATTGCCTTTTACAACTTCACCTAAAAGATTTCCGAGTTGTAATGAAGGGTTATTGAAAGATAAATACTGATGAGCAACTAGATTCATAAACAATTTATTGACAATTAAATATAGTTTATTTTTTCCGAATTAAAGTTTTCTCTCAGTTATTCTTCTAATTTTTTTAATTCAGGGTAGCGATCAAAAAATTCTTCCTTCATACTTTCGTCTAAATTTTTAGCACTTATAAATGCTTCTTTAGCTAAATCTTTTTCACCTTTAAAAATATAACAGTATGAAAGTTGGTAATAAATTTCGGCACGATTAAAATGGATTAAAGCTAATAGTGCTTCTTTAATAGCAGTATCATATTCTTCCATCACAATATTTGCTTCAATTAAAGCAATCCAATTATTAAGACGTAATGGCTCTATTGCTACAATGCGGCGATAACTCTCAATAGCTTCTTCGTATTGACCAACTTTAATTAAGATAAAACAATGTGTTTTCCAATATTCTACATTTAGTTCGTCTAAATCAAGAGCTCTATTAACATAAAATAATGCTTCTTGATAATTTCCTAATTTAGAATATAAATTAGCAGTTTTTCCCCACACTTTATCTAGTTGAGGGTCTTCTTTTATTGATAAATGATATGCTTTTAAAGCTTTGTATGGAAGTTCTAATTTTTCGTAGCATTCTCCAATTCTAAAATACGTAATTGCAGAAGAATCTTCTAATTCTAAAATGTCTTCAAAAGTTTCTATAGCTTCTTCGTAACGAGTTAGTTTCTCTAATATTGAAGCTTTATGGTTAATTCCTGAAATATTTGTAGGATTAATAACAATTACATAATCGTAAGCATCTAAAGCTTTTTCTAAATTACCATTTTTTTCATAAAGATGTCCTAACTGAGACCAAGCGATTTCTGAATAGGGATTATCATCGATGTATTCTAAAAGAAATTCAATACATTCTGAAGTTGCATGAAGTTCTTCGTAACATTGCAAAATAGAGTAGAAGGAGTAATCATTTTCATCTCCGTGTTCTAATGCTTGTTTAAAATAAATAAGTGCAGTGCCAACTTCGTCAAGGTTTAAATATTCGTTTCCAATGCAATTGAAAATGAAATCTAAATCTTCACCATGCTCCAAAGCTTTTTCATAAAACTGAATAGCTTTTTTTGGCATATTTTTAATTCCCCAATATCTTGCAACAACCAATTGATATTCTAAATCTTCGGAAGCAAAATCTTTAATTTCTTGAATTAATTCTGAGGCTTTCTTTAACTGTGTTAAAGAGATATGATATTCTATCTGTTTAATTTTTAATTCATAGTTGTCTGGATGCAAAGCAAAAGCGTAGTTTAATGCTTTCTTTGCATATTCAAAATCACTTACATCTAAGTAAAAAGATATGATTTCTTGTAATTGTTCAGAGTCAAAATATATTTGCTCCTTGTGATCCAACATATGTTCGAATTGTTCAATCAATTCGTTGTTTAAAAACTCATCCTCCATAAATACCTATCTAAAATAGAAAAATGCTTTTATAAAAAAGCATTTTTCATAATTTATAGTTTTGCACAACTAATTAACAATAGAATATTAAATGATAGCTTTAATACTTTTAATCATTTTATCTGCTAATAAGTTTGCGTTTTCTTCTGATGTACTTTCAGTGTAAATTCGAATGATTGGTTCTGTATTTGACTTACGTAAATGAACCCATTCTGTTTCGAAATCAATTTTAACTCCATCAACTGTATTAATTTGTTCGTCTTTGTACAATTCTTGAACTTTAACTAATAACTCGTCAACATTAATTTCTGGTGTTAATTCGATTTTCTTTTTAGCCATAAAGTAAGCAGGGTAAGAAGCTCTTAAATCAGAAACTGTAATATCTTGCTCAGCTAAATGTGATAAAAATAAAGCAATACCAACTAAAGAATCACGACCGTAGTGTAACTCTGGATAGATGATACCACCGTTTCCTTCACCACCGATTAAAGCACCGGTTTCTTTCATTTCAATAACAACGTTTACTTCACCAACAGCAGATGGCGAGTAAGTTTGTCCATGTTTTACAGCAATATCTCTTAATGCACGAGAAGAAGATAAGTTAGAAACTGTAGCAGATGGAGTTTTTCCTAAAACATAATCAGCAACGGCAACTAAAGTATATTCTTCACCAAACATGTTTCCTTTTTCGTCGATAATTGCTAAACGATCAACATCTGGATCAACAACAATTCCGAAATCAGCTTTCTCCTCGATTACTTTAGCACAAATATCACCTAAATGTTCTTTTAAAGGTTCTGGATTGTGAGGGAAATGACCTGTAGGTTCGCAATACATTTTGATGTAATCTACATCTAATTTGTCTAATAAATTTGGAATTGAAATACCACCAGTAGAATTAACAGCATCAATAGCTACTTTGAATTTTTTAGCTTTAATAGCTTCAACATTAACTAATGGTAATGCTAAGATTTTTTCGATATGTAAATCAATTGCTCCTTCAAAAGTTTCGTAAGATCCTAAATCATCAACATCAGCAAAGATGTAATCATCAGCATCAACAGTTGCTAAAATTTGAGCACCATCTTCAGAAGAAACAAATTCTCCTTTACCGTTTAATAATTTTAAAGCATTCCATTCTTTTGGATTGTGAGAAGCTGTTAAAATAATACCTCCATCAGCATCTAAATGTGTTACCATTACTTCAACTGTAGGAGTAGTTGATAATCCTAAATCGATTACATTAATACCTAATCCTTGTAAAGTAGAAGTTACTAATTGTGAAACCATTTGACCAGAGATACGTGCATCTCTTCCGATTACAACTTTATATGATTTCTTATTTGATTGTTTTTTTAACCAAGTTCCGTAAGCTGCAGCAAATTTTACAGCATCAATAGGTGTTAGATTGTCTCCTGGATTTCCTCCAATAGTTCCTCTAAATCCTGAAATTGATTTAATTAAAGACATAGTGTTTTTATTTTGATAACAAATGTACAAAAAACAATATTTAGAATTTGATTAATAGATTGGTATGATTTTAGTTTAGAAATATTTAACAATTAAACAACGCTATAACTTTAAAAATGAATTTATTATGATTACATCAGTTTTGATTATTTCTTTTCTTTGGAATTGGATTTCATGGGGGATTTTCGGCGTTATTGCCGGAGCATTAGCTAAAGCAATTATGCCAGGAAGAGATCCGGGAGGATTTTGGGTTACTATGTTAATCGGAATTATTGGAGCTATGTTAGGTGGTTTTATTTCAACATTGGTGTTGAATTACGATCCTAATAATTGGTCATTTGGTGGATTTGTGGTCGCTATTCTTGGTGCATTATTACTATTATTCATCTATAGAAAAGTAGCAGTTAAATAAGCTTAACAAAAAAAGCCTTAATCATTAATGATTAAGGCTTTTTTATTTATTCAAATATTTTAAAGAGGAAGAATGTTCTTTTCGTAAGTTTTATTAATCATAATAGCAGATGCTTCGTAAAAGGCAATGAATCCACACACGATTCCAACCCAACCAGCAACATTCAAGATTTGTTCACTATCAGCGAAATTACTTGCAGCTAATAAGAAAAATAATAAGGTTAACGAACCAAATAATAATTTACCAACTGTATGTCCTTTTAAAGTTTGTAAGAAATTTACTAATGTAAATAATCCCCACATTCCTAAGTAACATCCCATTGCATTACCATCTGGTTTTTCAGCACCTAATACACCTGGTGCTAACCATGTAAATACTAATGTAAGCCAAAATGCTCCGTATGCCATAAAAGCAATACTACCAAAGTTGTTTCCTTTTTTCCATTCCATTGCACCAGCTATAAACTGTGCTCCTCCACCAAAGAAAACTCCCATTCCCATAATCATACTATTTACTGGAAAAAATCCAGCATTGTGGATATTTAGTAAAATAGTAGTCATTGCGAAACCATATAATCCTAATGGTCCTGGGTTAGCTGTTTTGTCTGTAATTGTGTAAATATTTTCCATAATACTTATTAATATGAGACAATAATAAGATGAAAATAATAAATAACAAACAATTTATTAATAAATGTGTATATGATACACTAAAATTATTTTTTAATAAATCTAACTATTTATATATTAATAAGTAATGATAAATAATCTCTAATGTCTTGATATGATAAATAATGTTAAAATTATCAAAAACAGATGGATTTTTCGCGAGGATATAACACTAGTATTAATTCATAAAAAAAAATCCGTTAATACTTATTAACGGATTTTTTTTTATGAATTTGTAAACTTTATTATTTACGATTCTTTTTAATTTGTTCTTGTTGCTCTTGCATTTCTTGAGCTTTTTTCATCATATCTTGCATACGAGAAGCAAATTTTCCTTCTTTCTTAGGTTTAGCTTTATTAGCTTCTAAGATTTGGTGAACTTTACTTTCGTTAATCATTACTTTTTTAATATAAAGAACGATGAAAACATTAAGTGCATTAGAAACTAAATAATACCAAGATAAACCTGATGCATAATTGTTAAGGAATACGAAGAAGAATACAGGCATTATGTACATCATGTATTTCATAAACTCCATATTTGGCATTCCTTCTTGCTGTGGCATTTGGAAATTATCCATCGATCCAGATACTTTAAAGTAAACCATCATTGCAACGATATATAACATTGCGAAGATAGATAAGTGACCGTTTAATAACGGAATCCAATCTGGAATTTGAATAATATCATCAAAAGCAGTTAAATCTTCAGCAAATAAGAAAGGAACTCCTCTTAAATCAATTAAGTTAGGGAAGAAACGGAATAAAGCATAGAAGATAGGAATTTGTAATAAGGCAGGTAAACATCCAGCTAATGGATTTACACCAGCGTTACGATAAATTTCCATCGTAGCTTGTTGTTTCTTCATTGCATCTTTAGAATCTTTGTACTTCTCGTTGATCTCGTTTAATTCAGGACGTAAAACCTTCATTAAAGCAGATTGACGGTATTGTTTGTACATAATTGGAGATAATACCAACTTAACTACAATTGTAAGTAAGAAAATTGCCCAACCTAATTCAATACCAAAGTTTGCTAAGAATTTAAATACAGGTAAGAAAAAGTATTTGTTTAACATACCAAAGATTCCCCATCCAAAGTCAATTAAGTTTTGGAAACCTTTGTCGTTGTAGTCTTTTAAGAAATCAAAATCTAATGGTACAAAATCAAAAGTTAACTTATGGTTTAATTCAGCATTTTTTAATTCTAATTCTGAAGTAAACGAGTAGTGCTTACTGAATTTTGCATCCTCTTCGTCAGCATTTAAAGATCCACCTTTAGTGTTTTTAAATCCCTCGTCAGATGATAAGATAGTAGAAAAGAACTGTTGTTTATTTGCAACCCAAGAGATTGCTTCAGTTTCTTCCCACTCATCTGACCCAAATAATTCGTACTCGATATCTTTAGATTCTTTAAATTGGAAATAAGTATGAGCCCAATATTTTTCTTGGTCTTTACCTTTTTCTGTACTAAATCCGTCCATTAACCAGCTTAGACCAACTTTGTTGTCAGCAGTAATGTTTGATAAACCTTGAGATTTAACCTCTAAGTCGATACCGTAAGAATTACCTAAAGTATAGATGTATTGGATTTGTCCTCCTTGCGCTTGTGCAGTCATGGTAATAATAGTATTTGCACTATTTTTTTGAACTGCTGGCACGAAAACTAAATCTTTAGTGTTGATTTGTACACCATTTTTAGTCTTAAAAGATAAGTTAAAAGAGTTTGAACCATCTTTAGCTAAATATAAAGGTGTGTTTTTGTCGTGCTTGTCATAAGATGTATAATCTTTTAACTGAACAGCATCAATTTGTCCACCTTTAGCAGCGAATTTAACGTTAATTTTTTCATTAGACACCTCAATGTCTTTTGCATCACCAGTAACTGGTTGAAAGACATTTTGTGCTTGTTGAACGTTCGCCGCTTTTTTAGCTTCTGCGTTTTTCTCTTTTTGAACTAACTCTTGCTTTTGTTTTTCAACTTCTTCTTCAGATGGTGTATTCCAATACATAACACCAAACAATAGAAGACCCATTAAAACAAAGGCAACTACTTGGTTAAAATCAAATTTTTTCTCTTGTTGCATTTATCGTTTCAATTTGTTTATTTGACAAAGCTGCTTCAATAAAGCTTATAAAAAGCGGATGTGGCGAAGCAACTGTACTTTTATATTCCGGATGGAATTGAACTCCAATATAATATGGATGTTCTTTATGTTCTAAAATTTCTACTAATTCAGTTTCTGGATTTTTTCCAACAGGGATTAATCCATTGTTTACAAATTCATCATAATATTCGTTATTGAATTCGTATCTGTGGCGGTGACGCTCTAAGATATCTTCAGAACCATATACGTTTCTGATTTTTGATCCTTCAGCTAATGTACACTTCCAGTTTCCTAAACGCATTGTTCCTCCTTTATCAGAAACATCTTTCTGATCTTCCATTAAACTAATAACTGGATGTGGAGTTGTTAAATCCATTTCGGCAGAATCGGCTTTTTCGTAACCTAAAACATTACGAGCAAATTCTATTGCCATTATCTGCATTCCTAAACAAATTCCTAATGTTGGAATATTGTTACGTCTTGCGAAATTAGCAGCAATTATTTTTCCTAAAATACCACGATCTCCAAAACCTGGTGCAATTAATACCCCTGAAACTCCTGCTAATTTTTCAGCTACAGTTTCTTCAGTAAGATCGCCAGAATATACCCATCTTACCTTAACTTCTGTTTCTGTAGCAGCTCCGGCGTGAGTAAATGCTTCTGTAATCGATTTATAAGAATCGTGCAAAGATACATATTTACCAACTAATGCAATCTCTACAGTATTTTTAGGATTTTTATGACTATTTAAGAATTTTTTCCAAACTGTAAAATCTGGTTCTTGATCGTAAGGTAAATCTAAACCTTTTAAAACAACTTCATCAAAATTTTGTTCGTGTAATAAGAATGGAACATCATAAATAGTATCAGCATCAATACTTTGAATTACGTTTTCTTTACGAACATTACAGAATTGAGCTAATTTAGCTTTTACTTCTTTTGATAAATTGTGTTCTGTACGTGTTACTAAAATGTTAGCGTTGATACCACTTTCCATTAAAGTACGAACAGAGTGTTGTGTAGGTTTTGTTTTTAATTCACCTGAAGCAGCTAAATAAGGAACTAAAGTTAAGTGAATAACAGAAGAGTTATTTTCGCCTAATTCCCAAATTAACTGACGGATTGTTTCGATGTAAGGTAATGACTCAATATCACCAACAGTACCACCAATTTCAGTAATAATAATATCGTAATCACCAGTGTTACCTAATAATTTGATACGACGTTTGATTTCGTTTGTGATATGCGGAATAACCTGAACTGTTTTCCCTAAATAGTCTCCACGACGTTCTTTTTCAATAACTGTTTGGTAAATGCGTCCTGTTGTAACAGAATTTGCTTTTGAAGTTGCACGATTTAAATATCTCTCGTAGTGTCCAAGATCTAAATCAGTTTCAGCACCATCCTCAGTAACGTAACACTCTCCATGTTCGTATGGATTAAGTGTTCCTGGGTCGATATTAATATATGGATCAAGTTTTTGAATTGTTACTCGATATCCTCTCGCTTCTAATAGCATTCCTAAAGAAGATGCTACGATTCCTTTACCTAATGATGATGTTACTCCTCCGGTAACGAAAATGTACTTTGGTGTTTTGTTTGTCTCCATTGAATCTCTAAATCAATGGGTGCAAAATTACGAATAAATTGTGGGGTAAAAAAAACTAAAGTGAAACTTTAGTGAATAAAAAAAGGCAAGCGACCTACATCACACCGCTACGACCGTATACCTTTGCTACGTTCCCGTCCTGGAGGATTCTACAGGAGCTGGTTGTGTAGGACTTGCCTGATGCAAATGTAAGAATACTTTTAAAAAAACAAAGTAATTTATGAAAAAAATAAAGTGTAAATATTTGTTTAAGGGTTAAATCAATTGATAATGAAATAAATAATTATTGATTTTTTTTAAAAATATTTTATTTTTAGTCAGATTTAGTATCTCTGATACAGAATTATTCTTGAATTTTAGTATGAAATTAACGTATAAACATTAATTATTTCATAGTAAAAACACTTTGATATATTATCTTTGCGGCATGGATACACTTAATAAGGTTTTAAGAAGCGCATTTATATTAACAGCTATCGTGTTAATATTGTTTTTTGGGTTATACATTGCATATTCTACAAATGGAACTATCGATGCCAAAGACTATTATAAATACACAATGCTTATTTGTTGCTTTATTTTAGTGCCTTTATTTGCTACTTTTTCATTCTTCACGATGTTGAATGTTTCTAAAGCAAAAGCGAAAAATGCGACTACATACGAAGAGTTAATGACATTTAAAGAAGGATTCAAAATAGGATTTTATACAATGTTCATTGCTGGTATAATTAGTTTAGCAGTAATATTTATTTTCTTCAATACAAGTGGAGAGTGGGCACAGGAGGCTCTTAAAAATGGAATTTTAGAAACTTTTATGGGTAATATGGATCCTGAAATGGCTGCTGAAATTGAAAAATCAAGAAAACAACCAGAGATTATGAATATTAATTTATTCTCTTTTAAGCATTACTTTGGTTTATTATCTATGTTTTTATCTTTTTACATGGGGGTTTCCGCTATTTTTGCTCAGTTCTTAAAAAAACGTACTTATTAACACAATGGATTTATCAATAGTTGTTCCTTTACTAAACGAACAAGATTCTTTAGAAGAATTATTTACACGTATAAAAACTGTCTGTCACGAAAATGGATATTCTTTTGAAGTTTTATTTATTGACGATGGTAGTACAGATGATTCATGGGAGATTATAGAGTATTTATCTAAGTTTCATCAAGAAGTAAAAGGAATTAAATTCCGTAAAAATTATGGTAAATCACCAGCTTTAAGCGCTGCTTTTAAAGAAGTAAAAGGTAATGTTGTGATTACGATGGATGCGGATTTGCAAGATTTTCCAGAGGAAATTCCGGCATTATATAATACATTAATTAATAAGAAGGCTGATATTGTTTCTGGATGGAAACAAAATCGTCAAGATAACAAGTTAACAAAAAACTTACCTTCTAAATTATTTAATGCAGTAGCTCGTAAAACTTCTGGAGTTGAATTACACGATTTTAACTGTGGTTTAAAAGCGTACCGTTGGGAGGTGACGCAGAACATCGAGTTATATGGCGATATGCACCGTTACATTCCAGTATTAGCTAAAAATGCAGGTTATCATAAAATATTAGAGAAGCAAGTTCGTCACCAAGCACGTAAATATGGAGTGTCTAAATTTGGACCAAGCCGTTTTATTAATGGATTCTTAGACTTAATTACGCTTTATTTTACAGCAAAATTTGGAAATAGACCAATGCATATCTTTGGTTTGATCGGAACGATTATGTTTGCTTTAGGCTTTTTAGCTACTTTCTATTTAGGTATAGATAAATTATTTAAAGTATTTATTTTAGATAAACCAGCACGTTTAATTACAGATAATCCTTATTTTTATATATCTCTTACATCAATGGTTTTAGGAACACAATTGTTTTTAGCAGGTTTCTTAGGAGAATTAATTGTAAGAAATAGTAGAGATCGTAAGATTTATAGTATTCAAAAGGAATTGAATTTGAATTAGTCTAAAATATAACAACCAAACTATATGAAAAAATTACTAACACTTTCGCTTGCGGGATTAGCGCTAGCTAGTTGTTCTTCATCTGTGGATGGAGAAGGAGTAGCTACAGCACAGAAAAATTTTACAGTAGATCATATCACAAGTTTAGATTTATCATGTAATTGTAATGTGACACTTATACCAGGAAATGAAGTTGGTGTAAAAGTAGAAAGTCATCAAAATATTGTTGATAATTTATTGGTTGAAGCAAAAAATGGATCTGTTTCTATTTCTGAAGCTTCACAAGTAGATCAATACAGTGCTTATGATGTTTTCGTATATGTAACAAGAGATTTAAAAGAAGTAGATTTTTCTAAACAAGCTACAGTTAAATTCGCAGGAACTTTAAATGTTGATGATTTAGAAATGGATGTGAATGATCAAGTAAAAGTGGAAGATGCGTATTTAATTACGAATAATTTTAAACTTTCTGTTTACGATCAAGCGGCAGTTAGATTAAAAGGAACTTCAATATCATTAATTTATAATGGTAAAAGTCAGTCGAAAGGAGAGTTATTCGATTTTGAAACTAATGACGCTCAAGCATACACTTCTGATAATGCTATCTTAAATATTAATTCAAGAAAATCTATTGCCGGATCAGCAAAAGGTAATTCAGTTATCACTTATGTAGGGGAGCCTTCAAAAGATACAAAAATTGCTGACAACGCGCAGGTAGTAAAAAAATAAATTCATTAATGAGTACAAGTTTAGAAAGAGCTCAGTTATGGCTTTCTGATTCATATGATGCAGAAACAAGAAATGCTGTACAAGGTTTAATTGATAATAATCCAACAGAATTAGATGATTCTTTTTACCGCGACCTTGAGTTTGGAACTGGAGGTATGCGTGGAATTATGGGTGTTGGTACAAATCGTTTAAACAAATATACATTAGGTGCGGCTACGCAAGGATTATCAAATTATTTAAACGAACAATTTCCAAATAAAGAAAAATCGGTTGCAATTGCATTCGATGTACGTCATAATTCGGATACTTTTGCTAAAATGGTTGCTGATGTTTTAACAGCAAACGGAATTAAAGTTTATTTATTCGAATCTTTCCGCCCAACGCCAGAATTATCTTTCACTGTTCGTCATTTAGGATGTGATGCAGGAATTGTATTAACAGCTTCGCACAATCCTCCGGTTTATAACGGATATAAAGTATATTGGAATGATGGTGCGCAAATTGTACCACCACATGATAAAGCAATTATTACAGAAGTAGAAAGTGTAAAAGTTGATGAAATTAATTTTGAAGGTAATGATGAGTTAATCACAATTATCGGAAAAGAAATTGATGAAGCTTTTATTAATGCTGCTGTTGAAAACGGAAGTTTTACAAAAGAAGGTAAAGAAGATGTAAAAGTTGTATTTACTTCTATCCACGGAACTGCAGTTGCTATAACTCCAAAAGCTTTCGAGCAAGCTGGCTTTACTCAAGTTCATCAAGTTGCTGAACAAGCGATTCCAAGTGGAGATTTTCCAACAGTAAAATCACCAAATCCAGAGGAGCCAGAAGCATTAACAATGGCAGTTGCTTTAGCAAACGAAATTGATGCTGATATTGTTATTGGTACTGACCCTGATGCTGATCGTGTTGGTGTTGCTGCTCGTAATAACGAAGGGAACATGGTTTTATTAAACGGAAACCAAATGAATACTGTTTTATCTTACTATTTATTAGAAAAATGGCAAGAAGCAGGTAAATTAACAGGTAAAGAGTTTATCGGTTCAACAATTGTAACTTCAGATATTTTCTATGATATCGCTTCTAAATTTGGAGTTGATTGTAAAGTTGGATTAACAGGATTCAAATGGATTGCTGATATGATCCGTACTTTCGGAGGTCAAGAAAAATTTATCGGTGGAGGTGAAGAGTCATTCGGTTTTATGGTTGGTGATTTTATTCGTGATAAAGATTCTGTAACAACAGCTTTATTAGTTTCTGAAATTGCTGCTGTTGAAAAAGCGAAAGGAAGTACTTTATACAATAAATTAGTTGATATTTATATTGCATTAGGAAAAGCGTATCAAGAAGATTTAATTTCTATTGTTAAGCCAGGTAAAGAAGGAGCCGAGTTAATCGCAAACATGATGGTTGATTTCCGTGCTAATCCTCCTAAAGAATTAGCTGGATCACCAGTTGTACGTGTGAAAGATTTCCAATCTTCGATTGAAAAAGATTTAGTTTCAGGTGAAGAAAAGTCAATTGATATTCCTAAATCTAAT
Organism: Faecalibacter macacae; assembly: GCF_003687725.1. Taxonomy (GTDB): domain Bacteria; phylum Bacteroidota; class Bacteroidia; order Flavobacteriales; family Weeksellaceae; genus Empedobacter; species Empedobacter macacae. The sequence continues at coordinate 199,739 of NZ_RDOJ01000001.1, forward strand.
GTATTAATTTTCTATACTGAAGATGGGAGTAAAGTAGCTTGTCGTCCTTCTGGAACTGAACCTAAGATTAAATATTACTTTTCTGTAAATGGACCTTTAGCATCAAAAGAAGAATACAAATCTGTTCAAGATATATTATTAGCTAAAATTGATCAATTAAAAGTTGATTTTAGTAAATAATTGCAAATTATATAAAACGAAAAGGTCGGAAATATTAAATTTCCGACCTTTTTTATGAATTATATTAAATAGTTATTGACTAAAATAATAATGACAAAAAGTAATAAAATGCAGTAGCAATTAAGGCAGAAACTGGGATTGTTAATATCCAAGCCCAAAGTAAACTGAATGTTACACCCCAACGAACAGCAGAAACTCTTTTCACCATTCCAACTCCAATAATTGAACCGGTGATTACGTGTGTTGTTGATACAGGCATTTTAATATGTTCTGTAAAGAATAATGTTACGGCAGATGCTGTCTGAGCTGTAAAACCTTCGATGGGAGTAATCTTGGTAATTTTATTTCCCATTGTTTTTAAAATTTTCATTCCTCCGCCTAATGTTCCAATTGCAATAGCAGAAAAACATACGATAGGTACCCAATCATGAATGTCTTTACTGTCTGTAGTAATGAACCAATCTTTCCAATGGAAAGTATCATTCATAATCCAATTACTCATATCTGAATCTATAATTTGAGCTTGATTAGCTAATAACGCAAAAGTGATTACACCCATTACCTTTTGTGAATCATTTAATCCGTGTCCTATACTTAATAAAGCAGAAGAGACTAATTGTAATCTTTTAAACCAAGTGTCAGCTTTGTGAGGTTTAGCATTTCTACAAATGTTTAAAGTAATAATACTGATTATATTTCCAGCAAGCAAACCAATTAAAGGGGCTACGAAAATAAATGCTACGATTGTTAAAATGATTTCAATATTGATTGCAGATATATTAAAATTTGTTGCAGCTAAAGCACCACCTGCTAATCCTCCAATTAATGTATGCGAAGAGGAAGAAGGTATACCTAATTTCCATGTTAAGATATTCCATGTAATTGCCGCTAATAATGCAGCCATGATAACAATAGAAGGATTTGCTCCGAAAGAAGTTACTATATCTTCTTTAATTATTTTTGAAATTGTATCAGCAACCCCAAATTCGCCAATAATATATTTAGCAATAAAAAAAGCAACGAAATTAAAAAAAGCTGCCCAGATGATAGCTTGAACTGGAGTTAAAACTTTCGTTGCAACTACTGTGGCGATTGAATTGGCGGCATCGTGAAAGCCGTTTATGAAGTCAAATATAATTGCAAGTGCAATTACAATGAATAAGATTGTTAAGCCCATTAATTGATGGATTGTTAATTACAAATTTTCGGCAAATTTAAAAATAAAAAAAGAGGTCTTGTAGAAATAAGCCTCTTTTTTTAAATATTTTAAATTTATATTATTAGAACAGTCCAATAACAAAATAACATAATCCAGCAATTACAGCAGAGATTGGGATAGTTAAAATCCAAGCCCATAATAAACTAATTGTAACTCCCCAACGAACAGCAGAAACACGTTTCGTCATTCCAACACCGATAATAGAACCAGTAATTGTGTGAGTTGTAGAAACAGGAATACCAAAGTGCTCAGAGATGTATAATGTCATTGCTCCGGCTGTTTCAGAAGCTACACCCTCTAGTGGAGTTACTTTTGTAATCTTAGATCCCATTGTCTTGATGATTTTCCATCCACCAGCCATAGTTCCGGCTCCAATAATGATGAAAGATGTGATTGGAACCCATCCCCAGTGGTCAACGAAGTATCCAAATTTATCTTCTGCATCTACATATGCTTGGTCAAAATCTACATTTAAGTGGTAGAAAATAACAGCAGCTCCAATGATACCCATTACCTTTTGTGCATCATTCATACCATGTCCTAAAGAGAATAAAGCAGAAGAAACTAATTGTAATTTCTTAAACCACCATTCTGCAACAGCAGGTTTGGCGTTCTTACAAATATGTAGAATAATAATGGTTAATATACTCGATAATACCATTCCAATAAATGGTGCTAAAAAGATAAATGCAAAAATTGGTAATACTTTATTGTAAACAACAACATCCATTATTGAACCTAAATCAGGATTCATAAAAGAGTGTGTTAATGCAGCTCCAATGAAACCACCAATTAATGTATGTGATGAAGATGATGGAATCCCAAATTTCCAAGTAATCAAGTTCCACGTAATTGCAGCAATAATACCAGCTAAAATAACTTCAAGTGTAATGAAGTTTTCGTTAACGGATTTTGCAATGGTGTTACCAATCTTGAATTCACCAATCCAATAAACTGAAATAAAGTAAGCGGCAAAATTAAATGCAGCAGCCCATAATACAGCTTGGAAAGGAGTTAAAACTTTTGTTGCAACAATTGTTGCAATTGAGTTAGCAGCATCATGAAATCCATTAATGTAATCGAATACGAAAGCTAAAAAGATAATCACTAGTAAGAATATCCCAGCTTTAGAACTCATCATGCCACTAATGATTTCTATAACATCATTAATCATTTCCATTTTGAAATAAATTTAAAAGATTAAGAATGTTTAACAGCGACTGCTTCTAAAACGTTTGCAACACTTTTACATTTGTCAGTTGCAGACTCTAATGAAGATAGAACTTCTTTGTATTTAATGATGTTTTTAGCATCAGTTTCGTTTTCGAAAATTTCTTGAACCGCTTTATCAAAAATACGATCAGATTTGTTTTCTAATTTATTGATACGCTCGCAAATTTCAAAAACTCTGTTTAAGTCTTTAAAGTCTTTAATATTATCAATACCCTCAACGATTAATTGACAAGCTTCTAAATTTACAGCAGTAATCTTACGGATAGATTTTGTAATTTTTTCTACTTGGTAAATTTTGATACGGTTAGCTGCACCATTTAAGTTATCAGCAACATAATCAATAGATTTAATTAAAGAATAAATATCTTCTCTATCAAAAGGAGTAATGAAGTTACGTCCTAACTCTAAGTTTGTCTTTTGAGTTAAAAACTCAATTTTGCTTTCTAAATTTGCAATTTTAGTAAAATAATCTTCACGTTCCTCTAAAGGAGCGTTAACACATTCGTGTAATAATTCTGCTAATTCTACTAATGATTTAGAAGATTCTTCAAACAAAGGGAAGAAAGTTTTATCCCTTGGTGTAAATAATTTAAAAAATGAATTTACTGACATCTAAAAATGTTTTTGTGATGCAAAAGTAAATCATCTAATGTAAACTTAATGTAAAGTTTTATAGAAATGATTTGTGAAGAATAATTTACAATCAAAAAAATATAATAGACTATGATTCATTATTTATCATTACGCTTTAATAGAAGGTGTTTTTGTTATTATTAATGAAGAATTATAAGGCTGTATATTAGTTAGTAATTAGATTTGAAAATTTCCTTAATTGCAAGAAAATCAAAAAAATAATTCATTTATAGTTTGCGGGTTTAATATTTTTTGTAGTTTTGCAGACCCCAAAATGGGTTTAAATTAATTTTTAAAAAGGTAAATTAGTATGCCAACAATTCAACAATTAGTTCGAAAAGGTAGAAAAAAACTAACTAAGAAGAGTAAATCGGCTGCTTTAGAGTCATGTCCACAACGCCGCGGTGTTTGTACACGTGTTTACACAACTACTCCAAAGAAACCTAACTCAGCAATGCGTAAAGTTGCTCGTGTTAGATTAACAAACGGAAAAGAAGTAAATGCGTACATCGGTGGTGAGGGTCACAACTTACAAGAGCACTCGATAGTATTGGTTAGAGGAGGAAGAGTTAAAGACTTACCAGGTGTTCGTTACCACATTGTACGTGGAGCATTAGACACAGCAGGAGTAAACGGACGTACTCAGCGTAGAAGTAAGTATGGAGCGAAACGTCCTAAAGACGCTAAAAAATAATTTAAGAAATGAGAAAGACAAGAGCTAAAAAAAGACCTTTACTTCCAGATCCTAAATTTAACGATCAGTTAGTTACACGTTTCGTAAACAACTTAATGTACGATGGTAAGAAATCTGTTGCATTCAAAATTTTTTATGATGCATTAGAAATCGTAGATTCTCGTAAAGAAGATGCTGAGAAAACTTCGTTAGATATTTGGAAAGAAGCATTATCAAATGTAATGCCTCACGTAGAAGTACGTTCTCGCCGTGTTGGTGGAGCTACATTCCAAATTCCAATGGAAATTCGCCCAGATCGTAAGATCTCTACTGCAATGAAGTGGTTAATTTCTTATTCACGTAAGCGTAATGAGAAATCTATGGCACAAAAATTAGCAGGTGAAATCATCGCTGCTGCTAAAGAAGAAGGTTCTGCTGTTAAAAAACGTCAGGATACTCACAAAATGGCAGAAGCTAATAAAGCGTTCTCACACTTTAGATTCTAGTAAACGATGGCAAGAGACTTATTATACACTAGAAACATTGGTATTGCTGCTCACATTGATGCAGGAAAAACTACAACTACAGAACGTATCTTATTCTATTCAGGTAAGAACCACAAAATTGGTGAAACTCACGAAGGAGGTTCTACAACTGACTGGATGGAGCAAGAAGCAGAAAGAGGTATCACAATTACTTCTGCAGCTGTAACTGTAGCTTGGACATTCCCAACAGAACAAGGTAAACCATTACCAGACGCTAAAGGGTACCACTTTAATATTATCGACACTCCTGGTCACGTTGACTTTACAGTAGAGGTAAACCGTTCTTTACGTGTTTTAGATGGTTTAGTTTTCTTATTTTCAGCAGTAGATGGAGTTGAACCTCAGTCTGAAACAAACTGGCGTTTAGCTGATAACTATAAAGTTCCTCGTTTAGGATTCGTAAACAAAATGGACCGTCAAGGATCTGACTTCTTAAATGTTTGTCGTCAAGTACGTGAAATGTTAGGGTCAAACGCTGTTCCTATCGTTTTACCAATCGGTGATGAAGCAGACTTTAAAGGTGTTGTAGATTTAATTAAAAACCGTGCTATTGTATGGCATGATGATAATTACGGATCTACTTTCGATATCGTAGAAATTCCAGCTGATATGATTGATGACGTGAAGCAATTCCGTGGTCAATTAATCGAAGAAGTTGCTGCATATGACGAGAATTTATTAGAGAAGTATATGGAGGATGAAAACTCTATTACTGAAGAAGAAATTCACGCTGCTTTACGTGCTGCTACTTTAGATATGTCTATCATCCCAATGACTTGTGGATCTTCGTTCAAAAACAAAGGTGTACAATTCATGTTAGATGCTGTATGTCGTTACTTACCATCTCCAATGGATAAAGAAGCGATTCCAGGAACTGACCCAAAAACTGACGAGCCTATCTCAAGAAAGCCTTCAGTTGATGAGCCATTCGCAGCATTAGCATTCAAAATTGCTACTGACCCATTCGTAGGTCGTTTAGCATTCTTCCGTGCTTACTCAGGAGGATTAGACGCTGGTTCTTACGTGTTAAATACTCGTTCTGGTAACAAAGAACGTATTTCTCGTATTTTCCAAATGCACGCTAACAAACAAGAGCCAATCGAGCGTATCGAAGCTGGTGATATTGGAGCTGCAGTAGGTTTCAAAGATATTAAAACAGGAGATACTTTATGTGATGAAAAAGCACCTATCGTATTAGAGTCTATGGACTTCCCTGATCCAGTTATTGGTATCGCAGTTGAGCCTAAAACAAAAGCTGACGTTGATAAATTAGGTATGGCTTTAGCTAAATTAGCTGAAGAAGATCCAACATTCCAAGTAAAAACTGATGAGGCTTCAGGTCAAACAGTTATTTCTGGTATGGGTGAGTTACACTTAGATATCATCGTTGACCGTTTAAGACGTGAATTCAAAGTTGAAGTTAATCAAGGTGAGCCTCAAGTAGAATACAAAGAGTCATTCTCAAGACAAGCGAACCACCGTGAGGTTTACAAAAAACAATCTGGTGGACGTGGTAAATTTGCTGATATCGTTTTCGAAATGGGACCAGCAGATGAAGGTAAAACTGGATTAGAATTCATTTCAGAAATTAAAGGTGGTAACGTTCCAAAAGAATTTATCCCTTCAATTGAGAAAGGATTTAAAGCTGCGATGAAAAACGGACCTTTAGCAGGTTTCGAAATGGATTCATTAAAGATTACTTTAAAAGATGGATCTTTCCACCCTGTGGATTCTGACCAATTATCTTTCGAGTTAGCTGCTCAAATGGGTTATAAAGCTGCTGCTAAAGCTGCTGGTGCTCAAATTTTAGAGCCTATCATGAAGTTAGAGGTTTTAACTCCAGAGGAAAACATGGGAGACGTTGTAGGTGATTTAAACAGAAGACGTGGACAAGTTTCAGGTATGGATGACAGAAATAACGCTAAAGTTATTAAAGCTATGGTTCCATTATCAGAAATGTTCGGTTATGTAACTGCGTTACGTACATTATCTTCTGGTCGTGCTACATCGACTATGGAATTCGATCACTACGCTCCAGCACCAACAAGTGTGTCTGAAGCTGTAATCGCTAAAGCAAAAGGAAACTAATCGCTTAATTAAATTAAGAAATGAGTCAAAAAATTAGAATCAAATTAAAATCTTACGATTACTCTTTAGTTGATAAGTCAGCTGAGAAAATCGTAAAAACTGTAAAAGCTACAGGAGCTGTTGTTAATGGTCCTATTCCATTACCAACTCACAAAAGAATCTTTACAGTTTTAAGATCTCCACACGTAAACAAAAAATCTCGTGAGCAATTTCAATTATCAGCTCACAAAAGATTATTAGATATCTATTCTTCATCTGCAAAAACTGTTGATGCATTAATGAAGTTAGAATTACCTAGTGGTGTAGAAGTTGAAATTAAAGTGTAGTTATACGCACATTAATTAAAATATATTAAAAAAACCCTGAGAAGTGCACATCTCAGGGTTTTTATTTATTTCAAAGTCATGTTTTATATTACTCAAAAACATTGATTTAAAAATAATTAGCAAAATATTTGTGATTTGTGAAATAATTCATACATTTGCAAACTGATTTTAGGGAAGCTCTCTAGTAGATTAAGTTCTACATTCTCTGAAATTTTATTTAAAATAATAACATAAATTAATCAAATGTCAGGTATCATTGGTAAAAAAATCGCGATGACTAGCTTATTTGATGAGAACGGGAAAAACATTCCAGTTACTATCATTCAAGCAGGGCCATGTGTGGTTACTCAAGTCAGAACCTTAGAGAAAGATGGGTATGTTTCTGCTCAACTTGGTTTCGATGACGCAAAAGAAAAAAACACTCCGAATGCTTTAAAAGGTCACTTCAAAAAAGCTGGAACAACTCCAAAACGTAAGTTAGTTGAGTTTTACGGTAACGATTGGGTTGAGTCTTTAAACTTAGGAGATGTAGTAGGTGTTGATTTAATCAACGAAGGAGAATTTGTAAGTGTTACAGGTACTTCTAAAGGAAAAGGTTTCCAAGGTGTTGTTAAACGTCATGGTTTCGGTGGAGTAGGTCAAGCTACACACGGTCAACATAACCGTTTAAGAGCACCAGGTTCTATCGGTGCTGGTTCTGATCCTTCTCGTGTATTCAAAGGAATGCGTATGGCTGGAAGAATGGGTGGTAAACAAGTTACTGTTCAGAACTTACAAGTTTTAAAAGTGGATACGGAACAAAACCTTTTAGTTGTTAAAGGTGCTATCCCAGGTCCAAAAAGTTCATACGTAATCGTTAGAAGATTCAAGTAATGGAAGTAGTAGTATTAAACATAAACGGTCAAGAGACTGGAAGAACAGTTTCTTTAGACGAGACAGTTTTTGGAATTGAGCCATCTGCACATACTGTGTATTTAGAAGTTAAGCAATACTTAGCTGCTCAACGTCAAGGAACTCACAAATCAAAAGAAAGAGCTGAAATTGCGGGATCTACTCGTAAAATCAAAAAACAAAAAGGTACAGGTACTGCACGTGCGGGATCTATCAAATCTCCGGTTTTCCGTGGAGGAGGTAGAGTTTTCGGACCACGTCCAAGAAACTACTCTTTTAAATTAAACAAAGCTCAAAAGAGATTAGCTAAAAAATCTGTTTTATCTCAGAAATTAGCTGATAACGAAATTAAAGTTGTTGAAAACTTTACATTCGAAACTCCTAAGACTAAAGAATTTAAAGCTGTTTTATCTAACTTAGGTTTAGAGAACAAAAAGTCTTTATTCATTATGGGTGAGTCAAATAATAACGTATATTTGTCTTCGCGCAATTTACAAAGAACTAAAGTTGTAACTACTTCTGAATTAAATGTTTTCGATTTAATCAATGCTTCAGAAATTGTTTTCTTAGAAGGTTCTTTAGCGTCTGTTCAAGAAAATTTAAGTAAATAAAACGAGAAATGGGAATATTAATTAAACCAGTTATTTCAGAAAAAGCTACTAGTAACAGTGAAGTATTAGGGCAATATTCGTTTTATGTAGATACAAAAGCTAACAAGATTGAAATTAAAAAAGCTATTGAAGCAACTTACGGTGTGAATGTAGTATCTGTTAGTACTTTAGTTTCTGCTCCAAAAGTGAAAACTCGTTACACAAAAACAGGTTTTCAAACTGGAAAAACTAATAAAATGAAAAAAGCGATCGTTAGCTTAGCTGAAGGTCAAGAAATTGAGTTGTTCGGATAATTTAAGAATTAAAAAATGTCAGTAAGAAAATTAAAACCTATCACCCCAGGACAACGTTTTAGAGTCGTTAATGATTTCGCAGCTGTTGATAAAAACGCTAAGCCTGAGAAAACATTATTAGAAGGAAAATCTAAATCGGGTGGACGTAACAACACTGGTAAAATGACAATGCGTTATATCGGTGGTGGACACAAACAAAAATACCGTATCATCGACTTCAAACGTGATAAAGAAGGTGCTGCAACTGTTGAATCTGTACAATACGATCCAAACAGAACTGCATTTATCGCTTTATTATCTTACGAAGATGGTGAAAAACGTTACATTATCGCTCAAAATGGGTTAAAAGCAGGACAAGTAGTTGTTTCAGCTGATGCTACAGAGCCAGAGGTAGGTAACGCAATGAAATTAAAAAACATTCCTTTAGGTACAGTAATCTCTTGTATTGAGTTACGTCCAGGTCAAGGAGCTGTTATGGCACGTAGTGCTGGTACTTATGCGCAATTAGTTGCACGTGATGGTAAATACGCTATCGTTAAGTTACCAAGTGGTGAGGTGAGAATGATTTTAGTGGAGTGTAAAGCAACAGTAGGTGTTGTTTCTAACACTGATCATCAGTTAGAAGTTTCTGGTAAAGCAGGACGTTCTAGATGGCAAGGTCGTCGTCCAAGAACTCGTCCAATGGTTATGAACCCTGTAGATCACCCAATGGGTGGTGGTGAAGGTCGTGCGACAGGAGGTATTCCTCGTTCTCGTAACGGTATTCCAGCGAAAGGTTACAAAACTCGCGACAAGAAAAAAGCGTCTAACAAATATATTGTTGAAAGAAGAAAAAAATAATTTATGGCACGTTCATTAAAAAAAGGACCATTCATCCACTATAAATTAGAAAAGAAAGTTCTTGCTAATGTTGAATCAGGAAGCAAAAACGTAATTAAAACTTGGTCGAGAGCATCAATGATTTCTCCAGATTTCGTAGGTCAAACGATCGCAGTTCATAACGGGAAACAATTTATCCCAGTTTTTGTTACTGAGAATATGGTAGGTCATAAATTAGGTGAGTTCGCTCCAACACGTACTTTTAGAGGTCATGCCGGAGCTAAAAACAAAGGAAAAAAATAGTAAAAGGCCATGGGATCTAGAAAAAGATTAAGTAACGAAAAAATCAAAGAAGCTAACAAGCAGGTAGCTTCTGCGAAATTAAATAATGTTCCTACTTCTCCTCGTAAGATGAGATTAGTAACTGATATCATTCGTGGTGTTGAAATTCAAAAAGCTTTAGGTATTTTAAAATATACTAAAAATCACGCATCTATCCGTTTAGAGAAATTGTTATTAAGCGCTATCGCTAACTGGCAAGTTAAAAACGAAGGAGCTGATATTGAAGAAGCTGGTTTATTTGTTAAGACTATCTCTGTTGATAGTGCGCGTCAATTAAAAAGAATTCGTACTGCACCTCAAGGTAGAGCACACAGAATCAGAAAACGTTCAAACCACGTAACTTTAGTTTTAGGAACTAAAGAAGATAAACAAAAAGTACAAGATTAATAATATGGGACAAAAGACTAATCCAATCGGAAATCGTTTAGGAATCATCAGAGGATGGGATTCTAACTGGTACGGTGGTAATGACTATGGTGATAAAATTGCTGAAGATGCGAAAATTCGTACTTACTTAAGAGCTCGTTTATCTAAAGCCGGAGTTTCTCGTATTTACATTGATCGTACTTTAAAATTAGTTACTGTAACTGTAACTACTGCTCGTCCAGGTATCATTATTGGTAAAGGTGGACAAGAGGTTGATAAATTAAAAGAAGAGTTAAAGAAAATCACTGGAAAAGAGGTTCAAATTAACATTTTTGAAATTAAGAGACCAGAATTAGATGCAATCTTAGTAGGTGATAGTATCGCTCGTCAAATTGAGAATCGTATTTCTTACCGTCGTGCTATTAAAATGGCAATCACTTCTGCTATGAGAATGAACGCAGAAGGAATCAAAGTTCAAATCTCTGGACGTTTAAACGGAGCTGAAATGGCACGTTCTGAAACTTACAAAGATGGACGTATTCCTTTATCTACATTCCGTGCAGATATTGACTACCACATTTCAGAAGCTCACACAACTTACGGTCGTTTAGGTATCAAAGTTTGGGTTATGAAAGGAGAGGTATATGGTAAGAGAGAATTATCTCCATTAGTTGGATTACAAAAGAAACAAAAGAAATCTGACAATAGAAAAGGAGGTGAAAGATCTAATAATAGAAAGCGATAATTTAGTTTTAAACTAACATAAAGAAATTAAGTAGATATGTTATCACCGAGAAGAGTAAAATTTAGAAAAACCCAAAAAGGTAAGATGAAAGGAGTTTCTCACAGAGGAACTGAATTAGCTTACGGGACTTTCGGGATCAAATCTTTAGACGAAGCGTTTATTACAGCTCGTCAAATCGAGGCAGCTCGTATTGCAGCAACTCGTTTCATGAAGAGAGAAGGTCAATTATGGATTAAAATATTTCCAGATAAACCAATTACTAAGAAACCAGCAGAGGTACGTATGGGTAAAGGTAAAGGTGCTCCAGAATATTGGGTAGCTCCAGTACAACCAGGTCGTATTATTTTCGAAGTAGGAGGTGTGCCATTAGAGGTTGCAACTGAAGCTTTGCGTTTAGCAGCTCAGAAATTACCTGTTAAGACTAGGTTTATCGTTGCACGTGATTTCCAAAATTAATTAATTACAAAAAATTAAGAAAAAATGAAAGCAGCAGATATTAGAAATCTAAGCGTAGAGGAGATTAAAGCTAAATTAGCTGAAGAACAAGCAAACTATGATTCGTTAAAATTAACGAATGCAGTTTCTCCTGTAGGAAATCCAATCGGTATTAGAGACTTACGCAGAACAATTGCACGTCTTAATACTGTATTAAACGAAAAACAATCATAACAGTAATCTGTAACTGATGGAAAGAAATTTAAGAAAAGAAAGAATAGGTTTAGTTACTTCAAACAAAATGGATAAAACCATTGTTGTTGCTGAGACTAAAAAGCAAAAGCACCCATTTTATGGGAAATTCGTTGTAAAAACGAAGAAATATACAGCGCACGACGAATCTAACGAGTGTAACGAAGGTGACACTGTGCGTATCATGGAAACTCGTCCTTTGTCTAAAAACAAAAGATGGAGATTAGTAGAAATTATTGAAAGAGCTAAATAATATAAGTTATGTTACAACAAGAATCTAGATTAAAAGTTGCAGATAACACAGGAGCTCGTGAAGCATTAGTAATCCGCGTTTTAGGTGGTACTAAAAGAAGATACGCATCAGTTGGTGACAAAATCGTAGTTGCTATTAAAGATGCAACTCCAAACGGAAACGTTAAGAAGGGTGCTGTATCTAAAGCTGTTGTAGTTAGAACTAAAAAAGAAGTTCGTAGAAAAGACGGTTCATATATCCGTTTCGACGATAATGCTTGTGTATTATTAAATACTCAAGGTGAGATGCGTGGTACTCGTGTATTCGGTCCAGTAGCTCGTGAATTACGTGATAAAGAATATATGAAGATTGTATCATTAGCCCCAGAGGTATTATAATATAACAACATGGCAAAGTTAAAAATTAAAAAAGGAGACAAAGTAGTCGTTTTATCAGGTTCGTCAAAAGGACAAACTGGTACAGTATTACGCGTATTCCCTGACAAAGCTAAAGCTATCGTTGAAGGGGTTAATATCGCAAAAAAACGTGTAAAGCCAAGCGCACAAAATCCACAAGGTGGAGTTGTTGAGAAGGAAGCTCAAATCTATTTATGTAAATTGGCTTTAGTTGATCCAGAAACTGGAAAAGCTACGAAAGTTGCTATCAAAGTTGAAGGTGATAAAAAAGTAAGAATTGCTAAAAAATCAGGTAAAGCTATCTAATCATGAGTACAACTAAATACACACCTCGTCCGCAGGTTAAATATAAAGAAGAGATTGTATCTGCTTTAATGGAAGAGTTTGGATACAAATCTATTATGCAAGTTCCTAAATTAGAGAAAATTGTTTTATCTCAAGGTTTAGGTGCTGCTACAGCTGATAAAAAAATCGTTGATTACGCTATCGAAGAGTTAGAGTTAATCACAGGTCAAAAAGCAGTAGGAACTATCTCTAAGAAAGATGAGGCAGCTTTCAAATTACGTAAAGGAATGCCAATTGGGGCAAAAGTAACTTTACGTGGTGAGAAAATGTACGAATTCTTAGAGCGTTTAGTATCTGCATCTTTACCTCGTGTACGTGACTTTAGCGGTATTTCAGCTACAGGTTTTGATGGTAGAGGTAACTATAACTTAGGTATCAAAGAACAAATCATCTTCCCTGAGATTAATATTGATAAAATCAAGAAAATTCAAGGTTTAGATATTACTTTCGTAACATCTGCTCCAACAGATAAGGAAGCAAAATCTTTATTAACAAAGTTCGGTTTACCATTTACTAAAGAAAATTAAGCTATGGCTAAAGAATCAATGAAAGCGCGTGAGCGCAAAAGAGAAGCATTGGTAGCTAAATATGCTGCTAAACGTCAAGCTTTATTAGAAGCTGGTGACTACGATGCTTTACAAAAATTACCTAAAAACGCTTCTCCAGTACGTTTACACAACCGTTGTAAATTAACTGGACGTCCAAGAGGATACATGAGAACTTTCGGAATCTCTCGTGTAACTTTCCGTGAGATGGCTAACGAAGGGTTAATCCCAGGTGTTAAAAAAGCTTCTTGGTAATCTACCAATAAGTTATTAAATATAAATCCTTACTCGTACAGAGTAAGGATTTTTTAATTTAAACAATGTTGTAAATGTAAATATCTGGCTTTTACAAGGTTATTTTGATGCAAATAAATTATTTTATTGCTTGATATGGTTTTATTTAAAAAAAAGATATATATTTGCAACCCAAATGCATAGTGCATTTTGGTCAAAGTTTAATTTTAAAAGTAGGGCGTTAAGCTCTATACTATAGAATTATTTTATGTATACAGATCCAATTTCAGATTTTCTAACTCGTGTTAGAAATGCAATGATGGCAGGGCACAAAGTTGTTGAAATCCCAGCATCAAAAATTAAAAAAGAGATCACAAAGATCTTATTTGAACAAGGTTACATCTTAAACTACAAGTTTGAAGGACAAGATCAACCTCAAGGAACAATCAAAATCGCTTTAAAATACGATAAAGTATCTAAAGAGCCAGCTATCCGTAAAATCAAAAGAGCTTCGACTCCAGGTTTACGTCAGTACGCAGGAGCTAAAGAATTACCTCGTGTATTAAACGGTTTAGGTATTGCTATCGTTTCTACTTCTAGAGGAGTAATGACTGACAAACAAGCTCGTCAAGAGAATATTGGTGGTGAGGTATTATGTTTTGTTTACTAATATTTAAAAGCAAGTAATTATGTCAAGAATAGGAAAAGCATCGATTAATATCCCAGCTGCTGCTACAGTAGAATTTACTAACAATGTTGTAACTGTAAAAGGAAACAATGTTGAAATGACTCAAACGTTAAAAGAAGGATTCGAAATTAATATCGAAGAAGGTGTTTTAACAGTTGTACGTCCATCTGATTCTAAAGAAGATAGATCTTTACACGGTTTATACCGCGCATTAATCAATAATATGATTGTTGGTGTAACTGAAGGATTCAAAAAACAATTAGAATTAGTTGGTGTTGGTTATAGAGCATCAAATCAAGGTCAAAAATTAGATTTATCTTTAGGTTTCTCTCACAATATTTTAATTGATATTGCACCAGAAGTTAAAGTTGAAACTTTAACTGAAAAAGGTAAAAATCCAATCATTACTTTATCTTCTCACGATAACCAATTATTAGGTATGATCGTTGCAAAAATCAGAGGATACCGTAAACCAGAACCATACAAAGGAAAAGGTATTAAGTTCGTAGGAGAAATTATTAGAAGAAAAGCAGGTAAATCTGCATAAAAATCATTGAAAAATGGCATTATCTAAGACAGAAAAAAGACAAAAAATAAAAAGACGCGTTCGTCGTAATATTTTTGGTACAGCTGCAAAACCTCGTTTATCAGTTTACCGTTCAAATAAAGAAATTTACGCTCAAATCATCGACGATAACTCAGGAGTAACTTTAGCTTCAGCTTCATCTCGTGAAGCAGGTGTTGAAGGAGCAAAAACTGAACAATCAACAACTGTTGGTAAAGCTTTAGCTGCAAAAGCAATCGCTAAAGGAATTGAAACTGTTGTTTTTGATCGTAACGGTTTCGTATATCATGGTAGAATCAAAGCTTTAGCTGAAGGTGCTAGAGAAGGTGGTTTAAAATTCTAAAAAAAGAAAAGAAATTATGTTAGGATTTAAAAACGTAGAAAGAGTAAAACCAACAGGTTTAGATTTAAAAGATCGTTTAGTTGGAGTTCAACGTGTTACTAAAGTAACAAAAGGAGGTAGAGCATTTGGTTTCTCTGCTATCGTAGTTGTAGGAGATGGTAATGGAGTAGTAGGATACGGTTTAGGGAAATCTAAAGATGTTGCTTCAGCAATCGCTAAAGCAATCGAAGATGCTAAGAAAAACTTAGTTCGTATCCCATTAGCTGGAAACACAATCCCTCACGAACAAGAAGCTCGTTTCGGTGGTGCGCAAGTATACATCCGTCCAGCAGCTAAAGGTACTGGGGTAATTGCAGGTGGTACTGTACGTGCAGTATTAGAGTCAGTAGGTGTAAAAGATGTATTATCTAAATCTAAAGGTTCTTCTAACCCACACAATGCTGTTAAAGCGTCTATGCGTACTTTATTAAGCTTACGTTCAGCTGAAACTATCGCTCGTCAAAGAGGTATTTCTGTAAGTAAAGTGTTCAACGGTCAATAATTATTATCATGAAAGTAAGAGTAAAACAAACACGTAGTGCTATCAACCGTGATAAGTCACAAAAAGCAACTTTAGTAGCTTTAGGATTAAAAAAGTTGAATCAAGTAGTTGAGCACGAATCTACACCTCAAATTGAAGGTATGATCCGTAAAATTCAACACTTAGTAGTTGTAGAAAGAGCTTAATCGCTTTAACCTTTAAAAGATTATCAAAAATGAATTTAAGTAATTTAAAACCAGCAGCTGGTTCAGTAAAAAATAAATTCCGTAAAGGTAGAGGTGAAGGTAGTGGAAACGGTTTGACTGCAGGTCGTGGACACAAAGGTGCTAAATCTCGTTCTGGTTATTCAAGAAAAATCGGTTTCGAGGGTGGACAAATGCCTTTACAAAGACGTTTACCAAAATTTGGTTTCAAAAACATCAACCGTGTTGAGTACAAAGGAATCAATTTAGATACTATCCAAACTTTAGTTGACAACAACAAAATTACGGATACATTAAACAAAGAAACTTTAGTAGAGTTAGGATTAGCTCACAAAAACGACGTAGTGAAAATCTTAGGTCGTGGTGAGTTAACTGCAGCTGTTACTATTATTGCTGACAAATTTACTCAATCAGCTCAAGAAGCTATTGAGAAAGTTGGTGGTAAAGTTGAATTAATTAACGCTAAGTAATATTTTTTTATAGATGAAAGGGTTTATTCAGACCATAAAAAATATCTGGAGCATAAAAGAATTAAAGGAAAAGTTAATTTTAACTTTTCTTTTAATTCTGGTTTATAGATTTGGTTCTTATATTCCGCTTCCAGGTGTCGATATTAACGAAGTAAATCGTTATGTTGCAGACCAAGCAAGTGCAAGTTCTGGGATTTTAGGATTATTAAACTCTTTTACCGGAGGTTCTTTTAGTAGAGCTTCCGTTTTAGCATTAGGTATAATGCCATACATCTCTGCATCAATCGTTGTGCAATTAATGGGATTAGCAGTACCTTATATTCAAAAACTACAAAAAGAGGGAGAAAGCGGTCGAAACAAAGTAAATCAAATTACTCGTTGGTTAACAATCGGTATCTGTTTAGTACAGGCACCAGCTTATCTAACATTAGTGACGTCACAAATTTTACCTTATGACCCAGCATCACCTTATGCATTTTATTTAGTTCCACCATCGAACTTTTGGTTCTGGTTTCCTTCTGTAATCATATTAATTACAGGGACAGTCTTTTCGATGTGGATGGGAGAAAAAATTACAGACAAGGGAATTGGTAATGGTATTTCAATCTTAATTATGGTTGGTATCTTAGCAGATTTACCTCGTGCTATTTTAAATGCATTTGAAACTGATGCAAGTGGTGGAATCTTTTTCTTGTTAGAGATGTTAGGTTTAATCGTTGTTATTGCATTATGTATTATGATTGTAGCAGCAGTACGTAAAGTACCTGTACAATACGTAAGAAGAGCTCAAACATCAAGTAGTTCGTACATGAGATCTGTTACAGATTCAGTACGTTCATACATTCCTTTGAAAGTGAATGCTGCTGGTGTAATGCCTATTATCTTTGCACAAGCAATTATGTTTTTACCTGGTACGCTAGCAAGTTATGTTTTAGAAGACGACAGTCCAATAAAACAATTCTTTACAAAAATGGCTGATCCATTTACTTTAGAGTATAATTTAATCTTCGGATTCTTAATTATTATCTTCACATATTTCTATACAGCAATTACAATTCCTGTAAACCAAATGGCTGAAGATCTAAAACGTAACGGAGGAATCATTCCAGGAATCCGCCCTGGTAAAGAAACTGCAGATTTTTTAGATGAAATTTTATCAAAAATTACGTTACCTGGAGCAATTTTATTAACTTTGCTTGCTGTTTTACCAGCGATTGTTAAATTATTAGGTGTTGATCAAAATTTGGCAATGTTTTTTGGAGGTACATCAATGTTAATTATGGTTGGTGTAATTCTTGATACTGTACAACAGATCAATACATATTTATTAAATCGTCGCTACGATGGATTAATGTCATCAGGTAGAACGTCAAGTGATATGGCTTAATTTAAATTAAAAATGGCTAAAACAAAACATATAGAACAAGACGGAACAATTACAGAGTCATTGTCAAATGCAATGTTCCGTGTTGAATTAGAAAATGGGCATGTCGTGACATGTAATATTTCTGGTAAGATGCGTATGCACTACATTAAATTATTACCAGGGGATAGAGTAAAAATTGAAATGTCTCCGTATGATTTAAGTAAAGGACGTATTTCATATCGTTACTAAGTAAATTAAAGATATTAATAATGACTGGAGATAGAGTTAATAGGCGATATTAGCTCTATCGGATTATAGATAAATTTTATAAAGATGAAAATTAGAGCATCCATTAAAAAGAGAAGCGCTGACTGTAAAATTGTGCGTCGTAAAGGACGTTTGTATGTGATCAACAAAAAGAATCCTAAGTTTAAACAAAGACAAGGTTAATTATTTAGAATTATGGCAAGAATTTCAGGTGTAGATTTACCTAAGAACAAAAGAGGGGTAATCGGACTTACATACATTTACGGTATTGGTAGAAGTACAGCTTCTAAAATTTTAGCTGAGAACAACATCTCAGAAGATACAAAAGTTAGCGAATGGACTGATGAGGAAATCAACGGTATCCGTGCGTCAATCAACGACAACGTTAAAGTTGAAGGTGAATTACGTTCAGAAATCCAATTAAACATCAAACGTTTAATGGATATCGGATGTCAGAGAGGTATTCGTCACAGATTAGGTTTACCTTTACGTGGTCAAAGAACTAAAAACAACTCACGTACAAGAAAAGGTAAAAAGAAAACAGTTGCTAACAAGAAAAAAGCCACTAAATAATAAGTAGATCATGGCAAAAAATCAAAAAGTAGTTAAGAAAAGAAAAGTAGTTGTTGAAGCTACTGGACAAGCTCATATTCAAGCATCGTTTAATAATGTTATCATTACATTAACTAACAAAAACGGTGAAGTAATCTCTTGGTCTTCTGCAGGTAAAATGGGATTCCGTGGTTCTAAAAAGAACACTCCATACGCTGCTCAAGTAGCTGCTCAAGATGCTGCAACTGTAGCATACGAAGCAGGTTTAAGAAGAGTTAAAGTATTTGTTAAAGGACCAGGTCAAGGTCGTGAGTCTGCTATTAGAACTATTCACAACGGAGGGATTGAAGTTTCTGAAATCGTTGATGTAACTCCATTACCACACAATGGATGTCGTCCTCCTAAAAAGAGAAGAGTATAATTTTATTTTTCTTTAATTAAACATTTAATTTTAATAGTAAAAAATCATGGCAAGATATACAGGACCAAAAACTAAAATTGCAAGAAAATTTGGACAACCAATTTTCGGAGATGATAAATCTTTTGAGAAAAAGAAATACGCTCCAGGGCAACACGGGCCAAACAAAAGAAGAGCTAAAAAATCTGAGTACGCTATTCAGTTAACTGAAAAACAAAAAGCTAAATATACTTACGGTATCTTAGAGCGTCAATTTGCTAACTTATACAAGAAAGCAAACGCATCTAAAGGTATTACTGGTGATGTTTTATTACAATTATGTGAGTCTCGTTTAGACAACGTAGTTTACCGTTTAGGTATCGCTAATTCTCGTGCTTTCGCTCGTCAATTAGTATCTCACAAACACGTTACTGTTAACGGTGAAGTTGTAAATATCCCTTCTTACCAATTAAAAGCTGGTGATGTTATCGCAGTTAGAGAGAAATCAAAATCTTTAGCTCCTATCACTAACTCATTACACGCACGTAAAGAGTATGATTGGTTAATTTGGAATGATGAGCAATTATCAGGAACTTTCACAAAAGCTCCAGAAAGAGTTCAAATCCCAGAAGATATTAAAGAGCAATTAATCGTCGAGTTATATTCTAAATAAACCTTAAAATCAGACTAATAAAATGACTATTTTAAATTTCATCAAACCTGACAAGGTAATCTTAGTAGAATCTGATTCTAACTTTGGACAGTTCGAATTCCGTCCGTTAGAGCCAGGATACGGGATTACTGTTGGAAATGCTCTTCGTAGAGTATTACTTTCTTCATTAGAAGGTTTCGCAATTACTTCAATTAAAATTGAAGGAGTAGAGCACGAATTTTCAACAATTCCAGGAGTAGTGGAAGATGTTACAGAGATCATTTTAAATCTGAAAAAGGTTCGTTTTAAGAAACAAATTGATGAATCAGATGCTGAAACTGTAACTGCTACTATCTCAGGGCAAGATCAATTAACAGCAGGTGATTTAGGTAAGTTTATCTCGGGATTCCAAGTATTAAACCCTGAATTAGTAATCGCTAACTTAGATTCAAAAGTGAACTTGACTATCACTTTCACAATTGAGAAAGGTAGAGGATACGTACCAGCTGAAGAGAATAAAAAGGCTTCTGCGCCAATTGGTACTGTAGCAATTGATTCAATTTACACTCCTATTAAGAATGTAAAATATTCAATTGAAAACTATCGTGTTGAACAAAAAACTGATTATGAAAAATTAGTTTTAGAAATCACTACAGATGGTTCTATAACTCCACAAGATGCTTTAACTGAAACAGCTAAAATCTTAATTCACCACTTTATGTTATTCTCTGATGAAAGAATCACTCTTGAAGCAGAAGAAGTAGCATCTGGCGAGACTTACGATGAAGAAGCATTACATATGCGCCAATTATTAAAAACTAAATTGGTAGATATGGACTTATCAGTAAGAGCATTAAATTGTTTAAAAGCAGCTGAAGTTGAAACATTAGGCGAATTAGTTTCTTTCGCAAAATCTGACTTAATGAAATTCAGAAACTTTGGTAAGAAATCTCTTACTGAGTTAGAAGAATTGGTGGACAGCAAAGGTTTAAACTTTGGTATGGACATCGCAAAATATAAGTTAGACGTAGAATAATTTTATTACAATGAGACACGGAAAAAAATTTAATCACTTAGGTAGAACTGCTTCTCACAGAAGAGCGTTATTATCTAACTTAGCTATATCGTTGATTACACACAAACGTATCAACACAACAGTAGCAAAGGCTAAAGCATTACAAAAGTATGTTGAGCCTTTATTAACAAAGTCTAAAACAGACGATACAAACAACCGTCGTGTTGTTTTCTCATACTTACAAAACAAGGAAGCTGTTACTGAATTATTCAGAACAGTAGCTCCAAAAATTGCTGACCGTCCAGGTGGATACACTCGTATCATCAAAACTGGTTTCCGTTTAGGAGATAGTGCTGATATGGCAATGATTGAGTTAGTAGATTTCAATGATATCTACACTAACGCAAAAGTTGAGAAAAAAGCAACTACACGTCGTGGACGTAAAAAAGCAACTGAAACTGCTGTTGAGGAAACTCCAGCTACAGAAGCAAACGAAGAAGCTTAATCTTAATAAGATTATAGATAATAAAAAAGGACTCCATTTGGAGTCCTTTTTTTATTTTATGGTATTTTGATTAGTTTGTCTGTTGTGCATCGATTACAGCAATTGTAACCATGTTAACAATCTCTCTAATACTACTATCTAATTGTAATAAATGAATAGGCTTTTTCATCCCGATTAGAATTGGACCAACAGCTTCTATATTTCCAAGTTCTTGTAATAATTTGTAAGAAATATTAGCCGATTCTAAGTTTGGAAAAATTAGCGTATTCGCATGTGTTCCGGCTAATTTACTAAAAGGATAATTACTTTCTAATTTTTGCCTATTTACTGCAAAATTTGCCTGAAGTTCACCATCAACAATAATATCTGTATGATTTTGATGTAAATAATCAACTGCTTTTTGAACTTTTGATGGAGTAATTCCTTTATTTGATCCAAAGTTAGAATATCCTAATAAAGCTATTCTAGGCGTTATATTAAACTTCTTTATTGTATCATTAATTTGTAAAGTAATATCTACTAACTCTTCTGAAGTTGGATTTAAGTTTACAGTAGTGTCTCCTAAGAATATAGGCCCTTTTTCAGTAAGCATCATATACATACTTGCTACTTTAACATCTTCTCTGGCACCAATCAATTCTAAAGCAGGTCTAATTGCTTGAGAATAGTTTTTTGTCATACCTGAAATCATTGTATCAGCATATCCAAATTCAACCATACATGATCCAAAGTAATTTCTGTCTCTAAGCATTTTCTTTGCATCATTTAACGAAACACCTTTTCTTTGTCGTTTGTTATAGATAAACTCAGCAAATTCATTGTAACGTTCTGTATTTTCTTCTGTATATGGATCTATGATTTCAACATCATCTAAATCTAGCATATACTCTTTGATCATTTTTTCAATCTTAGTTTTATTACCTAAAATGATTGGAATTGCAATTTTTTCTTCCTTTACAATTTGTGCAGCTCTTAAGATTTCGAAACGATCACCTTCAGCAAATAATACTCGTTTAGGACTAGTTTTAGCTTTCTGAGTAAGATTACGCATGATTGTACTTTCTTTATTAATACGTTTAATTAATGAATTTTTATATTCATCAAAATCTGTAATTATATTTTTAGCAACGCCTGTTTCTATAGCAGCTTTAGCAACAGCGGCCGAAACTTCTGGTAATAATCTTGGATCATTTGGTTTTGGTATAATGTAATTTTTCCCAAATTTTAAAGAATGATTATTGTACGCTTGTGTTACAACTTCTGGAACTGGTAGTTTAGCTAATTCCGCAATAGCACGAACAGCAGCAATCTTCATTTCCTCATTAATTGTTGTTGATCTAACATCTAAAGCACCTCTAAAAATGTAAGGGAAACCTAATACATTGTTTACCTGGTTAGGATAATCAGAACGTCCAGTCCCCATGATGATATCTTGTCGTGTTGCAATAGCAGTTTCGTAAGCAATTTCTGGATTTGGATTTGCCATTGCTAAAACAATTGGATTATTTGCCATTGTGTTTAACATCTCAGTAGATAAAACATCAGCAGCAGAAAGTCCAATGAAAACATCAGCATCTTTTACAGCGTCTTCTAAAGTGTAAATATCACGTGTAGTAGCCCATTCAGCCTTAGATGGATCTAAATTTTCACGATCAGCTCTGATAACACCTTTACTATCTAACATTACGATGTTTTCCTTTGTAGCTCCAACTGAGATATACATTCCTGTACATGAAATTGCAGCAGCTCCGGCTCCGTTCACAACAATTTTAACCTCCGAAATATCTTTACCTTGTAATTCACAAGCGTTAATTAAAGCTGCACCAGAGATAATAGCAGTACCATGTTGGTCATCGTGCATTACAGGAATATTCATTTCTTCCTTTAATCTTCTTTCGATTTCAAAACATTCAGGAGCTTTAATATCTTCTAAATTAATTCCACCAAAAGTTGGTTCTAATGCTTTAACAGTATTAATAAATTCATCAATATTCTTTGTATCTAATTCAATATCGAAAACATCAATATCAGCAAAAATTTTGAAAAGTAAACCTTTTCCTTCCATAACTGGTTTAGATGCTAAAGCCCCGATATCACCTAATCCAAGAACAGCTGTACCATTACTAATTACAGCAACTAAATTTCCTTTGGCAGTGTATTTATATGCGTTTTCTGGATCTTTTTCGATTTCTAAACAAGGTTCTGCAACACCAGGAGAATAAGCTAAAGATAAATCTCTTTGTGTATTAGTTGGTTTTGTTGGCACAACGGCAATTTTACCTGGCTGACCCATCGAATGGTAATTCAATGCATCTCTTTTCTTGTTGTCATTCATTAATTTGTAGTTTATATTTTTTCCATATTAAAAATAGGAATTATTTATAGTAACAAATTATGACAAATATTATAAGTTGATAATTTTTTATATAATATTTTATTAAGTTGAATATTTAAGACTATTAAAATTATCTAGTTAATAATTTTAGTTGTAGTCTTATTTAAAAAATTATGTAGTAGATGTTTTCTTTAAAAGAAAAAAGGACTCAATTTTGAGTCCTTTTAGAATTAATTCTTTATGAATTTTCTATTGATTTTAGTTCCGTCTTTAAAAATTAAAGTAGCAAAGTAAGTGCCTTTTGTTAAGTTACTTGTGTTGATGTTTTTAACATCTTCAGCCTTAATTAAAGTCTGTCCAAGAATATTCTTAATCTCGATTTGAGCAATATTTTCAGTTATACTAATTTGTAAAATGTCTTTAACGGGATTAGGATATAACTTAATATTTTTATTTTTAATATCTAATGTTGTTAATTCTTCTTCATTAATTTTGAAATTATCATAATAGGCGCTACCACCATAATTATTATGCAACATTGTTAAACCTTTAATTTCAGTTTGCGAAAAATTGTTTGTTGTATATATTAATTGATCATTAAAAAAGTATTTAATTTCTTCTGAATTTACTTCAACTTTTATATTATGCCATGTGTTTAAAGCGTAATTAGCAGCAGCATCTGCATACGCAAAATCGTAATCAACGCTAGTTGTTACATATACATAACCACGATTTTCCATTCCGATACCTACAACTGGAACAAAGTTATCGTAGGCATCAATTCCGTATAAATTAAATTCGAAATCAGCACCGTTTCTTTGGGTTACAAACACATCAAATGAAATTGTAAAGTCATCGTATTGAAATGGTGTACCAAATGTTTTACTTGCTCCAAAAATAGGAAACCATTGTGGGTCGTATTCATCTTGGTGTCCATTCTTAAAAGAATATAGACCGTCACTTGCTTGTTCGTCTGTTACGACTTGATTAGTTAAAAATTCGCCTCTATTATCCGTAATTTCCCAACCGTTTTGTGTATTTAGACTTCCTAAGGTATATCCTTCAGCTTGTTCAAATGAGATATTTTCTTGTCCAAAAACGAATGTTTGTGCCATTAAAAGGCCTAATGAGTAGTAAAAATTTTTATTCATATTTAATGTATTAGTTTGATAAAACTACGAATACATTTTATAAATAAAAAAGTCCTCCATAAATGAAGGACTTTAAAAGTTTATATTGTATGAATTATTTCTGCCAATTTTTTGGTTAAATTCTTACGGTTAAATTGCTGAACTTCCTTTTCATTCGTCATGAATTTTGATTTAGGATTAACCAACCATTGATTATAAATATTAAGAATTGTTGATTTAATTTTCTCTACTTCTTGATGATTAAAATATTCGCCAGCCTTTGTTTTAAGTAAAATCTTTTCAACATCGGCTTCGTTTGGACCAACGGCTAATATTGGATTTCCTGTTGCCATATATTCAAATAACTTACCTGGAATAATACCTTTCGAAGCAACGTTATCAAAATTTGTTAATAACAATACATTTGCTTTATTAATTGCGTCTAATGATTCTTGATGAGAAACATAACCATGAACAACTAAATTCGAATTTAAACCTTCATCAACAATTGTTTGTTTTACATCATCAGCCAAAGAACCATAGAAATTAAGTTTTAAATCGTTTTTAAACGATGAATTACTTTTTGATAAATCATTTATCGCTTTCCATAACGAAAGTGGATTACGAAGCATTTCTAAACCTCCAGAATAAGTAATATGAAAGTACTCTTTATCTTTTTCGGTTTCTTGTTTTACTTCTTCGAATCCATTCGTAATAACTTCAACTCGTTTTGCTCCAATTTTTTTGAAATTATCACCGTCCGTATAACTTGTAGCTAAAACTAAATTTGCTTTAGACATTACTTCATGCTCTAAATCTTTATGTTTTTTAGCTGCCCAAGTAGTCAATTTTAATTCTTTGTGATAACTAATTTGTGTCCAAGGATCACGGAAATCTGCAATCCATCTAAGTTTTGGATTTAATTTCTTCAAACCTAATCCAATTAAATGCAAACTATGTGGCGGCCCTGAAGTAACAATAGTATCTATATTTTCTTTTTGAATATAATCTTGAATAAATTCAATAGAAGGATTGATCCAAAATTTACGTGCATCTGGAATAAAGAAGTTTCCACGAATAAAAACAGAAAGTTTCGACATAAAAGATTGTGATTCTTTCTTCTCAAAATGTCCACTTTTGTAAGCTTTATTTTTTGGATTTAATTTTTCAGCAAGCTGATAAGGTTCCCAGATTTTATTTTTGACAATCTTAACCTTTGGATTAATATCCTTAGCTAATGTTTCATCAATAATTGGATAAGATGGATTTTCTGGAATATAAACATGAGGTTCGTATCCAAATTCAGGAAGATATTTAGTAAACTTCAACCATCTTTGAACACCAGGGCCTCCCGCAGGAGGCCAGTAATAGGTGATAATTAATATTTTTTTCATTTCAAATTAAGCAACTTTGTTGTCTTCGTTTTTGAAATTATCTTTTTCCTTTTTACAATTCTTATATCCTAAGAATAATCCACCAAGAACAACAGCGATTAAGATAACGTTTGACGCAATCATAACTGTTTTTCCAGTTTCAATTACTTGAGGTTCGTACGTAAATACGATTTCGTGATTTCCTTTGGTAATTGGTAGCGCACGTAAAATGTAATTAGCTTTTAAGATTTCAACATCTTGTCCATTAACTGTCGCTTTCCATCCATGAGGATAATAAATTTCAGAGAAAACAGCAATTTGATCTGTATTTGTAGAAGCTTTATACACCATTTTAGTAGGAGTATACGATTCTAATTTAATCACAGCTGTCGAATCTTGAGCAATCGTTTTAGGTAAAGTACTTGCTACATCGTTTCTTAAAATTACTTGTTCCTCTAAAAATGTATCATTTAAAGCTAAAATTTCTTCGTTTGCATTATTAACTGCTTTAATATTACCAACAAACCAAGCATTACCAAAAGCTGTCGGGTTCATTTCAATTTTAGGTTCTTGAATTGATCCATGAACGATGTATTTTGTATTTAACATGTTTAATACATTGATCATACCGCTTTCGTCCTTGATTCCGTATTGCTTTGCAGCTGGATTTCCAGAGAAATATAAATCAATAACATCTTGATACTTTCCTAATTTCGCAGCATGATAACCACCGATTGAATTAACGAAGAAAGAAGTTCCGGCTTCGTTAAATGTACTTTGAGTTGTATTGTAAACTCTATATTGAGATTTATCTTGTTTCGCTAATTCAGATAAAGCAAAATTCATTGGAACTTTGTAAGCAATTTGTGCAACGTTGTTATTTGAATTTGCTTCAGATTCTAATTTAACTGATAATTCTGTAGGGAATGGATTTTCTACAATATAATCTGAAACAAAATTATCGTCATTAAAATAACGTTTGTTAACCGTAATACCATCAATTAAAGCTAAGGCTCCGATAGCTAAAACAACAATAGTTGAACTTTTGATTATTTTCTTTTGGTAAGCGTATAATAATCCAATTGTAGTTAAAACAAATATTAATGTACGGATTGTATCACCTTTAAACATGTCGATACGATCCTGAATTAATGCATTGTCTAAATCTCTTAACATTGATTCCCAAAAACCAATTGCGTTAGGATTTGCTTGTCCAATTAATTTTAAAAACTCAGTTGTTGTATAAGAATCTGATGCAGATTGGAATGAGAAAATTGCTCCTGCACCAACATATAGAATTGCTAAAATTGCAACTGTAGCTCCACCAACATAAGTTAATGTTTTTGTTTTGAAAGCTTCAGAATCTTCATCTTTTATAAAATAATATAAAGTGATGATTGCTAATAATGGCATCGTAAATTCTGCAATTACTAAAATAGAAGATACCGCACGGAACTTGTCGTACATAGGGAAATAGTCTACAAATAAATCTGTTAACCATTGTAAGTTTTTACCCCAAGCTAAAACAATACTTAAAATAGTAGCTCCTAATAACCACCATTTGTATTTTGCGTATTGACCACGAACTAAAAATAATCCTAAAATAAACAAGAAAACTACGATAGCACCTTGGTATGCAGGACCAGAAGTTCCCGGTTGTTCTCCCCAATAAGTTGAACGAGGTTGTTGCGCTAATGCTTGAAAAACTTGTTGATTAAATTCATCTTCTCCAACAGCTGAAGCTGTAGTTTGCAATTGACTAAAGTAGTTTTGTAAATCGTCTTCAGTACTCATTGATGATCCTCCCATTAAGTTTGGAATAAATAAGTTTAAAGTCTCTAATTTACCATAACTCCATTGTGTAATATAACTATGATCTAATCCATCTGTATTTGATTTTAATAAAGACATTTCAGATTTTCCACGAGTAGTTTCTTTCGAATATTCGTAAGTTGCTAATAAACGTGAAGCATTTAATCCTAAAGCGATAATTGTAGCAACAACAACTAATCCAGATGCTTTAAAGAAAGAAGGTAATTCTTTCGCTTTGAAGTCATAAATGAATTGTACGATTGCAAAAATCATCATTGCTAAGAATAAATAAAATGTCATCTGGATGTGATTGGCCTGTAACTGTAATCCCATAAAAAGGGTAGTTAAAACAAAACCACTGATGTATTTTTTTCTATATAACAATAAAATACCAGCTACTAATGGCGCAAAGTAAGCAATAGTATGTACTTTGGCATTGTGCCCAGCAGCGATAATAATAAAGAAATAAGCACCAACAGCAAAGAAAATTGATCCTGTTAGGGCGTATTTCCATTTTTTGAACAATGTTAATCCAAGGATAAAGAATCCAGAGAATAATAAGAAAATGTAATCTGCAGGTCTTGGTAAAAATCGAATAACCTTGTCAATACCTTTGATTAAATCAAAATCGTATTGAGCTCCTGTTTGGTAAGTTGGCATACCCCCAAACATCGCATTCGACCAATATACACGATCATTTGTTTGTTCTTGATAAGTTAGCATCTCTTCGGCACTACCACGATAGTTGATGATGTCGGGTTGAATAATTGCTTTTCCTGAAAGTACAGGCGCACAATAAAACAATGCTACAAGAGCAAAGAAAATTAAAGAGCCTAAGATGTAGAGTAAATTCTTATTATTTTTCATTCTTTTCTTCGATTATTTCGAAATCAACAGTTTCTGCCTCAATGTTATATTTAGATTGTTCAATAGGAGTATTAGAATTCCTTTGATTTGTGTTTCCAGTGTCGTAAGTATTATTTTGTTGATATTGTCCACCAAATTGTTGACTTTGGTTGATAGCATCTTTGAATGCTTTTTTAATCATTAAAATTTTACGAACAAAGCGAAAAACAAATAGAAAAATAATACCTAAAATTAAGATCCAAATAATAGTTTTCATGTTTTTTAATTTACGGTTGTCGTAGTCGTAGCAGTTTCAGTCATGGTTTGTTTTTTACCATTCATTTCCATAGTACGTTTCGACGTTTCTTTTTTAGTTAAACTTACATTATTGATCCAACCAGATTTTGTATCTAACACGATTGAACCCGTTACATCTGCATCCATATTTACACTCATTTTCATTCCTTGTTGAGCATCTGATCCACTTAACTTTTGACCACCTTTTACAGTGATTTTAGTATTATTAGAATCGACATTCATTAAAGTTCGAGTTAAGTTTGAATTTCCTTTCAGTCCACCTTCATTTATATTTTGAGAATCTGACCAAGATTCATTTAATTTTAATTTTTTGTCAGGATAAATGTTCATTGTTTCTTCGAACTGAGCAGAGATTGCTTTTTCATTTAAAGAATTTTTCAACATTTCACTGATAAATTTTTGCTCTTCAGCAGATAATTGGCTTTTTACAGAAGCTTCAATTTGTTGTCTGATTTTATCTAATCCAGTTACAGAAATAACTTTACCTTTTTGATCAACCTTCATTGTATAAGGTTTCCCAATCATTCCTTTGTAAATGCTCCAAGAAAATGCAATATCCTTATCAGCTGGTTTCGCTCCACTTGTATCGTAAGACATTGTTTTACCTTCTGGATCAGTCATTTTTTCGCTGTATTGTTTAGAAACAACATCCAAAGTATAAACACCATCTTTAATATCTTTTACAGTATACTCGATTGTTTTTTTACTTTCGTTAGACATTTTGATTGTTTTATTACCATCAGATGCAGTATTGATTCCTTTTACAGCTAAAGTAATCGGGTATGTTTTTCCTTTTTCTAAATTATATCTGAAATCAAAAGTATTGTCTTCATTTTGTTGGATAGCAGTATTTTCTGAAACTTCTAATGGTTTTGCAATCGTATCGGCAGCTTCTACTTTTACAATTGTATCTCCTTTTTCATCAATTACTAATTCTTGTCCTGCTTCGTCTTTGCTTTCTTTTTTACAAGCTACAACAGTTGTGAATATCGCAACTGCTAAGAATATTTTTTTCATATGTTTTTCTAAATACGGTTTTTGAGTTTTAGTATTTATACCAAAATCAATCCAAAAATAACGATTTTAGATGGTATTACAAGATGATATTTTAAATGTATTGATAATGAATTGAATATTGTTTTAAAATAAAATAGCGACTCAGAAATGAGTCGCTACTATTTAGTTGATAATTTTGATTTGATTACTTTTTGTATGTGCTTTATAGCTTGAATTATACATACTTTCTACTTGCGAAATTCCGGCAGAAAAATCACCTAAATGATTTGCTTTTACTTCGTATTCAAACGTATGATTTCCTTTAGGTAAACGATCAATAAAGAAATTAGTTTCTGTATCTTTCGTTTCAAAGTAATAAGGTAAAATTCTGTTCCAACTATAACCGGATGGTTTATAAACAGGTTCGAATCCAGCGGAACGATTGTCTTTTAAATGAACATAACTTATCTCTTCGTTAGCAATTAATGTTAATCTAATTTTTAACTTTTCACCTAATTTGATTTCTCGGTTTAATGGAATCCAATCGTTATTTTCATTGATTAAGATTTCACGTTCAACACGTAATTTGTTTTGATGAGCTTTAATTTCTTCAAACGGAATTTCGTATGTTTTTTCAATGCTTCCGTAAGTATTAAAGGTTTGATTATTTTTAATTGTAAATGAATCCGAAACTTGATTTCTATCCTTCGTTTCAAAAATTTCTTGACCAAAAACTTTTGTCGTTTCCATTTTCTCTAATCCTTGAATTGAAACTTTTTGTTCAGAAATTTCTTTCGATTTTAAAGTAGATAAAATACTCGAAACTGTATAATTATTACTCAATGTATTTTGCCAAGCATTTTGTTTGTGTTTCAACATCATCCATTGGATTAAAGATGTAGTTTCTTTATTATTTGCTTTAAAAGCTTCTACCAAAATAGCCTGTGTAGAAAGCGGTGTTTCTAAGAAATAATGTGTAGCATCATTCCAATACGAGCCATTTTCTTGCTCAGAAATCATTTCAGTTTCTAAACTTGTAATGATATTTTTTGCATGCGTTTTATTCTCTAAAAATTGAGTGATAATTGCAGCTTTTGCACGAGTTGTTAAATCACGTTCACCAACATAATTTTCAATTTTATTGAATTGATTTTGATACATTTTTTTGACTTCGTCCAATTTTGTGTTTGTTATTGGATGAAATTGATAGATGTACATCAAATCAATATAATTTGTTAAAATAGGCGTCGTTTTTTTGTCTGATTTATTTAGATTTAAATTGTATTCAATCAAATAATTTAAACCTTTTTCAAAACTTTCTTTTAATCTATTTGAGACTAAATTAGGATGATTTTTAATTACTCTACCAATGTAAGTTAAATTCTGTTTTGTGATTTCGATATTCGTTTTTCCTCCTTCAAACCAAGGAAAACTTCCGTCTTTTAATTGGCTAGAAATAATTTTATTTTCTAATGCTTTTAGTTCTTTCGAAACGTTTTTACCGTCTAAAGTTTTCGCTAATTCAATTAAATTTTCTTTCTGTGTTTTCGCTTGATTAACCCAACTTGTATTCGTTTTTTTAATTTCGTTTTCGAAAGCTGTCGATACATTTTTATCTTTCAGAATTTCTTCAAAATATATCGTAATCGAAGGATATTGCGTTTTAATTTGTTCCAACATTTTGTACGCATACCATTTACTTGTCGTTTGCTCCGTACAATCGTAAGGATAGGTTGCTAAACGATTCAAAATTGATAAAACTGAAAACAAAGGATTTGATTCAACTTCAATTTTTAAGTTTTTAAAATTCTTTTGATCAATGTTGATTTTAATTTCTTTTTCTTCGTTTGGTAAAACCACAATTGTTTCGGCTTCTGTAACTAAAATTTTATTCGAAAGAATAGACAAAGCTTGTTGTTCACCATCCGAAAAAGTAGATGTTCCGGCAACGATTTTCACAATTACATCATCCAAATTTGCAGGAATTTTAATTCGCCATTCAACCAGTGAAGCCTGTTTAGCATTTACCTCGAACGATTTTTCGTTATTCACAACATCAAATAAATTGTTAATAACTTCATTTGTATGTGGATTAATCAACTCGATACGAGCCAAACCATTTAAATTTTGACTACTTATATTTTGAATTTGAGCTGATAAAACTACTTCATCATTTGTACGTAAAAAACGAGGTAAATGTGGCGAAACCATCAAGTCTTTTTGCGTTTTAGTTGTAAAAGTTCCATCACCTGAATTCAAGTCTTTATCATGAGCAAAAACTAACAATTTCCATTCAGTTAATGCTTCCGGAGACGTAAATTCGATCGCAACATTTCCATTTTGATCTGTTCGTAATGTTGGGAAAAAGAAAGCTGTTTCGTTTAAATTTGTTCTCGTTTTTACTTTTGATAAATCAATCGAATCATCTTTTGTAGATTTTCGGTCTGTTGTAATAACAATTACACCATTTGCACCTCGACTTCCATATAATGCCGTAGCAGATTGATCTTTTAAAACAGTTGTTGATGCAATATTTAGTTTAGAAATATCAAATGTATCTTCTTGTATTACGCCATCTACAACTATTAATGGGTTTTTACCTGTAATTGATGCTGTTCCTCTAATGGTAACAGAATTAGAAATATATCCTACAGTTACTACTTCTTCTAAACTAATCCCTGAAACTTTACCAGCTAACATTTCGTCAACTGAAAATTCTGACCTTTGATTAAAGGTTGTGTTTGCTCCTACTGAAAATGATTTTTTAATTATATCATAATTCGTGTTGAACAGATAAAATGGCTGAAAAGTTCTTGTTTTAAGTTGAGGATACTCAAAATTTAATGGATTATATACTTTGGTTTTGTGGTGATTCGTTAAACTACTTGTATCATAAAAATCATACATAAATTCATTTATCCTAAAAGGGTAATTTGGCCATGAATACCAATTGATTTTTCTTGAAAAATTATTACTCGCAAATTGATCTAATGAAGCATCATACATAGTTGCTAAAACTTCTGCATTTGCTTGTTCATTACTTGTATTTTTTACTTTAATACTCCAAGTTTCTTGTTGTCCTGGCTGAATTTTATCTCTAAAAACTTCCGTTTTTATGTCTAATTGATGTGTTGAAAACTGAATAGGAATTTTAACGCTTCCTGATTGATATTGATTATGATGAATCATCAAATAATCAATCTGGAAATTAGCATCAATTAGCGCTTGTGTAACTTTTGTAGAATAAGTAGCTTTTCCATTTTTGAACGGAATTACAAGTGTGGTTTTGAATTTATTTTCTTCTTGTAAATACAATAAAATAACGGCTTCATCTTTAAAATCAGTTTCGAAATTAACAGAGAAAGTTTCTCCGACTTTGTAAGTTGGTTGAGAAAATCCTACAGTTAAAAATTCTTTATTAGAAAAACGAAACGATTCGTCTTCTGCAATTTTTATGATTTTAAAATCGCTAATTGTATCATTGTTTACAATTGAAATTGCCTCGATTAAATATTTACCTTTTTTAAGTTTTTCGGGCTGATTAATTGTGATAAATTTCTTTTCGTTGGTATCAAAAGATGAAGTTTGAATTACTTTGTAATTCTTCCAATATTTTTTTTTATTATCTAAATTTTTATCGTCTAAATTATATTTACCGAAATATTTTTTCTTTTCTTCGGTTGATAAAATTGCATAATCACTATCAAAATTATACTCATGTTTTCCATAGATATTATCTGCTTCTGGAAGTTGATAAATTGTAACATTCCCTTTTAAAGGCGCAAACTTTTTATTATAATTTTCTGTGTTGATGATTACATCTTTCCAATCTTTATTTAGAGCAATAGATGGTATAGAAATATTAATTTTATACGGATTTTTACCATAATAATAGGTTAACGAAGTCGATTGTGATTCACCAGTTGTATTGATCGCATCTGTGAAAATCGTAATATAATCGAAAGAACTTTTTCCTTCTAATTTTAGTTTAATTATAAATTCTCCATTTTCATCTGTAACGGTTTCGTTAGTTGTATTTTCACTTTCAAAAGATTTAGAGATTTTATAATTAACTTTTACATTATTCAATCGTGCACCAGACAAAGACTCAACAAAGCCTTTGAAAATAGCTTCGTCACCATAATTATAGTTTACAGCAGGTTGTTCCAAGACAACTTTATACGTTGGTCGTTTATATTCTTCTACTTGAAAGGATTGATCTGTTAAATATATTTTGTTATCTAAAATTGAAATTCTAAAATAACCATTTAATGTTTCTTCAGGAAGTTTAAATTTTCCGTTAATTGAACCAAATTCATTTGTAGTTAAAGTTAAACTATCAATTTTTTGGTGATTGGCATCGTGTAAAATAGCTTTCAGTTCAAGATTCGGAAGCACCTTTCCTTTTTTGTTATCTTTTTCAAAAGCAATTGCTTTAAAAAATACTTCTTGACTTGGTCTATAAATCGCACGATTTGTTAATATTGTGGCACTTTTTTCTATTTTAGATTCATTGTCATTCTCATTAAATTCATCTAAATCATAATCTGATAAATCAATAAATTCTTTCGTACTTGGGATGTATAAGTATAAATATTCCAAATCTTCTTTTAGATCGCTATCGTCGTCAGATGTGTAGAAAAATTCACCCGCTTTATTGGTTTTAACAGTTTTTACTTTGTCATAATCTTTCTTTTCACCATCGTTATAAATCTCAATTTTTGTGTTGGCAAGTGGAAAACCAGTTTTACGATTAATGATTTGAGTTTTATAATTATTTCCATTTTTAGCTTCACCAATTTCGAATAATTTCACAAAATAATCTGAGATTTTAAATGAAGTGTATTGCACAATATTTGTTTCATCATCATTCGTAAACGAAGGATTATTACTTGCTACGATAAAATATTCTCCCGTTTCTAAAGGATTAATTTTGTATAACGTTTCGTGATTCAAATAATCATCAAATGCTTTTAATTTTACGTTTTCTTCGTACTCTAAAATGGCGTTTGTTTGGTAACTTTTTGTAATTGTATCGTATTTAAAATCGAAAACTTTTTTATCAAATGGATGATTATTTTTATAAATTTTAAGATAAAGTTGAGGAACTTTTGCAGAAGTTATATTGATCGGAATAAATTCCTTCGTTGAATACGAATCTGGAATTTCGATTGAGAAACTTGGTCGAGTAATTTTCTTCTTTAATTGGATAAGATTATTTGTCCAAATTGTATTGGGATATAATTCAATCGCTTGATCTATTTTAGGAATTGCATCCTGAATGTATTTTCTGTTGTAATAATACGTGTAATCTTGAGAGTTGATCGTATTGAATAGTATTTGCGCATTAAAATCTGCAGTATTTTTCTTTAATTCAGAAATTAATTGTTCAAAATCTTGTTCGTTTCTATTATATCCAAGATTCAAATAATACTGATACGCTTTGGCTTCGTTGTACTTTTTTTCTGTATTTAATCGTTCAATTTCATTTTGAATAAAAGTGATTTTTTGTTTTAATATTTGATTACGAGATTCTTTATCATTTATAAAATTTCCATAGATATTATTAATTCCGTTGAGATATAAATTTCCAATCAAATGAAAAAGAGTAGGAGCTATCGAAAACGAATTATAGTTCGCATAACTTGTTTTAATGTCCTTATTTTTCTCGTTGTCGAATTGATTTGATGTAAAAAGAAGTTTCCAATTTTTGGCAGGTTCTTGTTGTAAAATGTGATAATCTTTAACAGATTGAACCAATAACGAATCGACAAAATCTAATTTTTTTACCTTAGACCAGTTTAAGAAATTAGTTGATGTATCGTCTTCTTTTATCGGTTTTATATGGATCCGATCAAAGAGTAAATTGGCGTAATAATGATTTAAAATTGCTTGTTCCGGTTTCGAACCTGTTTTGATTTCATTTTCTAATATTATAGCTGCTTTTTCTACGAAAATAAATTGATTGGTATGTGTATGTCGTAACGATTGAATTTCTTGAAAAACTGCAAACAGATATTCAGACTTTTTATTCTCATTTAGTGCATTTGTCTTCGCTTGGTTGATAAACAAATTTGCATTTTGATAATTCTTTTTGGATAGATTATCCCGAATCGAATCCCATGTTGAGGTAAAATTAAAATTTTGTCCAAAAGTAGAGATCGAAAGAAATAAAAAAAGTAGAGCTTTGAATTTCATATTTATGTTTAATTGCTTAAAAATAAGAAATTAAACCAAACAAAAAAAAGCTGCCCAAATAGGACAGCTTTTTAAAAATATTTAAAAGAATGTATCTAATTATTTAACTTCTTCGAAGTCTACATCTTCAACACCATCTGCTTTCGCGTCAGTACCTGGTTGAGCTTGCGCACCACCTTGTTGACCTTCGTTCATTGCAGCGTACATTTCTTCAGATGCAGCATTCCAAGCGTTGTTTAATTTTTCCATTGATGCGTCGATAGCAGCAATATCTTGAGCTTGGTGAGCAGCTTTAACTTCAGTTAATGCGTCTTCAATTGGTTGTTTTTTATCCGCTGGAATTTTGTCTCCGTATTCAGATAATTGTTTTTCTGTTTGGAAAACTAAAGCATCAGCAGCATTGATTTTTTCAATTCTGTTTTTAGCTTCTTCATCTTTAGCAGCATTTTCTTGTGCTTCTTTCTTCATTCTTTCGATGTCAGCGTCAGATAAACCAGAAGATGCTTCGATTTTGATCGATTGCTCTTTTCCAGTTCCTTTATCTTTAGCAGAAACGCTTAAGATACCATTCGCATCAATATCAAAAGTAACTTCGATTTGAGGAACACCACGTGGTGCTGGTGGAATATCAACTAAGTCAAAACGTCCGATTTCTTTGTTGTCATTGAATAAAGAACGCTCTCCTTGTCCAATTCTTAAAGTTACCGCTGGTTGGCTATCAACAGCTGTAGAGAAAGTTTCAGATTTTTTCGTAGGAATAGTTGTATTCGCTTCGATTAATTTTGTGAAAACTCCTCCTAATGTTTCGATACCTAAAGATAATGGTGTAACGTCTAATAATAATACGTCTTTTACATCACCTGTTAATACACCTCCTTGGATAGCAGCACCTACAGCAACAACTTCGTCTGGGTTAACACCTTTAGAAGGTTTTTTACCGAAGAAACTTTCTACTTCCTCTTGGATTTTTGGGATACGAGTAGATCCACCAACTAAGATAACTTCATCTATATCAGAGATTGATAAACCTGCATCGTTTAATGCTTTTTTACATGGTTCCATAGAACGACGTACTAAATCAGCAGTTAATTGATCAAATTTAGCACGAGTTAAAGACTGAACTAAGTGTTTTGGTCCTGTTTCGTTCGCTGTAATATATGGTAAGTTAATTTCTGTTTGTGCAGAAGAAGATAACTCAATTTTAGCTTTTTCAGCAGCCTCACGTAAACGTTGTAAAGCCATTGGATCTTTCTTTAAATCTACGTTTTCCGTCGCTTTAAATTCGTCAGCTAACCAATTGATAATAGCGTCATCAAAATCATCACCTCCTAAACGAGTATCTCCGTTAGTAGCTAATACTTCGAAAACTCCGTCACCTAATTCTAAGATAGAGATATCAAATGTCCCTCCTCCTAAATCGTAAACTGCGATTTTTTTGTCAGAATCAGCTTTATCTAATCCGTAAGCTAATGCAGCAGCAGTAGGCTCGTTGATGATACGCTCTACTTTTAAACCTGCAATTTCACCAGCTTCTTTAGTTGCTTGACGTTGTGCGTCATTAAAGTAAGCAGGAACTGTAATTACGGCTCTTGTTACTTCTTGACCTAAGTAATCTTCAGCAGTTTTTTTCATTTTTTGTAATGTCATTGCTGAGATTTCTTGTGGAGTGTACATACGACCATCGATTTCAATACGTGGTGTATCGTTATCTCCTTTTACCACTTTGTATGGCATTGCTTCTGCATCAGAAGCGTCATATTTAGCTCCCATAAAACGTTTTACAGAGTAAATTGTTTTTGTAGGGTTAGTTACTGCTTGACGTTTTGCTGAATCTCCTACTTTTCTTTCACCTCCTTCAACGAATGCTACGATAGATGGAGTAGTTCTTTTTCCTTCTGCATTAGGGATAACTACTGGCTCGCTACCTTCCATTACAGATACACAAGAGTTTGTTGTTCCTAAGTCAATTCCAATAATTTTGCTCATATTATTATGTATTCTTTTATTATTAAAATAATGTTTTACTAATTTTTATGTTCTGATTACTCAGATACGACTCTATATAGACAATCTTTGTGCCAAGCAAAAAAAAAATGACATTAGTTAATTATCAAATGTCATGTTGTCATAAATCTATATTTCTGATAGTGAACTTCATTGCTAAATAGTCAGTTTTTAAATTTTTACTGACACTTTATTTTATAAATTAGCCAATCTTTAATCCATTTTCAACTTTTCGTTCTGGATTTAAAAGTATGACATCTTTATTATTACCATACACACCCATAACTAAACATTCGCTCATAAATGTTGCTATTTGTTTTTTAGGGAAATTAACGACTGCTATTATTTGTTGATTGATTAAATCGTCTTTGGAATAAAGAGTAGTGATTTGAGCTGAACTTTTTTTAATTCCTAAAAGGCCAAAATCGATTTCTAATTGATAAGCAGGATTTTTAGCTTCAGGAAAATCATTTACTGAAATAATTGTTCCTACTCTAATGTCTATTTTCTCAAAATCAGACCAAGAGATTGTATCGATTTTTTCTTCTATATTTTCTGGTTGAGGTTTTTCTTTAGCATCAATTTCATTTAATACTTTTTCAACATCAGTTTTTTGATCTGCGTATTTCAGTTTTAATTCATCCGACATCTTATCATAATACGTAATCGCTTTTGCACCGAATTGTTTTACATAAAAATCTGCTAAAACAGGAATGCTTGGAAATTTCTCATGAAAAATCATTTCATGATACGCTTGCCATTCGCGTTCTTCTCTAACTTCAACTTGATTATCACCCGAACGTTGATATACATGATACATTTCGTGCATCAATAAATTAGCAACTAAAGCTAAATCAAAATCTAAAATATTCCTCGGAACTTTAATTTGAATTCCAGTTTTTTCAGCACCTTCTGCAGTTAATAATACCCCTTTTGTATTGATTTCATCTCTAAAGTCAAAACCTGTAAAAACAGAATGTTTTAAATCAAATTGATCCATTATTTCATACAAGGCTTCTATCACTAAATTGTGTTTTTTTAGATATAGAATTCTTTCTTTAAACTCGGTTGTAATCATCGTTATTTATAGCTTAATATCAAATATATAATCTTATTTTTGATAAGTTTTAAAAATTATCATGAAGAAATTACTACTTGTTCTGGGATTATTGTCGGTTCAATCACAAGCTCAGATTTTAAATCATAAACAAGAATTTACACGCCAAGATACTTTAAGAGGTTCTAATACTGAATTTAGAAATTGGTGGGATGTTAAACATTATAAAGTTTCGGTTGAACCTGATTTTAAATCAAAATCAATCAAAGGAAATACAACGATTGCTTTTGATGTTATTGCAGATCGTAAAACAGATTTGATGCAGATTGATTTACAAGAACCAATGCAGCTTTCTTCAGCAAAAATTAATGGAAAAAAAATTAAGGATTTGAAACGAGAAGGAAATGTGTATTTCTTGAACGTTGGTAAATCTTTGAATAAAAAGGATAATCAATTAGAATTAACTTACGAAGGAAATCCGCTAGTTGCTAAAAAAGCACCTTGGGATGGTGGTTGGATTTTCGTAAAAGATGAACAAGGTCGCGAATGGATGTCGGTTGCTTGCCAAGGATTAGGTGCAAGTGTTTGGTTTCCGAACAAAGATTATGGTGCAGATGAACCAGATAATGGAGCTGAGTTAGAAATTATTGTT
Source organism: Faecalibacter macacae (assembly GCF_003687725.1). Classification (GTDB taxonomy): domain Bacteria; phylum Bacteroidota; class Bacteroidia; order Flavobacteriales; family Weeksellaceae; genus Empedobacter; species Empedobacter macacae. The sequence goes on from NZ_RDOJ01000001.1 coordinate 239,447, forward strand.
CCGAATGATTTGGTCGGAGTAGGAAATGGACGTTTAGTTAGCCAGAAAAAAATAGGGAGCAAAACGGCTTACACTTGGAAAGTTACCAATCCGATAAATAATTATAACATTATTCCTTACATCGGTAAATATGTTAATTTTAAAGATACATATGAGGGTGAAAAAGGAATATTGGATCTTGATTATTACGTGATTGATTATAATTTAAATAAAGCAAAATCTCAGTTCGAGCAGGCGAAACAAATGTTAGATAGTTTTGAACATTGGTTTGGTCCTTATCCTTTTTATGAGGATTCTTTTAAAATGATTGAAAGTCCACACTTAGGAATGGAGCATCAATCAGGAATCGCTTATGGAAATAAATACATGGATGGATATTTAGGACGAGATTTATCTGGAACTGGTTGGGGATTAAAATGGGATTTTATAATTATTCACGAAGCCGGACACGAATGGTTTGGAAATAATATTACGCATAAAGATGTAGCCGATATGTGGATTCACGAAGGGTTTACATCATATTCAGAATCTTTACACACTGAACATCTTTTCGGAAAACAAGCTGGTGCAGATTATGTAAAAGGAACTCGTAAGTCAATCGAAAATAAAAAACCTTTGATTGGAGTTTATGGCGTACATCAAGAAGGACCCGGCGATATGTATACAAAAGGTGCGAACATGATTCATACGTTTAGAACATGGCTAAATAATGATGAGAAATTTCGTCAGATTTTACGAGGAATGAATAAAGAATTTTATCATCAAACCGTAACAACAAAACAAATTGAAGATTATTTAGCAAAAGAATCTGGATTGGATTTAACTGCTTTCTTCAATCAATATTTAAGAACGAAAGATGTCCCTTTATTAGAAATTAAACAAGAAGGAAATTCTATTTTATATAGGTATTCTAAAATAGTTGATGATTTTACTATGCCGCTGCGTTTAGAGAATTCTAATGTAACATTATATCCTACAAAAGATTGGAAGGAATTAAAGGAAGGAAATTTTAAATCATCATTTGATATTCAAGTCGATTCTAATTATTACATCGATACGTTTGTGATTAAATAATACAGAATTAACTCCTGACCTAAACTTAAACTAATATGATACAGAGAATAAAACACTTTCCTTTATTATTAAGGATTGAAGGAAAAAAGAATTTTATTTTAAATTTATTCGATAAGAATAAACAGCGAATGATTATTCACGAAAATTCTTTTTTTAATATTCATACATCAAGTAAAATACAAGTTTATTCGAAATTTAATATTAATAAAAAATGGGTCAAAAATGACCCTAATAAATCGTTTATTGTATTAAAAAATAAAGCAACATTAGTTGTAGATAAATTTGATATTTATTCTGGTGCAAATATTAGCGTTAATGAAAATGCCTTCTTAAAGTTAGGATCAGGATATATTAATTATAATGTAAATATTGCTTGTTTTGAGAAAATTGAAATTGGATATGATGTAGCAATTTCAGAAAATGTAGTTATAAGAGATTCAGATAATCATCAAATAGTATCTTCAAATCATCAAATGACAAGTCCAATCAAAATAGAAGATCATGTTTGGATTGGTACAAATGTTATAATCTTAAAAGGAGTAACAGTAGGTGAAGGGAGTATTATAGCTGCAGGATCTGTTGTAACGAAAGATATACCTAAAAATTCTCTGGCTGCTGGAATTCCTGCAAGAGTTATAAAATCAAATGTAGAATGGAAATAGACTTACGTAGGAATTTAATTGAAAAAAATAATTATTGAGTTAGAATAAAAATCATCAAATAGTAATTGATGATATTATAAATTTGTAGCATGAAAAAATATATTGCTTACGCAATTGCTTCAGGATTATTATTAGCAGGTGGATGGCCATCACATGGTTTTCCTCTGTTATTATTCTTTGGTTTTGTACCGTTAATGTTAGCTGAACATCAGATAACGCAACGTGCACAATATAAAAAGAAATGGATGAAAGTGTTTGGGTTATCTTACCTAACATTCGTAATCTGGAATGCAATTGTAATTTGGTGGTTGCACTTTGCACAACAAGTAGATGCGAATGGAGAATTTCAAAACTCTTGGGTTTCTTATATAGGACCAGTTTTAGCCAATTCTCTATTAATGTCAATCTGTTTTCAGTTGTATCATTTCGTGAAGAAAAAAGCTGGAAACTTATATGGTTTAATTTTTTTACCTGCCGTTTGGATGTCTTTCGAAAAGATGCATCTAAATTGGGAATTAGCTTGGCCGTGGTTTAATTTAGGAAACGGGTTTGCTAAATTTTACGAATGGGTACAGTGGTACGAGTTTACAGGTACGTTTGGTGGCACACTTTGGATTTGGTTAGTTAATATTATTGCGTTTTACTATATCACAGCATATATTAATAAGAAAGATTTCAAATATGTAAACAAATTAGGAATGTATGTTATTCCTATGATTGTTGTACCAATTGGTATATCTTATATCATGTATGTAACGCACGAGGAAAAAGGAGAGCCTTTGCATGCATTAGTTGTTCAGCCAAATTTAGATCCATATACAGAAAAGTATGAAAAAGATGGATTAGAAATTTATGATGATATTAGACGATTAGCGATTCAATATATAAAACCAGAAACGCAATTTGTTGTAGCGCCAGAAACAGCAATACCAGGTTCATCATCTTTGATTTTTGATAATATGTATAATGATTTGATCATTCAAGATATTAGAGAATGGACAGGGCAGAAGAAAGATTTAAACTTTGTAACTGGAGCATCGGTAATGCGAATTTACCCTTCTCCAACTTTAGCATCAGAAACAGCATCTGTTATGCGAGACGGGATTACATGGTATGATTCATTTAATTCGGCTCTACAACTGAATTCTACAGATTCAATATCGATTTATCATAAATCAAAATTAGTCGTTGGAGTAGAAAATTTTCCATATCGTAGCATTTTAATGCCAATTATTGGAGAATTTATGCTTAACTTTGGCGGCACAACAAAAACATTAGGTATACAACCTAATCGTTCTGTTTTCAATAATAAAACAAACGCCGCTTCTGTTGCTCCGATTATATGTTACGAATCGATTTTCGGAGATTATGTTACAGAATATGTGAGAGAGGGTGCAAATGTTTTATTCACGATGACCAATGATTCATGGTGGGGCTACACCGACGGACATCGACAATTACTATTATATGGTAATTTAAGAGCCATTGAAAATAGACGCGCTATCGTTAGATCTGCTAATTCTGGCGTTTCGGCTTTCGTGAATCAGCGAGGAGATATCATGAAATCGATCCCATACGGAGAGCAGGGTGCCTTAAATGGAACAGTCTTGATGAATAGTGAGTTAACGTTTTATTCTAAGTACGGTGATTATTTAGCGAGAATAGCTTTATTGATAATGGGAATTATCTTAGCTTATACTTTCGCTCAGAATCTGCTGTACAAAAAGAATGTGAAAAAAATAAAGAAATAATAACCTTTTGGGTTGTATAAGTAATTTATTATTTGTTACTTTGCACTCCGTTTATAAATAATAAGACAATAAAGAAATGTCAAAAGTTTGTCAAATTACAGGTAAGAAAAGATTAGTTGGGAACAATGTTTCTCACGCTAACAATAAAACAAAGCGCACATTTGAGGTAAACTTATTCTCAAAGAAATTTTTTATGCCAGAAGCTGGTGAGTGGATTACTTTAAAAGTTTCTGCACACGGTTTAAAAACTATCAACAAATTAGGTGTTGATGAGGCTGTTAGACGTGCACGTAAAGAAGGTTTAATCAAATAATTTAAGACACGATGGCTAAAAAAGGAAACAGAGTACAAGTTATTTTAGAGTGTACAGAGCATAAAGAAAGTGGTATGCCGGGAATGTCTCGTTACATCACTACAAAAAACAAAAAAAATACTCCAGATCGTATTGAATTAAAGAAATTTAATCCAGTATTAAAGAAGTATACAGTTCATAAAGAGATTAAATAATAAAACTTTAGACGATGGCAAAGAAAACCGTAGCAACATTACAAACTGGGTCAAAGAAAATGACTAAAGTTATTAAAATGGTAAAATCTCCAAAAACTGGAGCTTACGTATTTGTTGAAAAAGTAGTAAACGCTGACGAAGCAGATTCTTTCTTCGCGAAATAATCCTTTTGGCATTACTTACAATATAATATAAAGCTGTTCTATCAAATAGAGCAGCTTTTTTTATTGTTCTAATTTATTGTATCTTCGTACAGAATTTTTAAGATAAATTAACTTTTAATGAGTTGGTTCAAGAAAATATTAGGTAAAGAAAGTAAAGAGAAGTTAGATGAAGGTTTAGAAAAAACCAGTACATCATTCTTCGATAAAATATCTCGCGCTGTTGTAGGAAAGTCTAAAGTAGACGATGAGGTTTTAGATGATTTAGAAGAAGTTTTAATTTCTTCTGATGTTGGTGTTGAAACTACTTTAAAAGTGATTAAGCGTATTGAAGAACGAGTTGCTCGTGATAAATACGTATCTACTTCTGAATTAGATAATATTTTACGTGAAGAAATCGCAGGATTACTTTCGGAAAATAATGTAGAAGATACAAATGGTTTTGCAATACCAAAGAAAAACGTGCCATATGTAATTATGGTTGTTGGAGTTAATGGAGTTGGTAAAACAACAACAATTGGTAAGTTAGCATCTCAATTTAAATCGCAAGGTTTGAAAGTTGTGTTAGGAGCGGCAGATACTTTCCGTGCGGCAGCAGTAGATCAGTTAGTGATTTGGGCTGAACGTGCAGATGTGCCAATCGTAAAACAAGCAATGGGATCTGATCCTGCATCGGTTGCATACGACACAATTCAGTCGGCAGTAGCTCAAAATGCAGATGTTGTTTTAATTGATACAGCTGGTCGTTTACATAATAAAGTTAACTTGATGAACGAGTTATCTAAAATTAAACGAGTTATGCAAAAAGTTATTCCAGATGCGCCACACGAAGTAATGTTGGTGTTAGACGGATCAACTGGTCAAAATGCTTTCGAGCAAGCGAAACAATTTACACAAGCAACAGAAGTCTCATCTTTAGCAGTTACTAAATTAGATGGTACAGCAAAAGGTGGAGTTGTAATTGGTATATCTGATCAATTTAAAATTCCTGTAAAATACATTGGTGTTGGTGAAGGAATTAATGATTTACAAGCTTTCAGTAAAATGGAATTTGTAGATTCATTTTTCAAAAGAAATAAATAGTTACCTGTAAAGTTATAAATAGTAAAGCTTCCTTTTTGGAAGCTTTTTTTTGTTTGATATTCAAAATATTTATATGAAATACAATAAGATAGTTATTTACTTCTAAATCTTAAATAATTTATTTAGAATGTATATTGTTGTAAATAAGTGTGTTAATATTTTTTATATAAAAACTTTAGTCGTGATTTATAAATCATGACAATAATAAACTCTTTAATTAGGTTATTATTATTATTGAAGTAATTAACGTTAATGAAGAAGTTGTAGGTTGCAAACTATAGCTAAAGAATTAAAAACTAAATTACTTTAAAAATGAAAAAAATGTTATTAGCAAGTGCATTTGCACTTTTTGGAACTTTCGCAATGGCGAATGAAAAAACGGAGTTACAATCGGAGTTAAAATCTGAAACAGTTGTTGAAGTTTTTGGATGTACTTATAGTGTAAGAACAATTACTTATAATAGTTGTGGTGGGGTTTTAAGTGATGTTACAAATAATTATTGGTTTGAAGGTAATGGTTGTGAGGGATTATTTATGGAAGTAAATAGAAATTATTCTGGAGCACCATGTGGTAATCCATACGAGGAATCAGTTCCAGGTTATTAATACTAATTTGCACAGCATTAAAATGCTGTGCATTATTATAAAATTATGAAAGCACTTGTAAAATTATTACTTCTATTATTACCTTTAATAGTTGTAGCTCAGCAAAACAATTTAGTAGAATATCAATTCATTAAAAAAGATGGATTTAATGAAATTCAAAAAGAATATTTAGTTTTTAATGATTCAGATTTGTATTACATAAATATAAAAAACGATGAAAACTTGATTTTTGAGGATCCTAAATTAGATAAGACTAAAATTAATTTTGAACCAATCTATATCGATTTAAAAAGAGATACTTTGTATCAAAATCGTCTTGGGATTAAAGAGAAGAATTCAAGTAAAGTTGCTTGGTTTATTTTAGCAGAGGAAAAGCCAAAATTAGTTTGGGAAATCACTAAAGAATCGAAAAAAATATTAGGTTATACAACGTATAAAGCAACGGCCAAATTTAGAGGAAGAGATTACATAGCTTGGTTTACTCCAGATTTATCATATAATTATGGACCATGGAAATTAAATGGATTACCTGGTTTAATTTTGAAAGCTGATACAGATTTGTTTTCTTACGAGGCTAAACGAATTGTTTTGAATTCGGATAAAATAAATGCTTTTTCTGAATGGTCTAATCTTAAAAATAGAAAGAATAAATTATCAATTAAAGAAATAATTGAAATAGAGAATAATTGGTTAGAATATAACCGAGCTAACATTTACGCATCTTTTCCACCAGGAGTTAAAATTCAAGAAAAACCGTTGAGAGCAGATGTACGAGAATTAACATTAGATGAATAAATCATTTTATATCATAATATTTTTCCTATTATCATCTATAGTTTATTCACAAATTACTGGAATTGTTAAAGATGATAAAGGAGTGTTATTGCCTAATGTCAACATAATTTTATTAGATTCTATTCAAGAAATCGAAGCGTTTGCAATTTCAGATAAAAATGGAGAATTTAAAATTGATGATTTTTTATTAGGAAATAAAACCATTCAAATAAAACGAGCTACTTTTCAAACTATTGAAGAGGATTTAATTATAGATCGAAAAAGTATAGATTTAGGAGAGTTTGTACTTATAAAAGAAGATGCAATCGCTCTAAAAGAAGTAATCGTAAAAGCAGAATATAATCCATATAAAAAAGATACAGCCGAATTTGATGCTTCTAAGTACCGTACAGGAAAAGAAATGAATGTGGAAGATTTAATCAAAAATATTCCTGGAGCAACGGTTGATAAAGATGGTAGAATAAAAATTGGAAAAAAAGAAGTTCAATCGGTTTTGGTTGAAGGTGATGATTTGTTTAATAACGGATATTCTATTTTAACACAAGCGATGAACGATCAATCCGTCGCAAAAATTCAAGTGATTAATAATCATACCAAAAATAAATTGACCAAAGATATTTATGATACAGATGCATTAGCAATTAATTTGATATTAGATGATAAAGCTAAAAACAAATGGAATGGTAGTGCAACTTTAGCTTCTACAAGTTATGTAGAAAATAGGCATCAAGTTCGTTTAAATTTGATGAATTTTTCGAAGAAAAGGAAATTCGTCTCAATATTTAATTACAACACCATTGGTTTTGACGAAATGAAAGGGGTTAATTATCTCATTAAAAATCAATTTACATCTGCGTATAATTTTGACTTGATTGGTACAAATAACACTTTACCAAATTTGGTGAATTTATACCAAGATAATTACTTATTCGAAGATAATCGTACCAATTTCAACAACGATAAAATTGGCGTTATAAATGCGATTAATAATTTTAAATCAAGCAAATTACATATTTTGGGTTTGTATAATCGTATTGAAAAAAATAATTACATCGATGAAATTGAATCCTATAATGATAATACAATTCAGTTTACCAATACTCAAAAAAGTCATTGGAATAAAAAGATAGATAATTATTTTACCAAAGTAGAATGGAACAAAGAGCTTAATTCAACTTCTAATTTTACTATCGTTAATCGTTCGTATTATTTAAAAGAAATTAATGAGAATACTTTTTTGTTCAACTCAAATGATATTTCGCTAAAAGGAAATAATGCAACAACATCATTAGAAACACAAGGAATCTATACCAATAAGATAGATAGTGCGAGATTAATAACTGTTGTAGCGAAACATTTGTTTGAGAATAGACCTTATCAGTTTGTCGAGTCGAATCCGATTTTTGGAGAAGTCTATTCTGATTCCCAAATTTCTCATTTGAATCAAGAAATTGATAATAAACAAAATTATTTGGGTTTAAAAGGAACGTATTTTCATAAACTTTCGGATAAAGAAAATTATTATTTTACAATTGGTTCAGAATATCAAAACATTGATTTAAACAGCGAATTTTTTGGTTTGAATGAAGATTTTTCTTCTCAAATTGCGTTGGATAATGCAAAAAATGATTTAAGTTTTAGACAGTTTAAAGTATTTTTAGAACCAGCTTATTTAAAAGAATGGAAAGCTTTTCGTTTGAATTTAAAATTACCAATTGAATATTTTTCAACCTCAATAGCTAATGATTTAGATGATAAAAGCAATCGTTTAACTTTATCTCCAAAAGTCGATTTCAGTTATGAAAAAAGAAAATTTGGAAAAATTGCTTTAGGATATACTTATCGTGTAATACCAACTTCATTCGAGGTCTATTATCAAGAAATGATTTACAAAGGAAATCGTCAATTTGCAAAAAGTAATTTATCAACTTATCAATTATTTGGAGGATCTCAAGTTAATTTAAACTATAGTCGCTCAAAAAGTTTAAACAATGGTATTGATTTCAACTTAATTTATCAAATTCAAGATAAAAATGTTGGATATAATTCAATCTTTCAACCTAATTTTTCAATCAACAATAATGTACTTGTAGAAGGTTCTGAGATGTGGATGCCTTCAGTTTCATACAAATATTTTTGGATTCCAATCAAATCAAAAATTCAAATCAATACAAGTTATACTTCTGTAAAAAGTTCGTCGATTGTCAACGAAAATTCGATTAGAAATCATTTCAATAGCTATACCATAGGACTAGAAATGAAATCTGGTTATTCGGGAATATGGAATTATGAACTAGGTGGAAAATTTTCATTTAATAAAAATAAAAATCAATTTAATTCGAATGATTTTAGGAATATTGATGCTTACGCAAATGTATATTTTAACCTTTCGAAACAGACTACATTAGATGTTAGTTACGAGTTTTATAATTTTGGTGGACAAAATCAATCATCAACTAATTTTTTAGATCTAAGGCTTTATCATAAAATCCCAAATTCTAAAATGAAATTATTTGTTTTGGCTAATAATTTATTAAACAATAAATCTATAAATCGTAATATGATTACGCCCATTAGTGAGCGATTTTATACCCAAAGATTATTACCACTGCATATTTTGTTAGGATTTAACTTTAATTTTTAAGAATACTTAGTATAAAAATTATATATTTAAGTTTATTCTTAATTCTATGAAATATAACTTATTACTGATTTTCTATTTTATTTTTTTTTACGTAAATGCTCAAACGGTACAATTAAAAGTGATTGATTATTCGACTAAAAATCCTATTGAAAATGCTGATGCTTATTTTACAATTTCGACAGAAAGTTATATTTCTGATAAAGATGGGAAAATTTCAATGAATTTAGCTCATGTTAATCCTACAGAAGAATTAATTGTTTCTAAAAAAGAGTATCAAAGTGCTAGAATAAATGCTACATCGATTCAATCAAATTTGATAATTAAATTAGAAAAGATTGAAGAAATTGATTTAAACGAAGCGTATTTCACGAATTTAAAGACAGAAGATATTCTTAGAAAGGTTATAGAAAACTATGACAAGAATTTTAATGTAAATAAGTTTTATTTTTTAGTTGATCTGAAACAGAATTTTAAGATTGATACAGTTTATGAAAATTATATTAATCTAAATCTTCAATTAAAATTTGATAAAGGAAAGGTGAAAGCTAAATCGAGTGGAATTGTTAAAAATAAACATGAAAAAGGAATTGCCCCTTTGAAATTAGATTTTGATAAATCTGATTATTTTAAACATTTGTATGTACTTGAAGGGATAAAATCTGTTTACGATAATTTATTAAAAAATCAATACACTACATCAAAACTCGGTTTTACGGAATATGCTGAAAAAAAGATGTACGAGATTCATTTAGAAAACAAAGAAGGAAGTAAAAATTATTTTTTGATAGATAGGGAAACTTTTTCTGTTGTTGAATATAAATTGAATTTAAACAATAGAATAAAAACGAATAAGAATACACCTTTACAAAGAAATGGAATAATATCGTTTAGATACAGACCATATCAAGATGCTTGGGTATTGAAAGATTCTGAAGTAAATTTTAAAATGTATTTAGAACAGGCTAATAACCAAATTTTAGAAATTGATTTTTTTCATCAGATTTCATCATGGAATTTTTCTAATAAACCATTTGAATATTTTAACAAAACGATAGATCTAAATCAGAATTTACATGATAGATTTTGATCAAGCAAATAAAAGTCTCTTATTGCAGGTTTTTATCAAATAATATTATAAATGAAATTTCGTAAATCATAAAATACAAATTATTAATAGTAATAGTTTTATCAGATATGATCGAGAGAATTTTGACCGTGATTGATGTTTCATGACCAGTATTATTTTAGTTATTTATAAGTTCGTCGTACTTTTAAAATAATTAATGCTAATATGAGTTATAGATTAAAAACTGTGGCTTAAAATAAAAAAGGGTGTTCTTTTGAACACCCTTTTTTACTACTCTTTATTTTTGATTAATTATATTTCACTTAAGAATTTTAAAGTATCAATGTTATCAGCATAATCCGTTAATGTTGGGGTTTGAGTTTTCCCAAATTCAACATAGTTTGGATTATCCTTCATATCATGTCCAACTACACATTGGATTTGATCTTCGTTTTCTGCTAAGAAAGATTTCACAGTGTTTAAATCATCATAGATTTCGTAATTGACAACAGCAATTGGCGAATGTATATTTTGATCTTTCTTTAATAAAACAAAGTTATTATCTAAAAAATCGTCTTTACCTAATAAGTAAATTGCACGGTTGTAATCGTAATTATTCGCATATTTTGGATGATTAATTACAATATCGGCCCATTCAATAACATTCTCAAAAAACGTTGGAATTTGATCTTCTGATTTAAAATAGATTTTAGTAATATTTCTGCATCCTAAACCAAAGTAACGAAATACATCATTTCCTAATGCTTTAAAATCTTCTAATGATTCAGTACCGTTTAAAACAGCAACCGAAGTTCTATTTTTACGAATAATGTTAGGAACTTTAGAAAAATATTGTTCAAAATAACGAGCAGTATTGTTGCTTCCTGTAGCAATTACAGCATCAAATCCTTCTAAACGCTCTACTATCTGAATGATTGTATTAAATTCAGTGTCAAGCGAACGTAAAAATTTGATTATAAATAGCATCAATTTATCATCTTTTGACGATGTTTTAACTAATGCATTGTGACCTGAAATTACAACAGATAATAAATCGTGAAAACCTACTAATGGTAAATTTCCAGCCATGATAATTCCTACATTTTTAGCCTCTTTTGGAGTTTCATATTTAGAAATCCATGTTGATAAACTTTCGGTAGTTAATGCTTCTGCCCAATTATCTAAAGCAAAAAATACATTTTCTTTTGTAAACCAATTATTATAAGCTTCGGCATCGCTTAAAGCGTAACCAATTTCTTCGTCCAAATCTTCAAACATAGTTATTAACTCGTCTGATGCTGGTTGCGTCTTATTTGTAATATATTTAAATAGTTGTGCTAATTGGTTAAATGCTGAAATCCTTTTATCGATTGTCATAATACTTAAAAAATAAAATGTAATTTTGTAGCTACAAATGTAGGAATTAAAAAAGAGATATAATGGCTATTATTATAACAGATGAATGTATAAATTGTGGAGCTTGTGAACCAGAATGTCCAAACAACGCAATTTATGAAGCTGCTGTAGATTGGAAATATTCTGAAGGAACTGCTTTGTCTGGTCGTATCGTTAATATTGACGGTGTTGAGTTAGATGCAGATGATGTACAAGATCCAGTTAGTGATGAGGTTTATTACATCGTTCCAGATAAATGTACAGAATGTAAAGGGTTCCACGAGGAGCCACAATGTGCTGCTGTTTGTCCAGTAGATTGTTGTGTGCCTGACGAAGACCACGTAGAAAGCGAAGATCGTTTATTATCTAAAAAAGCTTTTTTACACGCAGAATAATACCTTAAAAGTATAAAACACAAAAAATCCCTTTCAGCTGAAAGGGATTTTTTTATTTCATATATTCTTGAATAAATTCGGGTGTGAAATGTTCAAACTCTAAATCTTTAGGTTCGTCTTTCCCATTAAAGAGTAAAACAGCAAAAGTTTTATCAGTTAAATTAACATCGTATAATTTTCCTTCAGCTGTAGAAAATGTTATGATTTCGTTTGCTAAGCGATCAATAGTTTCAATTTTATTTTGTTCTAATAGTTGATTCGCTTCATTCAAAAATTGAGCACCATCACCATAATAAATTTGATAATCTTCGCCCATTATTTTTTTAGCTTCCTTTAATTGCTCCTCAGTTGGTGCAACTACAACTGCCATTGGTCTATCTACTACAAAGTTTTTACCAACAGTAATTTCACCATCAGCATTTTCGTGTATTTTATCTGTGTTCTTAGCTTCTTCGCAACTAAAGAAAAGTCCAGCTAATGTTAATAAAAGTAATTTCTTCATTTTTAGTGTTTGATATAAATATAAAGAAAAAAGGTTAAAATATTTCTATTCTAACCTTTTTGATACTTATGATATTTAAGAATTATATTCTTATTTATATTTTTTCTTTCGGATAAAATATCCAGCTGCAGCTAAAAGTGCTATAATCCCTATCGGAACTATTAAATTAAGCTGTTGCCATGTTTGTTTTTCAGACAATACTTTAGTTTCACTTAACAACGGAATCTCTAATTTACGATTACGTAAGGCTAAAAAATCTTCATCACCTAATAAATAATCCATCGCATTCATTACAAATGTTTGATTTGCGTATGTTGTAGGGCGAGCTTCAGGATTATCAGGACGAACAGAATATTTATCTTCACCTAATCGCATTGGTATTCCTCGCCAAAGGTGATTTTTTAAAACATCTCCGTCTGATAAAACAATCATTTTACCATTAGTAGATTGTCCTTTGAAGTTAGGAATCTCTTGACGTTCGATTCTTGATGCGTATGCAGATTTAAAATTTCCTTCCAATAAAACTGCCATTGGGATTTTTCCCATTTGGTATTCGTCGTAATCCTCTATATCAACTTCGTCAATTGAAAGATAATTTAACGCTGGTTTCATCGTCGTTTGTGGAGAAGTACTTAATAATACAGTTTGTTTGATATTAGGATTCTCTAATAACTCAATTGGATTAGCAAAGTTAAATAATACAGGATCTAAATTATCTGTAATTGGATTTGGATCAGCTGTCATTCCTAATTGGAAATATGGCCAAGTGTAATAATTGTAGCTTACATTTCCGGCAGTTTCTCCATCAGCTAAAACAATTTTTCCACCGTTAAGATCTTTGATAATCGTACTATGTAAACGAACTCCGTAATTGAATAAGAAATCGTTGATTTTTAAATCTCTTGGAAAAGCTAAGATTTTACCCGAACGGAAAATAGAATCCATTTCGGCATCAACAGTTTCAACGGCCCAAATCATTTTACCGCCATTCATTACATATTGATCTAAAACCATTTTGTCTTTGTCAGAAAATGGAAGTGTAGGTTTTGCTACAATTAATCCATCAAAACGTTTTAAACTATCAATATCTTCAATATCTAAACTAAATTTTTTATTCGCAATTGGATTTAGATAAATTTCAACATCATATTTTTCAGATAATGCACGTCCTAAACCTTCGATATTTTGTTGAGGTAATTCGTCATGATGAACGATAAAACCAACTTTTTTACGATTTGTATTGGTGATTTTCTGAATCTTTTCTGCAAATAAATATTCTAATTTTTCTGTAGAAGCAACTGCTAAATCTTCAAATGGAGTAGAAGGGTCGTTAACTAAAACCTCCATCCACATGGTTTTTTCTCCGTATGCTAATCTTGCATAAGGATAAACATTAAGAACACCTTTATCAGTTTTGATAGGAATAGCCACAATTCCGGCTTGTTCCATTTCAGATGTAGACATCTCTAAAGGATCTACAAAACGATATTTTATTTTAGGATTTTTCTCTTTTAGCTCTTCTAATAAAAACTGAATCTCATTTTTTAAAATTCTGTAATTACCAGTTAAATCGCCACCTAAAAGTATATCGATTTGTAATTCTTTATCAACATTTGCTAATAAAAGATTAGAAGTTTCTGTAAGTGTATATCGTTTGTCTTGTGTTAAATCAAAACGTTTGTATACGAATTGACTTACAATTAAAACCACGATTAATATCGCAAATACTACGAAGGATTGTTTGTTTAATCTTTTCATCGCACTATTTTTTGATTTGTAAATTGATGATTGAAACTTGTAATAAGATTCCGATTATAACAACGAAATAAGCTAAATCTCTTGTGTCAAGAATTCCTTTCAAGAATTGTTGATAATGAGAATAACTTCCTATTTTTTGTACATAATAATCTGCTGAACCTAATAAATTATAAGAAGCCAAGCCTTCGAATCCGTAATAAATAATAAAACAAGAAAGTACAGCAAATACATATGCCATAACTTGATTTTTAGTTAAACTAGATGTTAGGATTCCGATAGCAGCAAATAAACTTCCTAAAAGAAATAATCCGAAGTAACCATTATATATAGCACCATAATCTAACGATTGATCTGATAGAATAAAGTTTTCTAATGTTAAAGTAAACAAGAAAGTTCCTAAAAGACAAAAGATGATAATACTTAAAACAGCTAAAAATTTACCCCAAATAATTTGATAGGTTTTGATAGGTAAAGTAAAAAGCCAAAGTAATGTCCCATTAGTTTGTTCTTCAGCAATCATTTTCATTGTTAAAGCAGGTACCATGAACAAGAATATCCAAGGAGCTATAAAAAAGAAACTGCTTAATGAAGCATTTCCTGTATTAAATACATTAAATTGGTTATCAAAAAACCATAGGAATAATGCAGATACAAGGACAAATGCTAATGCAGAAAGATATGCTGTAAATCCTAAAAAGAATTGTGAGAATTCTTTTTTAAAGATAGTCCACATAGTTATTTTTTGTTATTAATGTTAATTAAACGAACAATTAGCATAAGTATTACACCAGCTCCAAAAAAACTAATGATTGACCAGTGCCAATATTCTCCAAAGTAACTTTTTTGAATGACTGCAAACACAATTACGAAAAGTAAAATTGTAGCAACCTCATTCATCATTCTTAACTGTACAGAAGTATATTTAAAAACTTTGTTGTGTAGTTGTTTTAAAGTTCTCCAACACCAGAAGTGATAAATCAATAGAACGGAAACCATTCCTAGTTTACTTTTCATCCAAGCAACATTCAGTAACGCAGGATTTTTCCAAAGCATATTAATACCCATTACGACTAGTATGATTAAAGCTGGAGCTGTAATTACATTCCAAAGCTTTTTTTCCATAAAAGTATATTGCTCTTGTAAAATAGACTTTTTAGGCTCGTCCATCGTTTGCGTTTCGGTATGATAAATCATTAAACGAACAATGTAAAATAAACCAGCAAAATAGCTAACTACAAAAATAACGTGGATTGCTTTGTATATAAGATAATTATATCCCATAAAATATTTAATTCTTACTTATAGATTCAAGAAAGATTAATTCTCGAATTCAATTGTTATTGTATCTCCCTTTTTTAGTCCCATTAATTGATTTGCAGCACCAGTAATTTCAGGATTGCTTTTATACAATGTAACTTCTAAAAAACCTGCCGAATTAAACAAACATAAAGTTCGTGCCATTGCTTGGGTTTCCTTAGAAAAATCTTGAACAATTTTGTGGTAATGATCAAAAATCTCATTTACGTCGGTCATTGAATAATCCTTCTGGCGCAAAACAATTTTATAATCTCTACCATTTGCAATTTCTTCAAAATAATTACGTGTTATATTCGTAATAACATTACCAAATCGATCAATGTAAATAACGTAACCTGTAATAATTTTTTCATCACGATAGTTTGGTTTTAACTCGTTTAAGATTTTAATCTTTTTACGTTTTTGACCAACCAATGTTGGTAAACCACCTCTTGCAATGTGACAAGCTACAGGAACAAAAGTTGTTTTTTCAGGAAACAAGCTGTCCAAGCTCTCAGGGTTTATAGTTATTTCGAAGATTTCTTCTGGTTGATGATTCTGACAAATCAAGGATAATATTCCATTATCCGAACAAATAAAATAGTGTCCGTTGATACGAGCACAAATAGGTCGTTGGTCTGGTGTACTTAACGAGTTTACTCCAATAATATGGATTGTCCCAGTCGGGAACTCATGGTACGAATTACGAATAATGTAAGCAGCCTCTGAAATATCATAAGGACTTACGTGGTGCGAAATATCAACAATGGTAACGTCCGACAATTCTTTCAGAATTGCTCCTTTAATGCTAGATACAAAATAATCTTTTACACCAAAATCGGTTGTTAACGTAATAATTGCCATTATTCTTATAATACTTAGCAAATATATTGTTTATTTTTGTGTTAGTTAATACAAAACAATAGCACATTTGACTGAAATTAATATTGAACTTACTGAAATTAATGCACAAGACTTCTATGGTCCTAATAATGAGCATTTAAAGAGGATAAAAGAATATTATCCTAAACTAAAAATTATTGGTAGAGGAAAGGTTTTAACCGTTTTCGGAAACGAAGATGAATTGATTGTTTTTGATCAAAAAATCGCAAGAATTATTCAACATATTCTAAAGTATAATCGTTTAAGTGGTCGTGATTTAGAAATTATTATGACAGAGGATAAAAACGAGCTACTTCAAATGAAAAAAGAGGACGAAATTATTGTGCATGGAGTTAATGGAAAATTAATTAAAGCTCTTACTCCAAATCAGCACAAATTAGTTCAAACTGTATACAACAAAGATATGGTTTTTGCTATTGGTCCTGCCGGAACTGGAAAGACGTATACTGCGGTGGCGTTAGCTGTTCAAGCGTTAAAAAATAAAGAAGTTCGTCGAATTATCATGACTCGTCCTGCGGTAGAAGCTGGAGAAAATTTAGGTTTTTTACCAGGTGATATGAAAGATAAACTTGATCCATATTTACAACCATTATATGATGCGTTACGAGATATGATTCCGCACGAAAAGTTAGAATCTTATACAGAACGTAGAGTGATAGAAGTGGCACCATTAGCATTTATGCGTGGGCGTACGTTAGATGATGCCTTTGTTATTTTGGATGAAGCACAGAATACAACTTATGCGCAAATGAAAATGTTCTTAACGCGTATGGGGAAAAATTCAAAGTTTATAATCACCGGAGATCCTGATCAGGTAGATTTACCACCAAAACAAAAATCTGGTTTACGTGAAGCTTTACATATTTTGAAAGGTGTTAACGATATCGGTTTTATTTATTTGGATGATAAAGATGTCGTAAGACACAAAATTGTTCGTGAAATTTTAAAAGCTTACAAATCATCTGAAGATAAAGAAAGAGAGAAAATAGAGATTAAATAGAATACCTATATAAATGAAAAGCCGATTCTTTTAAATCGGCTTTTATATGCTTCTAACTTCGATCTAAACTCCTGTATTGAATAGCCTCGCCTATATGTTTTGAGGATATTGAATCTACTTGATCTAAATCAGCAATAGTTCTAGCAACTCTTAGAATACGATCATAAGCACGTGCAGATAAATTCAAACGATCCATTGCAGTCTTTATTAATTTTTTAGAATTATCTTCCAAAGAACAATATAAGTCTAATTCTTTTGGACCCATTTGCGAATTATAATGTATTAATGCATTTGTATACCTTGAAGTCTGAATTTTTCTTGCAGCAATTACTCGTTTTCTTACTTCTTCACTTTTCTCCCCAGTTCGATCTTTAGATAAATCATCAAAAGGAACAGGCGTAACTTCTATATGTAAATCGATACGATCCAATAATGGTCCCGAGATTTTGTTCATATATCGTTGCATTTCCATTAATGAAGATGTGTTTTGTGGATCGTCAGGGAAATAGCCACTCGGGCTCGGATTCATAGAAGCAACCAACATAAAGCTTGAAGGATAAGTTACTGTAAACTTGGCGCGTGATATGGTAACTTCTCTATCTTCCAAAGGTTGTCGCATAACTTCTAAAACAGATCGTTTAAATTCAGGTAATTCATCCAAAAATAAAACACCATTGTGCGATAAGGAAATTTCTCCAGGTTGAGGATATGATCCGCCGCCAACTAAGGCAACATCTGAAATCGTGTGATGAGGTGATATAAAAGGTCGATTAAAGACTAAAGATCTAGATCCTAATTTTCCGGCAACGCTATGTATTTTTGTTGTTTCTAAAGATTCCTCTATCGTCATTGGAGGTAGAATAGAAGCAATTCGTTTGGCAAGCATCGTTTTTCCACTTCCGGGAGGACCAATCAAAATTATATTATGTCCGCCAGCAGCGGCAATTTCCATCGCGCGTTTTACATTTTCTTGCCCTTTGACATCAGAAAAACAATGAGAATATTGATTCATTAATTCTAAAGAATGTTCTTCAATATTAAATTGATGAGGTTGTAATTCAATTTCATTATTCAAAAACTGAATTACTTCCAAAATATTTTCAACACCATAAACATTAATTCCATTTACAACTCCAGCTTCATCAGCATTAGCTTTTGGTAAGATAATTCCTTTAAAACCTTCTGTTTTAGCTTGGATAGTTATTGGTAAAGCACCTTTGATGGGACGAAGTGATCCATCTAAAGATAATTCGCCCATGATAATATAGTTTTCTATTTCATCATTATCAATTTGTTCAGAAGCAGAAAGAATTCCAATAGCAATAGTCAAATCATAAGCAGAGCCTTCTTTTTGTAAATCGGCAGGAGCCATGTTAATGGTGATTTTTTTACCTGGAATTTTGTAACCAATATTTTTTAATGCGGCTTGTATGCGAAAATTACTTTCTTTTATGGCAGAATCTGGTAATCCAACCAAGTGATAGCCTACGCCTTGGTCGATATTAACTTCTACAGTTATCGTCTGAGCAGATACTCCAAATATTGCGCTTCCGTAAATTTTTTTCAACATAACAACTATTTTACCTAAATTTACTTCCTTTTTCTAGTTAATAAAATAGCTAAAAGGATTTAAATGTTTAATTTTAAAGAGAATAGAACGTAGATTCTATCTTTAAAGCTATATGAAGAAAGAAAAAATTAGTTTCGAATACGAAGTATTCGATTCTTTCAATGAATTGCAGGAAGAAAACAAAACATTAGTTTTAAGAGCAAATCAAATCTCAAAATCTGCTTATGCACCCTATTCAAACTTTCATGTTGGTGCTGCTGTTGAATTAGAAGATGGTCAAATCTTCGTTAGTAGTAATCAAGAAAACGCATCTTATCCTGTAGGAACTTGTGCAGAGCGTGGATTACTAGCGTTCGTAAATGCAAATTATCCTAATATTAAAATAAAAAAATTAGCTGTTTCAACTATTAATATTAATAAACCTTTGCCTCCTTGCGGAATGTGTCGTCAATACATTCTTGAAATTGAAAAGAAACAAAACGATAACATAGCGTTGTTTTTATCAGGAAACGAAGGGCAAGTATTTAAAGTTGATAGTGCTAAAGATTTACTTCCACTTCATTTTACTGAAGATTTTTTA
The DNA here is from genome assembly GCF_003687725.1 of Faecalibacter macacae. GTDB lineage: Bacteria > Bacteroidota > Bacteroidia > Flavobacteriales > Weeksellaceae > Empedobacter > Empedobacter macacae. The sequence goes on from NZ_RDOJ01000001.1 coordinate 259,195, forward strand.
GACTAGCAATTTTGCACACGTCTAAGATTAGTTTAAATTTGTTCTAACGAATTGTGCAATTATGGAAAAATTAACGCAGGAACAATACCTACAATGGTATCGTGATATGAACTTTTGGCGACGCTTCGAAGATAAGAGCCGCTCTCTATATTTAAAACAAAAAATTAGAGGATTCTTACATTTATACAACGGGCAAGAAGCTTTACCAGCTGGATTCTTACATGCAATGGAACCAGAAGATAGAGTAATTACTGCTTACCGTTGTCACGTTTGGCCAATGGCAATGGGTGTAGATCCAAAAAGAATTATGGCTGAAATGTGTGGAAAAGCTACAGGAACTTCTCAAGGTTTAGGTGGATCTATGCACATTTTTAGTAAAGAACATCACTTTTATGGTGGACATGGTATTGTTGGTGGACAAATCAATTTAGGTGCTGGTATTGCATTTGGTGATAAATACAACGACAAAAAACATGTAACTATCTGTTTAATGGGAGATGGTGCTACGCGTCAAGGAACATTACACGAAACTTTTAATATGGCTATGAACTGGAAATTACCAGTAGTATTCGTTTGTGAAAACAATCAATACGCTATGGGAACTTCAGTAAGTCGTACTGCAAATCACGAAGATATCTGGAAATTAGGTTTAGGATATGATATGCCTTCTATGCCTGTAGATGGAATGGATCCTGTTAAAGTAGCTGAAGCTGCTTACGAAGCGATTGAGCGTGCTCGTCGTGGAGATGGACCAACTTTCTTAGATGTTCGTACGTACCGTTACCGTGGACATTCAATGTCTGATGCTGAGCCTTATCGTACAAAAGAAGAGGTAGAAGCGTACAAACAAGAAGATCCAATTTTAAATGTTGAGTCTCATATCTTAGCTAACAATTGGGCAACAAAAGAACAATTAGATGCTATTATCGAAGAGGTGAAATCTCATGTGGAAGAATGTGTTGAATTTGCAGAAAATTCACCTTATCCAGATGCTAATGTGATGTATGATAACATTTACGCACAAGAAGATTATCCATTCTTAGATAAAGTTGAAAATAACTAAAAAAAACCATGGCAGAAATTATTACAATGCCTCGCTTAAGCGACACAATGGAGGAAGGAACTGTTGTTAAGTGGCATAAAAATGTTGGAGATAAAGTTTCAGAAGGTGATGTAATTGCCGAAATTGAAACTGATAAAGCAATCCAAGAATTCGAATCAGAGTTTGACGGAACATTATTATACCAAGGAGCAAAAGAAAATGAACCTGCTCCGGTAGATACTGTTTTAGCAATTATCGGAAATGAAGGTGAAGATATTTCAGCTTTAATCGGTGGTGCACCTAAAGCAGTAGCTACAGAAGAAGTAAAAGAAGAGGTTGCTCCAATAGAAGCACCAACTACTACTTCGTTTGAGGTTCCATCTAATGTAGATGTAATTACAATGCCTCGTCTTTCTGACACAATGGAGGAAGGAACGGTAGTTGTATGGCACAAACATGTTGGAGATACAGTAAAAGAAGGTGATATTTTAGCTGAAATTGAAACAGATAAAGCTGTTCAAGAATTTGAGTCTGAATATGACGGTGTTTTATTATATCAAGGAGCAAAAGAAAATGAGCCTGCACCAGTTGATACTGTTTTAGCTATCATTGGTGAAGCTGGTACTGACGTTTCTGCAATTGTTGCTAACGGAGGTAAAGTTGCTGCTCCAGCTCAAACTTCCACTCAAGAAGTTATTGAAGACGAAAAACCTGTTGTTGTAGAATTAGAGGTTCCTCAAGTTCAAGTATCTAACGATCGTATTTTCGCTTCTCCATTAGCAAAATCAATTGCAAAAGATAAAGGAATTAATTTAGCAGAAGTTCAAGGTTCTGGTGATCAGGGTCGTATCGTGAAGAAAGATGTTGAAAACTTCCAACCAACTGCTAAAGTTGAAGCTCCAGCTGAGGTTAAATCTGAAGCGAAAGCTGTTGCTGCTCCAGTTCAACAATATGTCACTGGTGAAGATACGGAAATTCCTAACTCTCAAATGCGTAAAGTTATTGCGAAGCGTTTAGCAGAATCTAAATATTCAGCTCCACATTATTATTTAAATGTAGAGTTAGATATGGATAATGCAATCGAAGCACGTAAGCAATTAAATACGGTGCCAAATACAAAAGTTTCTTTCAACGATATAGTTGTTAAAGCTTGTGCAATGGCTATACGTAAACATCCAGCAATCAACACAACTTGGTACGATGATAAAATTGTACAACATGGAAATATCAATATTGGTGTAGCAGTTGCTGTAGAAGATGGATTATTAGTTCCGGTTGTTAAAAACACAGACCAAAAATCATTCTCTCAAATTTCTGCTGAGGTTAAAGATTATGCAGGTCGTGCAAGAGATCGTAAATTAAAAGCTGACGAAATGGAAAAATCTACTTTCTCAGTATCTAACTTAGGTATGTTCGGAATCGAATCATTTACTTCGATTATCAATCAACCAAACTCTTGTATTTTATCAGTAGGAGCAATTATCGAAAAACCTGTTGTTAAAAATGGTCAAATCGTTGTTGGTAACACAATGAAATTGACTTTAGCTTGTGATCACCGTACAGTGGACGGAGCTACAGGTGCACAATTCTTACAAACGTTAAAAATGTATATCGAGAATCCAGTAACAATGTTAGTGTAATCAAGATATATTGAAAATAAATAAAAAGGTCATTCGTTTCGAGTGACCTTTTTTTATTTAAGATTCGTAACTTTACTAAAACCTAAATACTCCAATGGAAAAACTTAAGTTCTGGTATAAAATATTATTTCAAACAGCAACCGAGTTTGGCGAAGACCGTATAATGAAGATGAGTGCATCACTTACATATTATACGTTATTTTCTTTGTCGCCACTTATTCTTATTGTTGTATCTGGAGCAAGTATGTTTTTTAAAAAAGATGCGATAGAGAACCGTATTTATACAGAACTAAAAAATATAGTCGGTTCAGAAGTTGCTATAACAGTACAAAATTTTGTTGCAAATTCGACTTTGTCTGGCGATAGTTCTCTATCTTTATATATAGGTCTTGGTGTCTTGTTATTTGGTTCTACAACAATGTTTACAGATATGCAAGATTCGTTAAATCTTATTTTACGTATAGAATCTGTTCCGCGTCGTGCTTGGTTAAAACTCATTATCAATCGCGCATTATCTTTTCTAATCATTTTAATTTTAGGATTAATTTTGATAGCGACTGTAATTACGAACGGAGTATTAGTCGGTTATGGCGAAGATATTTTTACAAAACTAAACATCGATTCTCGCTTTTCATCTGCTTCATTTATATTATTGAATAATATCTTAAGTATTTTTATTTCAATAGTAATCTTTTATGTGTTATTTAAAGTACTTCCAGATGCAAAAATCCATAGGAAACCAGCATTCTTAGGTGCAGTTTTTACAGCAGTACTATTTTATATCGCAAAATATTTGATTGGTATTTATTTATCAAATACTAAATACAGCACTATTTTCGGATCAGCTGGATCGTTGGTTGTCCTACTTGTTTGGATTTACTACGTAGCAATCATCATTTATTTTGGCGCAAAATTCACAAAGGTTTATTCAGAAAATCAAGGATTTCTAATTATACCTAAAAAAGGAGCAAAGGTTCGTCAAATTTCTTTCGTAAAACAGCTTACTAATAATCCTAAAGAATCTGAAAATATATAAAATAAATTTTTTGAATATTGTTTTGATTAGTTATTGAGAGAGGAGTTGCTTCGCAACTCATTTTCCCGAGTCCTTTCATCAAAGTATTTCGTAACACCTGCTTTTTAATAAGCAGTTATTACAAAATAATCAATCCAGGCTATCATTTCTATTTTTTCTTTATAAAATATTTTCCGGTTCGTCATTCCTAAGTGTTTTATTCAACTGTCCTCCTGAACTTGTTTCAGGATCTCATCATTATTTTTATCCATAATCTGTCCTTCCAATATTCAAGGATCTAAAAATTTGTCATGCTTAGCCTGTCGAAGCGTTTTTATATATAATAAACTGACATTTAAATCTAAGACGTTAAAAAATTAAATAGAATGAAGGATA
>NZ_RDOJ01000010.1 GCF_003687725.1 Faecalibacter macacae
TTAAACTGCAAAATTAAATTTGAATAAATTTTGAAGTTTTTATTTTTTACTACTTCTTTGCTACTTCAATTTTCAATACTACTCGGCTTTCGTATTGAGAGTGCAAATATAGGGTAACTTTTTTTAGCCTTCCAAATCGAATTTACAATTATTTTACATTTAAGAGTTAACTGACTGAGGTTGGGTGAAATATTTTTTCTTATCTTAATAATATATCATTATTTAGATAAGAATTATCAAAATTCTTATTAGAAATATCAATTTTGTTTTTCATATTTAGATGATTATTTACTAAATAAAAAAGCGGTTAAGAATAACTTAACCGCTTTATATATGAAAATATGTTTAGTATTTCGCTGAATTCATAATTACAGGATTAATAATACCTTGATTACAATTATTAAAGTCGACTCTTAAATACTGAGGCTCTCCATAATCACACCCTTTCCTTACTGCTTGTAATTTAATTAACATTTTACCGTCATATAATTCTCCAGTAAATAATTGTGATAATTCTAAATTAAAATAAGCTTTCAATTCGTTATCTAAATCTATACTATTAAATACGGTTGAATCAATACCAAAACTCGTTAATTCTTCTGGAGTTAAATCTACGATTTCTTCTATAGGATAAATTTTTCGTCCTTTATAATCTAAAAGATCTGAACCATCTTCTTTCTTATAATTTTCTGTTCCAAATTTGCTTACTCGAGCTAATGAAAGCCTATAAGTCGTGCAAAAATCTGGTTTCTCTATAATTATAGGTTCTGCTGCACATATTTCGGTTACATCTTTAGGATCTTGTTGAGTACTAAATGCTAACAATGGGTTAATTCTAATATCGTGGATATGAATACCATCACCTAAATTTACAGAAACTGTATTAAACTGTTGTAACTCGACTTCATCATATATAAAATTAACTGGTCGAGATAAAACTGCTCTTCGTTTATCCTTAAAATTAAATAATCCAATATCTAAAACTCTAAATTTTTCTAAAAGCTCTTCCCCTACTTTTGCTCCTTTATTATAATAAACAATTTTAAAATTTCCTAATTGAAGTAAGTTCAAATTAAGAACATTAATATTCGGATAAGCTAATGTTATCTGAACTTGATCCCCGGGACGTGCTGCTTGTCTTAATTTAGCTCTTAAAAATTGCATATTTAACACTCCTGCTGTCGCATTAAATAACGTATAGCTATCATAATCATCGTCTATAGAATAATACGGAAAAACAACAGATGATAAAGAAGATGCAACATTTAACACCTCAGAATAATTTCCCCAATATGCATCTTCTGCCGATCTATTTAATTTAATATTCTGATTTTCAATTTTATCAGACCCTGACTTAACGTAAGATGCATCAACATCACGTTGATTGTCTGGATATTGTAACGATGAAGGTGGTGACACAATAATATCAGAATTAATTAAAGTACAATAATCGTCATTATTTGTAATTGTATCTTCCTCTTCAATATAAGCATAAAATACTGATGCTAAATCTGCTACTCCGATTAAAGAACCTAATTGTATACGTACACCATTAAATTCTTCTGGAGTGCCAGAAGTAGTTGCTGGAATAAAAGAATATTCGAATACATTATCACCTTTTAAAGCATCTAAAACACCTCCTTTAACACCTTTAGTTGCGCCAACTAAATTAGGAGCTACAGATAAATTATTTAGAGTTCTATCTGTTTTAATTGCTCTAACAGAAAGCCCTCCTGCAACTTTTAAACCGGAGTATTGTTCTCCTAATTTAATTACTACTTTTTTATTTTTTAGATTTAATAAATTTCCTGATTCATCTGTAAAATATAAATCAACCCCAACAGTACCTATACCTAATAATACTACTCCACCAGTAAGTGTTGCAGCGTTAGCTCTATTTACATGAATTTCTCCATTGTAATCCTGAGGTATAGCTTGTTCTGGATTGGCAACACCGCTTAATCCTGAAGTCCAAGACTTAACATGTGTTGCAAATGTTCTTTTAGTATATATATTACATTTCGTTGGGTCGTAAACAATTACTTTAAAAATTTCTAAAGTTTCGCAACCTAATGCTGAAGAAATATTAGAATTGTTATTACCTCCTGTATTCGTTGTTGTCGCTTGAACTAAAAACTCATATGTTTTAGATTCTACTCCTTCAGGTAAAGTTAAACTTATTGGAGATTGAGTATCTGTAATCTCTGTAAGGTCACCCGAATCAGGATTAATTCTAAAATATTTTAAATCTGATTTATAAGTAGTTGTTACTTGTGGTAAATAAAAAGGAGTACCTTTAACAATAGAAAACGAATTTACACCATTCGCAAATTGAATTGTATTCTGTTCAACTTTAACTTCAATTGGCTCTGTCCATGAATAAAGGTTTGGTTGGCCTGCATTAAAAGAATATCTACGAATTAAGAAATCGGAAGTTACATTAATAAATTCAATAGTATTATATTGATCTTTGTCATGCACTATATCAGTACTATTATCGCCATCTGGCTTTGGAATAGATACATCTATTATTGTTTTATTATTATTAGTTGCTGAATATCCTTTTATAAATTGCCATGTTAATCCACCATCGTTACTAAATTGATATTTATAGTCAACATTTGCTGCAGTGATTTCAGATGTTGCAGAAGTTCGATTATACATTTTAAAACTTCCATTATAACATACATATTTACTTAATACATCAGAATTTTGTTCAAAAGAAATTTTACCTGGTTGTGGTGCATTTCGATGAGTTAGTATAGAAGTATTATTTGTAGAATTTTGATCAGGAGTGTACTTTAATGTAAAAGTATGTGTTCGCTCTTGATTAGTTCCTGCGTTAGAAAAATTATCTTTTGTAAATGAAAATTCTTTGTACTCTCCTGGAGCTAAATTAACATTATTGTTTAAGATAAACTTTCTGTTACCTAAAGTTGTTGGTAAAGAAGGACCATCATAAGTAAAATCTCCTAAAATCATATTGTATACATTATCTGAAGTTGCGTCAAAATCTAATTCAACAACAATTTTATTATTTGAATTAACTCCAGCTATAATAGTCTCTTTTCCAACATTTGTTACGCGAATTGTTATTCGATTACCTGGTTGTGTTGAATTCGGATCTTGAATACGAGATGTAATAGCCAAATCTTTATTGTATTGAATTACATCTATATATAACAAAACATTCTCATTGTTCACTAAATAATTATCAGAATTGTCGAGCGTATTTACATTTGTAATAGAATTAATTGAAGGTACGATAATTGCTTTTAAATTTGCTTTTACTTTAATTACAATCTCACTATTTGCGTTAATAATAAAATCTCCTTTTAATTTATTAGTTATATTATCAACACTTAATAATGTACTTGGATGAGTAGAAGGATTATTAAAAACCCAACTAACAAATTCAATTTGATTTTTAGTTAATATAGTATTTGTTGTGGAAGCAGCTAAAGCTTCTTCAAAAGAGACACTTTTAGCAGAATTATTACTATTAACAATCCTAATTTCATATTCTAAATCTTTTCCGTTTATTATATCTGATGCAGTACTAGTTATTGTCTTAGTAACTTGTATTACGTCATTAATCTGCTGATATAATAAAGAAGACTCTTTACACAGTTGACCAACACAAACTCTATAATTTAAACCGCTAATAGGTCTTTCATTAACACTATTATCAACCGAAATTATACCTGTATTTTCATCTAGATTAAACCCCGATGGCCAGCTTCCAATTTTTTGTATAGTTGCGTTACCATTGGCTCCTAATGTAATTGGATATTCGATTCCATTACTATCAATAAATTTATCATTCGCAATAACATTAAATTGATTAGAATTAACGCCCCATATTGCATTATCAAAATTTAAAAGCAATTGTTCATCTTGAAAAATATTCTTATTAGCTATAATATCTTGTATAAACCTTGAGTCTTTAATATACGCAAGCAATTGTATTTGAATAAGTACAAATACAATAACGAATGCTATCTTTCTATATAAATTTTTCATATAATTTGTTTAAAAGATTATAAATAGATTATGATTTACTTAACCTTTAAAACAATATTCATAAAAGAACCATTTCTAATAATTTTATTTGGATCTACTTGATAACTCAAAATTCCATCAGGAGAAATTGATGTGTTTGAAAATAATAATTCATCTATAAAAGTTACATAATATTCATACTTATCACTTGAAGAAACGAAACCACATAGTCCTTTACTTGGATTTACATTACAGTCTAAATTTTGAATTTCAGAACTTGATAATGCTGAAGATGCTACGGGTTTTAAAAATTGCTCTTTAAAAATATTATATAAGTCTACAGTAAATATCGTTTGATCACCTTGAGTTACAGTAAAATTAGTATTATTCCCATCTGTAATTCTAGCATCATCAATTCTTGTTGGCAATGCTACAGAGGGCATATAAAAGAATTTAGACGATGAATCCATACGTTCCCAAATTCCTTCAATATTATCTCCTTCTGGGTGAGAATAATAAAAATATCCTGGAGAAGTAACTTTAACAGTTTTTCCAGCAGGAGCAGAATCCGCTTCAGTGACATATACAATTGCACCATTTTGAGCAGTTGTATATAAGTCATTTTTTGCTCTTAATTGAATTCCAGTAATACGAGGCGCAATAACCCCATCAATAACATTGTTATCATCACCTTGTCCAATAATATCTAATGCTGCTTGAGGTGTATCGGTACCAATACCAACCTGAGCAAATACGCTAGCGCTTGACATAGCTATCGCTATACCTAGTAAATATTTTTTCATAAAAACCTGTTAATTAAACTAAAGTAAAGAAAATTTAAAAAAATCGAATAAATACCCTTATTGTATAAAAAACAAAGTTTTTATGATCCTTTAACTGAATGAAAAATAATATTTTACCGAACAAAATTATTGGAAACGGATATTCATATATGTTTTAAGCCTTTATAACAAGACTTAAATATCCTATTTTAATACTATAAAATAAATCTATAATATATTTATTCATTAATAATATAAATTATATCACTTCTGCAACAACAAAAGTACTTCCTCCAGTATATATCATATCATTTTCTTGAGCAGATTCTTTAGCAGCTATTAAAGCTTTAGCAACAGAATCGAAATAATGTACATTTTTTAAATCTGTCGGAACAACATTTCTTAGTTCATCAATCGGAAGTTTACGCGGAACATCAGGTTCGCAAAAATAATACGTTGCCATTTTAGGGAAAAAAGATAAACTTTCTTTTACATCTTTATCATTTACGAATCCTAATACTAAATGCAAATTATTATATGATTGTTCGTTAATTTGTTTCGCTATTTCTAATAAGCCATGCGGATTATGCGCTGTATCTGCAACAATTAAAGGATTCTGATCTAAAATATCCCAACGTCCTCTTAGATTTGTATTTTTTACAACATTCAATAATCCGTTTGAAATATTTTCAGAAGATATTTCCCAACCTTGCGCAATTAGTTGTTCAACAGCTGTTAAAACTGTACGACGATTTTTTATTTGATATGATCCGATTAAATCTGAAGGTAAATCTTGAAAGAATTTTTCTTCAGCGAAAATAATTTTAGAATTTCTTTCAGTTGCTAAATCTGTAAAAACTTTTTTCGTTTCCGAAGTCGTTTCACCAATCACAACTGGAGTATTAGGTTTGATGATTCCACCTTTTTCGAAAGCGATTAATTCTAATGTATCTCCCAAAAATTGTGTATGTTCTAAAGCAATATTTGTAATGACAGAAAGTTCTGGTAAAATAATATTCGTAGAATCTAAACGACCTCCAAGACCAGTTTCGATAACCGCAATATCTACTTTCTGTTGCGCAAAATATTCGAAAGACATTGCAATTGCAATCTCAAAAAAAGACGCGCCTTGTTCTAAAATTTTTTGTTCATGTTTTGCGACAAAATCGATCACAAATTCTTCTTCGCACATTGCACCATTCATACGAATACGCTCACGAAAATCTTTTAAATGTGGCGAAGTTGTTAAACCAACTTTATAACCCGCTTCATGTAAAATTGAAGCAAACATATGAGAAGTACTACCTTTTCCATTGGTTCCAGCGATATGAATTGTTTTAAATCTTTCTTGTGGATTTCCTAAATATTCACATAATTCTGAAATATTTGTCAAATCTTTTTTCATTGCTGAAGCTCCTACACGTTGGAACATTGGTAAGTTTGAAAATAACCAATCGATAGTTTCTTGATACGTTCTCATTTGATGCTAAAATTTGAACAAAGATAATTAGACCTAAAATAAAAAGTCGATTTCTTCCGAAGAAAAAACCGACTTACTTGTTATTATTAATATTTAATTAATCTGAAAAATCTTGTCTTGTTGTTAAAGTCATTTTCAGATAAAAGAATCCTGATATCGCTGCTACAACAGACGCTACTAAAATCATTAGTTTTGCTTCATTTACATATTGTGGATCTTTAAAAGCTAACATCGATACGAAAATTGACATTGTAAAACCAATTCCGGCTAATAAACCTGCTCCAAAAACACGTTTAAAATTAACGGCCGTTGGCAATTCACACAAACCTAATTTCACGGCAATATAAGATGCTAAAGTTACTCCAATTGGTTTACCAACAACTAATCCAAAGAAAATACCGGCAGCTAAAGGAAAACTAAAATGAGAGAATCCTCCACCATCAATTGTGATTGCTGTATTTGCTAAGGCAAACAATGGTAAAATGATAAATGCAACTGGTAAATGTAAAGCGTGTTCTACTTTTGCGCATAAAGATTTTGTTTGATCTTTATTAAAAGGAATTGTAAATGCGACTAAAACACCAGCAATTGTAGCGTGAATTCCAGAATGAAGCATAAACCACCAAACTGCGATTCCACCAATAATATAAGGAATGATAGATTTAACTTTTAATTTATTTAACCCGATTAAAGCTATAAAAATTCCCATTGCAATTCCGAATTGAGTCAAATCAAAAGGTAATTCTGGATTGGGATAAAATAATGCGATTACGATAATTGCCCCTAAATCGTCGATTACAGCTAAAGCAGTTAAAAATACTTTCAACGACATTGGTACACGTTTTCCTAACATTGTGATTACAGCCACTGCGAATGCAATATCTGTTGCCATTGGGATTCCGAATCCATTTATCGTATCAGTTCCGTAATTTAATGCAGCAAAGATTCCGGCCGGAACTAACATTCCACCTACTGCTGCAAAAATTGGTAAAATAGCTTTTTTAACATCAGATAATTCACCAACTAACATTTCACGTTTTAATTCTAATCCAATTAAGAAGAAGAAAATCGCCATTAAACCATCGTTAATCCAATGTGCTAACGAATGTCCGAATAAATCTAAATGCCAAAAATGTTGGTAAGAATCTGCTAATACGGAATTGGCTATAAGTAATGATAAAATAGTACAGATAATAAGTAGAATTCCTCCTGAAGTTTGGCCATGAAGGAATTTTTGAAACAGTTTTGAAACCATCTTAAATAAAATTGATATTTCCGTAAATGTACTGAACTTAAAATTTCTAAACCAAATTAGTATTGAGGAAAAGCCCCGATTTTATTGTTTTAATATAAAAAATGACTGAATAAAATAAATTTCTGAATTTTAAAGATTTTAAATCACATCATAAATTATTCCGGACGAATGATCTTTACTTGCTCCCGTCACTGAAGCTAAACAATTGATTTGGTTATTAAACTTTCTATAACCTAAAAATGCAAAGATTAATGCTTCTTTAAAATCGATAAGATTTTCATTTGGAATGATGATTTTTGTAGCTATTTTTTCTCTTAATCTATTGATTAATAAATCATTTTTAGTTCCACCTCCAGTTATTAACACGTTGTTGATATCGTATTTTTTAAAGCAATTACTTAACTGAATCAACATATGTTCCAAGCAGCTAATCATCTTATTTTCAATGGATAAATCATATTTTTCAACAATTGTTAAAAACTCTGTTTCTATCCATTCAAAACCTAAAGATTTTGGAAAATCCTTACTATAAAACTCTAAATCATTCAGTTCCGAAACTAAATCTTCATTAATTGCTCCTTTTGAAGCTAATAAACCGCCTTTATCATAATCAAAACCTAATTGATTGGCGTAATGATTCAGTACAATATTAATAGGACAAATATCAAAAGCTATACGTTTACCTTCTCGATTCATCGAAATATTAGAAAATCCCCCTAAGTTTAAACACGCATCAAATTGATTAAATAATAATTCGTCGCCAATCGGTACCAAAGGCGCACCTTGTCCACCTAAAACAACATCTTGCGTTCGGAAATCACAAATTACTTTTTGATTGCAATGTGAAGAAATCGCAGCGCCGTTACCAATTTGTAAAGTGAAGTTTTTATTTGGTTGATGAAAAATTGTTTGTCCGTGAGAGGCTACAAAATCTACTTTCTGAATTTGATATTTTTCCATAAATAATTTGACTTGTTCACCTAAATAATAACCAAAATGGACATCTAATTCGCATAATTCCATCGCTGAAATTTCGTAGGCATTTTTTAGTTGATTTTTTAATTTAAGAGAATAATCAATTGTTTCGGCTTGAAGAATTTCAAATTCGGTATCCGAATCAAAACGAACGTAGCAAATATCTAAACCGTCTAAAGAAGTTCCGGACATTAATCCGATGCAAAAAGTAGAATTTTCCATGAGGTAAATTTAATGAGATAATTCGGTAATGTGTGAATTTGATAATTAGAAGATATTCTAATCAAGTATTGGATTCTTAGATAAGCTCAGAATGACAATTTCTATTCGTCAAGCTAAACTTGTTTCAGCTTCTCACTATTTAATGAGATCCTGAAATGAATTCAGTAAAACAAACATAATTATTTTTAGATTCTTCACTTCACATGCATTACGTTCAGAATGACATTTTCTATTATTATTAATTTTTAAAAATAAAAAATAATCTCTGTCACTTCGAGCAATTTTCGATTCGATAGAATAAGAAAATTAAGTGGAGAAGTCTTTTCAAAATTCTAATTATGAAATGCGTTAGGGATTGTAGTGGAAATCCTTTTGCTTTTTTTGAATGATTATTTAACTAATCCATCAAAAAAAACAAAAGATTGGAACGGAAAGCCCGACCGAAGGGAACGCCCCAAAAAGATTTTAAAAAGTTGTAAAAAACTTCATTTTAAAAGCGATAAGAAAATATTATCTTTGATGAAATAATTTACAAACAAAACAAAAATGGCTCAAGACATTATCTTCGACTTAATTGAAGACGAAAAAGAAAGACAATTAAATGGAATTGAATTAATCGCATCTGAAAACTTTGTTTCTGAAAATGTAATGCGTGCAATGGGTTCTGTTTTAACAAATAAATATGCTGAGGGTTACCCAGGAAAAAGATATTACGGAGGTTGTGAAGTAGTTGATCAAATTGAAACTATCGCAATTGATAGAATTAAAGCTTTATTTAATGCAGAGTATGCAAACGTACAACCACACTCTGGTTCTCAAGCGAATGCTGCAGTTTATTTAGCATGTTTAAAACCTGGTGATAAAATCTTAGGATTTGATTTATCTCATGGTGGTCACTTAACACACGGATCTCCAGTAAACTTTTCAGGAATGACATACCAAACTTCTTTCTATGGTGTAGATAAAGAAACTGGTCGTATCGATTACGAAGCAATGGCTGAAACTGCAAGAGCTGAAAAACCTCAATTAATTATTTGTGGTGCCTCTGCTTATTCAAGAGATATTGATTATGCTAAATTCCGTGAAGTTGCTGACGAAGTTGGTGCTTTATTATTAGCAGACGTTTCTCACCCAGCTGGATTAATCGCTCGTGGAATCTTAAATGATCCAATGCCTCACTGTCATATTGTAACTACAACAACGCACAAAACTTTACGTGGACCACGTGGTGGAGTTATTATGATGGGGAAAGATTTTGAAAATCCATGGGGAGCTAAAACACCAAAAGGTGAAGTAAAAATGATGTCTCAAATCTTAAACGCTGCTGTTTTCCCAGGAACACAAGGTGGACCATTAGAGCACGTAATTGGAGCAAAAGCTGTTGCTTTCGAAGAAGCATTATCGGATGGATACATGGAATACATTATCCAAGTTGTTAAAAACTCTAAAGCGTTAGCTGAAGCGTTAGTGGCTAAAGGATACGATATCGTTTCTGGAGGTACAGATAACCACTGTATGTTAATTGACTTACGTAACAAAGGAATTTCTGGTAAACAAGCAGAAAATGCTTTAGTTTTAGCTGAAATTACATGTAACAAAAACATGGTTCCTTTTGATGATAAATCTCCATTCGTTACTTCTGGTATCCGTTTAGGAACTGCTGCTGTAACTACTCGTGGATTAGTTGAAGGTGATATGCAAACTGTTGCTGATTTAATTGACGAAGTTTTAATGAATATCGACAATGAAGAAATTATTGAAACGGTTGCTGATAAAGTAAACGACTTTATGGCTGATCGTCCATTATTTCAAATGAATTAATTAGATACTAAATTTTAGTTTATATATAAAAGTCCTGAACAATGTTTAGGACTTTTTGTTTATATAATAATTGAGATTTTAATCAATAAAAAAAGCAACTTCTATTTGAAGTTGCTTTTCATAAATATGTTGAATATTATATTCTAATCTTATGAATTTAATGCTTCTGCACCACCAACGATCTCTAAGATTTCGTTTGTAATAGCAGCTTGACGAGCTTTGTTGTATTGAATTTTTAAAGCTCTTTGTAACTCGCTTGCATTATCAGTAGCTTTATGCATTGCAGTCATACGTGCACCGTGTTCAGAAGCGTTAGCGTCTAAAACAGCTTTGTATAATTGCGTTTTTAAAGTCTGAGGAATTAAATCATTTAAGATTTCTTCTTTCGAAGGAGCGAAAATGTAATCTAATTCAGCAGCAACTTCTTCAGTTCCTTGCTCTAATACTACTGGTAAAAATTGCTCGTCTTGTACGATTTGAACAGCCGCATTTTGGAATTGGTTGTAAACGATACGAATTTGATCATATTTACCTTCCTTAAATTGGTTTGTTAAATCTTCAGCAATCTTAGCAACATCATCAAAGTTTAAGTTATCCCATAAAGCAGATTCGTTAGCAGCAATTGTTTGAGAGTTTTTAAACGATTCGTAAGCTTTCTTACCAATTGTAATTAACTCAACATTTTTACCTGCTAATTCACCTTCTAATAAAGCGTTAACTTTCTTAATAATACTAGAATTATATCCTCCACATAAACCACGGTTAGAGTTAATAGCTACTAAAAGTACATTATTAACCTCGCGTTGTTCTGTTAAAGCTCCTCCTACACCTGCATCTAAAGTAGAACTTACATTTTGTAATAATTCGCGTAATTTATTTGCATATGGACGTAGTTGAACAATAGATTCTTGTGCACGATTCAATTTAGCAGCCGATACCATTTTCATAGCACTCGTAATCTGCATTGTTGATCCTACAGAAGTAATTCTACCACGGATTTCTTTTAAATTTGCCATATAACTTTATAACTTGAAGGATTATATAGTATAAACCAGGAACCGAAGTTCCCAGTTTATATTAGATATTATTAATATTTAGCTGTTGTATCTGCAATCACTTGGTTTAATGTAGCGATGATAGCATCGTCCCATTTACCTTTACGGATAGCTTCTAAAGTGTCAGCGTATTTGTTTCTCATTAATTCAACGAAATCAACTTGCCACTCTTTCACTTGGTTTGTTGGTACATTTTTCAATAAACCGTTTGTTCCTGCGAAAATTACAGCAACTTGCTCCTCTACTGGCATTGGAGAGTTAACTCCTTGCTTTAAGATTTCAACGTTACGAACACCTTTTCCGATAACAGCCATAGTAGCAGCATCTAAATCAGAAGAGAACTTAGCGAACGCTTCTAACTCACGGTATTGAGCTTGGTCTAATTTTAAAGTTCCAGAAACCTTTTTCATTGGTTTAGTTTGTGCAGAACCACCAACACGAGATACAGAGATACCTACGTTGATCGCTGGACGAACACCTGAGTTGAATAAATCAGACTCTAAGAAAATCTGTCCATCAGTAATCGAAATTACGTTAGTTGGGATATAAGCAGAAACGTCACCAGCTTGAGTTTCGATAATTGGTAAAGCAGTTAAAGAACCACCACCTTTAACGATAGACTTCATTGATTCTGGTAAATCATTCATTTGAGACGCGATAGTATCGTCAGCGATGATTTTCGCAGCACGCTCTAATAAACGAGAGTGTAAGTAGAAAACGTCACCTGGGTACGCCTCACGTCCTGGAGGACGACGTAATAATAAAGACACCTCACGGTAAGCAACCGCTTGTTTAGATAAATCATCATAAACAATTAACGCTGGACGACCAGAGTCACGGAAGAACTCACCAATTGCAGCACCTGCCATTGGAGCATATACTTGCATTGGAGCAGGATCAGATGCATTAGCAGCAACTACTACTGTATATTTATCAGCACCGTGATCTTGTAATGTTTTCTGGATTGCAGCAACTGTAGATCCTTTTTGTCCTACTGCTACATAAATACAGAATACAGTTTCACCTCTATCGTAGAATTCTTTTTGATTTAAAATCGCATCTAAAGCAACAGAAGTTTTACCTGTTTGACGGTCACCAATGATTAACTCACGTTGACCACGACCAACTGGAATCATCGCATCAATAGAAACGATACCTGTTTGTAACGGCTCGTTTACTGGTTGACGGTAGATAACCCCTGGAGCTTTACGCTCGATTGGCATTTCATATAATTGACCTTCGATTGGACCTTTACCATCGATAGGATTTCCTAACATATCTACAACACGTCCTAACATTCCTTCACCAACATTGATAGAAGCAATTTTGTTAGTACGTTTTACAGTATCACCTTCTTTGATTCCTGTAGACGTTCCGAAAAGTACAATACCTACATTATCTTCTTCTAAGTTTTGTACCATACCCTCTAAACCATTAGAGAATTCTACTAACTCACCGTATTGTGCATTATCTAATCCGTATACGCGAGCAATACCATCCCCAACACTTAGAACGGTTCCAACCTCTGCTAATTCAACTGCTGAATCGAAGCTAGAAAGTTGTTGTTTTAAAATAGCTGAAACTTCAGCTGGATTTATTTCTGGCATCTTTGAAATATTTAATATTTAGGAATGTAATCGTTATTTAAAAATTCTTTTTTAAGTGTAGCTAATTGAGTCTTGATTGAAGAATCTACTTGTGTATTTCCTACTTTTAAAACGAAACCTCCAATTAATGAAGCGTCAATTTTGTTTACTACCTTAACTTGTGCATTTGCATCTAAACCTTCTTTCGCTTTAGCTACAATTTTATCGATTGTTGATTGATCCAACTCAACAGCTGAAGTAATTTCTGCTGTTACGATGTTATTCATAATATCGTAAATCGTGATAAATTGTTCAGCGATTTTTGATAAGATGTTTTCTCTTCCTTGTTTTACAACTAATGAAATGAATTTTTGAGAAGTTGGAGAGAAACTAGCAAAAATTTGTGCTAAAGTTGTTTCTTTCGTTTTAACGTCTAAAATTGGAGAGTTTAAGAAAATTCTTAAATCATCACTCTTTTTAATTACGTTAATCACTTCATTCATCTCAGCATAGACAAGGTCAGTTTGATTCGCATCTAAAGCGTATTGCATCAAACCTTTTGCATATCTATTTGCTGCTCTGAATCCTGCCATGATTAGTTGAATTTAACTTGATCAATAACTTGGTTTACTAAAGATTCTTGTGCTGGTTTGTCAGCTAATTCTTTAGTTAAGATTTTTTCAGCAATTTCAATTGATAATTGACCTACTTGGTTTTTGATATCAGCCATTGCTGCAGCTTTTTCATTAGAAATAGCAGTTTTAGCAGATTCGATTAAACGGTCAGCTTCAACTTGAGCAGTAGATTTTGCTTCGTTAACGATTTTGTCTTTCATTTCACGAGCTTCTTTTAAAATCGCATCACGCTCAATTTTAGCTTCTTTGATTAATCTTTCGTTTTCTGCGTTTAAAGCTACTAATTTTTCTTCTGCTTTCTTAGCTGCATTTAAAGCATCTTCGATAGATTTCTCTCTCTCAGTAACTGCAGATAAAATTGGTTTCCACGCTACAGATCTTAAGATTACTAATAAGATGATAAAAACAATCGCTGTCCAAAAAATCAGACCAACCGAAGGAGTTATTAAATCCATTTGTATGTTTTATTTGATATTTTTAATTCTAGTTAATTTTTTAATAAGAATTAGCTTCTATAACCAACCGTTACAGAAGCTAAATTCTATTCAATTCTTATCCGTTACCTAATAACGCAACTACGATTCCGAATAAACCAGCACCCTCGATTAAGGCTGCAGCGATAATCATAGCTGTTTGAATTTTTGAAGCTGCTTCTGGCTGACGAGCGATACCTTCCATAGCTGAAGAACCGATTTTACCGATTCCGAAACCTACTCCTAATACTGCTAATCCAGCTCCTAAAGCTGCAATACTTCCTGAAATTGCCATAATAATATGATTTAGATATATTAAAAAATTATTTTATACTTATTTGTTCTATTTTGTATTTAATTAGTGTGCATCGTGGTGATCGTGCTCTGCTGTTGCAGTACCGATGAATAATGCTACTAACATTGTAAATACGAATGCTTGTAATACTGCTACTAATAACTCTAAACAGTAGATGAATAATGCTAATGGTAAAGAACCACCTGCCATAAACTCTGTTTGGAAGATAAAGATTAACGAGATTAACGATAAGATGATGATGTGACCTGCAGTAATGTTCGCGAATAAACGGATCATTAAGGCGAATGGTTTAGTAATAATTCCGATTAACTCGATTGGAGCTAATAAGATTTTTACTGGAACTGGTACACCTGGCATCCATAACATGTGTCCCCAGTACTCTTTGTTTCCTGATACATTAATTACGATTAACGCGATTAATGCTAAAACGAATGTTACTGCGATGTTACCTGTAACGTTTGCTGCTCCTGGTAATAACCCTAATAAGTTATTAATCCAAATAAAGAAGAATAATGTTAATAAATACGGCATGTATTTCGCGTATTTTTTCTCTCCAATGTTTGGAACCGCAACTTCGTCACGAATAAAGATAATAATCGGCTCGATAAAACCTGCAATACCTTTAGGTACTAAATTTCCTTTCTTGTAGTTAGATGCTACAGCTGAGAATACTAAAATTAAGATTACAAAAGATAATAACATAGATGCTACGTTTTTTGTAATTGAGAAATCTAATGGTTTCTCGTTTGCTAAATGTCCAGCCTCGTCGAAAGAAATTGCTCCGTTAGCATCAGTTTTGTAAACTTTTTCGTGAAAAAGAACGTAGTGATTTCCGTTACTTTCTACGATATCTTCTCCGTGGTGGAATTTAGATGACATGAAAACATTTAATCCGTTATCATCCCATAAAATAATTGGCAATGGAATAGAAACACTGTTGTCTCCTTCTCCCCATAAGTGCCACTCGTGTGCATCACCAATGTGGTGCATAATAGTTGGTACAGGATTGAAAGTTTTTTCACCAGCTTTCACTTGAGCCATTTCCTCTGCTTTCGCATCTTTTTCTTTCTGTACTAATTCACTGAACGTCTTTGCATCAGTCACAGTTGAAGCCGCATTTGCGAATCCAAATGTAAATAACATTAAAAACGTTAATAACGCTGAAAATTTCATGTATAATTCCTTTGTATCTAAATTGCGTGCAAAATTATAGTAAATTAACCACTTACCAAAACGTAATGCTAAAAATCATTAAATCTTTTTTAACTCTAATTTAATTAGGCTTAGAAAGATTAAAACTTCGATGAGCAAAATTACAAAATATGCCAATACCAAATGTAAAACATTTGATTTAATTTGTTCATTTACAACAATCAGGGCTAAAACAATTCCCATCTTAGCTACCATACCTCCCATAAAAGTAAATCCTACAAAATCTGAACTTTTAACTTTTACCAAGAATCCAACTTGTAATATCATAAACGTAATTAATCCTAAAATAATATAAATTTTATACACTATTGGCGGATTTTCGCTCAAATTCATCGAAGAAACTACTCCAAAATGAGTTGCACCTACAACAATCACTAATACTATATATATTAATGCTAATTTTAAAAATTCTTTTCCCATATTTATTCTTTTGGTAACTGTCTAATTACAGAAAAAATTCCACCAAATACACCTATTAAAGACATTGCTGCCGTCCAATAAGGTTGTTTTGTTTCCATTTTTCCGTCTAACCAATACCCAATTCCGGCAAAGATAGCAATCGTTAATGCCATTTGAATTCCCATTCCCGAAAATTTCAAGAAATTGTTTACGTTTTTTGTCTTAGGCTCTTGTTTCATAATTATTACGTAATTTTGCAAAAAATTATTTACTGTGGTAAAGATAGGAAACATAGAGTTACCAGACTTCCCTTTATTACTTGCACCTATGGAGGATGTAAGTGATCCGCCATTCCGTCGTTTATGTAAGGAACATGGCGCAGATTTGATGTATACTGAATTTATCTCGTCTGAAGGATTAATCCGTGACGCGATAAAGAGTCGTATGAAGTTAGATATTTTCGATTATGAAAGACCTATCGGTATACAAATTTTTGGTGGTGATGAAGAAGCAATGGCAATGTCTGCTAAAATTGTGGAAACTGTTGAACCAGATTTAGTAGATATTAACTTTGGTTGTCCTGTAAAAAAAGTAGTATGTAAAGGTGCTGGTGCTGGAGTATTAAAAGACATTGATTTAATGGTTAAATTAACTAAATCGGTAGTTGAAAGTACGCATTTACCTGTTACAGTTAAAACTCGTTTAGGTTGGGATCATGATTCTATTAATATTGATGAAGTTGCTCAACGTTTACAAGATACAGGAATCAAAGCATTAGCGATACACGGGCGTACGCGTGCGCAGATGTACAAAGGTCATTCGGATTGGTCGCACATTGCAAGAGTAAAAGCAAATCCAAATATTGAGATTCCGATTTTCGGAAATGGAGATATTGATTCACCACAAAAAGCCGTTGAATATAAAGAGAAATATGGTGTAGATGGCGTAATGATTGGTAGAGCAGCAATTGGTTATCCTTGGATATTTAATCAGATTAAACATTACCGAGAAACTGGTGAATTATTACCAGAACCAACTATATTCGAACGTTTGAGAGCAGCTAAAAACCATTTACTATGGGCTGTTGAATGGAAAGGTGAACGTACAGGAATTTTAGAAACTCGTATGCATTATACGAATTACTTTAAAGGAATTCCAAACTTTAAACCTTATCGCACAAAATTAGTGACGCAAGATAATTTAATTGATATTGAAGCTACATTTAAAGAAATAGAAGAAGAATTTATTCCTACTTTATCAAATAATATTTAAGCTTTAAAATTTAATAACATATCAAAACCACTATCTTTTCGATAGTGGTTTTTTTTTATCATAAAATCAAGTTTAAAAATAGAATATTTTAATCACTAAAAAAGGCAAGTATTAAAAAGTTTGATAACAGTATATAATTTTACAATTATCTTATATACAGAATATTAAATTAAAAATATTTATTTGTACTTTCAACCCCCACCCTACAATATTAGCTTTAATTAGATCTTATTATCGTGAAAAATTTATCACAATAAATTTATTCATGAAAAGCATCTTTTTATATTTGTTCATATGTATATCAGTAATTACTCGAGCTCAAAATCTTGAAATAATAATTGATTCTATACCACAAACTAAAAAAACAATAGATCAAGAACCAACAAAACCTTGGGAGTTAGATTTTTCTGGATTTATACAAGCTGATGTCATCTTCGATAATAAAAAATTAGATTATATCGACGGCTATTTTCCTACTTACATGGAATCTAACAAAACCGAATACTATTCGTATTTCACCATGCGTCAGTCCCAATTAGGTCTTGGTATTACCAATAACGAAACAGGTATTAGAGGATTTGTACAGATCGACTTTATTGGACCAAATAACAAAACAGAACCGCGTCTTAGAAAACTTTTTATTACCTATAAAAATTGGATGATTGGACAAGACTGGAGTAATGTAAATGACCTTGATACTTGGGCTAATTTATTAGATTTTAATGGACCTAATGCTGCATTATATACTCGTAAAATGCAAATCCGATACACGAAAGAAATCAATTCAAAAAATCAATTTTCGATCGCATTAGAAGATCCAAACACACCAAGTATTACTTTACCAGAGAATGAATTAGGTTGGAAAAAGCAAAACTTACTTCCTAATCTTGTTGGTGCGTATAAATATGGAGAAAAATCGTACATAAGAACAGCTGCTTTCTTAAGCCCTATTAGTTATCAAAAACGCAATAATACGGAAGAAGAACTTGAAGTAAATACGACATTAGGAATTGGAGTTCATGCATCTTCTGTTTTATATGTAGATAAATTAAGTAATTTCAAACTGATTGCCGCTGCAGGTAACGGTACAGCTACAAATGTGATTTCTTTTAATGAAGAAGGTTACGACGCCGTTCCTGATACTAACAATCAAAATAGATTAAAGAAATTAAATTTCTTTAGCACAGTTTTAGCTTACGAACATTGGTGGAACCAAAAGTGGAGCTCTGTAGCGTTTTATAGTGGTTCTTTTTTAGGAAAAGAAAAATACGCAACCGAAGGAATCCTAAAGAAAGTTCAGCACATCGGAATTAACACTGTTTATCAACCTACAAATTATTTCAGAACTGGTTTTGATTTAACTTACGGTGTTGTAGATCGACACCAATTATCTAATAAAACAGAATCTGCGAGACTACAATTTTCGGCAGTATTTAGTTTCTAAAATAGAAAAACCATCTCGTTTGAGATGGTTTTTATTTTATAAATGAATTCCGATTCCTCCTGCTTCACAGATTGGATTCGTATGCCAATCGGCATCATCATCAAACAATAAATCAAATTGATGTTCTTGATAAAATTCCAATTTATCTTCACCATCCGTAAAAATGATTTTCTCTTCGATTCCTAATTCTTTAGCATCTTTCAATAAATCTTCGTTTCTTCCTTCTACTTTTGGTTCCAGATTCATTCGTTTGCAATGTTCCAAATATTGTTCGTTACTGGTACGAACAGTCATAATCCAAACATCGTGACCTTTACAGATCAAACGTTTTGCTAATTGAAATAAAACATCATCTGTTAATGTATCATCATAATCGAAAGCGACTTTCAATTTATAATTTCCTTCTTGATCTTTAAAC
The DNA here is from genome assembly GCF_003687725.1 of Faecalibacter macacae. Lineage (GTDB taxonomy): Bacteria > Bacteroidota > Bacteroidia > Flavobacteriales > Weeksellaceae > Empedobacter > Empedobacter macacae. The sequence continues at coordinate 19,348 of NZ_RDOJ01000010.1, forward strand.
ATTATTTCGCTTTTAATTCTTGTTTCGTTTTCAGCGCATACAATGCAAAAGTTCCCAACCAATGGCTTCCCATATAATCATCATTTGAGATATTATTGAAAGAATAATTAAAATGATGATCTGCCCATTGATTTAAATAATTTAGTTCAGGTAATTTATCAGCAATTTGATACAAAGCTGTTGCACGACTAAAATTTAGTCCATCTAAGTGCACCAAATGACCATCTGTACGATCTGAAACTATTCCAGGATTCAATTCAAAATTCTTTTTAAATAATTGAGGTAAAAAATCTTTTAACCATTCTTTATAATCCTCTTTTTGTTGAATTTTTGACATAATCAATGCTTCTTCTAAACAAGCAGATAAAAAATCGGAACCACTTGGCTCGAAAGCAATGTTACATTTTGTATCTTTTCCATACAAACGATTTGCATGAGTTACAATCACTTCTTCAAACGCTTTATCATTAACTGAACGTGCATATTCTATTGCCAAACTCAAACCAAAAGCTGTGTTATCATGTGTTCCGGTACGAACTGGATAAACCAATTTTGGTAAATAACCTTTGTACTTTTCAACAATCAAATCACTTAACGGTTTTAGATTTTTTGCCCAACGTTGTGCATCTGGATCTTGCCAATTATTCAATTCCATTTGTAATTGAAGTAACCACGCCCATCCATAAGTTCGTTCAAAATTGCGATTGTTTTTATCCTCGAAAAATGCTTTTTCTACCGCTGCATTTTCAGCAGTAATCAACTCATTTAATTGATTTCTTACTTCTCTATTTTTATCCAATTCAGGAAAATCTTTCATCAATTTTACGATCGACCAAAAGCCATGTACCGAAGAATGCCAGTCAAAACATCCATAAAATATAGGACGTAATTGTTTTGGCTTTTTCAAATCAGTATCACTTCCCAATACATTTCCTAATTTATTTGGATATTCTATCGTGATACAATGCGTTGGTAAATCGAAAATCTTTTGAGCTTGTTCTACTTTTAACTCTTGTGCAAAAGCAGTTGAAGAAATTATAGTTGATAGGATTAAAAATCGTTTCATGAAGATTGTTTTTATAAAACTAATCAATTTATTCTGTCAAGTTAAATTTAATTCAGCTTTTCACCATCTATCAATCTTACTGAAAGATTCCTCGCAGGCTCGGAATGACATTATTATTTTGTTAAAATAGAATTATTGAGTTTCGAGAAAATTTTAATCTTTGAAATTTTCAAGCGCTTCTTTTGCTTGCTGACTTTGTGGAAAATTATTCACATTATATTCAAAATACTTCTTGGCTAAATCAAATTTCTTTTGTTTAACTAAATAATTTGCTACTAAATGGATATATGTTTCTTGTGGTTGAAAAGTGAAATTTATCTTCGATGAAAATGCTTTAAACGAATCTTCAATTAAATCGGGTTGATTTGGAACATCTTTAATATTGATTCTATAACCATCGTACATCCAACGGATAAAATCTATGTTTCCAATCATTGGAACCGAACCGTGTTCTTCGTCTGCATATTGACGATAATTATAGCTAATTGTTTGATTATTCGATTCACTTATTAATGAATGAACAGTTTTAATGCCTCCATAATGATCTTGTAAATGTCCTACATTTTGACTTTCTCCAACTTGCGTAATTATCAAAAATCTTTTCTTAAAATCATTCGATTTAGCATTTTGATATAACTTTATTAATTCAAAATCATTAAACCAAATACTTGGGTCGTGTGCTACATACGCATTAAAAGTTTCAGGATAATTGTATAACGTTTTTAAAGCAAAATAACCACCTAATGAATGACCTATCAAAAATTTATAATCCAAAACTCGGTAATAATTTTCTACAAATGGGAATAATTCAGTTTGGATAAATTCAAGAAATTTTTTATCGTTAAGATGTGTAAAATCTTTGGTGCGATCTCCATTTTTATTCGTAATTCCGATTACAATAGATTCTGGCATTTCCTGGTAATGCCCTTTTTGAAACTTATTGACAACACTTGACACAAATGTGAAATTATCTTCGGCATCTAATACATAAATTACGGGATAATTTACTTTTTGAATTTTTGGATTTGAATATGATTCGGGAAGATTAATCCAAATCTCACGTTCAGTACCCAAAACTTTTGATTGGATTTTTTGAATTTCACCAAAGGGTAATTTTTCTTGAGCGAAAGTTATTTGATTTATAAATAGGATGAATAAATAAAGTAGTTTTTTCATTGTGTTGATTTTAATCAAAAATAATTATTTAGAATTAATCTAAAGAATGATTTTAAGCATAAAAACGACGTCATCAGACATAAATTGTCAAGCTGAAACAAGTTAAGAATGACTGTAAATAAAAAAACGACCTCATCAGAAGTCGTTTTTTTATTTATTTGAGATTCCTCGACGAAATCGGAATGACATGATTTATTATGTAAAGATATTCCACTTTAAACCTAACTGGAATTTGAATGCTCGGTAAGGTACACCCGGAGCAGAAAAATATTGAGGCTCTTTAGAGAACATCGAGTTTAAATGTTCACCACGGATATAGAATCTCATGTTTTGAACTTTAAAATTGATAAATGCATCAATAATTGGAAAATCTCCAATTTCTTGAATTTGATCTCCGTTTTGCATCATCAATTCGTTCGTTACAGGAAAATATTGAAAAGCATTATATCCTGTAAAATAGTAACCACTTAAACCTGCTTGTAATTCTCCTTTTCCATCAAAAACTTTACCTTGCCAATAGAATGTTTCGCGTAAAATCAAATCTGGCAACGGCATAAACTCTTCGTTTTTGGTTACATTTTGATATTGTACTGTAGATACTAAATTGAAATTTTTAGCAAACGTAAAATGATTCGTCAATTTCAATTTAAAGTAATTGATGTTATCATTTAATTGTGTAGGCAAATATTCTGCATTCGTATAAACGTAATTATCTATATTATAAGCAGCAGCCTCTACTGTTGTATTTAATTTTTCTAAATTTAAAACTCCATATATTTTTTGCGTATTCTCTTTATTAAATTGATTAAAATAATTAAAATCTGCAAAATAACTTTGGTTGTACATTAAATTTAAAGACGGAATATTAGATTGTGCTAAAATACCAGCAGTTAATGTATATCCTTCGATTGGTTGAATATCCAGAGCTGCATCTACATTGTATAAACCATCGTAATTGCTTCCTTGCAATAATTCTCCATTCGCACGAAGTCGTAACTTCTCATTCCAATCGAAATCAATTTTAGCAACTGCTCCAAACAAACTTTCAGACCAATCTTTTCGAATAGGATTAAATTCAATTTCTGGATTCGTATTTACTAACACATCATCAACACCAACTTTTACATTTTGAAATTTAATTCCGGCTTCAGCTTTTAAACGATTCGTCCACTGAAAACCAGCAGTTGTTGTATTACTAAAATTAGTTGCATATTTTTTATCACGCGTATCGTTCCCAATCACAGGAGATGTATAAAACTCCGCAATACCTTGTTCGAAACGCATTTTTTGCTTTTCGTATGATAAAGTATTTTTTAATTGAATTGGATGATAAACAGAGGAATCCGAGGCGTTAATACGTTTTAATATTCCATAAACTCCTGTCATATGTACACGACGTGAATCAAATTCAGAACGCGAATTCTGTAAATTCATCTTAATATTTCGTACGTTAGTTAAACGACGATCATCTTGATAAATAAAATCGTTGATATCCTCTACACCTCCATTCTCTTGCGTATCTAATTTCTGCGAAGCAAAATGTCCTTGAATTGTTAATCGTTCATTCTTGGATTTGTAGTTAGATGAGAAAACTAAACTATTGTTTTTATTTCCTTCTCTTCTGAAACGACCTTCAGAGTTTAAACCACGATAATGAAATGTATAATTAAATCGAGAATTTAAGTTATGGGAAAAAGTGGTAGATAAGAAATTCCCTTCCTTTACTCCAGCTTCGTAAATAAATTCTGTATAAGGTGTTTTTACATCAAAATAACGCACATCATTCACACCATAGTAATTGTATTTCTTCCCGAAAGGAAGCATAGAAATTACAAATGGTTTGTCTTGCACTTCTAAATCCATCACTACAGATCCACTATTCGGAAATATCATTTTACCGAATAAATCTTGTTTGATGAAATTTTGATTGTAATAATTTTTTATTGATAAAGTTGTATCAACAATTGATTGTTTAGAATTTTCTGTCCAAAACTTATAATCATCAATTTTAGTTTTGAAAATTTGAATAGAATCGTTTGTTGAATTTCCTTTTAAGGGCTTCACTATTCGAGATTCAACTAATGAATCGTTTACTTGTGCAAACGAATAAAAACTGATTCCGAATAATGTAATGAAAAAATACTTCTTCATAAGATTGTTATAACGTTACAAAAGTAATCTAAAATCTGAGAGAACAAAAAACCCACTCGCATGGAGTGGGTTAAAAATTATATAATTTTTTGAATATTGATTACCAACCTGGGTATTGTTTAATCTCTGGAACTAAATCTCTTTCAGTTCTAGGAATTGGTAATACGAAAATTTTATCATTCGCATCAACATCACAACGAGCTCCACCACAGTTTGTACCTTTGTTAATAGGTAAGTTATTACGTTTTAAGTCAAAAAATCTGTGACCTTCACCGATAAACTCTTTTTTCTTCTCTTCTAAAATACCTTGTAGTACGTTTCCTTCATTATAAGTAATTGTACTTCCTCTAGAGGCAGTAAATTCATTTAATAAAGCGACAGCTTGACCTTGTTGTCCTGATTTTGCCATTGCTTCCATTTGTACAAATAAAGCCTCTGTCATACGGAACACCTTAACGTTCATTGTATAATTGCTAGTTACATTATTCAAAGTTGTATTACGAGGCCATTTTCTTAGCCAAACTCCTTTAGGATCATCAGAAGCTGGTGTTCCTGATGTATTGAATAATGCTCTTCTGACATCACTAGTTTCAAAAGTATTGTAAAAAGATTGTCTTGCTAACATACTCCTGTGTGCTCCAGTATTAGAATAAAATGCACTAATATGAGAGTTTACACCTAAATTATTAATTTGAGTTTGTTCAATTTCCCAAATTGTTTCATTTTGCTCTTCTGATTTCGCTACGTCAGTTGCTGTAAAGTAATCGTATAATTGATCAGATTGAATTCTTGAGAAATTAGCAGGAGATGAAGTCAACACTTCATTTGCTAAAGAAGCAGCTCTACTATAATCTTCAGATCTCCCTCTTGTTAATAACACTTTAGATAAGATAAACTTAGCCGCTGTAGGTGATAAATATGTTTTAGAACCTCTGTTTAAATTTCCAATTTCAACTCCACCTTCCTCTAAATCTTTTACAATTTGAGCATATACTTCATCAACCGTCGATCTACCAACAGTTGCCATTGGGTCTGTATACAATTCTAATTTTAATGGCACACCATACTCTTGATTAATACCTGATGTAGGATTTGGTGAAAACAATTGAACTAAATAAAAGTAAGCTAAACCTCTTATTATTTTAGCTTCTCCTTTCAATTTTTTTACATTTTCAGTTTCTTCTAAATTCGTATCATTAATAACAAAATTAGCACGCTGAATTACTGTATATAAAGCTGAATATTGCCCAAATCCACTATCTCCAATCCATGATAATGAATTCTCAGTTAAGAAATATCCATCGTTAGTAGTTGATACGAAAATGTTATCAGAAATAACATCTCCATAAATTAGAATATTAGCACCAAAGTTAGTACCTGAAGCTAGTCCAGAATACGCTCCGATAACGAAACGCTCCATTTGCTCTTCATTTTTCATTCCATTATTTGCATCAAAGATATCTCCGATTAGCGGTCTTTCATCCAATCTCTCTTCGTCACATGAATAAAATAGCGGAACTAATGCCAATAAGGCTATTTTAAATAAATTCTTTCCTTTCATAATAATAATTTTAATCGACAATTAGAAATCTACTGAAATACCTAATGAAATTGACTTCATAATTGGTGAAGTATAATCATATAGACCTTTACCAGCCCATCCACCGTAAGCATTTGAGTTTGCTTCTGGGTCAAAAGTTAAATCCTCATCAAACGTGTATAACCATAAGTTTACACCTTTTGCATATATTGTTAAGTTATGAATACCGGTCTGCTGTTTAAATTTATCACCGAAAGAGTATGCAATTTTTGCTTCTTTTAAACGGATATGATCTCCATCTCTCATCCAACGAGAAGATAATAATTGCGATTGAGATGTATTACCTGCAATCTGAATTGGATTTTTAGCATCCTTGTTATCAGGAGTCCAAGAATTGTACAATGCATCTGTAGTTTGATTATAGTTTACAGAAGTACCATCACCTAACACGTAATTTTGCCACATGTTATGTACAGCATACTCGAACTGCCCCGTAAAGAATACACTTAAAGAGAATCCTTTATAAGAGAATTCATTCTTTAAACCTGCTGTATATTTAGGAAAAGGAGATACACCTTGCCAAACACGCTCTGCTTGTCCTTTATCTGTTGTCGTAGTCGTTCTTGTTCCATCAGTATAATATAAACCAGCTCCTGTCTCACGGTCTACTCCTGCCCAAGTGTAAGTATAGTACTCACCAATTTCGTGACCTACTCCTAACGCTCTAATACCGTTACCTGACCCCGTAATAATTTGATCTGGATCTTCTGTTAACTTTTCAAGTGTATTTTTATTATATGAGAAGTTTCCATACACATTCCATCTGAAATCTTTGTTGATTGGACGAGCATTTAATGTCATCTCAACCCCTTTGTTGGAAATTTCTCCAATATTTGTTAAGTAAGATGTTGGAGATCCATTTTGTAATGGTATTAGCCCTGAGTATATTGCATCTACTGTTTTCTTATTATATACATCAACACCAAATACTAATTTATTATCAAAAACTCCTAAATCCGCACCAACATTCCATTGTTTCGACACCTCCCATTTTAAATCAGGATCACCAGCTGTATTGATAAATTCAGAAGAAGTACTATCTCCGTATAATCCTAAACTAGATATTGAATATGCTCTATATTGATCACCCCAGTTATCCGCGTATGGAATATTCCCGATTTCACCATAATTTGCTCTAACAGTAAAAGTAGATAAGAATTTAGGCGCAAAAGATTCTTTTAAAATATTATAGTTAGCTCCAACTGACCAGAAAACTCCAGATTTATCATTAATACCTAATGTAGAATTAGAATCTCTTCTTAACTGAGCAGAAAGTGTTACTTTATTATTGTATGTATAATTTGCACGTGAGAAATAAGAGATTTGAGTCCATTTATAGAAAGCATCTCCTGTAAAGTTCCTAACAGTACCATATGATAAATATGGTCTTGGCTCTGATAATTCAGTAACATAAGCACTATTTCTGTTGTACTTATGCTCTTGGTATTCTACCCCTGCCCATGCCTGAACATCGTGAACATCTTTAAATAATTTACGGTAAGAAACAGAGTTTTGCCAGTTCCAGTCAAATACTCCTGTATTTGCTTTGTTAACATAACCTCCAATGTTCATACCATCTCCCATATCTGGTCCCCAATAGTTTTTCTCAGATAAACTTTGGTATTGAGCTCCAAATAATGTATAAAAGTAGAAATCTTTAGCAAATTGCCATTCTCCGTGAACAGATCCTAAATAAGTTTGGATTGTTCCTTCTAAGAAATCAGTATTTTGTAAAGCTACCGGGTTGAAATTATCATTACCTGGTCCTAGACCTGTTTGATTATAAGATCCATCTTCATTGTAGATTGGTCTTGTTGGTGCGATAGCCCAAGATTGTAACCAAGGATTACGGAAAGCTCCACCATCATTGACAGATGTTCTTTCAACATTTGTAAAGTTTAAGTTCATTCCAAAATTGAATTTATCTTCAATTTTATGCTCTAAAGCCGAATTAACACTTAAACGTTCAAAATTAGAATTTAATACTAATGGTTTATTCTCGTAGAATGATCCACCAATACGGAAAGAGGTATTTTCACTACCTCCTGAAGCAGAAAAATTATACGTTCTTACAGAAGCTGTGTTTCTCATTACAGCACCTTGCCAATCTGTATCTGTAACTCCATCGTAATTTAGGTAAGTTCTGAAAGCTTGTTCAGCAGCATCTCTACTAACGTAGTTTCCTGTATTGAAATAAGCTAAACCACCCCATTGGATATATTGATTAGCATTCATCCAGTTTTGCTCATCAAATGCAATGTCCTGAATCGCCATATCTGTAGATAGATTGAATCTAGTCTTAGCTCCATATTTACCTTTTTTCGTTTTAATAACGATTACACCATTCGCTCCACGCGCTCCATATAATGCTGTTGCAGAAGCATCTTTTAATACTGTAACATCTTCAATCATATTAGGATCAATAGACGCTAATGGATTCCATGATTCCATTAAACCAGCATTATCAGAACCTTTACCAACTACAACACCATCAATAACATAAAGTGGATTAGTTGTTCCAATGATGGAACCTACCCCACGAATAGTAATAATATTTGTTGATCCTGGATCTCCAGAGTTTGTTGAGAATACTAAACCAGCCACACGACCATTTAAAACCTCATCAATAGATGCTGTAGGTGCTAATTCGAAATCTTCCTTTTTGATGATATCATAAGCTCCAACTTTTTGTGATGCATCCATTTTTACACCACCTACAAGATTTACTGTTGATAAACTAATCTCATCAGCTTTTGATGGTGCTAATTTTATATCTCCAATTCTATTAGAAGCTACTTTAATTGTACGCTCTTCTCCATTGATATCAATGATTCTTAACGTATCACCAATATTTGCATCGATCGTGAAAGCCCCATTTGCATCTGTTAATACTGAAGCTCCAGTTCTGTCTAAAACAACCTCAGCTTCTTCTAATGGTAAGCCACTAGAGTCTTTTACAACTCCAGAAACTTGCGCATAGGCAAGACCTCCCATTAGGAATAACGATAATACGCCTAAAGACGTAATACTTTTCCTCATTTGTTAATTTTTTAGTGCTAATTATAACAAATATGTAATAAATTAACGAAAACAACAAATGATAGGTTAAAAAATCAGAATGAAATCTTAAAATTTTAACAAATCAATAAAAAAAGCGCCCTTTTAAGGCGCTTTTAACTAATTATCAATACTATATATTTAATTTAGAACGTATAAGTTGTTCCGTCTTTACCATCCTTCAATTGGATACCTAAAGCAGCTAATTGATCACGAATTTGGTCAGACAATGCCCAGTTTTTATCTGTTCTTGCCTGAACACGCATATCAATTAACATTTTAACTACACCATCTAATTTTTCTGTATTCGCATTGCCTTCTTCACCGGCTTGTAAACCTAATACTTCAAAAACAAAACCTTTAATAGTTGTTGCTAATACTTCTAAATCTGATACTGTAATCGATTCTGAACCATCTTTGATTGAGTTAATCATCTTAACACCATCAAATAAATGAGCGATTAAAATTGGAGTATTAAAATCATCATCCATTGCTGTGTATAATTTATCGACCCATTCTTGGATATTTACAGAAGATGAAGCTGATGTTGCTAAATCATCTACAATTTTAATAGCTTCCATTAAACGGTTATACCCTTTCTCTGAAGCTAACATAGCTTCGTTCGAAATATCTAACACGCTACGGTAGTGCGCTTGTAAGAAACAAAAACGAACTACACTTGGATGAAATGCTTTTTCGAAGAAATCATTTTCACCATTAACTAATTGCATTGGTAAGATATAATTCCCTGTTGATTTACTCATACGTTGACCATTCATCGTCAACATATTTGCATGCATCCAATATTTTACAGGATCGTGACCATTACATCCTTTGGCTTGAGCAATTTCACATTCGTGATGAGGAAATTTTAAATCCATTCCTCCACCATGAATATCGAAAAAATCACCTAAATATTTCGTACTCATTACAGTACATTCTAAGTGCCAACCCGGAAATCCTTCGCCCCAAGGTGAAGCCCAACGCATAATATGAGCTGGTGATGCGCTTTTCCAAAGTGCAAAATCTACTGGGTTTTTCTTTTCACCTTGACCATCTAAATCTCTCGTGTTATTGATTAATTCGTCGATGTTACGGTTACTTAATTCCCCATAATTTAGTCCTTTTTTATTGTAAGCTTCTACATCAAAATAAACTGACCCGTTCACTTCATAAGCTAATCCTAAGTCAATTAATTTTTCAGCTAAAGCAATTTGCTCTAAAATATGACCTGTTGCTGTAGGCTCGATTGTCGGAGGTAATAAATTGAATTTTTCTAAAACTTTATGAAAATCAACTGTGTACTTTTGTACAATTTCCATTGGTTCTAATTTCTCCAATTTAGATTGTTTCACAAAACGATCATTCTCTACATTTCCGTCATCTGTTAAATGCCCAGCATCTGTAATATTACGAACGTAACGTACTTTGTAACCTAAAAATTTTAGGTAACGGTAAATCATATCAAAAGACATAAATGTACGTACATTTCCCAAGTGAACATTGCTGTAAACAGTAGGACCACAAACATACATTCCTACATTATTTAAATTAATAGGCTCAAATGTTTCTTTTTGTCCTGTTAAGGAATTATGTAATTTTAATTGATTTTCTTTTACCATTTTAAAGGAATTATTTTCTTAAACGTTGAACGTAGTTTTCATCCCAATGTATGCGATGAATTCTTTTCTTAATTGCTCATTATCTTTAAATGCTCCTCCGTATTCTGCAGTTACCGTACTTGATTCGATATCTTTAATACCACGAGAGTTAACACATAAGTGTTTCGCATCAATAATACATGCAACATCATCAGTTCCTAAAGCATCTTGCATCGCTTTAACAATTTGCATTGTTAAACGCTCTTGTACTTGTGGACGTTTTGCATAATATTCTACAATACGATTCATTTTAGATAATCCAATTACTTTTCCTTTAGAAATGTAACCAACATGAGCTCGTCCAACGATTGGTAAGAAATGGTGTTCGCAAGTCGAGTAAACTACGATATCCTTTTCTACCAACATTTCGTTATAGTTATATTTATTTTCGAAAGTTGACATTCCTGGCTTACGCTCTGGTAATAACCCTCCAAAAATCTCTTTCACGAACATTTTCGCTACACGTTTTGGAGTTCCTTTCAAACTATCATCTGTTAAATCTAAACCTAAAGTTTCCATGATATGACGGAAATCCGCTTCAATCATTGCTACTTTTTCTTCTGCTGACAACTCAAATGCATCATCTCTTAAAGGCGTCTCTAAGTTAGCTGACATGTGGTCGTCTCCTATTTCGTCATGAAGATGTTTATCACACATTACTTTAAAATTTTAGCAAATTTATAAAAGTTGATGAGATAAAACCTTATCAATTATCAATTATTCACTCTTATTCAATAGTATATTTTAAACAATCCGAGAAAAGTTTATCTTTGATATTAAGCAAACAACCAATAATGAATACAAAAACTCTAGGAATCGACTTTATATCTTTTGAGGATTTTAAAGCAATACAAGCTGGAATAAAGAAAGCAAACTTATCAGAAGAAAGTAAATCTCAAATTCTGAAATCAAAGGAAAACGTCGCTAAAATTGTAGCTTCAGGGCAAACAGTTTACGGAATTAATACAGGTTTTGGACCTTTATGTGATACAAAAATATCAGAAGAAGAAACGCGACAATTACAACACAATTTATTAATTAGCCATGCTGTTGGTGTTGGAAATCCAATCAAAAAAGAAATCTCAAAAACGATGTTATTAGCGAAAGCTCATGCTTTATCGAAAGGATTTTCGGGTGTAACGTTAGAAGTTGTTGAACGCATCCTCTTAATGGTAGAGAAAGATATTATTCCTGCTGTTCCAGAAAAAGGATCTGTTGGTGCTTCCGGAGACTTGGCTCCATTATCTCACTTGTTTTTACCTTTAATTGGTGAAGGAAAAGTTTGGGATGGTGACCAAATTATTTCAACAAAAGAAGCTTTAGCAAAACATAATCTACAACCATTAAACTTATCTGCAAAAGAAGGTTTAGGATTAATAAACGGAACACAATTCATCTTATCTCACGCTTTACACGGTTTAAAGAAATTCGAATATTTATTGAATTTAGCTGATGTTGTTGGCGCATTATCTTTAGAAGCTTACGAAGGATCGCCAAGTCCTTTCAAAGCAGAATTACATCAAATACGTGCATTCAAAGGAACTGTTTTAGTGGCAGAACGCATGCGAAAATTATTAGAAGGTTCCGGAATCGCCTATTCACACACAGATTGTGGACGCGTACAAGATCCGTATTCTTTACGTTGTATTCCACAAGTACACGGTGCTTCACGCAACGCCTTTTTCCATTTACAAGAATTAGCAGAAATCGAATTAAACTCGGTTACAGATAATCCAATCGTAATCTCAGATGAAGAAGCTATTTCTGGTGGAAATTTCCATGGACAACCTTTAGCAATGGCTTTAGATTACGCAACAGTTGCAGCTTCTGAATTAGGAAATATTTCAGATCGTCGTCAATATTTATTAATCGAAGGAAAATACGGATTACCAAAGTTATTAACAGAAAGTTCTGGGTTGAATTCTGGATTTATGATTCCACAATATACTTCAGCGGCTTTATGTACAGAAAATAAAACATTATGTTTCCCTGCTTCTGCAGATAGTATTCCAACTTCATTAGGACAAGAAGATCATGTTTCGATGGGAAGTATTTCGGGACGAAAATTCAATCAAGTTTTAGATAATTTGGAACGAATTTTAGCCATTGAAATCATGTATGCTTGTCAAGGTTTAGAATTTAGAAGACCAAAACAAACAAGTCCTTATTTAGAAGAAGTTTTCTCTAAAGTTCGTTCGGTTTGTCCGAAATTAGAGGATGATCGTTTGATTGGTGATGATATCAATAATATTATCGACTTGTTGCAAACGGATTCTTTTCAGGAATTAATTATGAATTTTTAAATTCTTAGACAAGCTCAGAATGAAATATTATGGATATAATTGAAGCTATTTTAGAATTTTTTTTAGCTCCTGGTTTCAATAAAGAAAACACTCAAAAAGATAAGGCAGGCTATTTTTTATTTATTACAAGCTTAATATCGATTGCATTGTTTTTTTTATCATATGATTTATTTGAAAATCAACATTTCATTTTAATATTAATTTCTTTAATAGGAAGTAGTATTATATTAAATATTGGTTTGATTTTACTGTTGATAAAATTCAAGATGATTCAACCTACTACTTTTCTAAATTTTATTTACTATTTAGTAGGATTAATGTCATTAACAAGCAGTTTCGGGTTATTCATAATTGATTATTTTAAAATTATTACTAATTGATGCGATCCTGAAACGAGTTCATAATCACTTACAAAACTTGTCAAGCTGAATTTATTTCAGCTTCACATCAGTATTTAAAGATTCATCGATAAGCTCAGAATGAAATAATCTTAGAATAAAACACTTTAGAAAACTATGTTCCAATTCAGAATGACATACAAAATTGTCAAGCTGAATTTATTTCAGCTTCACATCAGTATTTAAAGATTCATCGATAAGCTCAGAATGACATAATCTTAGAATAAAACACTTTAGAAAACTATGTTCCAATTCGATAAAAAATCATTCATCATTGCTTTAATAATATTCTTAATCGAAGTTTTTATTGCGTTGTATATCAAAGATCAAATTATTCGTCCTTTTGTTGGTGATATTTTAGTGGTGATTTTGATTTACTATTTCATCAAAGCATTTATCAAAACAAAGGCGATCTATATTGCAATTTTTACATTGATTTTTTCTTTTTTGGTCGAAATTTTACAGTATTTCAAATTTGTAGAATTGATAGGTTTAGGAAATAACAAAGCTGCAAGAATAATTATCGGAACATCTTTTTCTTGGATAGATTTAATCTGTTATTTCATCGGATTTATAGTTCTATTTTTTATTGATAGAGATTTGAAGAGGATATGAATTACAACTATTTATTATTGGCAATCATTCTAATAATTATTGGAATTATAGGAATGTATAAAAATCAATTCTGGAAAAATAAAATAGAGGATTCATATTTTAAAGTGAGATTATTTGGAAGTTACACAATAATATTAATCATAGGATTATTTTGTTTATTTAAAATATGATGCGATCCTGAAACGAGTTCATAATCACTTACAAAACTTGTCAAGCTGAATTTATTTCAGCTTCACATCAGTATTTAAAGATTCATCGATGAACTCAGAATGACAAGAAATCGTAAAACATATTACGTTTAAAGTACAACTTAAAAAAACAACACAAAAAAATGACATTTCAAGAACAAATTAAACAAGGAATACCATCGGTTTTACCACCGAAAAAAATATATAATGAAAACGTAAGTCACGCGCCAAAACGCAAAGAAATCTTATCAGAAGATGAGAAAAAATTAGCGCTTAAAAATGCTTTACGTTATTTCGAACCTCAACATCATGCCGAATTAATTCCTGAATTCAAGGAAGAATTGGAGAAATACGGTCGCATATATATGTACCGTTTAAAACCAGATTATGAAATTTATGCTCGTCCAATTACAGATTATCCTGGAAATTCGGAACAAGCAAAAGCAATCATGTTAATGATTCAGAATAATTTGGATCCTGCCGTTGCTCAACATCCTGATGAATTAATTACTTACGGTGGGAATGGAGCTGTTTTCCAAAATTGGGCGCAATATTTATTAGCAATGAAGTATTTGTCTGAAATGACAGACGAGCAAACTTTGGTGATGTATTCTGGACATCCGATGGGTTTATTTCCATCTCACAAAAATGCACCAAGAGTTGTCGTTACAAACGGAATGGTAATTCCTAATTACTCTAAACCAGATGATTGGGAAAAAATGAATGCTTTAGGTGTTTCTCAATACGGGCAAATGACTGCAGGAAGTTACATGTACATTGGTCCACAAGGAATCGTTCATGGTACAACAATCACAGTTTTAAATGGTTCTCGTAAGATTGATGATAAAGGAACTGCTGGTAAATTATTTGTGACTGCTGGTTTGGGTGGAATGTCTGGTGCACAACCAAAAGCCGGAAATATTGCTGGTGTTGTTTCAGTAACAGCAGAAGTAAATCCGGCTGCAACTTGGAAACGTCACGAACAAGGTTGGGTAGACGAAGTAATTTCAGACTTGGATGAATTAGTCGCTCGTGTTCAAAAAGCAAAAGCAGATAAAGAGGTTGTATCTATCGCTTATGATGGAAATATTGTTGATGTTTGGGAAAAATTTGACCAAGAAAATGTTTACATTGATTTAGGTTCAGACCAAACTTCTTTGCATAATCCTTGGGCTGGAGGTTATTATCCAGTCGGATTATCTTTCGAAGATGCAAATCAAATGATGGCTGAAAATCCAGAATTGTTCAAAGAAAAAGTTCAGGAAACATTGCGTCGTCATGCCGCAGCTATCAATAAACATACAGCAAAAGGAACGTATTTCTTTGATTACGGAAATGCCTTTTTATTGGAAGCTTCTCGTGCTGGAGCTGATGTTATGGCAGAAAACGGCATCGATTTCAAATACCCTTCGTATGTACAAGATATAATGGGACCAATGTGTTTCGATTATGGCTTTGGACCATTCCGTTGGGTATGTACATCTGGAAAACCAGAAGATTTACAAAAAACGGATGAAATAGCTTGTCAAGTTTTAGAAGAAATTATGCAACATTCTCCAAAAGAAATTCAGCAGCAAATGCAGGATAATATCACTTGGATTAAAGGTGCGCAAGAAAACAAATTAGTGGTTGGTTCGCAAGCTCGTATTTTATACGCAGATGCAGAAGGACGAATTAAAATTGCGAAAGCTTTTAATGATGCCATTGCAAAAGGTGAAATCGGACCAGTTGTTTTAGGTCGAGATCATCACGATGTTTCGGGAACGGATTCTCCTTTCCGTGAAACGTCTAATATTTATGACGGATCAAAATTTACGGCAGATATGGCAATTCATAATGTAATTGGCGATAGTTTTCGTGGTGCAACTTGGGTTTCTATTCACAATGGTGGCGGCGTTGGTTGGGGCGAAGTAATCAACGGAGGATTCGGAATGTTATTAGATGGATCTTCGGATGCTGAACAACGCTTAAAATCAATGTTACATTGGGATGTGAATAACGGAATTGCTCGCAGATCATGGGCAAGAAACGAAGAAGCTATCTTTGCCATCAAACGCGCAATGGAGGAAGAACCTTTATTAAAGGTAACTTTACCGAATATTGTGAATGAAGAATTATTATAAAAATGAAGAAATTAATTGTAATACCTTTTCTATTATTAATCTTTTCGTGTAATCAAAAACCTAATTGTAATGCTTTTGTCGATTTTTATAGTGAAAGTGAATGTTTTCTTTTAGTTGAAAAAAAATATTGGGGAACAAGAGGGAATTTAGCTATGGAAGGTATAGATCCTTTTACACAAAAAAAATGTGAATGTAATGAACAAAATCGTTGGTGGGCTATTTATAGAAACGAGATCAATATTGGTGATACCATCATCAAACGAAAAGGTAAATTAACTTTCAATATTCATAAAAAAGATACGATAATTTCTCATGAATGGGAATGTGATGGAAAAACATTTCATCCTGATGGAACAATAAAATCTGAATTATAAAATAAAAACCACACTTCAATTTAGACTGCACCCAAAAGTTTGGACACAAAAATTAATTATTATAAAAATGAGTTCGATATTCAATCGGGCTCATTTTGTTTAAATTCGATTTAATTCTTTCGTTGTTATAATAGTAAATATATTGTTTAATTTCTTTTTTAAGTTGTTCAATTGAATCATTTTTTTTCAAGTAAAATAATTCTATTTTCATTTTTGTCTTGACACAAAAACGAAACAAAAAAGTCAAGGCTTCAAATCTATTAGACTAAAAACAAATCTTATTTCGTGAATGAATTAAATGATTCGCATTTGCTCACTAATTCATTCTTATACTCCATTCGATTTATTTTATTAACGTCATAGATTTAGATGCCATTTTTTTTAAATTCATTGTTTCAGTAAAAATCTTTGTTTTTCTTCGAAACGAAAATCACTCGAAGTGACAGAAAGGTCAAGCTGAATTCATTTCAGCTTCTCATATAAAGGATACAACCCTCCATTGATCTACATCAATTAATTCAAATACAACTTCTTAACCTACATCAATTTACATCAAAGCTCATCATCATAACTTTGTAAAAGAAATAAAGAACAATAGTTTATTAATACAAATACAATAGATATGAACACAAAAAATATAGAAGCAGTAATTGCACCAAGAGAACCACATTTTGTAGGAGATGGATTTAGAGTGCACAACTTTATACCAAGTTTTGGAAATCTTAGTATGCGTAGAATGGATCCATTTATTATGTTAGATTATAATTCGAAATTTAATTTTCCTGCTACAGATATTCCGAAAGGAGTTGGTGTACATCCGCATCGTGGTTTCGAAACTGTAACTATCGCATATGAAGGAAGTGTATCTCATCACGACAGTGCTGGTGGAGGTGGAACAATTCACCAAGGTGATGTACAATGGATGACGGCTGCTTCTGGTGTTTTACACAAAGAATATCACGCTGAAGAATTTTACAAAAAAGGTGGAATCTTTCAAATGGTTCAGCTTTGGGTAAACTTACCAGCAAAAGACAAAATGAGTGCGCCTAAATATCAGGCAATCGAACATAAAAATATTCCAACAGTTGAAGTCGAAAATGGTTTCGTAGAAGTTATAGCAGGAAATTACAAAGGAACACAAGGTAGCGCAAGTACTTTTTCTCCAATACATATGCAAAACGCTAAATTGAATTTAGGTGGAAAAGCTGAGTTTAATTTTCATGCAAACTATAATACTGTTGCATTAATCATCGAAGGTGAAGCTAAAATTAATGGTGAAACTTTAGTTGCTACGGATCATTTAGTGTTATTTACAAATCAAGGTGAAGATTTTACAATTGAAGCAACTGAAGATAACACTGTGGTATTAATTTTGAGTGGTGAACCTTTAAATGAACCAATTGCATCTTACGGCCCATTTGTGATGAATACGCAAGAAGAAATTCGTGAAGCTTTCAATGATTACAATGATGGTAAATTTGGTACTTTAGAGGATTAATAGAAATTAAAATTTAAGATACTATGGAGTTTGTAAAAACTGATGATGGAAAAAGAGGTTCTGTACAATTAATGGATGGAACAACAGAAGCTGGTGCAATGAACTATACTTGGGCTGGAAGTGATAAAATTATTATTGATCATACTCATGTAAATGAAAATTACAAAGGTCAAGGAATTGGTAAACAAATCTTAGAAAATATTATTGCTTGGTTACGTGCTGATAATATAAAAGTAATGCCTTTATGTCCTTTTGCGAAAGCGCAGTTTGATAAAAACGCTGATTTTAGAGATGTATTAATGTAAAAATAAAAGGTCTAGTTTTCACTAGACCTTTTTTTAATAATTGACACAAAAATTATTTCTTAATAACTTTTTTAATAATTGTTTCATCAGAAGTTACTATCTGAATGAAATAAACTCCTTTTGATAATCCTGAAAAATTAACTTCAGAATTTGTTTTATCTACTTTAAATCCTCCAACTTGTTGACTTAATGTATTTAAAACTTTAATTGATATAATCTCTTTTGCTGTTTCTATTTTTAAAATATCTTTCACTGGATTTGGGTAAACTTTTACTGAAGAATTTACAACATCTGTTACAGCTAAAGGTGCAGTTATATTTACCTTATAATTTTCACTTTGTCCGTATGCATATGTTAATGAACAAGCATCTTCAGGAACAATTCTATAAACCTTCATTACGCGCATTCTTGTTTCACCTAGTAATGCATTTTCTGGTATTGTGATTGTATTTGAAACTGTTTTTCCATCTACACCAGTTGAATTTGAAATTGATCCAATATAAAAACCTTCTGTATCTGAATCAAAAGTACCGTCTTGATTAAAATCAAAGAAAACTACAAACTCACTTCCATTTTCTGGTCCATTTGTATTTCCAGCAACTGTAATTTCATAAGATCCATTTTGAGCGATATCTGTTGACATATTTAAAAAATACTCACTTTCTGCTGAAGTTAAATCTGCTGAAGTTGTATTATTAATTGTACCAAAAGTTACATTAGTAATCGGCTCAACTTGTACTGAAAATCTTGGAGTACAATATGCATCCTTTACATTTACTTTAAATGTTCCTGTAGCTAAAATATTTCCTTCTGCATCAACTGAATTATATTTTACAGTAGTGATTCCTAATGGAAATTCAGCACCAGATTCAAATCCTTCTACTAATTGTAAAGTGGCTCCTTCACAATTTGTAGTTACATCATAAGTAATTACAGCAGAATTTTGACCAACTTCTGTTTGATACTCAATATCAGCTGGTACTTCAACAATACAACCTATTTCATCAAAGTAACCATTTAAATTAATAATCCAACCTGGAGCTATATTTGCATTGCCACTTTCGTTACCTCCAATAAAATTTCCATTTTCAGAAACACTATTCGCACCTCCTAATCGACCACCAGGTATATCTATAGTAATACCTTCTTCTATCAATATTTCTTTTAATAAACGAGGTTGATCTCCAAAAGATTCATGATAAATAATTGCATCACGATCCATTACATTATTTTGTGCATAACCTACAGTGATCCCGTTTGAAGAATAAACAAAAGCTCCGGTTCTATATCCAGCTGGTAAATTAAATACTTTATATTCATTCGTATTTAAATTATATATATATGGTTTTAATGCAACATCTCCTACTAAAGTTCCTTCATCAGTGATATGCCAAATATGGTTATTAACAGGAACCGCAAGATCTGTTAAGATTTTTTCTAAAGATTGACCAACTTGATAAACTGCTAATTCACGAAAAGTTCCATTTGTATTTGCATCAACCCAACCAACTGTTTTACCAGAATTATTTACACTGTAACCTGCTCCATAAGTATACCCTTGTGGCAAAAGATTAGTTAAAGTTTGTGTTTGAATATCGTAAACAAATGGCTTTGCTTGCATTTGTCCAGAGATATATCTCCCATTCTCGCTAATTTTATATACTGTTGTGACATCACTTGCTACAAAACTTTCAAAAACTGGTATTGTAATCCATACTTCAGAATTTGCTAATTTATATATTGGATGGGTTAAACCATCAATAATTTTAGTCCCTACAATATCACCTGCTTCATTCATATAAGCATAGGTATTAATTTCTGCTGGTTTAGGAACCATCATATTCGAAACGTAATCATAAGTAAAAGTTGCTAGTAATGCATTTCCATTATTTTGAATTCCTTTTACTGCAGTTCCTGGAACTCCAAAAGGTCTAAATTCAATTTGTTGTTCTTGCCCAAAAAGAGCAGAAACTAATAAAGTAAATAATAGAGTAAGTTTTAATTTGTTAATCATATGTTCACTAATTATAAATTTCAAATAACTTAATAAAAACTTAATATTTTTTGACTTCATATTTCAAATTTCACGAATCTTTAAAGTCTTTATTTTTAATTAATAAATCTTATTCAAATGCTGATAATTAAAAGACTTAATTATTGAATTACAATTATTTAAATTATAACATTTCGATACTAAGTTTTAAACTAACTACAATTATATCTACAAAACACTTTATTATCATTTGTTAATGTATAGATATATCGAATTTTATAACTTTGAGATGTGGATAGAAAAAACTTTTTAAAATTGTTAGCAGTAGCCCCATTAATAGGAAGCGCCATGAGCCTTCAAGAATTAGGAAAATTTACAGAGACTTTAAGTGAAACTGAAGAAATGCCTATTTTATTTTTAGGACATGGAAGTCCTATGATTGCTTTAGAAGAAAATCAATTTGTAACTGGTTTTAGGGATATCGTAAAAAAGATTCCTACACCAAAAGCTATAGTATGTATTTCTGCGCATTGGGAAACGAAAGGCACTTTTGTTACAGCGATGACTAGTCCTCCTACCATTCATGATTTTGGAGGTTTTCCACAAGCTTTACATGATGTACAATATCCTGCTCCTGGAAATCCAGATTTAGCAAAAGAAATCAAACAGATTATTAAATCAGCAGAAGTTGGACTAGATATAGAATGGGGATTAGATCATGGTGCTTGGACAGTTATTAAACACATGTATCCTGATGCAAATATTCCGATTGTGGAATTTAGTTTAGATTATAGACGAACTCCTGAACAACATTATCAATTGGCTCAAGAATTAAAAGCATTACGTAAAAAAGGTGTCTTAATTATTGGTAGTGGAAATATTGTCCACAATTTACGCGCTGTTGCTTGGAATCGTATCAATGATGTATTCGGATTCGATTGGGCAATTGAAGCTAACGAAACCATTAAAAAAGCAATTATAGATCGTAATCACAAACCTTTAATGAATCCTTTTGATCAAGGGCAAGCTTTTCAATTAGCAATACCAACACCCGAACATTATTTACCTTTATTGTACGCTTTAGCTTTAGAAGGAAAAGATGACGAAATATCATTCTTCAACGACGAACCAGTTGCTGGTTCTTTATCGATGACGTCTGTTTATATCGGAAAGAATATATGATTCTTTTAATCCATTAATTGGTGTTAACTATAAAGTCGAATAGAATTATCTATTCGACTTTTTTTCGTTTTTATAATTTAAAATTTATTCCCAACAAAATATAGCGTTGATTTAAAGAATAATTGGATAAATTACTATAATAATCACTAATATTTTTAACATCAAACGATTTATTGTTTAATAAATTCGCTCCTCTTAAATACAAGGTATAATTTTCTTTTTGGGGTTTAAAAAACATATACGTATCCAAGAAATGATATTTACTATTTGAGTCTAAATTTGGTTGATAAAAATCCCATGTTACATTAAAGAAAATCGATTTTGAAGGTTTTATTATTAATTTTGCTGAGTTATTAAACGACGAAAAATCGAACTTTTGGGTTAAACCTTCTGTCTTGTTTTGATTGTACTGAAAGTTAAAATTATTCTCGAAATTGATTGGAAAATTAAAAGCCGACTTCATAAAAAAGTTAATCGAATAACTTTGATTGATATTTGTTCTTAGGTCTGAATTATTAACTTGATTTTGATAATTCATCCAATTATAACTTGCTCTTAATCTAAAATTAGTTCGTAAAGGATAATAATATTTTTCGACAGTCGTAGAAAAACCAAACGATTCGTTTTTAGTATCTAATAAATAACTTACAATTTTTGTTACATCATTTTCAATTAAAATCGTCGAGAAAATATTATTCTGATTCGTTTGATAATATCCAGTCAACATCCAAGAAAATTGTCGATATGCACTTTGGCTTGAAAAATCTAAACTTACATTATTATATTTCTGAAAGTCGAAAGCTGTCGAATTTCTTTTAAGCGTACGATGATTTGTTAATATATAATTTTGAAATAAATTATTTTCTTGTGGTAAATTTTGATCCGAAATAAAATTTAATTTTATGTTATTTTGCATATCAAAACGGTAAACCAAATTAATTTTCGGATTAAAAACCGAACGATTTAATTTTTCTTGATTAGCATTTAACCAATAATTTTTCAGTTTTAAATGATTAATCCAAGTTAATTTTCCAAACACAAAACTATACTTCCCTTCTATCGTACTATTTAAAATTTTATAATCTAAATCGTTTCTAAAATCATTTCCTAAATCTTCTTGATCTTGACTTAATTTTGATTCTAATTTATTCTGAATAATACTTTGATTGGCATTAATTTCATACTTTCCTAACTTATTTCTTCCATAAAAATTAAACCCGAAATTGGTGAAATATTTCGAGAACGAACTTAATTGATCCGAAGTTGAAACCAAATTATTTAAACCTAAGTAATCAAATCCAGGCGATAAACTAAAATTTTGAGGTTTATCATTCACCGAAAATTGCGTATACAATTGTAAACTATTTTTCGTGTTGATTTTCTCTGTGTATAAAAAATGATTGCGGAAATATTTATTCTTCGAAACCAATTTACTGTTGAATTGATTTCTGTAATTCGAATCATAAAAATTATCCGTTGCAGATTTTTCAAAACGATAAATCAAATCATTTTCGATCATTGATCTGTTCTTATTTTTCCACGTCAATTTCAAATTTAAATCATAAAGTGTGGGTTTTTTAACCACTTTATTTCTTTCCGAAAGATTAATTATACTATCTCCACTAAAATTGTAAGTTGTATTATTTGATGTTTCGTATTGCAAACGATCGTCTAAAGCTGTAAAATTTAATCGAAGATTTGTCGCTTTCGAAAATTTAAAAATAGTATTTGTATTTCCGTACCAATATTCATTTTGATTAGCGCGTTGCGTTCCGACATCACTACTAAAAGATGTTTCGTTAATAGCCTTTGCAGCTAATTCTTCGCTAATTTTAGAACTTGCGACATCACTATTTCCTGAAAAATAATCGTAAGGCGTTTCGTTAAAACCTGTATTATTAAACGAAATAGTCGTGAAATTTTTAATTGCATTAGAAACCGTTAATCCGTTTGCTTTCGTTTGTAAACGATTTTCAATTCCTCCAGACAAATCAAAATTTGCAGAAAAATCTGCCATTCCTTTTTTCAGTTTAAGATTTAAAGCTACTTGATCGGTATGTTTTACATTTTTTAGCAATGGATTTTCCTCAAAATTTTCTATCGCTTGAACTTGATCTATAATTTCGGGCGAAATATTCTTAGAACCATTTGTATATTGACTTCCGAACAAATCGTCTCCATCTAATAAAAGTTTTTCGATTGGTTTATTTTTATATTTAATTGTTCCGTCCTCTTCTACTTTTATACCTGGCATTTTCCGTAAAACATCTTCTATGTTTTTATCCAAATCGCTTTTGTAATGATTTACATTGTAATTTACCGTATCGTCTTTTACGGTAAATGGTCTTGTATTCTTGATAAAAACTTCTTGTAATTGAATATTGCTTTTTATTAGAATAAAATCTGTCTTTTGGTTTTCTACTAATTCTGATTTATAAATTGTTTTAAATTCTTTCTCATAACCTAATTTATAAACTTCTAGTAAAATGGTGTCACTTGCTTCAGATAAATTGATTATAAATTCTCCATTTCCTTTAGTTGTCGTGAATTTTTCTATAATCTGCGTTCTTTGATTTTTTGCCAAAACAGAAACAGATGAAAGTGGTTTATTCCCTTCATCTGTTATAATTCCTTTTACAATCTGCGCTTGTATAAAATTCCCTGTAAAAATGAGAACTAAAATTATAAGATTTCTCAATGATCATTTTTTAATCTACCAAACATTCTATTTGACATTTAGAAACTGACCGAACACTAGTATTTCCTTCAGTATCAATTTCTGTTTTATTACTTTCTTTATAATTTTTTTGATAAAGTCTTTGGTATTCTTTAAAATCGATAAACTTTTTGGTTTCCTTATACGGATTATCAATTGTTATGTCTTCGTTCTTTAACTGGATTTCTGTCGCAGTAATTTTAAATTCATTATCCAAGGAATAAACTTCTAAAATTACACCTGGTAAGCCGTCAAATTTCCAAGGTCCACCATGTGTAAAACCTAGTTCTGTCGTAAAAAAGGCATGATACGTTCGTCCGTAATGCCTCATTACAGCTCGCTGACAATTGAAACCTAAAATAGTTTTTGTTTGCTTCGTTAACTCCCATTTAAAAATTTGAATAGGATCTTTTGTAGGAAAATGTTTAAAAATGATTGTATTATCATAGTAGATCGAATCTTTATTATAGTCTTTATAATATGCCACAAAATTATTTTTTAACTTTACTTGTATAATATTATTAGCTTCTAGTTCGTCATCATTAAATCCATTTTTACTATGATCTATAATAAATAAAGATTTATCATCACCCATTTTTAATAGAGAAGGTATTGTATAATTGGGTGCATTTTTCCAATTATATTCATAATTATATTTAATACTAAGACTACTCTGTGAAAACAGAGTAGTTGCAACAGTAATAAAGAAAATAGATAAGATTTTCTTCATCTTTTAATTTTTAAAATGTTAATTAATATTTCAAATAAATAAATAAACAAATAAACAATTATTTTATTAAATAAAGACATAATATATTAACTCCCTTTTCAAATTAACAAACCAAAAAAAAAGACGATTCAATTAAGAATCGCCTTTAATATTTATAGTTTGAAATTATTTTAATTTCTTTTTAACCTCGATAGTTTCGTAAGCTTCGATGATATCGTTGATTTGAATATCGTTGTAGTTTTTAATATTTAAACCACATTCGTATCCTTTAGAAACTTCTTTCACATCGTCTTTGAAACGTTTTAATGAAGCTAATTCACCTTCGTGAACTACAACACCATCACGGATAATACGAATTTTAGAAGTTCTGTAAACTTTACCATCTAATACCATACAACCTGCAATAGTACCAACTTTAGTTACTTTGAAAGTTTCACGGATTTCGATATTACCTGTAACTTGCTCTTTTAACTCTGGTGATAACATACCTTCCATCGCTTCTTTGATGTCGTTAATTGCATCATAGATGATAGAGTAAGCACGGATTTCGATTTCTTCTCTTTCCGCTAAATCACGAGCGTTAGTTCCAGGACGAACGTTAAATCCTAAGATAACTGCATCAGAAGCAGAAGCTAATAATACATCAGATTCTGTAATCTGTCCAACACCTTTATGTAAGATATTAACAATGATTTCGTCTGTAGATAATTTCTGTAAAGAGTCTGTTAATGCTTCTACTGAACCATCCACATCTCCTTTTAAGATAATATTTAACTGTTTGAAATCTCCTAAAGCTAAACGACGACCAATCTCGTCTAATGTGATGTGTTTCTGTGTACGGATCGTTTGCTCACGTTGTAACTGCTCTCTACGAGATGCAATTTGTTTTGCTTCACGCTCGTCTTCGTAAACTTTAAACTTGTCACCAGCTGTAGGTGCACCATCTAAACCTAAGATTGTAACAGGAGTTGATGGTCCAGCTTTTTTCACTTGGTTACCACGCTCATCTAACATTGCACGAACTTTACCGTGGTTAGATCCTGCTAAGATATAATCTCCTACTTCTAAAGTACCGTTTTGAACAATCATTGTAGAAACGTAACCACGTCCTTTATCTAATGCTGCCTCAACTACTGTACCTAAAGCTTTACGGTTTGGATTAGCTTTTAATTCTAAAACTTCAGCTTCTAATAAAACTTTGTCTAATAATTCATCAACTCCTAAACCAGATTTAGCAGAGATTTCTTGAGATTGGTAAGTACCACCCCAATCCTCAACTAATAAGTTCATCTGAGCTAATTGCTCTTTTACTTTTTCTGGATTAGCTGCAGGTCTATCAATTTTGTTGATAGCGAAAACCATAGGAACTCCAGCTGCTTGCGCGTGAGAAATTGCCTCACGTGTTTGTGGCATGATCTGGTCATCCGCTGCAATCACAATAATTGCAATATCTGTTACCTGAGCACCACGAGCACGCATCGCTGTAAAGGCCTCGTGACCTGGTGTATCTAAGAATGCTACACGTTTTCCGTTAGCTAAAGTAACGTTGTATGCACCAATGTGCTGTGTAATACCTCCAGATTCTCCTGCAATTACATTCGCTTTACGAACATAATCTAATAACGAAGTTTTACCGTGATCTACGTGTCCCATCACCGTAACGATTGGAGCTCTTTCTTGTAAATCTTCTTCGTTATCAACAATTTCTTCTTCTTCGTTATCTGCCTCTGCTGATGCAAATTGAACTTCGAAACCGAAATCATCCGCTACTAATTGAATTGTATCTGCTTCTAAACGTTGGTTCATTGTTACCATGATACCTAAAGACATACATGCAGAGATAACGTCCATAACAGAAACATCCATTAATGAAGCTAATTCATTAACTGTAACGAATTCTGTTACTTGTAACGTTTTGTCTTTGTCCATCGCTTCTTGCTCCATTTCGGCTTGGAAACGACGTTCATTACGTTTATCTTTTCTGTGTTTAGCAGATTTCTTATTTTGACCTTTAGAAGTTAACTTATCTAAAGTATCTTTAATTTGTTTTTTAACATCCTCGTCGCTTAATTCAGCTTGTGGTGCGCGGTGTCCTTGTCCTGGGCGGTTGTTACCAAAACGGTTTCCACCTTGTCCTCCTGGACGATTTCCACCTTGTCCTCCTGGACGGTTTCCACCTTGTCCTCCTGGACGGTTTCCACCTTGACCACCTTGACGGTTTCCTTGTCCTTGACCACCTTGACGGTTTTGTACTTGACCTTGTCCACCTTGACGGTTTCCTTGTCCTTGTCCACCTTGACGGTTTCCTTGACCTTGTCCACCTTGACGGTTATTGTTGTTATCTGTAGATTTTACATCTTCAGGTTTAACACCTTTTTGAATACGTTTACGCTTCTTTTTATCTGCTGGATTGTTTGAACCTTTTTTATCATCTTTTTTAGGTGCTTTCTCGAACTTTGATAAGTCGATTTTAGCTCCTGTAAAGTTTGGTCCATCTAATTTAGTATATACAGTCTCAATCTTCTGAGGTTGTTCTGCTGCTACTTCTTTTTCTTCTTTCTTCACTTCAGGCTTCGCTTCCGATTTTACTTCAGGTGTACTAACCACTGCTTCTTGTTTCGGCTTTTCTTTCTTCACTTCGGCCTTTGGTGCTGCGGCAGCAGGTTTCTCCTTTACCTCTTTTTTAGGTTTAGGAGTTTCCTCTTTCTTAGTTTTACCTGTATTATTTAATTTATCTAAATCGATTTTACCAATAACTTTTGGATGTGTATTCTCCTCTTGTTTTGGAGCTTCAACTTCTTTTTTAGACTCTTCCTTCACAGGTTGAGTTTTAGGAGCTTCTGCCTCGATATTCTTCACTTCTTGTTTCTCAACAATTTTTTCTTCCTTTTTTGCAGGCTTAGTCGCATCTAAATCAATTTTACCAATTGTTTTAGGTCCTCCTAATACTACTTTAGTCGTTTCAACTACTTTAGGTTTAGCAGCTTCTGCTTTCGCTTCAGCTTCTTTCTTTTCAGCAGCTTTTATCTCTGATAATTTGTTAATGACTATTTCTCCGGAAGCTTGCTTTTGTTTAGCATCTGAACGGAACTCATTAACTAAAATATCATAAGTAGGCATATCAATTTTTGAGTTAGGCGATCTTTCTACAGTAGTCCCCTTACCTTCTAAAAAATCAACAGCACGATCTATAGATATGTTTAACTCCTTTAATACTTTACTTAATCTGGTTGTTTCCGACATATATGCTAATCTTTTTTATAATGTTTGCAAATTTACGAATAGTTTATGATTTAAAGACAATTAATCTTCAAACTCTGATTTTAAGATGTTGATAACGTCTTGAATTGTCTCCTCTTCAAGGTCTGTACGTTTTACTAAATCGTCAACATCTTGCTCTAAAATACTCTTCGCAGTATCTAATCCAATTGCTTTGAATGCTTCGATAACCCAATCGTCGATCTCATCTACGAATTCAGTTAACTCTACATCTTCATCTTGTGCACCTTCTCTGAAAATATCAATTTCCATTCCAACTAATTTAGAAGCTAAACGTACGTTATAACCTCCTTTACCAATTGCTTTTGAAACTTCATCTGCAGCAACGTGAACTAAAGCTTTGTTTTCTTCTTCGTTAATTTCGATGTTTGAAATTTTCGCTGGGTTTAAAGCACGAGTAATAAATAAGCTCATGTTATTAGTGTAGTTAATTACGTCGATATTTTCGTTACGTAATTCACGTACAATTGAGTGGATACGAGATCCTTTCATACCAACACATGCTCCTACTGGATCAATACGATCGTCGTAAGATTCTACTGCTACTTTTGCTTTATCTCCTGGGATACGAACTACATTTTTGATTGTAATTAATCCGTCGTAAATTTCTGGAATTTCTTGCTCGAATAATTTCTCTAAGAATTTTGGAGAAGTACGAGATAAAATAATTTGAGGTTTAGATCCTCTTAATTTAACATCATCTACGATTGCACGTAAAGTTTCACCTTTACGGAAGAAATCTGAAGGGATTTGATTCTCTTTTGGTAAAATCATTTCGTTTTGCTCTTCATCCATAATAATCACATGTTTATGACGGATATGGTGAATTTCTCCTGTTACAATTTCTCCGATAATTCCTTTGAATTTCTCGTATAAGTTAGAGTTATCGTGCTCCATTACTTTAGCCACTAAAGTTTGGCGTAAAGTTAAAATTGCGCGACGTCCTAAAGATTCGATTGGAATTCTTTCTGATACTTCTTCACCGATTTCGAAATCTGGCTCAATTAAACGAGCTTCAGCTAATTCGATTTCTAATGCATCATCTTCAGAGAAACCATCAGCAACAACGATACGGTTGTGCCAAATCTCTAAATCTCCTTTATCAGGATTTACAATAATATCGAAGTTATCATCAGAACCGTATTTTTTTCTTAATACACTTTGAAGAGTTTCTTCTAAGATCTTCATAAGTGTAATACGATCGATACTTTTTTCGTCTTTGAAATCTACGAAAGATTCGATTAATGCAAGATTGTCCATTTTACATCTATTTTTTTAAAAGGTTACTTTGATGATCGCTTTTTTGATCTCAGTGTAATTTACTTTTTCTTCTTTTTCTACAGTTACTTTTCCTTTCCCCAAAGCTTTTGGCTCACGAGTTTCCCACCATAAGGTAACACCTTCCTCATCAGCAGCTACGATTTCACCTTCTAATTTAGTTTCGTCGTTTAAAGTTGCTTCTAAAGTTCTTCCGATGTTTTTCTTATATTGACGTGGTAAAACTAATGGAGTTCCAACACCTGGAGAAGATACCTCTAATACAAAATCACATTCTTCTCTATCAAGATTGTTTTCTATAAAGCGGCTAATTCTTACAATTTCTTCGATTGGTAGACCTTCATCACCATCCACAAGAATTGATATTTTATCGTCTGGAGAAATTTTCCAGTCGATTAAAAACAATGCTGGATTTGCAGCGATTGCTTCTTCTACTAATTGTTTTACTTTGTCTGAATCCATATACAACGAAAAAGAGAGCTATAACCAGCCCTCCTCCATTTAGTTTCTCTAAAATTCTATGCAAATTTAGAAATTATTTTTTGAAATCCCTAATTGAATCCTATTTATATTAAATAAAATATTTGAGAATCAATGTTTTTTAGTTGATAAAAATATCGTAAATAAGTATCCCAAATAGAATTAAACACAAGATTAAATCGTATCCTGTTGTAACTAAAAAACCAACGAATGAGCCAAATGCTGATTTCAAAGCTCCGTTTACATCTTTTGATGCAAAGGCTAATTCTCCTGCGAAAGCTCCAACAAAAGGTCCTATAATAAAACCAACTGGAGGAAAAAACAAACCGACGATTAATCCTATAATCGATCCCCAGACTCCGTATTTAGTTCCGCCAAATTTCTTGGTTAAAGCCACTGGCAAAATATAATCCAGGACAGAACCAATAGCTACAAAAATTCCGGCAATAATTACTACTTCCCAACCGAAACCACAATCCCCACTAAATAGTTTAAAAATTAATAATCCAATTAGTGCTAAAGGTGCTCCCGGAATTGCTGGCAATACAACACCAACAAATCCTAAAAGGATTAAAAGTCCCGAAATCAGGTTAATTATAGAATCGTCCATATTTATAAATTATTTTAACTTTACACTAATGTACAAAATGTACCTTTGTATTACTAAAATTTTAGTTTATAATATCATAATGGCTCAACAAGAAGAACATAAATCATTTTATCAAGAATTTTCAGAAAGCGTTAAAATTTACTTCAATGATAAGTTACAAATTGACATGTCTGAAAATCTTTTTAATTTCTTTGAACTTACCACTTGGATTGGGATTTTATGTTTGATTGATTATACATTTCGTATATTATTATTACCATTAATCAAAAGATTAGCACAGAAAACAAAAATTAAGTGGTTAGAAATTGCATACAGAAATAAATGTTTCTCTTCTATCATTCATTTAATACCGTTAACTTTTGCATCGAGTATGAATGTGCTGTTATTTAAAGATGATGGTCCAATTCTATACGTTATACAACGAATGACAGAATTAATATTATTAATCGTATTTGCAATATTAATTTTCCGAATAATAAATTCTGTTATCGATTTATACAATGAAGATGATAGTTATACAACTGTCGGCGTAAGAACTTTTGGTCAAATGATGAAATTTGTTGTTTCATTCTTTGCCATCATTTCTGGAATTATGATTCTTTTCAAAGTTGAATCTTCAACCATAATTACGGTATTAGGAGCAATGACTGCCGCCGTCTTATTAATATTTCGTGATGCTATTTTCGGGTTTGTCTCTGGTTTACAAATTGCCTATTCACGTATTATAAAGGTTGGCGATTGGGTTACATTATCAAAAGGAAATGTTGAAGGTATTGTACGAGAAATCAATATTAATTTAGTGAGAATCGAAAAATTTGATAAAACAATTGCTACGATTCCAACTGTTGATGTCGTTACCTCTCAAGTAACCAATCACATGCCGATGATGGCAAGTGGAACAAGACAAATTAAACGTGCTATTGCTTTTAATGTAAATTCATTTAAATTCTGCTCCAACGAAATGTTAGATACTTTTGAAACTTATGATTTAATCAAAGATTATATCATTAAAAAACGTGAAGAAATTAATTCGCACAACAAAGGAATTGAAAATTCTAATTTAGATATTAACGGATTACAATTAACTAATATTGGTGTTTTTAGAATCTATGTAGAAAGTTATTTAAAAAACATACAAACAGTTTCTAAATACGATCCAATTATCATCCGTCAGCTTCCTGTATCAATGGAAGGAATGCCGTTAGAAATTGCATGTTTTGCAAAATCTTCAACTAACTTTGAATTTGAAAGAATACAATCTGATATTTTCGATCATTTATTAACCGCTTGTAGAAAATTTGATTTACAAGTTATGCAGTCTATTTCTGCGACAGATATTAAACAAACAAATTAAGATAATGACAAAACTTAGTGTTAACATAAATAAAATTGCAACGATTCGTAATGCACGTGGTGGAAATACACCAAATTTAGTTGAAGCTGCAATAAAAATACAAGAATTCGGTGGACAAGGAATTACAATTCACCCACGTCCAGATGAACGCCACATTCGTTACCAAGACGTTTACGATTTAAAACCAGTTGTTACAACTGAATTTAACATCGAAGGGAAACCAATCGATAGTTTTATGGAATTGGTTTTAGCAAGCAAACCAGAACAAGTTACTTTGGTTCCAGATGCTGATGATGCAATCACTTCAAACTCGGGTTGGGACACGATTAAATACCAAGATTATTTAACGGATGTCATCAAAACTTTTAAAGAAGCTGGAATTCGTACTTCAATCTTTTTAGATCCAAATCCAGCATTGGTTGAAGCTGCTGCAAAAACTGGTGCAGATCGTATCGAATTATACACTGAAGAATTTGCTACACAATATGGTTTAGGAAATTTAGACGCAATTAAACCTTACAAAGAAACTGCTTTATTAGCTATAGAAAATGGATTAGCAGTAAATGCAGGACACGATTTAAGTTTAGATAACATTCAGTATTTTATTGAGCAAATTCCACAGATTGCTGAAGTTTCAATTGGACATGCTTTAATTTCTGAAGCTTTATATATGGGATTAGAAAATACTATTCAATCTTATTTAAGAAAAATTGAAGTTGCTAACTTAAAATAAAATGGAACAACCAATTTTACATAGTAAAATAATCGGAACTGGAGAAAAACACCTACTTGTTTTCCATGGATTGTTTGGACAATTAGACAATTGGAATACACATGGTCGTCAGTTCGGAGAAATATACACGACACATTTAATTGATTTAAGAAATCATGGGCGTAGTTTTCATTCAGATGATGCTACAATCGCTGAAATGGTAGAAGATGTTGCACGTTACATGGATTTCCATCAAATTGAAAAAGCTCATATTTTAGGACATTCTTTAGGCGGACGAGTTGTGATGGACTTTGCAATGACTTATCCAGATAAAGTTGATCATTTAATTGTTGCTGATATGGCTCCTAAAGCGTATCAACCTCATCATAATGCAATTTTTAAAGCCTTATGTTCTGTTGATTTTTCTACGGTAACATCTCGTAAAGATGTGGAAGAAACATTAAGCCAATATATTCCTGAAGCTGGTGTGCGTCAATTTTTATTGAAAAATGTTTACCATGCTGAAAATGGAGGTTATGATTTCCGTTTTAATCTTCCTGTTTTACAAAATCATTACGAAGATTTAGTAGGTAAAGATTTATTGAATGGAATTTTTGATGGACCAACTCTATTTTTAAAAGGAGCAAAATCAAATTACATCTTGCAAGAAGATGAATTTATCATCAAACAACGTTTTCCGAAAGCAGAAGTTGTTGCAATTGCAAATGCAGGACATTGGCTACATGCTGAAAATCCGAAAGATTTTATTGAAGCTATTCTAACATTTTTAGAAAAATAATAAAACAATAAAACGAGCTATTTGCTCGTTTTATTTATGCTTTTACAATTCTGTTATTTGGTATAGAAAATTTAATTTTCGCACCTTTATTCAAGATAAATGGAAAATAAGCAACAAAATTAGATTCATCATGCTTGAAACGAATTAAGTAATCTCTACCTTGAAATTTAGAATCGATAACTTCTCCGTAATAATCACCATCAACATGTATCCAAACTTCATCTGGATAAACTAATTGATAATAATTAAACATATCAATATCGCTTAATTTTAGCTTATTATATTTACCAACATCTAACAAATTAACGTAACCAAATAACTTTGCTACGTAACTATTATATGGTTTTTCACGAACCTTTTCTACCTCGTCGTATTGCAATTTTCTACCTTTTTGTAAGACTAAAATACGATCTGATGTGTAAAAGGCATCTTGCAAATCGTGAGTTGTAAAAATCACAGTAATTTGATTTGCTTTACACCAATCTATTAACTTTTCTCTGATTGTTAACTTTAATGATTGATCTAAGTTTGAAAAAGGTTCATCTAACAATAATACTTCTGGTTTCTGAGCCAAAGCTCTTGCAATAGAAACTCGCTGACGCTGACCTCCACTTAATTTATTAGGAAACTGATCCTTTAAATCAAGCATCTCAACGACGCGTAATGCTTCGTCTATTTGTTTTTGTTTATGATCTAAATCAAAATTGCTTAAAAATTTACCCACGTTTTCGCCTACCGTTACAAAATCTAACAATTCATAATCTTGCGCCACGTGTTTCATCATTTTATGACCTGGCAAAATATTAAAAGCTGGTCCTTTTAGTTTTACATCATTCCAAGAAATTTCTCCTTGTGTAAAATCTTCTAAACCGTATATTAATCGTAAAAGTGTTGATTTTCCACTTCCACTTTCTCCAATAATACTTATTACTTCTCCTTTATTTACATCAAAAGAAATAGAATCAATGGCTTTTTGTTGGGCTGAATTATAGCTAAAATCTAGGTTTTGGATTGATAACATTAGGTCCTATTTATTGTACAAATTTGATGAATTAATTTAGATTTATTAAATTTAACAAAAAATTTATAATTAGTATTGATATACATCAATGTAAAGACCAATCAAAACTTATAATTTCGTTTTCAAATAAATTAAAGACATATGAAAAAATTATTTTTAAGCCTTGCGATGATTTCTGCAGTTGCGTTAACTTCTTGTGGAGGAAATACTGAAACTGTAAATGCTACTGAAGCTCAAGAATCTGCTACTGCTTCTGAAGGAGCTGTAACTTACATTGCAGACTCAACATCTACAGTTAACTGGAAAGGTGGAAAAACATTTGACGATATCAACAAACCAGAAGAAGGACACTGGGGAATTGTTAAATTAAAAGAAGGTACAGCTACTGTAAATAATGGAGTATTAGAATCAGGTAAATTTGTTGCTGATTTTACAACTTTCGAATCTAAAGATTTAGACTCAGATCCTGAAACTAAAGCAAAATTAGACGGTCACTTAAAAGCTGCTGATTTCTTAGATGTTGAAAAATACCCAACTGCTTCTTTTGAAATTACAGGTGTTAAAGCAATTGAAGGAGGAGATTACAATTCAGAAATTTCTGGAAACTTCGAATTCCGTGGAACTCCTAAAAACGTAACTTTTAAAGCAAACGTTACTGTAGAAGGTAATGTAGTTACAGTAAAATCTGAAGAATTTGGTATCAACCGTAAAGATTTCGGAATCACTTTCGCTGGTGGTGGTGGATCTATCATCAAAGATGAAGTTTTATTACAAGTTGATTTAACTGCAAAAGCTCAATAATTTGTTTTAAAAAAATAAATTATATCTTAATATAAAAGCTACTTCTACAAAGAGGTAGCTTTTTTTTATTTCAAGAATTAATAGTCAATTAATTAAAATCTAAATTAGTTGATAATTTTTTTATGAAATTTAATTCATCTTAATTATATTCGTAGTATAAAATTATTTACAGAAATAAACCAATGAAAACAATTAAATTCTTCCATCCAGAAGAAACATTTAATTACAAAATCGAAAAAAGCCTTTGTAAGGTCGTTTATCAAGGAGATAAGCAAGTACTTTTAATTGAAATCCATTCAACAGATGAATTAGAGCATGTTGAAGACGATTCAATACAAAATGAGTTCCCTCAGTTATCTTTATTTATTGATGACTTTCCTTTAGATGTTGAATCTGCAGAAGAATTAAACGGTAAAACTATCGAAATTCCTTACGGATTTGCTGAAGAGGAAGACGAAGATGGGGAATTACACGAAGTTTACTACACTAGTCTTAATGTATCTGAAGAAGATTACGAAGTTGTAGGTAATAAATTAACTTTTTCTATCAACGAAAAAGGTGTTTTATCTCTTAATTGGAAGGGACAAGTTCAAGATTTTACTGAAGAAACTTCTGATGATATTCCGTTTGAAATTAATTGTACTTTCGAAGAATTTGAATTTAAAGAAGAAGATTACGATTAATCATCATAGAACAAATAAAAAGCTCGATTCATTGAATCGAGCTTTTTTTATATCTATTAAAATTGAATTCTTAACTGAATTTCATTTTAGAAAAATGGTAAACTAACATTCCCCATCCTGCAACCATCAATAAACCTCCTAATGGCGTAATTGGGCCTAAGAATTTTAAGTTAGCTCCCCAGTAATCTGCAAACGACAAAAAGTAAATACTTACAGAAAAAATGAAAGTTCCGGCAATTATACACCATGCTGCTGAACGCTCGATTCCTGTATTAAAATTTAAAAAGAATCCGATAGCTAATAAAGCAATTGCATGATACATTTGGTAACGAACACCAACTTCAAAACTTGCTAATTTATCTACATGTAAAATCTTTTTGAAAGCGTGTGCACCAAAAGCACCTAAAATAACCGCAGTCATTCCGTAGAATGCAGCAATTGTTAAAACTATATTTTTCATTCTATTTATCTGTTTTCTTTTTTAAAGCAATAAAATTTTTCAGGTAAAAAGGTTCAAAGTAAGCGACATCTTCAAAATCATTCGTATTAAATTTTGTATTCGCTACTTGTCCCATATATTTTGCTGATGGAAAAATCTGAACAAAAGTCGCATCCAAATGTGCTAAAACTTCTTTACATTTTTCTGCACCATCACCTACAAAAACAATTTTCTTTCCTTTTAAATCTTCAAAAGAAGTTTCATCAATCACCTTTGCTTCTGTTTCTGTTAAAGGATTTCCTTCACCATCATACAACGCTGTATACACTTCCATACGACGTGCATCAATCATCGGAATAATTAAATCATATCCTTGATTAATTTGCGATTGTACTAAAATATCTAATGAATTTATAGATAGTAATTTGATATCTAATCCGTATGCTAATCCTTTTGCAGAAGAAACACCAATACGTAATCCGGTATATGAACCAGGTCCTTTAGATACACAAATTGCGTCTAAATCTTTTAAACTAACACCAGCACCTTCGGCACACCAATCAATAAATTGATGCAATTTTTCACCATGTGCATAACCCTCATCCGCCTCTTCTACTAAACAAAGAAGCTCATCATCTTTAGCAATCGAAACTGAACAATTTTTTGTTGAAGTTTCTAAATTTAAAATCGTTGCCATGCCACAAAGATAATTCAAAATATTTGATGTCTTTTCTGAATTATGAAAGACTTAGTATCAAAAAAGTATTAAATATAATTAGATTTCAATATTTTTTTTTTGCTCATTACTTCTCTTATAAAAAAAGTAAAATTGACTTATCGCTATTAAAAAATAAATTAGTTGATACATCCAAATATCAACAGTAAACGACAAAAATTCTTTTGTTTCAGAATTTTCAAAAAATGTATAACCAAAACTAATTAGGAATAAGATTCCTAAAATAAGTGATAGATATTTCATATTTAATGTTAAATTATTATTACAATGTAATTGGTTTTCCTGCGTAGAAATCCAATACTTTTTGTTTAAAGATATAATTATATTTTGCTTGTAGCATTTGTGATTTAGCAACCATTAAATCATTTCTTGATCGATTAAAATCATACAAGTTAATAACACCTGCTTTGTACGACTTATCAGCAAAATCGAAAGAAATTTCGGCATAACGAACTGCTTCACGAGCAGATTCAAATGATGCAAAAGAAGAATTAACTTCAAAATACGCAGATTGTACATTTTGCAAAACGGTTTGCTTTTCTCGCTGTAAAGTATTCTGAGCAATATCTTCGTTGATTAATGATTTCTGAATATTGATTCTATTTGAATATTGATTCCAAATCGGAAATGAAACTCCAACTCCAATTACATTAACTACATTTTCTCTCCATTGGCTTAACCACGCTTGCTGATTAAGACCTTTATTAAAATAATCCATGTAATTAGTTCCTAAACTATAATTTCCTGTAACACGAGGTTTTAGGTAAGTTTCAGAGATTTCGGTTGCTTTTTTAGCTGATTCAATATTTTTCTCAGCTAATTTAACCGCAGGCTGAGATTCATAAGCTGTTTGAAGTACCTCTTCTAAATTATATAATTCATTCTGAATTGAGTTTGGTAAGGTTACATTTTCTACATTAAAATCTCTGTAATCTTGTAATTGCAATAACATTGCTAAATTAAACAATGCACGATCTATCTCTATTTGTGCATCGGTTACGCTTCTTACATTAGCAGCAACTTCGGCTTCTGCTTGTACCAATTCTGCCTTTGCAATTTTACCAACATCAAATTTTATTTTCGCCTGTTTTTGTAACTGGCGCGAAATATCTAAATTTCCTTCAGCAACTGTTTTCAATTCACGGTTTAGTAAAACCGCTAAATAGTAATTTGCAACTTGTAAAGAAATATCGTTTAACGTAGTTAAAGTTTGAATTGAAGCAGCTTCTAAGTCAATTGCAGCCTTTTCTTTTTGCTTCTTTATAATTCCGCCACTGTATAAATTAACTTGCGACTGAACACCAAAAGCATTTGAAAATTGATAATATCCTTTATCAATCACAGGATGATAAGATCCTATTGTAAAATTATTATCTAAATAACCAGTTACTGTTGGTAACCAATTATTATTAGCCTGTTCAAGATTCTGACCAGCTAACTTTTCATTTAATTGATTATTTTGAATCGTCAAATTATTCTTTGCCGCATATTCTATACATTGCTCAATTGTCCAATTGTTTTGGGCAAATAAAAATGAACTTGATAATAATGCGATGGAAAGAATAATTTTCTTCATAAATCTGTTTAATAATCTAAATGTAAAAAATAAGTCGAACTTCTAACACATTTGTTACGAAATTCGACTTTAAATTTTAAAAGAATTTTATTTCTTATCCTTTGATTTTAGATGCGTAAGCAAATTCCTCTGCAAACTCAGCAATTTTTTGTGCTACATCTTCCTCATCAGTTGCTCTTTGGTAAGATGATGCCATAGAGATAAAAATTTGATGAAAGAAACGTTTCATATCATCCTGAGTCATTTCTTTAGTCCATAAATCAATACGTAAAGCTTCTTTCGCTTTGTCATCCCATACAGATAATAACATTGCTTTAGTAGTTTCGTTGTTCACACCTCCATCAGGAGCATTCCAGCTCATTGTTTCTGGTACGTGATTCTCATCTAATTCAATCTCTACTGAAATATTTGTTTTTCTCATAATCTATACTATTATAATTTATTCAGCGTAGTGATATAATTCGTCTACACCTTCTTTTTTCTTTGTATTATATTTTGTTGTTGAAGCACCATCAATTTCTGGTTTGTACTTCGACGCTTGTAAGATTTTTTGACTATCCATATCCAACAATAAATCTTGTAATTTAACCTCAGGATTTTCTTGTAAATATTTACGAATAATTTGCCATCCGATCCATGCTCCAATTCGACCTGGAGAATTTTGCTCAATTTCATTATTAAATTTAGAAAAAGGAGCAACGTTAATAAATCTCTTTTCTAACGTACGATCGTCACTAAAAACATAATTCTGTTCTACAAAATAATTCCAGATATTACCTTCGTTAGATACTGCCCAAGCCATTTGTTGTGGCGTATATCCAATTTTGTATTCATCTGGTGTATCAGTTAACAAAATATCTTGTAACATTAACTTTTTACCTTCGTAAAGAATAACATCAATAAATTTTTGTTGTCTTGGAGAATAAGTTACAATATTTTCTGCAATTGCCCCAACAACTGCAGATGGAACACGCTCTGCATACATATTACGACGTAAATATTGCTCTACTCGCATACTGTCGTATAATTTATGTTTCTCTCCTAAAAATCCGTCCATTGCAATAAACATCAATTTATCTTGAGCGCTATAAATAACTGGATAATCTAAACTTTGTAAACCTGATGAATAAGTGAAAACTTTTGGCGTTTCATATTCAGGAAAATAATGTTTATACTTCTGAAAAACTGGAATCAATTCTTGATTTAATTTCTCAAAATCACCAAATTGCTTTACCGATTCGTTATATATATTAACTTCAAAAGGATCTTTTCTTTGTGCACTCCAAATACTATCAGATGAGTTGTCAAAAAAGAATGGATAATCTTTCTTTAACTTATCTAACGGAATACTATCATTAAAAAAACGTTTACTAATATCGTGGATTACCAAATCTACCTTAACTCCAGAAGCGTCTACTTCCCAAGTACGTTCCTTTTTACAAGAACTTAGCATCAATATCAAAACTATTGCAATGCTATAAAATGTCTTCATCGTGTGTTTCTTATTTAGCAAACAAAAATAACAATTAATCCTTAAATCTAATCTTAATTCTCTCGGATTACGCTTATCAATTCTTATATTTGAGTAATAAACATTATTCCAATGCAAACTGAAAAAGTAATTCAACATATTGTTTCTTGGTTAAAGGATTATCTTGAAACATCACATCAAAAAGGTTTCGTTATCGGAATCTCTGGTGGAATCGACTCTGCGGTAACCTCTACTTTATGTGCAATGACAGGTTATCCGTTATTAAACTTAGAAATGCCTATTCATCAAGAAAAAAATCAGGCAGATCGTGCAAAAAAACACATCGAATGGTTAAAAGAAAATTTTAATACATCAATAGAATCTATCGAAGTTGAATTAACTGATACGTTTGATTCTATGGTTGCTGCTTTACCACAAACGGAAAATACAGACAAAGTTAATTTGGCTTTAGCAAATACAAGAGCAAGATTACGCATGACTACCTTGTATTATTTTGCAGGTTTACATAATTATTTAGTTGCCGGTACAGGAAATAAAGTGGAAGATTTTGGTGTAGGATTTTATACTAAGTATGGTGATGGTGGAGTAGATTTAAGCCCAATTGCAGATTTAATGAAATCTGAAGTTTATAAAATTGCTGGACATTTAGGTATCAATACAGAAATACAAAAAGCAAAGCCAACTGATGGTTTATTTGGTGATGATCGTTCGGATGAAGATCAATTAGGAGCTTCTTATGATGAATTAGAATGGGCAATGATTATGAAAGAAGAAGGTCATTTTGCAGATGATTTTGAAGGACGTCAAAAAGAAGTTTTCGAAATCTATTCGCGATTAAATAGAATCAATCAGCATAAAATGGTTCCAATCCCAGTGTGTGATATTCCAGATGAATTGATGAAATAAAATATTTTGACATTCAGAATTTCTCAAAATTTAAATGATAGATTATAAAACATAAAAAAAGCGAAGAGTTTAGTTCTTCGCTTTTTTTATGGATTGTATTAATCCAACTGCCAATAAAATTCCGATTGTATTTGCTAATAAATCAAACCAATCAAATGTTCTACCGTATGGCATAATTCCTTGTAAAATTTCAATTAAAAAACTGATTAAAAAAGGAACAAGTATTGATTTTAAAAGTCTATGTTCTTTTAAAAATTGAAATAAAAATGCCAACCCAAAAAACATAAAACCGTGTACTAATTTATCCGAATTTTCAAAATTCAAAAAATCACTAAAACCGGCTTTATCTATAGACTTTAATTTGTTACCTGGCATTAGTGTTAAATAAAACACTAACGCCAAATAACTATAAAAGATAATTTGTTTAAAAATCTTATGCACCGATTAAATCACCGTAAGCAGCAGCATCTAATAAAGCTTCAACTTCTGATGCGTTCTCTAATTTTACTTTGATAATCCATCCAGCTCCGTAAGGATCAGTATTGATTAATTCTGGTTGAGACTCTAATTCAGTATTGAATTCGATAATCTCTCCAGCAACTGGCATAAATAAATCAGATACAGTTTTAACAGCCTCAACTGTTCCAAAAACTTCTTCTTGACCTAAAGTTTCTCCTTCTGTTTCAACATCAACATAAACGATGTCTCCTAATTCTCCTTGTGCAAAAGCAGTAATTCCGATAGTTGCGATATCACCTTCTACTGAAACCCACTCGTGATCTTTACTGTACTTTAAATTGTTTGGAATGCTCATAATTGTCTGTTTATTGTTTTATTAATTTCCGAATGTAAAGGTAGCACTAAATCCGGCACGAATCTGAGAAATTGGGTATGCTGTTGATATTTTATATTCACTCAACATTTGATCCCAGTAAAATCTCAAATTAAGATTTTGGCTAATATTATAATCTGCCGATAATTTAAATGACATGATTCTTTGTCCACCAGTAATTTGCGAATAATCTTCCATAATTGTAGATCCTACAGTTCCTGATGAGAACATTTCACCGTATCGACGAATTCTTGTTTCATTATCACGTAAAGAAAAATCTCCACGAATATTTAAGTCACCTTTCACAGTCTTTTGACGACCTTGGTAACGTAATTTAACTTTAAAATCTTTAAAGATATAACCGAAACCAACAATATATTCGCTACCGTAATCTTCAGAAATTGTGTAGTTACTTAAACTTAAAGATAACATACGATCTCTGTTGTATTGCGCACGAACTTGCATGCTATTTCTGAATGTTACATCTGCACCGATTAATGGTGAAAAAGATTCAATCATTGTAACAGTTCCAAATAAATTCTTCGTGTAATAGTTACCAGAAATATCTTTTCCTGTTGAAGAACCATCACCTGTTAAGTAGTAATTCGGGTTTGATTGAATATTACTTACCGTGTAACTTGAGTTATAAGCATGTGAAATTTCAATCTGCTCTGCATATCGATTTACGATTGGAATATTCTTTAAACCTGTATAAGCTATACGCCAGTTTGGTAATGGAATATTCTTTTTATAACCCAATTTAGAACCACTT
The DNA here is from genome assembly GCF_003687725.1 of Faecalibacter macacae. Classification (GTDB taxonomy): domain Bacteria; phylum Bacteroidota; class Bacteroidia; order Flavobacteriales; family Weeksellaceae; genus Empedobacter; species Empedobacter macacae. The sequence continues at coordinate 62,254 of NZ_RDOJ01000010.1, forward strand.
GCATCTTTACCTTCTACTGCCGAAACAAAGGCTGGTAAAGCTACATCTGGATTTGTAATACTATAACCATCTGCAAAATCGCCTTGTCCTGCTAACTGACCTCCTAAACGCTGAGAAATAACTCGAGCATTTTGAATAAACTGTGTAAAGATTTGATCTTTATCAGAGAAAGCTGTTGCTAAATTGATGTTAGAAACATTTAAGTTACCTAATTGATCAATGTATGGATTTGGACGATATTGCCCACGCGTTAATTCACCAGTTAATGGATCTTCAATCCACTCGTATGTATTAAACCCTGTGTGGAATTTACGTTTATCTTCTGTGTACTTCGCATTCAAATCTATACGTAAATTTGGAATTGGCTCAATCAATGCATTTGCATTAAAGTTAACTCCTTTGTTGATTTGGTATGGATCAGTCATTAATTCACTATCCGAGATTAATCCTTTTTCAACTAATTCACGTTTTATATCGAATTGTGTTCCGTAAATAAATCCTAAACTTGGCGCTCCTTGGCTATTTGTACCAAAGAATCCTGGTTCTGAAAATAATCCTGGAATTACAGCTCCATTTGTTTGATTATAATTAAAGTTGATTCGTTTTAATGATGATAAAACCATCCAACCGTAATCTTTCGCCTTGAATTTGTGCTTGAATTTGTAATCGTTTTTCGTACGACGTTTATTCTTTTTCGAAGCTAATTCTGCGTAAGCATTGTTTAAAGAATCTATCTCTTGACGACGACCTTTTAAAACTGAATCAAATTTTTTGTAACCTTTAAATTCAGGATAGAAACGTGTAAAATCCATATCTCCAATTAAACTAATTGAATTAGAATTTTGTGCAAATCCATCTCCTAAATGATGTGTTTTAATTACATTTCCGTTCTCGTCTTGTTCTTGATAAGTACGTGTCGCTAACGAATTTGCTTGCCAGTTGTAGTTTGCACTATAACCAACCTCCATATTCATCCAATTTAAATAAGGGAAGAATTTTAATGGTAATTTATAGTTTGCCTGTACACGTTGATCGTAATTTACTGGACGACCAATCTCGAAAAGATTTTGCCAAATTAAATCCTGATCAGCCTTATAGAACATTGCTCCATCATTTAACGTAGTTGTAGACGAAGTAATATCTAAACGTAATGATTTCGTTAAATCGAAACCTAAATTATACTGCCAAGAGAACAAGAAATTGTTGCTGAAAAATGGCGCCATATAAGCTGAAGAGCCACCTAAATATTGATTTAAATCGCGGTATTGTCTTTCGCTATATGTACGAGCAATCTCTGTTCTGAAAGAGAATCTTGTCGGAATCGGGTTAATATTAAATTCTTTAATAAATCCTAAATATTTACTCGATGGTTGTGCCGGCTGAGCTGCTTTCCATTTCTTAAAGGGCTCGTATGGCTTATTTTTAAATGTATAATTATAGTTTAATGATGCACGTAATTGCTGATCTACCATGTATTCTGTATAAATATCACGGAAGTAATTATTTGCATACATCATCGATAACGTAAAGTTAGAAACATCATAGAATCTTGGTGTTTTCTTAGGAGCTCTAATCTTACGAATATTATTGAACGCAAAACTTTTGTACTGAGAATATGTGCGTACAATTTCTTTTAATTCTTCTTTATTCGGAGCTTCTTCAAACTCAATATCGTTATCTAACGGATTATATTTTGGATCTACAAAACGCTCTTGCATTGTAAAATTAAACGGAATTTCTACTCCCCATTTCTTAGGTAAAAATTTATCTAATTTCACATCTGCATTAACAGAATACTCTACAGTTTCATCTTGGTTACGGTTTGATGGACCTTGATCTATTGCACCAAAACCTACAGAACTTGTACTACCTGATAATTGAACATTTGCAAAATCTCCTAAATTAAACTGAAGATTTGCTGCTCCTGCGTATCCGCCTTCATTATCAATTTCGCTTAAACGTAATTCGTTCACCCAAAGTAAAACTTCTTTATCAGAAGATCCACCTGTTGTACGAACCCCAATCATTAATGACGAAACATTTCCTAACGTTGGACGACCTTTTACGTAAACTGCTTTATGCGGATTAGCCTCATCTAAAATATAAGGGAAACGATCTCTTGTACTAAAGTTATCTGTATCTCTTAATTTTTTAGCATCTGTAAAAAAGTCTGTATTTAATTCGATTTTATTATCTGCTGGCCAAATTTCACCTTCAGAAACTGCTGTTACTGGAGTGTATTTTAATGGCATTTCGTACTCGTAGTAGTTATCTGTATAATCACTACCAACACGAATAAATAATTTTGTATCTGGATCTAAGTTTGCATTTGCACGATTAATTAAATCTTGTGCAGAGACAAACATTTCTAATTTTTTATAACGACGTAAATCTAAGTTTACGTTTTTGAAAATCGCTTTAGAAGTACTTCCTGGTTTGAATTTAGCTTTTAACGTCATTGAAGCTTCGTTCTGACTTTGGTAACCTGTTGCACCTTGTGTTTGCTCACGGTAAACACCTGGTGGAATTTTATAAGGTGGACGGTTAGTAGAATTTTGTTCAATACTAACTTCACCAACTTCTAAATCACCAATATTTTGGTCTTCTTCAGATCCTTCCTGATTTCCTGCCCCTACAAATGGGAAAACATTTTTAGGATATCTTCTCCATTCTGAACGAACTAAATCAAAAGATCCTAAACGTAATGTTGTTTGCTCTTCAAATCCACGCATCACTACACGCATAAAACGTGCTGCAGATAAAACACTTTCTGCTTGTGTTATGTTTACTTCATCAACACCATCACGGTTAATATCTAAATCGAACCCATCAACAGGAATACGAACTTGGTACCATTTAACTGTTGAATTATTCCCATTAGCAAACTCTACATCTACCGTTTTACGCGCAACAATGTGTTTATTTTCTGTATCCTCTAAATCTTGACGAGAAATTTTTAAGGTATACTGATTATAATTTTCAGTTTGATCCAAATTGTAATCACCATTAATATCTTCTACATCTGGAATTAAACTTGACGCCGCCAATGGATCGTCTGTTGAACTGTTTCCTTGTGGATTTCTGAAATAACGGTAACGTCCTGGTACAGTTTGACCAAATGTATGATTTGAAAAACGATCGTCTAAATAAAATAAATAGTTATCGTTTGCTGGGTCTAATTCACCAGTTACAGCATTGTTAGATGTAATTCCGTATTTCTGTTCTTCTTCAATATCAGTTAAACCATTAAAACCTAAATCTTGCTCCTTACGTTGTGCTCCTTCTGTATCAAAAGCATATAAAACCGGATTAATTGAAGGTTGTTTTCCCCAATTTGTTTCCGTTGTTTGTGCCTGAAGACCAGAGTGTGGTAAACCATTTTCATAAGACATTTCGCCATCTTTCAGGATATCTTCAGAAACGTTACCTAAATGAATTAATAATTCACCTTCACCACCATCGCCATCAGCATATGGATCCATCATCCAAAATTCGATATACTCTACATTTGAATCACGGAAGTTAGATACGTTAATTGGACGAGTCATTGCTGCCCATCCTTGTGTATCATTTGCATTTGGATTTACGTTATAAGCACCTCTTTCATCTGGGAAGAAGGTTACATCCATTGTATTGATATACGAATTAGTTCCTGCTAAAACATCACGCTGATCATAAAGTTCTCGTAATAAAATACGACGAGATTTATGGTTTGATATTGCTGCATCAGATACAGGAGAACTACCTCCTAATCCATAGAATCGTGGATCAATAGAATACCAAGACATCATACGACGTCCGTTGTTGTAAGTAAGACTATTATCTGCTGTTCCGTGTGGGAAATAAGGGTGGAAACTTTGGTCATCGTAACCCGCAGGACGACCTGGAGTTGATCCAAATTTCCAAGATGAAACATCTAATAAACTGATACGAGATTGAGCTTCCTCAAAATCATCAATATAAGAATATCCATTAGTAGCTTTATTGATTCCTGGCATTAAATATGCTCCTTCCGCTTGGAAGTTGATGTTAGAAACTGCATCCGTTTTTACACCTGGAATTTTATTTGTTAAACGCGTTAAAAATTCTGATTCAGAAGTATATTGCGTATTTAATCCAAAGATTGTATTGTTTACAGGTTCAGCACCAAACTGTGTTTTTTGAGTAATTGGTCTTTCTTGGTAATTAATTACCGTACCTCCCAAAATCCATTTATCAGAGAAGTGATGTTCTACATTAACTCCCATGAAACGTTTTTTCTGTAAGTTGAATGTTGACTGATTCTCTAAACTAATGTTGATTGCTGCTCCTGAATTTTTTAACTGTTCATTCAAGATTTTTACACGTCCCAATTGGTAATCTACCGTATAGTCTACTCCTTCCATCAAAGTAACTCCGTTTGCAGTAACTTTAACCGAACCTTGTGGCACGTTAAATGCTCCTAACGGAATTCCATCTCCAACAGTTCCTTTATAGCGACCTTCTAAATGGTAACGATTTGCTAATTTTTCAGCCGTTAAAACATTCGGAAGTTTTGTATAGATTTCGTTGAAAACTAAATCAGGATTTTGACCCTCTAACTTTCTGTTTAAGTATGAACCAAATGGCTCAACAGAAGTAAAAATAATAGATCCACGCTGTTGATCTACTGTTAATCCAGGAAGGAAATCGAACATTCCATCTCCAACAGCTCCATTTGGATCAGCACTTGGTTGCCCATTTTGATTTAGACGGTCCATGTTTAAGACCTGAATTAATGGTGCATTATTCGTAACTGTATTTGGTAAATAGTTAATTGTACCTGACGAATTTTCAGAATTATCTTTGAATGTTACATTCATCGTGAAATCCTGAGAATCTAATCCGTATGCATTTAACGAATAAATATTTTTCATCATTAAATCCCACATCGGCGATGCAAGATTTACTGCTGAATTTGGTTTGATTAATTTCGTTATTAACGTTTTATCAAACTCATCCGACATTTCCCCTACCTTATAAATCTTTGTAGGATCGTCGCTTAATGTATATTGGAAAGAGATTGCTAATAAATCTTCACCATCAACTAAAGGTGAATTTAAAGTAATATATCCTAATTGTGGATTGAAAGAATATTCGCTTGGATCTAACTTTCTAACATTTTCGTTTACTAAATAATGTTCACCATCACGGTATGTTTCATTCCCGACAGGTAGACCATTTAAGACAGATCTTGCTGTACTTAGGTTACGAATATCTGGAATATTAGAAACTGTGTTATAAGTTTGATCACTTGAAACATCTGGATAAGCATTTCCGTTATCTCCCATATCACGAACTGCGATAATAGAACGACGGTTTTCTTGATTACCTCCAGAACGGTCTACTTTCCAAACTTCCATACGAGTAATATTAATTTTACTATTAATCGTAGGATAGTTTACTAAAGCACGGTCGTATTTATCTCTAAAGTAATGACCTATAAAAAAGTGACGGTTATATTCGTAATTTTCGGCTGCGATCTTGAAAGTACTCATCACACCTCCACCTTGCACACTAATATTACGAGCCTCTGAACGCTGTTCTGAAAAAACTGTAGTAACATTTGTACGACCAAAACGCATATCGGCACGAACCCCAAAAAGAGATTGTGCACCCGAAATTAATGAAGTACTTAAAGGCATACTAATATTACCGACTTCGATGTTTTGAAGAATATCATCTTCGCCACCGAATGGATCTAATTTATTACCTAAAGCTTTTCGCCATTGTAGTTTCATCTGATTTTCGAAACCGAAACCAGCTTGTGTATCGTAGTTTACTTTTAACTGTAAGTTTTCACCAACTTTTCCTAAAACACTTAACTGCATACGTTGTTGCAGATCCATTGTTAAAGTCTGTCGGTTTTGTGGTAAAAGTAATGGATTATCAATTTTTTGTAGGTAGATTCCTAAATCTAAGTTAGCATAACCTTGTGGAATCAGTTTAATTTCTGATCCACCGAAAATTGTTTCAAAAGCTTTTGATTTAATTTTGAAACTTGGTAATATACTTCCTTCTTTTTGTTTTACCTGGTCACCAAATCTTTCTTCACGATAATATTGGTCATTGGTACGAGATTTAGTTTGGAAATAAGATTTCATATCCTCATTCTGCACTAATTCTAAGTACTCTTTACGAGATAAAATTATAGGATCACCCGCTTGTGTATTTCCAATTTTTGGTACAATTGTATATTGCATAAAAATTGGATCATACGAGATATCATAAGTAATTTGGTTGTCTAAAAATAATCCTCCGGTTTGGTTGCGTATAGGAAATTTGATGGTATCGTTTTCTGTTTCTTGCCCATGCGCTGTACTTGCCATTCCTAAGGCAAATAGCAGACACAACGAAGCAATCGTAGATTTACGATTAATATTAGACTTTCTCTTTCGATCTAATTTCATTAAATTTTCTTCAAGGTTTCTTTAACTAAGAATTCAACATCAGCTTCTGGATTCGTTGCAAGAATTTTTTCCATCACTTTCTCTGCTGATTTTTTAGGAATTCCTAAAACTTCTAAAGCAGATAACGCTTCATTCTTAGATTTATTTTTGTCTGGCCCTGAATTAACATTTAGAACGATTGTAGGATCTAATTTATCCTTTAAATCAATTATGATTCTTTGTGCAGTTTTTGCTCCAATTCCTTTTACGCTTTGAAGCATACGTGCGTCATCATTAGCAATTGCAGTTGCAATTTCTTGAGTAGATAAGGTAGAAATCATCATCATTCCAGATGCTGGACCAACTCCATTGACGCTAATAAGTTTTAGAAAGATTTCACGTTCTGATTTTGTAGCAAAACCATATAATAAATGTGCATCTTCTCTTACGATCAAGTGAGTAAAAATTGTTACTAATTCTTCGTGCTCTAATGCAGAATATGTGTTTAATGAAATATTAACCCAATAGCCAACTCCATTACAATCTATCACAGCACTAGTAGGGTATATTTCTACTAATTTTCCTCTTAATTGTGTTATCATCTCAGTGTAGTATATTCTTAGTTAGGTTGTAAAACAACAATGTCAAAAATACAATTTATTTGAAGATATTAACTCTTTTTTAAAATTTGTTAAGAAATTACATCGAATGATCTTCCATCCCATTTAATTTTAACGCATCTGGATTGGGTGAGATAAATGGAATATTTAATTCTAACCCACGTAGAATAAATAATACACCTAATATTATAGTAACGATTGGAAGTATTTTCAAAATGGTTTCTCTTTGTTTTACTGATAAAAAATTACCAAATAACACTGTTGCAAACATTAAGGGTAATGTTCCTAAACCAAAGAAAAACATAAACGATGCACTTTTCGCTATAGATCCCATTGCTATGGCTGCTGTTAAAGTTGCATAGACTGAACCACAAGGTAATAATCCATTCAAAATTCCGATGGTAAATAATGATGAAGAATCTTTTTTAATCAAGTATTTTCCCAACATCATTTTTACTTTCACCATCATTTTATTGATTGGCTTTAGAGATGTTGCTCCTTCTTCATAAAATTTTGGAATCATAACAAGAATAATCATCATAACTCCGATAGCAATACTAAGATAATTTTGTAGACCAGCAAAAGAAAACGATTGCCCAATTACTCCTAATATAGCTCCTAAAATTGTATAAGTCGTAATACGACCAAATTGATAAGTAAGGTTTCTTAGCGAAAATTTAAGTTTATTTTCAGCATTCAAACCTAGGGATAAAGCAATAGGACCACACATCCCTACGCAATGTAGAGATGATGTAAGTCCTATTGTTAATGCTAGTAATATTATTGTGAAATCCACTGTACGGTTTTTTTAACCAAGTACTCTTTATTTTCGTTTTTCCACTTTAAGAATAATTCGTACTCTCCATCTTTTAATTTATTAGCCGGTATTAACATTTTGTTTTTTCCATCTAATTTTAATGGCATACGAATATCATCTAATTCATTATTATTTCTCATTAAAAATAAACTTCCTTCGTTAGGAACTATTTCTACTGGGAAAGTTAAAACCATACCATTCGCTTGCGAATTAATAACTGGTTTTTCTGCAAGAGCATTTGCTCTTTTTTCAGCATCAATTTCATTTTGGAAAGTCAATTCCTTTTCATAATAATCTTCCGTAACCATTGCGTGTCCAGAATCATTCGCAGAGAACAATAATGTTAAGATGAATATCATAAAACATCCTAAGGCAATCGCTATATAATGACCCCAATTTAATTTCATACTTTTATTATTTATATGGTGAAGAGAAACTTGTTTCGTACTTATCTATCACTTTTCCATTCTGATCAACTAAACCGATTACAACTAATTCTTTGTAAGATTTAACTTCACTTTGTGGAATTTTAAGATAGAATTTCCCTTGAATAATTTCTCCTTTGTTTAAAGGTAAGTTATTATCTCCAACATACATTTCTACGACAGAATTTTTGTGAGATAATAATTGAATTTTTACCAATTGATCTTCGTTTGTCTTATTATACAAAGTATACTCTAATTGATTTACATAATAAGTTCCTTCAGTTGTGTAACTCGTTCCTGGAACTTTTAAATATTTAGACTCAACTAATGATCTACTGAATAAGAATGCAGACATTACTCCAATTAATAAAACTAATGCAACTGTATATGCAGCTAATCGTTTTGTAAATTTGAATTTTTCTCCTTTTTTGATATTATCTTCAGAAGCGTAACGAATTAATCCAGTAGGTAAACCAATTTTATCCATTACTTCGTCACACGCATCAATACATGCAGTACAGTTAACACATTCTAATTGGATACCTTCACGGATATCGATACCAGTAGGACAGACAGCTACACATTGACCACAGTCAATACAATCTCCTTTTCCTGCTGCTGCACGATCTTCGTTCTTTTTATATTTTGAACGTCCTGAAGTTCCTTCACCACGTTTAAAATCATAAGTAACATTAATCGTTTGAGAATCGATTAAAACTCCTTGAAAACGTCCATAAGGACAAACTAATGTACAAGCTTGTTCGCGGAACCATGCAAAAACAAAATAGAACAATACTGTAAAGAAAATTAAACCAAAGAATGTACTAAATTGTTCTATAGGACCATCTAAGATCAAATTAATTAATGCTTCTTTACCTACAATATAAGCTAAAAACACATTTGATATCAAGAATGATATAATTGCGAAAATAGTCCATTTTAAAAGTTTCTTTCTGATCTTTTCTTCGTCCCATTCTTGTTTATCTAAACGCATTTGCTTTGCACGATCACCTTCAATAGCATATTCGATACGACGGAAAACCATTTCCAAGAAGATTGTCTGAGGACAAATCCAACCACAGAAAAGACGTCCGTAGGCCATTGTAAACAGAATAATGAAAATGATAGTCGTAATCATCCCAATTGCTAATAAAAAGAAATCGGATGTAAAGAATGGAAAACCTAAGATTACAAATTCTCTACTAATAACATCAAATTTAAAAATAGGGTTACCGTTCGGTAACGTAATAAATGGAGTAATGAATAAGATAGCTAATAACACATAGCTTACATATTGCCGTTTAGTAGTATAATTTCCACTTGGCTTCTTTGGATAAACCCATTTACGTTTACCCGACTTCTCCATTGTACCTATCGAATTACGAACTTCTTCGTTCATCTGACTTACTTCGTCAAAATGCTCGTCTAATTTAAATTCTTCTTTATTATCTGAATTTGAAATACTCATCTTGAAACTATTTATATCTATACAAATTTACAATTAAAAAAAGAAAGAGAGCTTATAAATAAGCTCTCTTTCCTAATGATATATGTTTGTAAAACACTTTATTATTTCTGTTTCCATGCCTCTACAACATCCCCTTGAGGTGCTGCAGCTCCATCAGCTTCAGTTAAAGTTTTTTCAACTTGGTTGATGTGGTAAACGTAAGAAGCAACTTTCTCAATCGCTAAACCAGATAATTCTTTTCTTTGTCCGAAAGCTCTCATCTGTGGATTGTGAGGTGCACCATCATAAACGATTCCGTAGATATTTAAGAATAAGTCTTCATTCTCGTGGTTAATCCAAGAATCATCAGTTAAGTTTGGTCCAATACCTCCTTTACCTGCGTCTAAGTGACATTGAGTACAGTTTTGAGTAAAGATTTTCTTTCCTTCTTCAACAACTGCTGGGTCGTTAGATTTGTTAACTGCTCCTTCGATAGTAATATCGTTAGCTTCAGCCCATTTAGCATCTCTTTCATCTAAGATAGCCATCTCTTCTTCGAACTCTCTATCCATGTGAGCGAAATCTGTAAACGCATATGATAACATATAAGTGATACAGAAAACTATACCGAAGTAGAATAAAGATAACCACCATTGTGGTAATGCATTATCTAACTCTTTAATTCCATCAAAACCGTGATCGATGATGATAGCTTCTTCTTCTTCAGCAGATTGTTTTTTAGATGCTGAACTGAATAATCTTGTAAAGAATCCAATTTTAGATTCAGCGATATATTCAGCTTGTTCTTCTGCTGATAATTTTTTGAACTTTTGTGTTTCTACAACTTTATTTAATGCATTAATTATTAATAACATTACTAAAGCGATAGCCACAACAGCCCAAACGATTCCTTGTTTAACAACAGCTCCTAAGTGAGTAAATAAGTTGTTAATCATTCCTTTAAAACCTGGTTCAGCAACAGTTTCTACTGGCGTTACCATTGTGAATGCTAAAATAATAGCAAGCATTGTTAAAGGAATAAATATATAAGCTGGGGTACGTTGTCTCATTTTATAGTATTTTTTTCGTCTGTCTCTTCTTCTGATTCCAAATCAAGTGGAACATGTTCATAACTTTTGTAGTAACCTTTTGGTTTCTTCCATACAATGTAGAATAAACCTACAAAGAACAGAATGAAAGCCAAAAGGATTAAAGTTTGATACAAACTTGCGTTATCATAATCAGAGAAAAACTCCTTATAATATTTTAACATTAATTACTAGCTGTTTCTATTTGATCTGCTTTTATATCAGTTCCTAAACGTTGTAAGTAAGCGATTAAAGCTGTAATCTCACGTTTGTGTAATGGAACAAATTCTTCACCAGAAGCTTTTGCATCTTTTTCTTTATTAGCCCATAATTCTTTTAAATCTGGTGCATCTTTAAAGATACTTGCTTCAATTGCTAAAGCTTGACGATCCATAGAAACTCTCATACTATCAAAATCTTCTTGCTCGTAAGGAACTCCTAAAGAAACCATAGCTTTCATTTTATCCTTAGTTAAAGATTCATCTAATGTATTCTCAACTAACCAAGGGTAACGTGGCATGATCGATCCGTCAGAAGTTTCACGAGGATTCCACATGTGCTTGTAGTGCCAAGCATCTGGGTTTTTACCTCCTTCACGGTGTAAATCTGGACCTGTACGTTTAGATCCCCATAAGAATGGGTGGTCATATACGAATTCTCCAGCTTTAGAGTATTCACCGTAACGTTTTACTTCATCACGGAACGGACGAATCATCTGTGTGTGACAAGCATTACATCCTTCACGAATATATAAATCACGTCCTTCTAATTCTAATGCAGTATATGGTTTTACACTTGCAATAGTTGGAATGTTTGATTTAACTGTTAAAGTTGGAACGATTTCAACTAATCCTCCTACAGCTAAAGTTAAAACTGCACCAATAGTCATGATTACTGGCATACGCTCAATCCAAGTGTGAACAGTTTCACCTTCAGCACGAGCTGCAGATTTAGGAGCTAATGCAGGAGCAGAAACTTCCTCGTTGTTTACAAATGATCCTTGTTTAACCGTTTTGATAACATTGATTACCATTAAGATTGCTCCAATTAAGTATAATGTACCACCGAATGCACGTAATGGGTATAACCATTGTTTTAAGATAGTAACTGTTTGTAGGAAGTTACCGTATTCTAATGTACCATCTTCTGCAAATTGTTTCCACATTAAACCTTGTGTCCAACCTGCAACGTACATTGGGATAACCCAGAATAAGATACCGAAAGTACCAATCCAGAAGTGTGTGTTAGCTAATTTGATAGAAGCTAATCTTGTATTAAATAATTTAGGTACTAAGTAGTAAACTACCCCGAAAGCCATAAATCCGTTCCATCCTAATGTACCAACGTGTACGTGAGCAGGAACCCAGTCCGTAAAGTGACCGATTTTATTTAATGTTTTTGTTGCTAATAAAGGTCCCTCGAATGTAGCCATACCATAACAAGTTAATGCTACTACAAAGAATTTTAAAATAGGATTTTCTCTTACTTTATCCCAAGATCCACGTAACGTTAATAAACCGTTTAACATACCTCCCCAAGATGGAGCGATTAACATGATAGAGAACCCTGTACCTAAAGCTTGTGCCCACCCTGGTAACGCAGTGTATAATAAATGGTGAGGTCCAGCCCAGATGTAGATAAAGATTAATGACCAGAAGTGGATAATAGATAACTTGTACGAGAATACAGGTCTGTTAGCCGCTTTTGGTACAAAGTAGTACATTAAACCTAAGATTGGTGTAGTTAAGAAGAATGCTACTGCATTGTGTCCGTACCACCATTGTACTAAGGCATCTTGAACTCCAGAGTAAATTGAATAAGATTTTGGTGCTAATGGGTTGAATGACACAGGTAATTCTAAGTTATTGAATACGTGTAACATTGTGATACCAGCCCAAGTACCGATAAAGAACCAAATCGCTACGTATAAGTGACGTACACGACGGTTTGCAATAGTTAAGAACATTTGTAAACCAAACATTACCCAAACTAAGGCGATTAAGATGTCAATTGGCCATTCGTGCTCGGCATACTCCTTAGAAGTATTGAAACCTAACGTGAAAGTCACTAATGACGATACAATAAATAATTGCCATCCCCAGAAAATTGTCCAGCTCATTACATCACTGTACATTCTAGTTTTTAACAATCTTTGGATTGAATAGTACGCTCCACTGAAGAAACTGTTACCAACGAAAGCGAAAACCGCTAACGTGGTATGAATCATACGAAGCCTACCGAATCCTAACTTTCCTTGAGAGTCTACAAGACCTTGAATTCCTGCCCCAGATCCATTAACCATGGGATCATCAGTACCAAAAAGAACTTCTGGTAAAGTTGGGAAGAAAAGCAAAGTTGCTACTAAAACTCCATAGAAAAATGCCATAACTGCCCAAAACAATGTGGCATAAACGAAATACTTTACGATCTTATTGTCGTAACTAAAAGTCTGCATTTGCATTATGAGTCGATTTTATCTTTAGTTTTTTTATCCTCTTTTAACATTCTGACTGCTGGTGATTCATCATCATCAAACTGTCCCTTCTTAAATCCTACAAAAAAGAATAAAAGAAAGATTGCGCCTAACGAGACGCTGACCATTATCATTAATAATAATATCCCCATATCATTTACAAAATTACAAAGCCTCAAGTTCTTATCACAATGATTTTGGTCAGAGGCCATTTTTGAATTCTAATTTAAACTCATTCTAAATTCCATTTATGTAAATAATCGGTAATTCTTGTACTTGCCGTTGCAAATATAAGAACTGAAACCGAACTTACTGGCATTAAAATAGCAGCTACTACAGGCTCTAAATAACCTGTCACAGCAAAAGCTAATCCAATGATATTGTATGCAAAACTAATAATAAATGCTATTAAAATTAATCGCATTGATTGTTTTGAAATTTTCATAAAATCAGGAATCAAACTAAAATTACGAGCATCCAAAATACCATCACATGATGGTGTAAAACTATTCATATCATCAGAAATAGTTATACCAACCGTACTTTGTTTTAGAGCTCCGGCGTCATTTAATCCATCACCCAACATCAAAACTTTCTTTCCTTTAATTTCTAATGTCTTAATATATTCTAATTTATCTGCTGGCGATTGATTAAACATCAACAAAGTGTTTTTAGGGAAAATTCCTTGTAAAAACTCTTTTTCAGAATCATTATCACCCGAAAGAATATGTAAATTATATCCTTCTAATTGAGAAATTAAATTATCTAAACCTTTTCGGTATCGATTTTTATAAACATATTTACCATAAACGACATTATCTATAGAAATATAAACTTCTGTTTGATTTAAAGAGGAAACACCATCAGCTCCTACAAAGCTTCTTGATCCAACTTTAATAAAATATCCATCTACGTTTCCTTGCTGTCCTTTACCAATCACTTCTTCATAATCTTGCACATCAGCATGATCATTTACATTTAATTTACGATGTAAAGTTCTACTTAATGGGTGATTAGAATTACGTAACAAACTACGTACTAACACTTGTAAATCACTCGTTAAATCTTTTCCTTCATAAGAAATATTAGCATCATCACTTTCAGTAATTGTACCTGTTTTATCAAACACAACATCTGTAATTTTAGCTAAATTTTCTATTGTAGCTGTGTTCTTTACGTAAAACTTCTTGTTACCAAAAACGCGCATTACATTTCCTAAAATAAAAGGCGAAGATAATCCAAGAGCACATGGACAAGCGATAATCAAAATAGAAGTTACAACTTTAAGAATCAATGATGGATCTACAAACCACCAAACAATAGCTGAAACTAACGTAATACCTAAAATAATTAACGTAAAATAATGGCTGATGTGATTTGTAAAGGCATTTAGTTCTGATTCTTGTTTACTAAACGCATCGTTATTCCATAATTGTGTCAAATAACTTTGATTAACTTCTGAAATAATTTCTAATTCTATAGCGTGACCAGATTGTTTACCTCCTGCAAATATTTTATCTCCTGATTTTTTCGGAATCAAACGAGATTCTCCTGTTACGAAAGAGTTATCAATCATTCCTTCACCATGTATTAAAATTGCATCTGCAGGAATAATCTCTTCATTTCTAACTAATATTCTATCACCTTTCTTTAATTCAGACAGTAAAATAGGTTGTTCTACATCACCTTCTAAACGAGCAACTGCAACAGGATAAAACGATTTGTAATCACGATCGAACGCTAAAGATTTAATTGTTTGTTGTTGAAACCATTTCCCCGTTAACATCAAGAACAATAAAGCCGCCAATGTATCGAAATATCCTGGAGATAAATCAAAAATAATATCGTAGGTTGATTTAAACATAATTACGATAATTCCTAAAGCAATAGGAATATCTAAATTGATGTATTTATTCTTTAAACCTTGCCAAGCAGATCTAAAATAATCGGTCGATGAGTAGAAAAAAACTGGTAATGCTAAGAAAAACATTGCCCATCTAAAATAAGCCTTGTTTTCTTCTAACCAAGACTCTTTTACATCACCAAAAAACTCAACATACTCAGGGAAAGAAAGTAGCATAATGTTACCAAAGGCAAACCCGGCGACTACTAATTTACTTACTAGCGATCTATCTGTTTTTACAACCTCTTTTTTATCTATTGATTTTAAATTAACAGATGGTTTATATCCAAGATTTGTCATTAATCTTGCAACATCTCCCAATTTTAATTCTTCATGTCTAAATGTTATTTGAACAACTTTCTTGGTAAAGTTTACATTCGAAGAAATAATTGCCGGATTGATAGTTTCTAAACTCTCTAACAACCAAATACATGATGTACAATGGATAACTGGCACCTCGAAAGAGACCACAGAAATCCCATCATCAGAAAAATCTACTACTTTATCGAAGATTTCTTTGGTGTTTAAAAAATCGAATTGGTGATCTCCACGAGCATCGGGACGAACACCTGCATTTTGATTTAAGTTATAGTAATCACTTAAATTATTTATGTTTAAGACCTCATATACAGTCTTACAACCTTGGCAACAGAACTCTTTCTGATCGAACTCAATTCTCTCTTCTTCAATTCCTTGCCCACAGTGGAAACAATTCTCTGCCATATTCTTTTGCAAAATTACTTTCCTTTTATCAGAAATAACCTTAACTTTGTATGAGATAAGTCATAACACATAGCAATGTCAGAATTTAATGAGAATCTAGAATCTATCAAAATGTTGTTTGAGAACCCTGATAGTTTAGGCGTTTTTACGAAAGAAGAGTTAATTGAATTTGAACAAGAAAAAAGAGTTCTTACATTGAAAAAGGGTGACGAAATCATCCAAGAAGGAGCGACACCTAAGGGTATTTACTGTTTAATTAAAGGAACAGCTAAACTTTTTAAAATTGGTTTTAATGGGAAAGAGCAAATTTTAAGATTTGCAAATGCAGGAGATATTATCGGATACAGATCTATCTTAAGTCAAGAAGTTTTTGGAGCTTCTGCTACTGCAATGAACCCTGTTGAAATTTACTATATTCCTGAAAAATTCTTTATAAGATTATTAGAATCTAACCCAAAACTAGCTTTTGATATTTTACAACGAATCGCTAAAGATTTAGGAGAGTACGCACGTACAATTACTTATTTAGCACAGAAAACTGTTCGTGAACGTTTAGCAGAGGTATTATTGCTTTTAGAAGCTAAATTAGGAACAGATAAAGATGATTTCATCAACATTTCCTTAACTAGAGAAGAAATGGCAAACTTAATTGGTACCGCTACTGAATCAGCCATCCGATTAATTTCAGAATTTAAAACCGATGAACTAATTGAAGTTGAAGGTCGAAAGATTAAAATCTTAGATCATCAGAAATTAACAAAATTAGGACACGTTATTTTATAAATAAAACATAATAAAAACGCCTCGGATTTCTCCGAGGCGTTTTATTTTATAATAAACTTAAAAAATTAAGCTTTATAATTTTTAAAAAACTGATTCAATAAACGGATTCCAACTCCTGTACCTCCATTTCCTTTATAATTTTCTGGAGCCGATGTAAATGCTGGTCCAGCAATATCTAAATGAACGAATGGATAAGTTGTAAAATGCTCTAAGAATTTACCTGCAGTAATTGTTCCAGCATAACTTCCTCCGATGTTTTTAAGATCAGCAATTTGAGATTTAATTTGCTCTTTATAATCATCCCATAGTGGCAACTCAACTAAACGCTCATACACTTCGTTTCCTGCTTTTTTTAATTGTCCATTAATTGCTTCATCAGCATTACTCATCATACAAGTTGCACGAGTACCGGCTGCAACTAAGGCTGCCCCTGTTAACGTTGCTGCATCAATAATTAATTCTGGTGTATATTGATTTGCATAAGCAATAGCGTCAGCCAAAATCATACGACCTTCTGCATCTGTATTTAAAACCTCAACTGTAGTTCCGTCATACATTGTAATAACATCACCAGGTGCGTATGCATCTCCACCAGGACGATTATCCGTAGAAGGAATTAAAGCGATAATATGTAAATCCGATTGATTTAAGGCTGCTGCATAAATTGCTCCACCCATACAAGCTGCTCCACCCATATCCGATTTCATTAAATCCATTGAGTTTGGAGTTGGTTTCAAAGATAAACCTCCCGTATCGTAAACAATTCCTTTCCCAACTAAAACAATTGGTTTTTCGTTGCGAGGATTTGTTGGTTTATATTCTAAAATTGTAAAAGTTGGTGGCTGAATTGAACCTTTATTAACAGCTAACAATCCACCCATTTTTAGTTTTACAATTTCATCTTTATGTAAAACCTCAACTTTAATTTTTGCTTCCTTTGCAATTTCTTCTAACTCTTTCGCTAATTGTAAAGATGTTAAGTAAGAGTTTGGCTCATTTACCATATCTCTCCCCCAATAAACTGCTTTAATAATGTTATTTAATTCAGCAACACGAGCCTCCTCAACATCACCAACAATTGCAACTTCAGTTAACGCATATTCCTTTTCATCTGCATCTTTAAAGTATTTAATGAATTGATAATTTGATAATTCTAAACCTTCAGCAACAGCTAAAACTTGTTCACCATTTCCAACAATTGTAATTTTTTCTGCTTTCTTATCTAATTGTTGACGGATTGAAAAACCAATCACACGTAAAGGTTCTAATTCTTGTTTTTCATCTACCAAGAAAATTGTTTGTTTACCAAGTTTTATGAAATCAAACTTTGCTTCACCTTGTTTAAATTCTTCAATTAAACTCTGGATCAAATCATTATTTTCTACCTTAAAATCTGCTGATTTATCAAGCAAAAAAACAACATTCTCTTTTAAAGTATAATTTTGAGATATAGTAATCATTTTTTATAAAAATTAGGCTTCAAAAGTACAAAAACGAAAGTTTAATTAATACGATTTATTATTAAAGATTTAAGTGTAATTTTGATAAAAATTGAATCAATATGCTGCATTACTCGATTGAAGGAACTGGTAAAACTTTAGTTTTTTTACATGGATTTATGGAAAATTCTAACATTTGGAATCCATTTGTTCCTTTGTTTTCAAAGACGCATCAAATCGTAACTATTGATTTACCAGGACACGGAAAAAGCGATACTGAAAACGAGATCAACACCATTGAAATAATGGCTGAAAAAGTGATTGAAATTTTAGAATTCCTGAACATTAGTAATGCTACTTTCATTGGACATTCGATGGGTGGATATGTGAGTTTAGCCATTGCAGATGTTTATCCACAATTTGTTGATAAAGTCGTATTGGTTAATTCTACTTCCTTGCCAGATAGCAAAGAGAAAAAGGAACAACGTCTAAAAGTGATTCCTACCATTCATAAAAATTATTCACTTTTTGTTCGTTTAAGTATTCCTATGCTTTTCGCAGAAGACTTAAAACCTCTGTTAGAAGACGAAATGAACGAATTAAAGCAAATTGCACTTGATAATCCGATTAACGGAATTGAAGCTGCTTTACGCGGAATGAGAGAACGCCCAGATAGAACACATGTTTTTTATGAGTTGGATAAACCATTTTTAATCATCAATGGAACCAAAGATTCAACAATTGATATCGATTTATTTGAAACAGTAATTCCTATTAAAGAAAACATCAAAATTGAAAAACTAAATTGTGGACACGTTGCATTTATGGAAAAGAAAGAAAAATTTGTTCGAATTCTTACTTCATTTATTTAAGCTTCATGTAATACTCTTTCAACTCTGGAATTAATTTTTCTAAAGCATAACGTAAAGAAGTTCGAGGTAACCTGGTCGCATTAACATCTAAAAATAATGTTAGCATCTCTTCATCCTTTTTACCCATTTCTCGTAACATCCAACCATTTGCTTTGTGCATTAAATCATGAGGATGATTCATATTCATCAAGACAATTTCAGTAACAATATCCAATGATTTTTTCTTGATAAAATACATCGTTGAAACTATAGCAATTCGTTTTTCCCATAAATCTTCAGACTTTGCTAAATCAAATAAAAAATGCTCTTCGTTCAGATGATAACAATAGTGTCCCAAAATCTTATAACAACTTGTATCTACCAAATCCCAATTATTAATACGAGAGGTTTGTGATAAATAAAAATCCACTATTTCTTTTTGAAAGTTTACGTCTTTAGATTTTTCATATTTTGCAACCAACATTAATAAAGCGGTTAACCTATATTCATGAATATCAAAACTCAATAATTCTTTTATTTCTTTTAACGAAACTTGATTGTAATATTCTTTCGCTACCAATCGCTGATTAGGAACTGTAATTCCTAAAAAAGTATCTCCTTCGCCATATTCACCTTTTCCAGTTTTGAAAAAGCGTTGATAAACTGATATTTTTTCAGCATCAGATAAATCATGTAAAGCAGTTTTAATTTCGTTAACTATCATTTCGAATTATTTAAAATTAAGATACAAAAAAAGAGCTCAATTTCTTGAACTCTTATATACATGTTTTATTCTTCTTCTGTCATATCTTCTTCCTCGTAATATTGGAACAAGAAATTATTATAAGGGAATCGCTTCGTATGAATATCTTTTACTTCCTCGTAAACCGTTTTACGTAATTCTTCTAAATTATCTTTTTCTGTTGCAGAAATAAATAAAGTTGGGTAATCTGTTTTAGCCATCCACGTACGTTTCCAATCTTCTAAAGAATAATTCTCGAATTTCATTTCAGTTAAATCATCTTCTTCTTTCTGAACGTAAGAGAAATTATCAATCTTATTAAAAACCATTACTGTTGGTTTATCTTTCGATTCAATTTCAGCTAAAATTTGATTTACAGAATTTACATGATCTTCAAAACTAGTGTGAGAAATATCTACCACATGAACTAATAAATCCGCCTCACGAACCTCATCTAAAGTCGATTTGAAAGATTCTACTAATTGCGTAGGTAACTTACGGATGAATCCTACCGTATCTGTTAATAAAAAAGGTAGATTTCCGATCACAACTTTACGAACCGTAGTATCTAAAGTTGCGAATAATTTATTTTCAGCAAACACTTCAGACTTCGATAAAACATTCATCAATGTGGATTTTCCTACATTTGTATATCCTACCAAAGCAACACGAACCAACGCTCCACGATTTTTACGTTGCGTTGCCATTTGCTTATCAATTCCTTTTAATTTCTCCTTTAATAAAGTGATTCGGTCACGAATAATACGTCTATCCGTTTCAATTTCCGTTTCCCCAGGACCACGCATACCAATACCACCACGCTGACGCTCTAAGTGCGTCCACATACGTGTTAAACGAGGTAATAAATATTGATACTGAGCCAACTCTACTTGCGTACGTGCATAAGAAGTTTGTGCACGTTGAGCAAAAATATCTAAGATTAACTGCGTACGGTCAATGATTTTTTTGTTAACTACTTTCTCAATATTTTTTAACTGAGATGGTGTTAATTCGTCATCAAAAATTACAGTATCTATATTGTATTCTTCAACAAATGCTGCAATTTCATCTAACTTTCCACTTCCCACAAAAAACTTAGAATCTGGACGATCCATTTTTTGCGTGAAACGTTCTCCAACTGTAGCCCCGGCAGTATAAGCCAAAAACTCCAATTCATCCATATATTCAGTCAATTTCTCTTCCGATTGCTCACGAGTGATTAATCCAACTAAAACGACCTTTTCGTAATTTGCTTCTTTCTTTTCTAACATAAATCAATACAAAAATAAAGTAAAGTTTTGATGATTAAAAAGATTAGAAAAAATCTTGCCAGTTTTCCTATTAAAAAAACAAAAACTTTTTAATTAAAAATTTACTCTTTAGGTTTGTAACTTAATTTAAATACTATTTATGAAAAAATTTTTACTTCCTATTCTACTATCGGGATTTTTATCAATTTCTGCTAATGCTCAAAATCAAGATCAAACTATTTCTTTCGAGACAAGTGAAGGTTATAATTTAGGAAATCTATTGGGTCAACAAAATTGGGGTCATTATGGTTATCTTTTCGATAATTATGCAAATGTTATTGATTCTGATGCTTCAGTCGGATCACAAGCTGTAAAAGTAAATGCCAATGAAGATGAACAAGAAAACTGGGGTGGATTAATCTATGAATTACCATCTCTTCAAAAATTTATTATTTCTGCTGATGTTAAATTTGATGGTGATATGGGGTCTGATTATGACATGTTATCATTGTATAATTTTAACGGTGACGATTACGAATACTTAAGCGGTTTTTACTTTGTTTACACGGGTGAAACTTCTTTTGGAAGCGAAACAAATACAACATCACCTTTCGACTGGACTCCAAATACGTGGTACAATTTAAAATCGGATGTAGATTTCAGCCAAAGACAAATTAAATTGTATGTTAATAATACATTAGTAAATACTGTTGCTATTCCACAAGAAATTAATTCGATTAATGAAGTCGATTTTGAATTTGATAATTATGAAACTGGATTTACGTTAGACAATTTTCAAATCATTGATTTAGTCAATTTAGGTTTAAATGATATCAATTCTGCATCAGTGCATATTTATCCAAATCCTACAACTGATGTTTTGAATATTAAATCTGATTATAATATTAAATCTTTAGAAGTTTTAGATTTAACTAGTAAAACTATTTTAGTTACTAAAAACTCAAATCAAATTGATGTGAAAAATTTAAACAAAGGAATCTATTTATTAAAAATTGAATCTGAAAAAGGTACATCAATACAAAAATTCATTAAAAAATAGACCTTAAAAATTTTCTAAACAAAGTGTAAATTAAGGATATTATTCTAATTAATCTAGTTAAAACATCATTAAGAACTAAATTTAATCGATTTAAAAATTAAATTAGGATAAAACAAAATATCCTTTCTAACTTTGCATTATCAAAAAAAGAAAATGTCATTCACTCAAAAACATCATGTACATCATCATCATAGCTCCCTTCAGGCGGCCTGATTTGTTGTATTTTGTAGTGAACTAAAAATATTAATAAAAACCGTCTGAGTAAATCAGTCGGTTTTTTTTGTTTCATAAATTTTCACTTTCCGCTTTTTTACTCAGACTTCAAATAAAATTGTAATGAGTAAATTAAAAATTGCCATTCAGAAAAGCGGAAGATTAAGTGAAAAATCCCTTGAATTATTAAAAGATTGCGGGATTAAAATCTCCACAAGTAGCAGAAAATTAAGAACAGAATCATCAAACTTTCCTATCGAAGTTTTATTTCTTCGTGATGATGATATTCCACAATACGTTGAACAAGGCGTAGCTGATATCGGAATCTTAGGAGAAAACGAAGTTTGGGAAAAAGCAAAAGATGTTAATACTATTCGTCAACTTGGTTTTGCAGGTTGTAAAATGTGTTTAGCGATTCCAAAAGATGAAGTTTATACAGATTTATCGTATTTCGAAGGAAAAAAAGTAGCCACTTCTTATCCTCGTATTTTAGGAAATTTCTTCCAAGACAATAACATCAATGTAAAGATTGAAGAAATTGGAGGAAGCGTAGAAATTGCGCCAAGTATCGGTTTAGCCAACGCTATTTTCGATATTGTTTCAACAGGTTCAACTTTATTAACAAACGGTTTAAAACAAGTAGAAACCGTAGTAGAATCTCAAGCCGTATTAATTTCCAATAAAAATTTAGAAACTGAAAAACAAGCCATCGTTGACCGTTTATTATTCAGAATCGAAGCTGTTAAACAATCTTCAGAAAATAAATACATTCTATTAAACGCGCCAAACGAAAAATTAGAAGAAATCATTGCTCTTTTACCAGGAATGAAGTCACCAACAGTTTTACCATTAGCACAAGAAGGTTGGTCGTCAATCCACACTGTAATTAAAGAAGATACATTTTGGGA
This sequence comes from Faecalibacter macacae, assembly GCF_003687725.1. Taxonomy (GTDB): domain Bacteria; phylum Bacteroidota; class Bacteroidia; order Flavobacteriales; family Weeksellaceae; genus Empedobacter; species Empedobacter macacae. The sequence goes on from NZ_RDOJ01000010.1 coordinate 85,403, forward strand.
CATCATCGAACAATTAAAAGCTTTCGGTGCTGAAGGTATTTTAGTATTGGAAATTGAGAAAATGATTTTATAGTGTTGATGTGCTTAAGTTGTTAAGTTCATAAGTAGTTATTTATATAAAGAATAAAAAAACACTTACAAACCTTAAAGACTTATAAACTTAAACACTTTATAACATAAAAACTAAAAAAGATGCAAACCTATATAAACCCACAACTTTCAGATTGGTCAGCGTTAACTTCTCGACCAACGGAAGAAGCGCAAGATTTACAAAAAATCGTTTTAAATGTTTTTGGTAAAATTCAATTGGATAAAGATCAGGCCTTAATTGACTTTACCGAACAATTCGATAAAGTTCGATTAACTTCTTTAGAAGTTTCAGTTGAAGAAATGGAAGAAGCAAAGGCTTTAATTTCGGAAGATTTAAAACAAGCGATTCAATTAGCCGCTTCGAATATTGAAAAATTTCACGCGGTACAACATGAAGAAGTTAAAGTTATCGAAACTACAAAAGGTGTGAACTGTTGGAGAGAGTCTCGCGGAATTGAGAATGTTGGAATATACATTCCAGGTGGAACAGCTCCTTTATTTTCGACAACGTTGATGTTAGGAATCCCTGCAAAATTAGCGGGTTGTCAAAACATTATTTTATGTACGCCTCCTAACCAGGAAGGGAAAATTCACCCAGCTATTTTATATACTGCGAATTTAATCGGAATCGAAAAAATCTACAAAGTTGGAGGAATCCAAGCAATTGGAGCCTTAACTTATGGAACAGAAACGATTCAGAAAGTCGATAAAATTTTTGGTCCAGGAAATCAATATGTAACAGCTGCAAAACAAGTGGCTCAAAATTTTGGAGTAGCGATTGATATGCCTGCTGGTCCAAGTGAAGTGTTAGTGATAGCAGACGAAACTTCCGTTCCAAAATATGTTGCTGCCGACTTATTATCTCAAGCGGAGCACGGAATCGATTCTCAGGTTATCTTATTAACGACGAATGAGCAAACATTAAACGAAACAATTGCCGAAATCAATGCACAATTAGAAGTTTTACCAAGAAAGGAATTAGCAGCTAAAGCCTTAGAAAATTCGAGAGGAATTGTTTTAAATTCAATCGAAGAATGTATTGCTTTCTCTAATATTTATGCACCTGAACACTTAATTTTTGCTTGCGAAACAGCTGAAGATTTTATTCCAACTATCATCAATGCAGGTTCTGTTTTCTTAGGAAACTATTCGTGTGAATCGGCTGGAGATTATGCTTCAGGAACCAATCACACGTTGCCAACAAATGGTTATGCGAAGAATTATTCGGGCGTTTCTTTAGATAGTTTTATCAAGAAGATCACGTTCCAAAAATTATCAGCAGAAGGAATTCAAAATATTGGTCCTGCTATCGAATTTATGGCGGAAGCTGAAGAATTATTTGCACACAAAAATGCGGTGACGCTAAGATTATTAGACTTGAAATAATTTGATAAGTGAGGAAGTTTTTAAGTGGTTTAGAATTGTGGTATAAATAACTTAAAAACCTGTCAACATAAACACTTAATAACTTAAAATAAAATGTTCAACATAAACAACATCATTCGTCCCAACGTAAAAGCAATGAAAGCGTATTCATCTGCTCGTGACGAATTTCAAGAAATAAACGATGATTATATTTTCTTAGATGCAAATGAAAATCCATTTCCATCACCGTATAATCGCTACCCAGATCCTCAACAAAGAGCTTTAAAACAAGTTTTGTCGGATAAGCATGGAGTAGGGAAGAAGCAAATAATCTTAGGTAATGGTAGCGATGAAGTACTCGATCTATTGTTTCGTGCATTCTGTAATCCGGAAATTGATAATGTGATTGGTATTTCACCATCGTATGGAATGTATCAAGTATTGGCTAATTTAAATGCGATTGAGTATAGAAAATCATTGCTTCAACCAGAGGAGTTTTCTTTAAATGTAAACGATATATTATCTAAAGTAGATGAGCAAACCAAACTGATATTTTTGTGTTCACCTAACAATCCAACAGGGCAATATTTGGATGATAACGATATTGAAAAATTGCTCAATTTGTTTCATGGATTAGTAGTAGTTGATGAAGCTTATATCGACTTTGGAAATAAACCATCTTGGAACAAAAAGTTAAGTTCTTATCCAAATTTAGTAGTCCTACAAACCTTGTCTAAAGCGTATGGAATGGCGGGATTACGATTGGGTATTTTGTTTGGTAACGAAGAAGTGATTTCGGTGTTGAACAAAATCAAACCACCTTACAATATCAATCAATACACTCAAGATTTTGCTCAAAAATGTTTGATAGATAAAACTTATAGTGAAAGTTTAATTAACTTGTTATCAAAAGAAAGGGAGCTTTTGTCTAAATCTTTAATTCATGTTAATTTTGTTGAAAAAGTTTTTCCATCAGATTCAAATTTTATTCTAATAAAGGTCGATAATGCAAACAAAAGATACCAACAGTTAGTAGAAAAAGGCATTATAATTCGCAATAGAACAAATGATGATTTGTGTGAAGATTGCTTACGAATCACTGTTGGAACGGAAGAGGAAAATAGGAAGTTGTTGAAAGTGTTTAAGGGGTTAAGTTAGTATGTGATTAAGTGTTTATGTGGTAAAGTGTGCAAGTGATGAAGTGTTTATGTGGTAGAGTGTTTAAGTTGGTTTTATCTCTGATTATTAAATATTTCAACTTACTAACTTAAAAACTTACAAACTGAACAACCTACTAACTTACCAACTGTCCAACATAAAAACATTTTTCATAACTTAATATTCTAACCTTAAAACCAAATAATATGGGCCTAGTTTATGATTTAAATTTATGGAAAGAAGCGCATCAGCTAGTTTTAGAAGTGTATAAAACAGTTGATAAATTTCCTAAATCAGAAATTTTTGCTTTATCGAGTCAAATGAAACGTTGTGCAGTTTCTGTTACGGCAAACATTGTTGAAGGATATAAAAAACAAACGAAAGCTCATCAAATACATTTTTATAACATTTCGGATACATCTTTAGAAGAACTGAAATATTACTTCATACTTTCTAAAGATTTGAATTATATAACAGAAGAAGAATACAAAATATTGATTAGTAAAAGTGAAGAAGTTGGAAAAATGATTACAGGTTATATTAAACATATCAAAAGTAAATAACTTAAAAACTTCATCACCTAATCACTTACAAACAATCATACAAACTAATAATGAAAAAAGTACTATTCATAGACCGCGATGGAACCATGATTTTAGAGCCAGCTGACTACCAAGTGGACAGTTTTGCTAAATTAGAATTCTATCCAGAAGCATTTACTTATTTAGGTAAAATTGCAAAAGAATTGGATTACGAATTAGCGATGGTAACGAACCAAGATGGTTTAGGAACACCTTCAAATCCAGATGAATTGTTCTGGCCAATTCAAAATTTCGTGGTAAAAGCATTCGAAAATGAAGGAGTAAAATTTGAAGATATTTATATCGATAAAACATTTGCTCACGAAAATGCACCAACACGTAAACCTGGAACAGCTTTATTAACAAAATACATCAACAATCCGGAATACGATTTAGCAAATTCGTTTGTAATCGGAGACCGAATTACAGATGTTAAATTAGCACAGAATTTAGGTGGAAAAGGAATTTTCATTGCCAATGATGAAGCTCTAGGAGCAGACGAAATCAAAGATAACGAAGGATTAAATGAGGCAATTGCACTAAAAACAACTTCGTGGAAAGAAATTTACGAGTTCTTAAAATTACAAAATCGTACAGCTTCCATTGTTCGTAAAACAAACGAAACTAAAATTAAAATCGATTTAAATTTAGACGGAACAGGAAAATCAGATATTTCAACTGGTTTACACTTTTTCGATCATATGTTAGATCAAATTGCACGTCACGGGCAAATGGATTTAATGATTAAAGTAGATGGAGATTTAGAGGTGGATGAGCATCACACGATTGAAGATACCGCCATTGCTTTAGGTGAAGTTTTCGCACAAGCTTTAGGAAATAAGTTAGGCATCGAACGTTACGGTTTCACTTTACCAATGGACGATTGTTTAGCACAAGCCGCGATTGATTTTGGCGGAAGAAATTGGTTGGTTTGGGAAGCGGATTTTAAACGTGAAATGATAGGTCAAATGCCAACAGAAATGTTTTATCACTTTTTCAAATCGTTTACCGACGGAGCAAAAGCGAACTTAAACATCAAAGCGGAAGGAACCAACGAGCACCACAAAATCGAAGCGATTTTTAAAGCGTTTGCGAAAGCCATTAAAGTGGCGGTAAAACGTGATCCAGAAAAAATGATTTTACCATCAACGAAAGGAATGTTGTAATAGTTTTTAAGTTATGAAGTGATAAAGTTATTTGTTGGTTTAAGACTTAAAATCCAACCACAAATTAACTTACAAACGTAAACACTTATCAACATAAAAACTTAACCACTCACAAATATGATAGCAATAATAAAATATAACGCAGGAAATGTAAAATCGGTTTACAATGCGGTAACTCGTTTGGGTTACGAAGCGGTAATTACAGACGATTTTGAAACCTTACAAAATGCCGATAAAGTAATTTTTCCAGGTGTGGGAGAAGCAAGTTCGGCGATGACTTATTTAAAAGAAAAAGGTTTAGACGAAGTCATTAAAAACTTAAAACAACCCGTTTTAGGAATTTGTTTAGGTCAACAATTAATGTGTGCTTTTTCGGAAGAAGGAAACACAGATTGTTTAGGGATTTTCCCCATTCAGGTGAAGTTATTTCCAGCAACGGAAATCGTTCCACATATGGGTTGGAATACCATTTACGATTTAATAACTCCTTTATTTAACGGAATAGAAGAAAACTCAGACATTTATTATGTTCATAGTTTTTATTGCGAAAATTCAGAATATATGATTGCGAAAACCAATTATATTCTAGAATATTCAGCGGCTTTAAATAAAGATAATTTTTACGCAACTCAATTTCACCCTGAGAAATCAGCGGGAATTGGAGAACAAATTTTAAAGAACTTTTTGTCTTTATAGTTTGTCAGTTATAAAGTGATAAGGTTATTAAGTTGTAAAATTTTATGTTCAAAAGTTAATCCCCATTAATTGAAGAACACAATAACTAAAAAACTTACAAACACAATAACTGAAACACTTAAAAACATAAACACTTAAAATTTAAAGAAATGAGAATCATCCCAGCAATAGATATTATCGACGGAAAATGCGTTCGTTTATCTCAAGGCGATTACGATACAAAAAAAATATACAACGAAAATCCATTAGAAGTTGCGAAAGAATTTGAAGATTATGGAATCGAATATTTACACTTAGTGGATTTAGATGGTGCGAAATCAAAGCAAATTATCAATTATAAAACATTAGAACTAATTGCTTCTAAAACCAATTTAAAAGTTGATTTTGGTGGAGGAATTAAAGCGGATGATGATATCAGAATTGCTTTTGAATGTGGTGCGAATCAAATTACAGGTGGAAGTATTGCGGTTCAAAATCCGACGTTATTTCAAGAATGGATTTCTCAATACGGAAGCGAAAAAATCATTTTAGGAGCAGATGCTAAAGATCGTAAAATTGCGACGCATGGTTGGTTAGAAACTTCTGAATTAGATGTGATTGATTTCATCCAAGAATACAAAGCAAAAGGAATTGATTATGTGATTTGTACAGACATTGCAAAAGATGGAATGTTACAAGGAACTTCCAACGAATTGTACGCTGAAATTTTAGCTGCTGCAGACGTTAAATTAATTGCTTCGGGTGGAGTTGCTTCAATCGACGATTTAATTAAAGTTAAAGAATTAGGTTGCGAAGGAGCGATTTTAGGAAAAGCAATTTACGAAGGTCGTATTCAGTTAAAGGATTTGGTACAGTTTATCGGTTAGAAAGGGGTTAAGTTGGCAAGTTGGTAAGTTTTTAGGTTTTGAAACTAAACCACTTACCCACTAATCCACTTAATCACCTAGTCACTTAAACACTTAAAAACTTAACCACATAAATTTTGACATATAACTTAAACACTTAATAACTTAAACTCATAAAAACTTAAACTCATAAAAACCTTAGAACGTGTTAAAAAAAAGAATCATCCCCTGTCTCGACATCAAAAATGGAAGAACGGTAAAAGGAGTTAATTTCGTGGGATTACGCGATGCGGGAGATCCGGTGGAATTAGCGAAGAAATATGTAATAGAAGGTGCCGACGAATTGGTGTTTTTGGATATCACAGCGACGCTTGAGAAACGCAAAACCTTAGCAGAAATGGTCGAAAAGATTGCAGCAGCGATTAATATTCCATTTACGGTGGGTGGCGGAATCAATTCGGTAGAAGATGCTTCGGCTGTGATTCAGGCAGGTGCGGATAAAGTTTCTGTGAATTCTTCTGCGGTAAAAAATCCTCAATTGGTGGCTGATTTAGCTGCTCGTTTTGGATCGCAATGTGTAGTCGTTGCAGTGGATACTCGCGATGTGAACGGAATCCAAAAAGTGTTTGTAAGCGGTGGAAAAATCGAAACCGAATGGGAAACCTTAGATTGGGTGAAAAAAGTAGAAGAATTAGGAGCTGGTGAAATTCTGTTAACCTCGATGGATGGTGATGGAACTAAAGCTGGTTTCAAAATTGATATTACAAAAGCAGTAGCTGATGCTGTAAATCTTCCAGTAATAGCTTCTGGTGGAGCAGGAACAATGGAACATTTTAATGAAGTGTTCACCGAAACAAAAGCAAGTGGTGGATTAGCCGCAAGTATTTTTCACTTTGGTGAAATTCCGATTCCGACACTAAAAAATTATTTAAAAGAACAAAACATTCCGATACGATGAAAATCGATTTCACAAAAAGTAACGACGGATTAGTTCCAGTTGTTATTCAAAATTACCTAAACAATCAAGTATTGATGTTGGGTTACATGAACGAAGAAGCATTTGCTAAAACGGAAGAATTAGGAAAAGTAACCTTTTATTCGCGTTCAAAAAACAGATTATGGACAAAAGGTGAAGAATCAGGAAACTTTTTAGAAGTAAAATCAATCGCGATTGATTGCGATAACGATACGATTTTAATCAAAGCTAAACCTTTTGGACCTACTTGTCATACAGGTTCTACAACGTGTTTCAACGAAATTTCGAATCGTGGATTTGTATACGAATTAGAGCAAACAATTAACGATCGAATCGACTTAGCGGAAGATAAAGATTCGTACACGTATAAATTATACAACAAAGGAATCAATAAAATTGCACAGAAAGTTGGTGAAGAAGCGGTAGAAATCGTGATTGAAGCGAAAGACAATAACGACGATTTATTCTTAGGTGAAGCTGCCGATTTGATGTATCACTATTTGATTTTACTAAAAGCGAAAGGATTCAAATTAGAAGACGTGGAAAACGTTTTGAAAAGTCGTGAAAACGGACCGAGGAGAGAATCTTAAATTTTGAATGTAACATTCGTTACGCTATTAAAATAATATTTTACGAAATTGCGATAAAACTCTTCAATAAAATGGAATACGAGAAAAAAGCTCATTGGGAAAATATATATTTAAATAAAACACCATAAGAAGTTAGCTGGACTTAGGAAATACCAGAAACGTCATTACGTTTAATCAATTCATTTAAGTTAGATAAAATAGAATTATCGATATAGGTAGCGGTGAAAGTAAATTGGTTGATTATTTACTAGATCAAGGCTATGAAAACATAAGTGTTTTAGATATTTCTGCTAATGCATTAGCACGCGCTAAAAAACGTTTAGGTGAAAAAGCAGAAAAAGTAACTTGGATTGAAGATAATATCACTGTTTTTGAACCAAAAGAAAAGTATGATATTTGGCACGATAGGGCTGTTTTTCATTCTTTAACAACTGTAGATGATATTAAAGCACATCAAAGGTTAGTAGCACAAGCCGTAAATAAATACATGATAATTGGAACATTTTCGATTAATGGCCTTATAAAATGCAGCGGTTTAGAGATTAAACAAAATGATGAATCTTCTTTAGTAAATACTTTTGGAAAGAAATTTAATAAAATAGAATGTTTTACAGAAAATCATACGACTCCATTTTATACTACTCAGAATTTCATATTCTGTACGTTTGCTAAAAAATAAATTTTTGATTAAAATTCTTTATTAAATCAATGAAATAATTTCATTATAGATTGAAGCGAAAGACAATAACGACGATTTATTCTTAGGTGAAGCTGCCGATTTGATGTATCACTATTTGATTTTACTAAAAGCGAAAGGTTTCAAATTAGAAGACGTAGAAAACGTTTTAAAATCAAGAGAAAACGGTCCAAGACGACCTGAGTTATAAAAAAACCCCATCATAAAGATGAGGTTTTTTTTCATATAAATACATGAAAGGGATCTTCCCAAACTAAATCAAAAGAAGCATAATGAACACTATGTGTTGATTTATTTTTTATTAAATTATTCATATACCCAACGCTAATTGCAACAGGTGTATCTTTAGGTCTGTATGTATAAAACAATGTAAATCGAGCCTCTTTATATTTTAATTTATCCCATTTTTTTGTTTCATCTGTCCTACTCATCGAAAACAAAGATTCTGCACCAGCAGTTAATGTATGCTGTTTCAATCTATCTACTGTTAAAGCTACTTGAGTTTTTAAACGACTTCTTAATTGAATAGATTTATCTATATTTTTCCAGTTATTGTCTACAAATTTTCTCAATTCTTGGCGAGCTGTTTGTGTCAATTTAACTTTTCCAATTGATGTAGAATATGATAATCGACTGTACAATCTTAATTCTTGTTGAACTTTTGTTTGATTTACATTAGTATTCTCATCTTTAAAATAATCTTTCTGATTACGGTAACTTACAGCATAAGATACCTTCCAATTATTTTTTATATGATGATAAAATTCTTGATTAATAACAACTATTGCTAATTTAGAATTTATATCATAATTATCTTCTCCACTTTTTAGTCCAACACCTATATAAGTCATTGACTCAAAATTGGCATCATCATTTAACTTCTGACGAAGTCCCATTGCATACCAACTTGCTGCATTAGTATCCCCTAACCCAGGAGGTGTAATTTGTGCTTTTAATGAAATTGAAAATAAAAAAAGGATGGAGAGTATGTATTTCATAATACTATTTGATATATTTCTAATAAAGAGTTGAACAAATGTATTTTTGAAATTGGGAAGAAAATGGGAACATTTCCCTTTTACATTAAATTAATTCTACTACAACTAATCGAATAATTAGTATTTTATTAATTAAGTTAAAGAATAGTATACAAAGAAAAACTTACATACAATAATAAAAAAAGGACCGCTAAAAAACGGTCCTTTTCTGAATATAATAATTGACAATTAGAAAACTCCTATGTAGTGGTTTCCTGGCTTATTAACTAATTTTGCACCTTTTGTAACAGCTCCTGTACGGCTATTTAAGATGTAAATATTTCCATCTTTTCCTGTTGGAGTTACGGCAACATAAACTTCATCACCATCTACAACAAATCCTTGGTATTGACCAAAATCTAAATCAGCATCATAATCGATTCCATTAACTTTCTGAGCTGTTTTATTATTTAAATCTACTCGAGCAATAAATCCTTGATCGTTTGCTGAAGTGTATGTGTAAGCAACATAAGCGATTCCATTACCAGCGTAACGCCAAGCGTCTACATAAGTTCCTTGCACACCTAAAGCTGTATCTAAACTAAATACATAAGAATTATCGTATTGATTTGATTGATTAATTCTTAAAATATGTGAACCTTTTGTTCCACGTTGAGTCGCTTGGTAAATATTTCCGTCTGTTGAAACGAAACTATTAAAACTTCTGTATCCACTTGTATCACCGTTATCAACAGTAGAAGTAATTATAGTTGGGTTTGTTAAAGCTGGATAATCTACAACTAATGATTTTGTTCCTAAACGTTCAAAACCAGATTGATTTTGCCCTGTTGCAGGATCAGTTTTACGCATCCAAGTTCCAATAATTAATTTATTCCCTGCTTTGTTTAAAGTTGGAGCATCTAAACGGAAAATATGGTGACCTTGAGCTTCTTCAGCCTCCGTTAAAGGAATTTCGTATTGTTTAGAAGCTGAAATTAAGATATTTTGTAAATCTAAAGATAATACTGTAGCTGTTCCTCTTGTGTATTTATAAGTTCCATCTGTATTATTAACAATTTGTGGAGAAGTTACGTTTACTGCTATCCCTGTTTTATCACCATCAAATAATTTAGCCCAACGTGGTGAAGTACCAGCGTATTGAGAAATATTAACTGTAGTTCCTGATTGTGTAAAAGCATTTGCACCGTTTACATTATACGTCATAAAAGTACCTCCATTTGCACCTGTATATGTAATATTGAATAATTTACTTCCATCAACAGACGAATTTAAACGCGCCGTACGATTTGATAAAACATCCATTCCTTGTCCAAAAACATCAATAGAATAATTAGGATTTTTTGCATTTTCTTTTGATACAGAATAAACTACAGTTCCTCCATTTCCATCACCAGGAGTTTGTTGCATTTTTGCTCCTGCTAATGTAATCCAACGATTTTCAATTCCTGGATTTTCTCCTTCATTTGATGGTGCATCATCATCATTTGAACAACTAGTTAAAGCTAATGGCGATAATAAAACACCACACATTAAGAATTTAAAAAAGTTCTTTTTCATATTGTTTGTAATTTAGAATTTATTGATAGTATAATTTAATTTTAAGTAGAATGCACGCCCAGGTTTCTGAACTGCGTAGTTATCGAAAGCTTGCTCATTAAAAATGTTTCGAGCATCAAAGCTGACAATGAAATTTTTGTTAGGAAAAGCATAACTAAATCCCGCATCGTGTACAAATTGATCTGGCGTTTCAAAAGCGTTTTTTTGCCAATTTGTTTTAAATGCATGTACATATCCTAGATTATAGTTTAAACTTAAATGACCTCCTTGTTTAATTACATTTCGGAAAACATATTGCATACTCGCATTTCCATTGAAATATGGTTCGTTGGGAATTTGCTCGTTGTAATACTCCAATTGATTCCCGTTACTGTCGTATTGAATTTTATATAATGTATTAAATTGTGATAAACTTACTAATGCATTAAAGTTTCTTCCGTATTTATAACCAACTTCAAACTCATAACCGATAGATTGTGTTTTACCTAAATTTTCCATCGGAATTGTTTGCACGGCATCGTTATTACGGTCATTAATTTTTCTAACGATTTTATCTTTTGTATCACGAATAAAACCTGCCGTAGAAAAAGATAAAGTATGAGATTGTAGTTTATAAGGACCTAATTTGAAACCAACATTTGCATTATTACTAATCTCTGGACGAAGGTTAATTGCACCATCTAAATTATCTCCCGGATTTCCGAAGAGCTCGTTATCATTTGGCATTCTTACTGCTTTTTCAGCAGAAACTAAAAACGTAATTCCGTCCTTTATAAGATATGAAGCTGCAATTCCGTAACCGTCAGTATTGAAATTACTTTTTGTAACTTCCTCAAATCTATATGGATTTCCGTTTGCATCTTGTTTTAAAACTGGATCCATTTTTTCAATCTTTTGATTGTAATGTTTCCAAAAAGCATTTATTTTTAATTTTTCATCAAATGCTCTAAAATCATATGATATAGATGAAATAGTTTTTGTTAAATCACGAGTTCCTAAGAACGATTTTTCTAAAACAGATTTCATTTCATCGTTATCCGTACGGTCTATTTGATAATAATAATTATTTAAAAATATTCTGTGATTTGGATTAATACGGTATGAAATTGCTGAACGTCCTGTTATAATCTCACGATTGATGTGATTGATCGTTGGTGCACCTTGTTGCGCTCCATTTGGACTTAAAATTGGATTTCCATCTAAATCTAAAGCGATAGTACCATCCCAATTATAATTGTATTTAACTGTATCATTTATCGTTTCTTTATTTTTACTGTAAATAACATTTAAATTAACATCTAATCCTTCAGTAAAAATATCTTTCTTATCGTAAGTAAAGCCTAACACATTCGCATTCGACTCTGTAAAACGACCTTTGTAAGGTTTTGTCATAAATTGACCATGCTGAATTTCTTTATAATCATCTGATCCATTATAAGAGATCATGAAATTATCAGCCCATTTAACATCAGAAAATCCGACTTCTACTCTACCTCCAAATGATTCGTAAGCATCATTAAAACGTTTTGCTTTTATATGTTCATATCTTCCGTTAGGTAAAATATTATAAACATGCTCTCCCCAAACTTTGTAATCATTATCAGAATAATTATAAAATCCTGAAACCTTAGTTGTAAAACCAGATTTAGCTCTATAAAAACCAAATAAGTTCGTTTGCGTAGTATTAAAAGATCCATAAGAAACCGAAGCATTTAACGTATTTCTTGCTCCTTTTTTTAGGATCACGTTAATTGCACCTCCCATTGCATCATCACTTAAATAACCAGGAATTACACCTTTATAAACTTCAATTCTTTCGATTAAAGCTGGCGGAATACTATTTAAATTAAAAGATGAACCATAGGTAGATAATGGCAGTCCGTCAATAAAAACACGAACTGAATTTCCCGACATTCCGTTTAAATTATAATCAACGCGCGAACCTAAACCTCCATTTTGTCTAATTCTAACTCCAACCGTTCGGTCAAGTAATTCGTTCGTTTGAATATTTCTTGTCGCTGCCTCAGCAGTTTCAATCACATTCATGGCAAATCCTTGTTTTTCAAGTTCGTTTTTTACCGATTTAATTTTCTTAATATCAACAATAGCTAAATCAATATGATCTAAAGTTGAAAATTCAACATCCTGAATCAAATCTTGATCTTTAACAACAATTGAAATCAATTCTTCTTTTTTTCCAACTTTGATTACAAGAACATATTCTCCATTTTCAACATCAGAAAATTTATATTTTCCATCTTTTCCTGATCTTGTTAATTTCGATTTTTTATACTGTACAAGTTTAATTTCAGAAGCCTCTATAACATTATTTTTGTCATCATAGACAGTTCCCGAAATCGTATTCTGAGCATTTGCTACGAGTGCTAAGAAGAAAAATGCAGAAAAGGTTAATTTCTTAATCATTGTTAAATTTTTGTCAAAACTATTATTTATTTGGACTTAATCCAAATAAACTTAACAGATCTAAAACTTTTAATCAATTAATATACAGAGCTATATAAATAATAAGGTTTTGATGATATAATTCATTATTTAGAACTTTTACAATTAATGTTTAGAATAATTATAAATAAAGTTCTATTTTTGAACTCAGATTAAAATTGGTCTAAATAATAATTAACAACAATACACTCTATCATATGAGAAAAATATTCATTACTGTTGCAATTTTAGTAGCATCATTTATTCAAGCTCAGACAAACTCTTTAATGGATGCTGGTTTTTGGAAAAATAATCCAACTATCGAAACTGTTAAAGCTGAAATAACAAAAGGAAATAGTCCGTCTCAACAAAACGGTGGATTCTTTGATCCTGTAGTTATCGCTATCAATAACAAAGCAAATTTGGATGTTATTAAATTCTTAATTGATCAAGAGGGAAATTCTGTTGATAAAAAAACACACCATTCTCGTATTTATTTACAATGGGCGGCGGCTTCAGGAAATTTAGAATTAGTTAATTATTTATTGGCAAAAGGTTCTGATGTAAATTATGTAGATAGCCACGGTGATGATGTTGTTACTTATGCTGCAAGTGTTGGAAATTCTAATTTAGCTGTTTACGATGCTTTATTTAAAGCAGGTGCAAATCCTAAAGTTAAAGGTGAAAGCGGATCTACTTTAATCATGGAAGCGATTGCAAATGATAGTGATTTAAAGATTACTGAGTATTTCGTTTCTAAAGGATTGTCAATTTCAGATAAAGACAATGCTGGTCGATCGGTTGCAGATTATGCAGCGAAATTAGGAAATCTTTCTATTATAGAGAAGTTAGTTGCTAAAGGTGTAAAACCTACTGATCAAGCTTTATTCTTTGCAACACAAGGATCAAGAACAAAAGAAAATGGATTAGAAGTTTTTCAAACTTTAGTAGATCAATATAAATTAAATCCTAAAGCGGTTAATCCAGAAGGTCAAACACTTATTCACGCTTTATCTCGTAGAGGAAATTTAGAAATTATCAATTATGTTATTTCGAAAGGAGCTGATGTAAAAGTTGTAGATAAAAAAGGAAATACAGCTTTGATGATTGCCTCGGCAGGAAAAAATACAGAATTAGTTAATTTACTATTGGCCAAAACAAATAATGTAAATACAATTAATAAAGTTGGTGAATCTGCCTTAACAAAAGCAGTTTCTGCTGGATCTACTGAGATTGTTAATGTATTAATTGAAAAAGGTGCTAAAACAAATTTAGTTGACATTGAAGGAAATAATTTAGCTGCTCATTGGTTCAATTCATTCAAACCAAAAGACGAAGCTTTTAATAAAAAACAAGAAATTTTAGCTCAAGCTAAAGTTGATTTCAAAGCGACACAACACAAAGGAAGTACTTTATTACATTTAGCTGTTGATAAAGGAAACATTGCTTTAGTAAATAAAGCGATTGAATTAGGTGTTGATGTTAACGCACAAGATGAAGACGGAAATACAGCATTACATAAAGCAGCTTTAATTGCAAAAGATGATGTAATTCTTAAAGCATTAGTTGCTGCTGGAATTAAAAAAGATTTAAAAACAGAATTCGAAGAAACAGCTTATGAATTAGCTTCACAAAACGAATTCTTATCAAAAAATAATGTGTCTGTTGACTTTTTAAAATAATAAAGGAAATGAAATTTAACGTATTAAAAAAATTAGTTGCCTTAGTTGTAATCTTAATGGCTTCTGCCACTTTTGCACAAACAACAAAATATAAAACAATGATTCAGATGGAAAATTACACAGGTAAAGAAGCCTATGTAGTTATTTCATTAATCAATCCAAAAGGACAATACGAGAAAACTTTAGCTGTTTTGGGACCAGATAACGAATGGTACAATACTTTAAAAGAATGGCACAAATTCAACGCTAAGAAAAAAGAAAAATTAAACGGAATCACAGGTGCTTCTGTTGCAGGAGGAGCAAGAGCAACTCGTGTTATCGAATTTGATACAGCGAAATTAAACAAAGGTTACAAATTACGTTTCGAATCTGCAGTTGAAACACAAAAATATGTCGTAAAAGATGCAGAAGTTGCCTTGACATCTGCTGCATTAAATAACAAAGCTGGCGTTAAAGGAACAGAATACATTAAAGCAGTTCGTTTTATTAAAGTACAATAAAAATGACATTATCTATTTGGAGATATGCGCATTTAGCTTTAGCAATAATATCTTCAGCATTCCTTGTAATTCTTTCTATTACTGGAGTTATTTTAGCTGTTGATGCTATTAATGAAAAATCGCCCGCATACAAAGTAGACAATTTTGAAAATATTACTCTCGCGCAAGTTTTACCAACTTTGCGCGAGAATTATTTTGAAATATTAGAAGTAAAAATAGATCACAACGATTTCGTAACCATTGATGCAATGGACGAGGACGGAAACTCTTTTCAGGCTTATATCAATCCTACAACTGGTGAAAAATTAGGAGAAATTGTTCCAAAAAGTGATTTTATCAACTGGACAACTGCATTACACCGTTCATTATTCCTTAAAGAAACTGGACGTGCGATAGTTGGTGTCGTTTCATTTTTGCTATTATTAATTTCAATCAGTGGTTTAATTCTGGTCATTAAAAGACAACAAGGAATAAAAAACTTCTTCACGAAAGTAAATAAAGATTCATTTTCTCAATATTTCCACGTCGTTACTGGCCGTTGGTTATTAATTCCTGTTTTGATTATAGCATTAACAGGAACTTTAATTTTCTTAGCTCGTTTAGAGCCTTTAATTGGCCAACCAACTGAAGTTGAACATCAAGCAAAAGAAAATTTAGAAGCCAAAGAATTAAAGGATATTGAATTTTTTCAAAACACTAAATTAAGTAACGTTGAGAAAATCGAATTTCCTTTTATTCCAGATGATGAAGCGGAACCTTTTATCATTCATTTAAGAAAGAAATCTGTCTCTGTTAATCAAGTTAACGGTTCAATCATTTCCGAATCATTTCATCCATATTCTGCAATTGTTGAGAAATTTAATATCGATTTACATACAGGTCGTACAAACGTAATTTGGGCAATTGTTTTAGGTATCGCTTCGCTGAATATTTTATTCTTTATTTGGTCTGGATTCGTGATTACATTTAAACGAACTCGTACAAAAATTGGAAAGAATAAATACAAAGCAAGTGAAGCTGAGATTGTTTTATTAGTTGGTTCAGAAAATGGTTCAACTTTAGGTTTTGCAAATAAAATTCATGAACAATTTTTGGCTGATGGTCAAAAATCTTTCATGGCACAAATGAACCAATATGAAGTTTATCCGAATGCTAAAAACATCATTGTTTTAACGTGTACTTACGGAATTGGAGATGCACCTGCTAATGCCAAAAAATTTGAAGAATTATTAGAAAAATATCCTCAAAATCAAGCAATAAATTTCTCTATCATTGGATTTGGATCAAGAGCATATTCAGAATTTTGCGGGTATGCCATTAAAGTTGATCAATGGTTAGAAAATCAACATTGGGCTACTCGTATATTGGATTTAAAAACGATAAACGATAAATCGCCTGAGGAATTCACAACTTGGATTACTGCTTGGAATACTATTTCTGAAACGCAACTTGCTTCTACTCCTGCTTTGTATGTTGGAAAAGCGCCAAGATTAAAAAATATTAAAGTTGAAAAAGTAACTAAAACAACTGCAGAAGACGCTACGTTTAAGTTACTTTTTGATACAAAACTAAACTATAAATCAGGTGATTTATTGGCTATTTATCCAGCGAATGATCATCGTGAGCGTTTGTATTCGATTGGTAAAGTCGAGAATAAATTACAACTTATTGTGAAGTTACATGAATTTGGATTAGGTTCTCAATATTTACACAACCTAACAGAAAATTCAATTATCAAGGCTAGAATTGTTAAGAACAAAGCGTTTCATTTTCCTAAAAAAGCATCTCAAGTCATTATGATTGCAAACGGAACCGGAATTGCTCCTTTCTTAGGAATGATTGATGAAAATTCTAACAAAACAGAAACGCATTTATATGCTGGTTTTAGATTTCATAATCTAACGACAAAAGAGTATGAAGCCTTTACAGAATCACAACTTAAGAAGAAACATTTAACGAAATTCAACATTGCTTTTTCTCGAGAAGAAAATAAACAATATGTGATGGATTTGGTTCAAAATGATGCGAAGTTATTCGCTGATGCTTTACAGAATGGAGCTATTATTATGATTTGTGGAGCTTTAGCAATGCAAAATGATGTAGAGAAAGTTTTAGAAACTATTTGTCAAGAACATTTACGTAAATCTTTCGAAGAGTTTAAATCTAATGGACAATTTTTAACGGATTGTTATTAATTAAATGAGTTGATTCGAGAATGTGTGAATGGAATAATTTAAAGGATGAGAAGCTGAAATAAATTCAGCTTGACATTTTTAAAAGTCATCCTAAACTTGATTCAGGATCACATCATAATAATTAATAAATGAAATCATTTCAAAAATATATATTCACTTTTTTTATAAGTTGTTTCCTAATTCCGGTTA
>NZ_RDOJ01000011.1 GCF_003687725.1 Faecalibacter macacae
CTAATTAAAAATCAAAATATTTATAAAAATAACTTGGTTTTGTCATAGAAATCAGCTTGACAATATTTAATCAAAATAAGTCATTTCAGAATCGCATCAAGAAACAAAAAAGCTGGAAATTGACTTCCAGCTTTTTCTATTTCTAAATCTTACGATAATTCAGTAAAATACTATTGGTTACAACACTGATGCTACTAAACGCCATCGCAGCTCCTGCAACCATCGGATTTAAAAGAAATCCATTGTAATAATATAATACTCCGGCTGCAATCGGAATCCCGATTACATTATAAATAAACGCCCAAAATAAGTTCATTTTAATCGTTTTTACCGTTTGTTTTGATAAATGAATCGCCTGAACAACTTTATTCAAATCACCATTCATAATCGTTAATTGCGCGACATCCATCGCAATATCAGAACCATTTCCCATTGCAATGGAAACATCAGCTTTAGCCAATGCAGCAGAATCGTTGATTCCGTCACCAACCATCGCTACAATTTTTCCTTGTTGTTGCAATTTTTCAACAAATTCTAATTTTTGATTAGGTAAACAATTTCCGATGACACGATCAATTCCAACTTCATTTGCAACTTTTTCTCCTGCTTTTTGCTGATCTCCGGTTAACATATAAACTTCAATACCTTCTTTTTTTAGGTTTTGAATTGCAGTTTTTGACGAAGATTTAATTTGATCCGCAATTCCGAAAATTCCGATTAATTCTTGATCTTTTATAAAGACAGAAATCGAATAATTATGATTAATATATTCATCAATTATTTGTTTTTGATCCAGTTTTAAAGCGATATTTTTTTCATTCAACCAATCTAATTTTCCAATAGAATAGTTTAAATTGTTAAATGAAGTTTCTAATCCAAAACCAATAACTTCATCAATTTTCAAGTCATTTTGAATATTAATATTTGAAGGAATTATAGCTAAAATAGCTTTAGAAATTGGATGATGAGTTCCTTGTTCTAAACTTTTTAATACAGAATAATCTTCATCATTACCAAACCATTTAGATTCTACAACAGCAGGTTTACCTTCGGTAATTGTTCCAGTTTTATCTAAAATAATTGTGTTTACTTTTATTGCTTTTTCTAGACTTTCAGCATCTTTTACTAAAATTCCGTTTTTGGCACCTTTACCCATAGCGACCATCAAAGCCGTTGGTGTAGCCAATCCAAGTGCACAAGGACAAGCAATAACCAAAACAGTGATAGAGGTTAATAAAGCCAAGTTTAAATTTTCGGAAGGATTTGCTATAAACCAAACCAAAAATGTAAGCAAAGCAATTCCTAAAACTATAGGAACAAATATTCCTGCAATTTTATCTACTAATTGCTGCACTGGCGCTTTAGAGGCTTGAGCCATCTGTACTGAATGAATGATTTTTGCTAATACAGTATCATCACCAATTTTATCAGCTCGGTAATGAATCATTTGTGTTTGATTGATTGTTCCTGTAAAAACTTTAGCATCAATTCCTTTTTCAACAGGTAAAGGTTCGCCAGTTAAAGAACTCTCATCAAAAGCAGAATTTCCTTTAATAATAGTTCCATCAACAGCAATTTTTTCACCAGCTTTAGCAACTAAAATATCATTGATTTTTACTTCTTCAATCGCTTTGATTTTAATTTCATTACCATCTAAATAAGACACTTCTTTAGGTTGTAATTCCATTAAACCTTGAATAGCTTGAGTAGTTTTGAACTTTGCTTTTTCTTCTAAATATTTACCAATCAAAATAAAAACAACAATGATACCTGCAGCCTCAAAATAAATAGGAGCGTGGTGTGTTCCTGGTTGATGAAAAGTATGCGGAAAAATGTAGTTGTATAAACTGAATAAATAGGCAATTCCCGTACTTAATGCTACTAAAGTATCCATATTAGCCGTTCTATTCTTGAATTGTTGAACTGCATTTACAAAGAATTTTTGGCCAAAAATGAACAGAATCATCGAGCTTAAAATCCACATGGTGAAGTTTGCCCATTCCCAATCCATAAAAAACATTCCGATTACAAACAACGGAATTCCTAAAGCTACAGCTCCTAAAGTATTATTTTTTTGAAGTTCTAAACGCAAAGCCATCATTTCATCAAATGGCAAAATATCATCATCTTTATCATCCGGAACAACAAGTTCAAAACCAATTTGATCCAATTGTTCTTTTAAAGTTTCAGGATTTGTTTTTGATGGAATATACTTTATTGTACCAGATGTACTTGCGTAATTAACATCAGCAGAAATAACACCTTCTTGGCGTCTTAAAAATGATTGCGAACTTGAAGCACAAGAAGCACAAGTCATATTTAATATAGGGAAAGTTTCTGTTGTTGATTCGTATTCTAAACCAAAATCATCTAAAGTTTTGTATACAAATTCAGTGATTTTGAAGATTTTTTTCGCTTCAATTGAAATTGATTTTGAGGTTGTATCTATTGATACATTTTCAATCAATTCATTTGTTTTAATTTGATCTAAGACCTTTTGGTAATCGGTGTTTTGATCAAAATTTAATATATCTATTGTTAGGATTGACATGTAGTTTATTTTATATTTAAAGGTCGGAATTATTTAAATGATTAGCCAATATCATTCATCAATTAATTTTATGTTTCGATTATGATATTTATATTCTTAGAATAACTATTACTTATATTTATCCTGAACTTGATTCAGGAACTCATAAATGGGAAGCTGAAATGAATTCAGCTTGACAAATATGAATCGAGAAGTAATACATTATTAATAATTTTCATCTAAGTTCTCGATACAAAAATCAAAGATTTTCAGTCGTACTGACAGTAATAAAACATTCTTAGACAAGCTCAGAATGACAACTAGTCAAATTTCATTCTTCTGTATGGAAGAATCTTTTAATTATTTAATCCTTCCTTGTATGTAGAAATCGCTCTTTGACGAGCAAAATCATGTGGAACGATAGGTTCGATATAATTATTTTCCTCAAAATTTGGAATCCATTTTTTTATGTATTTAAAATCTTTATCAAATTTTTGTTGCTGCAACGTGGGATTAAAAACTCTAAAATAAGGAGTCGCATCACAACCCGAACTTGATGCCCATTGCCAATTACCAACGTTCGATGCCATTTCGTAATCATTTAATTTTTTAGCAAAATAAGATTCTCCCCAGCGCCAATCGATCAAAAGATGTTTGCAAAGAAAACTAGCAACAATCATTCTGACACGGTTATGCATAAATCCAGTTGCATTTAATTCTTTCATTCCTGCATCAACAATTGGATAACCGGTTTCTCCTTTACACCAAAGTTCAAATTCATTTTCGTTATTTCGCCATGAAATATGATCATATTTTGGCTTAAAAGCAGAATATGCAGAATAAGGAAAATGAGCTAAAATTTGAATAAAGAAATCTCTCCAGATTAATTCATTCAGCCAAGTTTCTAAATTATTTTCGATTGCTATACGAACACATTTACGAATAGAAATAGTTCCGAAACGTAACGGTAAACTTAATTTACTTGTAGAATCTAAACTCGGAATATCTCTCGTTTCTTTATAATTATGTAAAGAATCGAGTGGGATAGAAGGCTCGCTAAATTCTATATCTGTTCTATGAAAACCAATTGATTCAAGAGTAGGGAATTCAAAATTTGAAGGATAAAAACTTTCTAAATTAAGTTGAAATGCTTTATAATCATTTGCTGTTACCTTTAATTTCCATTGTTTTGAATAAGGCGTAAAAACAGTGTAAGGCGTATTATCTTTCTTTAAAATTTCATCATATTTAAAAATAACATGATCTTTAAATTGAAGTAAATTAAAATGTTGTTTTACCTCATTGTCTCGATTTATTCCGTAAGTTTCATAATCTTCGTTACAAAAAATATGTTCAATATTATATTCTTTTTTTAATTGAAGTAAAACATCAATTGGATTACCATATCTAATTAATAATGATGATTTTAATTGTAAAAGTTCAGTGTTGATATTTTCTAAACTTTGATGAATATAATCAACACGACGATCATATTTATCATTTAAATCATCTAAAATATTAGTATCAAAAATAAAAAGTGGAAGTACAGGATTTCCTTGATTTAAGGCATGAAATAATCCAATATTATCTTCTAATCTTAAATCTCTTCTAAACCAAAATATATTAATTGTATCCATTGTATAAATTTAAGTTTTAATAAAAAAGCGACTTTAAAACTAAAGTCGCTTTTCAAATTTAATATTTAGAAACCAGAATTATTTTGGTAATTCTGGAGCTCTCATTTTGTATTGATTCTGTTTTAAACTCATTAAGAAAGATTCTAATGCATCCATTTCTGCTGCATTTAAATTCAATTTCTGAACCAATGGAGAAGTTTTAGGGAATAATGAGTCATTCTTTTGTTTCTCGTTTGGTTGAAAATGGAACATTCCTGCGTTGTACATATTCAATACACCGCGAATAGTTGGAAATAAACCATTGTGCATATAAGGTGCATTTTGAGGAACTTCTCTTAATGAAGGCGTTTTAAACTCTCCAACATTTTTAGCTAATTTTGTTGTGTTATAAAAACCTAAATCTTCATATTCACGACCATAGTAAGTTAAACCAATATTATGGAATTTACTATCAGAAAATAAAGCTGTATTGTGACAGTTAATACAACGTGCTTTTGTACGGAAAAGGTGTAAACCTTCAACTTCTTGATTATTTAATTGCGTAGAATCTCCAGCAATAAATTTATCAAATCTTGTTTTTGGAGATAAAATTGTACGTTGGAATGTTGCTAAAGATTGTACAATTCTTTCGTTTGTAACTTTGCTATCACCAAAAGCATCTTTAAATAACTTTTTATACCCATCGATTTGACTAATTTTCTTCGTTGCAAAATCGATGTGATGATTCATTTCTTTAGGATCTTTAATTGGGAAAACCGCTTGCTCTTCTAAAGTAGTAGCGCGACCATCCCAGAACATCGCTTTAGTGTAAGCAACATTCATTAAAGAAATAGAATTACGAGTACCTTGTTGACGATCTTCTCCATAAGGAACACGTCTTGCATCGCCCCAGTTTTGTTCTGGATCGTGACAGTTGGCACAAGAAATTTGATTAGAATTTGATAAACGAGGATCAAAAAATAAAGTTTTACCTAAATCTGCTTTTTCTTTAGAATATGGATTGTTTGCAGGAAAAGGAACTTTTCCTAATGTCCCAATATCCTCAAAACCATCTGCATATACACTTGCATCTACATTTGGTTTTGGCCATTTAGATTGGTCACCACTTGAATATAATGTTTTTAACTGATCAATAGTATAACCTTGATCAATTACATTATTAGGTTTTAAAGCTAAAAAAGTAAAAGTAACACCTAGTGCAACTAAAGGAATTGCCTTCTTCATTCTCATTTATTAATAATTCAACTGAATACCGAAATTAACTTGGTAAGTAGTTTCTGTATTCAAATCAATAGTTTGATTTCTATTTTTATCTAACGCGAAGATACTTCTTAATTGCGTATATATTACGACATTTTTGTTATTTTTAACAGGTAAAATGTAGCGTACATCGGCTTTTGCGTCCAGTTTATCCATAGAATTGTAAACAAAATCGTGTGCGATTACTTCCTTATAAAATACATTATCTGTTGCACCAGTTAAGTTTAAGAAATCTAATTCATTTTTTAAAGCAGTGTAATAATTCAATCCAACACCTACATTAAATTTAGCATCATTTTTAGATTCAATGTCACGATTAGCGTAAATTCCGGCAGTTAATGAATTAATCTTTTGATCTACATAACCCAATTGATCCATGTATCTGTTTTGATTATATGCTGCAAATGCACCAACATAATATTTTACAATTTGGTTATTTTGTTTCAATAAATTAACATCAAAAGTAATGTTACGCTGACGGTTCATGTAATTAGTTCCTAAAGCTTTAACATCATAATTTTTAGATGTTGTTTTAAAACCACTTAATGAAGAACGTAGTATTTTATCGTTTATATTTTGTTTTAAACGAATTGCTCCTTGATGAGTAATTGTTTGATATTGAAAGCGTTTAAATTTATCATTCATAAACTTATCATCGTAGAAATTCTCTAAATTTTCTTGATAAGTATATTGTCCTGATAATAATGTATTTGCTGAATTGTATTGATATCCGGCTCCAGCTTTTTTATACGTTGTACGTGTATAATAACCAGAAGAATAATTTAAAAATGGTCGATTAATTACACGTCCAAAACCAGAGTTGTAACGTAAATAAGTATCTGGATATGCAATATTATTTAATTGCGAATTACTGTAATAATATGAGTAATCTTTGTCTTTTACAGCATAACCTGCCAAAGCAAATATTTGATGATTCCCATATGTATAACCTGCATGGATTTCTCCACTTAATTTTCTGTTAGAAATTTCTGGTCGTGGATCAACTTCACGCGCTAATTTATTGGCATATAAACCTGCTTTAGCAGCAAGATTAAAATTACCAAAGCTTTTAATTACTCCTGCGTTAATATCATATTGTTGATTATTCCAATTAGAAGAACGAGGTACAAAATAATATTGAGGATGTAAAACCTCCATATCATCCGTACGCGTGTCGTCTAAAGTATATGCTAAATCTTTTTCCGTATATTTTTGTAAATCTATAGAACCAAAAATCTTTAAATCTTCTTTTACATTAAATAAACCTTGACTTCTAAAACCATATCGCATAGTTTCTGAAGCTGTTTGTTTACGAGCAAATTCATTTTTCTTGAAGTTAAAATAAACTTCAGTTTGAGTAAAATTTTGAATATTTTGGTTTGCAAATGTAACAGGAAGTTGTTTTAATTGCGCTAATTCTTGCTCGTATAAAGGATTAGAATCTATCTTGATTGTATCCTTATCTTGAGCAATCGCAAAACCACCTAATGTAGTTGCCATTAAGACAAAAACCTTATTTGCATTTTTACGTGCAAATAAGGATATATCGTATGAATTTAAATCTATTTTAGATTTCATTCTTTATTTTTTAAATTAATTAGCAAAAGCTTTTGGTTCAGCTTTTATACTGATAAAGTCTTCTGTAGAATTATTCGTATCCTTTAAAATAATACGACCGTTAACAACTTTTTGTGTCTTTCTAATTACAGAAAAAGAACTAAACGCTCCAGCAGGAACGTATGTTACACCAGCGTCGTGCATTGCGTTTAATTTTTTAGGAACTAAATTATTTCCTAAATCTCTAGTCGTATCTAAACCGTCTAAAATTAAATTATTAGGTATTTGTAAGTATAAACTATTGTTCGCATTACTTGGGTTACGAAGCTTGTCAAAAGCTGCAACTTCTTCAGCAGAAGCTCTAAAAATAACATATCCATCTCTTCCTTGATTATCCAAAACCATGTCTTGACCTGAAACCCAATGTACAATTTCTAAATCTGGAACATTTGGATTTTGAATATCATAGCGGAATTGATTTCCTGTGTATGAAGTCAAATTCGCTTCAAAATCTGCGTTAGATAAATCAACAGTTAATTCAGGTTCTTGAATACTAACTGAATTTCCATTATTATCTGTATAATTTGATTTATGATTAATTGCTGTTGCTGCAATTGTAATACTTTCTCCTGGCTGAATTGGATACTGTTGTCCTGAACCCGGAATACGATAAACTGCATCTGCGTATACATAATCTGTATTAGCAGCGTTACCTTTTGTATTTCCTTCGCTCATTGCCCAATTTAATTGCCCAGAAGGTAAGTGGAAAGGATCAGTTCCAACTGTATTATTTCCAAATAATTGAGCGAAAATTAAACCATCAGCATATATAACTTCAGCCGAATTATTATAAATCTCTACGAATTGATCACGAAAAGATGCAGCTCTTGTTGTATGTGAACCTGCATAATAAACTTGTTTAATCACTAAACCACCAATTGTATTGGCTGAGAAGATTTCTACTGTAATTGTAGTTCCGCTTGATAAAATATCAATATTCTGTGTTACACCATTAAAAACAATATACTCATCCGAACCTGAATCATACCCAAAGTATTCCTCAAATTGAGTAGGAGTTAATGTAAAGTTTACAGTTGCTGAATATTTTCCTGGTAAAACTGCTGGTAAAACATAATTTCCGTTCGCGTCTGTAACGCCAATATATTCTACACCAGTATCAACATTTCTGAAAATTACATTGGCATTAACTGCATTTTTATCTGTAACAAAATCACCACCAAATTTAACATGCGCTGTAACACTTACAGGAGATAAATTCATCCCACCAAAATCATCATCCATACATGAGTTGAATAATAATCCTGCGATAAAAGGTGTTAATAATAGTAACTTTTTATACATTATATTGTTTTTTCTAGTTTATTAAAAAGAGTATTCTAATTTTCCTCCTAAAGAAAATTGAGCAATTGGATAAATTTGTTTTACACCATTTGTATCATAATAAGTCGGTTTTAAACCTAATACATTTGTCGTGTAAACAGAAACTTTAAATCCATTCATAAAATCCTTCGATAATCTTAAATGAACATTATGAATCGAATTTTGTAGACTTTGATCTCCTTTAACAGGTGTCTTGATTAAATGTCCGTACAAATCTGTATTCGTTTGATCTGCAACCGGAATTGCATGATATTGCATTTGTTCATCTAAATATCCTATTGGAAATCTATCTTGGTTACGATTATGATTCATTAACAAGATATGTTCTGTTCTAAGAGATAACAATAATCCTACTTTGCGTAAATGATAATTAAAATTAGACCCAAGTGTTAATTGGTCTGTCTTAGAAACTAGTGCATTATAAACTGCATATTTTTCTGGTTCTGTAATCACAGAAGAAATAGAATATTCAGTCTTATTTGGCGTATTTGTTGTTTTTATATACGAAGCATTTACTTGTATATCTAAGTTTAAAGGTTTGATACGATTAAATGTCATAAACGCTTCTAAACCTAAATCTTCAGATTGTAAATTATTTCTTAATTCGCTTGCGAAGAAACCAATATTCTCTTGTCCAATTACAGTGTAAGAGGCTGGAGTAGTGGTAGTATCTAATGCGATTTGACTAATAGTTCTGTAAAATGGATCTGAAATAGAAGAAATTCCGTCCGTCATTTTATTGTAAAAACCTGTCAGGTTTAATGTACCAAATTTGAAGTTTAAATCAGCTCCAAATTCTGTGTTCATTGAACGAATTGGTTTTAAATCTGGATTATCAGCAGGTAATTCAAAAGTCTGAATCCAACCAATTAATCCAGTTCCAGGAACAGAATAAATTCCGTCACCTAATAAATAATCATAGTAACGATTTCCAGTATATAATTGATTTAATGATGGTGTTTTACTTGCCATACCAAATCCTCCGCGTAAGCGTAAGAATTTGTTAAAAGCATAAGAAGTATTTACACGTGGTTGAAACGTTGAAAATCCTAATTGATTTTCGTAACGTAAACCTAAATCAAGTTTTAATACTGCATCATTTTCATAATATTTTGTGATTTGATCTTCCGCATACGCAGAAAATTGAAATACAGTTTTAGTATTTCTAAAGTTATAATCACGGTATCCTAAACTTCCGCCAGCTCCACTTAAAGTAAGATAATTAGGAACGCCGTTACCTGTTGTATAACGTCCGCGTCCTTTATTTGCACTTGTTCTAGTAGAAATACCCGCAGAAATCGTATGTATCCATTGGTTTTTACTTTTAATCGATTTATTACCTTCTAAGTTTAAATAAGTAGAAACTGGAATTCCTTCCACATTCATGTTATAAAAATATTGAGAAGGAACTATAATCGCTTGATGAATTCCATCAGTTGTAGCATCAGTAATCGCTGCATTACCTAAATTACGCCATTCTTCTTTGTAAGAATTTGACTTTTCATAATTAAGATTTGCATCAATATTAAACGTATCAATCCAAGATTTGTTAAAATTCCATTTTAAATTATTTGAAATTCGGATTGAAGTACGATCATCTTTTACCTTCGCATCAGAAAAATCATCTGGATTACTTTTTAATTCATCATTACGGTAACCAATATTTGCTGTAAGCGTATTGGTTAGAGTAGTTGCTGCATTATTCGTTTTCCAAGAAATATTTCCGTTGATACGGTTATATTTAGTTAAGCTATTTCTTGGATCTGAATTAGATTCTAAAAAGTTTATTTGAGTATTAATAAAGTTACGAGAACTTAATTTAAATCCTTTAGATAAATTGTATTCAGTTGTAGCATCTCTCATAGAAATCGATGCACGGTAAGGAGTTTCACCAACTTTGGTTTGAACTAAAATTAAGCCAGAAGTCATGTCACCATATTTTGCTGGCGCAATACCTTGAATTACTTTAATCTCTTCGATATTATTTGTAGGAACTTCTCTTAAATCGAAACCATAATTTGCGTTAGAGAAAGTGTTTTCAGATCCATCTCCAAAAGTATTTCCGGAATTATAGCTAAATGCTCCCGAAGTATTAGGAGAAAAGGTTTGCATATTCTCGTTATTAGACAACGGAATATCATTAACTACGATTGATGTACCAAACGCACGATTGGCAAAGTAATCTTGTCTATCGCCACTAGCATTTGATAATTTAGTAATGTTTGCATTATTATTTGCCGTACGGAAAACAATATTTTTGAACTGATTGTTATTAAAGTCAGGCGTAAACTGACCAGGTAACTGTTCTAAAACTTCGTTAATAGAAAATGCTTGTACATTTTCAATCGCTTCTTTTCCTAAAACAATTTCAGAATATTCTTTTTTACGTTTTGGAAAGATAACAACTTCTTCTAAACGTAAATTTTGTTTAAAAAGAGTAGTAGTTACATTATTAAAATCTGGATCAACAAAAACTTCAATTAAATCTTTACCTAATTGAGAAATAAGTAATGTTGTATTTTCACTTGAGACTTCTAATTGATAAGTTCCATCTTCTTTTGTATGCGTCCATTTTTTACTAATCGGTTCTTGAACCAATACGTTAGATAATGGTTTATTATTCTCGTCAACTACTTTTCCTGTAATAGTCTTCTGAGCCTGTAAACTTGATAACGTACCAAGTAATAAACCTAGTGTAAATAACCCTTTTTTCATTATAACTGAATTCGGGTGCAAATTTATTTTAAATTAATCTAAATAGCAATAAATTGGTTAGTTATTTATCTTTTTAGCTATTTAATCTCAATAAAAACAATGTTATGTTAAATAGAAAAAGTTAAAAGATTATTAAATAATTAATGACTTGTTGATTTTGAAAATAGGTTAATTACCAATACACCTGAAACTATTAATAATATACCAATAATAGCAGGTATATCTAGTTTTTCGTTATATACAAAATATCCTACAAGTGAAATTAAAACGATTCCTGCAGCAGACCAAATTGCATAAGAGATACCAATAGGAATACCTTTTAATGCATGGCTTAATAAATAAAATGATCCAACCATTGCAACCACAAAAATAATGCTTGGTATAGGTTTAGAAAATTGTTCAGTCTTCTTAAGAAATGATGTTCCCAAAGTTTCACATAAAATTGCTGCAGCTAAAAATAAATAATATTTCATTTTAGTTTATAATAATATCAAAAATACAATATTAAGATATTATTCCTTTTAAATAGGGATATCTTTTCTTCTTACTTAACATAATATATATTATAATAATAAAAATAACATAGTTATTTTATTATTAATAATCTTTATTATGTTAAATTGGATATTTATGAAGCACTATTATTAAAGGATTAATCTAAAATATCTTTTATTTAATAAACAGCTGTTTCAGGTTCTAAAGGTTTTCTTTTTGTGACGATTGGATAAATAAATTTTTCAGGTTTTTGTGCTGGAATATATTTCAGAATAATATAATCTGTAAACATAATGATTGATGAAAGATCTTTATTATCATAAATCACTTTTGGATTATTAATGATTGTATGATTATCGATTACAATTTGATGACCGTAACCTAATTCTGAAATTGTATCTAATTTAATACTTTCTTTTGATAGCTTTGATTGTATCATTCGATACAACATTACATCTTTTGGTTCTAATTTAAATTCATAACCTCCAGCATAATCTGTTTCGGCATATTTTAAAGGATAATTTTTTCCGGCTTCTATATTTACCTTAACTATATAATTTTCTTCAATTTGAATTTCATAAGGCATTGTAAAATTTTCTCTTTGTGTGTAATAGTAATGTAGTTTGTTACTTACGATTAATTCATTAAATTCTACTTCATTTTTCGTTTTATCATTAATTAAAGCTTTATAATTATGTTTTACAACTTCGTTATAGCTTTTAGGATTTGTTCCAATTATATTAGATGAATCAGCTATTTGTACAGTTTCAGTATCTACTAATTGATTTTCTAATTTTCTACTATTAAAATGATATTGAATCAAGTACGTATATTTTCCATCATTTAAACTCCAAACTAATTGTCTATTATTATCAACTAATTCGTAACGAACATCGATTTGTTCTTTATTCTTTAATTGATGGCAACTTATAAATGTACTTCCTATTAATAAAGTTATTGCGAATATTATCTTTTTCATAAATGTGCTTATTATTATAAATATAATAAATCCCGTATAATGAACTTCTAATCTATTTTAAATATTTATAACACTTGCTATTTAACATAATATTTATGTAAATAAAATAAAAAAAACCTCCAATTTCTTGAAGGTTTTTGATTATATAGAATTAATAATATTAATTACATTTTTGGCATACCACCAGGCATTCCAGGGAAACCACCTGCAGGCATATTTTTAGCCATTGATTCCATCATTGACTTTCCTTGAGACGAGTTCATGAATTTCATCATTTTACCCATTTCAGAGAATTGTTTCAATAATTGATTCACCTCTTGTAACGTTGTTCCAGAACCAGCTGCGATTCTTTTCTTACGAGAATTATCAATAATATTTGGATTTTTACGCTCTTTTGGAGTCATCGATTTAATGATTGCTTCTACACCTTTAAATGCATCATCATTAATTTCAACATCTTTTAAAGCTTTTCCAGCACCTGGGATCATTCCGATTAAATCTTTCATGTTACCCATACGCTTGATTTGTTGAATTTGTTTTAAGAAATCATCAAAATCAAAACTGTTTTTAGCAATTTTCTTTTGTAAACGCTTTGCTTCTTCTTCATCGAATTGTGCTTGTGCACGTTCAACTAACGAAACAACGTCACCCATTCCTAAAATACGATCCGCCATACGTTCTGGATAGAAAACGTCTAAAGCTTCCATTTTCTCACCAGTAGAAATAAACTTAATTGGTTTATCTACAACTGTACGAATCGTTAATGCAGCTCCACCACGTGTATCACCATCTAACTTTGTTAAAACAACACCGTTATAATCTAATACATCATTGAAAGCTTTTGCAGTATTAACAGCATCTTGTCCAGTCATCGAATCCACAACGAATAAAGTTTCCGTTGGATTAACCGTTTGGTGAACACGACGAATTTCTTCCATCATTTGCTCATCAATCGCTAAACGACCAGCAGTATCTATAATTACTACATTATTTCCGTTTTGTTTTGCTTGTGCTAATGCATTTTGTGCAATTTCAACTGGATTTTTGTTTTCTAAATCTGCGAAAACATCAACACCAATTTGTTCACCTAAAACCTGTAACTGATTGATAGCGGCAGGACGGTAAACGTCACCAGCAACTAATAAAACTTTTTTGTTTTTAGAAGTCTTTAAGTAATTAGCTAACTTTCCAGAAAATGTTGTTTTACCAGAACCTTGTAAACCTGCAATTAAAATAATAGCTGGATTCGCCTCGATGTTTAAATCGGCTTGCTTACCTCCCATTAATTCAGTTAATTCGTCATGAACGATTTTAACCATTAATTGGCTAGGATTTAATGATGTTAATACATCAGAACCTAATGCTTTTTTCTTAACTGTATCTGTAAAATCTTTAGCTACTTTGTAACTAACATCAGCGTCAACTAAGGCACGTCTTACCTCTTTAATCGTTTCTGCAACGTTAATTTCTGTAATCTGTCCTTTTCCTTTTAAGGTATGTAAAGCTTTGTCTAATTTATCTTGAAGACTTTGAAACATGTCTGTATTGTTTTTTTAAAGGTTTACAAAGATAATAATTTCTTTCTATTAGAATAGTATATAAATTATTTAGCTTGTTTAAAATAAATGTTTAATTTTAAACACTTGAAAATAAATATTATAAACGTATGAAACATTTCTATCTTTTTGTATTTGGATTATTATTCTCGTCAATTGTTACTTCACAGGCGCCGATTGATATACAAAATAATGAAGATACACCCTTTTATTTTTATACAATTCATTATGGTTTTAATAAAGATGTATACATATCAGATGTATATTCATTAGATATAGAACGTAATGATGTGTATAAATATTCTAAAGACAGGTTTGAAGATGTTAAGGATTATATTATCGAAAATGGTATTGCGAAAGAAATTCAATCTGGATATGAAAAAAATTATTTTAAAAAAGAACAAGCCGAAACAGAAAGAAAATATTTAATGTATCAATTCAAGAATCAAGATTATAAAATTATTACTTTTAAATATAAATAAGAAAAGCCGTTCTTTTAAGAACGGCTTTTCTATTTGAATAAATTAATTAATTTCTTATTTTAAAGAACCTACCATATCTTCTGGTTTAACCCACTCGTCAAATTCTTCAGCAGTAACATATCCTAATGCAATTGCAGTTTCTTTTAACGTAGAGTTATTTTTGTGAGCTGTTTGAGCAATTTCAGCAGCTTTGTAGTAACCAATTTTAGTATTTAAAGCTGTAACTAACATTAAAGAGTTATCTACTAATTCTTTAATACGTCCGTAGTTTGGCTCAATACCTTGTGCACAGTGCTCGTCGAAAGAAACACATGCATCACCAATTAAACGAGCTGATTGTAAGAAATTAGCAGCCATTAATGGTTTGAATACGTTTAATTCGTAGTGACCTTGAGTACCACCAATTGTAATAGCAACATCGTTACCCATTACTTGTGCAGCAACCATTGTTAATGCCTCACATTGTGTTGGATTAACTTTACCAGGCATGATTGAAGATCCTGGCTCGTTTTCTGGAATTAAAATTTCTCCAATACCTGAACGAGGTCCTGATGCTAACATACGGATATCATTCGCAATTTTGTTTAAAGAAACAGCTAATTGTTTTAATGCTCCGTGAGTTTCTACGATTGCATCGTGAGCAGCTAAAGCTTCGAATTTGTTTTCAGCAGTAACAAATGGGTGTCCTGTAAATTCAGCAATATATTTAGCAACTAGAACATCGTAACCTTCCGGTGTATTTAAACCTGTACCAACTGCAGTTCCTCCTAAAGCAACTTCAGATAAGTGAGCTAAAGTATTACGTAATGCTTTTAAACCGTAGTTTAATTGAGCAACGTAACCTGATAATTCTTGACCTAATGTTAATGGAGTTGCATCCATTAAGTGTGTACGTCCAATTTTAACTACGTTCATGTACTCAGCAGATTTTTTAGCTAAAGTATCACGTAATTGCTCAACTCCTGGAATTGTAACTTCTACAACAGCTTTGTAAGCGGCGATGTGCATACCTGTTGGGTAAGTATCGTTAGAAGATTGAGATTTGTTAACGTCGTCGTTTGCTTTTAAAACTGGTTCTCCTTCACCAATTTTACCACCAGCTAAAACTTGAGCACGGTTAGCAACAACTTCGTTTACATTCATATTAGATTGAGTACCTGAACCTGTTTGCCAGATAACTAATGGGAATTGGTCAGCTAATTCACCTGCTAAAATTTCATCACATACTGCAGCAATCGCATCACGTTTTTCAACTGGTAAAACACCTAATTCAGCATTTGCATAAGCAGCAGCTTTCTTTAAGTAAGCAAAACCTTCGATGATTTCTTTAGGCATTGAAGCCGATTCACCAATTTTAAAGTTATTTCTTGAACGTTCTGTTTGAGCACCCCAATATTTATCAGCAGGAACTTTAACTTCCCCCATGGTGTCTTTCTCAATTCTATATTCCATTTTTTTGTATTTATTTCGTTAATTGAAATGTTATTGCTTACAAATTTAAGCAATAGCTTTGTTAAAGAAAAGTGATAATTATTAGTTTTAATACTAAAAATAATATATTACTTTTGTACAACTAAATTATATGTCATGGCACAATTCTTAGGATTTTTCGCATGGTTATTTATGGAATTCGCTGGATTCTGGTGTATTGCTTTCTTAGCAACTATCCCATTTATCTGGATTCCAATGTGGATGAACAATACTCGTAAAGAAAAAGCTGGTATTATCACTGCAGAAGAACCACGCCAAACAATTGCAAATCAAGAAGGATACACTGTTTTATTCAAAAAGTAAGACCTTCATTTTTTCGAAAAAATGAAAAAGGATTCAATATTGAATCCTTTTTTTATATAATTTATTCAACATATTCTCTCAAAGAAATTTCTAAAAGTTCTTCCCAACCCGCTTCAAAACTATTTCTTGAAAAATTAGCATCATCTTGTGGAAAGCTTGCAATTCCGTCATGAATTAATTTAAGCTGACTATAATTTTCAAATTCTTTATCAGGATTTATTAAAAAAGTTACTTCAGATTCTCCTTCATAAATTGGATATGTCCATGTATAAACCAATTTATGATACAAAAAGACATCTTCAATTCTACATTCATGTAAATATTCACCGGCATAAAATTCAAATTGATTACCGACTTCTAATTCAAAACCTTTTACATCAAAATACCATTCTTTCATTGCATTTGGATTTGAAATAGCGTTCCATAATACTTCTATCGTGCAATTGTATTGCTTTTCAATAATTAAAGGATTTCCTATCATAGTTTGTGGTTTTTATGTTGATTAATCTCTTCAATTATAATTCCAAATTTCACATTTAGATAATATTGTAAGAAGATTAATAGTATTAAATTTGAAAGCTAAAATAAATACACATGAAATTCAATAAAACTTTTATAGGTGTTTTATCTCTATTCGCGAGTTTATCGCTTAATGCACAAGAAAAACATTCAGATAAACCAAAATTAGTCGTTGGAATTGTAGTCGACCAAATGCGTTGGGATTATTTATACCGTTATCAAGATCGTTATACAAAAGATGGATTTAATCGCCTTTTAAGCGAAGGATTTTCCAATGAAAATACATATATCCCCTACGTTCCAACGTATACTGCAATTGGACATAGTACAATTTATACAGGTTCTGTTCCTGCGATTCATGGTATCGCGGGGAATGATTTTATCATTCAAGCTACAGGACAAGAAATGTATTGTACACAAGATGATGAGGTTAATGGAGTTGGAACAACATCTAAAGCCGGAAAAATGTCACCTAAAAATCTATTAACTACAACAGTTACAGATCAATTAAAACTTGCTACAAATTTTAGATCCAAAGTTTATGGTGTTTCGTTAAAAGATCGTGGTGGAATTTTACCTGCAGGTCATTTTGCTGATGCTGCTTTTTGGTTTGATGGCGAAACTGGAAATTGGATTTCGAGTACTTTTTATATGAATGAGTTACCGCAATGGTTACAAAAATTTAATGATAAAAAATTAACTGATAAATATCTTGATAAATGGACAACATTATATCCTATTGATACTTATAAACAAAGTGAAAAAGATGGAAATCCTTACCGCGCGAATTATAAAGGAAATGATAAAATGATTTTTCCTTATGATTTAAAAGCAATGAAAAAAGATAATGGATTTGGATTGATTCGTTCTACTCCATTTGGAAATACGTTGACAAAAGATATTGCTTTAGCAATTATTGAAAATGAAAAATTAGGTAAAAATGATGCCGGAATTACAGATTTCTTAGCGATTAGTTTTTCTTCTACTGATTATGTTGGACACCAATTTTCTCCAAATACAATTGAAGCTGAAGATACTTACCTACGTTTAGATAAAGATTTAGGAGATATTTTTAATTATTTAGATAAAAACATTGGTAAAGGAGAATATTTAGTTTTCTTAAGTGCCGATCATGGTGGTGCTCATAATCCTAAATATATTCAGGATAAAAAAGGAAATGCTGGTTATTTTCAAACTAGTACAGTTAAAAAAGAACTGAATGCTAAACTTGAATCAAAATTTAAAGCAAAAGATATTGTAAGATCTTTATCAAATTATCAAGTGCATTTAAATTATGATGTTATCAATTCTAATGATTTAGATGAAGATAATATTCGTGAAGAAATTGTAAAATATATGCAAAAAGTTGATGGAGTTTCTTTTGCCGCAGACATGGACAATATTGCAAATTCTCCAATTCCTGCTATCATCAAAGAGCGTATGATTAATGGTTACAACAGAAAACGCTCTGGAGCTATTAATTACATCTTAGATCCACAATGGTATGGTGGAAAAGTAAATGCAGGAGGAACTACGCACGGAACTTGGGGATCTTACGATTCGCATATTCCATTTGTATTAATGGGTTGGGGAATTAAACCTGGAAAAAATTATAATCCAGTACATATGACTGATATTGCTCCGACTATTTCAGCATTATTAAAAATTGAAGAACCAAACGGAAACATTGGAAAACCTGTTGTTGAGGTTTTACAATAATAAATTTAAAAAGCGACCTGTTGAGGTCGCTTTTTTTCTATAATTTAATCAATTCTACTCTTCTATTTTTTGCTTTATTCTCTTCAGAATCGTTAGCTACTAAAGGATTTTCTGCGCCAAAACCTTTAGCAGAAAGTCTATTCTTGTCAATACCAGATTGAATCAAATCATTCATAACTGAATTTGCACGATCATTAGATAATTTTTTATTGTGATTTCCATCGCCCGAATTATCTGTATGACCTTCAATAGATATTTTTAAAGAATTATCTTTTTTCAAAGCTTCTGAAATTTGTGAAATCAACTCTTTCCCATCCATTGAAACGTTTGATTTATCGACATCAAAATTAATATATAAAATAGATTTTCCCTTTTCGTTTAAATCTTTTACAATATCATCTGCTGTAATTTTTTTAATGGTTTGATTTAATTTCCCTTCTTGTAATATATTTAATTTTCCAGTAGCATTGTCAGCAGTAAACTGAACATAGATATTTCCTTTATCTTTCGTACGAAGCACATAACATTTAACAGCTTCATTACCATAACCTATATCTCCTTCATCGCCGATATTTGGATCATTATCCTTTCTTGTATTATAATTATCATTGGTTAATTTACCATCAAAAACTTTTACTGCACCAATTGATTTTAAATAATCATCGAAACTTTTTATAAAATAATGCTGAGAAAAAGGAACTTCTCTTGTACCTCTAATATTTGCTTTGTAAACTTTCCCTTCAATAGGTATATATTGGTCTTTTATAGAAAAATAAATTAAATCAAAATCTCTAACTAAAGGTTTATTCATTTCCTCAATATTTTCAGGAAGCGAAAAAAATGGAAAATCGCCAATTTCAGTTGTAATAAAAGGGATTTCTTCTATAGAGAAAGAATTTGAAACTTGTATACTATCAGTTAAATTTCCTTCAACAGTATTAATATCAGTTTTATTTTCAGTTTTATTACATGAGAATAATAATACAGTTGAACTAAGTAATAAAATTAATCTTTTCATATTTTGTTAATTGATAATTAGATAAAGATAAAAAAGCTCTAAAAATAAACAAATTACTAAAAGTTAAATATTTAAAATATGAATTAAATACAACAATGAATTATATTAAAAACTTATAATTAATTCTCAAAAAATTATATTTTTACAGAAACACTACAAAACAATGAAGTATCAACATCCTGTAATTTCTGTACAAGAACTAGATGAGATTATTGAAAATCCTAATCTTATTTTATTAGATTGTTCAATTGATAAAGTTGGCAAAAAATTAGATGATTTAGATTTTGAATTGATTCCAAATTCACATTTTTTTGATATTGAACATCGATTTTCAGATCAACGATCTGAATTGCCGCATACACTTGTAGATGAAAAAACTTTCACCAGAGAAGCACAATTATTAGGAATTGATAAAGAGAGTATCATTGTTTGTTACGATCGTTGGGGTGTTTACTCAAGTCCACGAGCTTGGTGGATGTTCAAAACGATGGGATTTGATGAGGTTTATGTTTTAAATGGAGGAATTTCAGCATGGAAAAATGCAAAGAAATCTATAGCTAAAACTTATAAATTAACTGAAGATTTAGGGAATTTTGAAGCTCATCTAAATGAAAATTGGTTAGCTAATGTTAATGATGTTTTAGATGCAATCGATCAATACGAAACAAAAATTATAGATGCTCGTTCTTCTTCGAGATTTCATGCTGAGGTTGATGAACCAAGACCAGGTTTAAGAAAAGGTCATATCAAAAACGCTGGTAATATTCCTTTTGAAATGGTTTTAGAAGAAGAATTTATTAAATCTGATGAAGATTTAATAGAAATCTTCAATAAATATAACGAAAAAGAAGAATTGATTTTTACTTGCGGTTCTGGAATTACAGCTTCAATTTTAGCGTTAGCAAATCATCAAATCAATCCAAATCAAACGATAAAAGTGTATGATGGTTCTTGGTCCGAATGGGGAAAAGATCCTGAATTACCTATCGAATAAATAAACTATATCATGAAAAAACAATCATTACTATTTTTTACCCTTTTTTCTACTGCATTATTCGCACAAGAGAAAAATTTTATAGATCAACCTTTTATTGAAACTGCTGCTAAAGTTGATACTTTGGTTAGTCCAGATCGCATTTATTTAACTATAATTTTATCTGAAAAAGACTCGAAAAACAAAATTTCTGTAGAAGAGTTGGAAAATAAAATGGCATCGAAATTAACAAGTTTAGGAATTGATTTGAAGAAACAATTATCGATGCAAGATTTGGCAAGTAATTTTAAAAAATACTTTCTAAAACAACAAGATATTGTCAAAGCGAAATCATATTCGTTATTGGTTTATGATGCACAAACGGCGAGCAAAGTAATAGTTGGATTAGAAAACGAATCTATTTCTAATGTTTATTTGGACCGAACTGAATATTCAAAATTAGAAGAATTGAAATTAGATTTAAAATCAAAAGCAATTCTTAAAGCAAAAACTATTGCCAAAGCAATGACTGAGCCTATTGGACAAAAAGTTGGTTCGGCGATTTATATTTCTGATCATACGACAAGCAATTATGGACTTGCTGGTGCAGCTCCTGGAATAGTTGTTAGAGGAATGTCTAAGATGAAAGTAAATGAAACCTATCAACCCTTAGATATCGAGTTTGATAAAATCAACGTTGAAGCAAGTGTAAATGCAAAATTTAAAATCGAATAACGACTTTTTTAAAAAAGATCAAAAGTTATTTAGTATAGCATTTAAAACATTTTTTATCGTTTTAATACTTAATATTTTTTTTCATTTTATAAATATCAAACATTTTATAGTCGATATTATATTAGATAATTTAATAAGGATTTCTATTAGTTTTATGATCTTTCTAATACCTGTTTTTATATTTCCAAAGACGAGAAAATTTTTCTATTTCATGATTTATTCATTGATTGCCTATTCTATTTATTTAAGTTTTTAGCCATGTTAATCTATAAAAACTACGATGAGTCTACAGTAAAATTTGATAATCAAATAAAGTATAGTTTCTATATTCTAAATTTAATTCTTGTATCGGCCATTATATATATTTTGATTCAAGAAATCATCTTTGAGTTTGCTATCTTCTTTATCATCTATTGGTTTGTACTTGGATATTATATTTATAAAAAGACATTATCTGTTGAATATTTCGAATTGCATGATGAATATATTTTAACAAAAGGATTTTTTGATCGTAAATGGAAAAACACACCAATTCAAGAAATTACGTATGATTATAATTACAAAAAAGAAGTAGAATATTTAACGATACATTTAGGTGATAAATTATTTGAATTTGAAGCATCATCAAATCTGACGATTACTGAATATATTGAATCAAAATGTGAAAAAAATATTTTTTATAAACATTCATGGAAATATTATTTCTATCATATACTTTGTTTTTCTCCTTTTTTATTGACAATTCTTTTTGGTGCAATTTTAAAGAATGAACAAGATCAATTAATGCATGCTTCTGTCAAAGAAAAAGGTTTGATTGAAGTGAAAGATCAAATTAAAGAAATTCGTTTTAAAGGAAGAAGTGCATCTGCAACAATTGATTTAATAAAATACAATGAATTTGATTTCTCATATAAAAATGATTCAATTCGTTTAAAGAAATTAAAAGATGGTGATTCTATAAAATTCTATCTCTCTCCATACGAATATGAAAGAAAAATTATGAAAACAGAACCATTAAACTGGTACGATAAATACTATAGATATAAGTATATTTCAATTGAAGAACTTAAAAAATTATAATAAAACTTTGCCTTTTGAGTAAAATCCAAAAGGCATTTTTTTTTCAAATCTGAGTGAATTTCGCCACTTTTCTTTTTATTATCTTTTTAATGACACTTATTACTCTATTAAACCTATCGGATATATTATTTATATATAGTAATATATTAAAAAGTAAGGTTAAACCCATACAGTTTAACCTTTTAAAATTTATTTATTTAAATGACCAAAATCTAATCGAAGTGAAAAAATATTTGAATACAAGCCTAATCCTTGATCACCAAAATTAGTTAAAGCATAATCTATGGAAATTCCACCATATTTAAAGCCTACTCCAACATTTGGTTGAATACTAGTCTTTTTATCACCGTTAAATTGCTCAATTTGTTGTAGATTATTTAAACCACCTCGAACAAAAACCATATCATCATAACCTAATTCAAAACCTACCATTGGATTGATGGAGAAATTCCCCATAGATAAAGCAGCATTTGTTTCTTGAAATTCCATTCCAAGATCAACTTCTCCTAATAACGACCAACGATCATCAAATTGAAACTTCTTCCCTATCCCAACTTGTAATTTTGGTAAAGTTAATTCTGTACCTTCAGCAGGTAAATCATTTAAAATTGTTTCATTAGGGTCTGCAGGACCATCAACAACAATAGGTTTTACTTCGTCATAATTAATTTTCCATGCATTGAATGTCGTCGTAATATCACGAGCCATAGCACCTAAATACCATCCATCATCTGTACGATATTGCATACCTAAATCTAAACCAAAACCAATTCCTTTAGCAAATTTCCCAATATGACGATAAACCACCTTAGCGTTAGCACCTACTTGAATATCCTTGTTTCCTAAAAAATAACCTGCATATGACATTGTTAAAGCATAATCAGCTGTAGAAAACTTTGTTATTTTATCGTAATTAATATTTCCTTGATTATCGATTAATTCTGTTGTATTTAAAATATCATCAACACCAAAACGCATTAATGAAAACGCAACTGTCGAATTACTTTCTCGTAACGGAATTGCAACTGCAGCATAATCAAACTTCGCAATTGATTGGAAATATTCAGCATGCATTGCTGTAGCATCAACTCCCCAATAAACTTCCGTTAAACCTGCAGGATTCCAATAACTAGCGTTTGCATTTCCAATATTAGCAACAACTGCATTACCCATTGCAAATGAGCGAGCATCAACACCAATATTAAGAAATTCGTTAGAGTATTTTCGGGCTGTTTGTGCCTGAATTCCTAAACTTGTAAATACGCTTAAAAGGAAAACAATTTTTTTCAAAGGTCTTTTTATTATGAAATTAGAACTCAAAATTAAATGAATTATTGTATTTTCTTTACTATAAACGCTTTTGTTTGTACTTTTGTGACTGAAATTTATTTACATGAAATTATTTACAATCCCTAATTATCTGACATTATTAAACTTATCTTGTGGTGTATTGTCTTGTGTGTTAATCTCTTCAAGCAACGGAAACATAACTCCACAAACGGTAACAATAGTAATGATCTTAATGATGATTTCTTTGGTTGCAGATTTTTTAGACGGTATGGTTGCTCGTTTATTAAAACAAAGTAGCCCTATTGGTGGCGAATTAGATTCTTTGGCTGACTGTATTTCTTTCGGAATGGTTCCTGGATTAATGCTTTTTGCTATGTTTAATAACCTATCTACTGATTTCATTTTCGAGAATGAAAATTTAAAAATTTCAGCATTATCATTAGTTGCTTTATTAGTTCCAGCATTTTCAGCTTTACGTTTAGCAAAATTTAATTTAGATGAAGATCAAACAACATATTTTAAAGGATTAGCAACTCCTTCAAACACGTTATTTATTTTCTCTATTTTTTCATTATACTTCAATAACGGTAAAATTATAAGTCCAGAAATTGACACTTATTTATTAATCGCAATTTCAGTTATTTTTAGTATTTTATTAATCGTAGATTTACCATTATTTGCATTCAAATTTAAAGGATTAGGATGGCAAGAAAATAATTATAAATATATATTTTTAATCATTACAATTGCGTTGTTAGCTCTTTTTCAAGTTGCAGCAATTCCTTTTGTAATCTTATTATACGTAATCATTTCAATTTTATTTAGAAAAAAAATTACAAATGAACTTGACTAAAAACA
Source organism: Faecalibacter macacae (assembly GCF_003687725.1). Lineage (GTDB taxonomy): Bacteria > Bacteroidota > Bacteroidia > Flavobacteriales > Weeksellaceae > Empedobacter > Empedobacter macacae. The sequence goes on from NZ_RDOJ01000011.1 coordinate 24,599, forward strand.
TCTGTTTCTTTGATTTAGAAACAACAGGAGTAAATATATCTAAAGATAGAATCGTAGAAATTTCTATCGTAAAAGCTTTAAAAGACGGTGGAAAAGAAGTTAAAACTTGGAAAGTAAATCCAGGTATTCCGATTCCTCCTGAAACAACAGCAATACACGGAATAAGTGATGAAGATGTAAAAGATGCACCAACTTTTAAAGAAATCGCACCTCAAATCATGGAAATGATTAAAGATTCTGATTTGGCTGGATTCAACTCTAATCGATTTGATATTCCATTATTAGCAGAAGAATTAATTCGTAATGATTTTGATTTTGATTTAACTAAACATCGTCCGATTGATGTTCAAGTTATCTACCACAAAATGGAGCCAAGAAATCTTTCAGCAGCATACAAATTTTACTGTGATAAAGATTTAGTTGATGCACATTCTGCAGAAGCTGATACATTAGCAACCTATGAAATTTTTAAGGCACAGGTAGAGAAATACGAGGAATTAGAAAATGATAATCAATTTTTAAGTGAATTTTCTAATCAAAAGAAAACTGCAGATTTAGCTGGATTTATACATATAGATGCGCAAGGAAATGAAACTATCAGTTTTGGAAAATACAAAGGACAAAAAGTTGCTGAAGTATTCCAAAAAGATCCAGGATATTATGCATGGATTCAGAATGCTGATTTCCCATTATATACCAAAAAAGTTTTTACAAGAATTAAATTAAAATCATCATTCTAAGAATATGAAAATTATATGTGTTGGTCGCAACTACGAAGAGCATGCAAAAGAGCTAAATAATGAAGTACCAGATGCACCAATGTTTTTTATGAAACCTGATTCGGCTATTTTAAGAAAGAATTTTCCTTTTGTAATTCCTACATTCACAAAAGAAGTTCATTTTGAAACTGAATTAGTAATTAAAATTGATCGTGTAGGAAAAATGATTCAGCCACAATTTGCTGATCGTTATTTCTCTGAAATTGGTTTAGGAATTGATTTTACTGCACGTGATGTTCAACAAGAATTAAAAGCAAAACAATTTCCTTGGGAAATTGCAAAAGCATTTGACGGATCAGCTTTTGTTTCTGATTTCTTCCCGAAAGAAAATTTCGATTTAACGAATCTAAATTTTAGTATGACAAGAAATGGAGATCAAGTACAAACTGCTAATACAAAAGATATGATTTTTGATATCAATACGCTGATTGCAGAATGTTCTAAATACTTCACATTAAAGAAAGGAGATTTAATCTATACAGGAACACCAGCCGGAGTTAGTAAAATCAACTCTAAAGACACTTTAGAAGGTTTTATTAATGAAGAAAAAGTTTTCGAAGTAAAGGTATTATAATACAAAAGCGTTACAAATTGTAACGCTTTTTTTTGTGTTATTTCTTGATAATTTTATGTGATTCTATTTCTCCTTTTTTATTAGTTATTTTAACAACATAAATACCTTTTTTAAAATGCTTAACATCTATCATACGCTTTGCTTCTGTTTTTAATATTTCTTTACCTGAAATATCAAAAATTTGGATAAACTTTACATTTTCTATAGTATTAATTCTTAAAATATCAACGACAGGATTTGGACTTAATTCTAGTTTAATAGTTGATAAATCATTAGTATTTAAATTCTCTACTACAGCTAAAGTATAGTCTTCTGTTTCGCCATAATATTGACTAATATCACATGATTTATCCCAAGTAGCTGTATTTTGATCAACTGTCACAACTCTTAATCTCATTCTATATTCTCCTAATTCTACATCAGATGGTAAAGTAAAAGTTCCATTAATTACTTGATTTGTGCCACTACCTAAATAATAAAATTCGTTTTCATCGAATTGAAAATTATTATTAAAATCAATCCACATTGATACAGATTGATTATACCAGCCGTAACCAATTGCTACATCAATTTGGTTAGTAGAACCTTTTTCTATATTTATTACGTTTGAGGTAAAATCATTATAGCCGTTAACACCACAAGCAGATTCATTTATAAAGTCATTTATTGAAACTGAATTTATAGAAGCTCCATCAGTACAATCTAATATTGGTTTACAATAATCGGTCGGAGTTGAAAAACATTTTACGCTTCTTATTTTAAGATCATCATAATCACTTCCGCAATTTGCATTCGTGTGCAAATAGAAACGAATTATCATATTTTCTGATGGAGTGAAATTAACTTTATTAGTTCCTGAAACCAAAACTTCATTCCCATTTTCATTTGTAATAGTTAAAAAATCAGAACTAATTGAACCTTGAAATTCATAATTAACACCTGCGGTTAATTGCACCTTTGAATACTCTCCAGAATATCCATATTCAGTAATATATTCAATATTACCACTGCAACTTGGTGTATATACATTTTCTGGATACTGACCGTTTGGTGCATCTGTACAACCTTGTATATCTTGTGCTGATAAACTTAAGACTACTCCTAATAATAAAGGTGTAAAAATTTTCTTCATAATATAATTAGTTAATTAAAATGAAGATATAAAATATTTATTACAATATACTATTTAAAGGAAAATGATTGTGTCATTACTTTTTGTACTTTAGATTATTATTTAAAAAACATGAAAATATTTTTATTTACTTTTATTTTATGCCTTCCATTTATTTGTAATGCACAAATGAATGTGAACTTAGAACGTATTGAAACACTTGCAAAAGATTCTACTAATTCAGATTTTTATTATCCGATTTTGAAAGAAAAATTTAAATCAGAACCCGAAAAGTTAAGTTCGCATCAAATTCAGACTTTATATTATCAGTCATTAAATGAATTAGGAAGTTTTAATTATAGTATAAAAACTTCTGCAGCTTATGCAGATTTTAAAGAAGTAAAATTCAAGAAATTTATAATAGACGCTGAAGCTAAATTAGAACAAATGCCAACCAATATTTCGTTATTATTTTTATTGTCTTTAGCTTATGGTGAAATTAAAGATGGTACGAGTAAAGCGAATAATTATGCAAAGAAATTTAAAATAGTAAGTGAGGCAATAGCACAAAATAAAAGTTTAACGAACAAAGATTATTTGATTGAATTAAATTGCATAACTGACGAATATATTTTGATGCAAACTATGGGAATTGACCCATCAAAAATGAAAAGAACTTCTGTAATTGAAAATGGTCATTATATTGATACATTTGAACTAAATCGAGAAAAAATATATTTTAAAATTTTAAATAAACTCAGTTTATAAAAAACAAAACCACTTCATATGAAGTGGTTTTTTATTAGTTTAATTGCTGTATATATTTTGCATCAATAGCATGGAAATCCTCACAAATCCAATTAGCTTTTGATAAATCTTGTCGTTTTGTATTTTGACTTACATAACCTAAAACTTTAATTTCGGCACGTACAGCTGCTTCAATTCCATTTGTAGAGTCTTCAATTACAATACATTCATCTTTCGTAGAATTTGCTAATGAAGCTGCGTGAATAAAAATAGCAGGATCTGGTTTAGATTTTGGAAAATCTTCTCCTGAAACTTTTGCCTTAAAGTATTGATTTAAGTTGAAACGATTAAATACTCTGTCTATCGTAGATTTAGAAGCTGAAGATGCTAAAACTAATTCGAAACCATTTGCATGTAAATCTTTAATCAATTGTTCAACTCCTGGAATCAATTCTAAATCTGGTTTTGTATCAAAAGCTTCATTAAAAATAGCTCTTTTTCGTAAAACTAAGTCATTTACATCTTCTGATAAATCAAATTTATCTTTTAATATTTGATAAACATTTTTAGTCGATTGACCTGTAAATGTTGCAAATAATTCTGGAGTAACAGGAATGTTTAATTCCTTATAATGTTCATGATATGCATAGTGATGTACTGGCTCTGTATCCACGATTACACCATCCATATCAAATATTACTGTTTTTGTCATTGTGTTTGTTTGTGCAAAAGTATGAATTTAGAAGAAAATTAAAAAAATCTTAAGGTATTATCCAATTAAATACTTAAAAAACAACTAAGTATAACAATATATTTTGTTATAAAAATTTATAATATAATTTTACAATAAACTAAATCTTATGAAAATTATTCTTTTTATTATTTTACATTTCTTTTCTAATTCTATAAATGCACAATATTTTAAAATATCTCCAAATGGATATGTTTTAGGAGAAAATAATCAAGGTGTTACATTAGAATTTCCTAATAGAAGTAAAACTAATATTTATAATGCATTATTAGGATTTATTAATGAACGACTTACTGAAACTGAACAAATTATTTCTCCACATAAAAATAAAAATTTTTTAAAATTTACTACTATTGACAACAATATTTTAAATACAAAATCTATTTTTGGTACTAATTCTAATATATACGGTTTTACAACATACGAAATAGAAATAGATCATGAGAAGATTAAACTAGTAAATATAATTCCTGATTTATATAAATATGATAATAAAAACCCATTAAGTATTAAAGCAAAATATAGTGCTTCATATTATAACATGAACGGTGAACCGAGGGAATTAACTGTAAAATATAATATTATTGGTAATGTAGAAAAATACTATAATAATTTTATTGATTCAATTATAACACACATTAATAATTCAGTTAGAACAGATCTGCCTACGATAATTATAAAATAAATATTACATACAACTTAAACAAAAAAAGCATCTCAAAAATGAGATGCTTTTTTATTTATTTATCGTGATGTAAGATTATTTCCATCCTCCACCAACGGCACGATATAATTCTACTACAGAATTTAATTTACCTAATTTAGAATTAATCATCGCTAATTCTGCATTTAATGCAGCTTCACGAGCAGTTAAAACTTCTAAGTAATTTGCCATTCCGTAGTTTAATAATTCTTGCGAATATTCTACAGATTGTTCATATAACTCTGCTTCTTTTTGCTTTAAAGGAATTTTTTCATCTGCAGCTTTGTAACGAGCTAATGCATCTGAAACTTCTTTACTCGCATTTAAAATTGATTTTTTATACGCTAATAAAGATACTTCTTGATTTGCTAAAGCAACTTCTTTCTGAGTCTTTAATTGTCTTTTCTGTAAAATTGGTTGAGCTAAACGAGCTACAACATTTGCAAATAAAGAATGTGCATCAAATAATTTATCAATATCAATTCCTTGTAAACCACCCGATGCAGTTAAAGTTAATGATGGATAAAAACTTGCGTTAGCAATATTTACATTTTCAAAAGAATTAATTAATGCATATTCAGCTGCTTTTACATCCGGACGATTTTCTAAAATTTGTGCAGGTACACCAACTGCTAAATCAGTTGTGATATTTTGACTATCTATTGTACCACGCTCTAAAACTTTAGGTGTTTCCCCTAATAAAACGTTTAATATATTTTCATTTACAGCAATATTTGCATCAATATCAACTATCATAGCTTTCGCGCTATATAATTGAGCTTCTGATTGATTTACTGCAACCTGTGTAACATTTCCAGCCTCTTTTAAAGCTTTCATCGTTTCAAAACTTTGTTCACGGAAACCAATAGTTTCTGTAACAGCTTTTTTCTGCTCATCTAAAGCAATTAACTGAAAATACGTATTTGCTATTGTAGTAACAATATTTGTTTGAATTGCTTTATGCGCTTCTATTGTTTGTAAATAGTTTGCAGTTGCACCACGGTAGTTACTTCTAATTTTACCCCAGATATCAGCTTCCCAAGAAAAATTTCCTGTAACATCATACTGAGATAACGATTGTGCTCCCGTAATACGCCCAAATTGTGTATTTGCTGAAGTACGTGTAAAAGTATAACCAGGTCCAACAGATAAAGTAGGTAAATAACCAGATTTACCTTGTTTCATATAAGCTTCAGTTACTGCAATATTTTGTAAAGCCGTACGAACATCTAAATTGTTTTGTAAACCTTTAGAAATATATGATTTTAATGTTGGATCACTAAAAAACGTTTGCCATGAAACATCCGCCATAGTTTTATCCTGTTGTGCAACAACATCAGTTCTGAACTGAGCTTCTGTTTGTACACCTTCAGGTCTTTGATAGTCTTTCGCTACAAAACAAGATTGAATAGAAATCAATCCAATTGCAAGCAATGTAACTTTAATTACTCTAAATTTTTTCATTAGTGAACTGATTTTTGTTCTTCGTTAACATTATCAAATTTAATTGGTTTGATTTTCTCTTGGATAGTTTGGAAAATCACAAATAATACAGGAATTACAAAAACTCCTAATACTGTTCCAATTAATAATCCAAATGCTGCACCAGTACCAACAGAACGGTTACCCGCAGACGAAACACCAGTTGCAAATACAAGAGGTAATAATCCAACAATAAATGCAAATGAAGTCATTAAGATTGGACGTAAACGTGCTTTAGCACCATCTATAGCAGCTTCTACAATTGTCATTCCATGTTGACGTCTTTGTAATGCGAACTCAACAATTAAGATGGCATTCTTAGCTAATAAACCAACCAACATGACTAATGCAATTTGGAAATAAATGTTATTTTCTAATCCAGCTAACCATTGTGCTAAAAATGCTCCCATAATACCACAAGGAACTGAAAGTAATACAGCTAATGGTAAAATGTAAGATTCATATTGACCTGATAAGATGAAGTATACGAATACCACACATAATGCGAAAATTAACATTGTTTGAGAACCTGCTTTAATTTCCTCACGTGTTAATCCTGTAAAATCAGTTCCGTAAGATGCTGATAATGTTTGTTCATTAACTTCATTAATTGCTGTAATCGCATCCCCTGTAGAGAATCCTGGATTTACTGCTCCAGTAATATTTGCTGATGTAAATAAGTTAAAACGGTTAACAGAGTTAGGCCCATACACACGGTTTAAAGTCACAAACTGTGATACAGGTGCCATTTGTCCTGAAGGAGTTTTAACAAACATTTTATCTAAACTTGCTTGGTTAATACGATCTTTTGGATCAGCTTGTACATACACACGGTATTGTTTACCAAAACGTGTAAAGTCAGCTGCATATAATCCTCCGATGTAACCTTGTAAAGTTGAAAAAATAGTACTTACAGAAACCCCAGATTGTTTTGCTCTTTCAATATTAACATCAATTTCGTATTGAGGGAAATTAGTGTTTAATGAAGTTTGCGCATACATAATTTCTGGACGTTGCATTAATGCACCCAAATATTCTTTAGCTACTTTATCAAAATCATTGATATCACCCCCTGTTTTATCTAATAATTTTAACTCAAAACCAGAAGACATACCAAAACCTGGAATTGAAGGTGGTTGGAAGAAAATCATTTGTGCATCTGTGAAACCAGCTGCAACACCGAACAATTTCCCTACAATTGTTTGAATTGCAGTATCCTCTGTTTTACGCTCAGCAAACGGTTTTAATTTAACTAAAACCATTCCGTAGTTAGAACCTGAACCTGAAATAATTGAGTTCCCTGAAATTACAGTAACTTTATCAATACCTGGAATTTGTGTAGCTGCAGCTTCAAATTGTCTTTGAACTTGATATACACGGTCCATAGAAGCTCCAGCTGGTAATTCTACATTTCCAATAATGAAACCTTGATCCTCGTTCGGTACGAAACCAGAGGGCATTAATTTACTAACACCTAAAATCCCTGCAATCGAACCAATTAATATCAATGCAGTAACCCATTTATGTTTAAATAAGAACTTGAATGAGTTTCCGTATTTGTGTGTAATTGAATTAAAAGCTCTATTGAATCCATCAAAGAACCTTTGAATAAAATTACGTTTCTTTCCATGCTCATTTTCATCATGTGCCTTTAGAAATAACGCACATAAAGCTGGAGATAATGTTAAGGCGTTAACAGCCGAAATTAAGATGGCAACTATTAATGTAATCCCAAATTGTTTATAGAATACCCCAGTTGGACCTGAGATAAATGTTACAGGAATAAAAACCGCACACATTACCAAAGTAATCGAAATAATGGCACCAGTAATTTCGTCCATGGCATTTTTAGTTGCCTCCATAGGAGATTCGTGTTGCGATTCCATACGTGCATGAACCGCTTCCACAACTACAATGGCATCATCCACAACAATACCAATTGCAAGTACTAAGGCGAATAACGTTAATAAGTTAATCGAGAAACCTGCTAAATTCAAGAAAAAGAATGTTCCGATAATTGAAATCGGTACTGCGATTAATGGAATTAACGTTGAACGCCAATCTTGTAAGAAAATATATACAACAATGAAAACTAAGATAAATGCTTCTATCATCGTAGTTAATACCTTAGAAATAGATGCATCTAAGAACTGATTCGTATCCATCATGATCGTATAATTGATCCCTTCTGGAAAAGTTTCAGATGCTTTTTCTAAAGTTTCATATAAAGCTTTATTGATTTCTTGTGCATTAGATCCTGGCGTTTGATAAACTGCAAAAGCTGCAGCTGGATTTCCATTCATTTCAGATGCTCCAGCATATGATTGTGCTCCAAATTCTATATTTGCAACATCTTTCAATCTTAATACTTGTCCGTTATCTAAAGATTTAATTACGATATTTTCATACTGAGCTTCCGTTTTATAACGACCTGAATAAGTAATTGTGTATTGGAAAGATTGACCAGAATTCTCACCTAATGCTCCGGCGGCTGCCTCTAAAGATTCTTGCGCTAAAGCAGCTTGAACTTCTGAAGGAATTAATCCATAATTAGCCATACGAGCTGGATCTAACCAAATACGCATTGCATAGGTTTGCGCCCCAAATACAGAAGCGTCCCCTACACCGTTAACACGTTTAATTTCAGGAATAATATTAATATTCAAATAATTCTGTAAGAATGTTGCATCATATTTTGGATTTGTTGATCCGAAAGAAACGAACATTAAGGCAGAAGTTTGTTGTTTTTGTGTAACAACACCTGAACGAGTTACCTCTGCAGGTAATAAAGGAGTAGCACGAGCCACACGGTTTTGTACATTTACCTGAGCTATATCTCCATCAATACCAGGTTTAAAAATCACATCAATAGAAGCAGAACCATTGTTTGATGCAGTGGATTGAATATAATCCATCCCTTCAACACCATTCACTTGTTCCTCTATTGGAATGATAACCGACTCCATAACTGTTTTTGCATTCGCTCCTGGGTAAGAAGCTGAAATTTTAACAGTAGCTGGAGCGATATCAGGATATTGAGTAACTGGAAGAGTAACTACTCCCAGAATACCCAATATCAATATCAAAATAGAAATAACCGTAGATAATACGGGTCTTTCAATAAACTTTTTTAACATAGGACAATTTTTAGAATACTGGTTTTGTAGATTCTACGATTTGTTCAAATTTTGCTGGTTTTGGAGTAATTGGTGTTTTATCGCGTAATTTACCAACTCCTTGCGCAACAACTTTATCTCCTTTTTTAACACCTTCTGTTACAATTGCCATATTCTGAGCTCTTGCTTGAACTTGGATTGGAGTTGCAATAGCAGAATCATTTCTAACTTTGTACACATAAACAATTCCTTGTTGCTCGTAAGTTGCAGCTTCTGGAACAACGATTGCATCAACAAATGTTTTAGGTACACGAATTGTTCCTGAGTTTCCGTTTGATAAAATTTTAGATGCATTGTCAAATTTAACTCGGAATTGAATCGAACCAGTTGTAGGATTAATTTGACCTGTTACAGTTTGAATTTTTCCTTTTTCAGGATAAACTTCACCATTCGCTAATACTAATTCAACAGGTGGAATATTATTTAATTTTTGTTGTAATGTTGCTCCTTCAGTTTTTGAAATGAAGTTTAAATATTCTTTCTCATTCATAGAGAAATAAGCATAAACACTACTTGTATTTGAAACAACTGTTAATGGCGTTAAATCTGATGGTCCAACTAATGCTCCTTGACGGAAGTTGATTGCTCCTACTACACCTGCAGTTTCACTTCTAACAACAGAATAATCTACATTCGCTTGTGCTCCTTTGTAATTAGCTTGAGCTTGTGATTGACCTGCTTGCGCTTGAGATAAAGCAGCTTTTGCTTGCGCAGCCTGAGCTTGTGCTTGTGCTAATCTAGCCTTAGCAGTTTCTAATTGTACATTAGAAATAATATTTTTTTGAACTAATGGAACTAATTTATCAACTTCAACCTGAGCAGCTTTTACATTGGCATTTGCAGATTGTACATTTGCAGAAGCAGCACTAACACTTGCAGAAGCAGCGCTTACACCAGATTTTGCAGCATCAGCACTCTGAGATAACACATTAGTCTCTAATCTAAATAAAGGTTGTCCTGCTGAAACATATTGTCCCTCATCTACTAATACTTGTGTAATGTATCCTTGGATTTTTGCACGAACATCGTTATTTACAACCCCTTCAATATTTGCTGGGAATTCGTCATAGCTCGTTACAACTTTTGTTGGTACGTCTACAATCTCATAAGCCGCTGGACCTTGTGGTTGCTGTGCGCCTTGACCGTCCTTTTTACCACAAGAACTAAGTGCAATAGCTAATGCACCAACTAACATAACGTTAACATTCTTCATATTACTTATTTTCTAGTTGAATTGTTTTTATATTATTTATCGTTTCTTCTAATAATTTTTGTGCTTCATTCAAATAATTCAAATAAATCGCAAGACATTTATTATCTTTTGTATGATTATTTAAATGATGATTGATTCTATGATCATTTATCTTATTTGTGTAGATGATATCATCAGTAATCATTTCATGTAAAAATTCTAACTTCTCAGGAATATAATTTGGGTTTAACCTGAAATACCGCTTTCTTGAATCTATCTTATTGATATATTCAATTTGATTTAAGGATAAAAGTAAATTAATAGAATTTGAGAGAGAGCTTTTACTCACTTTAAAAACTTCTAATAATATATCAAAAGAATATCCATCAGCACTTGATTGCATAACCATATATGCCAAAATCTTAGCAGGTAAAGGAGGAAAATTATAAGTTTTCTCTAAATGAGCACTAAAACTTTCAAACAGTTCTAAATCACATGTTATATTGTTTTCATCCATTTTTTACAATAATAATTTGCAAATATAGTAATTGGTTCGTTTTATACCGAACTAAATAGTCTTAAATAAATATTAATTACCAATACTATTAATAGATTTTAGTAATAGATATTCAGATTAAATATCAAATAAAATACCAATAGAGGAGTTTAATAATTTATTTTCAGATAGATATGTAAATATAAAAGGCTATTCATAAAATGAATAGCCTTTATAAAAGTATCTAATATGTTTTATTAAACATCATCAAAATCAATTGCTAAAGTACCAGTTTTTGGTCTAGAAATACACGCTAACGTCATTCCGTCTTCGTAATCAGAATCAGTTAAGACAAAATTTTCACCGATATGCACCTCTCCTTCAGTCACTTTACATAAACAAGACGAACAAACACCTCCTTTACATGAATATGGCGCATCGATATCATTATCTAACATGGCGTCAATTAAATTTTTCTCACGATTCCATACAAATTCTAATTCATCACCATCTAAAGTAACCTTAACATTTACTTCATTTACATCATCTTCTTTTTTCTCAAAAATTTCTTCTGGTTTGACTGAAGTTGTAAATAATTCAAAATGTATATGTTTCTCAATAATACCAGCTTCATTAATTTTCTTAGATAAAGTAAAAATCATATCTTCTGGTCCACAAATCATTGCTTCATCCACTTCGTTAATATCAATGATTTGATTTAAGATTAAATCAAATTTATGTTCATCAATACGACCGTTAAAAATAAAATTATCTTGTTCTTCTTCTGTATAGAAATTGTAAACATTTAATTGGTTTGGATACTTAGCTTGAAGTTCAGCTAATTTATCCTTAAACATAACTGTTTCATTGTTTTTGTTTACATAGAATAAGTTAAAAACAACCCATTCTTCTGTTTGTAAAGCAAATTCAGCCATTGACATAATTGGTGTAATTCCAGATCCTGCCGTAAAAGCCATTAACGTACGTTTTTCGTTCGGCTTATAAGGAATTGTAAAACGTCCGTTAGGTGTAGAAACTTTTAGTTCGTCACCAACTTTTAATTCATTTACTAAATAAGTAGATATCTTACCACCTTGCATTGCTTTAACACCTATGCTCCATTCTTTGTTTAAAGGAGATTCGCAAATCGAGTAATCACGTCTTTCACCATCAATATCTAACGTAATATATTGACCAGCTGTAAATGAAAAGTCTTCATGTAATTCTGTCGGAACGTCAAAAGTAATTTGAACAGAATCGGCAGTTAAGCGTTGAATGGCTTTGATTTTTAATAAATGAAATTTCATTGTTATATCTTTATTTAATGTTGTTGGACTATTTTAGAAATAAACCTGCAACTAATTAATATCTTGATTAAATTTGTACAAAAGTAGTATTTTCTCGAATAAAAATAAACTTACAAATATGGAAATTGCATTAATTGCACATGATGGAAAAAAAGCCGAAATGGTTAATTTTCTGATGAAACATAAAGAGGCATTACAAAATAATAAAATTACATTTATTGCCACAGGAACTACTGGAAAATATGCTGAACAAACTGGTTTAACAGTTACTAAATTCTTATCAGGACCATTAGGTGGCGATGCGCAAATTGCTGCAAGAGTCGTTGAAGGACAAACAAATATGGTATTCTTTTTCCGTGATCCTATGGGGAAACATCCACATGAACCAGATGTAAATATGTTATTAAGATTATGTGATGTACATAACGTTCCGTTAGCAACAAACCCTGCTACTGCTGAAATGTTATTAGATCATTTAAGATAAAAAAAGCCACTCGATTTGAGTGGCTTTTGTAATTTATAATGAGAAAGAATTATGATACTGTATCTGCTCCTATCTTTTTCAATTCTTCTAATTCCGCTAAATCTTCAAGTTTATCTTGTGTCTTTCCTAAACTCTGTATTAATAAAATTGTAAGAATTGCAGAAAGTAAAGTTATACCGAATCCAATAATATCATATAATTGATAATCTATCATCTGATCTAATGATTCATAATCAGTTTTAAAAGTTATTCTAGAATAAACATTCTCAACCCAAAAAAGAACCCACCATGCAACAATTACTGAATAGTTATTATAATTTTTTTGATGATTAGAATCTAATTCTTCAACTAGATAATCGTATTTAAGATCTATTTCTTTCGCTATTTTGACCGGTTTAAACCAATTTAAAATAGGGATAATGAAACCCCATAAAGCCATGTTTTCTTTATTTTCAATATAAACTCCTATTCGATTTAAATTTGCATATGAACGTCTGAACCAAAGAATAAAAAATACAATTGTTGCAATCATATTAATCATAACTAAAATATTGAAAATTGCATAAATAGTTTCTAAAGTAGAAATATCTTCAATTTCATTATTATTAAATTTAATTAATTGAAAATAGTAAAATAACCCAATAAATATATCAATAATTAGCAGAGCTGATAAACTATAAAAGCTCCATAATACATTCTTTTTTCGCTCTTTATTCGATAGTAATTTTAAGTAATCTTTTTCTTCAAGAATCATAGTAGTAATTTAGTAGAGTTATTATTGATTTGTATATTATTCTTCTTTTGATGATTCATCTTCAAGAACTGAATCGTCTGTAGTTTCAGGTAGAACTTCAATATTATTTTCTAATTCCTGTTCCTGCTCCTTCATTTTCTTATTTTCAATTTCAGGATCTCCTAATAAATATCCAAAAGATTCTAATTGTGGAATTGAATCAAAAACGACTTTAAGTAAAGCAGCTATAGGCAGAGCTAAAATGAAACCAGCAAAACCAAATAACATTCCCCCTAAAATAATCGCTAACATCGAAACCATAGGATTTAAAGAAACTTTACCACCAACTATATTTGGAGTAATAAAATTTCCTTCTAAAAATTGTACTACTTGGAACCAACCCACAATTCCTAAAGCATAATAAGGAGAATCCATCGTTGCTAATGCGAAAATTGCTGGAAAAATTGATCCAATAGCAATACCAACATAAGGTAAAATCATTAATAATGATGCCAATACGCCAAAAAACCAAGCATATTCTAACCCAATAAGATATAATCCAATAGTATTTAATATTGCAACAATTGCCATTACAGTCAATTGTCCTAGCATATAATTCTGAAGTGCATCATACATCTTTTTTAAAGTATCTTCTACTTTTTCTTGTGGTGTAGATTTAAAAGCTTTGATGAAAAATGATTTGAAAAAATCTCTATAATACAAAAAGAAAAATGCAAATATAGGAACAAGAATACCGGAAGTTAATACACTCCCAAATGACGAAAAGAATGTCATTGCATATTTACTAATTGTAGATAAACCTTGTTCTAATTCTTTTAAAGCTTTATCAGCTAATTCGTTCTGAGAAATTTGAAACGTTTTTGTTATCCATTTTAATGTATCGTTTGATAAAACTTGAAGTTTATCTATTATCGCAGCAGCATCTTTAGAAATATCAATAACTTGCATAATTATCAAATAACTAATTCCAGTAAAAAGCAATATTGCTAAGAGTAAACTAAAAATAGTTGAAAAAGTTCGATTAAATTTTAGGTTTTCTAACAATTTTGCAATTGGATAAACCATTACCGCTAATATAATAGAAAATAGAATCGGCAATACAATTGTTTGTGTAAAAAACAATATAACAACTATTAGTACAATAGCTAATAAACTTGTCGCTAAATTCAATGATAACTTATTAATTTGTATATTTTTATTCATAGTTTATTTTATAATATCTAGTGGTTTGGCATTACTTTATAAGTTGGATCTTCTTCTATATTTACTTCAATTACACCTTGTGCGTTATCTAATAATTGAATAGAATCTGAACTTAAATGTCTTAAAATGACTTTCTTATTTCTTGCAGCATATTTTGATGTAATTACACTTAAAGCATCAATTGCACTCATATCAACTACTCTACTCTCTTTCAAGTCAATAACTATTATTTCTGGATCATCAATCACATCAAATTTCTCGTAAAATGCAGTTACAGATCCAAAGAATAATGGACCATAAATTTCATAAATTTTACGACCTTCATCATCTACAGATTTCCTTGCTCTGATACGTTTTGCATTGTCCCATGCAAAAACTAATGCGCTTATTATAACACCTACAAAAACTGCTAATGCTAAATTATGTAAAACAACAGTTATTGCCGCAACAATTATAGCAACAAAAATATCAGACTTTGGCATTTTAAATAATAAATTAAAAAATCCCCATTTAAAGGTTGAAATTGCAACCATCATCATAACACCAACTAAAGCAGCCATCGGAATTTTTTCGATAACTGGAGCTCCTATTAATATAATAAACAATATCGTAATTGCACCAATTGCTGGCGCGATACGAGAACGTGACCCTGCATCTAAATTAACAAATGTTTGCGCAATCATTGCACAACCACCCATACCACCAAAGAAACCATTGGTTATATTCGCTACACCTTGTGCAATAGATTCTTTATTTGATTCACCTTTTGTATTTGTTTTTTCATCAACTAAAGTCAATGTTAACAAAGTTTCAATCAAACCTACAGATCCCATTATAATAGAATAAGGCAGAATGATTTGTAAAGTATCTAAAGTAAACGGAACCATTGGTATATGAAAAGAAGGTAAATCACCCTTTATTGCTGCTATATCTCCAACTGTTTTAGTATCAATATTAAATCCTAAAACTATAGCAAAAACAACCATTATTGCAACCAACGATGCTGGAATTACTTTTGTGATTTTTGGAAAAAAGTAAAATATTAATATTGTTAAAACCGTAAGTCCTAACATTGTATATAAAGCTGTCCCTTCAATCCATGTTTTTACACCATTTGATGTTGTTTCAAATTGCTCTAATTGCGACATAAATATTACAATTGCTAAACCATTCAAAAATCCATACATCACTGGTTGTGGTATAAGACGAACAAATTTCCCTAATTTAAATACTCCAACCAAAATCTGAAAAACTCCAGCCAAAGCAACCGCCGCAAAAATATATTCAACTCCATGAGATTGATTTAATGCTATTAAAGTGATGACTGTTGCACCTGCACCACCAGAAACCATTCCTGGACGACCACCAAAAATAGCGGTAACAATTCCCATAATAAAAGCAGCATATAAACCAACTAAAGGCGATAATCCTGCAAGAATTGCAAACGACAAAGATTCAGGTATCATCGTCATTGCTACCGTTAATCCAGCTAAGATTTCGTTTTTTATGTTAATTGGTTCGTTGGGTTTAAAATGATTTAGTATTGCTTCTTTCATAATCTTTATAAAGATGCGAAATTACTGCACTTTTTTTAGAATATTTTTTGATTTTATTAAGAAATTTAGAATTTATATCAGAAAAAGAAATTCGAAAATTCATTGGAAAATATGCGACTTTGTTTATACCTTTAGACTACAATTAATTCATAATTAAAAATGACACATTCAGAAAAGCTTCAAGCGATTCGTTCTTTAATGAAAGAACAAAACATTGACGCATATATCATACCTTCATCGGATCCTCATATCAGCGAATATTTACCAGATCATTACAAATGTATTGAATGGACATCTGGATTTACAGGTTCAGCTGGTACATTAATGATTACGCAAGAATTTGCAGGTTTATGGACTGATTCTCGTTACTTTGTACAAGCTAAAGAACAATTACAAGGAACTGGTTTTGAATTAGTAAAATTAAAAGTTCAACACGCTCCTGAATATGTACAATGGGTAAGTGAAAATTTACCTGCAGGTGCAAAAGTTGCTTTTGACGGAAATTTAGCCTCTTTATTAGTAGCTAATACAATCAAAAATACATTGGCTCCTTTAGGATATGCGATTGATGGCCACGCAGATTTATTAGGACCAATTTGGGAAAATCGTCCAAGTTTACCAGTAAATCCTGCTTATACATTAGACGTTTATACAACTGGACAATCTACAATTGATAAATTAAATGCAATTAAAGCACAATTAAAAGCGAAGCGTGCTGATGCACATTTAATCTCTTCTTTAGATGATTTAGCTTGGGCTTTAAACGTACGTGGAACTGATGTTCCTTGCAATCCTGTTGTTTTAGGATTTGCTTACATCAGTGATTCTGAAACTATTTTATATATCACTGAAGGTAAATTAAATGAGGAAGCTATTGCTGAATTTAATAGTTTTGGTGTTGAAATTAAGCCTTACGAAGAAGTTTATACTAAATTAAAAGGTTTAGCTACTGACACATCTATTTTAGTAGATCCAAAACGTACATGTTTTGCTGTTTATGATTCTATTCCAGAAGGTGTAAAAATCATCGAAGATATGAATCCATCAACTATGTTAAAAGCAATTAAAAACAATGTTGAAATTGGGCATACACGTAATGCAATGATTAACGATGGTGTTGCTTTAACGAAATTCTTTAAATGGTTAGAAGAAAATGTTGATTCTGGTGAATTATCAGAAATTTCAGTTGCTGATCATTTAGCAAGTTTACGTGCAGAGCAGCCAGGATTTAAAGATATTTCTTTTGGTTCTATTGTTGGAT
This sequence comes from Faecalibacter macacae, assembly GCF_003687725.1. Lineage (GTDB taxonomy): Bacteria > Bacteroidota > Bacteroidia > Flavobacteriales > Weeksellaceae > Empedobacter > Empedobacter macacae. The sequence continues at coordinate 42,175 of NZ_RDOJ01000011.1, forward strand.
ACAAAGCACACGGAGCATTACCACACTACTCTGCTACACCAGAAAGTAATTCTTTATTAGAACAAAACGGATTATTATTAGTTGATTCGGGAGGACAATACGAAACAGGAACTACAGATATCACTCGTGTTGTTTCTTTAGGAAATATTACACAAGCTGAAAAAGACGATTATACTTATGTTTTAAAAGGTACAATTGAAGGTTCGATGGCGATTTATCCAAAAGGAACTCGTGGTTACCAAATCGATGCAATTACTCGTCGCCCAATGTGGCAAACTTTACGTAATTATGGTCACGGAACTGGACACGGTGTTGGTTTTTGTTTAAATGTACATGAAGGACCTCACGTGTTTAATGGTACTGCAACGGATATTGCGATTGAAACTGGTATGATTACATCAATTGAACCAGGATTATACAAAGAGGGAGAATATGGTATTCGTATCGAGAACTTAGTTGTATCAAAAGATTTAGAATCAACTCAATATGGTGATTTTATGGATTTTGAAACATTAACTATTTGTTATATTGATACTGATTTAGTTGAGAAATCAATTTTAGATCAAGTTCATATCGATTGGTTAAACAATTACAATGAATGGACTTATAATCAATTAGAATCTAAATTATCTGACGAAGAAAAATCTTGGTTAAGAAATAAAACAAAAGCAATTTAATTTGCGAAAAATATAACTATTAAAAGGTGTTGGGATTAAATTCTAACACCTTTTTTATGTTTGAACAAATATTTTAAAAAAACTCTTAAACAATATATTTATCAATTGTTCCTAACTCTAATATTTTTAAAATCTTGCTGACATAAGCGATTTCTTTCATCGAAATATTGTTATCAATATTACAGAAAGCTAACATATCAAATACAAATAGATTTTTATCTGATTGGTTACTGTGGTTGATGGTGGTAAAATTATTAATGAAAAAGCTGCCGAAAATCAAATTATTGGAGCTGCTTTTGGTGGAATTGGAATGGCTTTGATGGAAGAACAAAATGTAGATACCAAATTAGGATCTTTAATCGGCCACGATTTAGCTGGTTATCATTTTGCTGTAAATGCAGATGGTCCTAAAATTGAAGTCGCTTTAATCAATAAACCAGATTTTAATATTAATCCAAATGGTGCTAAAGGAATTGGCGAAGTTGGTATTATTGGAACAGCACCCGCAATAGCAAATGCTCAGGCTTTTTTATCTAATATGATTAGGTGAAAATTTTAATTTAGTGATAATTATATCTAAAATATTTTTAAAAAATTTATACATAAAATTTCCAGTTATTACTCCAATTATTACATTTAAAATCCCAACAAAAACATAAATTAAATTCGATTCATACCAATTATAATACCCGTTCAAAATCCAAAATAATCCTGTAAAAAATAAACCTGAAATAAAAGAATTAGATAGAATAAAAAATATTCTAAAACCTGAATTAATAGATTTATTTTTTAATCCAACTAAAATTGAAGTTGATAAAATACCTAAAGAAATTAGTCCCAATAATAATCCAACCAAAATTATAACTAAAGCACAAATTAGTATTAGAAAAACTAACAATACTAAAAAGGTAAAAAGTATCATTAGAAACAAACCTGGCGCTCCATCTAAACCTTCATCTATCTGATTAATTTGTAAATAAATTGAAACTAATTTCCCCATAAGTTTAAAACAAAAAAAAGTCCAAGTTATTACTCAGACTTTTGAATTTATAATTTTATTTTTAGGTTATTTAAACAACTCAATAATCTCTTCTTTCGTAACTTTTCCAAAATATTCAGTTAAATCTATACTTTCAAACAATTTATTTAAAGTATTGATATCATGGTTTTTATTAATTAATAAGTTTTCAAATTCTTCAATTGGTTTTGAGGCAAAAAAGTCTCCAAATATTTTAGCTTTTTCAATTTGTCCACCTCTTTCAACATCTAAATGAACTTCAATAAATCCGGCTGGAACTTTCTTCGCATTTTTGAAATTGTATTTAGGCGAAAAACCAAAATTCCAATCCCAAGTATTATACTTCTCCTCTATTAATTGATTAACTCCTTTGATATCTTCATCCGATAATTGATAGATTGTTGCACCTTCATTTGTTTCCAACATTTCTTCGATTAGTAATTCTTTCAAATCATCAGTTATCATATCATCAGGTAAAAAATCAATCAAATTAGTAACACGTGCACGATTAGACTTTACCGCTTTATCTACAAATTTTAATGGATTAACTTTTAATGCATCACCTAAAACAGACATTTCAGAATTGAATAATATCGTTCCGTGTTGAATCATTTTACCGTTTCGTGCTAATTTTGCATTTCCACTAAATTTCTTCCCATCAACCAATAAATCATTACGACCTTCTAATTTCGCAGGCACATTTAATTCGTTCAAAAGATGAATAACAGGCTCTGTAAATTGTGAGAAATCCATAAAATCATATGTTCCTAAAAGTGTATGAAACGAAAAATTTAAATTCCCTAGATCGTGATAAACAGTTCCACCACCCGACATACGTCGAACTACTTTTATGTTTTTATCTTTAACATAATCTAAATTAATTTCAGCTAAAGTGTTCTGAAATTTTCCAACAATAATTGATGGAGCATTGATATACAATAAAAAGATATCCTCTGTTGGATATTTATATAAAAGATATTCTTCTAATGCAATATTGAAATATGCATCGTGTGAAGGAGAATCGATAATTAACATACTATAGTTTTTACAAAAATAAGAAGTAAAAAAGTCTTTTTTCTAACTTTTAACCATAAAAAAAGCCGGATAAATCCGGCTCTTCATTTTTTTGTATTTGATAAAAAGATAATTAGTCTTCTTTGTTATTTGCGTCCATAGCTTCAATAACTTCCTGAGAAACTCCAGTGTTACTGTAACCTCCGTCGTGGAATAAGTTTTGTAAGGTAACTTTCGCTGTTAAATCAGAGAACATAGCTACAATATAGTTTGCACAATCTAAAGCTGTTGCGTTTCCTAGTGGAGACATTTTATCAGCAAATCCCATGAAACCAGAGAAACCTTTAACACCGTTACCTGCAGTTGTAGGTGTTGGAGATTGAGAAATTGTGTTTACACGAACTCCTCTTTCTTTCCCCCAGAAATATCCGAATGAACGAGCAATAGACTCTAAATAAGCTTTGTTATCAGCCATATCGTTGTAATCTGGGAAAGTACGTTGAGCTGCAATGTAAGTTAATGCTAAAATAGAACCTCCTTGATTCATTGCATCTTTATCCCAAGCACATTTCATAACACGGTGGAAAGAAACTGAAGAAATATCCCATCCTTTAGTTAACCAATCGTAGTTTAAATCTGTATAATGTTTTCCTTTTCTTACGTTTACACTCATTCCGATTGAATGTAAAATAAAATCAATCTTTCCGAATTTAGCGATAGCAATATCAAATAATTTGTTTAAATCTTCCATTGAAGTAGCGTCTGCTCCTACAACTTCAGATCCTGTTTTTTCTGCTAATGCGTTTAATTCACCCATTCTTAAAGCTACAGGAGCATTTGTTAAAATGAACTCTGCTCCTTCTTCGTGACATTGTTCAGCCGCTTTCCACGCGATTGAATTTTGATCTAATGCACCAAAGATGATTCCTTTCTTACCTTTAAGTAATCCGTATGACATAGTATTTATTTTTTCAATCCAAATGTATAAGAAATATTCAAACAAACCTTAACATTTTCTAATTGTCGTTATTCATGCATAATAAATTTACGAATTTTCTTTATTTATCTATTGATATTCAATTTTTTAATTATTTCACTCCAAAATAGCATTTATTAAATTCAGCCAATGAAAATTCTGAAAAATTTCAAAAAAGTAGGAAATAAATATCATACGAAATGATATTTAAATTACATTTATCATAAAAAAATTAACCTACCATGTATAAAATATAACCTGAAAAACGTTATAATGAAACGCTTCTATTATTAAATAAGTTTGCTAAAAATATACAATTACAAACACTTCTAGCGAAGATTTAGATTATCATTATAATAATTTAAAGAATAATGATGTTACCTTTGTCACTGCATTAGAGATTTTAGAACATTTAGTTAATCCAATGGAAGTTTTAAGAAACTTACCTGGCGAAAAATTATTAGCTTCTATCCCAATGCGTTTATGGTTTGCTCCTGCTTATCGAAATAAAAATGATCCGAGAGATTTGCATTATCACGAATTTGAGGATTGGCAATTTGATATGTTATTGGAAAAAGCCGGATGGAAAATTATTCATCGCCACAAATGGACACATCCAACGAATAAAATTGTAATTCGTCCATTGTTAAGAAAATTACACCAAGATATTATGCCGTTTACGCAGAACGAATCAAAGATTTCGAATTTAAATAAATATTCAATTGTAATTCCAGCTCATAACGAAGAGGAATTTATCAAAATAACGTTAGATAGTTTGGTTAATCAAACTATTACACCATATCAAGTTGTTATAGTTAACGACAATTCTACCGATAATACACAAATTATCATCGAAGAGTATGCGAATAAATATGAATGGATTACATTATTTAATCGAATTTCTAAAGGCGAGCATCAACCAGGAAGTAAAGTAATACAAGCTTTTTTAGCAGGATATGAAATTATTAAAAAAGACTATGATTTTATTGTAAAATTGGATGCTGATTTAGATATTCCTACAAATTACTTTGAAACTATATTGAAACATTTTAATGCCAATCCGAAATATGGAATGGTTGGCGGTTTTGCATACATCGAGAAAAATGGAGATTGGATTTTAGAAAATCTAACAGATAAAGACCATATTCGTGGAGCTTTTAAAGCATATAGAAAAGAGACCTACAATCAAATTGAAGGTTTACGACCGCATATGGGTTGGGATACGGTAGATGAATTGCTGTGTCATTTTTATAATTGGGATATAAAAACGGACGATTCTTTACATATTAAACATCTAAAACCAACTGGTGCTGTTTATTCTAAAAGTGCTTTATACAAACAAGGAACTGCATATTATGCATTAGGGTATGGATTTTGGATAACTCTTATTGCCGCTACTAAATTAGCACTACGCAAGAAAAAATTATCGTACATTAGATATTACATCCAAGGCTATTTACAAGCATGGCGAAAAAAACAACCAAAAATGGTTACGGCTGAACAAGAAAAATTCATCCGAAACTATCGTTGGTCAAAAATGAAACAAAAGGTACTTAAATGAGAAAAATCGTTTCCTTAATTCTTTTAATCTTATTCAACTTCAGCTTTGCCCAATCAAAATTGATCACTGGAGCTGTGATTATTGATCAAGTAGACGAATATACTTCGCCATCTAATGTGCGAATCGATAACTTACGCTCTTTTGCTAAAACTGTAACAAACGCAGATGGATATTATTCTATTCCAGTCATGGTTGGCGACACAATTCAGTTTAGTTCTAGTTATTTGGTTCCACGTAAAATTGTAATTTCCCAGAATCTATATGATAAAGGAGTTTTACAAGCTCACTTAGACGTAGAGACAATAGAATTAAGTGAAGCTTTAATTGGTGGTTTAGACAAAAATTTACGTAATAATTTACATTATAGAAGAGATATTAAAGGTGAAATTTATAATCAGATTGGTTTAGATCAACGATTAAGAGATTTGGAACCTAAAAAAGATATCTCAAAATTTAGAGCAACTGATATTATGAATCCTGTTCGTTTAATTGGCCACGTAAATGGACATTACAAAAAACAACGCAAGATTCAGTTATTTGAACGTAATCAGAATATTTTAAATGAAGTAATTAATTACTTTCCTGATGAATTCTTTATCAATGATTTAAAAATTCCGGATTATAAAGTACACGAATTTTTACAATACGCAGATAAAAAGATAAATATCAAATCAAGAGTAATGAATCGACAATTTGAATTGATTGGTTTAGAACTTGAGCCTGTTGCAGAAATGTATTTAAAAGAGTTAAATCAATCTTAAAATTTATCACAATATAGTTTTTGGTTCAATATTAGAGTGTAAATACTTTATAATCAACCAAAAGACTATTAAAAAATTTCTATTCACTATTTTTATTTCACTATCCAGCATCGTATTTTCACAAACAATAACAGGTAAAGTTCAGTTTTATGATGCCTATTTTAACGACGATTATTTAGGAAATATCACAATCTTAAATAATAAAACAAATTAGAAATATAAAACTTCTACTGATGGTCAATTTGTTATTGAAGCTAATGTTGGAGACGAAATAATTTTAACTTCTCCTTACATTATTAAAAGAACAGTTAAAATTAGAAATCAAGCTTTAAAACCAAATTTTATCATCTATATTAAACCAGATTTAATTAGGTTAAACGAAGTTCGCGTCAATAATCTAAACAAATATCTAAATCAAAATATTTACGACGATCAAGCAAGTATCAATACTTTATATTCTAATTTAGGATTAGATCCAAATGTGCGTTTTCTTGAATCTACAAAAGATGTATCAAAATTTAAAGCTACTGATATTTTAAATGTTGGTCGTTTATACGGACATTTTTCTGGGAAAAACAAAGAGGAAAGAAAGATGAGAGAAATAGAATCCAAAATAAAATCTTTGGAGAAAGTTGAAAATCTTTTTCCTAAAGAATTTTACACAGAAAAATTAAATATACCGGATTATAAGATCAAAGAATTTATTCTTTGGGTAAATTCAAAACAAGACTTAACTAAAATGCTGAATAATTCGCCACGAGAAATGATTCAAGAAACACTATTTAAGTACAGTACTCAATATAAAAGATTACTTAAAGATACTAAGTCTTAATTATTTTATAAAATAACTACAAAAATGCGTTAACATTTCCGCCTTATCTATTGTTTCACTTATATTAGCTATCCAATTAAAGCAGATAGAAGACAAATGTCTACAAGAAGAAAAACAATTTTATTATCGCTACTATGTATGATATTTTATTTCATACCACAATTTGTCGATGCGCAACAAAAATGGATACAAGGAAATATCATCATTGATAATTCTGAAGAAGTTGCAGAAGGAGTTTATGTTACAAACAAAAGAACAAACCATACTACGAAAAGTAATTTTGCAGGAACATTTTTTATGCAAGTTCAGCCAAATGACACAATTATTTTTCGTTCAGATTGGTATGAAAATAGAAATATAATTTTACGTCCGGTTTTATATAACAAAGATCAAATTGTAGTGCACTTAGCCATTAAAACAATTAATTTAAGTGAAGCTTTAATTACTAAAAAATTAACTGGAATTCTTGAAAAAGATGTTACAGTTGGTAAAAAAGAAGATGATGTAACACGTATTTATCGATTATTAAATGTTAATCCTGATATCAAACCGATGAAAGATACAGCAGCTTTAAAAACTGGTTTATTTAATGGTGATATTCGATTAACTGGAATGGATGTTGGACGTATTTATGATGTTTTTTCTGGTGATCTTAGAAAACGTAAAGCTTTAATTGATTATGAAAATAAAGCATACAAAATCTCTGAAATTAGAGCTTATTACGGAGATAACTACTTTAAAATTGACTTAAATATTCCGGGTTATAAAATCAATGAATTTATTGAAACTACATTATTAAACACTAATAACAAGCAATATTTATTTAACCCAAATTATTTCTTAGTGCAAACAATTTTGAAAGATTATAGTCAAAAATATTTAGACGATTTATTTAAATCGAGAATTAACAAAGAATATAAAAAGGAAATTGACGAAAAAGAATTATTTATTGGTGTTCCATTAGATTCGATTCCAAGAGATTAAAATAAAAAAGCGAACTCAAAATGAGTTCGCTTTTCTTTCATATTGATTTGAATTATTCTTCTAAATCGTTTAATACTTCTTTTAGAATATTACATCCTTTAATAATGTCTTCGTCTGAAATATTGATTGGTGGAGTAATTCTTAAATTCTCTATACTATACATCAAAAAGAATAAGATTAATCCTCGTTTCATACATTCAGCCTGAACTTTTAATGTATATTCTGGCGATGATAATTCTGGCGCTAACATTAATCCACGACCATGAATTGTTTTAATTTTTGGATGTTGTAAATGCTCGCGAAATAAAGCTTCTTTACGATCAATATCCTGCATTAAATTAGTTTCCTCTAATTCTTCTAACAACGCTAAAGCTGCTGCCGCAATTACAGGATTTCCTCCAAAAGTTGTGATATGTCCTAAATGTGGATTCTCTTTTAATGTATTCATCACTTCGTTCGAAGCCATAAACGCACCAACTGGTAAACCACTTGCCATACCTTTCCCCATTGCTAAAATATCAGGTGTAACACCATAGTGTTCAAAAGCAAATAACCTTCCTGTACGACCAAAACCTGGCTGAATTTCATCAAAAATTAACTTCGCTCCGACTTCTTCGCAACGTGTTTTTAATTTTTTCAAATAATTATTTACTGGAACTCTAAATCCAGATGCACCACGAATTGTTTCTACAATTACACCAGCCGTTTTAGTTGTGATTCGTTGTAAATCTTCTTCGTTATTAAAGTCGATAAAATATACTTCTGGTAACAACGGTCTAAAAGCGGCTTTCTTTCTTTCGTCACCCGAAACACTTAACGAACCATGTGTATTTCCATGATAAGCATTTCTGAACGATATAATTTCTTGTCGACCTGTTGCTCTTTTTGCTAATTTAAGTGAAGCTTCAATCGCCTCAGTTCCAGAATTTACTAAGTAAACCTGATCAAGTCCATCTGGAGTCATAGCAACCAATTTCTTACATAAAGCTACTGGCTTTTCTTGTGCATATTCTCCATATACTGCAACGTGCATGTATTTATTAACTTGATCTATGATCGCTTGATTGATTCGAGGATGACTATGTCCTAACGTATTTACAGAAACTCCGGCAACGAAATCTAAATAAGCTTTGCCATCTTTTCCGTATATGTAAGAACCTTTAGCATAATCTACTTCAAAACCTGAAGCAAAATTTGTAGTTTGTGCTTGGTATTTAAAAAAACCGTCTTTTAAATTTTCCATTATTTTAATAATAAAAATACCCCAACTCCTACTGAGGCGTAAGCAGCAACAGTTAGTGCATCTGAACGTCCTTTAGAGAATTGTCTTACTTTTAAATTTTGAATATCCTTTTCGTGAAATTTTAATTCTTTCTTTGGTTTGCCTTTAACATGAGCTACAATTGTATCTCCCTGCCATTTAACAGCTTCCATTTTATATGTTTTATCAAAAACATCTACTTGGTAATATCCTTTTTCTTTTATGATTGATTTTACAGAAACATCTCCAGTTGGTGTTGTTTCTGAATTTTTTGTATTATCATTTCTCGAAGAAATATCCTTACTTTGAGTACTTTCTACATCTTGATTTATATTTGCAGATGATTTAGCTTCACGTGCTGTTCTAACAAAACTTTCGCGAACAGACATAGATGAATTATTATTTTGTTCAGCTTGCTGTTCAGCAGTTTCAGGTTCGTATACTTTGTACGAATAACAACTACTTAATAATAAAGATGAAACCAGTAGTAAGGTATATTTTTTCATGTGTTTTTATAGTGTGTAATCTATCCAAAGATAGAAATATATTAAGGTTTAGTAATAAAAATATCTTTCCAAGATTTTAAACTTTCAGCAAAACGCCATTTAAAATCTGGTAAATATCTTAGTTCTTCAGGAAATTTAGATTCTGGATAAGTTTTTCCGTTTGCTTTAACGCTACAAGCTATTGTTTCAATTTCTTTCCCTACAACATCTACCTCAATAATTCCACAATAAGTTACGTCAATTCCCATACGTTCTTTCAACTTTGTTTTCTTATCCGTATCATCCATATAACTTAAAGCAACTGCATTTCCTATAACACGCATAAAATCAATTTCGTCGTTATAAAAATATACAGTCATATCTTTTCCTTTAACTTGATTAAATTCGTTATCTTTTAAAGAATCAACTTTAGATATAGCAAAAGCATTTTCTAAGATATTAACCGAATCAAATTTCTCTGTTTTAGGATTTAAATAACCTTTAATAAATTTACCTGAAAGTTGATTTTCTCCAGAGAAAAATAAAGGATCTTTATGAAATTCTAACTCACCTTCCGTTCTTTTATAAACTAATGAATCTGTTTTTCCATTAACATTAGATTTATAAAAACGAGCATTGTGAAAAGCTCTTACAATTTCTGTTGAATCTTTGTCGTGACGACGTACAGCCATTAATGTATCTGCATGAACGTATAACGAATCTTCTTCGAAAGCTTTTACAAAATAAGCATCTTTTGTAAAATAAACCGAATCAATTCCTGAACGGAAAGCCTCTGCAAATTCACCTTTAATAAACATTTTTTGCTCTGGATCATCTAACGTAACATTACCAGTTGCTTTACCATAACCGGTTTTATCATTCGCATAAATATCCTTCGCTTTTAAAGTTTTTCCTTGGTAATGAATTTCAGAATTATCTCTTAACCAAACTTCACGCGTAATTTTATTAAAATCTCCATTACTTGTAATAACAAATTGTGTAGGATCTTTACGTGATGTTACTTTCGAATAATCTCTAAATGTAGTTAAACCTGTTTTTTCATTCGTTGTCATCTTACGAGAATAGATTAAATAATCCTTTGACGTAATATAAACTTCCGAATTAAAAACTGCTCCATTATCTTTTACATTATAAACTGCATCCTTCCCCTCTATTATCGTTCCATCTTTATCAATGGTTTTATAATTACCGGGTACAGTTACAGTTTCTGATTTACGATTATAGAAAATTTCGTTTGTATCAATATTATTTCCAGGGCTACGAACCACAACATTTCCTAATGCATGCGCAATTTCAGAAGTACGATTATACTCCATAAAATCAGCATCTACAGAAGATGTTGCATCTCTGAATTGTACATTATCCCAAGCTTTTGCAATTGTAGTATTCGCGTCATATTCCATTTTTTTAGCCGTGATATTTTTATCCTTGCTAACTAAACGAACGTTTGACCAAACGACAGCTTTATTTTTATCGTGATAATAAACTGCACTATCACAATAAAGCATATCTCCATTATGCTCTAAAACTACATTACCGTGAATTAATTGATTTCCTTCGTAATCCGTTGGATTACGTTCGGCGACATCGAAATTCTTTAAATTTAAACGAGGCTTTTGAGGTTTAACTTGCGCAAAAGTCGTTAAAGAAAGTAATAGTAATAAGAGCGAAAAACTATATTTCATTAATAGAAATTATTTAGATTTCTTTTTCCCGTAAAAATATAACGAGTGATTTTCGATTTCGATATCAAAAATTTCTTCAATCGTTTTCTTGATTGTTTGAATACGTGGATCACAAAACTCTAACACTTCTCCTGTATCAGTTAAAATAATGTGATCGTGATTTTTATCGAAATATGATTTCTCGTAATGAGCTTGTTGATCTCCAAATTGATGCTTACGCACAAGTTTAGCTTCCATTAATAATTCGATTGTATTATATAATGTAGCACGACTTACACGGTATTTTTTATTTTTCATTTTGATATACAACATATCAATATCAAAATGGTCATCTGTAAAATATATTTCTTCTAAAATAGCATAACGTTCTGGCGTCTTACGGTGTCCATTATCTTCTAAGAACTTTGTAAATACTTGTTTTACCGTTTCGTAATTGCTTAATTTTACTGATTCGTCTGTCATATAAAAAATTTGGGGTAAATATAGGAATTAAAAACGAATATAAAATATCCGTTTTTCAATTATACACAACGTTTCTTCTATGTTTCCATAAGGAATTTTGATATTTAAATATCAATGAAGTTTATCTAAATATATTTCATCTTTTAAACATGATAACTTAAATTTGCCAACGATGGAAAATTATTTAGACTTATTAAATGAGCCGCAAAGAAAGGCGGTTGAAGCAACAGAAGGTCCAGTAATGGTAATTGCAGGTGCAGGTTCTGGAAAAACGCGTGTACTTACGTACCGTATCGCGCATTTACTAAATAAAGGTGTAGATTCTTTCAACATCTTATCGCTAACGTTTACAAACAAGGCGGCAAAAGAAATGAAAGAACGTATCTCTAATGTAGTTGGACATTCAGAAGCTAAAAACTTATGGATGGGAACTTTTCACTCTGTTTTTGCACGTATGTTACGTGTTGAAGCACCACTTTTAGGATATCCTTCAGATTTTACCATCTACGATCAACAAGATGCTGTTTCAGTAATGTCTAAAATTATTACTGAAATGAATTTAGACAAAGATATTTACAAGCCAAAACAAGTTTTGGGTCGTATATCTCAATATAAAAATAATTTAATCACAGTTCGTGCTTATCATAACAATCAAACTTTAATTGAAGCTGATGCTGAAGCAATGAAACCTCGTATGGGCGATATTTATCGTGCTTACGTAGACCGTTGTTTCAAATCTGGAGCAATGGATTTTGATGATTTATTATTAAGAACAAATGAAATTTTAACACGTTTTCCTGATGTTTTATCTAAATATCAAGATCGTTTTAAATATATTATGGTTGATGAGTACCAAGATACGAATCATTCACAATATTTAATAGTAAAAGCTTTAGCATCACGATTCGAGAATCTTTGTGTGGTTGGTGATGATGCGCAATCTATCTATGCTTTCCGTGGTGCAAATATTCGAAACATCTTATCTTTTAAACAAGATTATCCAGATGCAAAATTATATCCTTTAGAACAAAATTATCGTTCTTCTCAAGTTATTGTTAAAGCTGCAAATACAATTATTGCGCACAATCAAGATCAATTAGAGAAAAACGTTTGGACATCTAACGAAGAAGGTGAAAAAATTGCTGTTTATCGTGCATTATCTGATGCTGATGAAGCGCGTTATATTGCTTCACAGATTTGGGAAAGACAAATTAGTGAGCATTTACAGCCAAAAGATTTTGCAATTCTTTATAGAACAAATGCTCAATCTCGTGCGTTAGAAGAAGCTTTACGTAAACGTGGAATTAAATACCGTGTTTTTGGTGGAACTTCTTTTTACCAACGTAAAGAGATTAAAGATATGGTTGGTTATATGCGATTATTAATCAATCAGAACGATGAAGAAGCTTTATTACGTACTATAAATTATCCTGCAAGAGGAATTGGTCAAACAACAATTTCTAAATTATTAGTAGCTGCAGACCAACATAACTTAACTTTATTTAATTTAGTTGAAAATATTGCTATGTATGCTCCTACAATCGGAATCAATGCAGGTACTTCTAATAAATTAAACGATTTTGGTTTATTAATCAAACGTTTCCAAGTAATGCTGAAAACACATGATGTGTACGAGGTAACTATGGAAATGGCAAAAACAACTGGATTACTAAGAGCTTTAAAAGAAGATTCAACTCCGGAAGGAATTTCTCGTTTAGAAAACGTTCAAGAGTTATTAAACTCAATACAAGGTTATGTTGACGAGCAAAAACAATTAGAAGATGGAGATGCTTCTTTAAGTGGATTCTTAGAAAACATAGCCTTAGCAACTGATGCAGATAATGCGGATGATGATGACAATCAAGTCAATTTAATGACAGTTCACTTAGCAAAAGGTTTAGAATTCCCAGTGGTTTTTATTCCTGGTTTAGAAGAAAATTTATTTCCATCAATGATGGCTGTAAATACTCGTGCTGAATTAGAAGAAGAACGTCGTTTATTTTATGTTGCTTTAACTCGTGCCGAAAAAGTAGCTTATTTTACATATTCAGTTTCAAGATTCCGTTGGGGAAAAATTATTGATTGCGAACCTTCAAGATTCTTGGAAGAAGTTGATGATGAATTCTTAGATTGGAAAAACTTACATATTCCATCACAAAGAAATTCAAATAACAGTGGATTATCAGCTGACATTTTTGGAGATGATAGTTACTCTGCTCCAGCAAGATATTCATCAGAATCTAGAGATAAATCTGCAGCAAGACAAAATCCAAATATGAGAAGAGCTACTCCTGCTCCACCAAAAGCGAATTTTAAACCTGTTGATCAAACAAAATCTGCAGGAGCTGGTGCAGCAAATCATTTGGGCTTACAGATTGGTCAAATTGTATTACATGATCGTTTTGGGCGTGGCGAAGTTAAAGATTTACAAGGGGAACCATCTGATATGAAAGCAATTATCCATTTTGATACAGCTGGAGAAAAGAAATTATTATTAAATTTCGCTAAACTTAAAATTATATCATAATTAAATAAAAAATTTATATAATTATCAAAAAAGCATACAATCATGTATGCTTTTTTTTATTTTGTTAAAAATAGTTAACATTCCATGTGAAATAATTGCTAAATTTTCTACAAATTAGCATCACAAAATAAAACAAACACATGGACGCGATTATTCAATCGATTAATAGTTACGTTTGGTCTACCGCACTTATTGCATTATGTGGTATTACAGGCGTTTACTTCTCTGTAAGACTCGGTTTCTTACAATTCACAAACATCAAAGAAATGGTTCGCTTATTATTTAGCGGAGAAAAAACTGAAAAAGGTATTACACCATTTCAGGCATTTTCGTTAGCTATATCTGGACGTGTAGGTACAGGAAACATTGTTGGTGTTGCCACAGCTATTGCAATGGGAGGACCTGGAGCTGTATTCTGGATGTGGTTTATTGCACTTATGGGTTCTGCTTCTGCATTTGTTGAAGCGACATTAGGGCAAGTATATAAACAAGAAATTGATGGTGAATACCGTGGTGGACCAGCCTATTACATCGAAAAAGGTTTAGGAGTAAAATGGTATGCTGTGTTATTTGCTGTTGTAACTATTATTAGTTGTGGATTTTTATTACCAGGTGTACAGAGTAATAGTATTGCATCATCTATGAATAATGCATTCCAGATAACTACAAATGATTTTGGTGGTATTCCAATCAATTATATCGGTTTAATAATTATTGCTTTATTAGCTTTAATCATCTTTGGAGGTGTAAAACGTTTAGGACAAGCTTCTGAATATATCGTTCCTTTTATGGCTGGAGCTTACATTTTAATGGCTTTAGTGATTATTGGAATGAATATTACTCAGATTCCATCAGTATTAAAATTAATCTTAGCGTCGGCTTTCAATATGGAATCACTTTACAGTGGAGTATTCGGAATGGCAATTGCTTGGGGAATTAAACGTGGAATTTATTCAAACGAAGCCGGACAAGGTACTGCACCACACGCTGCTGCTGCTTCAGAAGTATCTCACCCTGCACAACAAGGATTAGTACAAGCATTCTCTGTTTATATCGATACTTTATTCGTTTGTACAGCTACAGCATTTATGATATTATTTACAGGTCAATATAATGTTCAAAACGAAGCCGGAGAATTTATCGTACAAAATGTACCAGGTGTAGATTATACAGGATTTACACAAGCCGCAGTATCTCATCACTTTCCTGCTATAGGAAACGGATTTGTTGCATTTGCATTATTCTTCTTTGCCTTTACAACTATTATGGCTTACTATTATTATGCAGAAACAAATATTACATACATCTTTAAAAACGGTAACACTAAAGTTGTTATTTGGATTTTAAGAATTGTATTTTTATTAGCTGTATATTATGGAACCGTGAAAACAGCTGAAACAGCTTGGGCTTTAGGAGATATAGGCGTTGGATTAATGGCTTGGGTTAATATTATTGCTATTTTATTACTTGGTGGAGTAGCAATTAAAGTTTGGAAAGATTATCGTTCGAAAAAGAAACAAGGTATTTTAAACCCTACATTTAATGCAAAAGAAGCTGGTATTAAAAACGCAGATTTTTGGGATAAATAATTAAAAAATAATCATAAAAAAGGGATTTCAAGTAATTTGAAATCCCTTTTTTATTATCTATAAATGAAATTATAAAAACTTAATGTAATTAATTTTATTCACACTATTTTCTAATTGATTAATTCTGATTGTGTTTTCTAAAGATTGTAAATTTTCGTTACTTACTTTACTTAATTGATCAATTACGTCTTGATGAATCTTATCTACCGATTTATTGTCTTTTGCTTCGATAATATTATTCGCTTTTGCTTCATTTACAATCTTCGTTAAATTACCTACATAAGATTTATTGAATGATATATAAAAATCATATGTACTTTTAAAACGAGTTGCATATTCATCTAGATTTTCAAAATTATTGTTTATTGTAAAAACTGAAGGCTCAGATTGTAATAACACCTCAATATTTTTATGTTTTGCGGATAAGTTTAATAAATACTTCGCGACAAAATCTGGATTTAAATCTTCTAATAAATAATTTAGATATGCATCTAAATTCTCTGTTTTTTCGTTTCGTTCTCTAACTTTTAAACCAAGATTTTCACGAATAATCACAACATCTTTTACCATATCTTGTTGGATACTTTCCAATCCTTTTACATAAGTTGCGTTATTAACGCTTAATTCTTGATTTTGAGCAGACATTTCATTGAAATATTTTAGATATTTACTAATCTCTTTCTCAAATTTCTGAATATTAGCTAATTCACTTTCTTTAGCTGAAGCCTCATTTGTATATAAAATATTTAAGACAGAATTTGTAACCGTAGAAGCTTGCGAAGCAATCGGGACTAATTGCACTAATGGACTTGTTGTAATTGCTTCAATAATTTTTGTAAACTTAGGTTGTTTCTTTTTATCTGTAAAATTAGATTTATAAGAACTTTCTATTTTATCCTTAAAAGAAAAACCAAGTGGATTATCAGTTATACCACTTAAAGAATTGGTATAATTAACGTATGATGCAGTTTTAGAAACTGTTTTTAATATCTGGATTTTATCATTTAAATGACGGTAACTTTCTACTCCATTTGTAATATTATTTTTTATTGTTGTCCACTTTGTACTATTATTATAATTATTATTTTTCTGTAAAGAATTTAATAATTCCTCATGCAACTTTATAGTTTGTTGCAAAGATTCTTTATCATTTTTAAGTTGATTAATCTCTAAACGATATAGATCTAATAATTTTATAGTTTGATCTTCAACATGTGGTATAGTTTCTTCCTGAGCCAAAACAAAATTAGCACATAAAAAACTTAACAATAAAAATCGATTTTTCATATTTTAAAATAGTTTGAGCAAATATATTGAATATTAGATTTTGACCAAGAAAAACTTCATAAAGAAAGGCGTAACTCAAGAGTTACGCCTAAAATATTAAAGAATATGGATAATTAAAAAATTATGCCTTTACGAATTCTAAGTTTACTAATAATTTTACTTTATCAGAAACTACTAATCCACCAGCTTCAGTAGTTGCAGTCCAAGATAATCCGAAATCTTTACGATTAATTTCTCCTTCAAACTCAAAACCAACTCTAGTCATTCCCCATGGATCAACAATTTCTCCACCAAAATCTGCAGATAAAACAATAGGTTGTTTTGATCCTTTGATTTCAATTTCACCAGAAATCTTACCATCTACTATTCCAGTATTAGATTCAAATCTAATTTGAGGATATTGATCAGCTGAAAAGAAATCATCAGATTTTAAATGACCATCACGATCAGCATTTTTTGTATTAATTGAAGTGACATCTGCTGAAAAAGTAAATTTAGCATCAGTAAAATCATCTGCATTTGATTCAGCAGTTGCTGTAAATTGGTCAAAGCTGCCTGTAACAGTAGAGATAACCATATGTTTTACTTTAAATTGTACTTCTGAATGAGAAGCATCTAAATTCCATTTTGCCATGATTAAATATATTTATGTTGATTAAATTATTTAGCTTTTGGTGTAGCAAACTCTAAGTTTGAAGTTAAAGTAACAACATCACCAACAACAGCTTCAGGAATTGAAGTTCCTACATTAAAATCACTTCTTTTAATTTTCCCTTTAACTGTAAATCCGTAAGTTTTAATTCCTTGATTATCTACACTTCCATTATAAACTAGTGTTAGTACAACAGGTTTTGTTACACCATTTAAGGATAAATCACCAACTAATTTGTATTGATTTCCTTTAACTTTAGCAATTGATTTAGAAGTAAATTCTAATTTTCCGTTTTTAGCTACATTAAAAAAATCTGCTGATTTTAAGTGATTATCACGAGCTTCAATTCCTGTGTTAATTGATGCAACATCGGCAACAACATGGAATTTGGCATCTGATAAATCTGCTTTAGTGAAATTTAAATGAACATCAAAATTTTTAAATTCTCCCGCTACATCAGAAATAGTCATATGAGGAACTGAGAAATTTAATTGAGAATGATATTTATCGTTTGTATAATTTTGAGCAAATGCAGTCGCTGATATAGCAATAAACATTGCAGATAATAATAATTTTTTCATTGTATGTTGTTTCATTTGATTAATTGAACAAGGCAAATGTAGAATGGAAATTTCTACAGTGTCTTGATATAGGTTAAGAAATAAAATATTTTAAAAAATAATTTTAGACTATTTATTCAACTTCAATAAATATTCCAAAATAAAACACATAACAATTTGATATTAAACAAAAAAGCATCTACTTTTAGTAGATGCTCTTTATTATTTTACCGGGCTAAAGTACCAATAAGTCGAAGTCTTTTTATTTTCAACTTCTAAATATTCTGGTGTTGCCTGTGGGATTAAATCTAATTCTTCTGTCTTTTTTAAGTCAGTTAAAATCTGACGTAAAGGATAACCTTTTTTACGATCGTGCGGAAAATAACCTTTTTCAATTAGAAATGGCATCATATCCTTTGTTTTTACACGCTCTAAGTTATTTTCTACTAAATAAGCTTGGATATCAGCACTCATCATTTTTACGATTTCACGGTCGATTTGTTCGTATGTATTTTTCTTCATATAATATTTTACCAGTTTCCGTTCATTAGAGTTAAGATCATTGGTCCTTCCGAGGTTACTAAAACAGTATGTTCATGCTGTGCAAAAACACCAGGTTCATTCCCTATCATTGTCCAACCATCAGCTTGTTCAATTGCTTCGTAAGAATTTTCAGAAATAAAAGTTTCTAAAGCAATTACTGAGTTTTTACGTAAACGACGTTTATCATCAGGATCACGGAAATTTAATAAATCCAATGGTTCTTCGTGTAAAGAACGACCAACTCCATGTCCAGTTAAATTTTCAATTACATGAAAACGATGTTTTTTCGCTTCTTTTTCTATAATTCCACCAATATCAGCAATTTTCACTCCAGATTTTACAGCTCCAATTGCCTTTTGCAATGCAGAAATAGATGCATCAACAATTTTTTGGTAACCATTAATATCATCACCAACAACTATAGAACCACCATTATCAGCCCAAAAACCATTTAATTCGGCAGATACATCAATATTGATAACATCACCTTCCAAAATAATTTTATCCGCTTTTGGAATTCCATGACAAATTTCTTCATTTACACTTAAGCAAGTATAACCTGGAAATTGATACGTTTCGTAAGGTGCAGATTTAGCTCCAAACTTGGCTAAAATTGTAGCTCCGAATTGATCTAATTCTAACGTAGACATTCCTGGTTTAACATAATCTTTCATTTCTTTAAGAGTAATCGCTACAGCTTCACTTACTGCTTTCATTCCAATTAACTCTTCTTCTGTCTCTATAATCATTGCTTAAACTTCTATTTAATTTCTTTTTCGAAATCGAGTCCAAAATTACATTATATCCTACAATTTATCATTCAAACATTATAAAATAAGCCAATAAAGTCTAAAATTTTATATATGGAATTGATTTTAAATCTATGTTTAAATATTAATTTAACACAAATGAAAAACATAATCATTAACGTACTTGCTGTTTTACTAGGATTAATAATAGGAAGTGTTGTAAATGGAGGTTTAATTCAGATTAGTGGAACTATCATTCCTCCTCCCGCAGGAATTGATGTTACTACTGAAGCTGGTTTAAGGCAAGCATTACCATTATTTGAACCAAAACATTTTATTTTTCCATTTTTAGCACATGCTTTAGGAACATTAATTGGAGCCTTTTTTGCTGCATTAATTGCAACATCATATAAATTACAACTTGCTTTAATCGTAGGATTTATTTTCTTAATTGGTGGAATTTTTATGGTATTTTTAGTCCCTTCACCTATATGGTTTACAATCTTAGATTTATTAGTGGCATATATACCGATGGCTTTAATTGGTGGTAAATTAATAATTAAAAAAAATGAAAAATAAAACTCCAATTATTATTACATTCTTACTATTCTCAATTTATTTTTTAGTAAATCCTATTATCGAATTTAAATCAAATAATATTGAAATAAGTTCTAAAATTTTAGTCAGTATAGTATGGTTTTTAATATTCATAAGACTAGTTAATAAGGCTGAATTCAAAAAAGTTAGAGTTGTAAGTAAATTAACAATTTGGATCTTTTTTGCAATAAATATGCTGATTTGTTTTACAAATTTTGGAAAAAATACAAGTAGAAATACGTATTATACAATTAAACAAAATTCTAATAATGAATTCAATCAATTAAGAGAAACAAGCGGCTCTATTTATGATTACCGTACTAGAATTATATATTATGAAAATTACATATTTACTTTAGGTTATACGAAGTATTGATTCATATAAAATAAAAAAACGAACAATTGTTCGCCTTTTTATTTTATATGTATTTTATTTAGATAGATCATTTATCATTTGTTCATTTTCTTTTGTTTCAGCTTTTTTATCATATTTTTTCTTAATATAATCTGCAGCTAATGATACAGATACACCTCCTACAATACCATAAATTGATCTTTTACCAAGAAAACGAGCAACCGTAATTCCTGTAGTTGCAGCAGCAGCTAACATACCAGCTTTTGTTCCTTTTGTTCTTGAATTTGATCCTAAAATATTCAATAATGTTTTCATAGTAATTTATTTACAATGAATTAATCAAACAATATTCCAAAAATTTAGTCACAAAAAAAGCTTAGATTTCTCTAAGCTTTAATTTTATTAGTATTGAATAACAATGTAATCGATTTGTTTTTTCAATTCAACAAATTCAGTTAATAATTGTTCTTCTAATTCTTTCTCGATAACGTATTTGTATAATTTTTTCGAAATTTTAGCAGTTAAATCTTTTTTCTGCTTTTTGTCTTTAGAAGACTTTTTATCTTTTTTCGATTTTTTCTTATTTTTCTTCGACTTCTTTTTATCCTTTTTAGTCTCTTTCTCGTCTTTTTTAACTTCTTTACGGATAACTTCTAATTGTTCTATAACTTCTCTAAAAGCAGGTAAATCGTCAATTAATTCGTCTAATAATTCATCTAAATCAGTTGTAGCAGCTAACGTAATTAACTCTGCATGTCCATTATCTAAAATAATCGGACGTGGTACAAAATCTAATCCATCGTAATCTTCATCAATTTCTTCATCATCATCACCATCTATAACCAAATAAGATTCTTCATCTTCAATAGTAATTTCTTCATTTAATTCGTATTCTTCAACGATTTCATTACCATCTACAACAATATAAGAATCATCATCATCTAATGATATTTCAGAATTTTCTTCGTATTCGATTCCTTCTTCGTCTTCATAATCTTCTTCTTCATCAATTTCTGCAGGCTCTACAACTTGATATGTTTGCCCTTTAATCAAAACATATAATTCATCCTCTTCATTAGTAAAAAACTCTTCAATTTCAGAAAATTCAACAGTTGATGTAACATCATCTTTATGGATAAAGAAGATTAATTTTTCTAAAGCTTCAGCTACTAATTCATTTGATATATTAAAATCGATATCATCAAATAAACGAACAAACATAGATGCGATTGGACGGTATTTTTTCTCTACTTCAATAGAAGCAACTCTCTCCTCAATTAACTGAAATAATTGAGATGTGATGTAATAATTATGAATTGAACTCATAGCATTTAAATATTGTAATCAATCAAATTTAAGACTTCCCAATCATAAAAACAATATTAAAAAACAAAACAAATTCATACAAACACAATATCAGTAGATTAGCTATATTAATTAAACATAATCTACTCACTATTCACTCATAATGCTCCACTATGCTCCACCTATTAGTATAAAATATTTAACTATAAACTATTTGATTTATAATGATTTTAACTTATTTTAGATGAACAAATTAACACTTGATATGGCACGTATAGATAAGGATGGATTAATTAGAGGTAAGATTGGAGATTTTGTTTACAGAAATTATAGAGGGAAACAGATTGTACAACGTGTTTCTGATGAAAAAAAAACATCTGAAAAAGTAAAAAAGAACAATACTGAATTTGGCTACGCGAGTTCAAAAGAATCTGTTATTCGTAACTTTTTTATTGAGCAAATAGGTTTAGTAAATGATGGTAATTTACACAATCGACACCGTAAAGTCCTTTACGAATTGTTGATTCATAATTATACAAAAGATGCGAATCATCGAAAATTAATTGATGGTAATCCTAAACAGTTTATTGGTTTAAATTTCAATATCAATTCGAAATGGGAAGATCATATGCCATATTATCTTCCGATAAATGAAGACACAAATAAGTTAACTATTTCAATTCCTGAAATGTATGCAAAGTCATTTCAACAAAAAGTAAAAGACATCACTTTTGATCATCTGAAATTGAGTTTAGTATTATGTTCAATTGATCCTGACTTAGAAGAAAATCCTAATGCAATTATATATAATCAACGCGAATTTACGTTATTACAAAATCAAAAATTAGATCTAACTGTTTGGGAAATTCCTAACCTCCCTCCTAACCGATTTTTACTTTTAATCGGTAAAATTGAATATTTTGAAATGAATCCAGTTTTTGGTTTAAAGAGTTTAAAATCAAAAGAATTATGTCCGGCTTGTGTATTGTATGGCACTAAGTTTTAAACTAATAAAACAATAAAATGCGATCCTGAAATTAATTCAGAATGACGTTTAACTTAATAAGATAGGTTGTCAAGCTGAACTTGTTTCAGTTTCTCACATTATGAATTATGTGATCCTGAAACGTGTTTAAGCCAAAAATTAACTTAATAAGATAACTTATTTTTCTTAATTTGTCGAAGAATATATATTTCAAACAAAAACCTCATCAATCTAAGATTAATGAGGTTTTTTTATTATTATTTATTTTGAATTAAATCATCTTAATAATGATTCTAACACTTGCAATGATAACTAAAGTTGCTACTAAAATATAAGCGACTTTTTGAGGTAATTTTCCGGCAAGTTTTGCGGCAAAAGGTGCAGCAATCATTCCACCAATAATTAAACCTAAAACAATATACCAATAATCAACGCCTAAACTCGTAAAGAATGTCATTGTTGCGGCAAATGTTACAAAAAACTCAGCCATAGAAACTGTTCCGATTACATATTTTGATGGACGGCCTTTTGTCAATAAAGTTGAAGTAACAATCGGTCCCCAACCGCCTCCACCGAAAGCATCAAAAAATCCACCTGAAAATCCTAAAAACCCTAATCGTTTAACTTGTTTGCGAACAACCTTGTTTTTAAAAGCCAAAGCCAATAACCTCAACGCAATTGTAATTAAATACAAAGCAACAAATGGATAAGCAAAATATTCATATTCTTCGCCAATATAAATCACAAACAATGAACCTAAAACTGAACCTACAACACCTGGAATCGCTAACCAAATTAGCATTTTTTTGTTGACATTACCGAATTTATAATGCGAAAAACCACTGACAGCGCTCGAAAACATTTCAGCCGTATGAATACTTCCCGAAATTGCAGGAAGTTTAATTCCAAATGACATCATAGCCGAAGCACATGTAATTCCATAACCTAAACCAAGCGCACCATCAACCAATTGAGCAAAAAATCCAACCGCTAGCATAATGTAAAACTCATTTGGAATTTGATTCACAAAAGAACTTAATTCATTATAAGAATAATACGTAGCCAAAGCATAACCAAAGAAAACTGATAGAAAAATCGTACTTGTCCAAGTTGCAAAGCGTTTATATTTATGCGTTGGATTAGCTTTTTTTCGTTTCAGATATTCATCAATAATTGCAGACTTTGTTTCATTTGGAATATCATTCAGATTATAATCATTCATAAGCTTATAGGTTTAAAGAATCATTAAAGCTCCAACTGTATTATGTGAAGTTTCATCAACCAAAATGGCATTTCCTGTTTTATTGTTATCTAAAAAAGCATCATAAACTAAAGTCTGATTTGATTGAATTTGAATTTGAGCAATATCATTTAAACCAACTTGATCTGTATCTTCAAAAGTCCAATGATTAACATCCCAACGCTGAGAAATTGCTTTAATTTTAACTCGAACAGATTTAAAACGATGTTGTAGTAAATAAGGTTTTCCTAATTGAAGGTTTTGATTATCTAGCCAACAAATCCAAGTTTCGAATTTATTATTTTGTTGAACATCATCATTAGCAAGTATAAAACTATCACCGCGAGAAATATCAACATCATTTTCAAGATGAATCACAACATTATCTTCTGCAACAACTTCTTGAACATCTGTTAAATCACGTTCAAGACGAACAATTTTTGAAGGAATATTTGCAGGTAGAATTGTAATTTCATCACCAACTTTATATTTACCGCTTAGGACAAGACCTGCATAACCACGATAATCGTGTAAATGATCTTCTTGTGGACGAATCACATATTGAACTTGAAAACGAGAAGGTAAATTTTCTTGCGTATCAATAGTAATTGTTTCTAGAAGATTTAGAATTGAAGCTCCTGTATACCAAGGTGTATTTTCAGAATTAGAAACAATATTATCACCAACTAAAGCAGAAATTGGAACATAATGAACTTCATCATAATGAAGTTGTGGTAAAAGTGCTTCAAAATCAGTTTTAATTTTTTGATAAACTTCTTCCGAATACTCTTCAATATCCATTTTATTAATGGCTACAATCGCTTTTTTAAGGCCCATCAAAGATCCAATACTTGCATGACGTTTCGTTTGTGTAGTAACTCCATTTCGAGCATCAATAAGAATAATGATTAAATCAGAATTAGAAACTCCTGTAACCATATTACGCGTATATTGCTCATGACCTGGAGCATCTGCAATAATAAACTTACGCTTATCAGTTGCAAAATATTTGTAAGCTACATCAATTGTAATTCCTTGTTCACGTTCGGCACGAAGTCCATCGGTTACTAAAGCTAAATCAATGTCACTATTTTTTGAAATGTTCTTAGATTGTTTTTGTAAAACACCTAATTGATCTGTATGTATAGAATGTGAATCATAAAGTAAACGACCAATTAAGGTACTTTTACCATCATCTACATTTCCGGCTGTTATAAATTTTAATGTATCCATTGGATGAGTTTTGAGATTTGAGTAATGAGTATTGAGTGATTATTTTTGATTTAGAAGTAGAAATTAAAACTCTTGAACAGAATCAAGTTGTCCAGTTTAAAAATCTAATTACTAATATCTATCATCTAAAATCTAACCTTAAAAATACCCTTGCTTTTTACGATCTTCCATAGCGGCTTCCGAAACTTGATCATCTAAACGCGTTTGACCACGTTCTGAAACACGAGTTGCAATAATTTCTTCAATAATATCATCAATTGTAGATGCAGTTGAAGGAACAGCTGCTGTACATGTCATATCTCCAACTGTACGATAACGAACCGTTTCAATTCCGAAAGCTTCACCTTCTTGAGGCTGAATAAATTCTGATGTAGCAACTAAACGATTATTATACTGAATACATTCACGTTCATGCGCAAAATATAAATTAGGCAATTCAATATTTTCTTGTTTAATGTAATTCCAAACATCAAGCTCAGTCCAATTACTTAAAGGAAAAACACGCACATTATGCCCTTGATCAATACGACCATTTAAGATATTCCACAATTCAGGACGTTGAAGTTTTGGATCCCATTGACCAAAATCATCACGAACAGAAAAAATACGTTCTTTGGCTCTGGCTTTTTCTTCATCACGACGAGCACCACCTATACACGCATCAAATTCATTTTCTTCAATCACATCAAGCAATGCATAAGTTTGTAAGGCATTACGAGAAGGAAAACGACCTCCAGTTTCTTTTAAATTATATTTCTTAATGGCATCTTCTACAGAAGCAACAATTAATTTTTCTCCAATTTTATCGGCTAAATAATCACGAAATTGAATCGCTTCCGGAAAATTATGCCCTGTATTCACATGAACTAATGGAAATGGAAATTTTCCTGGACGAAAAGCTTTTAAAGCTAAATGAACTAAAACGATAGAATCTTTACCTCCAGAAAATAGCAAAGCTGGTCGTTCAAACTGAGCTGCTGTTTCTCTGAAAAAATAAATAGCTTCGTTTTCTAATTGTTTTAAATAGTTATTTTGATTTAACATAATCTCTGTAAATTATTTTGCGTGTAAACCGCATTCTTTTTTATTCTCATCTTCCCACCACCAACGGCCAGCACGAAAATCTTCTCCTTCTTTAATTGCTCTTGTACAAGGTGCACAACCAATGCTGATAAAACCTTGATCGTGTAACGGATTATAAGGCACACGATTTTCTTTTAAGTAATTGAAGCAATCTTCTGTTGTGAAATCAATTAATGGATTAAACTTAAAAAGTTGGCGATCTTCATCAAATTCAATTTCATGCATGGAATGACGATTATTCGATTGATCGGCACGTAAACCTGTAATCCAAACAGAAGCTTCTTTTAAAGCTCTATTTAATGGAATTACTTTACGGATATAACAACATTTTTTTCGTAAATCAACAGAATCATAAAAAGGATTAATTCCATTTTCAGAAATAAATTGTTCTAATTCATCAGTTGGTGGATAATACGTTTTAATTTTTGATTGATATTTCAATTCCGTTTTATTCCAAGTCGAATATGTTTCTGGAAAAACTCTGCCAGTATCTAAAGTAAAGATTTCGATATTGGAAAGATTCTGACTCATAATCGCGTGTGCAATTACCTGATCTTCGAATCCAAAACTTGTTGAAAAAAATATTTTATCTGAAACAGAATCATTCAGAAATTTCAGTTTTTCCTCTAAAGTCTTCTGCTCTTTTACTAATTGTAAGGTATCTTGAAGATGCTTCATTTTGATAATAAATATATTCTCTATGGTTTTTATAGAGATTAATAATGAAACAAATCTAAACAATTGAAAAAAATAAACAAATTATTTCTCTACTTTATTTATAGAGTTTATAGAAATATAAATCATGTAATAAAAAACCACTATATTATCAATAAAATATTATAGCATTTTTTATACTTTATCTAATCCGCTTCAAGAGTAAATTACGAATATGATAATAATTGTTAAAATTAGAAGATTTTGAATGGTTTTTAAGCTAAATAACGAGGTAAAAAGCTTGAATTTAATCCGAATTATAGATTATTTTAAATATTTAATAATTATTTAAACATATATTTTAATTTTATCTAAACCTCATCGAGAAGAAATTATGATATTCATAACAAATAAAAAAAGTCAAACCGATTAGATTTGACTTTCAATTTTATGAATTGGATTTGGATAGAAATAATTAATCATAAACAATTACACTATTTACTCTTCAATAATAATTTTTGGAACTCTTTTCCAATCACCGGATTTATAAGATAACTTTTATCTTGTTGCAAAGTAAAAACACTAATCGTCGCATTAGTTTCTGGAGAATATAACGCATCAGTTCCCCAAAAACCACCATGAGCATAAACTCTAAAACCTAAATCAGCGTAAAGCGTATTTGAAATACCTAAGCAATAATCTGTTTTATCAATCGGCAAAACATAAGTTGACATTTTATCTAATACCTTTTGATTTTTGATTATTTTGCCTTGGAATAAATTTTGGTAAAATAAAGCTGTTTCTTTTACAGTCGACGCATAACCACCACCGCCATAAAGATCCCAAGATGGATTGATTTGATAAGAATCCATATTATTTTTAGTAGAATATTGATGCGCCAATGCTAAAGTTTGATTTGGATATTTTTCTAAATTAATAAACCATGTTTTCGATAAACCTAATTCTTTAAATTTAAGTAAATCTCTCATCGATTTATAAAATGGTTTCTTAGTTTTTTGTTCTATAATTTCCGTTAAAAGCAAATAATTAATATCAGCATACAAAAAATTTTCACCTACTTTTTGAGGCGTTCCAACCTCAACAGCTCTTTTCATTTGTTCTTCTTTCGTCCAATTATAATTGGGATTCTGAAGAACAAAATCAAAATAAGATTGATTTGCGTAATCTTGAATTCCAGAAGTGTGAGATAATAAATGTTTAACAGTTATTTCTTCTAAATTATAGCCATCATCTTCAAATAGCTTTTGTGTATTTTTAGATAATAAATACTTAATGGATTGATTTAAACTAATTTTTTCTAATTCAACCAAACGCAAAATTGCAGCAGATACATAAGTTTTCGTATTACTAGCGATTAAAACTGGCTGTTGAGGATTTAATAATTCTTTCGTTGTTAGATCTGAAACTCCTTTTGCATAACTCCAAGATATATTTTGATTTGGTGCTTCGACATGGACCAAAATTCCAATTGCATCCTTATTTTTTTCGTAAATAGAATCAATTTTCTCTTTAAAAACGTTTTGTAATTGACTAAAAGCTAATATTGGCAAGAATAAAGTTGAAACGATAAATGGCTTATACATATAATGAATGATTTTATTTAATTATTCTGATTGATATTATTTTGAATTGGATAGAAATGATACAATAACATAAAGATTGATGAAGCAAGCCAAAACAAATAGCCTACTGGTGTAGATTCATAATCTATCACATCAATTAAATTAATTCTTAAAATCCAATCTAAACCAAATAGAAACATTTGTGAAAAAGCAATTATACTTAGTAATTTACCTAAATTGTTTTTCCAAAATAAAATCCAACTTAGTAAAATTGTAATATTCCCCAACCAACAAATGAAATCTACTTTAGCATCAAAAAAAGTTATATAACCACAAAGCATATATAAAAATCCTACTGCATGTGAGTAATTAAATTCTTCAAAAGATTCAGAAAGATTATACTTTACAGGTAAAGCAAGACTTAAAATATAACATCCTATACTCGACCAAAGCAAATACTTATTCTTCATTTAATAGAATGATTTTCTCTTTCTGATAAAGTTTTGTAGCTACAATTTGTAAAAGCATTGCAATAATCCAAAACCAATAACCAAATAAATTAAGCTCATAATCATGTACTTCCATAAAATCTAATTGAGTAACATGATTAATTCCAAAAAGAAAAGCTAAAACTGTTCCCGCTGAAACCAAATAATTAGCAAATTGTTTTCTATAAAATACCCAAGAAATTAATAATGTGAAGTTTGCTAACCAACAAAAGAAATCAATATAGGGAAAGGTCATCCAGCCTAGTAATAAGGCTTGATAACCATAAATTTCTCCGTAATTTATTAGTTTATCTAAACTTTCATTAAGATTAATATATAATGGTAGAAGCAAACTTATTGCAAAAACAATAATACTTGCGATTAAGAAATACTTACTTTTCAATTTTGTTTTCAATTTCATTAATTTGATTTCCTATCACCTTACCTACTTTTTTTAGTTCGTTTTTTGGCGCAAATAAAGTATAAATCGCCAAACCAACACCAATTCCTACTAAAGCACCAATTTTTTGATTTTTATTAATTCCTTTCGAAATTGCAATTCCGGCAGCAGCTCCAGTTGTAACAATTGAAACTGTGTTTTCAAAATCTTTCGATTTTGTATCGATGATATCTAAAATATTATTCATGTCTTTTTATTTAATAACTAAATATAATCACTCTTAATTTATTTTAAAAATTGTGCTTATAGATTCTACGAATTATATTTGCTTTCAAGTTTAAATACTATGGATATTAAAGAAAGAATTTTAGCATTACGCGAAGAATTAAATCAACATAATTACAATTACTACGTATTAGATACTCCTACTATTTCTGATTTTGAATTTGATTTGAAATTAAAGGATTTACAAAAATTAGAACAAGAAAACCCTATTTTTTTTGATGTAAACTCTCCTACACAACGTGTTGGTGGAATGGTTACAAAAAACTTCCCGACAATTCAGCACGAATTCAGAATGTATTCTTTGGATAATTCGTATTCGATTGAAGATTTACAGGATTGGGAAAAACGTCTTGAAAAGCAATTAGGCGACGAGAAAGTAGAATTTGTATGTGAATTAAAATATGATGGAGCTTCTATTTCTATTTGTTACGAAAATGGCGAATTAACGCAAGCAGTGACCCGTGGTGATGGTACGCGTGGTGATGAAATCACAAATAATATCAGAACGATTCAGTCTATTCCTTTAAAATTAAAAGGCAATTATCCTGAAAAATTTTATATGCGTGGCGAAATCACGATTCCTTTGGATACTTTTAAAATGATTAATGAAGATCGTGCAAATAATGGATTAGAATTATATGCAAATCCAAGAAATACAGCTTCAGGATCATTAAAATTACAAGATAATACAGAAGTTGCTAAACGAGGTTTACAATGTTTCCCTTATTATTTTATCGGGAACAATTTACCTTATGCAACACAATGGGAAATGTTACAAGCAGCTCACGATTTAGGTTTTAAAGTTCCAAATACTTCAAAATTATGTACAACTTTAGAAGAAGTTTTAGCATTTGTTGATTATTGGGATGTTGAACGTAAAAATTTATCATACGAAACGGACGGAATCGTAATTAAAGTAAATTCGTTTGCGCAACAAGATGAATTAGGCTACACAGCTAAATCTCCACGTTGGGCTATGGCATATAAATTTAAAGCTGAGGCTGCCGAAACAGAATTGTTAAGTATCGATTACCAAGTTGGTCGTACAGGTGCAATTACTCCAGTTGCTAATTTAGCTCCGGTTTCATTAGCCGGAACAATTGTTAAACGTGCGTCGGTTCATAACGAGGATATCATCAAGAAATTAGATATCCGAATTGGTGATATGGTTTACGTTGAAAAAGGTGGCGAAATTATTCCTAAAATTGTGGGGGTAAATACTGATGTTCGTCAACCAGAAACAAAGGAAATCGAATTTATAAAAGAATGTCCATCTTGTGGAACAGAATTGATTCGTAAAGATGGTGAAGCACAACATTATTGCCCAAATGATAGTGGTTGCGAGCCTCAAATCATTGGTAAATTAGAGCATTTTATTTCTCGTAAAGCTATGAATATTGATAGTATTGGTGGAGAAACTGCTGCTCTATTATATCAAGCAGGTTTAGTAAATAACGTAGCTGATTTCTATACCTTACAAAAAGAAGATATTTTACCATTGGATCGAATGGCTGAAAAATCTGCTCAAAATATTATAAATTCTGTTGAAAAATCGAAAGAACAGCCTTTCGAAAAAGTGCTTTATGCGATTGGAATTCGTCACGTTGGTGAAACTGTAGCGAAAAAATTAGTAAAGCATTTCCAAACGATAGATCGCTTAATGGCTGCAACGATGGAAGAATTAGTTTCAGTTGGTGATATTGGTGAAAAGATTGCAATTTCAATTAAAGATTACTTTAAAGATGAAGCAAATTTAGAAATCATTTCTCGATTAAGATCTTATGAACTTAATTTTGAAATGGGAGAAGCTGAAAAGCCTTTGTCTGATGCTTTAGATGGAAAAACATTCTTATTTACTGGAACTTTAACGAAGTTTACACGAACTGAAGCTCAAAAAATGGTTGAAGCCAACGGAGGTAAAAATATTTCGGCAGTTTCTAAAAACTTAAATTATTTAATTGCCGGAGAAAAAGCCGGAAGTAAATTAAAGAAAGCCGAAGAAATTGGAACAATCACTGTATTAACAGAAGACGAATTTTTAACGATGATTAACGGCTAATGGGTGCAGGATTAGCGGTGATTTTATTAGGAATCATCATATTATTATTGGTACCGTTTATCTATTTTGGGATTAGAATGGTTGGTTATCCAAAAGCTGCAATTGCAATTAGTTTAGGTGTTTTCCTATTAGTTTCTATTCCGCTTTTAAAATTTAGCTATCGAAGTCAAATGTATGATAAATATGATGCGTTAGTCGATTTTCATGATGCGAATATAAATGTGAAAGGCTCTTTGCGCGTCTTAGATAATGATATTTCAGGATTTAGATCAGTTGAACAAAATTCAACTTTTATAATGGATTCTTCAGAAGTAAATCAATACATTAAACGAATTGAGAATCAACCTGATTATATCATTTCACCAACTATTTTGGATTTAAGAAATGAAATGAATCGTTCGAATTCCGGAAAAATTATTCGAAGCTATAGACACAAGGATATGTTTATTACTGAAACTTATCAAAAAACAGATGAGTACACTGTAAAAACGTCATCGTTTACTTTTAAGAAAAATAATGATACTGTTCAGTTTTATAAAATGGAAGATTATTAAAATAAATAAGCCACTCGATTGAGTGGCTTTTGTTTTATATGAAATTCATTTGTCACATTGAACTTGTCGAAATGTGACAAATGATACAATGTAATATCTGATTTTTAGATGTTGAAATAAATATAGTTTAACGAAATTGTCTTATGTGGATTTAACATTAATTATATAAAGATTCTTCGACTAACTCAGAATGACATTTGTTCTCTCTGATTAAATTAACTTGTATATAAACACGTTTTCAAGATTAAATCCTAACTAAATGCGAAGCTGAAATGAATTCAGCTTGACACAACAATCAAACAGAATGACAATTGAAGATTAATCAGAAACAATAATATTTGCTTTATTTTCAACTATGAATTGATTGTAATTTCCTTTTTTAATCTGAATATTTTTAATGGAATTATTTCGAATCACAATTCTTCTTGATTCATTATTTTCTTCTGACCAAGTGTACAAATCTTTTTTAATTGTATGATTTAAATCCCAAACATATACTTTATTAAAACTCTTTTCAATCACTCCAGCTTCAGTATATTTAATATAAGAATCCTTATTATTTGATTGATTTTTAAAAATCAAATCGCCATCTTTTACCTCATTATTATAATAAACTAAATTTCCATAACGATCTTCTTTATCCATTAAATTTAGACCATAAAACAAAAGGCTAATAGTTGAAAAAATTAAAGCAATAAATATACTTAATAAGACTTTAATTGTGGATTTCATAAGTGTTGTTTTTTTTAAGTTTAAATAATTGATTATTAAATATATTAACAGTATTTAATAAAGTTTTACTTTAATTATAAATTTTAAAGATTTTAGAATTAAATCATATCCCATTGATCTCATAAATTTTATAAAATTTCTTAGTAGAATATTCTATTTTCTTTTGAAGTTGAGCAGAATCAAGTTTAAAGTCTTCAAAATCTTTTGCTGTTTTAGGATGAGTTAAATACATTTTTAAAACTGAATCTTTTCGATGTATTACACCATATTTATATTGGTTAATTTGCAGCGTATCTAAATAGATTGTATCATTATTTATTGTGTAGTTCCCGACTTTTCGATTAATCCCAAAACATACTGATTTTTGGAAATATTTACCATTCTTTTTAAACTCAAAACTTGATGTACAACTTGCAACACCTTCTTCATGAACAAATAGTAGATTTTCTCCGTAAATCATTTTATCATCAATCAAACCAAAAGGCTTATAAATAATTAATCCTAATAAAATACTGCTTATTCCTAAAATGATGATATGAAAACGTATTGGATTGTTCATCCATTTATACAATCCGATCAATATCAAAATTACAACAGCAATGAAGATAATAACCTCAATGATATATAGTATAAAAGAGATTAACCCTAAATCAAAAAAACCTTGGACTTGGATTAATAAAAATAAGGTCATTGATAAACCAAAGATCAATTTAAAATATTTAGACATTCCGAATTATTTTAAAAATTCCTAAAACAAGACTTACAATCAATAAAGCGAATGATAAATACATTAATCCGATTCCTAAAAATAGCGTTATATTTAAGAATGAATGAGGAAAATAACCAGTCCAAGTTAATGCATTAATTATCCAACCTAAGATGATTCCTAAAATAGATAATAAAAATAATTTCGTAAAAGGATAAGTGCTAAACATAAATATAGAACGTATCGTTTATAATTCTATTGCATAAAAAAAGCGACCTCATCAGGTCGCTTATATATTTATTTTGATCTTATTTAGTTGTTTCGTGGTAACGATTTGCTCTTCTAAATGTTCCTAAATCATTGAATCGAACACCGTGAGCTTTCATTACTTCGTGGGCTTTTTTACGAGCAATATGACGTACATAAAACGTTTCATTAACTACAAAATGGTGAATTGCATGCGTCCAACCGAAGAAGAAACAAAAAATTTGGAAAGGATATGTCCACCAAACGTTTAAGATTTGTGTCTGTTCCATCACGTTTCCTTTTTCAACATCACCAAAGTAATGTAAGTTTGAAGTAATAAAATGTAAAGAAAACTGACGTAATAAATTTGGTAATAATACAATGTAAATAATTGGATTACTCCATTGTAAAACAGCATCAATCCAACTTGGTAAAACAAAATCTGTATTGAAAATTCCGTTGATAAAATTTACTACCGCATCCGCAGAATAGATATACAATAAAATATGAGCGATAATAGTTAAAGGAATTAAACCAAAAACTCCGTAAAGTTTTAATTTGTTTGCAACTTCAAATTTTAAATTTCCGTTTGTAACCTCTTTCTTGATATCAGAAAATAAACCAACAACTCTGAATAAATTTCCTAAAACTAAATCTGGAGTAAAAATTAATCGTTTTAGCGACCATTTTTCACCGTTTGTAACTCCACGCTCTTCAACATCATGTAAAGTTCCTGAAAAACGATGATGATGAAAGTGTAATGTTCTACGGAACCATGGATTTAAAGTTAAAGGTCTTAAAATCCAAATCCATCCTAACATAAAGTTATGGACAGCTTTATTACTTTTAAAGTACATATAATGGATTAAATCGTGTTCTAACTCATGTAATAATCCAAATAAAAATGCGTTTGCAGGAATTAAAACCCATGCAGATACAATTCCTATATACCATAAATAGCCTAACAATAAACTTAAAACTACTGCAAATGCAAAGATTGCAAAACCAATAGCGTTTTGATGTTTTAAAATAGGATATTTCGCCTTTAAATCTTTATATGATTGTGTAATTTCTCTACGAATTGCACTTGTTCTTTGTTGATGCGTCACGTTATCAATGTTCTGATTATCCCGCAATTTAATCATTTATGAGCAGAATAAATAGTACTTCTTACATCTTAACTATTTTTAAACATAATTTATTCCATTTTGAATAAATTCATTTAACTTTTAAAAACTCTATATCAAGCTAGTACAGAAAAGGATTTAGACAAATAAAAAAAGAGAAAAAATCCTAAGATCTTTTCTCTTTTTGATGAATAAAGTTAAAAATCTAAATTAACTCCACGATAGTTTCAATTTCGTGACCTTTTTCTAACAATTTATGAACTGGACATGCATTAGCAATTCCGTTAATTCTTTTTGCTTGTTTTTCATCAAAAGTACCTTTTACTCGAACTATTCTTTTAAAAGTTACAGGAAATGAAGAATAATCGAAATCTACATCTACTTCAACAGAATCGTAAGCCCATTCTTTATGGTTAAAATACATTTGTAAAGTAATTATTGTACAAGAAGATAATGCACCACCAATTAATTCCATAGGTGTTACAGCTGTATCTTTACCACCTTTATCAAATGGTTCATCAACAATAAAGTTTAATCCTCTTGTAGATAATTCAGTAATATAACTTTCTTTGGTAGAATTTCCTTTAATTTCAACACTCATCTTATCTTATTTTTTAGTTTTATAATCAGGCATTGGAACATAATCGTTATCTCCTGGAACTAATGGAAATTTATGATTTGTCCAATCTTCTTTTGCTTGCTCTAATCTTTCTTTTGAAGAACTAACAAAATTCCAATAAATGAAGCGTTCTTCTGGAAAAGGATCTCCACCAAATATATAAATAGTAGTTCCTGCTTTTAAATTTAAAGTACAAATTGAAGCATCTTTAGCTACTAATAATTGTTTTTCACCATAAGATTGACCTTCATCTATCACTTCACCTTCAAGTATATAAAGAGCTGATTCTCCGAACAATCCACTCCCTAAATTAACCTTTCCATCAACTTTAGCTTTAGCTTCAATATAATACAATGGAGAATGTACTGGAACTGGCGATTCTAAGTCTTTATATTTCCCAGCAATTAATTTAAAATCGATTCCATTTTCTGACCAAGTAGGTAATTTATTAGATTCAATATGAGTAAAACTTGGATCAATCTCTTCTTTTTCTTTGGGTAAAGCAATCCAAATTTGTAATCCATGTACAACCTTATCAGTCGTACGTAAATATTCTGGTGTACGTTCTGAATGAACTACACCTTTACCACCATCCATCCAATTTACAGCACCTGGTGTTATTTCTAAATCATTACCCAAACTATCTTTATGTTGAATTGAACCTTCAAATAAATATGTTAAAGTAGACAATCCGATATGTGGATGAGGTCCAACATCTAAATTTTGATAATCTTTTAAATGTGTTGGTCCCATATGATCAATAAATACAAATGGACCAACTGCTCTTTTTTGACGGAACGGTAATAAACGACCAACTAGGAAGTTTCCTAAATCCGCTGCTCTTTCTTCTATTATTAATCCAACGTTAGACATAGTGATTGTTTTTACAAATATAGGTTTTAATCTTTTTTTATTTTGTTGATGTAAGATAATAAAAAAGTCAGCCCAATGGACTGACTTAATATAAAGTATTGATCGAAATCTTAGTAATCGTAACTATTTTGAGTTTCTCCTCCGAAATTCCATGAAACTCCGAAACGTAATGTATTTTCTAATGCATTATTCGTTTTAGATGTTGGAATTAAATAAGAAAAATCAATTCCGAACGAATTATATTTTAATCCAGCTCCTAATGTTAAGTGCTGACGATCTCCTTTCATTGCATTTTCATGAAAATAACCTGCTCTAATAAATAATGCTTCGTTATAAGAATATTCAGCTCCAACAGAATATGTTATTTCTTTCAACTCTT
This sequence comes from Faecalibacter macacae, assembly GCF_003687725.1. GTDB lineage: Bacteria > Bacteroidota > Bacteroidia > Flavobacteriales > Weeksellaceae > Empedobacter > Empedobacter macacae. The sequence goes on from NZ_RDOJ01000011.1 coordinate 79,322, forward strand.
CAGAACCTCCACCTGGAGCATCACCAAATGAACTAAAAATTCCGTCAATAGGACCTTTGTTTGGAATGTAACGGTAACGTACATTTCCTTCTTCGTCAAATTCATATTGAGGTGTTGGAACTAATAATTTAGCAAATTCAGTAGTAACTGCAACTTTGTTATAGTCATCAAATTTGAAATCATAACCAACTCCTAAACGTAAATTTGTAGGTAAGTATGATGAATTATCTTCTTGATTAGAATAATCTAATTTTGGACCGATATTAGAGATTTGGAAACCTGCACGTAATTTACCATCGAAATTATTAGTACTCATTGTTTCTGATTGATAGAAACCTGCAATATCTACTGCAAATGTATTTGCTGGCTGAACTGTTGCATCATTTAATCCGTTGAATAAGTCTGAACGAATAAAACGACCTGTAACAGCCATCGAATAATAATCTGATAAACGTAAACCGTATGATAAATCGATAGAGAATTCGTTTGGTTTTGCAATACCGTCATTTTGTATTTGACCAGTTGCTGCATTTAAACTATTCAACTCAATTTCACCCATGTTAAAGTAATAAATACTTGCTGCTAAGGTACTACGTTCTTCAGTTCCTAAAAATGTGAAATAAGTTGCGTTTAACAAGAAAACATCACTTGTTAAAGAACTCATATATGGTGTATATGTAAATGCTACTCCTGAATAATCTTTACTAAATGCATATTTTGCAGCATTCCAGTATTGAGAAAAATTATCTGCTGATGTTGCAACCCCTTGATCTCCTAATGATCCTGCACGTGCATCAGGTGAAATTCTTAAAAAAGGTGCACCTGTTAAAATTGGGTTTGGTTCATTTGGAATTTCTTGCGCAAACAAAGCAACCGACATTAACATCAATAAGCTACTGGTAATCTTTTTCATGTATCTATTATTAGTTATTTATTTATTATAGTATAAAAGCCCGCAAATATACAGTCCTTTTACGTAATAAGGGATTAACAATGTTAAAATTTATACTTATTTATACTGTTGAATTTATTATTACAAACCGTATTTTTAAAATATAAGTGATTTAGTTAAATTAAAATCTAATAGATAACGAAATAAAATATAAAATATTGTAAAAGGCCAGTTTAAAAACTGACCTTTTTAATTATTTAAGAATTACTAATTTTTCTATTGCGGTTGCTGTTCCTTTACAAGTTTCAGAATTTAAACCTCTAACATTTGCTTTATAGATGTATGTTCCTTTTCCAATTTTATCTCCAAAATCATCCAATCCATCCCATTCTATTGCATATTTTCCTGTACGATAACCTTCTCTAAAAGGTTCTGCTGAAACCGTTTGTTTTATTGTTTTTACTAATCTTCCAGAAACTGTAAAAATCTGCACCATTACTTCTAATTCAGAATCACAATTATGCTCGAAATGGAAAAACGTATTATTAGTGAATGGATTTGGCCAGTTTAATAATTTATCAATATGCAATTGATTTGAGCCACTTTCCATTACAACAAAATCTAAAGTTGCTGTATTAGAATTATTATTAATATCCCAAAATTTAAGTTCAACTTTATGACTTCCTAATTCAAGATTTTTTAATTGATAAATAACTTGTCCTTTTTGGAAATCTTCAAAATTTTTATTGACACATGGATTACTGTCACCAGATTCAAAATATTCATTTAAAACATAAGAATCCTGAATACGACCATCTAAAGTTGCAACAACATCATGTCCAATACTTGATCCTGTTGCATTTATCCCTGTATTATCCGTTAAACAACCGATAAGATAAGGATCACGATCTGTAATACCACCATTCGCAAAGTTTAAATTATTCATGTATAATTTTCCTTGTGGAATTTCATCATCATTGATACCGTTTTCATTTAAACCACCAACAATCACTTTAGAATTCATTACAGCATCTCTATTTTCACTGTATGCATAAAGGACTAATTTACGTTCACCAACTTCGTAATTAATATCTTTTGGTACATAATATTTCATTGTAAATTGACCGTCAGTTACTTTGGAATTCCCTTTATAGATTGTTTTAAATTCTTCTGTAAATGAATAAGGTACAAAACCTCCGTGGCCTTTATTATTTCTTAAAGCTTTTTCTACTGGTTTTTCATATAAAATATTCTGAACGTTACCATTAAAATTACCATCTAAAGCAAAATTTTCATTCAAAACTTCTCCCTGAATTTCAACAAAATCTAATGCTTTAATTTGATGTGAATTATAATCAACATCTACTCCATTAACCTTAAAATTTGTAATTCGGATATCTTGTTTCGGACGAGAAACTGAAACCATTGGATCTCCTAATAAATTAACACGAGAATGATCTGAAGCTGTTACTGCATAAGATTTCTTCGCATTCATTAAAGCTTTTCCTGTTGATATATTTTGATGATTCTCTAAACGAAATAATTCTTTTAAAATATACCCATTAAAAGCAGATCCGTAAACTGTACCAATTGGACGATTTGTAGTTAACATAGTTAAAGCTCCACCATTGTTATTTTTTAACATCATTTCTCCGGCAGAGTTGTATTGTGGCAAATCCCAAACTGTAAAATCACATGTAATAGTCGCAACAATAGGAACACGTGCGAAAGTATTTGTAAAATTTGAAAGATTTGTTAATTCTTCTCCTGTAATAATACGTTCCTGAGCCCAAGATCTTGGACCTCCATGACCGTAATACATCATGAAATTTGTGCCTAACTCAATATTATTAAGTATAGCACTATTTATCATTGGATAACGTAAACCAGCTGAAGTTTGTTCAGGTTGATACGCATCAATATATAATTTGTTTACAGCATAAAATTTATTCTGATTTTGATCAAAAACTGAATTAAAATCTTGATCAAATCGAGGTGTATTTACTTCAATACTTGCATATTCTGGATCATCAGAAATTGCTACAATCTTAGTTCTCCAATCGCCGTACGAATTTCCTTTGTTCGGAATTTTTTCATAATACGAAATAATCTTATCAACTAAAGTTTTAGCTTCAGATAAATTAGATGCAGGTAAACGACCAATTGCAATATCTAAATTATTCGCATTGTATGTATATGTACCATTCCCAGCGTCTAATGCAAAATTAGCTTGGTCGCCTAACATTGCATAATAATCATCTGAAGTAATCGAACTTTCTAAAGACTCTGAATTTAAATTATAAAATGACGGTATAAGATTAATATTTCCTTGCACTCTATCTTTCGGATCATAAGTTGTAGCGCCTAAAAGAATCGCATATTCTAATGGATTTCCATTGTCTTTTAAGTGTTTTAAGAAGTCACGAATCGCTATTGGATCTTTAGAACCAGATGAAAAATCATTATAAATTTCGTCCGTAGTAACAACTGCTACTTTTATATTATTGTGTTGTTCTCTAAATTGTGCTAACCTAACTGCTTGTTCTTTTAAACTTGGATGTGTTATAATTGCTAATTTAATGTCATTAAAAGCCCTTATTTCTTGATTGGCTACACGTCCAACAAATGCCACATCTGTATATAAATGCTCGTCTTTAAAAGCAATAAATTCGTTTTTAAAATCTTGCGATGTAGAAGAATAATTATATGTCGAATGATTTGGAATGATTTGATAAGTTGATGAAATATCAGATACATCCCAAACTTTTACACCTGAATTATTAGAAAGATTAAACCCAAATGTTTCACCAGTATTTATATTAGATAAATTCCTGAATGAAAACTGAGCATTACCATATTGTAATCGTTCTTTGTATTTAACTTCTATGAAATTGATAAATGCTAATCCTCCAGGGTTTGAAGCATTATTATATGCAATATTGACATTAAAATCATTTCCTTGAATAGGAAATTGTACTTGATTTGTTCTGTTGTTAAATGCAGAAGTATTAAAATTTTCTGAACCTAGATTAGAGCCATTCAAAGTTATAGATGCAGAAGTATTTAGTGCATTCTTACCCACAACAGAATATTTTAAATATCCTGTTTGTCCAGCTTCAAGATTATTGGTTTTAAAATTCTTAGTAAATGTATTACTACCATTTAACATTTCACCAACCCATTGACGACCAACTTGGTTAATATTTAACGAATCTTTTTCATGAAATTGATACGCATCATAAGAGTTAAAATTAGTTACAGGTGTTGTTGTGTTTTCACGAGCCGAAATACGCTTACCACTATTACCATCATATGTTATATAATAATAAGAATAGTCATCATATAAGTTATAACGTAAAAAAACATCAGCTAAAGAACTCTCATTCTGTCTAAACCATTGATGAGGTCCTTTTGCATAAAAAGATATATAATCGTTTGTATCAAAAGAATTGTCTTCACTTCCTATAAACTCGATAGGAATTTCTTGTAAAGCACCGTAACGAAATTCGCTCGCATTTTCCATCATACGACCGCTTCCATTTCCATAAATTTTTAAAGTTGATAAATTATATCCTGAAGTAGGAATTCCATTTGTTGTAAAAAAACTTTTATTTAATTTAAAAACTCCTGTTCTATCCACTTTAATTTTAAACCAATTCCCATCCTTTAAGACACTACTTCTACTATCTTCAAAAACTCTATATTGTGACTCGACACGATTATTATTTGTTGATTTTTTTAAATCAAATGAGTTAATTCTATGGATTGATTCGCCTTTTTTAATGTAAGGAAATACAGAAATTAAAGTTTTTTGAACATTATTTTCAAAAAATATTTGTCTTGATATATTTATTTTATCAGAAACAATTTCAAATGCTCTAAATTGTACTAATTCAGCTGTTGTTAAAGGAGTTGTATTCGCATTTATTATTTCAACTCTATCGATTCTTTCATTTAAAACTATATTAAAGTTTGGCGTATAGTATTCATTAAGTGAATATTCATCTGAATTATTGAAAAACGGAACCTTTATATTTTGACCATTAGTTAACGCATAGTCCTTGTTATTTTCCCAATTTATTTTGTAATTTTGGGAAAATAAATGACCATAATTTAATAATGATATTGCTAGAATTATGTATTTCTTCATATTTAGAAAACGATTATAGCACAAATATATTTTTAGATTAATAAAATAAAAAAATAAATATTTCGTTTGAGTTAAATAAATATAGCGTTCGGCTTTGTTAAATTGCTGTTAAATGCTTTTATTTGCAATAAATTTAATATTTAGAAAACCATAAGTATTCTATGAAAATGAATAAAGGACGTATTTTTTCTTTAGTGCTTGCAGCAGCATCTCTTACAACTTTTGTAGGTTGTGCATCAAGTGGTGGAAAGAAAAAAGGAGGTGGAACAAAAACTTTCACAAGCCGTACAGGTTGGAAACCAAATGATAGCAAAGGATGGTTTTTTTCCGGAAAACAGAAACAGAATGTTAAAGGGTGGCCTGGTATGGTTTACATTGAGGGAGGATCTTTCACAATGGGACTTACTAAGGACGATGTAATGCATGATTGGAACAATTCTCCTGTTCGTATGCAAGTAAAATCTTTCTTCATTGGAGAAACTGAAGTTACAAACTACGAATACCGTGAATACTTAACATGGTTAAAAGTAGTTTTTCCTCCAGAAGAAACATTATATAAAGATATCTATAATGGTGCTTTACCTGATGAGTCTATCTTCAATAATACGTTATCACGTGATGATTTCTCTACTGAAAATTATATGTTTTCACAAGAGTTTAGTTACTATCCAGTAGTAGGTGTAACATGGTTACAAGCAGTTAACTACTGTGATTGGTTAACAGATCGTGCTAATGAAAGAGAATTAATGAACAAAGGAATTCTTGCTAAAGATTACTATTCAAACGAAGAATACAACTACGGTGAGAAAACTTTTAATACAGAACAATATAAGAAAAATGATTCTAACGTTTCTGAAGCAATTGATTCTACTAAACTTTTAAAAAGTTACCAAATTAAATCAACTAATACACGTATTCAAAATGCTAATCGTTTAACACGTTCTGACGATGTTCAACAATTCAGATTACCTTCTGAGGCTGAATGGGAATATGCTGCATTAGGTTTAGCAGGAAACAGAGAATTTAACCAATATAAAGGTAAAGAAGTTACTCAAAACACATTCCGAGAAGAAAAAGGGAGAAACAGAGGTCAATATTTAGATAATTTTAGACAAGGTCGTGGAGATTATTCTGGTATTGGTGGATTCGGTAACGATGGTTCTGCTATTACAAATGACGTTAAAAAATTCCCATCTAATGATTATGGAGTTTATGGTATGTTAGGAAATGTTTCTGAGTGGACTGCTGACATCTACCGTCCTATTATTGATGATGAAGCGAATGATTTTAACTATTTCCGTGGTAATACTTTTAAAAAGAATATCGATGATGGAAATGGAGGTTTCGTAAAGTACAATGAAGAGAACATTGAATATGACACTTTAAATAATGGTAGATTAGTATACAAAGGATTACCTGGTTCATATAAAAAAGAAATCACCAAAGATTATGGAAATCATAGAGATGGTGATACTAAATCTACTTTAAACATTACTAATGATGAAAACATTAAAACAAGTGATATGTATAATTCACCTGTACGTAGATTTATTGTTGATCAAAATGGTAAAGTTATATTAGAGAAAGATTCATCTCAACGTACATCTGAAATTTCTGATGAAGTCCGTGTAGTTAAAGGAGGTTCATGGAGAGATCCTATTTATTGGCTAGATGCTGGTCAAAGAAGATATATGCACCAAGCTGATGCTACATCTTGGATTGGATTCCGTGTAGCTCAAGATTACAAAGGATCTAAAGAGTCAAAAAGAACTCGAAGATAATCACACAAAATAAATATAATTAAAAACTCGGTTCATGTAACCGAGTTTTTTTATACCTTTATTCTATGAATATAGCTGCAATTTTTGAACTATTTTTAAATAATAGAAAAATAACAACGGATACTAGAAAAATAGAAAAAGGAACAATATTTTTTGCCTTAAAAGGAGCTAATTTTAATGGAAATCAATTCGCTAAGTTAGCAATTGAAAACGGGGCATTAGCTGCAATTGTTGATGAAAAAGAATATGAAGATTCATCAAAGAACATATATTATGTTAAAGATTCATTAGTTGCTTTACAAGATTTAGCAAGAGCTTACCGTAATTATTTACAAATTCCGTTTATTGCTTTAACTGGCTCTAACGGAAAAACTACTACAAAAGAATTAATTTCTTCCGTTTTAAAAGAAAAATATAAAGTACATTATACTTTCGGAAACTTAAATAATCACATTGGTGTGCCATTAACAATTTTATCTATTCCTAAAGGAACTGAAATAGCTGTTATTGAAATGGGTGCAAATCACCAGAAAGAAATAGAACTTTTATGTACAATTGCTCAACCTGATTTTGGATATATTACGAATTTTGGAAAAGCACATTTAGAAGGTTTTGGTGGATTTGAAGGCGTTATTAAAGGAAAATCTGAATTATATAATTATTTAGAAATTAATGATAAAAGCGCATTTGTTAATTTAGAAGATTCAATTCAAATCGAGAAAACTCAAGATATAAATATTATTTCATTTGGTATTGAAAAAGGGAAATACAACATCTCTCCTATTCAAAGCAATTCTGACTATATAGCTGTTAAATTTGATAATACTGAAATTCAGACTAATTTAACTGGAGCATATAACTTTAGTAATATATCTTGTGCAATAGCGATCGGAAAGTATTTTGAATTATCTACAGAAGAAATTAAAAGAGGTTTAGAGAATTATATTCCAACAAATAATAGATCACAAATAATTGATAGAAAGTTATATAAAATTATCATGGATGCATACAATGCAAATCCATCAAGTATGGAAGCTTCATTAAAGAATTTCTCTACTTTTGAAGGAACTAAAACAGTAATTCTTGGTGACATGTTTGAATTAGGCGAAACATCTGATAATGAACATAATAATATAGCAAAATTAGCTTTAACTTACGGGTTTGAACAAATTTATTTATTAGGATCAAACTTTCAGAAAACTGATATTCAATCAGATAAAATAATAAAATTTAATAATAGAACAGATTTTGAAAATTATGTTAAATTAAATTTTAAATATACAGATAACATTTTGATAAAGGGTTCACATGGTATGAGATTAGATCTTTTAACAGGTTTAATATAATAAATAAAATTCATTAATATTTTAATTAACCCTTATGATTTCATATATATATCTTCTAGCAATAAATATTAGTCCTTTTATCTTTAGTCTTAATCAAAACAAAAATGATGGATTAATAGATTGGTCAGAAAATAGAAAATTAACATTCAGTGATTTTAAAGCAAAACCAAAAACATCGAAAGGTGTTGAAGGTGAATTATCAACAAAAATTACTTGGACTGTAAGAGAAGAAACTGGTAAATTACCAGAGTATAAAATTTATAATAAAATGAACCCTTATGAATCGTGGGTTTCTATTAAACACGAAGAATTATTAAAGGAATATCAATTTCTTTGGAATCTTTCAGAACTATACACACGCAAGACACGTAAAGAAATTGAAGCATTAAAATTTAAAAAAGTCAAGAACAAAGAGCAATATAAAAGTATAATTGTTAAGAATGTTCAAAAATTTCAAACCGAAAGACAAAAATTTAAAGGGACATTACATAATCAACCCGATTTATATAAAATACTAAACAATCAATATCAAGATTCTTTAAAAATATATAGCAAATATGCTAGATAGAAAAAGCGATTCAGTATAGAATCGCTTTTTGAATTTTATTATACTTTAGGTAAAAATACTTCCGCCATCATACAACGAGCAGAACCACCACCAAGTTTTTCTATCAAATCAATTTTAACAGGTAAAATTGGATTGTATTTTTCTATTGCACTAATTTGCTCAGTTGTTAAAGAATCAAAAGCAGTTTGTGACATTACTAAATATTTTTGCCCTAACCCTCCTACTTGTAACATATTACCTGCAAATTGATGCATTTGCTCTTCAGTAATTGCAATTATCTCTTTTTCAGTATCTTTAAGATTTTCTACAACGTATTTACGTTGTTTTTTATCATCAATTGTAGATAAACAAATCACTGCATATTCATCTGCAACACACATCATAACATTAGTATGATAAATTGGCAAACGCTCTCCATTAACAGTTTGATTGGCTGTAAATATAACTGGCGAATACTCTAATTCTTCACAAAACTCTATAAACAACTCTTCATCAGTACGTTGTGAAATTGCAGCATAAGCTATTTCATTTTGACGATCTAAAATAATACTTCCAGTACCTTCTAAATAAATCTCTTCGGCTTCAGCTGAAGTATAATCCAACACATCTATTATGTTAAATCCCTTTTCCTCTAAAAGTGCTAATACATCCTCTTCTCTACGTTCAAGCCTTCTATTTTCAGCATACATTGGGTATTGAACTACTGTTCCATCTTCATGAAATGAAATCCAATTGTTTGGAAAAATTGAATCTGGAGTATGTGGTTTATCTGTATCTTTTATCGTAATAACATTTACTCCTTTTGATCGTAAAGTAGAAACCATATTTTTAAACTCAGCTAATGCTTGGGCTTGAATTTTTTCAGCTTCTTCGTCTACTTGATTTTGAAAATAATTATTTACAGCTGTCTGTGGATTATAATTAAAATTCACAGGTTCAACCATCAAAATAGTGTTTGTATATTGTTCTCTTTTCATCTTTTATTTTCTAATTAACGGCATTGTTGAACAACGTAAAAGTCCACCCATCTTAGAAATATTTCTATAATTAATTGTCTCAACTGTCATTCCCCAAACATTTTGTAAATGATCATTTAATCTTGTAAAATTTTTCTCTGTTACTACAATATCTTCAGCAATAGAAAATACATTTGGAGTCATCCAATACATTTCTTCTTTCGTAACTTCAAATAAATTATCCTTTCCAAAAATATCAACAAGAGTTTGAAAATCTTTTTCAAACAAAAATCCGTCTTTATATATAATGGCTTTATCTTTTCCTACTGGTTGAAATGTACAATCTAAATGTAAAATTCCTTCGTACGGATTTGTATCATGTTTTTTCAAATCAAAATTTAAAACTTTTTTGTTCGGAAATTTTTCTTTGATATAATTAACAAATTGAATGTTTGTTCTACCTGTCTTATAATTCTTAAAATCAGGTTGATTATAAGTTCCTACAAAGATATAATCATTGTACAAAATAACATCACCACCTTCTACATATATGTTTTCATCAAGATATGTGATTTTATTTCCTTTAAATTTTTCTTTGATTTGATCGTAAGCTTTTCCTTCTTCGGCACGATCGGGAATAATATTCGAAACAAAAAATTCATCATCAATTACAAATCCTACATCACGTGAAAACACTTGGTTTACATTTTCTATTAATGAAGGACGTAAAACTTCAACATCATATTTTTTTAAAACAGATTCAAATTCAGTCATTTCATCAACCAAATCTTCCTCTATAGGAAAATCATTATTAAAAACAGTTTCATAAGATTTTGCATCGAATGTTTCTTCTAAAGTCGGAATTGCACCGTTTAATTCTGCTCTTCCAAGAACAACGACTTTTAATTGTGCTGTTTCATTCTTAACGTTTAATTTCATGGCTTTTTAAATTTAGTAAAATGATGATCCAAAAAAAATCTCGCATAAAGCGAGATTTTAATATTCTGTATAAATATACATTTTATTTTTTAATTCCTAAGGCTTTTAAACCATTATCAGTCGCAATTTCTGCTAATTTATCTACATCATAGAAGTGACATGACTCTAACATTACACGTAATTCAGTAAGTAAATGTCCGTCAGAGAATGGTTTATAAATATCGTTGATGTTATCTGTACCAAAAGCTACATTAATTCCCCTAGGAATCATCTCATCAACTGGTGTTACAGAATTGTGAGACGGAGCTAAACGTTCTGTACGATTATGATCGATCCAAGCAGTTGGACATGAAATAATGTGCATATCTGCTTCTTTAATTAAATCATATAATTCAAAGCGATATTTTCTTGGATGTGCTGCAACAGAAATTGAGTGAACTGCTGAAACTTTCCCTTGCATTCCATGTTCAATTGTTTTACGAGCTAATTGTTCTGTTTCTTTCTCTTCATCTGTATTGAACTGATCTACGTGAACGTGAACTAATTTATTTTTTACTTTAGCTGTTGATAGTAAAATATCTAAATGCTCATCTTCTCTACCGAAATCTTTTGCTGGTAATCCTCCAATAATATCAACGAAATCTGATGACATATCAAACCACTGACGAGCTTTAGGGTCAATAACTCCTTTTAAAACTTGATTAGCGAATCGAATTTCGATGTCTTTTCCGTAGTTATCTTTTAAACGTTGAGCCGCTTGAATTGAACGATCTTCGATTACCTCATCACAATCAATGAAAGAACCAATTGCTTGTGCACCTTGCTCTAACATATAAGTAATCGCCTTTTCCATACGGAAATAGATATCATCTACAGACGAATTACGCTTCATATCATCTACTAAATGCCATTTTTCCTTTAAGTAAGAATTTGATAAAGCGAAAGTATCTGGCGTTAAAGAATAAGCACGATCTAAGTGTGAATGAGCGTTAACCCATCCTCCTTTTGCTTTTACCTTTTCTAAAACTTCTTCGATTGGATTGTAATTCTTTGCGTTCATTGTATTGTGTGTTGTTTGTTTTCGGGGTGTAAAATTAAAACGGATTTGCCTTATTTCTTAACGAAAATGATAGGATTTATTCTAAAAGATTTCTGTAACTTTGTGCCTTTATTACTAGTCTCAACGAAAAAGTCCGACATTATTTGTCGGACTTTTTTATTTTTTATTGGTTATTTTAATCAATCCGTCTGGATATTTAGGATCATCTTTAATTATAACTATATTTTCTATCAAATCTAAATTTAGTTTTAAAGCAATAGATTTATCAGCAACTACTCCATCAATCATAAAGGTTGGATCTTTAGGTGTTTTAGAAATTTCTTGAGTACTTCGATGTAATTGTTTTACAACTTCTTTCTCCTGAGCTAAGGCTATATTAACAAAAAATATAGTAAATAGTAAAAATACTTTTTTCATAAATTAATTCTTATAAGTTCTTTTTACAGTTTGTATACCTTCAATTTTTTCTAATTCTTTCATTACTTCTTCTAATTGAGATTTATTTTTAACTGAAAGTGTAATCTTTCCATTAAAAACACCCGCCTCTTCTGATAAATTAATGCTATGCATATTTAATGCATTGTTTTTAGAAACAACTAACGTGATATCAGAAACCATACCTGGACGATCTAAACCTTCTAGCACTATTAATGCTTTAAATTCTTGCTGGGAAGAGTCTATCCATTTTGCTTTAATAATTCTGTACGCATAATTAGCTTGTAAAGAAACCGAATTTGGACAATCTACTTTATGTACTTTAATTCCTTTAGAAACAGTAATAAAACCATAAACCTTATCTCCAGGAATTGGACTACAACAAGTAGCCATTTCATAATTTAAACGCTCTTCGTCATTACCAAAAACAAGACTGTCTAGTTTAGTTTTATCTACAATTTCTTGTGGTTTTGGTTTTGAAGGCGATGAACTAAACGTTGATTTACGAAAACGATTAAACAATCCTGTAAAACCAGTATTATTATCTACGTATTTTCTTAATTCATTATTATCAATAACACCAATTGCGACATTATAAAATAAATCTTGACTTGAGTTTAATTTAAAAAACTGCTGTAATTGATTCACAGTTTGCTCAGAAAAATCAACTTTAAGATGTCTAAGTTTTCGCATTAAAATTTCTTTACCTTCATCTGCAACTTTACGTTTATCAGAATTTAAAGAAGCTTTAATTTTACTTCTTGCTTTAGATGTAATTGCGTATTCAAGCCATTCAATTTTAGGTTTTTGCTGAGAAGATGTTATAATCTCGACCTGATCTCCGGATTGTAATTTATAAGAAAGTGGATATAATTTCCCGTTTACTTTTGCTCCTAAACAACGATCTCCTACGTTGGTATGTATTGCGTATGCGAAATCTAATGAACTTGCTCCTTTTGGTAACGAATGTAAATCTCCTTTTGGAGTGAAGACATAAATTTCTTTCGAATACAAATTAAATTGAAAACTATCCATAAATTCGATAGCATCTTTTGTATCCTCTTGCTCAAGCATCTCACGAACTTGATGAATCCATTCATCAACTTTTGTATCTTCTTCGTTATAATTTTCTTTGTATTTATAATGCGCAGCGATACCCATTTCAGCAACTTCGTCCATACGCTCTGAACGAATCTGAACTTCAATCCATCTTGCTTCTGGCCCCATCACAGTTACGTGTAATGATTCGTAACCTGTAGATTTTGGATGAGTTATCCAATCTCGCATACGTTTAGGATTCGGAATATAAATATCCGTAACCATTGAATATATCTTCCAAGCTAAGAATTTTTCATTCTTACGATCCGATCGATAAATTATTCTAATCGCAAATAAATCATATACTTCTTCAAAAGGAATTCCTTGTTTTACCATTTTACGGTAAATAGAATTTATAGATTTAGAACGACCTTTTATTTCAAAATCAAGACCTTCTTCATCTAATTTTTCCTTTAATGATTTAATAAAATCTTTAATATATTTTGCTCTATCTTCTTTTGTTTCAGTTAATTTACGTTCAATTGCATAATATTCTTCCGGTTTTGTATACTTTAAACTTAAGTCTTCTAACTCAGATTTAATATTATACAAGCCCATTCTGTGCGCTAAAGGAGCGTAAATAAAAATAGTTTCAGAAGCGATTTTTAACTGTTTATCTTCACGCATACTTTCTAGTGTACGCATGTTATGTAAACGATCTGCAATTTTGATTAAAATAACACGAACATCTTCAGATAGAGTTAATAATAATTTCTTATAATTCTCTGATTGTATCGATACATCTTGTTTATTTAATACTGAAATCTTAGTAAGTCCATCAATAATTTTAGCGATTTTCTTTCCAAATAATTTTTCAATATCCTCTATCGTATAATCAGTATCTTCTACAACATCATGCATTAAAGCTGCTGCAATCGAAGTTGCTCCCAAACCAATTTCATCAGCTACAATTTTTGCAACAGCTATTGGGTGATATATATAAGGTTCACCTGTCTTTCTTCGCTGATCTTTATGTGCTTCTACAGCTAAATCAAATGCTTTTCTAATTAATTTTTTATCATCATCAGACAAGGTTACGTATGTGTTTTTCAACATCTCTTTGTAACGTCTTGTAATCTCAATATTCTCTTGCTCAAGCTGTTCTTGAGTCATCACTAACGGAGCTGCCATCTTTATTCTAGTTTTGGGTAATAGTTAGCCTAGCCTTTAACTTTGCTTTAGGATTATTCTACTAAATATACGTTAATTTCTGATTATATCTTTTAAATTATATTAACAATTAATGATTCTAAATAATCATTTCCCTTCTACTTTATAAAATATTAATAACACTAAAATAAAATTAGAATCAAATTTATAACCAAAATTAAATACACTTTTATTTAGTTTGATTTTAAAACAGATTTGAAATTACATTTTCACAAAATAGAATAAAATAGATTTTTATATTAGATTTCAATTACATACATTCATAAATAATAAAACACAAACAATTTACACTTAACATGAATTATAATAATTTTTATGACAATAGTATTCAAAACCCTATTGATTTTTGGAAAGAAGAAGCTAATAAATTAAAATGGTCCAAATACCCTAATGAAATCCTAAAACAAAATGAAAATGGTCATTATACTTGGTTTGTTGATGGAGAAATTAATTTAAGCCGACTTATTTTAGAAGAAAATATAAATGCTGGAAGAGGAAAACAGAATGCAATTTTATATGATTCTCCTGTTACCGGTATCAAACAAAAAATTACTTACAATGAATTGCATGATAAAGTTAGCAGATTTGCAGGCGGTTTAACTAAATTAGGTTTACAAAAAGGTGATGCTGCTATAATTTATATGCCAATGGTACCTGAAGCATTAATAGCTATGATAGCTTGTGCAAGAATTGGTGTAATACATTCAGTTGTGTTTGGTGGATTTGCAGCTCCAGAATTAGCAATTAGAATAGATGATGCTCAACCAGATGTTATTATTTCAGCTTCATATGGAATTGAAATTGACAAAAAAATCAATTATAAACCTCTTGTTGATGAAGCAGTAAAAAATACATTATACAAACCAAAACATCATATTTATTTTGAACGAGAAGGTCATACTGATGATCTATCCGCAGAACATATTCATACTTTTGATGATATGTATAAGCATGAACCTATTGATGCAATAGAATTACCAAGTACTCATCCTCTTTATATTTTATACACTTCAGGAACAACTTCAACACCAAAAGGTGTAGTTAGAGACACGGGAGGATATGCAACTGCATTAAATGCAACCATGAAATATTTTTACGATGTACAACCTGGTGATACAATACTTACTGCAAGTGACATTGGTTGGGTAGTAGGACATTCTTATATTGTTTATGGACCATTATTATACGGAGCAACTACCGTTTTGTATGAAGGAAAACCAATTAGAACTCCTGATGCCGGAGCGTTTTGGAGAATGGTTGAAGAATATAAAATTAAAAATATTTTTACTGCTCCAACTGCAATTAGAGCAATTAGAAAAGAAGATCCTAACGGAGATTTATTCAAAAAATATGATACATCAAGTCTAAAAAAACTATTTGTAGCTGGTGAAAGATGTGATACTTCAACTTACTATTGGTTAAAAGATATAACTCAAAAACCTGTAATTGACCATTGGTGGCAAACAGAAAGTGGTTGGCCAATGCTTGGTATTTGTAATGGTTTAGAAGAAAAAATTCCAGAACCTGGTTCTGCCGGCTTACCTGTATTTGGTTATGATATAAAAGTTATTAATGAAGAAGGTGAAGAACAAAATGCTAATATTGAAGGGTCAATCGTAATTAAGTTACCGCTACCTCCTGGTTTTATGAGTAGTTTATGGAGAAACGAACATCGTTTTATTAAAGCTTATTTTCAACAATATTCTGGTTATTATTTAACCGGAGATGGTGGTTATAAAGACGAAAATGGATTTGTTTTTATTACAGGTCGTACCGATGATATTATCAATGTAGCTGGACATCGATTAAGTACAGCAACAATGGAAGAATTGGTTTCTTCGCATCCAGATGTAACCGAATGTGCGGTAATAGGTATAAAAGATGAATTAAAAGGTCAAATTCCAATTGGATTAATCGTAACAAAAACTGATACTTCAAAATCCGAAGAAGAAATAGAAAAAGATTTAGCTCAATTAATTCGAAATGAAATTGGTGCTATCGCTTGTTTTAAAACAGCTATTCAAGTTCAACGATTACCAAAAACAAGAAGTGGAAAAATTCTTAGAAAGACATTAGCTCAAATTCCTGATGGAGTTTCATTAACTATTCCATCAACAATTGATGATCCAACAATTTTAGAAGAAATAATACACGAATTTTCTAGAAGAAAAATTGGTGTAGCATTCGAGACAGTATAGTAAAAGGAGAACTTTCGTTCTCCTTTTACTATTTTAAAAGATTTAAAATCTCATTATTTTCCTGTAAAATCGCATGATCTTTTGCTGTTTTACCATTATTATCTTTAATTGATAAATCAACACCTTTTTCAATTAATAATTTAGCAATATCATTACGACCGAATGTAACTGCAAAAATTAATGATGATGCATTATTAAAGTTAACTTGATTTACATCAGCTTTATATTCAATTAATAAAGAAGCTAATTCTGTATACCCTTTAAACGCTGCGCCCATCAAAGCATTATTCCCTGATTTATCTTGCGCATTTGGGTTTGCTCCTTTTTCTAATAATAATTTAGCTGCTTCTTTATTATTACTATATACAGCTAAAATTAATGGTGTAAATCCACGTTCATTAGCTTTATTAATATCTGCTCCTCCACTAATTAATTGCTCTATTTCAGCAACGTTATTTCCTCTTGATGCAGCATATAAATCCTGTGCCATTACTACATTTTTAGCAAAAACTAAGGCTAATGTTAAGATAAACTTTTTCATAATTGATTGTTTATTTTGAAAGTCATGGAGCCGAACTCAATCGACTCCAATCTATATATAATATTTTAAATATTATTTTGGTAAGTATTGCTTAACATCGTTCATAGAAGTATTTGTAGCCTTCATTAAACGTGTTCCGTACTCTGTATTTGCTTGGTAGAAGTGAGCAATCATTTTGTGAACGATTACTTTATTCTTAACTGCATTTAAAGCTCCAGATAAATTTTTAATTAAATTTTCTTGATCTTTCTTAGAGAATGATTTGTATAAATCACCAGCTTGAGCAAAGTTATTTTCTTTGTCAATTTTTCCTTGAACTGTAGTAGTTCCAGCTGGGAAAACTGATTTAGAATATTTGAATTTTGCGTTATCTACAACTGCAGGTACATTTGTAGATGGTTGGTAATTAACATCTCCTTTTTGCTCACGGATAGACATGTAACCATCTTGGTTGTAAGTCTTAACGTTATTTTTAGCAGCGTTCACAGGAATTTGTTGGAAGTTACCTGTTAAACGGTGACGTTGTGTATCAAAGTAAGAAAATAAACGACCTTGTAATAATTTATCTTCAGATGGCTCAATACCAGGAACTAATGTACCAGGAGAGAAAGCAGCCTGCTCTACTTGTTGGAAGTAGTTAGATGGATTCTCGTTTAAAGTCATTGTACCAACTTTAACCATTTTAGCGACAGATTCTGGCCAAACTTTAGTAACATCAACTGGGTTGAAGTCTAATTTGTCAAAATCTTCTCTTTTTAACATCTGAACGTATAAATCCCATTTTGGGAAGTTACCTTTCTCGATTTCGTTGTATAAATCTAATGTTGCGTGCTCAATATTAGTTGCTTGAATTTTAGAAGCCTCTTCAGCTGTTAAATTTCTTTCACCTTGAGCTGGTTTGAAGTGGTATTTTACATAAGTAACTTCTCCTTTAGCATTAACCCATTTGTATGCATGTACACCATTACCTACCATTTCACGGTAGTTAGCTGGAGTTCCGTAATCTGAGAATAACCAAGTTAACATGTGAGTTGATTCTGGAATGTTTGAGAAGAAATCAAAAACACGATTAGGATCAGAAGCACCATTTGTTAATGGAGATGGTTTGAATGCGTGAACCATATCTGGGAATTTGATAGCGTCACGGATGAAGAAAACTGGTAAGTTGTTACCAACTAAATCGTAGTTTCCTTGCTCAGTATAGAATTTTACTGCAAATCCACGAGGGTCACGGTAAGTTTCAGGAGAACCTGCTTGGTGTGTTACTGTTGAAAAACGTAAGAATAATGGAGTTTTTTTACCTGCTGTAGATAAGAAATCTGCCATTGTAACATCAGAAAAGTCTGCAGAAGCTACAAATTCTCCGAAAGCTCCAGCTCCACGAGCGTGTACAACACGTTCTGGAATACGCTCACGGTCAAACGCAGCTAATTTTTCAATTAAATGGATGTCTTCTAATAAAACTTGTCCATTGTTTCCAATTGTTTTTGAATTTTGGTTGTCTCCTACTGGCGTCCCAGTATTTGTAGTTAATTGTTGTGCGAATCCTATCGTAGATAAGAAAGCTAACCCTAAAACTAAACTTCTTTTGATCATTTTATATTTGTTTTGTTCTATTACTAAATTTTTACAGGACAAAACTACAAAGTGATCAATTATAAATAAAATCTATAAAATCTATGCTTTATAATTAATTTTTATAATAATTGAATTTAAAGGGTTTAGTGAGATAAAATGTCAATATTGTATATATCGATTTATCAATAAATTTAATCTATACTGCATAAACAGTGAGAAACAAAGTAAATATACAAAAAAAAATAGCTTACAAACTTTGTTATGTAAGCTATTCTACTTTAGATTTTTCATACTATAATTATTAACGTGCTCTTTGAAATAAAAGATTAGGTTTTGAAGTTATAGAATGATTATTTGCTAATACCATCAAATTTTGGTGATGATTAAAAATCCATAAAGAATTTCCTTCAATATCTACACCTTGTAATGATTTTACATCAATTGTGTTGAAATACCTCATAATTAAAATTTTTAAAATTAAACTTTTGTTAAAATAATCAAATTGTGTTAAAATTCAATAACAAGCTAAAGTTATGTTTTACAATCTTGCTGTATTAAACGTTTGCTATATCTTAAATAATATATAACATTTATTATGCCAAAAAAATAACTATGTTTTATTTTTAACAAATTCTAATTAAGAAATTTGACTCCAACCTACTTTTTCTTTAAAATTATCTATAAAGAAATTACGCATATTTAAATGTTCAGGTAGCATTAAATTAGGATCATGTTTTAAAATATGTTCAACACAAGTTCTTGCTGCTTGTAATATCTTCTTATCTTTTGTAATGTCTGCGATTTTAAAATCTAACACACCACTTTGTTGAGTTCCCATCATATCGCCAGGACCACGAAGTTCTAAATCAATTTCTGCTAATTGAAAACCATCATTCGTTTCACACATTGCCTCTATCCTACGCTGACTTATTGGATTTAATTTACCTCCTACCATCAAAATACAATACGATTGTTCAGCACCACGACCAACACGACCACGTAATTGATGTAACTGAGAAAGTCCAAAACGTTCAGAATTTTCAATAATCATAACTGAAGCATTAGGTACATTAACACCAACTTCTATAACTGTAGTTGCAACTAATATCTGAGTTTCACCACGTTTAAAACGCTGCATCTCAAATTCTTTATCCTTAGCTTTCTGTTTCCCGTGTACAATTCCAACAGCATATTGTGGCAATGGAAAATGTCGTGTAACAGATTCAAATCCATCCATTAAATCTTTTAAATCTAATTTTTCAGATTCCTCAATTAGTGGATAAACAACATAAACCTGACGACCTTTCTCGATTTCTTTTTTCATAAAATCGAACAATTGTAAACGATGCGCATCCGTTTTTGAAAGTGTTTTGATAGGTTTACGCCCTTGTGGCAATTCATCAATTATAGAAACATCTAAATCACCATACATCGTCATCGATAATGTACGAGGAATTGGCGTTGCTGTCATCACCAAAATATGTGGAGGAAGTTTCGCTTTACGCCAAAATTTAGCTCTTTGTGCAACTCCAAATCTGTGTTGTTCATCAATAATTGATAAGCCTAAATTATGAAATTGAACGGTATCTTCTAATAAAGCATGCGTACCGATAATGATATGTAATTTTCCACTTAAAAGATTCTCTAATATTGGTTCTCGTTTCTTTTTTGTTACAGAGCCTGTTAAAAGAGCAACTTCAACATTCATTTCGCCCAACATTTCAACAATACTATTGTAATGTTGTTGAGCAAGAATCTCAGTCGGCGCAATCAAGGCCGCTTGGAAACCATTATCCAAAGCAATTAACATACTTAATAATGCCACCATAGTTTTTCCAGAACCAACATCACCTTGCAACAAACGATTCATTTGTGCAGGATGTTTTAAATCTAATCGAATCTCTTTTATTACTCGTTTTTGAGCTCCAGTTAATTCAAATGGTAAATGATGATTATAAAATGTATTAAAATAATCTCCGATAAGTTGAAATGGATTTGATTTATTCTTCGCTTTATTCTGAATTTTCTGCGAAAGCATACTCATGTTCAGAAAAAAGAATTCTTCAAATTTTAATCGATTTTCTGCTTGTTTTAAGTCATCTAAATTTGGAGGAAAATGAATTGTTTTATACGCTTGTTCCCTCGACATCAATTTGAAATGTTGAATTAAATTTTGAGGTATATTTTCTTCAATCTTAATATGTTCATCAAAAATTGCAGTAACCATTTTCTGAATAATTCGATTAGAAATCCCTTTCTTTTGAAGCTTTTCTGTACTCGAATATACAGGAAATAAACCTTGTGGAGCTTGTTTCGCATCTTCAATTGTTTCTATTTCTGGATGAACAATACTATAATTTCCATTAAATTCTTTCAGCTTACCGTAAACAACAATTTCCTTAAAAATATCATTTTGAAGTTTTTCACGTTGCCATTTCGTAATTTTGAACCAAGTTAACTCTAAAGTTCCTGTTCCATCCTGAAATTTTGCAACTGTACGTTTTACTTTCCCTTGATTGATATCTTGAATAGAAACAATTTGACCTTTCAATTGAATTTCTGCAGCAGTAGATCTAATTTCGCGAATCGAATAATACTTTGAACGATCTACATATCGAAACGGAAAATGATTCAATAAATCTTCGTATCTAAATATACCTAATTCAGCCTGAAGAGTTTTAGCTCTTTCAGGACCACAACCTTTTACATATTCTATTGTTTTTTTCAGTGGATTACGATACATTTCTACTGCTTTATGTTGCGAATTTAGTAATTTTTAGCGACAAGAAATGTCACGTTACATACAAATCAGAACCATAAATTTAAACTATATTTGCTAAAAATAAGAAGAACAATGACTTTATTAGATTATATAAAGAATGGATATAGTTTTGAAGATTATCTAGAGAATATTGAAGATCAATTAGAAGAACAAATTGAATTAGATGATCCAAAAGAATTAGTACCTTATTTCGCTATAAACTTAAAGCAAAGTAGAGAAATCAGAAAGAATTTTAGATACAATCCAGGAATGGAAAAAAAGGCAAAATCTTATGATGCTGATTTAAAATTCTTAATTATTTCTGAAGGTTGGTGTGAAGATGCATCACAAATTGTACCGATTGTAGACCGATTAGCTGAAACAATAGGTGTTGAATGTAAATTTGTTTTCCGCGATGAGAACATTGAATTAATGGAAGAATATAACACCAATGGTTCTCATTCTATTCCAATTGTAATTGGTGTAACGCCTGAAGGTGAAGAAGCATTCCGTTTTGGTCCTCGTCCAGCACAAGCTATGATTTATACCAATCGTTTCAAAAAAGATCCAGATAAATACTCAAGGGAAGATTTTGAGGAAGATTTAGATCGTTTTTACTTGGAAAATCATGGTCAAGATATTATTTCGGAAATTTTAGAATTAATTGAAGATTATACAAATTCATTATAAAAAAAGAGAGGTTATTATAGCCTCTCTTTTTTTATTTCAATTACAAATACTTATAAACTTATAACTTGCTATAAACAATCTACTTTTAATTAAAAAAATAAAGTATAATTTATAAAAATATTATATGATTATCAAATATAATATCAAGATTTAATTACTTATTTTTATAATAAACACCTTACTACATTAATGAATAACTCTAATCCAAAAACTAAAGTCGAATGGGACTTTTGGTTTAAACATCCTAACAATATTGATGCTGAACCTGCAAAAAAACCAAAAATTAATCCTAGTTATTATTTTATTTTTAACTGTTTAACAAATGAAATTCTTTATACAAGTGATAGTTTTAAAGAAATATTAGGATACGGTAAAGAAGATTATACTTTCCTTGAAGTAATTGATTTTCTTCATCCTGAAGATTATAATTATGTAATGGAATGTGAAAGGAAAGCCATAGAATTTAACTTATCACTTTCTGAAAGAGAACAATTTAGGTTCGTAGTTA
Source organism: Faecalibacter macacae (assembly GCF_003687725.1). Classification (GTDB taxonomy): domain Bacteria; phylum Bacteroidota; class Bacteroidia; order Flavobacteriales; family Weeksellaceae; genus Empedobacter; species Empedobacter macacae. Next base: position 101,993 of record NZ_RDOJ01000011.1, read on the forward strand.
CCTACACATATAGGACAAGAATTTTAACTGGTCAATATATTCGTGTAAAACAAAGTTATCATGCCTTAGAAGTTAATGAAAACGGAAATATGACACGTGCGTTGGTTTTCCATGAATTACTTAACATCAACGAAAAAAAACCTGCGGATGATTTTAAAATTTTTGACCGTCAAACCAATAAATACGTTCAAACAGATAACCGTTTCAATTTAACAAAAAGAGAAAGTGAAATTTATGATTTAGTTAAAGAAGGTTATACAAGTACTGAGATTTCTGATAAATTACATTTAAGTAAATATACAGTTGATACACATCGCAAAAATATCTTATCTAAAACAAATTCACGCAATTTTATGACCTTGGTAAAGGATGAAATCATTTTATAAAATTTGTGCAATTTCATTTTTGTTATCATCTTTGCTTTTAGAAAAAAGTTTTAAAGAATTTTATACATGAAATCAAATAAACAAATTCTTTTAGCTGTAGCAGTAATCATTGGTTTAATCGCTATTATGTTTACTCCTGTTGGAACAGCAATCAAGAATATGATGGAAGGAGATGATCATTTAGTTGCAGCAAGAGATGCAAATTTAAGTGAAAGTGATTATGATATTGACTTAGCTGGACATAACGGAGCTACAGATGCAAACTTATTAGATTTTAAAAAATCTGGTGAAGTAGTTTTTATAAATTTTTGGGGAAGCTGGTGTCCTCCATGTGTTGAGGAAATGCCAAGTATTCAAAAATTATATGAAGCAAAAGGACAAAAATTGAAATTTGTTTTAGTTACTATTCAAGACAAGCCGAAAACATTCAATGCTTTTTTACAGAAAAACAACTATACAATGCCGGTTTACGAACCAACAAGTCCAATTTCTTTAAATATGTTGCCACACGTTTTTCCTACAACTTACATCTTAAATAAAAAAGGTGAAATTGTATTAAAAGAAACGAAAACTCGTGATTGGAATGATGCAGAAATCAATCAATTATTAGATAAATTAATTGCTGAATAAAATTAAAAAGCCACTCAATTGTACACTGCCCCCAAAAAGTTAGACACTTTTGGGGGCATTTTTTATGGCAAGAAAAGTAAAATA
>NZ_RDOJ01000012.1:0-621 GCF_003687725.1 Faecalibacter macacae
ATTAATTTAACCGTCATAGAGAAGGTTAGTTAATCTTATTTGAATTGTGTACTGGATTGTATAAACAAACACTTGTATTCAAGTATCTAATAATGTTGATAATATATTAGGAAATAAACCTAATTAAAAATATCTAAGAAATTAGGGTGGTTATAGCGAAAGGGCTCACCTCTTCCCATTCCGAACAGAGAAGTTAAGCCTTTCAGCGCCGATGGTACTGCTATTGCGGGAGAGTAGGTCGCCGCCAGTCTTTAAAAAGAATCCTCAATCATTTATTTGATTGGGGATTTTTTGTTTTCGGATGTTATGTATTACGTTGTAAGTTCTATGTTATATGTGACAAGTAGTAAAAGTGTTATGAGAAGCTGAAATGAATTCAGCTTGACAATGTTTTATCGTGTAATTTCTCGATAAATTTAAAATCAATCATTTTAAACACTCGAAATGACTAATAGATTATGATTTTTAATAAGGATATATAAGGAAGATTGAGTTGTTTGTTTTGTTGAGATCCTGAAATAAATTCCTTTAGATTTGAAAATCTTAAATTGTAGTATAAAAAGAAGAGAATAGAGTTTGAGTACACTATAACGAGTTCAGAGCTATATAATCTCAAATGCT
>NZ_RDOJ01000012.1:631-92409 GCF_003687725.1 Faecalibacter macacae
CGGATGTTACGTATTACGTTGTAAGTTATACGTGTTTAGTTGTATTACGTAAAAAGTAGTATAATTATTAGAAAAATTACTTTTGTTCTAAGTTCTAACTTCTTTTGTAAAATATAAAGGGATTAGTGAATAACTAAAAGTGAAAAATGAAAAATTTATTTTTGTATTCACTATTCACTATTCACTATTCACTATTCACTATTCACTAACCTCGCCTTACGCCTTATCAATCATTCCTAATTCCTAAATCAGCATTAGAATTAATTATTAGCTTCTAATTTCTAGTATCTAATTTCTAACTTCGGTTTTCGTTATTTTGTATGAAGTAAAAAGTAAATTGATTAGAGCATAATGAATTTTGTTCTAAATCTTGATACTGCTTTTACACCCTATTTTCTATTTTATTTAAGGTATTAAATTATGATTGTATAACTTAGAAACTTAATATTTGACAATTTTATATATTTATATTTTAAAATTTAATTATATATATTAAAAGCCTATTCTACTTTTTTACATTTTTCACTTTTTTTGTAAATGCTCAGTTAATAAACGAAAAGATCCTTTCTTAAGAATCAATTAAAGGATTATCCTATATTTCAATTTATGCTGATGATAATAGTTATCTAACGACTACAGACAGTGTTGGGAATTTTTCATTTAATAAATCTGAAAATATTAATTATATTATTGTTGATGCTGTTGGATATGAAATAAAAAACATAAATTTAGCTAATAAGAATTTAGATGATTAAACTATAATATTAAAAGAAGAAATTATAGTATTAAATGAAGTTTCAATATTTAATAAATCTATAAAGAAAATAAAAGTTGGAAATTCAGGTGCTACAGTCCATGTAGATTTTAATCCAATTACTGATACAAATAGGATTAGAGAAATTGCAGTACGTTTATCAGTTAAAGATTCAGCGCAATTAGATAAAGTTAACTTAGGGTTCTCTAAATTACCACAATCAGGAAAAATAGCGTTTCGTTTAAGGATAAATGATGAGAAAGAAGGTAAACCTAATACTATTATTTCTAATGAAGATTTATTTTATGAAATTAATCAAGACGATTTAGATAATAATGTTTTCTCCATTTCTTTAAAAAAGAATAATATTATTTTAAAAGGAACTTTTTATATTTCTGTTGAAGTGTATAATGATACAGAAGAATCAATATGGTTTAGTGCTAGATTTTTAGGTAAAAATGGATATATGAGAAGAAATTATAAAGAATGGGATAAAATGCCTTTGAAATTATCTCCTTTTATTAATGCAGAATTATTACAACAAAAGAAAAAGTCAATTATTTTTTTATACAAAATATAATCCTCAAGTAAATTATTATTTTACTTGAGGATTTTTTATTATTTAGAAGTATCGACACCTTGATTTACGTCTTTATATCTTCGATTTAATTCTTCGATTTCGTCTATAAACTCTTTATCTGATACTATTTTTCCTTTTGTAGGTAAAGTAATACTTATCGGTTTATCTAATATTTTAATTTCTTTTAATGTGAATATAGCTTTAAAATCAGCTGTATTAAATTCTGCTTTTACAATTAATCCAGGTAAATTTGCAAATCGATAGGGGCCATCTCGATAAGGTAAATCGTTCGAATACCATACGACTAAATTTTGAAATTCATCATCTGTACCAGTAGCCTTTGTTACATTGTAGCCATTAATCGTAGTTTTTTCTTTGGTCAATTTCCAGTTGTAATCCGTTAATTGATCTTTGATGAAAAATGTTTTACCTCCAAATTCTCTTACATTGTAAAACTCATTCTTGTTATAATCTTTATATAGAGGATTGGCTTCTGATGCAACAATTTCTCGATAAATTAATCCATCGTTATTTTGCGAATTATTTAACTTAATTTCAGGCTTAAAACTCGACATTTCTCCATTACTTTCTAATTCAAAATTTACAAATATTCCTTTTTCAATTTCGGCTTTCGCTTATTCTTTATACGCAGAAAGAAGTTGCTCGATGATATCATTATTGAGAATAAATTCAGTCATGTAAATTGCTCATATATTTTCTTTTTTTGTTTGTGCAAAGCTAAATTGATATCCAATTACTAGAAGTGTAAATAAAAGTTGTTTCATCTGATTGGCGGTTTATTTTAAATTACTATTATTTAAGATTATTCGCTAAGAATTTTTCTAACTCTTCTAAACTAATATCTTTCAGAATGATTTTTCCTTCTTGATCGACTAAATAACTTGTCGGGAAAGATGTAATTTTATTGGCATTAGAAAATGTTCTATTTTCATCTAACGCATTCAACCAAGGTAATTCGTATTTCTCAATGACTTGTTTAGTTTGGTTAACATACTTGGTATGTTCGGCTGCTATTGCTTGTATTTCGAATCCTTTTGAATGATAAGTGCTATAAAGTTCTTTTAACTTTGGAAACGTTAGCAAACAAGGTTTACATGTTCCGAACCAAAAGTCTATTAATGTATATTTATTTTTAGAAAAATCTGCTTGATAAGTTTGTCCATCGAAAGATTTAAGAGTTTTCATTTCAGGAAATGTTTTTCCTTTTCCAAAAACTTTATTCTGATGAATATTTTGAATTAATACTGCGTATGGATAAGATTGTTTAATGATAGGATCAAACTGATTTAAAAGATCATCGTAAGTATAATCTTTATATGACTCGTATTTAGCGATGATTTTCCAAAGTGCAATTTCTGATTTTGGATTAGTATTGATATATGATTTTAATAAATCTATTTCTTCCAACCAATTTCTTTTATACCAATTATTCAAAGAATCTTGATCTGCTTTTGGTGTATCAAATTTATACTTCAAGAATAATTGACCTCGATAATCATTGTATGACTTCCATTCTCTTAAATTTTGTGCAAAGTGTTTTTCGTAAGTTACTCTTTCAGGAATATCATTTTTAATTGAGCTTTGAAAATTCTTTAATTTTAGATTTATTGGTTTATTCTTCAAATAAAATACTTCTGAAGATGCAGAAAAATTATCTATAAATGCTGTGTTTAATCGATAAGGAGAAGCGATATTTTGCTGATCAAATTTAATATTTAGTTGATTATTATTTGTGAAAGCAGAATCGAAAATAATAGCAGAGTAGTATTCTTTTGGCAATTCTCTATTGATATAAAATTTATCCCCATTTTGGATGCTATCATATGTAATTGTCAATTGAATTTTTTGTGCATTTAATATTCCGAAAGTAGAGAAGATAAATAGCGATAAGAAGTGTTTCATTGTATTAATTTTAATAAATGTAAACACATAGTTGAAATTTAATTTATCTTAAAATCAAGTTTAAAATTTAATTAACTAACCTTAACAATTTATTGTATAAAAAAAGCTCAACTAATAAAAGTTGAGCTTTACTATTTAAAATAGATTTTAAATCTTATCCTTCAAAGAATTCAGCAACGTATCGTTCTGCATCTAAAGCAGCAGCACAACCTGAACCCGCTGCAGAAATTGCCTGACGGTAAACAGAATCTTGCACATCGCCAGCAGCAAAAACTCCAGGAATATTAGTTGCATAAGAACGTCCTTGTGTAATTAAATAACCGGTTTCGTCCATGTCTAATTTACCTTTAAATAAATCTGTATTCGGTTTGTGACCAATCGCAATGAAAACTCCGTCAACGATCAATTCGTTTTCTTCGTTAGTTACGTTATTGATAATTTTAGCTTTTTCAACTACTTGATTACCATCTAAACCTAATAATTCGTGGTTATATAAAACCTCTAAATTTGGCGTATTAGCTACACGATCTTGCATTGCTTTAGAAGCACGCATTTCGTCTTTACGAACTAATAAATAAACTTTGTTACACAATTTAGCTAAGTAAGTTGCCTCTTCAGCAGCTGTATCACCACCACCAACAACTGCAACATCTTTACCGCGGTAAAAGAAACCATCACAAGTTGCACAAGCTGAAACTCCACTACCTGCATATTTTTTTTCGTCGTCTAAACCTAAATATTTAGCAGAAGCACCTGTAGAAATAATCACAGATTTCGTTTGGTATTCAGCTGTATTCGTTTTTACTGTGTGTACATCTCCGTTGTTTTCACCGAAAATAACTTCTGTAACATATTCGTATTGAATTTTAGTTCCGAATCTTTCCGCTTGTTTTTGTAAATCTGCCATTAATTCTGGACCAGTAATTCCGTTTGGATAACCTGGGAAATTATCTACCTCTGTAGTTGTAGTTAATTGTCCACCTGGCTCCATACCAGTTAAAACTAAAGGATTCATGTTTGCACGTGCAGCGTAAATCGCAGCTGTGTAACCAGCAGGTCCTGAACCAATGATAATTGTATCTAAAATATTTGAGCTCATATTATTATTTTTCTATTACAAATTTAAGTGATAAAATTAGGATTTTATCTATGTGAATATTGTTATTTATGATGATTTAATTCGTGAAATCGATTTTAGAAATTGATGATTTTATAAATCAATTCAACTAATAATTCTGATGAAGTTACGTTTCCTGACGAATTTACACCTTTTCCTTTCATATCATATTCTCTAATCAAAGAAATAATTCGAGTCGCTTTTTTTAAGGGATAATTATTGGCAGCAACTGCTAAGTCTTGCACAAAAAAAGGATTAATTCCGATTTCTTTTGCCACATTCGCTTTTGATTTATCCGTTAAAATATGATATTGAATGACGTTGGTAAACAATGAAAATATTACTGTCATTGTAACGACCATTGGATTGTCTTTTGGATTTTTCTCGAAATATTTAATGATTTTAAAAGCTTTTTCGATATTACGCGTTTCGATTGCCGAACGTAATTCGAAATTATTATATTCTTTACTGATTCCGATATGTTTTTCGATATCATCAACCGAAATGGTATGAGAATTTCCAACAATCGTTTTTAGTTTTTCTAACTCATTGTATAAACGAGATAAATCCGATCCAACATATTCAGCCAATAAGAATTTAGCTTTTTGATCAATTGTTTGTTGATTCGATTTAATTCGTTCATCAATCCAACCTGGAATTTCATTCGCGTATAAAGGTTTAAATTCGTGATAATATCTTTTGCTATTTAGCGTTTTGTAGATTTTAGTACGTTTATCTAACTTCTTACCTTTATAATTCAGCACTAAAACTGTTGAATCTTGGACTTGATTGGCGTAGGCATCTAAATCTTCAATCGATTTTGCTAAATGTTGTGCTTCTTTTACCAAAACAAAAGCTTTGTCGGCACCCATCGGATATTGCTTAGAAATAGCAATTACTTGGCTCATATCTACATCTTGTCCATAAATTATCGTTTGATTAAAACCTTTTTCTTCTTCGGTTAAAACATTTGCTTCTAAAGCTTCAGTTATTTGATCGATAAAGAAAGGTTCTTCGCCAGCAAGAAAGTAGATGGGTGAAAACTTTTTGTTTTTTATATCTTTGATTAAAGATTCTACAGCACTCATAAAATGACAGAATTAACGCAATTAAATTTTCCGGCAAATTACCAAATTCGAATGAGAAATGACCAAGATTCGAGTTATATCTTTTGCAGAATTCGAAAAACGTGGATGGTTTATACACCAGAAGAGTGGGTAAGGCAACATATTATTTTTTATTTGATTGATACCCTTGGTTATTCGGCTAGTAGCATTGCTTTGGAAGTTCCCGTAAACCAAACCGGAATGCGAAAAAGAGCAGATATTGTGGTTTATAAACAAGCGAAACCTTATATAATGGTTGAATGTAAACGACCATCGGTACAAATTACGCAACAAACTTTTGATCAAATTGCGCGTTATAATGGAATCATCGGAAGCGAATTATTAATGGTTTCAAATGGTTTAAATCATTATTATTGTGTGATGGATTATGAGAATAAGCGTTATCAATTTTTAAGAGAATTGCCACTAAATAAAAAAGCCACTTCGTAAGAAGTGGCTTAACTACATTTATAAAAATCGAATTTAATCGAAGATTATCTTATAACCAAGTTACAACTCCTGTTTCAACACAGTAGTTTGCACCAACGATTTTAATTTTACCTTCATCTTCAAGATTTCTTAAAGTTGAACTTTCTTCGCGAATAACTTCGATAGATTTTTTTACGTTACAAACGTTTAATCTTTCTAATAAATCAGCATTTTTAGAAGATCGATCTTCACCATCTTGAATAATCTCGTCGATGATTGGAGTAAAGTGATTAACTAAGTGACTTAAGTTATTCATTTCAGTAGTGTTAATTACTGCTGCATCTAAACCACCTTTTAATGCTCCACATTTAGAGTGACCAAGAACTACGATTACTTTTGCTCCAGCTACATTAGCTCCAAATTCCATAGAACCTAAGATATCTTGATTAACAAAGTTTCCAGCGATTCTTACAGAGAAAATATCTCCTAACCCTTGATCAAAAATTAATTCAGCAGAAGTACGGCTATCAATACAGCTTAATACAACAGCGAATGGCCATTGTCCTTCTCTTGTATCGTTTACTTGCTCTAATAAGTTTCTATTTACTTTTAAGTTACTTACAAATCTTTCATTACCTTCTTGTAAGAATTGTAATGCTTTCTCTGGAGTAATTGTAGATTGAGTTTCTGAAGTATGTGCTTTCATTATATTATATTTTATTGTGTTCAAAAAATGTTTGTTTTATTATTAATTTTAGTGTGCTCCAGCTACAATTGCGTAACCAAAGAATTCTCTAAATGACTGAGGATTATCAACGATACCTCTTTCCGAAATTAATCGAATATTAATGTTATTATTTTTCGCTTTAACTTTAAATTCATCAAAGTATTCAACGATATCATAATCTAAAATCTTTGTTTTACGTACATCAATTTCAAGGTTTGAACCTGGCTCTAATCTATCTAATTCTTTTACGATAGCACCACGATTAACAAATGTTACCTCTTCAGCTAAATTCATGTGGAAAACACTTCCTTCTTTCACTAACATTACGTGAGAATTATTGTAAGATTTTATTAATGAAACAACTACACCCACTATTAAACCAATTATAATACCTTTTAATAAATCTGTTGCTAAAATTGCAATAACAGTTACAGCGAAAGGAATTAATTGATCTTTTCCTAATTTTTTCATGTCTAAAAATTGTTTTGGATTACCTAATTTGTAACCAATAACCAATAAAATAGATGCTAAAACTGCATTAGGAATTAAGTTTAAGAACATTGGGATAGATACAATACTTACCAATAATAATACACCATGTAAGATTGTAGATAATTTTGATAAACCACCACTCATTGCATTTGCAGATGAACGAACAATTACTTGTGTAATAGGTAAACCACCGATTAAACCAGATAAAGAATTACCAACACCTTGCGCAATTAACTCACGGTTTGTAGGAGTTTGACGTTTTAATGGGTCAATTTTATCAGTTGCCTCAACAGATAATAAAGTTTCTAAAGATCCAACGACAGCAATTGTAAATGCTACTTGCCATACTAAAGGATTAGTTAAACCTGAAGCGAAATCTGGTAAAGTAAATTGACCTAAGAAATCAGTTACTGATTCTGGAACAGGAACTTTAACTAATAAATTGTGATCGATAGAGAATACCTCGTGGTTTGATTCACCAATAGTTATTTGGTATAAAATTCCAATACAAACAGCAACTAAAGATCCAGGTAATAATTTAAAGAAAGCAGATTTTTTTCCTAAAACATTATCCCAAACAATTAAAATAAATAATGAAATTGCTGTAATAACGATAGCTCCTGTGGTAATTTTATCAAAAGAAAAATTTAATAGATCAAATTTTTCAGTATAACCAAAAGCTAATGGAATTTGTTTTAAAAAGATAGAAATACCAATTGCGCATAACATACCTTTAATTACTGATGAAGGGAAGTAATATCCAATAACACCAGCTTTTAATATTCCCAATAAAATTTGAAAAATACCAGCTAATACGACAGCAACAAGAAATAATTCGTATGCTCCTAAGTCTGTAATAGCATTAAGTACAATAACAACTAAACCAGCTGCAGGTCCCGATACTCCGATTGGAGATTTAGATAAAAAACCGATTACAATACCACCGATTACACCAGCAATAATACCTGAAAATACAGGTGCTCCACTGGCTAAGGCTACACCAAGACATAATGGTAGAGCCACGAAAAAAACAACAATACTCGCAGGTATGTCTTTTTTCCAAGTTTTAAAAAGATCCATAAGATGAATTAAATTATTTAAAATTAAAATGTTTGAATACAGCAACCTTATTCTGAGCCATTTCTAGCTAGAACATAGTTGTAAATTCGAAATATCGTTAACGTTAAATAACCTCCGGAGGCGGAGTGATAAGGCTCGGCTTTAAAAGCGAGTATAGATCTAAGTGATAGAATACTTGATCTTTGGTAAGTTTTGTGTTTTCAGTAAATTTGAAGCAATAGTTTACTTCTTCATTAATCTTTTCAAGAATTTCAAACATTGTTGAACCTTGATTTTCGTTTTCTTCTGAAGAATTTGTATTTGTATAGGTGTTTGATTTATCATCATCATCTTCTGATAAATCTAATACACAGCTATTTTTTTGAATTTTATCAGCGTAATCTACATAACCAGCAAATCCTCTGATGCTCATCGAAAAGATTAAGATCAGGGAAAAGAAAATGCTGTAGAAATGTTTTGTTACTTTTAAATTCATAGCGGAGCAAAAATAAGAGAATAGATGACAAAATAAAAAAAACTAATGTAAAATTTATGAAAACTTTATCTCTTTTCGCCATTTATAAAATCTAAAATTATGTTTTTAAACTGATTAAAAATATTAATAAATATGATAAACATTTTGAATTTTCAACTTGAAATTAGGAAAACAAGCAATAAATTTGCACAAAATTTATATTTTGAAAGTATATATAGCATTATTAATAGGGATGTTTAGTGTTTTTGCACTAGGACAAGGAAAAGAAAATAAAGGTAAATTTTATGTTTACTGGGGATGGAATAATGGGCAATACTCTAAATCAGATATTAGATTTAAGGGAGATAATTACGACTTTACTTTAGACAATGTAGTTGCTCATGATCGTCAATCAGATTTTGGTTTAAAATTCATTAATCCTGCTGAAATGACAATTCCTCAATACAATTTTAGATTAGGATATTTTTTCCATGATAATTGGAACATTTCATTTGGTATTGATCACATGAAATATGTAATGGATCAAAATCAATTTGCTAAAATGAATGGTTATATCAATAATGGTTCTGAATTTGATGGTTCATATTCTAATCATGATATGCAATTAACTGAAGATTTCCTAAAATTTGAACATACAGATGGTTTAAATTATGCGAATATCGAAATTCGTCGTTTTGATAATTTAGTTCATTTCCCAATTTCAAAAAATGGAAAAGGAATAGATGTTAATTTAACAGAAGGTATCGGTGGTGGTATTTTGTATCCAAAAACAAATACGACTTTAATGGGACAAGATCGTTATGATGAGTTTCATTTATCTGGTTTTGGAGTAGGAGCGATGGTAGGTATTAACTTCACTTTCTGGGATTATTTCTTTATTCAAGCAGAGTTAAAAGGTGGATATATTGATATGGATGATATTCGTACTACAAGTTCAAAATCTGATAAAGCACAACAAGATTTCTTTTATTCTCAGCAAAACATTGTTTTCGGAGCAATTATTCCTGTATTTACACCAAAGAAGCAAATTAACTTTTAATAGAAGTTTTTAGATAGATCATATAAAAAGTCATTACAATAAGTAGTGGCTTTTTTATTTTCGATTGGTATTATTAAAAATGAAAAGGGTACATTTACCATAGAATACGTTGAATTATTATGAATAGATTTTCTTTTTTAGTAGCAAGTTTAATTTTGTCTACTTCGGCTATGGCTCAAAAAGTGATGACACCAGAGTTATTATGGCAAGTAAAAAAAGTTTCGCCAGTTGGTGTAACAAAGGATAAAAAAAATGTAGTTTATAAAGTAACTTCTACAAACGTAAAAACGCAAGAAGATACAACTAAGACTTATATTATTTCTTTAGCAGGTGGTAAAGCATCTGAAATAAAAGAATATAAGAATTTAATTGAAGATACTTCAGTTTCTAAAAATGGATTAAAAGCTGAAACTGAAGAAGTAAAACTTCAGAAAGTTTTTGGGCAAGATTATTATCCAGAAATGGACAAATCAAATGTTCAGATTTATAACGAATTAAATTATAGACATTGGGATACTTGGAACGATGGTAAATACGAGCATTTATTTGTTACAAATTCAAATGAAAAATTAGATATTTTAAAGGATCAACCATATAGCGTTAGCGAATATGTTTGGACACCTGATGGATCTAAAATTTTATACGTTTCTAAAAAGAAATTTGGTGTTGATTACGCAACTAGTACAAATACTGATATTTACGAATATAATTTAGCTACAAAAGAAACTAAAAATATAACAGAAGGAAAAATGGGTTATGATAACACACCAAGTTTTTCTTCTCAAGGCGATTTAGCTTTTTTATCGATGGAGCGTGATGGCTACGAAGCTGATAAAAATGACTTAATCGTTCGCAAAGGTGATATTGAAATTAATTTAACTAAGAATTGGGACGGAACTGTTGGAGGTTATAAATGGGCTGAAGATGGTAAGAAAATCTATTTCAATGCTGCAGTTGGCGGAACAATGCAATTATTTGAAGTTGATGTAAATTTCAAAACAAAAAAAATACCTTCAGTTAAACAAATTACAAAAGGTCAATTTGATATTGCGGGTCTGTATTCAATAGTAGGAGATAAAGCTATTGTATCTAAAACGGATATGAATCATGCCGCTGAAATTTATTCAGTTGATTTAAAATCAGGAGCTTTAACTCAATTAACTAACGAGAATAAGGAATTATTTGATTCTATTGCTAAAAGTAAAGTAGAGGCGCGTACAATTAAAACAACAGACGGAAAAGATATGTTGGCGTGGGTGATTTATCCACCAGATTTTGATCCAACTAAAAAATATCCAACTTTATTATACTGTCAAGGTGGTCCACAATCTGCCTTAACTCAATATTATTCTACACGTTGGAATTTCCAATTGATGGCTGCGCAAGGTTATATCGTAATTGCTCCAAATCGTCGTGGTATGCCTGGACATGGAGTAGAATGGAACGAGCAAATTTCTAAAGATTGGGGTGGACAAGTAATGCAAGATTACTTAGCAGCTATCGACGATTTATCTAAAGAGTCTTATGTAGATAAAGATCGTTTAGGAGCTATTGGAGCATCTTATGGAGGATATTCAGTTTATTACTTAGCTGGAATTCACGAAGGTCGTTTCAAATCATTTATTTCTCACAACGGAGTATTTAACTTAAAATCTATGTACGGAACAACAGAAGAAGTTTTCTTTACAAATTGGGATGCAGGTGGTGCTTATTGGGAAACTGATAATAAAGTAGCTCAGAAAACATATTCTCAATTCGACCCAAGTAATCCAGCTTTATTAAATAAATGGAATACGCCAATGTTAGTTTATATTGGAGGAAAAGATTACCGTGTACCAATGGGACAAGGACAAGAGGCTTTTCAAGTTTTACAATTAAAAGGAATTAAATCAAGAATGGTTTATTTCCCTGAAGAAAATCACTGGATCTTAAAACCTCAAAATTCAGTGATTTGGCATACAGAGTTTTATAAATGGTTAAAGGAAACTTTATAATATAATAAATCTAAAGCGAGTAATTTTACTCGCTTTTTTAATTTATTGATTTTTAGATAATTGAATTTTTAAAAGTAGATTAGTTATTATATTCTTACTTGTTTTTTTGTATTGTATAATTAAAGGTCGTAAATTCAGACTTGGAATAAAATCCGTATTATGAGTAAAGAGAATAACAAAATATATTTCAGTAATAGCCCATTTATCAACGGACATAAAGTGGTAGATTTTGTTTGGAATGCACGATTAGATGAGAATTATAACATCGTAATGGATCTTCATCTTGAATCAGATCAATACGATGAAGAAGATGAATATGCAGATATTATAGAAGAAATTGATGATGTTTCTGATGAGATGACTGAAAAGTCACATTGGATTAATTATGACCACTGTGTTTTGTCAAGTACTTTCTGGGCAAACAAAGGAATTCCAATTGCATCGGATGCAGACAAATTAGATTTTGCTAATTTAAATAATCAGACTTTTTTATTAGACACTTTACCAATTGATTTATCAAATCCAGAAGAAGATTTTGCATTCGGAATTTCAATGTTAGGAAAAGACGTTGTTGTAAATAATGAAATTACTTTTTTAGATACAGAAGAATTTGGAGTTTTTGATATAAAATGGAAAGGTAAAGTGGTTAACACTTATGTAGGCGAAAATATTATCGATTACGATTTTTATGTTTATATGAAAAGAATCAAATTTGGTGGAATTAAAATTGATTCAAGCTTGAAATCAGAAGAAGTTTTCAAATTCTTTAATTCTAAATTAGTTAATATTGATGAATTTGAATTAATAGAAACAGAAGAAAACTCACTTGAAGATTATATACTACGACTTAAAATGAAATAATACTTAATCTAATTCTAATACCTAAACGAATTAATGAATAATCTAAAATTTCAAACCTGCGAGGATGAGCCGATTCATTTTTTAAATGAAATAAACGATTTAGGATACGTTATTGGCGTTGATGTTACTTCATTTGAAATTAAATTCGTGTCTGAGAATATCACAGAGATTTTAAACAATCAATATTCACTTGATCAGATTTTAGGTTCTGAATTAAATGATTTATTTCAATTCGATATAGATTTTACTTCAATACATCATAGAAAAGAAGGAAATTACCAAAAAGAATACTATTCAATCAATGGTAAAAGTTATTTTGTGATTGTTTATCATTACCAAAATAACTTTTACATTGAATTGGAAGAAGATATAGATCCAGATTTCCGACCTTCATTTGATGTTTATGCTGAAAATATTTTGTTTTCAAATACAATAAAGGAAAACTGGCAAAAATTAATATCATCCATTAAATCTATTATAGGATATAACCGTGTTTTAGTTTACAAATTCTTAGAAGATGGAAGTGGAGTTTGTATTGCGGAGGAAGTAGACGAAGGATTTAAAAGTTATTTAGGTCTACATTTTCCTGAATTTGATATTCCTTCACAAGCAAGGTCACTTTATTTAAAAAAAAGAAATAGATTGGTTTCTGATATTGATGGAAAAAGAGTCCAATTAGTATCAAAAAATAATGAATCTATCGATCTGACTCATTCAGAATTTAGAGCTTTATCCAAAGTACATTTACAATACTTGCGAAATTTTAATGCTAAAGCAAGTTTTTCAGTATCACTTGTTGTTAATGGTAAACTTTGGGGATTAGTTGCTTGTCATAACGAAAAGCCAAAACATATTCCAATCAATCTACGTTTACAATGTTTAGCATTAACAAAGTTATCTCGCGTTTCTTTTGTTAATTTTAAATATGAAAAAGAAATAAAATTCAAACAAGAATTTAATTCTTTGCTAGTTCGTCTTAAAGAGACACTTCTAATTGAAGACGATTATGAAAAGATCATCAATAATTTTGACGGAATGCTAAAATTCTCAAAAGCAGATGGTGTTGCTTTTGTAAAAGATGGTAAAATTTATAGTTATGGAGATGTACCATCTAATGAAGAGATTTTAGTAATTAGACGTTGGGCTAAAGAAAATAAAGAGCTAGAATTATATGTATCAAATACGTTTTATAAAGATTTTGAATCTGAATTAAATATAGGTCCAAAAGCGGCAGGTGTTATCTTTAAATTTCTAAATAAAGACAATGGTAGCTTTTTAATTTGGACGAAAAAAGAAATGGAGAAAGCAATTGATTGGGCTGGAAATCCGAAAAAATTAAAATCTCATATTTCTGTTTATGATGGTATAAATAGTATAGAGCCAAGAAATGATTTTTCTCTTTGGCACGAAATTTCAAATAAAGAATCAAAAAGTTGGAAAAAGAAAGAAATTGAAGTTATTAAAGAAATTGTGACTTTAATTTTAGAAACTTCATTAACTAAATCGTTTAAAATTGCTGATTTGTACAATCAATTAAAAAATGTAAACGAAGAGTTAGATGCATTTTCATATACAATTTCTCATGATTTAAGAACACCATTAGCTGTAATGAAGTTGAATTGTCAAATGTTACAACGTTCTTTAGAAAAAGAGAATTTAAATTATGATCGATTAAAAAATGTGATTTTAGAAATTGATAATTTAACTGAAATGATGGAAGAAATTTTGTTATTGAGTAAAATGAAAAAATCTGAAATTGTATTGCAAGAAATTAATTGTGATGAATTAATAAATAGGATTGTTTACGAATCTAAAATTTATAATAATTTACCTAATACAGAAGTTGTATTAAATAATTTACATAATGTTTTTGCAGATAAAACGATGGCTTATGAAATCTTTTTGAATGTGATAAATAATGCAATTAAATACTCTTCTAAAGCTGATAAACCAAGAGTTGAAATTAGCTCGGAATCGGAAAAAGACTTTATTACTTATAAAATAAAGGATAACGGAATTGGAATAAAAGAATCGGATAGAGAGAAAATGTTTAAATTATTTTCTCGAATGAGTAATACTGATGGATTTCGAGGAAGTGGCGTAGGGTTGTCTATTGTTTATCGTATGATGGCAAGATTAGACGGAACGATAGAATATACAAGTAAAGAAAATATAGGTACAGAATTTATTATGAAATTCAAAATACCAACATTAAAAAAGGGAATCAATTGATTCCCTTTTTTAATTGAAATTATTTTTTGTCTTGTAAAGCAAATACTTGTTTTAATAAGTCTGTAGAACGTTGGGCAGAGTTATTTCTAATACCAGCTTCTTTTTCAGCAACCATATTAAAAACACCTTTTACAGCTTGTTCTGTAACGTAGCCATTTAAATCTGGGTTAATATTTTTTCCAGCTATAGCATTATATTTTGTAATAATTTGGCTCCAAACTTTATCAGCACCAACTTTCCCTAAAGAATTAGCAACTTTTGGTTGAAAAGCAGCAGTTAATTGTGATGTAGTTTTTTGTTGTAAGTAATTTGTAGCAGCATTATCACCACCCATCAAAATTCCAGTTGCGTCTTGGAAAGACATTCCAGTAATCGCAGATTTGAAGATAGGAGCAGCTTCAGTAACTGCATCTCCAGCAGCTTCGTTTAATAAATTTAAACCTTTATCAGCTAAACTTCCTAATCCAACACTACGTAAAGTTTTTTCTACACCTTGTAATTCTTCAGGTAATAAAATCTTGGCTAACGCATTATTTTTAAAACCATCTTTCTGACCAAGTTTTAAAATTCCTTCAGATAAACCTAAGTTTAAAGCTTCTTTTAATCCAGATGAAATCTGAGCGTTTGAAATTCCATTTAATCCACCAACCTGATTGATCATTCCAGAAATTTGTGAAGCAGTTTGTAACTCAGCACACCCTGAGAATAAAAATAGTCCAGATAGTAAAAGTGGTAAGTATATTTTTTTCATAGTTATTATAAATAAAATTGACTAATAGCAAAAAACGAACCCTAAAGTAGGGTTCGTTATAAATATTTTAAAATTCACTTACAAAGTGTAGTTTCACTGAAGGGAATTTTTCTTGTGTCATTTGAATTGTGAAAGCAGAATCTGCTAAGAAAACCAATTGGTTATATTTATCACGAGCTAAATAACGTTGTTTTACACGTTTAAATTCTCTGAATTCTTCTGTGTTTTCGTCTTCAACCTCAACCCAACAAGCTTTGTGTACAGAAAATGGTTCGTAAGTAGCTTTTGCTCCATATTCATGCTCTAAACGATATTGAATTACTTCATACTGTAATGCACCAACTGTACCGATAACTTTACGGTTATTCATTTCTAATGTAAATAACTGCGCAACACCTTCGTCCATTAATTGGTCGATACCTTTTTCTAATTGCTTAGCTTTCATTGGATCAGCATTGTTGATGTAACGGAAATGTTCCGGAGAGAATGCAGGAATTCCTTTGAAATTGAATTTTTCACCAGCAGTTAATGTATCACCAATACGGAAGTTACCTGTATCATGTAAACCTACAATATCACCAGCAAATGATTCATCTACTACTTCTTTTTTGTCTGCGAAGAACGCATTAGGAGAAGCAAATTTCATCGATTTTCCGTTTCTTACGTGTAAGTAATTTGTATTACGTTCAAATTTTCCAGAAACGATCTTTACGAACGCTAAACGGTCACGGTGTTTAGGATCCATATTCGCGTGAATTTTGAATACGAAACCAGAGAATTTATTTTCGTATGGCTCTATAATTCTTACGTCAGTCTCTTTAGATTGTGGAGTAGGAGCGATATCTACGAAAGCGTTTAATAATTCGCGAACTCCAAAATTATTTAATGCAGAACCAAAGAATACAGGTTGTAAATTACCTTTCATGTATTCTTCGTTATCAAATTCTGGGTAAACTCCGTTAACTAAATCTAATTCGTTACGTAAGTTTTCAGCATAATCTGTTCCGATTAAAGTATCTAAATCTGGACTAGCTAAATCTTCAATTTGTGTAGTTTCAGAAATTTTTTGTTTGTTATCTCCTGTAAAGATGTTGATGTTTTTCTCCCAAATGTTATAAATACCTTTGAAAGTTGCACCAATACCAATTGGCCAAGATAATGGAGTTACAGATAAACCTAATTTAGTTTCTACTTCGTCCATTAAGTCGAAAGCGTCTTTACCTTCACGGTCCATTTTGTTAATGAATACTAACATAGGAATGTTACGCATACGACAAACTTCAACTAATTTGATTGTTTGTTCCTCAACCCCTTTCGCAACGTCGATTACAACAATTGCTGAATCTACTGCTGTTAAAGTTCGATAAGTATCCTCTGCGAAATCCTTGTGCCCAGGAGTATCTAAGATGTTAATCTTTTTACCTTTATATTCGAATGCTAAAACAGAAGTAGCTACCGAGATACCACGTTGACGCTCGATCTCCATGAAATCGGAAGTTGCACCTTTTTTAATTTTATTACTTTTTACGGCTCCCGCTTCTTGGATAGCTCCACCAAATAATAATAATTTTTCTGTTAAAGTTGTTTTTCCGGCATCAGGATGGGCAATGATACCAAAAGTTTTACGTTTATTTATTTCTTGTTCTAAAGACATTCTTTACAATTTTCAGATTGCAAAGATAATTTTTTCTATACGATTATTAAAGTCTGAATAGAAACATTTCTTTTACAATTAATAATTAATGATATTTACAAATATTAAACCTAGTAGATGAAAAATATATACAGCTTTATACTTGCCTTGCTTTTATTTGTGACTGTTCAAGCACAGAATTACCCTAAGATTACACCTTTAGAAGGTGGTTTATTTTTTGAAGATTTACATTTAGATTATTACCCTATAAATGGAATAAAGCCAAAATCGAATTGTACAATATCCCATTCTGAAACTAGATTCAAATATTTTTCATATAAGGCAAATTATAATATGGCTTTTGCTTTTGATCTAATCTCAGCAGATCCAAGTTTTAGTTTTTATGTTTGGAAACTTGAAAAAGATAAACTTCCAGAAAGTATTTTTGAAGATAAGACAACAATAACATCACATAGATCAGTTGAAGGTGATGCTTCGACTAAAGGATTAAAAGAAGATGATGCGCAAATTTGTGAAAGTTATACTGTATCAAATAGAAATGGCTATGCAAAAGGATTTCATGGGGCTGAACAGTTATTGGAAGGTGAAACTATTGTAATAGCTGTTTACGGAAATACAATTGAAAATCCATTTGCCATCAAAATTAATGTCGCTGAAGAACGTACATTAAATAACTTTAATAATAAATGTGATACAGAAGGATATACTTTTGATGAAATTATAACTGCTGTGACTTCACATTCAGGTTCATCGAATGTTACGTTATATCAAGATCAAAGTTTTCAGACAATTTTACCTGTTGGAAGTACTGTTGCAACGGAGCAAACAATTTATGCACAAGTAAAAGATGCTTCAGGCAAATTAATTTACATTTATACAATTCCGATTTCGTTCAAACCTAATTATTTATTCTTTTTTAATAGTGCAAGTTACGAAGTCTGTGGGCCACAATTTACTATAAATTATGATCAAATTATTCGTGATAATGTTACAAATCATGGTGATGTAAATGATTTCGTGATTGAATATATTGAACTAAATGGTAGGAGATATGCAGATGGAGAAGTAATTTCTTTATCTGATCATTTTACACGTATTTATGGGAAAGTAAAATACGTTGGAAATAGCGGTTGTGAAACATCTTCGACTTTCGATTTTTCAGTTCGAAATATCAAATATATTACTGATCGTAATCCAATTATAGAAACGTGTAATCCAACTTTTAAGATTGACAAACTTAATTTAAGACTTTTAACACAAGTGATAAATGACGAAGATTATGATATCAAATTTTATTTACCAAATGGCACAGAAGTTTTTGATGGTGATAATGTTACTATTAATGGAGATCAACTTGTATTGAATTATATTCCTGTTCATTATGCGATAGGTTGTATTGGGACAACTGGTACAATTACGATTAATAAAACATCTACATTGCCAATTTTAGATGCAAATTTAACAGCTTGTTTAGTTGATTTAAATCAAGAATTAATTGATCAGAAAATAGCAGAAATCAAAAATGGAACGACAGCGAATTTAACGTTCTATTATCAAGGAAGTTTAATTCAATACAACGAACTTTTATCTACAATTCGTAGCAATAGAAATGGTACGATTGAAGTGAGAGTAGAGGAAGGTTGCCCAACAACAAGACAATTTAATTTTAATATCAAAGAAAGTTCAATTGCTTTAAATAGAGAAATAATTATAATACAAGAATTTTGTGTTGAAGCTTCATCTATAATTAATTATACTAATCAAGATTTAAAACAGATTGCATTACAAAATATTTTGAATGCTGGGTCTATTTCTACTTATGATTTTAAGTTTTATGATGAATCTAATGTTGAGATTACATCAGTTAATAATTTACAAGCTGAGAGGAGAATTAAGGTTGTATTAAAATTAAATTCGGAGGATTGTACAGTTGAATTTACTATTGAATTAATACGTGTAAATAAATTAGAAATTAATAATTCATCACGTGAACTTACAGCAAGTTGTGATAATACAATTATTTTCACTCGCGAATCATTAATTGAATTATTTGGTAATGAAGTCGCAAATTATCAAACGAGTGTTTCATTAAATCAAGTATATCCAATTGCTTTTGGTTCGGCTAATCAAGCTACATTTTCAATTGATTTTTATGAAGATGTTAATTGTGTAACAACAAAAGAAGTAATAATTAATCGTGGATCTGAATTAAACGTTGATTTAAATTCAATTCAACAAGAAATTACAAATAATCCATTTAGATTTTGTGGAACAATAGATTCTACAGAATTGCAAAATTATTTGGATGGATATATTTCAAGAATTTTAATTGCTAATCCAAATTTACAAACAGAGCAAACTGTCGCACAATATGTACAAGCGATAATTGCAAATAATGGGGTGGTTTCTGTAAAGTTTTTAGATCCGAATCAATGTGGAACAAAAGAAGTTGAATTTAAATATTCTGCTTATCCGATGTTAGAGTTAGATATCGACCAAAATGTATTTACATGTACAGGACAGTTGTATGTTTTAGATTTATCAACTTATACAATTGCTCGCGTTTTTGATCAAAATGGAACTGAGATTTTTGGAGTTAGAAATCAATTTTCTTTAGCTGTAGGAAATTACATAGTTGAGGTTGAAAATGAATTTGGTTGTATTACTCAAAAATCATTAATAGTTACTACATCCCCAGAACCAACTATTGAAGAAATTATCTTAAATTTAGATTCTATTGAAATCATTGCGCATGGAAATGGAGGGATTTTAGAATATTCTTTAGATGGTAAAATATGGCAATCATCAAATAAATTTTTAGGTATTCAGAAAGGTAAATCATACACTATTTATGTAAGAGAAAATGGATGTGCTTTAATTTCAATTTCTGATATAGTTTATTTAAATTTACCTAATTTTATTTCTCCAAATGGAGATGGAATTAATGATAATTGGCGTCCTATTGGTGTTAATACTAATTTTAATGTTAGAATTCAGATTTTTAATCGTTACGGTAAAATAGTTTATACCGCTGAGGGAGAAAATGTATTAAATTGGAATGGTACAATTAATAATCGTCCATTAAATTCTGATTCTTATTGGTATATTATTGAGTATATTGATAACAAAGCAGTGATTAAATTAAAATATCAAGGATATATTACAATAAAATCTAATAAGTAGTCAAAAAATTAATTATTATTTATAATTAACACAATATGAAAAAGTTCGCTATACTATGTTTACTACTATGTTCTGTTAAGAACGTGTATGCTCAACAAGGTTTGCCATTTTATAATCACTATTTAGTTGGTGATAAAATGCTAATTAATCCAGCATATGCAGGTCAAGATCCTAATGTAATTTCTATCAACGGAACGCATAGAAATCAATGGGATGATTTACCAGATAGCCCAAGCACACAAACAGTAAGTGCACACGGAACTATCGTGGATCGTTTAGCAGTTGGTGCGTACTTTTTTAATGACAGAAATGGAGCAACTAAACTTACAGGGTTTAATTTAACTGCTGCATATCATATTCCTTTAGATGATCGTTCATATTCTGAAGAAGCAGAAGAAAGTGCATTCTCTTTTGGGGTTGGAGCTTCAAATGTTTCTCAACGATTTGATTTTTCAAGAGTAGTTGCTGAAAATCCAAATGATCCTGCTTTACAAACAGATTCTTATAACGCATTTTTCTTAAATTTAGGTTTATCTGTAAAGTATATGAATTTTACTGCAGGAATGTCAATTTTAGATATTCCATTAGGTGAAAATTTATATTTTATGAATAATATAGAACCTTTACCTACTTGGTATTACTTTAATTTAGGATATAATTGGTATATAACTGAAGGAATTCGTTTAGAACCATCTGTGGTCTATAACTTAAACTCAAATTCAGATCGTCATTTAGATGTTAATTTATTAGCGAATTTCGGCTTCGGAGATAATGGTCAAGGTGTAGGAGTAGGAGTTGGATATAAACAAGGATTAGACAACAATGGCAATCAGCCTTTATTTGTTTCGCCAATGTTAAAAGTAAAAGTTGGTTCGTTAAAAGCGGGTATGGCTTACGATATAGGGTTGTCAGATTTCCAAGTAGATGGACGTAAACAAGGTTTCTTATTTAGTCTTGGGTTTGATTTACAAAATCCTTGGGGAGATAGATATTACTAAAAATTACTTGATAATAATATAAAAGGGTTCGATTTTTCGAGCCCTTTTTTTGTTTTTGTCATATCAATTACCTTTGCACTCATTTTGAAGTGAGATTATGGGTTTTGTGATTTTTATTATTCTAATTATCGCCATGTTGTATTTGGTGTTTTTTCCACCTTCATCAGCAAAGATATTAGGAAATATAGGGGAGAGAGAAGTTAGAAAGAAATTAAAGAAATTAGATAAAAATAGATATACTATTTTCAATGATGTAGTATTTGATATTAAAGGAAAAAGTTCGCAAATAGATCATATTATCGTTTCTGATTATGGGATTTTTGTAATTGAAACGAAGAATTATAAAGGTTCTATTTATGGTTCTGAATACAATGAATATTGGACGCAGTATTTATATAAAAAGAAGTTTAAGTTATATAATCCTATCAAACAGAATCAAGGACATATTTATGCGATGCATTACGTATTAAAAGGTTTATTACCGATAGATTTTTATTCAATAATTGTATTTACCGAACGTGCGGATTTAAAAATAAAATCAAATACGCCTGTAATTTATTCTAATCGATTACTAAAAGTATTCAAAACTTATGATGAGATAAAATTGAATATCTATATGAAACAAGCTATAATTGATACGATTAATAAACATAATTTAAATTCTAACAAGTAATAGATATTATATAAAGAAAAAGCACCAAAATCAATTTTGATTGTGGTGCTTTTTTATATTAATTAGCTTTAATTTCTTTCTTTGGCTCAAGTGAATTTGAATTAATTTGAACTTCACGTTTGTATAAATAATAAGGCTGTAAATTCTCTTTCAAGATAATTAATTGTCCTTGTTGCGAACCAGTAAAACGAGTTAATCCAGCAGCAATTCCAAACCCTTTTTCATTTTTTAAGAAGTAAATTAAACGATGGAATGGATATTTTCCATTTCTTAAATTAGGATTAATAGGTTCAAAAATTTCACCTTTATCGTTTACAACTTTCAATATTTTAACTTTTGTTAAATAATCTTTTACTTTAGGATTATCTGTATCAGATAAAGTGTTTAAACCAATAATACCAATCGTTTTTTTATCATTCTGAACAAAATCAATCACATTTTCAGCAGATTTTAATGCTTTAATAGCTTGTCCTTTTGGAGGAGTAATACCTAAACGATCATTTAATGTATTAAAGTTAGCAGAGTTAGGATAATCAAAAACTAACTTGATGTCAGGGTTTTCATTATAAACGTTTGCTTTAATATCTTTTACACTTATAGATTCTATTGGATTTTCGATAGAAGTAACAAAAATTGTAGCGTCCATCCCAATTGGTGATGCCTTGTATAAAATTTTAGTTTTATTGAATAAGTAAGTTTCCTGATCTTTAGTTAAAGGTTTACTTACAATGGCAAATTCAGATTTTCCTTCATATAAATCTTGAATTGCAAGTTCTTCAATTTTAAAATCATAATCAAATTTTACTTCAGGATAATCAATTTGATACATTGAAGTGATTGCCTTTACTACGTTTTCGTAACTAGGATCAGCTGTGATTTTTAAAGTACCATAAGTATGTAAAGGTTTATCAATTCCTTTGGTTTTACTTTCTTCAACTTTTACTTCTTCTTTTTTATTACAAGAATTTGTAAATAATGAGATGGCTAAAATTCCACCTAATGCTAATATTTTATTTTTGATCATTTCTGTATCCTTTTATTGCACGGTAAACTCTAAATGAACCATAAATGATAAATAGAATTCCGAATAAAGTAGCTTTGATATCATCCAATTGAATGATAAAATATTTAAAAGTCCAAGTAAAAATCCCGATTAAAACATATCCGAGACCAATAATTCCGTAGGCAATATTTTTATTCATATATGCTACGAAAATACAAAAATCTAAGCTTTTAATAAAGTTATGATAAGTGTTATTGGAATATTTTTAGTTAAATCTGTATTAAAATATAAAGTAGAAGAACGAAATCCGAACCTCTACTTTATTATAGAAACACTAAAAATTGTATTATTACATTTGTTGAAAACGAACCGGAATTGAGAAAATTAAGTCAGCATCTGTATCATCTTGATATTTCGCAGGTTTAATTTTTTTACCTTTTCGTTGCAAATCTTTATTGATTTTTTCTAACGCTTTTTTCGCTTCTTTCCCTAAAGAAACATCGCTACCATTTGCCGATTTTACTTGCGTAATCTCTCCATTTCTATTGATAATAAATTGCATTTTCGCAACTGCATTCGTCTTGTTTTCTCTTTCAGCAATCGCAGCATAATCATCCATATTGTAAGATAATTCGTTCGATAATTTATCACTTAAACATTTTGTTAAAGCTTCATTTCCGTTTTTCGCTTCTTTCTCACAACCAGGATAAATTGCCATAACTTTTGCACTTTTAGTAGTAATAGCTTTTTTTACAACTTCTGGTGCTTTCGTTTCAGGTCCTTTCGGAATTTCAGCATTATTTTGTGATCCAGATACATTTTTATCACCTTCACTAACGTCACCTCCACCAACTTGTCCTGTAGATGCAATTGTTCCTTCTCTATTTTCAGCTCCTAAATCAGCACCTTCTAAATCTTTACGATCTACAATAGTTTCTTGCTCTTTTGGAGCTTCAGTAGGAGTAGGCATTATTTCCTTGATCTGTTTTGTGTCTAATTGTTCTCGTTTTACTTCTGTTGGTGGTTCTACTGGTGGTTCAACAATTTTTTCTTTTTCCATTTCATAAGGTGGAATTCCGTCTAAAACAATTGTAACTGTTTTATCATGATTTGTATAATTAATTTTATCCATTTTGTTTGAATAAACAAATCCTCCCATTCCTAAACCAACAATTCCAAATCCAATGAATAAAGCTTTCATTAAAGATTGATTTTCTGTAATTCTTAATTCATAAGCACCGTAAGATTTATTTCGATTTTCGAAAAGTATATCTAAAAATTTTCTGTTTTCCATATTAATAAAATTTTAAGGGTTTGTGAATCGATTCAATGAATAGATGCGAGTATTTTTAAAAAGGTTGGTTAGTATTTTAATTATTTTTAAAAAATGATTATTTTTAACAAAATCTTAAGAATTATGATCGAAATTCCACGACCTTGTCGTAAAAACTGGAACAATTTAGGAGGTAATGATCGTGCAAAGTATTGTTCTTTGTGTAAAAAGCATGTTTATAATTTAGATCAGCTTTCAGAAAATCAGGTTCTTAAATTAGTTAAAAGAGAAGGCAAATTGTGTGGTAAGATGGTAGTAAAACCTCAATTTCTATCATCTTTAATAAGACTAAGATTGTTGATGGTTGGTTTTGGATTATTTGTAACAAATGTTTTTGGTCAGCAAGATTCTATTCAGATAAAAGGAAGAGTTAGTGATGCGAATGGATTTCCAATTATGGATTCAAAAATTACGTTAAAGGATTTTCCGATCGAATCATTTTCGAATGAAAATGGAGAATTTGAATTAAAAGTTCCGAAAAATTTGAAAACATATGTTTTGATTGCGAAAGAATCTGAAAATAGAATTGAAATTTTATATAAAGAAGAAGAACTTTCACAAGAAATAATAATACCATTAGAACATCCTGATGATTTGATTTTGGGAGAAATTATCTATAAACCAACTTTTAAGCAACGAGTAATTAATACAATTACTTGGCCTTATCGCAAAATTCGTTCTACATTTTTTGATGATTAGTAATTTTTAATCATTAAAAATAAAATTCCCATAAACTTTCGTTTAAATTTCGCTGATTGGCATTGAAACATTATCTTTGCTAACTTATAAAAATCAACAGAAATGGCTAGAGTGCTTACGGGAATTCAAGCGACTGGAACTCCGCACTTAGGAAATATTTTAGGTGCAATTCAACCAGCGATTGAAATGACTCAACAAGAAGGAAATGATTCATTTATCTTTATTGCAGACTTACATTCTTTAACACAAATTAAGGATGCGGAGGTTTTAAAACAAAACACTTACGAAGTTGCTGCTACTTGGTTGGCTTTAGGATTAGATACTTCAAAAGTAGCTTTTTACCGTCAATCAGATGTAACAGAAACAACAGAGTTAACGTGGTATTTATTAAACTTTTTCCCATTCCAACGATTAACTTTAGCACACTCTTTCAAAGACAAGCAAGATTATTTAGCAGACGTTAATGCAGGGTTATTTACTTACCCAATTTTAATGGCAGCTGATATTTTATTATACGATGCAAATGTAGTTCCAGTAGGAAAAGATCAATTACAACATTTAGAAATTACACGTGATGTAGCATCTCGTTTCAATAACCAAATGGGAGAAACTTTTGTTATTCCAGAAGCAAAAATTGACGAGCAAGTAATGATTATTCCTGGTACTGATGGGAATAAAATGAGTAAATCTCGTAATAATTTCATCAATATTTTCTTACCAGAAAAACAATTACGTAAACAAGTAATGTCTATTGAAACGGATTCGACTCCTTTGGAAGATCCAAAAAATCCAGATACAGACAATGTTTTCGCGATTTACAAATTATTAGCATCTCCAGAGCAAATTGAAGAAATGCGTGAAAACTACTTAAAAGGTGGTTATGGATACGGTCATGCAAAACAAGCATTATACGAATTGATTTTAGAAAAATACGCAGTTGCTCGTTTAAAATTCAATGAGTTAATGGAAGATAAAGCAACATTAGACGCTTTCTTAGAAACTGGAGCTTCTAAAGCACGTGAAGTTGCACAAAGTGTTTTAAAAAGAACAAGAAATCAATTAGGTTTAAAGATATAGATTTAAGTAGTTAAGCTATTGTTATAATTTATATTATATGCTTATTTAATCTATTTCTAAATCGTAATTTTGTAATATATAAGAATCATAAAAAGATTTATTCAAGATGATTAAAGTAACAGAACAAGCTAAAAATAAAATCGCTTCACTTATGCAAGAAGAAGGATCTTCTATCGAAGAGTCTTTTGTAAGAGTAGGTGTAACAAGTGGAGGATGTTCAGGATTATCTTACGACTTAAAGTTTGATAAAGAACAACTACCAGAAGATAAGTTATACGAAGATAACGGAGTGAAAATCTTAGTTGATAAGAAATCATTCTTATACTTAGTAGGTATGACTTTAGAATATTCAGGAGGATTAAACGGAAAAGGATTCGTTTTTAACAATCCAAATGCAAGTAGAACTTGTGGATGTGGTGAAAGCTTCGCAGTTTAATCTTATGAAAAAGTTTGCATTCATAGTCTTAATGATACAAGGTTTGATGGTTTTCGCTCAGAAAACCATCAATTCTGAAACTTTAAAGACATTTAATGTAAATGAAGATTCTAAAAAAGTAAATTCGGCTTATGCAGAGAATATGTTTTTTGGAATTTTTGGAGTAAAACACTTTATAAATGCTTTAGATGTAAATTATAAAGGAGTTAAATCCATTACAATTACAAGTAATGCGAATCCTAAGATTAAAACGCCTGTTTACAAAGCGCTTTATAACCAGGATGGAACACTTGATATGTTCGAGATTAGTGAACAAATTGGGAATGCTTTACAAGTAAAATACGATTATAAAGAAGGTGTAATTGCAAAAGAGGTAATTCATTACCAAGGAAAAAATGCAATACTAAACACATTTTATTACAATGATGATAAAATGTATATCGAAAAACCAAATCAAAAATTTGAAATTGTTTGGTTAGAAGGTAATGTTCTTTTAAAGAAAGTATATACAGAAAACAACGTAGGTACAGAAGATCGCTTGATGCATAATTGTCGTATTACACGATCAATTGGTCAAGACATTAATAAAGTTTGTTTCAATGATGCGAATTTTAAAATTCCATTGGTAATTACAGACTATGTTCCAGAAGTTGATGCAAATACGTTAAAGATTAATTTATTAAAAGGAGAAGAATCTCAAATTAAATCAATCGGAACAAACAAATTTGCAATCGTATTACAAGGAAAAGAAAAGTTCCATATTTCTTTAGATAAAGAAAACCGTATTAAAAGTTTCAATTATTTAGGCAATCCGGCTTTACAAGAAAAGCCTATAGAATTTACGTTTGCCTATACAATGTTTTAGAAAATGAGTAACACAAAATATACAGAAGACGATCTACGTGAAGATCTTGCTAGCCAAAAACAATATGAGTTTGGTTGGACGACTGAAATGGAATATGAAGAATTCCCAGTTGGATTAAATGAAGACATCGTGCGTGCTATTTCAGCAAAAAAAGAGGAGCCAGAATGGATGACGGAATGGCGTTTAGAAGCTTTCCGTGCTTGGGAAAAAATGGAAGAGCCTGAATGGGCGAACGTAACTTACGAAAAGCCAGATTTTCAAGCAATCCAATATTATGCTGCTCCAAAACCTAAAAAAGAATTAGCAAGTTTAGACGAAGTTGATCCTGAATTATTAAAAACTTTTGAGAAATTAGGAATTTCTTTAGACGAACAAAAACGTTTAACTGGAGTAGCTATTGATGTAGTTTTTGATTCAGTTTCAGTAAAAACTACGTTTAGAGAAACACTTTTAGAAAAAGGAATTATTTTCTGTTCTATTTCTGAGGCTATCAAAGAGCACCCAGAATTAGTTAAGAAGTACATTGGTAAAGTAGTACCTCCAACAGATAATTTCTATGCAGCTTTAAACTCTGCGGTTTTCTCTGATGGTTCTTTCTGTTATATTCCAAAAGGTGTACGTTGTCCAATGGAATTATCAACGTACTTCCGTATCAACTCAGCAGGTACAGGACAATTCGAGCGTACATTATTAATCGCAGACGAAGGTTCTTACGTATCTTACTTAGAAGGTTGTACAGCACCAATGCGTGATGAAAATCAATTACACGCTGCAGTAGTTGAGTTATTAATCATGGATGATGCTGAAATTAAATATTCAACAGTTCAAAACTGGTTCCCAGGTGATGAAAACGGAAAAGGAGGTGTATTCAACTTTGTAACTAAACGTGCAGTTTGTGAGAAAAATGCAAAAGTTTCTTGGACTCAGGTTGAAACAGGTTCTGCCGTAACTTGGAAATATCCATCTTGTATCTTAAAAGGTGATAATTCAGCAGGTGAGTTTTACTCAATCGCTGTAACTAATCACTACCAACAAGCGGATACTGGAACTAAGATGATTCATATCGGAAAGAATTCGAAGTCTACAATTATTTCGAAAGGTATTTCTGCTGGTAAATCTCAAAACTCTTACCGTGGTTTAGTGAAAGTAATGAAAGGTGCTGAAGGAGCTCGTAACTTCTCTCAGTGTGATTCATTATTAATGGGTAACGAATGTGGAGCTCATACTTTCCCTTACATCGAAATTGAGAACAAAACAGCTCAATTAGAACACGAAGCAACAACTTCAAAAATTGGTGAAGATCAGTTATTCTAC
This sequence comes from Faecalibacter macacae, assembly GCF_003687725.1. Taxonomy (GTDB): domain Bacteria; phylum Bacteroidota; class Bacteroidia; order Flavobacteriales; family Weeksellaceae; genus Empedobacter; species Empedobacter macacae. The sequence continues at coordinate 29,427 of NZ_RDOJ01000012.1, forward strand.
TGTAACCAACGTGGTATCGATACAGAAAAAGCAATTGCTTTAATTGTAAACGGTTTCAGCCGCGAGGTATTAGATAAATTACCAATGGAGTTCGCTGTAGAGGCTAAAAAATTATTAGAAATCTCATTAGAAGGTTCTGTAGGATAATTTTTAGAAACTAGAAGTTAGAATTTAGTAGTTAGAAATTAACAATAATATAAGGTTAGTAGATGAGCAGTTCTAAAATCTGACATCTCAAATCTCAAATCTGAATAAAAATGTTATTAAATATACAAGACTTACACGCTCGTATCGAGGAGCGCGAAATTTTAAAAGGTTTAAATTTACAAATCAATCCAGGTGAGGTTCACGCAATTATGGGACCAAACGGTGCTGGTAAATCAACTTTATCTAATGTTATTACAGGTAGAGAAGATTACGAAGTAACTGACGGAGATATTCAATTAGATGACGAATCGATCTTAGAATTAGCTCCAGAAGAAAGAGCGCAAAAAGGTATTTTCATGTCGTTCCAATACCCAATTGAAATTCCTGGTGTTTCTGTAACAAACTTCATCAAAACTTCTATCAACGAAACGCGTAAAGCGCAAGGCTTAGAAGAAATGGGAGCTTCAGAAATGTTAAAAGAAATTCGTGCGAAAGCTGAGTTATTAGGTATCAAAAAAGATTTCTTATCTCGTTCTTTAAATGAAGGATTCTCTGGTGGTGAGAAAAAACGTAACGAAATTTTCCAAATGTTAATGTTAAACCCAAAATTAGCAATCTTAGATGAAACTGATTCTGGATTAGATATCGATGCTTTACGTATCGTTGCTGAAGGGGTTAACGCTTTCAAAAATGAAAACAACGGAGTTTTAGTAATTACACACTACCAACGTTTATTAGACTACATCGTTCCTGATTTCGTTCACGTTTTAGCGGACGGAAAAATCATCAAATCTGGAGGTAAAGAATTAGCTTTAGAATTAGAAGAAAAAGGATACGACTGGGTTAAAGAAGAGGCAGGAATCTAATTATTTTAGAAGTTAGAAGTTAGAAATTAGGAGTTAGAAATTAGTTTATCTAATATTTCACATCTAAAATCTCACATCTAGAATCTAGAATCTAAAATCTAATAAAAGATGATTGATTTAAAAGAAAATTTAGTTTCTCGTCATAATGCGTTTTTAGAAGCGAACCAAACAAATCCAACCGTGGATGGATTGCGTAAGGAAGCGATTGAAATCTTCAATAACGAAGGTTTCCCAAAACGTAAGGACGAAGAATGGAAATATACAAATGTTGCACCTTTAGTAAAAGTAGATTATACTTTAAACGCTGAAGAAGCAACAGTTGATGCTGAAACAATCAACGGTTTATTTGTAAACAACTTAGACTCAAACAAAGTTGTTTTCGTAAACGGTAAATTTGATGCAGCATTATCTTCTATCGATTCAGAAGAAGTTACAATTAAACCTTTAAGCGAGGTTTTAGTTGATGCTCCTTACCAAGAAGTTGTAGAACAATTCTACGGAAAAATTGCATTAAAAAATGAAGCATTTGTTGCTTTAAATAATGCGTATGCAACGGAAGGATTTTTCGTACAAGTTGCTAAAAATAAAATCGTAGAAACACCAATCGAAGTGTTATATATCGCAACAGGAAATACGCAAGAAGCTTTATTACAACCAAGAAATTTAGTTGTAATTGGAGATCAAGCGAAAGTTCAAATCATCGAGAAACACGTTACTTTAAACGAAACTGCAAACTTAACGAATGCATTAACGGAAGTTAACGTAGGTAAAAACGCTGATTTATTCTTATATAAATTCCAAAACGATACAGATAACGTTTCGTTAATTGATAATACATACATCAACCAAGAACGCGATTCTCGTGCACACGTTTTCACATTTGCCTTTGGAGGGAAAATTGTTCGTAACAATTTAAACTTCTTCCAAAACGGAGAAAACTGTAATTCTGTAATGGATGGTATTACAATGATCGAGAATAAACAACACGTGGATCACCACACATTTGTTGAGCATAATTTCCCTAACTGTGAATCTCACGAGTTATACAAAGGAATTTATGATGGTAAATCTGAAGGTGTTTTCAACGGTAAAATTTTCGTTCACAAAGAAGCTCAGAAATTAAATGCGTTCCAACAAAATAACAACGTATTATTATCTGATACTGCTTCGATCAACACAAAACCTCAGTTAGAGATTTTTGCTGATGATGTAAAATGTTCTCACGGATGTACTGTTGGTCAGTTAGCAGAAGATTCTTTATTCTATATGCAACAACGTGGTATTCCACAAAAAGAAGCTAAAGCTTTATTATTATATGCTTTTGCATCTGATGCTTTACAACGTGTAGCAATTGAAGAAATACAAAATGTCGTAAATCATATGATTGCAGCTAAATTAGGTGTAGATATTGATTTCGAATTAAATTAATATTTGAGTTATAAGTATTAAGTAATAAGTTTTAAGTAAACTTATTTTAAAATATAAAGTAAGTATTTAAAGCAATTTTGAATACTTACTTTTTTTGTTCTTAATTTTGAGAAAGCTCATAACTCATAATTCATAACTTAAAACTTTATAATAATGTCATTAGATATTCAAAATATAAGAAGTCAATTTCCAATTTTAAATCGTGAAGTTAATGGGAAACCATTAGTTTACTTTGATAACGGAGCTACTTCTCAAAAGCCAAAAGTTGTATTAGATGTTTTAGACGAATATTACGAAAAATACAATGCGAATGTTCATCGCGGAATTCACACATTAAGCCAGGAAGCAACTGATTTAATGGAAGAATCTCGTCGTAAGATTCAGGCTTTTATCAATGCTAAACACGATCATGAAGTTATTTTTACACGTGGTACAACAGAATCAATCAATTTAGTAGCGAATACAATTGGTCAATTATTAACGGCTGATGATGAGATTATCATTACTGAAATCGAACATCATTCGAATATTGTGCCTTGGCAATTGGTTACTCAACGTACCGGAGCAAAGTTAAAATACATTCCGTTAACGGCTGAAGGTATTTTAGATATTGCGAAATTGGACGAATTATTAACGGATAAAACGAAATTGGTTTGTGTTAATCAAGTATCGAATGCGTTAGGAGTTGTAAATCCAATTGAAACAATTATCAAAAAAGCACACGCAAAAGGTGCTTGGGTTTTAATTGATGGTGCGCAATCTGTTCCGCATACAAAAATTGATGTACAAGCTTTAGATGCTGATTTCTTAGCGTTTTCTGGACATAAAATGTACGGACCAACTGGAATCGGAATTTTATACGGAAAAGAAGAAATCTTAAATCAATTGCCACCTTTCCATGGAGGTGGAGAGATGATTAAAGATGTTACGATGGAAGTTTCTACATATGCTTGTTTACCATTCAAATTTGAAGCAGGAACACCTGACGTTGCCGGTATAATCGGTTTAGGAGCAGCAGTAGATTTTATCAATTCAATCGGTATTGAAGCGATTCACGATTACGAAGAAGAATTAGTTAATTATACAATTGAGCGTTTATCAGAATTTGAAGAAGTTGTGATTTATGCTAAGGATGCAAAACACGCTGGAGCGGTTTCTTTCAATTTAAAATTAGATGGTGTTCATTCATCGGATGTCGGAATGATTTTAGATAAAAAAGGAATTGCAGTTCGTACGGGGCATCACTGTGCGCAGCCAATTATGCACCATTTCGGGATTCCTGGAACAGTACGTGCATCGTTTGGTATCTACAACACAAAAGAAGAAATTGATACGTTTATTGATGGTTTAAAAACCGCAATTCGTATGTTAGGATAAAATATATCAATTTAACTATATAAGAAATGGGAAGCCTTGGGTTCCCATTTCCTGTTTTGGATTATAACAATATAATTTCCTCTACGACTATCTCAGCTACATGTTTCACAATACCTTCTTTGGTTGTATAATCGTTATACGATAATTTCCCTTCGACAGCTATTTGTTTTCCTTTTGTAACGTGCTGCTCAACGATGTTTGATAAATTACCCCAAACGACTAAATTATGCCAAGTAGTTTGTTCTACTTTCTCTCCTTTAGCATTGGAATAGCTTTCGTTTGTCGCTAAACTCAATCGAGCCAATTTCTTGTTGTTGTCCAAAACTTTTATTTCTGGATCTTGTCCTACATGTCCAATTAATTGAACTTTGTTTCTTAATGTACTCATGGCGATAAATAATTTAAATTAAATGTATATCACTAAGTTACGTAAATAAAATTAACTAATAGGTTATTAATTACTTAAACGACATGCTCACGATATAATTTTTCCAATAGTTTATCCAGATTATATGTTTTACCTGGATGTGGGCGAGAAGTTTGAATACATGAACTTCTTACGGCAGTTAACCAACGAAAACGTTCTTGAATTTCGAATTTCGAAACACCAGAGTAAACATTAGATCCTTCTGCAATCTGACTTAAAGCTTTTAAATTAGAATCAATAAAACATAAATCAAAATCGTGTGCAAAAGCATTGATTCGTTGATCATTGATGAAGTATTTTACTTTTAAATATTTCTCTCTTTTCGAAAAAACAATTACACCAACATTGACAAACTCTTCTCGTTCTACTTTAGGAACAAATCGGATGATGGCGTACTCATACAAGATTTTTTCTGGCATCGTTTGCTTCGTTTATAAAGTTAATAGAGTGTTCTAATCGTAATTCGATGAAAGCTTTATACGTTTCTCTCATTTCAGAAATTGACATATTATAAGCTTCAGTTTCGTACCATTCATCAGGAATTAGATTGACTAATTCGTCCACAAAATCACAAGTCAAAATAGCTTTAAATTCAGCATCAACTTCCTCTAATTTTATTGCATTTTTAAGTAAAACATGATCCTTGATTTGCGGAAATTTAGTTTTTGCTGATGTTTCCCAATTGTCCCAAGAATGATGAAAATAGTAGGCAGCACCATGATCAATTAACCATAATTCTTTGTTCCACATCAACATATTTGTATTACGATACGTTCGGTCTACATTGGTAATAAATGCATCTAACCAAACAATTTGAGAGGCTAATTTATCATCAACTGGCATTACAGCCGGATCGTAATTTATAGAACCAGATAAGAAATGTAAAGCTAAATTAGTTCCTTCACTAAATTTTAATAAATCCTGAATTTCTTCATCCGCTTCAGTTCTACCAAAATCAACATCTAATAAAGCAAAAACCAATTCAGGAACTTTAAAGCCTAATTTACGAGCAATTTCACCTCCTAATAATTCGGAAATTAACATACGTGGTCCGTGACCTGCTCCTTTGAATTTTAAAACATATTTAAATCCGTCATCAGCATCTGCTAATGCAGGAAGTGAACCGCCTTCTCTCAATGCCTGTAAATAGCGTTCAACAGTAACTGTTCGTAAATCTAATTTTTTCATTGTAATTTAAAAGTCTACAAATTTAGTATAAAATTAGCATTTTATTTTTTTGATTTATTATTCAGATAAATCATCTTTGTACAAGGTTATTTAATAGGAAAATGCGTATAGGAAAATTTATAGTAACAAGAGTTTCAGCCATATTTATATTAGGAGCTATTGGGTTACTTGTTTTTTTAATTGCTTTACAAGCGTATACTTCTCGTTTTATTTTTCAAGATAAATTTGATATTCCTAATAAATATAGAGTAGGAGTGGTTTTTGGTGCGAAATTAAATGCTGATGGAACACCAGGTACCTACTTAAAAGATAGGTTAGATACAGCTTTAGATTTATATTATTCGCATAAAATTGATATTATTATTCTTTCTGGTGAAAGATTGAATCAGAATTTTAATGAAATTGATGTTATGGAGAAATATATTTTAGAAAATGGAGTACCGATTGAAAGAACGTATTTAGATACTGGTGGACTGGATACGTATAGTACTGTTTATCGTGTAAAGCATATATTCCAGTTTGATAAAGTTATCTATATTACTCAGAATTTCCATTTAACTCGTGCTACATTTTTAGGAAAAATGATGGGTGTTGATTGTGTAGGTTATAATGCAGATGGCTCTAAATATAAAAACCTCAATGAACATAAATTCAGAGAGGTCTTTGCAAATATTAAAGCAATGCTTGATTTTTCTAATGATCGTCAACCTGATGTTTTGGTTGACAGTAAAGATTCAATTAATTAGGCCTGCATCACGTAGATTGCTGGTCTTTTATGGAAATCGTATTTTTCGTTTTTCCAATCTTTGATTGATCTTGTTCTGATATCTTCAGATTCTAAAGTAATATCACAAGCCACACAAATTTTAGTGTCAGTACGTAAGATTTTAGTTAAATCTTCAATCATTTGATTGTTTCTATACGGTGTTTCCATAAATATTTGTGCAACTCCAGTTCTAGAACTTTCTGCTTCTAACTGTCCTAAACGTTTTTTACGTTCATTTTTGTCTATTGGTAAATACCCGTGAAAAGCGAAGTTTTGTCCATTCATTCCAGAAGCCATTAAAGCCATTAATATAGAAGATGGTCCTACTAAAGGAACAACCTGAATTTTTTTGTCTTGAGCTACTTTTACTAATTGTGCACCTGGATCTGCAACAGCAGGTAATCCAGCTTCAGAAATAATTCCGATTGTTTTTCCTTGGTCTAATAATTTAACCAATTCAAATAATTCTTGCGGATTTGTATCTTTATCTAAAATGTAAAGATCTAAATCAGATTGAACTTTTTCTGGGCAAACTTGTTTGATGAATTTACGTGCAGATTTTTCGTTTTCAACCACAAATGTGTTGATAGAACGAATAATTTCTAAGTTAAACTCTGGTAAAACTCTATTATATGGACTTTCTCCCAATAAACTTGGGATAAGATAAACTTTTGAAGTTGTCATTTTGGGTATTATAAATTGTATTTTTCGATAAGGCCGTCTGTTGCTTTATCTAATAATTGATAGACTTGTTCAAAAGCCTCATCATTTTCGTAATAAGGGTCAGGAACATTATTTGCTTCTCCTAAACCTTCTTTCAAGATTAATTTTACTTTATTTCGTTCTTCTTCAGTACGAGCTAATTGTTGTAAATCGATAGAATTTTGTTTATCCATCGCAAAAATTAGATCAAATTCTTCGAAGAAAATAGGATTAAAGTGCATTGCTCTTTGGTCTGAAATATCTACACCATATTTTTTAGCAACAGCAATAGAACGACGATCAGGTTGTTCACCAACATGCCAATCTCCTGTCCCTGCAGAATCTACTAAATGGTTATCTCCAACTTTAGCTTGTAAAATTCCTTCAGCTAAAGGCGAACGACAAATGTTACCTAAGCAAACCATTAAAATTTTCATTGTATTGATAATTTATAGGAAAAATTAATCTGCAATTTTACGAGAAATATCTTCGATGTAACCACGGAAAGCTTTATCAGTTTCTTGTAAATTTTTAACTGTTTTACAAGCGTGTAATACTGTCGCGTGATCTCTTTTACCAATTTGTGAACCAATACTTGCTAAAGACGCTTTAGTATATTGTTTTGCAAAATACATGGCTAATTGTCTTGCTTGTACCACATCTCGTTTACGAGTTTTTGATTGAATATCATCCATCGAAACTTTAAAGTATTCGCAAACGGTTTTTTGGATGTAATCGATAGAAATTTCTTTACGAGCTGTTTGTACTAATTTAGATAAAGTACGAGCAGTTAATTCTAAAGTAATTTCTCTTTTATTTAATGTTGCTTGAGCAATGATTGAGTTTAATGAACCTTCTAATTCACGAACATTGGTATCAATATTCTGAGCGATATAATCCATTACTTCATCTGGGAAAATAATTCCGTCTTTCTCTAATTTCTGTTTTAAGATGTGTAAACGAGTGTTGTAATCAGGATTTTGTAAATCTGCTGATAATCCCCATTTGAAACGAGAAATTAAACGCTGTTCCATATCTTGAATATCTGCTGGAGATTTGTCAGAAGTTAAGATAATCTGATTTCCTCTTTGGTGTAAATGATTAAAGATGTGGAAGAAAACTTCTTGCGTTTTAGTTTTTCCAGATAAAAACTGAATATCATCCATAATTAATACATCAATCATTTGATAAAAGTGGATGAAATCGTTTTGATTATTGTTTTTAACAGCTTCAATAAACTGTTGTGTAAATTTTTCGGTTGATACGTACAATACTGTTTTGTCTGGGTGTAGTTCTTTAACTTCTAAACCTATAGCATGTACTAAGTGAGTTTTTCCTAAACCAACACTACCATATATAAATAATGGGTTAAATGATGTTCCTCCTGGACGTTTTGAAATCGCACGACCTGCTGCACGAGCTAAACGATTAGATTCACCTTCGATAAAATTATCAAAAGTGTAGTTTGGATTTAGTTGAGAGTCAATCTTTAATTTTTGTAAACCAGGAATAACAAACGGATTCATTAATCTCGTTTTATCCATAGGTATTGGCGCATCAACTTCTTGTGGTTGAGGCTTTTCTTTATTAGAACTTGGAATGCGAACAGTGTAAGGATCACGACCTTGAGTCTTTTGATCCATCAAAATACTATATACCAATTTAGCATCGCTACCTAACTCACGTTGAAGGGCGCTTTTTAATATTTTGATGTAATGTTCTTCTAGCCATTCGTAAAAGAATTTACTAGGAACTTGAATGGTTAAAATATTACCATTTATTTTTGCAGGTCGTATAGGTAAAAACCATGTATTAAACGCATCTTCAGCAATATTATCTTTGATGTATTTTAAACAGTTTTCCCACACGGAGTTTGCAGTAATTGTCATACTTAAGTCCAAAAATTAATAAAATTAAAAGTTAAAGAATTGAAACTCAGTAAGGTGAAAAACCAACCGATAGATTACAAAAATGTGAACAAATTTTTAATAAAAAAAACACTTTAGGTATTGATATATTAGAAAATAGTTTGTATTATATATTGTCAATAAATATAATTAGTTAGAATCAAATGATATCAAAATAATTTATTCAAATCTATCATTAATTTGTAAGTGTAATTTAGTTAGAATAAATTTGCAATATGACACTTACACAAGAACAATTAGACCAAGCAACAACTAAAATTGAATCTCATTTAAAAGACATTGGGATATTAAATCAATTTTCTTTAAAAAATATTGTTGAATCACAAGAAAATGAATTGATTCGTATTTTTGTTTATGAAATTGCTAATCCAACTTTTTCTACTTTAATACATATTCAATACGATTTTTCTAGGGAAGATAATCAACAAAATTCTTCTCCATCTTTTAGTTGGATGGATTACAAAAAAATTACTGAATAAGCTATTTCTTTATATATAGAGGAATAGCTTATTTTATTTATAGCAATATTATAATGAAAACTTTTCGAGTAAAACACCGTGTAACTTATGCTAAGACAGACCAGATGGGAGTGGTGTACCATGGAAATTATGCTGAATTTTATGAAATTGGTAGAGCAGAAATGTTACGTGATGTAGGTTATCCGTATGCTGAATTGGAAAAGCAAGGAATACAAATGCCAATTTTGGATTTACATTCTAAATTTATTGGTAGTGCTTTATATGATGAATTGATTACGATAGAGGCTATTGTATATGAAAGAATGGAAGGGGTGCGTATAAAAGTTGATTATAAGATTTATAATGAACAAGAAAAATTGATTAATGAAGGATATACAACATTATGTTGTATAAATGCCGAAACAAAGCGACCTGTAAGAATTCCTAATGAAATGTGGGAAAGTTTAGGATTCTAAGAAGACTATTTATAGTAGATTTTCTTTAACTTTGGGCTTTAACAAAACATAATATTAAATATGTCAACTCTTCAAGGTCGTATTGATCAGACAATCGCTAATGTAGCAGATTTTCCAAAACCAGGTATTCAATATAAAGACATTACGCCATTATTTTTAGATGCAGAATTATCGAACGATATCGTAGATGCATTTGTAGAAAAAGCGAAAGGTAAAATTGATGCGGTTTGTGGAATAGAAAGTAGAGGATTTTTATACGGAATTCAGATTGCACAAAAATTAGGAGTTCCATTTATATTAGTTCGTAAAGCAGGTAAATTACCACCTCCAACAGTTTCTCAATCTTATGATTTAGAATACGGACAAGCTACAATTGAAGTGAATGAAACGTATATAAAAAATGATATGCGTATTTTAGTACACGACGATGTGTTAGCAACAGGAGGTACGGCAGAAGCTTGTGCTAAATTAGTAGAGAAATGTGGAGGAAAAGTAACACAGTTTTCTTTCATCGTAAATTTAGAATTCTTAAATGGTTCAGATAAATTAACTTCATTTACACAAGATATTGTTTCTTTAACAACTTACTAATAGTATACTATTATAGATTAAAGGCTTATTCGTTAGAATAAGCCTTTTTTTATGAATATTATTTAAAAATAGAGTAAGATGATAGAGTTAGTAAATATTTGAAATATTATTAATAATTTATGTACTATTTATTCAAATCCGTATAATATTACTGATTTTAACTACATTGTTAGGACAAATATTATATCTAATGTATTTTAGCACCGTATTAAGTATAAAAGAAATGAAAAAACTATTACTATCAACACTTGTTGCAGTATTGTTTTTCCCAATGAAGCTTAAAGCGGATGAGGGAATGTGGTTTTTAATGTTCATTGAGCGTTTAAATCACCGCGATATGCAAAAGCAAGGATTACAGTTAACTGCTGAAGAGATTTACAGCATTAACAATAATTCATTAAAAGATGCAATTGTTCAATTTGGAGGTGGATGTACTGCCGAAATTATTTCTGACCAAGGTTTAGTTTTAACGAATCACCACTGTGGTTACGGAAATATTGCACAATTATCTACACCAGAAAATGATCACTTAACAAACGGATTTTGGGCAAAGAATAAATCTGAGGAGTTAAAACCAGATAATTTAAAAGTTCGTTTCTTCGTTCGTATGGACGATGTTTCTAAACGTATTTTAGGAACTGTAAATGAAAAAATGTCTGAAGCTGATCGTGAGAAAGCAATCAACAGAGAAATTGCTAAAATCGAAAAAGAAAACAGCGAAAACGGAAAATATGTGGTTTCTGTTCGTTCATTCTTCCAAGGAAACGAGTATTACTACTTCGTTTACCAAGATTATCAAGATGTACGTTTAGTTGGTACACCTCCAGATATGATTGGTCGTTTTGGAGGAGATACAGATAATTGGGAGTGGCCTCGTCACACAGGTGATTTCTCTATGTTCCGTGTTTATGCAGATAAAGATGGAAATCCTGCAGACTATTCAACAAACAATGTTCCCTTAAAACCAAAGCACCATTTACCAATTTCTTTAAAAGGTTATAAGTTAAATGATTTCGCTATGATTTTAGGTTACCCAGGTCGTACTAACCGTTGGATGCCAGCGCAAGGTGTTGCTCAAAACATCGATTACGCTTACCCAGCTTGGGTAGAGGCTTCTAAAGTTGGTATGGATAACATTAAAAAATACCAAGAGCAAAATCAAAAAGTAAATATCGATTACGCTTCTAAATTTGCAGGTTTAGCAAACTACTGGAAAAACCGTGACGGAATGATTGTGGCTTTAAAAGAGCACCAAACAGTTGCGAAAAAATCTAAGTTAGAGGCTAAATTTAACAAATGGGCGAACAAAAAAGCTAATAAAGCTGAATATGGAGATGTAATCAAAAATTTAAATGATTACTATGCTAAAACTAATTTAGATGCGCGTCACAATAATTACTTAGCTATCTTAATGCGTTCTGCTGCTTTAGCATCTGCGCCTTACCGTTTAGGTAAATCGATTGAAAATTATGCTGATGCAAACGATGCAAAACGTGCTGAAATGTTACCTCAAATCGAGGCAATGATTGAAGCGATTTACGGTAAAATGCACTTACCTTTAGAGAAAGATGTATTAGCTGCTCAATTAAATTTATATGCTTCTAAAGGAGCTGAAGCTGGTTTATCACCTTACGTTGCTGAATTAGCAAAAGGAAACGGAAACGATTTTACATCTTTTGTTGAAGAAGCGGTTTCTCGTTCTTTCTTTGCAGATGCTGCACAAGTGAAGAATTTCTTAATTTCTCCAGATGTTGAGGTTTTAAAGAAAGATCCTTTATACATTTTATCTTCTTCTTTAGTAGAGCGTCAAGCAAAGAAAACTGAAGAACAAGCACAATTAGAAGAAGTTTACGCAAAGAATTTCCGTTTATTAGTGAAAGGTTTACGCGAGTCTAAAATCGGTGATATTTTATATCCAGATGCAAACTCAACTTTACGTTTAACTTACGGATCAATCCAAGCTTTACCAAAAAGTTTAAATCCAAACCGTCAACCAGATGCGCCTGCTAACTACTACACAACAATGGAAGGAGTTGTAGCGAAGCACAAAGCTGGTGATGCAGAATTCGAAAATCCAAAGCGTTTATTAGAATTAGCTGCAGCTAAAGATTACGGTCGTTACGCTGATAAAGATGGATATATGCCAATCAACTTCTTATCAAACAACGATATTACAGGTGGTAACTCTGGTTCTCCTGTAATGAATGGAAAAGGAGAGTTAATCGGTTTAGCATTCGACGGAAATATCGAAGCAATGGCTGGTGATGTAATCTTTGATCCAAAATTACAACGTACAATTTCTGTAGATATTCGTTACGTGTTATGGGTTGTAGACAAATACGCTGGTGCGACTAACATTATCGACGAATTAACAATTGTAGAATAATACAATTTTTAAATATATAATTAAAAACCTTCAGACTTTTCTGGAGGTTTTTTTATGATTTTAGATGAGATAATAATTTATTTAATGCAGTATATTTATTGGTTTAGAAATGAATCCTGAATTATGATGGTTACAGAATTATTAAAGACAGAAACAAGGCAATATCACGATGAAATAGAGCAGAAGTTGGAATCAAATAAATTGTTTGACGGAACTTTTACGCAAGATAATTACTACAAAATGTTAGTGGTAAATCATCAATTTATTAAAGCATATGAAACTGAAATTCATGCGTTTTTGAATAATTCGGATAAAGAATTATTAAACAGAATCAATTTTAATAAATTAAGTTTAATAGAGAAAGATATATTAGAATTGAAATTATCTCCGAAGGAAATTGGTACTATTAATCATTTAAAAAATCGTGCAGAAGCTTTAGGTGCTTTGTATGTTATTGAAGGTTCGATGTTAGGAGGAATGGTAATCGCAAAGCAATTAAAAAAATATCCTGATTTAGAAACTGCTAATTTTAACTACTTTGGTCATTATGGTCAAGATATTGGTCCAATTTGGAAAGCTTTTGTAAATTACTTGAATGAACAAATTATAGACGAAAACGAGAAACAAGATACATTACAAGGTGCTGTAAAAGCCTATCAATATTTGATTGCTTGTACAGATTAAATTAATAAAACTTTATTTATATCAATTTCAAATTTTGATTTAGGGTATATTTATTGTTAAAATTGCTTTAACTTGTGATTACATAAGAAAACATAATAGTGAAAAAATTAGGATTTTTAGCTGCTGTATTAGTTGTAGTTGCAAGTTGTGCCTCAGTAACTAAAGGAAAAGTTGATCAAGGGAAAGAAGTAGGAAAGGTAGAGTCGCAATGGGCAAACTTAAAAGTTTTACCACAAGACATTTCTGAAGATGAATTAAAAGGATTAATGCGCGAGTATAACGCAGCATTAGGTGTTAAATGTAATCATTGCCACGCAGCAAATCCTGAAACTGGTAAAATGGATTTTTCTTCTGATGCGAAGAAAGAAAAAGATTATGCTCGTCATATGATTACAATGACAAATGAATTGAATAAAAAACATTTTGATTACGATCCGGCAGATAAACAAAAAGTTTCTTGTTTTACATGTCACCAAGGAAATATAAAACCGAAGAAATTTACTGATATAGCTCCTGCGGCTCCAGTGACTCCAAGTCCATCGAAATAATAAATGATATAAACTAAAAAGCCAACTCGTAAGAGTTGGCTTTTTAGTTATTTTCTATGTGAAAAATTATTCTTTTCCTGTAAAAGTAGAAGCAATAAATAATTCGTCCATTTGTGTTCCGTCAATAGTTGATGGTGCATCAATCATTACATCACGACCTGAATTGTTTTTAGGGAATGCAATGTAATCACGAATTGTTTCAGAACCATCTAAGATCGATACAAAACGGTCAAATCCGAATGCTAAACCTCCGTGAGGTGGCGCACCATATTTGAAAGCGTTCATTAAGAATCCGAACTGAGCTTCAGCTTGTTCTGGTGTAAATCCTAATAACTCAAACATTCTTGCTTGAATATCTTTATCGAAAATACGAATAGATCCTCCACCAATTTCGTTTCCATTTAATACCAAATCGTAAGCATTAGCACGTACTTCACCTGGATTTGTTGCAATTAATTCCATATCTTCTGGTTTAGGAGAAGTAAATGGGTGGTGCATTGCGTGGTATCTTTCAGATTCTTCATCCCATTCTAATAATGGGAAATCTACAACCCATAATGGAGCAAAAACTTCAGGATTTCGTAATCCTAAACGTTCTGCAATTTCCATACGTAAAGCAGATAATTGACCACGAACTTTGTTTGTGTTTCCAGACATTACTAACATTAAGTCACCTGGTTTTGCTTTCATACGCTCTGCCCAAGCAGCTAAATCTTCCTGAGAGTAGAATTTATCTACAGAAGATTTGAACGTTCCGTCTTCGTTGTAACGAGCCCAAACTAAACCAGTAGCACCGATTTGTGGACGTTGTACCCATTCGATTAATTTATCGATATCTTTACGTGTGTATGCGTTACATCCTTCTGCAGCAATACCAACGATTAATTCTTGCTCATCAAAGATTTTGAAATCTTTACCTTTCGCTAAATCAGTAATTTCACCGAATTCCATTCCGAAACGAATATCTGGCTTATCATTTCCATAACGGCGCATTGCATCTGCAAATGTCATACGAGGGAATTGATCAAATTCTAATCCTTTGAAAGTTGATAATAAGTGTTTCGCTAAACCTTCGAAAACATTCATAATATCTTCTTGTTCAACAAACGACATTTCACAGTCGATTTGTGTAAACTCTGGCTGACGGTCTGCACGTAAATCTTCGTCACGGAAACATTTTACAATTTGGAAGTAACGGTCTAAACCACCTACCATTAATAATTGTTTGAATGTTTGTGGAGATTGTGGTAACGCGTAGAATTCACCTGGATTCATACGAGATGGAACCACGAAATCACGCGCACCTTCTGGCGTAGATTTAATTAAAACTGGCGTTTCAACTTCTACGAAATCTTGTGCATCTAAGTATTTACGAACTTCCTGCGCAACTTTTGAACGGAAGATTAATTTATTTTTAACTGGATTACGACGAATATCTAAGTAACGATATTTCATACGGATATCTTCACCACCATCAGTATTATCTTCGATTGTGAATGGAGGTAAGGCAGATTCATTTAAGATTGTAATGCTTTCTGCTAAAATTTCGATATTTCCTGTAGGAATGTTAGGATTTTTAGAAGCTCTTTCGATAACTGTACCAGTTACTTGAATTACGAACTCACGTCCTAATGAACGAGCAGTTTCAAATAATTCTGTCGAAGAACGTTCTTCATCTAAGATGATTTGCGTGATTCCGTAACGGTCACGTAAATCAATCCACATCATAAAACCTTTATCACGTAACGTTGAAACCCATCCGCTTAACGTAACTTTTTCATTAATGTTGGCTTGTGTTAATTCTCCACAAGTATGTGATCTAAACATCTGTCGTAAAATTTATAGTGCAAATGTAAAGTTTTGAGGTGAAATAAAGAAGTTTATCTACTATTTTGAATGGATTAAATGTATAAAAAAAGCGATTCAAATCTGAATCGCTTTAGAAAATATAGATTAAGAATTTTGTTGTCTTAATTTACTGTGTTTATGTCCGTACATAAAATAAATTGCTAATCCGATAGCTAACCAAATCACGAAAATAATCCAATTACTAGCACCTAATTCACTCATTAAATATAAGTTAATCATAATGCCAATTACAGGTAATAATGAGAAGTTATGTTTGAAACTTAAAATACTCATTACTAAAAACGCAATCCAAAAGATAACAACTAATGATTTATGAGCAATTAAATCCATAGAACCTAATGTTTTCCATTGTTCTAAAGAATCTTGTCCGTAGATAAATGTTAAAACGATTCCAGCTATAAATGCTAATGGAACGATATATTTACCATTGATGTAAGGAACTTTAAATTTAGATTTTTCAGATAATCCTGTTTTATCCATGTATAAAACTCCACCACAAACTACGATAAATGCGAAGAATGTTCCAACAGAAGTTAAATCAACAAAGAAATCCATTTTAAGGAATAAAGCAGGAATTGCAACTACAATACCAGTGATAATTGTAGCGTAAGATGGTGTTTTGTATTTAGGGTGAACGGTTGCAAATTTCTTTGGAATTAATCCGTCACGAGACATAGTCATCCAAATACGAGGCTGAGCTAATTGGAAAACCAATAATGCACTTGTAATTGCAACTACTGATGTTACAGAAATAATACCAGCCATATGATCAAATCCTACGTAGTGGAAAACATATGATAATGGATCTTTTACATTTAATTCTGTATAATTAACCATACCAGTTAATATTAATGTGATAGATATGTATAATGCAGCACAAATAATTAAACATGCAATCATAGCACGAGGTAAATCGCGTTGAGGATTTTTACATTCTTCGGCTGTAGTCGAGATCGAATCAAATCCAATAAAAGCAAAGAATACAGCAGCTACACCACCCATTACACCACCTAATCCGTTAGGTGCAAAAGGTGTCCAGTTTTCAGGTTTTACAAAGAATGCACCACCAATAATTACGGCTAAAATAATTCCGATTTTAACGATAACCATAAAGTTACTCGCTTTCTTAGATTCTTTAATACCGATATAAACTAACATCGTAACAAGTACTGTAATAATACCAGCAGGCAAATCGAAAATAATTGGTAATCCACCAATATTTGGGGCTGTTTTATAAGCTTCTAATGCAATTTTTTCTACGCCACTTAGTTTATCAACACCAATTTCTAATGATTTTTGATAAGCTTCAGTTGCGTATTGTGGCGCCATTGTAAGCCATTTTGGTATATGGATTCCGAATCCTTCACACATGGATACAAAATATTGCGACCAAGAGATAGCAACAACCATATTGGATACTGCATATTCTAATATTAATGCCCAACCTATTATCCAAGCGAATAATTCTCCAAAAGCAACGTATGCGTAAGTATAAGCAGATCCTGAAACAGGAACTGTACTTGCAAATTGAGCGTAAGATAATGCTGTGAAAACACAAGCGAATGCAACAAACACAAATAATAGTGAAATTGCAGGACCTCCATTAAATGCGGCTAAACCAATAGTACTAAAGATTCCAGCACCTACGATTGCTGCAATTCCAAGACTTACAAGGTCAGTTACTCCTAAAGTTTTTTGTAGTGAGTTGGTGTTTTTCTCGGCATCAGATAGAATTTGATCTACTGATTTTTTCTTGAATAACTGGGACATAAAGGGAATAAAATTTAAGGCACAAATATAGAAACAAGATACAAAAATTCGATTATTTTTTGTTTATTTATAATATAATTAGAGTTCAACTGAATAATATTCAGTAAACTTGATTTAATATCATAATAAATTCACATGAAACAATTTTTAATTGCATTAACTGCGCTAACATTTTTTACGGCTACAGGTTGTAACAGCCAAAAACAAATGTCTACAGAAAAATATGAAAAAATATTACCTAAGTATGTAGATCAGGTTTCTGAGGTACAATTAAAGAAACAACTTTATATTATAGCTGGACCAGAAATGGAAGGACGAAATGCCGGAACTGCTGGTGAAGTAAGAGCTGGTAATTACATTTCTAACTATTATAAAGAATTAGGAATTAATGGGCCGAAAGGAGATTATTTTCAAATAATTCCTGCTGCTACATTTAAACGTGTTGCAGGTGAAATGCGAAACGTAATGGGATTCATTGAGGGTTCTGAGAAACCAGAAGAGATTGTTGTAATTTCTGCTCACTATGATCATGACGGAATTAAAGATGGAAAATTATATCCAGGTGCTGATGATGACGGTTCAGGAACTGTTGCTGTAATGGAAATTGGTCGTGTTTTCCGTGAAGCAGAGAAAAAAGGAATTCGTCCAAAACGTTCAATCTTATTATTACACGTTTCTGGTGAAGAGAAAGGATTATTAGGTTCTAAATATTATTCAGATAATCCAATTTTTCCATTAGCTAATACAATTGCAAATGTAAATATTGATATGATTGGTCGTGTTGATCACGAACACAACGATGCAACAAGAGATTTCGTTTATGTGATTGGTTCAGAAATGTTATCTTCAG
Source organism: Faecalibacter macacae (assembly GCF_003687725.1). Taxonomy (GTDB): domain Bacteria; phylum Bacteroidota; class Bacteroidia; order Flavobacteriales; family Weeksellaceae; genus Empedobacter; species Empedobacter macacae. The sequence continues at coordinate 47,888 of NZ_RDOJ01000012.1, forward strand.
ATTTACATAAAGCGGTTTTAGCAGCTAATGATGGATTAGGAATTAATTTAGATATGCGTTACAATACGCCAGATGATCCAAACCGTTTTTACTACCGTTCAGATCACTATAATTTTGCGAAGCACGGTATTCCATCTGTTTTCTTCTTTAATGGAGTTCATGATGATTACCACCGTCCAACAGATACACCAGATAAAATTGAATATGATTTATTAACGCGTAGAACAAAGTTAGCTTTCAATACTATTTGGAAATTAGCAAATGCAGAAAATAGACCAGTTGTGGATAAGGAATCTCCGATGCCAACTACAGGTAGATAATATAAATAAAAAAGACCTTCAGTAATTGAAGGTCTTTTTTTGTTATATGAAATTGGAATTATTTAACGATAATTTTTTTCGTCATTGTTTTTCCGTTTTCTGTTTTAATATTGATTACGAATGTACCTTTTCCGTATTGTTTCAAATTAACCTTTTGATTTCCTATTCCATTACCTTGTTTTACTTTTTGTCCTAAGGCAGAATAGATTTCATAGGTGTATTTTCCTAAATTATTATTTACTTCTAAATTAATAATATCATTTGTAGGATTTGGATAAACAGCAATTTCGTTTGATGCAAGATTTGAAATACCTAATGTACCACTTACTTTAAAATTGACTACAGCTTCATCTCCGAAACTAGCACCAGAAGCAATAACTTCTCCATTAGGTAATGTTAATGAATAAGATCCGTTTCCGTACTGACAACAAATACCATCACCATAACTATCTTCTAATACAAATTTGTAACAATCTTCAGCTAAATTGTCAAAATTGATATTGTAAGTAGTTGAATTTGTTAAATTAACTCCAGATTGCACAATTTGATTTTGAGAATTGTATAAATACCAAGAATTCTCTTCTGCATAACGATCTGTTACTAGATTTAAGGTAACTTTATTGGTGTTTAGAGTTTCTAATACATTAAAATTACTTAACGAAATATTGTTATTTGGATTTAAATCTCCATCCAATACAACTTCAGATCTAAAACTATGTGTCCCAGCTGAAAATTCTTGATTTTCAATATTTATAGTTCTTGTTTCTCCAGCAGCTAACGTTTCATTAAAAGATAAAGTCGTTTCAGCATCTTCATTAAATTTATATTTTAATTGATAGTTTGAAATTGCTTGTGAACCAACATTTTTAACTACTATTGAAGGAGCAATATTTCCATCACAATCCGCAACAGTAGTTTGAGAATTGATACTGATATCATTTGCAAGTAACTCTTTTACATAATGATCTGTTGTCATTACCTGTGAATTAATAGGATCTAGCCAATCTTTTAAACGGCTAGATGCATTTCCGCCACCTTCCCATGAAGCATCTATTCTTCCATAAAAATCATATTGGTTATTAGGTGAAGTTCCGCTACAAGCAGCATAACCTCCATATAATTGACCAATGATTCGTCCATTGTGATCGAATAATCCAGATCCAGAAGATCCACCTTCAGTAACTCCTAAATCCCAAGCAGGAATTTCCCAAGCAGAAATTCCACTTCTAACTTTTTTTAGTGGTGGAGAATAATATTGTGCAATTTTCATGATATCTCCATCTGGATGGTGTAAGCCAGTAACATTTTCTGGAATATTTCCAGATCTATCCCATCCTGACCAAACTAATTCCCAATCTGTTGGAACTTCACTAGTTAATTTTAACAACATCATATCAGTAGATGGATTTCTAGCCTTGATTTCAGCACCACTTAAACTGTAAATTCTTGGTCCATCACCACTAGGAGCGGTAGTTGCACAATCAGGATTTTCACTAATCCATTTAAATCTAAAAGTCCAAGCTGGAGTTGCAGAACTATAACAATGATTAGCTGTTAAAAAATATGGAGTTCCATCGTTTGCAGTATTGGTAACTAAAGTTCCAGAACACCATTCTGTTGTTCCGCTTAAAATTAAAGCAACAGCATTCTTTTGTTGTTCCCATTCATCTCCAGCAGTACAATTTACATCAACATTACAATGTCCAGATGTATTTAAACCTTTAGTTGGTGTTTTAATGTTATTTACTGTTCTATAACCATGTACAACTTCTGCAATTTCAAAAGTCGATAATCCAACTTCATTTGCAGGTTCATAAAATTCTATAGTAACAGTAGAACCATCAATTGGCCAAGTTGCAACCTGTTTTTCCTTTGTATTTTCTTTTGAAGTGTAATAACCTAAAAATTGCCCATCATCATTGTGTAAATATAATTTTGCATTATTAGAAAATCTGTAGTTTTTTAATAAGAAATTTAAGGTTTTAGCATCTTGAGAAATAATTTTTAATCTCCAAATTCTGTCTCCATTAGGTAAAGTTATCCAAGATCCATGAGTTGATGGTGAATAATTTACTTTAAAATCTTTACCAAAACGAAAAGGTTTAGTGATTAATTGATCGTTTATTTGATCTTCTGCTTTTAAAGCATCTAAATCAAATTGAGGCATTTCTATTGTAGGAACATTATTCTTTAATTGATAAGATTGGCTATAAATTTCTCCTTGTTCAGTAATTTGCGCAAAAGATAATGTACCAATTAATATAAGTGGTAGAAAAAATTTCTTCATATTTTATTAATGTATAGTGTAAATTATTTCCTAATGTACTCATAATAATTAATTCTTTCTTAATTTTGGGGTAAATTATTATTAAAAATGTCTGATATATTAGCATTGGAACCTAAAGCGTTATGGAAAAATTTCGCAGCATTAAATGCAGTTCCAAGACCTTCTAAAAAAGAAGAAAAAGTACGTGAATTTATCATCAAATTTGGTGAAGATTTAGGGTTGAAAGTTGAAACTGATGAAGTTGGAAACGTATTAATCAAAAAATCTGCTTATCCAGGAATGGAAGATCGTAAAACAATTGTTATGCAATCGCACTTGGATATGGTATGTCAAAAAAATAATGATGTAGAATTCGATTTTGATACTCAAGGTATCGAAATGTACATTGAAGATAACAAATTCGTAACTGCAAATGGTACTACATTAGGTGCGGATAACGGAATTGGAGTTGCTACAATTATGGCAATTTTAGAATCTAAAGATATTCCTCATCCAGCCGTTGAAGCGTTTTTTACGATTGACGAAGAAACAGGAATGACAGGAGCATTAGGTTTAAAAGCAGGTTTCTTATCGGGATCTATTTTATTAAACTTAGATACTGAAGAAGATGACGAATTAGATATCGGATGTGCTGGTGGAATTGATGTTACTGCAAAGAAAACATATGTTACTGAATCTGTTGAAGGGACAACATTTAAATTAGAATTAAAAGGATTACAAGGTGGTCACTCAGGAATTCAAATTCATGAAGGATTAGGAAATTCTAACAAATTAATTGCTCGTATTTTAACTTTAGCTATAGCAAATGGTGGTCAAATTGCCCACATGGAAGGTGGAAGTTTACGTAATGCAATTCCTCGTGAATCTTGGGTTAAATTTGTAATGCCTACTTCTAATGTTGAAACTTTTAAAGTAGCTTATGAATCTTTAAGAGCTGAAATTATTGAAGAGTACGCAACGATTGAACCAAATATGGTAATTGCTTTAGAAGAAACAGATGCATTAACATCTGCAATGTCTTTAGTAGATTCTAAAATCTTTGTTCAAGGAATTATGGCTGCATTTAATGGAGTTTACAGAATGAGCCCGGATGTTGAAGGTTTAGTTGAAACTTCAAATAATGTTGCTAGAGTAGAGGTTATCGAAGGAAATGTAAAAGTTTTATGTTTAACACGTTCTTCTGTAGAATCTAACAAAATGGCATTAGCTGAAACTTTAAAAGCTAGTTTTGAATTAGCAGGTTTCCAAGTTGCTTTTTCTGGAGCTTACCCTGGATGGAAAGCTAATCCACAATCTGAGATTTTAGAGATTATGAAAGAAATCTACGTGAAACAAAATGGGACAGAACCTAAAGTTGTAGCTTGTCACGCTGGATTAGAATGTGGAATTATTGGAACAAATTATCCAGGATTAGATATGATTTCATTTGGTCCAAATATTTCTGGAGCTCACTCGCCAGATGAAAAAGTTGAAATTGTTTCTGTTCAAAAATATTGGAAGTACTTATTAGAAGTTTTAGAACAAATTCCATCTAATTGAATAGATTATGGATGTTCTAATTCTAGAAATATTTAGAATAAAACTTCAATATAAAATATAAAAAATCCGAAGCTTTTGGCTTCGGATTTTTTATTGAAATAAAAACAATATGTTTAATTTAAATGTACAATAAACTTTTCCTTAAATAAATTTAACTGTAAAGCATTTACACTTTTTGAGTATGATAATATTTTTTCTATTGTTGACTGTTTAGGTTCTAAAATTGGTTTAGCTTCTTTCATGTTCTTATCAATCATTTTAATTTAAACGCTAAATGATTTGATTTATTATTTAGTCAACTGTTAAAATAATATTATTGTTTTCTATAACTTTTCTTAAATTGATTAATGCATAACGCATTCTACCTAATGCAGTATTAATACTAACATCAGTTTCTTCAGCAATTTCTTTAAAGCTTAAATCTTTAAAAATTCTTAATTCTAAAACTTCTCGTTGATCGTCTGGTAATTGTTTTACTAATTTTTTCAAATCACAATCAATTTGGTCTTTGATGATTTTAGTTTCAGAACATTCGTCCATTACACCGATGTAATCGAAAATATTATAATCTTCACTATAATTTGAAGATTCATGTATTACGTTAAAACGTTTATTTAATCTGAAATAATCAATGGTAAGATTGTGGGCAATACGCATTACCCAAGGTAAAAATTTACCTTCGTCATTGTATTTTCCTCCTTTTAAAGTTAAGATTACTTTTACAAATGTATCTTGGAAGATATCTTCAGTAACATCTCTGTCTAAAACTTTTGAGTAAATAAAACTATATATTCTACCTTTATATTTCTCTATTAACGTTTGTAACGCATCTTCGTTACCATCTTGGTACGAAGATATAAGTAGAGAATCGTCCTCGTAATTCATATGTGTTAAATTATGTCGTTGTGTTATTTTTAATAAAAAGTAGAATTTCTATTCTATAGGCATTAGTTTTATTTTGTTAATGAATCAAATATAGAATTATTTATTAATGAAAATAAAATTTTAACATAAAAAAATATTAAAAAAGCTCTTCTATTGAAGAGCTTTGAATAAATTGTATGATATTTTATTAAAAAATTAAATTTTAGAGGCGTGTTCTAATAAATCTACAACCTTGTTAGAGTATCCCATTTCGTTATCATACCACGCAACTAATTTTACAAAAGTAGGAGATAACATGATTCCTGCTCCAGCATCAAAAATACTTGTGCGGACATCTCCAACGAAATCTTGAGAAACTACAGCGTCTTCTGTATAGCCAATAATTCCTTTTAAAGGTCCATCAGCAGCATCTTTCATCACTTTTTTGATTTCGTCATAGTTAGTTTCTTTCTCTAAACGAACAGTTAAATCTACAACAGAAACATCAACCGTAGGAACACGGAAAGACATACCAGTTAATTTACCATTTAATTCAGGAATAACTTTACCAACTGCTTTTGCAGCACCTGTAGATGAAGGAATAATATTGTTCATTGCGCTACGCCCACCTCTCCAGTCTTTACTTGATGGTCCATCAACAGTTTTTTGAGTTGCAGTAGTTGCATGTACTGTTGTCATTAATCCTTCTGCAATACCAAAGTTTTCATGAATTACCTTAGCTAAAGGCGCTAAACAGTTAGTAGTACAAGAAGCATTAGAGATAATTGTATCTTCAGCAGTTAATTTATCTTCATTAACTCCCATAACGAACATTGGTGTATCGTCTTTAGATGGTCCAGTTAAAATTACTTTTTTAGCACCTGCTTCGATGTGTTTTCCAGCAGATTCTTTAGTCATGAAGATTCCTGTTGCTTCAATAATGTAATCAGCGCCAATTTCATTCCATTTTAAATTTGCAGGATCTTTCTCTGCAGTTACACGAATTTTTTGACCATTTACAATTAATGTATTTCCTTCAACAGAAATTTCACCTTTAAATGCTCCATGAACTGAATCATATTTTAACATGTATGCTAAATAATCTGCATCTACTAAGTCATTAATTCCAACAACTTCAAAATTTTCTCTTTCTGCTAACACTCGGAAAACTAATCTTCCGATACGTCCGAATCCATTGATTCCAACTTTAATTTTTGACATAATTTATATATATTTTTTTCCCTTTCTTAAAAGTAATGATTTTGAATTAAATAGAAAGTATATTTGCTACTTTGATTAATTCTTCATCAATTTCGTTGTGTTTTTTAATCGCTTCATCAATAGGAGTAAATACAACTTTATTAGAACGAATACCAGCCATAAGATTTGTTTTATGATCTAATAAACCTTCTACAGCGGCAATCCCTAAACGAGATGCTAAGACTCTATCTTGACATGTAGGAGAACCTCCACGCTGAATGTGTCCTAAAACTGTAACACGAATATCATATTCTGGATGCCTTGCTTGTACTTGTTTTGCAATTTCATATACACCACCTAATTGTTCACCTTCAGCAATAACAACTATACTCGATTTTTTACCTGTTTCTTCAGAACGTTCTAAAGAATTACATAAATCTTCAACACTATCTTTTTGCTCAGGTATTAAAATATCTTGTGCACCAGAAGCTATACCACTATTTAATGCAATAAAACCTGCATCACGGCCCATAACTTCTACAAAAAACACACGATTATGAGATGTTGCAGTATCGCGCAATTTATCAACAGCTTCAATAACAGTATTTAAAGCTGTATCGTAACCAATTGTGTAATCAGTTCCGAAAATATCGTTATCGATTGTACCTGGAACCCCTATAAATGGTACATCAAATTCTTGATGAAAAATATTAGCACCTGTAAAAGAACCATCACCACCGATTACAACTAAAGCATCAATGTCGTTTTTTTTTAGGTTTTCATAAGCCTTTTGGCGACCTTCTTTTGTTCTAAATTCTTCTGAGCGTGCAGTTTTAAGAAATGTACCTCCTTGGTTTATAATATTTTTCACATCACGAGGGCCCAATTCAATCATATCATCATGAATTAAACCTTCGTATCCATGCATAATACCAATAGAAGCAATTTCATAATATTTACATGCTCTAACAACTGCTCTTAAAGCAGCGTTCATTCCTGGTGCATCACCACCTGAGGTTAATACACCTATTTTTTTTATAGTAGTTTTTGTCACAGTTTTTCCCTTTTATTATTTCAAATATAATGATAAAGTTTTTTACGAATAAGTATTATTCCTTATTCCTTATTCATTATCATCATAAATTGGCTGTAGAACGCCATCTGCAATATCTCTTTGGAGTATAACAATAATGTATAAATCCTCTCTTGTACGTTTCGGGTCAAAAGTTTGTTTAAGGTTTATATCATATGCGCCTCCAGCGGTGTTATATAAAAATGCAGAAACACCTCCACGAAGTTCTTTGATGATATCGTATGTAGTTTTATTCGTTTCCTTATGAATAAGTTTAGTTAGAATTTGACCTCGAGAAACGGTCATGTTTTTCAATTGATTTTCAAATTGATCACCTAATTTTTTTTGACGATCTTTAATAAAACGTCTTTGGTCACGTCTACGATCCATTGTATTTACTGTGTCCATAACAGAATTATATTCTCTTACAGCAGTTCGTACATACGGCCACACATCTCTTACTCTCTTACGTAGCCAGAAATAATACTTTTTTTCTAAATCTGTTTTTAGTTGAACAGAGTAAAATTGTGAATCATGTAATTGTATCGTATCAGCAATAACTAAATTTCCATCAATAATCGTATCATTCTTAATCTCGCGATTAGCAGAGACTCCCATATCTAACCCAAAAATCTGGGCATCAGCAACATTAAAACCTATCAAAATTAGGAGTAAATTGAAATAAAACTTCATATCTATATCAGCCTCAAAAATTGTTCCTAAAGTAGTATATTTGTTTGAAATAAAACTAATCATGGCAACAAATAATTTATTTGATCAACAATCGTTAGATTTTTTATCAAAATACTTAAACACTGCATCTCCAACCGGTTTCGAGTCTGAAGGGCAAAAGGTTTGGATTGACTATGTTAAACCATATGTAGACGAAATTAGAACTGATAATTATGGTACTGCTTACGGAGTAATTAACCCTGATGCACCTTATAAAGTTGTAATTGAAGCTCACGCTGATGAGATTTCTTGGTTTGTGAATTACATTTCTGAAGATGGATTAATCTATGTAGTTCGCAATGGAGGTTCTGATCATATGATAGCACCTTCTAAAGTTGTAAATATTCATACAAAGAAAGGTATTGTAAAAGGTGTTTTTGGATGGCCTGCAATTCATTTACGCCAAGGAGGGAAAGAAGAAGCGCCAACTCAAGATAAAATTTGGATTGACTGTGGATGTATTTCTAAAGAAGAAGTTTTAGAGTTAGGAATCCACGTTGGTTGTGTGATTACATATCCAGATGAATTTTTTACTTTAAATGATAGGTACTTTGTTTGCCGTGCGATTGATAACCGTATGGGAGGATTTATGATTGCTGAGGTAGCTCGTAAATTATTCGAAAACAAGGATCAGATTGATTATGGTTTATACATTGTAAATGCAGTACAAGAAGAAGTTGGTTTACGTGGTGCAGAAATGGTTACACAAACAATTAAACCAGACGTAGCAATTATTACAGATGTTACACATGATACAACAACACCGATGATTACAAAATCGAAAGAAGGTGAGCAAAAATGTGGCGACGGACCAGTAATTTATTACGCACCAGCGGTTCAAAATAATTTAAGAGAATTAATTATTGATGCTGCTGAACAAAACGATATTCCATTTCAGCGAGCAGCGGCATCTCGTGTTACAGGAACAGATACAGATGCATTTGCGTATAGTAATGGAGGAGTTCCTTCGGCATTAATATCGTTACCATTACGTTATATGCACACAACAGTAGAAATGGTTCATCAATCAGATGTAAAAAATGTTATTGAATTGATTTATCAATCAGTAAAAGAAATAAAAAACGGTCAAAGTTTTAAATACCATAATTACTAAAATGTAATACATCTTAAAAAGCTATCCAATCGGGTAGCTTTTTTTATCAATTTTAGTTATTAATTCATCAACAAGTAAAATTAGTGATACCATCGGCTAACACATTATTTCGTATCTTTGAGAAAACAATCGACTATGGCAGATTATATCCGAATTCATCCAGAAAACCCTCAAGAAAAAGCAATCGATCAAGTAGTAAAAATATTACGTGATGGTGGTTTAGTAATTTACCCTTCAGATACCGTTTATGGTTTGGGTTGTGATATTACAAATCAAAAGGCGATGGAAAAGTTAGCACGATTAAAAGGTGTTAAATTAGATAAAGCTCATTTTTCGATTATTTGTAACGATTTAAGTCACTTATCAAATTATACTTTACCAATTGATAATGGAACATTTAAGATTTTAAAACGTGCGTTGCCAGGTCCTTTTACGTTTGTTATGAATGCTTCTAAAAATTTACCTTCAGCTTATAAAGGGAAGAAAACGGTAGGTATTCGTGTGCCAGATCATTTAGTTCCGCGTATGATAGTAGAAAAGTTAGGAAATCCAATTGCCTCAACTTCTATTTATGATGAAGATGAAATTGTAGAATATACAACTGATCCAGAATTAATTTATGAGAAATGGGATAACTTAGTTGATGCAATTGTAGATTCTGGTTACGGTGATAATGTTGCTTCTACTGTTGTTGATATGACAGATGGAGTAGAAGTTTTACGTGAAGGAAAAGGAGATATAGAAGACTATTTATAATTAAAAAGAATATAATACGATATGAAGATTTTACTTTCGCCTGCTAAAATGATGAGTTTAGAAACCAATGCAGATTGGAAAGCGACAACTCCTCAATTTTTAGAGCATTCGCAAGAAATCATGAATGTAATGAAAGAAATGAGTGCAACTGATTTGGAAACTTTAATGAAGATTTCTAAAGATATTGCTGATATGAATGTAGAGCGTAATCAAGAATGGAGTGTAAAGCCAACAGCAAAAAAATCTGTTTCTGCAGCTTTAGCTTTTAAAGGTGAAGTTTATCGTGCTTTAAATGCTGAAACTTTGTCAGAAGATGCTCAAAAATACATGAATACAAATGTGTTTTTACTTTCAGGTTTATACGGAATGTTACGTCCTGCCGATAAAATAATGTTGTATCGTTTAGAAATGGGTTCGAAATTGGATGTAAATGGTTCTAAAAATTTATATGGTTTTTGGAAAGAAATTTTAACTCCATTCTTCAATTCTAAATTGAAAAAAGACGAGTTTATTTTAAACTTAGCAAGTAATGAATATGCGAAAGTTTTAGATAAAAAAGCATTGAAAGTACCAATGGTTGAGGTTGAATTCCAGGATTATAAAGACGGGAAATTAAAGAAAATTATGATGTATTTTAAACACGCTCGTGGAGCTATGGCTCGTTATTGTGCAGAAAATAATGTACAAACATTAGATGAGGTAAAAGCATTTGATGTAGATGGGTATCGTTATGATGAAAACCTTTCCAAAGAGAATTTATTAATTTTTACACGATAAAATTAATTGAATATATTAATAAGAAAAGACTGCTTTTAAGCAGTCTTTTCTTATTTTAGTCTATAATTTATGAATAGAGATAGTTTTCAATTACCATTTAAAATTAAATTTTCAATTGGTCAAATCATTGCAGAAATAGAGGCTTCTGATAATAATATTGGAGAGCTTAAAGTAATTTTGGATTATATTAAAGAGTCTTTACCAGAGTTGATTGATGGTGTTGATACTATTGAAGAATTCGAATATACATTGACGGATATTGCTCCAATTATGGAGCGAATTATGCCAAAAGCTTTAATGAGGAATTCATTAAAAGCGTTAAGTTTTCCCTTAATTGATAAATTTTATTTTCCAAGTGAAGATTTAAGAGTAATTATAGAAGATCAAGGAACAAAAATTAAATCATTTTTTCATGATTTTACAGAAGAAAATTATTACAAGCTTTGTTGTTGTTTTATTCTTTCTAAATATTACAATATTAATATAGAGTTAGATCATACTAATCTTTTAGAAGTAGATAATGGAAAAGGTTTTTTTACGTATTTAACTGTGATGTATAGTTTTGAATACCTTGAAATTAAACCTATAAATTCTAAATTTGAATTAAGTATAGATCAGATTGAAGATCTATTGAATAATTACGAAAATACAGATTTGTGGTATCAATATTTTCCTGTAAATTCTTGGATAGTAAAAGGGATTGTACTTTCTACTTTATTTGATAACACCTCTCAAATTGCGCTTTCTAATTTAAAAACGAGATTATTAACTTCTCGTGAATCAACAGATCAAATTAATACTGATGTGGAAAATTCTTTTAAATCTATTTTTAAATTATCTCACTTAGAAATTGGTTTTTCTTCATTTAATTCGGATATCAATGCAATTGTTGATTTTCAGTTGCCAATTATGACAAAAAGTATGGTTTTAAATGAAACTAAAATACTTTATATCGGAAATATATTTTGTAATAATTTGACAAGTGTGATGAATCACACTGACTATTTTGTGATCTCAAACGCAAAATCTTATCTACAAAAAAATCCAACAGATGTTTTAGCTAAAAATTTATTAGCAAATGGATATAATAGTATAATTATGTATCCGTTGCGAAAAAATGGTGAATTTTTGGGAATTTTAGAAATCGTTTCAACCAAATCAGGTGCTTTTAATCGTATTAATGCAAACCAAATTCGTGAGATTTTACCATTAATTGAAGGGTCTATTTTTAGATATTACAGCGATTTCGATCATCAGGTAAATTCATTTATACAGACAGAGTTTACTTCCTTGCATCCAAGTGTCGAATGGAAATTTAAAAGAAGAGCAAAGGAGGTAATTATGAATCCTGATACAATACAAAAGAAAACACAAATTCAGTTTCAAGATGTATATCCAATGTATGGTGAAATTGATGTAAGAGGTTCGTCTTTTTTACGAAATCAGTGTATGAAAATTGATTACAAAAATCAGATTAACTTCTTAATAAAAGTATGTGATGAATTATTTTCTCGTACAAATGAAGTTAAGTTTTTGGATTATATAGAGAAATTAAATGGTTTCTTAAATCGTATAGAACATGTAGATAAAATTTATTTTGAACGTGAAATATTTGAATATATATCATTAAAAATTCATCCTGAAATTCCAAAATATACTAAAGAAAATGATCAATCGATTATAGCAGAGTATTTAGGGAAATTAGATGAAATTACTGGATTGTATTATGTCGAACGTAAGAAGTTTGATACATCTATTTTTAGACTTAATGAATTGTTGTCTTCAAAATTAGATTTGTATCAAAATGATGCGCAAGCGATTTTCCCGCATTATTACGAACGATTTAAAACCGATGGAGTTGATTTTAATTTATACGTTGGTAAATCAATTAATCCGACGAAAGAATTTGCGTATCAAGATGTAAAAGATATTCGTTTTTGGCAATTGCAAGCAATGATTGCGATGGAACAACAATATTATTTATTAAGAACTAATTTGCCAATTAAGATTGAAGTAGCATCATTAATATTAGCAACAAATATGCGTTTAGATATTATTTTTAAAATGGATGAAAAACGTTTTGATGTTGATGGATACAATAATGCTAAATATGAAATTATAAAGAAAAGAATCAATAAAGCATTTATTAAAGATTCTGAAGAGCGAATAAATGTTCCGGGGAAATTATGTGTAATTTATACAGATGATTTTTTAAAGGATGAATATTCAATTTACATCAAAGAACTTATCAAACGTGGATATTTACTTGATGAAATTGAATATTTAGAAGTTGGAGATCTGCAAGGAATTGGAGGTTTATTGGCAATCCGAGTACCGATAAATTATGATAATATAATTGAGAAATATGATAAGTTTTAATCAACTTAATTATTCATAAATAATGCAATACCAAATGCTAAAACCGAAAGTATAGTTCCGATCATAAAAATAGTATATGTTACGCTTAATAGGCGATATTTTCGTTCCAATACTTTACCTAAATAATATAAATCTCTCGTCAAAGAATTGTAAACATAATCGCGATCTTTCATTAATTCGTTCATAGCTTCTTCGTAAGAATCAAGCGACATTTGATAGAAATTTCCGAAAAATAAAAGATTCACTTTTCGTTTTTGTAAATCTTCTTCTGTAAAGTTTTCGTAAGTTACATTCGGCTTTGTAGATAAGATTGCAAAAATTATCGAAGCAACACTAGCAACTAATAAGACACATGACGGAATAATTAAATATTCATTTTTTGGAGCAGATAATTTTGGAATTAGAGTAGATAAAGCAATAGAAATAATAATTGCATTTACAGATAATAAAATATTTGCTTTAGAATCTGCAATATCACTTAATCTTGTATGATTACTTAAGGTAACTCTAAAAAGTGTATCAACGCCACGATCCATTTGTTGTGCCTTGTCGTTTTTCTTCTTTTTTAATTCGTATTTATTCAGCGATTCACCAACTAATTCAATTTCATTGATTTTACTTTGAATTGACATCAAATTAATATCTTTTTGATTTTGCCATAATTCCTTTGCTGCATCCGTGTAATAGCGGTGATGATTGATAAAGAAATTACGATTTTCTTGATGCCATTCAAAATCAGAAAATTCTTTTTGATAAACTTTCTTAATTTCGATTCGTAACAATTCAGCAAATTTATTATAATCTGTATGTCCTAAATGAAAAGAATCAGCATCTCTAATTATTGATTCAGAAATGCTTTGCGGAACATATTTTAATTCAGTAGTTAAAATTAATCCTAAAATTTCATTTATACTTTCATCAGAGAATAAATTTTCAGTTAAATAACGTTTTGCAATTTCAGCACTATGTTTTTCATGCTCGTTGATTGATAATGTATATCCAGTATCATGTAACCAAGCAGCCATGATAATATTTTGTGTCTGATTTTCATTTAAATCATACTTATTTATCAATGTTTTCGCAGCTTCTACAACCATTGTAGTATGCATAAAATTATGATAAGTGTAATCAAAAGAAAGGTTATCTTTGAATAAATTAAAAACGTAATTTTCTACTTTTTGTAGCTGATTAATCATGTTACAAATTTTATTTATTAAAAGTATGAAAAATCTTCTTAGCCTAAATAATATAAACAAAAAATATCCTCTTTACCTGTTATTAGGATCTTCTTTTTTTCTGGCTGCTTGTGCAACAAATAATGCACAATTTGGTAAGAATTTGAAAGAAAATCCGATTGAAAAGGTAACAGGTAATAAAATACAATCTTTTTACTTAGTTGGTGATGCAGGAAATCTGGATTTACCTGATAATGAAAAAAATTTTAATATACTTAAAAATGATTTAGCCAAAGCAGATTCAGCCTCATATCTAATATTTTTAGGAGACAATATATACCCTAATGGTTTAAATCCAAACAAGGATACTGAAGAGAATAAAATAGGTAGAACTAAGCTTGACTTACAGATTGATTTAGCTAAAAACTTTAAAGGAAAAACTTTATTTGTGCCAGGAAATCATGATTGGTACAGTGGTTTAGATGGTTTAAAAGCACAAGAAAAATATATTAAAAAGAATCTTGATCAGAAAAAAATATTTTTACCAAAAGACGGTTGTGGAATTGATAAAATAAAAGTAAATGATTCGATAGGAATTATCACTTTAGATTCTCAATGGTATTTAGAAGATTGGGATCAACATCCAGGAATTAACGAAAAATGTGACATTAAAACACGTGAAGCTTTTTTCGATGAATTTGAATCTCAACTGAATAAGTTTCAGAATAGGACAACCCTTTTAGTTGTTCATCATCCTTTAGCAACTAATGGATCGCATGGAGGGAAATATAGTTTCCGCCAACAATTGTTTCCATTTGATAATAATATCCCATTACCGGTTATAGGTAGTTTCTTAAATTTAATTCGAGCAACTTCGGGTTTAAGTCCACAAGATTTACAAAACCCTAATTATAGAGAGTTTGCCTCTCGTATTTCTACTTTATTACAAGACAGAGAAAATGTAGTTGTTGTTTCAGGTCATGATCATAATTTACAATATGTACAACAAGATAATTTAAGGCAAGTAATTAGTGGTTCAGCGTCAAAGGAACAAGCAGCCAAAGCGGTTGGTAAAAATGATTTTTCTTTAGGTAAAAAAGGTTATGCAGTTTTAGATGCATATGATAATGGATCAACTCAAATTCGTTTTTATGAATTTAAAGAGGAAGATTCAGAATTAATGTTGGCTAAAAAAGTTAATCCAGAAAAGAAAGTTTACGTAGATCCTGGATACCAAAATCCTTTCGAGGGACAGGTTAAAGCTTCAGTTTATACTAAAGATATGACGAGAAAAAATGATATTTATAAATTCTTTTTTGGTCGACATTTTCGTAGTATTTATAGTAAGGAAATATCAGTAGAATCTGCTAATTTGAATCATATTTATGGTGGATTAACTCCGATTAGAATGGGAGGTGGGCATCAAACTAATTCTTTACGATTAACTGATAAACAAAATAGAGAGTATAACATGCGCGCAGTTAAAAAAAGTGCAACTCGTTTTATACAATCTGTAGCGTTTAAAAATGATTATGTTGTTGATGATTTCGAAAATACATTTACAGAAAAATTCTTGATGGATTTTTACACAACAACAAATCCATATTATCCGTTGGTTGTACCGCCAATGCAAGAAAAATTAGGAATACTGCATGCACAACCAAAGTTATTTTATATCCCAAAACAAACAGCATTAAAAGAATATAATGAACGTTTTGGTGACGAATTATATATGATTGAAGAACGTCCGATGGTCGAGCATCAAGATGTAAAACGTTTTGGTTCGCCAAATGATATAATTAGTACGGACGATATGTTAGCTAATATTCAGAAGAATAAGAATACATATGTAGACAAAGATTCGTACATGAAGGCACGACTTTTTGATATGTTAATTGGTGATTGGGACAGGCATTCGGATCAATGGCGTTGGGCAGAATTTCAGAATGGTAATGATATTGTTTATTATCCAGTTCCTAGAGACAGAGATCAAGCATTTCCTCGCTACGACGGGTTGTTTTTTAAAGTAATCATGGGTATTCCTCCTTTAAGACATATGCAAGATTTTAAAGATGATATCAAAAGTGTAAAATGGTTTAATCGTGAACCTTATCCACTAGATTTAGCAATATTAGAAGCATCTGATTTAGAGGCATGGAAAGAACAAGCAACGTTTATACAAAATAATTTATCGGAAGATATTATTAGAAAATCGTTTGAAAATATTCCGTCTGAAGTTAAAAACGATTATGACAATGAAGTCATAGATAAAATACTTGCAAGAAAAGATAAGTTACACACTTTTGCTGAAGAATATCACAAAGTTTTATCTAGAATTGTGATTCTGAAAGGATCTAATGAGAAAGATGAATTTATCATTACTCGTTTACCTAAAGGCAAAACGCAAGTTAAAATATTTTCTGGAGAGGAAAGAAAATTGGTGTTGGACCGTACTTTTGATAAACATCTGACAAAAGAAATTAGAATTTTTGGTTTAAATGACTCAGATAAATTTGTTGTTGAAGGTAAACCGCATAATCCAATTAAAGTGAGGTTAATTGGAGGTATTGATGACGATACTTATGAAGTGAAAAAATATAGAAACGTAACAGTTTACGATTATAAAAATGGAAATACAACCAAAGCATCTTCATTTTTAACACAAAAGAAATTAGTAAACGATTACGAAATTAATACATACGATTACAAAATGCCAATGTATAATGTCTTTACGATGTTACCAAATGTTGGTTATAATCCAGATGATGGAGTTAAAATTGGTTTAGCACCAACTTATACATTTAATGGTTTTGATCGTAAACCATTTTCGTCACGTCATACAATCAAGTTAAATTACTTTTTTGCAACGAATGGTATCGAGGCGAATTATAAAGGTACTTTTATTAAGGCGATTGGTAAATGGAATTTAGATATCAATGGTCGTTATACATCACCTGCTTTCAGTACAAATTTCTTCGGATTAGGAAATACAACCGAAAACAACCAAAAGGAATTAGGGATGAATTATAATCGTGTACGACAACAGAGTTATGAATTAGGACCTTCTATTTATAAAATTTTTAGAAATGATGGTCGATTAGATTTATTTGCAAATTATAAGTTTATAAAAGTAGAAGAAAATCATGATCGTATCGTAGCTGTGTCACCTGATATAAATAGTGAAGTTTTTAGAGGTCAAAATTTCACAGAAGTTGGAGCAAATTATTTGTTTAGAAATTATGATAATGAATCATTACCAACTCTTGGAATGACTTTCTTAGCTCATGCAAAATGGGTAACGAATAACGAAAAACTAGAAAATAATTTCATTTTTTCTGAAGTTAATCTTGGATTTACGCATAAACTTTCTGCAAATGGAAGATTAACAGTTGCATCTATGGTAAAAGGAAAGGCTATTTTCGGAAATGGATATGAATTTTATCAAGGTGCAATATTAGGTGGTGATCAAGATTTACGTGGTTATCGTAATGGTAGATTTGTAGGTGACAGAACATTATTACATACTTCAGATGTCCGAATGGATTTATTAAAAATTAAAGCTGGAGTACCGATGAGATTGGGTTTATATGCTGGTTTTGATTATGGTAGAGCTTGGTTTGATGAAGAAAATAATAGTAAATGGCACTCATCTTATGGCGGTGGAATTTGGCTAAATGGAGCACAAATGATTACAGCTAGAGTATCTTATTTTAAAGGTTCTGATCCAGGCCGTATTGTATTTGGATTAAATTTTGGTTTTTAGTCTACATAAAAAAATAAAACCTCATCCGTAAAGATGAGGTTTTTTTAATATTTTTAAGTAATAATTATTCTTCAGACAATTCTAACCAACGGAATTCTTTTTCCTCAAGTTCGTCTACAATTTTTTGTAACTCTTCTCCAATTGTAGCAATTTTATCATAAGCTAAATTTGGATCCGAAAGTAAGTTTGTTAATTCATCTTTTTTAGCTTCTAGAATTGGCAAATCCTTATTTATTTGTTCTAATTCTCTTTGTTCTTTGTAAGATAATTTACGAGGCTTATTATCGATTACTTTAGGCTTTTCCACAACCTTTTCAGTAATTAGGATTTCCTCTTGTACTTTATTTTCTTGCGTTTCAGGCTTGTTTTTATTTTCGATATGGAATTCAGTATACGTTCCCATGTAGCGAGAAACTTTTCCTTCTCCCTCAAAAATCATTAATTCGTCAACCACTTTGTCCATAAAATAACGGTCGTGAGAAACAACTAATAAACAACCTTGATATTCTTCTAAGAAACTTTCTAAAACGGTTAAGGTAGGTAAATCTAAATCATTTGTAGGCTCATCTAAAATCAAGAAATTTGGATTTTTATAAAGAATCGCTAACAATTGTAAACGTTTCTTTTCACCACCACTTAATTTAGAAATAAAAGTATGTTGTGTTTCTGGAGAGAATAAGAACATTTCTAAAAATTGCTCAGCACGCATTTCTTTTCCATTAGAAAGTGGAAAGAAATCTGCGATGTCTTTTACAAATTCTATTACACGCTCATCTTCTTTAAATTGAATTCCATCTTGTTTAAAATGCCCAATGTTTAAAGTTTCACCGCGTTCAATGTTTCCAGAATCTGCAGCTTCAATTCCTTCTAACATTTTAAGGAAAGTTGTTTTACCAACGCCATTTTTTCCGACTAGACCAATTTTTCCACCACGCGCAAAAATGTAAGAGAAATCATCTAAGATTTTCTTTTGCCCAAAAGCTTTAGATACATTTTCCATCTCGATGATTTTCTGACCTAATCGAGTCATCACCATTTCTAATTTTACTTTCTGATCTACAATTTTATGCTTCGCAGCTTTTTCTGTATCGTAGAAAGCATCAATTCTCGATTTAGATTTTGTAGTACGAGCTTTTGGCTGACGACGCATCCATTCAATCTCTTTACGGTACAAGTTTTTAGCCTTATCAATCGATGCATTTTGGTTATCAATACGTAAAGCCTTATTCGTAATATATGTTTCGTAATTCCCAGAGTGAACGTATAATGTTTTATCCTCCATTTCTAAGATTTTAGTACAAATTGCATCTAAGAAATAACGGTCGTGCGTTACAAGAATCAATGTTTTATTTTCCTTGTTCAAGAAAAATTCTAACCATTCAACCATCTCAATGTCTAAGTGGTTAGTAGGCTCATCTAAGATCAATAAAACATATCCTTTTTCGAAACTTAAATCTATTAAAAACTTAGCTAACGAAATTCTTTTTCGCTGTCCACCAGAAAGTTTTCCAATATTTTGATCTAAGAAATCAATTTTTAATTTTGATAAAATTTCTTTAATTACAGGTTCTACTTTCCAAGCATCTAAAACATCCATTTTAGCCATTAAATCAATCAATTCAGGATTCGATGGATCATTCTCCAACATCATGTCGTATTGGCGTACAACATCTAAAACTTCGTTTGAATGGTTGAAAATATATTCTTCGGCTTTTAAATTTGGATCGAAATCATCACTTTGATCTAACATTAAAATTTTAACACCTTTACCTGGACGAACTTCTCCAGAATCTGGAGTTTCTAATCCTGCTAAGATTTTTAATAATGTCGATTTTCCACTTCCGTTTTTTGCAACGAATGCAATTTGATCACCTTCGTTTACGTGGAAGTTTACATCTTGAAATAAAGTTCGGATTCCATATGATTTGGTTAGATTTTCAACTGTAAGAAAATTCATGGTTTATTATCTGTTTTGTAAGTTAAAAAAAGATGCTAAATCTTTTCTGTTTCGATTTGTTTCATCGATTGTTTAGCTTTTCTTATTTTAACGATTAGAATGGCCAAAGATAAGACAAAGCAAATACTTCCTATTACAATTAGATTATTTAAATGTGGTTGAATTAACGCAGAATCGCCTTTTTCGATGAAAAGTATTCGGAATATTTTCAAATAATGTGTTAATGGAATACAATCTGAAATTGCTTGAATCCATTTTGGCATTTGACTTAAAGGCCATGTAAATCCACTTAAAATGAAACTTGGTGTTGCAACAACCATCAAAACTTCGGTTGCTTTTAGTTGACTTGGAAGGAGAATGCTGACTAAAAATCCTAAAAAGCAAACTGCTAAAATAAATGCAAAAGAAGAAGTGAAGAATGGCCAAAATTCGGTTTCTAATTTCATGTCATAAAACATTCCGAACCAATAATACAGCATATATATAAATACTGACATAAATAAATAAGGAAAAGTTTTGACGAATAAAATGGTAAATGGATTAGATGATTTTGAGATTAATTCATTAAAAGTTTTGTTTTCAAATTCAGAAGCAAATGAAAGTGCTAAACCTAATAATAAAACCTGTTGTAATACGGTTAATAAAACACCTGGAAGCATAAAATATAAGTAGTTTCCACTTCTAATATTTTGGCGAATCATCGTTGATTTGAATGGTTCGTAACTTTGTGTAGCAATATATTCAGGAATACCTTGTTTCCGAGCTGTTTCTATCGAAATTCCGGCTTTCATTGTTGTTAGAACTGTCGTGATTGCGATTGACGCTGTATTAGAAGTTAACGTGTTTGAAGCATCTACAAAATAAGCGATTTCGGGTATTTTTTTTTGTTGTACATCAGACTGAAAGTTTCGAGGAATAACAACCACAACTTCAGCTCCGATTGCTAAAGCTTTATTCTTAGAATCAAATGTTGAAGGTAAAACTTCTGCAACTTTCACCGATTCATTTTCATCTAACATCTGAATAATTTTCTGACTTGTCGTCGTATGATCTTCATCTACAACAATAATTGGTAAATCAGTTACATTCCCTTTTTTATAAACATTTCCGATTAGAACACCATACATAATAGGCGCTCCCAAGAATAAAATTGGTAAAACAGGATTCTTAAAGAAAAGTTTGAATTCTCGTATAATTAAATGAAAAATCGTTTTCATCAGAATTTATTTAGCGTTAAAATCTAAAACTACATTTGCTTTTGTCAACAGTTGAGTAGCTTGTTTATAGTCAACAGGAACAACTTTTACTTCATATTGGGATTGTTGTTGATCAATATCAGGATAAGCAGTCGAAATATTAGCATACGAATTAAGAACTTTTATCGAAACAATTTTACCTTTCAAAACCATATTATTTTTATAAGGAACTTTTAAATTGACGATTTGATTTTTTTGTAATTGTCCGATTTTATTCTCAGGAATTGTGAATCTAAAAAATGTAGTTTCTTCTAAAATTCCGTTTGCAATAGAATATCCAGCCAAAGCTAATTCTCCAACTTTTAGATTAATTGTTTCAACCGTCATATCTTGCGGTGCTTTGATGTGTCTTTCCGCCTCAGCAACATCTACTTCTTGTAAAGCTCCCAAAGCACGCTCTTTTTGTCCCAAAGCCATTTGTTGTTGTTCAACACGCGCTCCATTTTCGGCATCAGCTAATTCCGCTTTTGCAGCTAAATATTGGTTTTTAGCGCCTTGATATTTCGCATAAACTTCATCATAACTTTGTTGTGGAACAAGACTATCTCGAAGCATATTTTTTAGTCTATGATTTGATTTTTCTGCATAATCTAATTGTTCTTTCAAGCCAGCAACTTTTGCACGCAATTGTTTCAATTGATTATCTGTAGCACCTTTTTTAGCCATTTCGTATTGAGCTTCGGCAGAATTTACAGCACCTTCTGCTTGACTTTTCTTCGCATCAACCTCTGGTAATTGTAAGATAAAAAGCGTTTGTCCTTTTTTTACTTCATCACCTTCGTGAACTAATATTTGATCTATTTTTCCTGGAATTTTTGTTACAACGCTAATTTGATCGCGCTCAATTTTACCTTGAAAAATAGTTTGCTCTTCTTTTTTATTTTCCTTGTCAGATGATTTACAATTTGTAAAAAGTATAAATCCGCTTAAAGCAAAAATATAGTATAGTGTATTTTTCATGATTTTAATTTGAGATTTGATTAAATAATTCTCCAGAAGTTTGAAGTAATTCGTAGGTTTTAGAGCGTTGATCCAAGATTTGAGCATAATAACCTAAATTGGCTTTGTAATAATCATTTTCGGCAGCCAAACGCTCGGTTACATCTATTAATCCTTCTTGAAATCTTCTTGAAGCGATTTCTAAATTATTTGTTGCAATGGTATTTTGTTGATTATTTACTTTTAATTTTTCAGTAGAAGTTTCATAATCAATTTTATTTTTACTTAATAATAAATTTAGTTTTTCTTGCGAATCTCTTAACTTGTTTTCATTTATTAAAATGTCAGTTTTCGCTTGTGCTAATTTATTTTTATGTTGTCCGCCATCCAACAATTCCCACTTTGCGCCAATACCAATCAAAATATTAGGGAACATCGAAAATTGGTTCATTTTTAAATTAACATCACCTAATACATCAACATCTTTTAATTTGAAACGACTTCCAAAAATTGAGGTGTAATTGGTATTCGCGAATGCAAAAACTTGCGGTAAATGTGAACCTTTTTCTTTTTGATACAGAAATTCGTAAGCTTTCACAGAGTGTTCAAGTGCTTTCAACTCTTTTTTATTTTCTAAAGTATAGCTTGAAGCAAGAATATCAATTGGCGCAATTTCATATTGAATTTGTTGAAGATCTTGTTCAGACAGATGCGTTAAAGTTTCTAATTTTTTGTACAGTAATTGTCGATTACCATTCAGTTCTACTTGTCGAGCTTCTAATTCTAGCATTGCTAATTTTATTTTTTCACGATCGTATGGAATAGCTAAACCATTTTGAATAGCTTTCTGCACTTTAAGATGCTCTTTATCCAAGCGTTTTGCAGAATTTGAAATTAATTCTTCTACTTTGACCAATAACATCAATTGATCATAGGTTTGTAAGATATCTTTGGTTATAGTTTCTTTTTCGGCTTCCTTCAAATAATCTAAAGCAGTACTTTTTTCCTGAATAGCATTCAAAGCATTTGGAATTTGTAATCCCGAAAATATAATTTGAGTAGCGTTAACTCCGACAGTAAATAATCCTGCTGAGGTATTGAATTTTTGATTACCCGAAAACAATTCTGTAGACAAAATATCGATTGATTTGGTTGGAATATCGATGATTCCATTCGAGTTTAGATAACCACCTAGCACAATTGCAGATAAATTTGGTTGTCGTTTACCTTTTACTTCGTCATACTGGTAATTGTTTTTTTCGACTTCCAGCTGTTTATTTTTTAATTCATAACTTGATTCAATCGCTTTTTCAACAGGCAATCGAAGTTGCGGATCAATCAATTGTTGTGCAAATCCCGAAATAGAAGTCAATAATGGAATAAAAGATAAATATCGAATAATAAGCATCCTATAATTTTATTTAAAAATTAACAAAAAATATACCATGAATAAAAGTCAATATTAGAATATCATTAAAATTAAAAATCCTGAAACTTTTTAAGGGTTCAGGACTTCCAAAAGTTGCCAAAAAAATGGCGCATAGTTCAATGTATTTAATATTTTTTATCAATAATTTCCATTGTATTTTCGATTGATTGCTTCATTATTTGTGCCAAATAATCAGATGTAAGAGATTCATTAGCCTCATCTATATATTTTGTTCCTGCAATTGATTCAGAGAACTTTAATGTTTTATTTTTTGAATTTATTATATAGATATATACATAAGTTTTAGCGACATATTTATTTTTATCTTCTTCGTTATAGTCAAATCCGTTTTTTACGTTAATTAAAATTAAATCGTCCTGTTTGTAATTCTCTTTTAATTTATCAAAATTGATGATTTTATTGAAATTATGTTTGCTTATTATTTCTTTTGGGAAATCTGATTTTTTAAAATCATCTAAGATTGTATAATTATAGTTATTCTCGTTTAAAATCTTGATTGTATTATCCTTTACTATTTGATATACATCAAAATTTTTATCAAGTTCCTGAATTTTTGAGATTAAATTCTTAGTCTCTTTAGATTTATCACTTTGAAGAGATTCCGATTTAAAAAATGAAAGTGAATCAATATGTATTACAACTCCAGGATTGTTTACAGGAACATCTATAGCGTAGTCGTATGCTAATAATGTATTAAACTTTGCATCAGAATTTTCAAGAAAATTTTCTTGATTATCTTTTTTACATCCATTAATCATAAAAGATGTAATTCCTAATATTAACAGAAATCTTACCATAAACAACCAACTTATTGTATTAAAGGTAGTTAAAATTTTATTAAAATTATAATCTTATTTTCAAAATAATTAAGTTTTACTATTTAAAACTTATATTTATCTCAACAATAATATTTAAGAATGAAATATTTATTTCTTTTAATTTTTACGATTTTGACAGCTTGTAATTCTAATGATCAAATGTATAAAGAAGCTGTACAAGGAACTTGGATAATGATTGATAATCCAAACTATTTAAGAGATAATGAAATGGAAGAACCAATACCAGAGCCAATGCCTCCATTTAGAAATCCAGTTTACAGTTTTGAAGGGGATTCTATTTATAATTCAGCTTCTTACTGGGAATATAACGCACAAAAATATCCAAAGGAAAGTAAAATGAATCCTATTATGAAAATAGAGAAGGTTTCTAAAGACACCATTTTTTCTGAAACTAGATTGTTAGTTCGTCAAAAAGTGAATAGAAATTTATTGGATTATGATGAGATTAGATTTTCTGAGACTTATTATAATGGAGCTACAGTTCGAGTGAAATTTTCATTAAAGAAAAACGGTTCAATTCAATATAAAACCTTCAGATACGATGATTTAATAAGAAATGAAACGGCACAAGTAAATAAAGCTTATCTAAAAATTAATTATGCAAAAAGTTTATGCAATAGATTTTACATTACCAAAAAAAGTTAAAAATGAATTCATAATCTTTGGTGAATCAACTAATAAAATAAAATTTTATAAAAATAATAAACTTGTACACAAAGATGATTTGGATGATGAAATTTCTCCAACTTACTATGATTTAATTAATCGTTTATCTACAATTAATTATTATTTAGAAAATATAAAATCTATACAATAAGAAAACGCAACTCGATTGAGTTGCGTTTTTTATTAAAAGTTTTCTTCGTCATCGTCGTCCATGGTTTTAGCGATTTTATCAATGTTCAAACTTTTAGCCATCGCATCAAAAATCTCTTTATAGGTCCCGTTCATTTTGTAAACTTCGTCGTGTGTTCCGTCTTCTACAACTTCACCTTGTTTCATTACATACGTATAATCTGCATCAATGATTTGGGAAATGCTGTGCGAAATAATAATAACTGTACGACCTTTTTTAATAGCATCTAAACTATTTTTAATTTGCTCTGTTGCAATCGCATCCAAACTTGCAGTAGGTTCATCTAAAAAGATGATTGGAGGATTTTTAAGAAACATTCTTGCAATTGCAATACGTTGTTGTTGTCCACCAGAAAGTAATAATGCTTTGGATTGATAACCTTCAGGAAGTAATAAGATTTGATCGTGTATATATGCTTTTTTAGCAGCATCAATTATTTCTTCTTCAGTTGCATCAATGTTTCCGTATCGAATATTTTCTTCTATACTTCCATTAAAAATGTGATTTTTTTGTAGAACTAAACCAATATTTTCTCTTAGATATTTAGTGTCATATTCTTCGATATCAATTCCGTCCAAATAGATTTTACCATTATTTGGAAGATAAAATTTATCCAATAAATTAATAACAGTACTTTTTCCGGCACCTGATAATCCAACCAATGCAGTAATTTTATTGGGTTGAATCGTCATATTTATATTTTTTAAGGCATGCAATCCATTGGGGTAATAAAAATCTACATTTTCTATCTTGAATTCTCCTTTTAATTCGGTTGGAATATAATTTCCTGAAGTTTCAGTTTCTTCTTCCGCATTAATAATACTAAAAAAGCTTTCTGAATATATCATCGCATCATTCATTTCATCATAAATTCGATGCAATTGACGGATAGGAGCAGAGACATTATTAAATAACAGAATATGAAACATTATCGCACCAATTGTCATTTGTCCGTCTAAAACAAGATATGCTGTAAGAATGATAATTAAAACCACTCCAATCTGTTCGATAAAGGTTTTTATTCCGTCATAAAAGAAACTTGTTTTACGTGTTTGTAGTTGATTATCGGTTAATTGAATCTGTATGTCTAATTGTTTTTTCGCTTCAATGTCTTCTCGATTAAAGGATTTTATCACTGTAATAGAGTCTATAATACCGATAATTCCTTGCGATTTTTGTTCACGATAATTACGCATATTTCTTCTCCAACCGCCTAATCTATTCGCTTGTCGTTGTGTAATCCAAAAATAAATAGGTATAATACAAAGCCCAACTAAACCAACATAAACATTGGCATTAAACATTAAAAATAGAGCAACAATAGAATTTGTGAAAAGTGGTAAAATATCGATGAAAAAATTCTGTACCAAGCGTGTTAAACTTTCGATTCCGCGATCAATACGTGTTTGTAATTTCCCTGATTGATTGTCTTGATTGGTATAAAAAGCCATTCTGTACGTCAAGATTTTTTCGATAATAGCTTGTGCTAAATCTCTTGAAACGTAAATTCGAAGTTTTTCACCAAAATATTTTTGTCCAAAAGTGATAAATAAATTGAGAATTTCTTTCACTAATAAGACAATAGAAATAAAAGTTAAAATTTTTAATCCTGCATCTAATCCCTTTCCGTCTTCAACTAATTCATTGACAGAATCTACAGTATATTGTAAGATTAAGGCGTTTACTTGAGCCGCAAAAGAACCTATAAGCGTTAAAGTTAATGTGGCTATTACAAGTGTTCTGTAGGGCCAAACATAAGGCTTTAGATTTTTAAATAATTCAGCTAAATTCATAAGGAATAGTGTGTTATGTAATTTAGCTCAATTTTTTTTACCAATTCATCTTTTGGGAAACTTTTCTTAAATCAAATACAATTTCTTCTATTAATTCTAAGATTTCCATGATTAAATCTTGGTTATGGTCTTCAATTTCGTTGAATAAAATCGGAGTTTGATAATCGTTTAATAAATCATTTGGATGATTTTTAAGCTCGTAATCTCCAAAAATTAGAATTACAGTATATAAATCATTCAATATTTTAATCATTAAATCGATATGTTCAGTTCTAACAATTAAATTCTTTTTACGCTGCATTAGCTCCAATAATCCTAATGAATATGACACGAAAGAATGGTTGAAAATTGTAAATCGGTTTAATTCCTTTGCATTAATTTTTGTGTTTTTAGGTTCAGAAATTACACGTTGGAAGACAGATGTAACGTTAGCCATGTTTACATAAACTGTTTTTCGTGCTAATTTATAATCGGTCATATTCATTTCGCGTCGAATAACGAAAGAGAAAATTCTGAACAAAAATTCATAGTTAGCAATCAACGCTTTTTGAAACGTTTGATGAATGTTTTTACTTTCCCAAGCAGGGAAAATTAAATAACTTGAAATAAATGCCATTGAGCCACCGATCAAAGTGTCTAACAAGCGCTCTCCAATAATATCAAACGTATTATATTCTGTGATAAAACTGAATGAAATTAGAATGTAAGCTGTAAGAAACAAAGTTCCAATTACGTAAATATGTCTTAAATAAGTATATGCAAAAATCATTAAGATTAGCATGATAACAAATTTAATAAGTGGATTAGGTACAAAATAAACGATAAAGACTCCTATTAATCCGCCAAATAGTGTTCCTAAAAGTCGCTGATAATTACGTTTTTTTGTAACACTAAAACCAGGTTTCATAATTACGAGAATAGTTAAAAGAATCCAATAACTATGTTCGGAATTAGGAATGAAAAAAGTCAATAAAAACCCTAAAACCATAACTATACTTAATCGTAAAGCATGTCTGAAAATAGATGATTTTAAATTTAAATGATCTTTTAATTTTTTAAACGTATATTCTTTAGGAGCAGTAAAATGTTGTAAATGCTCGTAGGGATTTTTTTTCTTCTCCTTTACGTTTACTTCATAGAAGAATCGATGAATAAATCCTATTTTTTGTACTATATGTTTTAGATTAAGATAAATGTTATTCAAAACAATTTTATCATCATCATCATATAAATCAATTTGCTCTTTTAACTTAAAAAGTTCTTTTTCAAAATCAAATTTAGAATTTGGTTTTCTTGATGTATTGATATGAAAAGCAATAGATTTTAATTCTAAAGAAATTTTGTTACTGACTTTATTAATTTGTCTGTAAACTTCATCTTTTCCAAATTTTTCATGCATTTTTTCATATTCAAAATGCGTTGCATTAAAACTTTCGAAAATATCGTTTAAATCAGAGAAGATAAAAACTAAAGAACGTCCAATTACTGTGGTGTCTTTAATTAGTTTTTTGTTATTATAAACCAATTCGCGAACCATATCCTGCTTTTCGCTAATTAGGATTTGTTCCTCTAAAAGTTCTTGGGTTATTTTCTGAAAATCTAACGTCGTATCGTAATATTTACTCTTAATTCGAATATATTCCGCAATGTGATTCATACAATCTGCTAAAGATTGTTGAGCCATCTTATATGGTCTAAATTGAGAGATTGATAAACTAATAAATAAATACCACAATCCTCCAACTAATACCATTAATGAATTATTTAAAGGAGAATAACCATGCTCTATAGACGAATTTGATAACGACATAACGTAACAAAGCATGACCGACATACCCAAATTCGTAGCTCTTTGTCCATAAACTGTAAGCATGGACATAGAAAATGTAATGAGAGGAAGTAATCCGAAGATTAACCAAGTGTTTTCAAATATTGTTTTGGTAATATAAGAGATGATAAATGTACAAATGATAGAAAGTAGCATAAAATTGCGACGATCTTTCATAATTCCAGGAATATCGCACATATGTGTTAAAATAACTCCTAATGAGATATTTACACCGATATCTATTTTACCAAAAAAACCTAAAATAAGAGGTGGTAAAATTATAGAAAATGCTGTTTTCAATCCATCTGAAAACATTTCACTATTTATAAAATTCTCTATTTTAGTTTTGTATTGCAATTGTATTGGCTTATAATGTTACGCTACAAAAATAAAAAGATTTTATGGTTTGGAACTTTAGATTTTTGTAGTTTTTAAGATATGAATTCCATCGATACTTTGTGTAAAAATTATTGTGGTTTTTCCGCCATCATTAATTTTATATTTTTTCTTAATCACATCGATAGAATCAGGATAATTTTTGACAAGTAAATTCGCTTTTGATTTAGCAATTTCTTTTTTTGGATTTTTAATAATTTCTTCAATTTTAAAAATTCGTCCCGGAAAATTTTCAATCAATTGATCTGATGAGTAGAGATGTGTATTTTGATGTAATTTTAATACGTTATAATTGTCACAAATCTTTTTAAATGCACCAGCTTTTAGTATAGATACATTAGGTTCGTAAATGTATTTTTTTAGTCCACCAAATGATGCGTAAGATTCAGCTTCTTCTTCAAATTGATATGAAAAATCATCTTGATAAGATTCTAAATTAACACAAACGACTTTAGGATTTGTGGTTTCAAAATCTTTCTCTAAAATAATCAAGAAATCTTTTACCTCGTTTTTAAGCGCAACGATATGAATTTCTTTAATTGATGGAATTTGTTGTATTGTTAAAGATAAATCTAATAATGGTGATAATTTTACCATTATTTGATTACTTTTTTCAAAGAAAATAGGAATGTATTCTAAAATATTTGGTTCTAAATCTTCTAAAATAAATTTTCTTCCAGAATCATTTCTTCTTGCAGGATCTAAATAAATTAGATCATATTTTTCATTAGAATTTTGAGCGAAATATTCAGCAAAAGTTCCATTAAAACATCTGATATTCTTATTTAATATGGAAACATTATGAGCAACAATTTCACTTAAATCAGGATTTTGTTCAATATGAATAACTTCTTCAAATGTATTTGAAAAAGCAATTGTATCAATTCCTAAACCTGCAGTTAAATCTATTAATTTTTTACCTTTTACCAAAGATGCTTTGTAGTTTGCTGTCGCCTCAGAACTTGCTTGTTCTAAATTAACAGAAGGAGGAAAGTAAATACCTTTTGTCTGATAAAAAGTAGGAAATTTATGCTTTGCAACTTGTAAACCTTTTAGTTGTTGAGCGACTTCAGCAGATGTAACATCATTAAATGGCGATTTTTTTAAACCAATCGTACGTATGTCTTCTTTTTCTATAGAAAGTAAAAACTCCTGAAATTCAGGAGTTAAAATTGTATTGTTAATCATTAAAATTGCCTTTTAATTCAGATTGTTTTATGAATTTTTTTCAATTTTTTCAGCCAAACGAGAAGGTACAATTGGTACAAATAAAGCAGGTTTAACTACTTTTTCTTTTTTTACTATTTCTAACTTTTCATCTGGATTTTTGAATTTGTTTACACCGACTAAATTAATTTCGTTTGTATCAAATTCTTTCTGTTCTTTTTTAGCACTAGTATAAATGAAATCTTGTATTGTTTCATTTTCTAAAGCTTTAATAAATCCGCCAGCATTTTGAATGGTCTTAAATAATTCTAACGCATTATCAGCCATTTGATTTGTTAAACTCTCAATATAGAAAGAACCTGCAACAGGATCAGTAAATTGGTCTAAATTAGATTCTTTTTGTAATAAAAGTTGCTGTTTTGCAGCTAATTCTAAACCAAAATCTGTTGTTTCGTATAAAGAATCATACGACTGAATATTGATAATATCACTTCCTCCTAAAATAGCAGCATTGGCTTCTACAGAAGTACGGATAACATTATTGTAACGGTCTAATTTAGATTTATTTCTTAATGAATTTGTTGTGTAAACAACAGCTTCACTTTCTACATTATATAGATCTAAAATCAATTTCCAAAGGAAACGGAATGCGCGTAATTTTGCAATTTCAAAGAAATAATTACTTCCAACAGCAAAACGGAAATACATTTTATCTGCGATTTCAGGACCAAATTTTTCTAAATATTCAACTGCATGAGCTAATGTAATTGCTAATTGCTGTACGTGAGTAGCTCCAGTATTTTGGTAAACTTCTCCTTGTATAGCAATCGCCTTTTCGAAATTTGGATTAGTAATAGCTTTTTTTACTAAATCAAAAGCCTCGTCCTTTGTTTCAGTTTGCCATAACCCATTCTGAGCGTAAAATCCAAAAATATCTAAGTTTAAATATTTTAAGTTTTTTAACTCTTCTAAACCATCAATACTATTAGTTTCGTCCAAATTAATGAATAAATCTAAATAGTTTGGAATGTTATTATTTTCTTTTAATTGATTATATTTAATCTCATAACCATATAAAAAAGTATAATCTTGTTTATCATTTTCAGTATAATTTGAAATGATTTTCCAATCTGAATTTTTACGTGGTAATGGTTGAATTTCTGAATAGTTTACATCTTTTTTAGTGTATAATGGTTTTACATTAATTTGGTCATTTGTTCCCCAAACTAAAGTTTCATTATATTCTAATCCTTTCAATTCAACTTGAACTTTGTTTTTCCATTCTTTTTCAGAAATGGCATTAAATTCATCAAATAAATTACTCATTCGTTGTTTTTTGTGGTTTTTTATGAACTTCTTGCTGAATAATAAAAATATCTTCGTTGTCTTTCTTTAAAAAGAATTTCTCACGAGCAATACGTTCAATTTCAGCAGGATTGTCTTGTAGTAGTTTTAATTTAGCATTTTCGTTTTTTAAATGTTGTTCAAAATAGGTTTGATCAGCTTCTAATTCACGAATTTGCTTGTCTAATTCTTTATGTGTTATTAATGAATTTTGGTCGAAAAATGCCATCCAAATAATAAAACATACACTAATAATAAAATATGGGTTAATCACATATTTCATCCATTTCATGTATGGTTTATATTTTTCGTATTTCTCTAAAGAAATAAATTTTCCGACAAATTTGTTCATTATTTAGTTGTATTCAGTTTTTCTTTAATTACAGAAGATAAGATCTTAACCGCAACAGAATGTCCTTTTTTCATGTTAGGGATAATGATATCTGCATAATTTTTAGAAGGTTCAATAAATTGTTGGTGCATTGGTTTTAGAGTGTCTTGATATCGAGATAAAACCTCATCTAAATCACGTCCTCTTTCTTGGATATCACGACGAACACGACGAATTAATCTTTCGTCAGAATCAGCATGTACAAAGATTGTTACATCAAATAATTCACGTAATTCAGCATCAGTTAAAACTAAAATCCCTTCTACAATAATCACAGATTGTGGGTGAGTTAAAATAGTTTCACCTGTACGCGTATGAGTGATAAATGAATAAACAGGTTGTTCAATTGTTTCTCCATTTTTAAGCGCACGAACATGTTCCTTTAATAAATCAAAATCAATTGATCTTGGGTGATCAAAGTTGATTTTTGATCTTTCTTCTAAAGGCATATCGTGATTATCTTTATAATAATTATCTTGAGAGATCACGATTACGCTTTCTGTATTTAAGTCGCGTAAAATATTATTAACTACGGTTGTTTTTCCTGAACCAGTTCCTCCTGCAATTCCTATAACTAACATTTTTGAACGTGTATTTTTGTTATTATTATCCATTTTATTTACTGGCAAGATTCGTTCTTAATTAAATTTCATCTAAAGATAAAAAAATATCAATAATGAAACGAAATTAATCACTATTCTTACAGATTTGGTGGAATGAAGTCAAAAATTTGACAATTAAAATTCAGAGTTTTGAATTGTATTCATAGAGTGAATGAGACATTCATTTATAGAATCGTTAGGTATAGGTTACGACTGAATTTTAAATATTCGATTTTAAAAATCAAACCGTCTGCAAAGGAAAAGAAAATTTAACGGATAAAAAATAGAATTTTATCATATATTTATAGTATAAAACCACACAAAAAAAACAAAATTACTATGGATTTCTTTTCAGGAAGTACGCTATTATCCCTTTTTTTGGGAGTAGGTTTGGCAGCAGCCTCAGGCTTTAGAGTTTTTCTGCCTTTATTTATTTTAAGTTTAGCAACTAAACTTACAGGTAATTATATTGAAATAGACCAAGATTTACAATGGGTTGGTAGCTGGCCAGCGATTATTACATTAGGTATTGCAATGATAATAGAAATTGGTGCCTATTATGTTCCTGTAATTGATAATATGTTAGATACTATTTCTGTGCCTTTAGCTGCAGTAGCTGGTACATTTGCGGTAGGTGCAACGCTGACAGAAATGAATGAAGTAGCAACTTGGGCTTTAGCAATTATTGCAGGTGGTGGTACAGCTGCTGCAATTAGTACAACCACAGCGACAGCTAGGGCTATATCTACAACCACTACTGGAGGTATAGGCAACTTTTTGGTAAATACTGGTGAAACATTAGGATCGTTATTTTTAAGTATTATAGCGATTGTAATTGCACCATTGGCATTTATTATCGCTATAATACTTGTAATAACTGTAATTAGAGTTTGGAAGAAAGTAAAAAAACGTGCAGAAATTTTACTTGAAAATCCTAACTCTTAAGCTTGTTTAGGTCGCATTAAACCTTCCTGAGTTATACTACAAATCAGTTTGCCAGAACGATTAAAAATAGAACCTTTATTGAATCCCCTTGTGTTTGATGCGCTTGGGGATTCTACATTTATAAGAATCCAATCTTTTAAATCTGTATTTCTGTGGAACCAAATTGAATGGTCTAAACTTGCAACTTGCGTATTACCAAAATGTGCTTTAGAAGCGTGTGGTAATAAAGAAGTAGCTAATACATTGTAATCTGAACAATATGCTAATAATTGTTGAATTGTTGGAATTGATAAATCCATATCAGCTTCGTTAAATTTAATCCATGTATTACTGATTGGTTCATAATCTACTTTTTCAAATGGATTCTGAATCACTGTTGGTTTAAATTCTAATGGACGTTCAGCAGCAATAAAATTATGAATTGCTTTTGGTAATAATGTACCAAATTGTTCTAAAATATCAGTCCAACTTACTAATTCTTCTGGCGATTTAACAATTGGCATATCAATTTGATGCTCATATCCATCTTGCTCTATCTGAAAAGAACAAGCCATCATAAAAATAGCTTTTCCTTCTTGTTTTGCAGTTACTGAACGTGTTGTGAAACTTCCACCATCACGAAGAATAGTTACTTCATATTCAATAGGAATTTCTAAATTTCCCGGTAAAATAAAGTAAGAGTGTAACGAGTGACAAAAACGATCTTCTGGGACAGTTTGGTAAGCTGCATATAAAGCTTGGCTTACTACTTGTCCACCAAAAACGTTTGGACTACCCATGTATGAACTTCTTCCTTCAAATAAATTTTCACCAATTTTTTTTAGTGTTATTAGGTTGATTAGTTCAGTAGTTGTATTCATTTATTAATATTTCAATTTTTCTAATTCTTCTTTGTTTTTTTGAAGAACAGCTTTGTATTCAGCTTTAATTTGATCTATTAATTCTTTTGTTGTAGGGATATCATGGATTCCAGAAACTCCGTGTCCTGCTGACCAAATGTTTTTCCATGCTTTTTGTCCTTCACCATTTAACTTAGAAAAATCTTCTTCTTTCTCTTCCGTCAAATCGACTCCTGCTAAAGCCAAACTTTTCGTTAAGAAATTAGCATTTACTCCTGATACATGCGGAGTGTAAATGATATCTTCTAAGGTAGAATCAATAATCATATTTTTATAAGCATCATCTGCATATCCTTCTTTTGTAGCTATAAAACGAGTTCCCATATAAGCAAAATCAGCTCCCATTGCTAATGCTGCAGCCACATCATTACCTGTATTTAAACATCCAGCTAAAATTACTGGACCATTGTAAACAGATTTTATATCTGCAATTAAAGCAAATGGATTAGAAGTACCAGCGTGGCCACCAGCACCAGCTGCTACAGCAATAATACCGTCAACACCGGCTTCACTCGCTTTTTCAGCATGACGTTTTTTAATCACATCATGGAAAACCAACCCACCATATGCATGCACTGCATCTACAATTTCTTTAACAGCTCCTAAAGAGGTGATAATTAATGGTACTTTATATTTTGCACATAATTCTAAATCAGGTTGAATACGTGGATTCGTTTGATTTACAATAATATTAACACCAAATGGGGCAGCTTTTTTACCAGTTTCTTCCTCAAATTTCTTTAACTCTGTCGTTATTTCTATTAGCATATTTTCAAAATCTTCAGAAGACCTTCCGTTTAATGAAGGGAAAGTTCCGCAAACTCCGTTTTTGCATGCTTCGATAACTAGTTCAGTTCTTGAAACTAAGAACATTGGAGATGAAATTAGAGGGATTTCTAAATTCTGTTTAAACTCGTCAAATGTCATAATGAAATATTTTTTTTGTGGTTATTTGATTTGCAAGTTATAAAAATATAAGAATATTATGCGTGAATAATTATTTTATTAAGAAAGTATGATACCTTAAATTATCTTTGTATAAATTTTAACTCGTGACTTTAAAGGAACATTTACAACGCAACATGAAATTGGCAATACCAGTTATGATAACACAAGCTGGTCAGATTTCTGTAAATATCATTGATACTATCATGGTCGGAGGATTGGGTGGTAAATTTGATAATATTAAAGATGAAAGTATTAGTAAAGTTGCTTTAGCTGCTACTTCTTTAGGAAATTCATTATTTTTTGCAGTTTTAGTCTTTGCTTTTGGATTTAGTTTTGCTCTTTCTCCATTAATTGCTGCTGAAGATGCAAAAGGTGATAAGAAAAGTGCTGCAAATTATTTTACACACAGTTTAATATTAAATGTATCATTATCTATTTTACTGTTTCTTTTAATCACTTTTGCAAAACCACTTTTACATTACATGAAACAGCCTGTTGATGTAATAGATGCTTGTATACCTTATTTAAATATTATGACTTTCTCGATGATACCGTTGATGATTTTTCAATCATTTAGACAGTTATCAGAAGGTTTATCACTTACAATTCCTGTAACAATTGCTACTATTTTAGGAAATATTGTCAATATAGGTCTTAATTATGGTTGGATTTATGGAAACTGGGGATTCCCTCGTTTAGAAGTTGAAGGTGCAGCTTGGGGAACATTTGTGGCTCGTGTTGTAATGATGGTTTTCTTATTAGTCGTGCTTTTTAATTTTAGTAAAACACGTGAAGTTTTACAGCTTGTTTCATTTAAAAATATTCAGAAAAAATATTTTAAAAAGATTTCAAATATTGGAATTCCTACTGCTTTAACTTCCTTCTTTGAAATGAGTGCCTTTTCAACAGCTGCATTCATATGTGGATATACGTTTACAAATTCATTAGCCGATCAAGAATTGGCAAAGGTTAATTTAGCTGCGCATCAAATTGCTATTAATTTAGCTTCAACAACATTTATGATGTGTACTGGATTAGGTGTAGCAGCAACTGTTCGTATTGGTAATCAATTAGGTTTAAAAGATTACAAAACATTGCGAGAGGCTGGTTGGTCATGTGTATGGATGGTTATAGGATTTATGTTTGTCTGTGGATTAGGATTTATTTTATTACGTTATCAGTTACCTACAATCTATGTTGAAAATACTGAAGTAATCAATCTTGCAGCACAATTATTGATAATCGCATCATTATTTCAATTATCAGATGGTTTACAACTTGTAGTTTTAGGTGCATTGAGAGGAATGACCGATGTTCGTGTTCCATCAATTCTTACATTTGTAGCATATTGGTTAATTGCAATACCAATTGGAACTGTATTGGCGATTGTTTTTGAAATGCGTGCATTCGGAATGTGGATAGGTTTAGGAATCGGACTTACTGTTTCTGCAATTATGTTAGTTTACCGTTTCCATCAACAAACAAAAAAATTAATTATTGAAAATTCATAAAATTATATACAATGGAATTACCAAAGTTTTTAATCGCTGACAATTCAGATTTTCCAGATAAAATCTTTATTTTACATACAGATTATCCACGTTTTTTATTAGATGTAGAAACTGATGAAGTAGAGTGGTTTGAAGATTTATCTGATGAAGAAGATGCTGAGGACTTCGATACAGAGGTAGCGGCTTTAATTGAATTAGCTTTAGATTTCTATGATAAAGAAATGGCTGAATTAGAAGGAGATGAGTAATGTTGTCTTTAATTGATAAATGTATTTAATATTGGTGTATTAAATACGTTATTTCTCGATAATTGTTATTGTTTTATTTAAAAATAGTCTTATTTTGGCATTAACAAAAAAACGAGAAAATATCAATGGAAATTAAAAGACTTTTCGACTTCCCTTATTATCAGTTGGAGAAGGCGCCTCGAGAGGATGCATTAGTTACGAAAGTAAATGGTGAATGGATTAAAACATCTACAGCATCATATATTGGACAAGCTAATGCATTCAGTCGAGGATTACTAAAACTAGGAATCAAACCCCAAGATAAAATCGCGATTGTAACTTCTAACAATCGAACAGAATGGAATGTTGCAGATATTGGTATGCAGCAAGTTGGTGCCATATCAGTTCCAATGTATCCAACTCTATCTCCTGAGGATTTTGAATATATATTAAATAATTCAGAATCTAAATTTTGTGTCGTTTCTGATGCCGAATTATTCAAAAAAATTTCAGATGTTAAAGATAAGGTATCTTCATTAGTTGCTATTTACACTTTTGATCAAGTAGAAGGTGCAGCAAATTGGAAAGAAATTTTAGATTTAGGGAGTGATGATTCTACACAACATGAAGTAGAAAGTTTAAAGAATTTAATTAAACCTTCTGACATAGTTACTTTAATTTACACTTCAGGTACTACTGGTCGTCCAAAGGGTGTTGTATTAACTCATGACAACATTGTTTCTAATACAATTCGTAGTGCTGAACGTGTTCCCGTTTTTCCTCCATTGGCAAAATCTTTGTCATTTTTACCTATTAATCACGTTTTCGAGCGTATGTTGATTTATTTATATCAATATATAGGAAATGGAATTTATTATGCAGAGAGTATAGAGACTTTAGGTGAAAATATGAAAGAGGTGAAACCTCATGTAATGACAGTTGTTCCTCGTTTAGTAGAAAAAGTATATGATAAAATTTATAACACTGGTTCTACAGCAGGTGGTTTAAAGACTAAAATATTTATGTGGGCTTTAAGTCTTGTAGAAGGTTACGATCCATATGCTAATCATGGTTCCATATTTAAATTAAAACACGCTATTGCATCTAAAATTGTTTTCTCTAAATGGAAAGAAGGTGTTGGAGGTGAATTATGTTGTATGGTTTCAGGTTCAGCGCCTTTAGCACCAAGACTAAATCATTTATTTTGGGGAGCTGGAATTCCTATTTTAGAAGGATATGGTTTAACTGAAACATCTCCAGTTATTTCGGTTAATAAAATGGAAAAAGGATGGTTTGGAATTGGAACTGTAGGGAAACCACTAACAGGATTAGATGTGAAAATTGCAGATGATGGTGAAATTATGGTGAAAGGACCATCAGTTTTTTCTGGTTATTATAAGGATGAAGAAAAAACAAAAGAAGTATTTACAGAAGACGGATATTTTAAAACAGGAGATATCGGTGTGTTAGAAAATGGACTTTTAAAGATTACAGACCGTAAAAAAGAAATGTTTAAAACTTCTGGAGGGAAATATATTGCTCCACAAGTTATCGAAAATAAATTTAAAGAATCTCGTTTTATAGAGCAAGTAATGGTTGTTGGTGATGGTGAAAAAATGCCATGCGCTATCATTAAACCAAATTTTGATGTAGCTAAAGATTTCTTAGTCTCAAAAGGAATTAATGTTTCTGTGTCTAATGAAGAGCTTGCAAAAGATCCATTATTGATTAAAGAAATACAATCAGAAATTGATATTTATAACCAAGGTTTTGGACATTGGGAACAAATCAAAAAATTTGAATTAGTTCCGGAAGAATGGACAGTTGATGAAGGGTTATTAACGCCTACTTTAAAATTGAAACGTAAATTCGTTTTAGCTAAATACCAAGATGTTTACAATCGATTATACGATAAAAAATAAACAAAAAAACCTGAAGATTTCTTCAGGTTTTTTATTAAATAAATTATTATTTACCAGTCCAACCCCAAGGTGCTTGTGGTTTTTCAACTTCTTTCGTTAAATCAAATTCAACTGTGAATTTATTATCAGAACCAGCTCTTTGTAAGTTGTAAGTATATTTTTTTTCGTCTAATGTAATCCACCATACGTTTGTAGATGCGTAAGGAATTCTTTGGTGAGTTTCTAAATCAGCAGGGAACATTTGAAATTTTTCAAAACCTGGATTTGGATTCGTTCCACCGTATTGAGTTACTTTATCTTCAGAACCATCTTCGTGTCTGTGATCGTGTTTTAGTTTAATTACATCATTCTCATAAGTTAAAACCCAAGTTCTAGAATGATCATCACCAACATGAAATGGAATTTTAATTTCATTTGGTTTACATGAAATTACATGCATTTTTAATTCTTTTCCAGAAAAATCATCATTCTTAACAAAATCTGCTAATTTTCCTTCGTAAGCTTTTCCACAATGTTTTTGTAAATTATTCCAAAATACTTTTGATGGTATTTCTTTTTCTTGTGCATTAATCGTTGCAGCAGCTAATAAAAGCCCTAAACCTAATTTTCTCATGTTTTAAAAATAGGTAAAATAAAATAAAAAAAGAGCCTGAATAATTCAGACTCTTTTTTATCAATATGATTTCTTTTATTAATCGTCATTTCTTCCGCCACCAACTGCCATTAACACAAAGTAAATTAGCTGTGATAATGATCCAATAGCAGCAACTAAATAAGTACGTGCAGCCCATTTTAATGAGTCTTTTGCTCCGTCAAATTCGTTTGGTAATAACATATTATGTTTCTGAAACCAAGCTAATGCACGGTTAGATGCATCGTATTCTACAGGTAAAGTAACTAAAGCAAAAACCGTAGTTACAGCAAATAATGCGATACCAATCCATAATAATGTTGTATTTCCAGATCCAGCCATAGTCATTACACCTAACATTAAAATCCATTGATTTAAGTTTGATGCAATATTCACCATAGGAACCATTTTCGAGCGAAATTGTAACATACTGTAACCGACAGCATGTTGTACCGCATGGCCAACTTCGTGCGCAGCAACAGCGGCAGCGGCAGCGTTACGTTCGTGGTAAACAACTTCCGATAAATTTACAGTTTTATCTGCTGGATTGTAGTGGTCAGTTAACTGACCTGGAGTTGAAATTACTTTTACATCAGTAATTCCATTATCTGCAAGCATTTTTTCGGCGATTTCTCGTCCACTCATTCCGTTTGCTAAAAACGTTTTAGAGTATTTTGCGAATTTTCTTTTTAATTGTGAAGATACACCCATGCTGATAAGCATGAACAATCCGATTAGAATGTAATATCCACCCATTTTTTAAAATATAATTAATTTGTAATTTTGTAATAATACTTAATCAAAAATTATTCCAACAAGAATAACCTTTACAAAAATATATAAATTCAGATTCTTTAGGCTATAGAAGCTGTAATTTTAAAGTAAAATACATATTTTATTTTTGATTTACTTCTTATTCAAGATGTTAAATTTCAATGAAATTATCTTATTAGAAAAATATATTCACGATTATTAATAAAAGTGATAGATAAAGGTAAGATTGTGGATATATATGAGATTTTATCATAAATAAAGTTAGATTTATCAATTTATGGTGAATAAGCGATGTTGAAAAAAATATTCAACAGGCAGCTGATTTTACTACAACTTCGGCTGATGAGGATGGAATTTGGAATGCCTTAAAATATTACGATATTATTTAACAATATTGCAATAATGTTAAATTTTAATTAAATAAAAGTATAATTCATAAAGGATTATACTTTTTTTATATATTTTTATTAAAACATAAATATGAAAAAATTACTATCTGTTGCTTTGTTTGCTTCAGTTTTCTTTGTTAATGCGCAAGAAAAATTAGAAATTCAATACAAATTTGAATATGCTTTTGATTTAAGCAAAGCAGATAAATCTTCAACTCTTGATTTTTATAAATCCTCAAACGAAAATACCGCCGAATTTAGTTTGGTAACTTCCAAAACAGAAGCAGTATTTAATCCAATAGAAAAATTAAATAATCAGCAAGACAAAGGTGTAGGTAAATTATCAATATTACCACCAAAAGATTCTTATTATGTTAATTATGAAACAAAAGAATTAGTTGAGTTAAAAAATATGATTCGTAAGGTTTTTATTGTTTCTGACTCGTTATCAACTTACAATTGGACAATTCAAAAGGATAAATCAAAATTATTAGGTTATGATGTAAAAAAAGCAATTGCAATTGATGGGAAATATACTTATGAAGCTTGGTTTGCTCCAAGTCTAAATTTTAAAAGTGGACCTTTTAAATTCAACGGATTACCTGGTGTTATTCTTCAGTTAACTGAAATTGATGCACAAGGACACAAGAAAATAACGACTGCATTTGATGTTAAAATTAATGATAAGGCTAAAATTGAGAGGCCAACAAAAGGTGAAGTTATTTCGAAAGAAGGTTATAATGAATATGTTGAGGAAATGATGAAAAGACAACAAGAAATGCTTAATAATAGAGTGAATAAGAAAATAGATTAAAACCTTATTTATTTATTTATTTATTTATTTATTTATTTATTTGAAAAATAATAATTTACATTAAATGAAAAAACTACTATCAGTTGCATTTTTATCTGTTTCATTTTTTTTTACAAGCACAAGATGATTTAATCATTGATTATGAATTGTCTATTATTCAAAGACAAAAAGATAAAACTGGGGTTGTAGATGAGTTTTATAAATTCTTAAAAGAACCAAAACCTTATAAATTACAAATTACTAAGGGAAAAAGTTATTATTATAAAATTGATAAAATTTTGAATAATCAAGGGAATAAATTTAAAATAATTGGAAATTTCACACCAAATACCTTTTATGATTTTACGAATAATATTTCCAAAAAAGAGGAAACAATTGGTAACAAAACTTATATAGTTTCAGATTCAATTAATGTAAAATATAATTATACTTTACTGAGAGAAAGCTCTAAATATTTAGGCTATAATGTTAAGATAGCTACTTATAAAAAAGATAATTGGAGTATAAAAGTTTGGTATGCTACTGATTTACCAGCTAAATTTGGTCCAGAAGATTATATTGGTTTGCCAGGTTTAGTTCTTCGAGTTGAAACGTTTATGAATGATAGTATTGAACCTAACTATATAGTTAAAGCTACAAATATTCAAATTGTTAAAAATTTAGAATTAAAACCAATTACCAAAGGAATTGAAATTTCGAGAGAAAAGTTCAAAATTTTAAATAATGAATTGGAAGCAAAACAAAATTCGGATAATATAGGTGTAGAAACAAAGATTGATTAACAATGCGATCTTGAAACGAGTTCAAGATGACAGGTTTGCTTTTTATAGTATATTTG
The DNA here is from genome assembly GCF_003687725.1 of Faecalibacter macacae. Classification (GTDB taxonomy): domain Bacteria; phylum Bacteroidota; class Bacteroidia; order Flavobacteriales; family Weeksellaceae; genus Empedobacter; species Empedobacter macacae. The sequence goes on from NZ_RDOJ01000012.1 coordinate 90,582, forward strand.
TTTTATGAAGCAAAATTTAACATTAATATTTCTACTATTTTTTATATCTAATTATGCGCAAGAGAAATTAGTTGTTGACTATATCTTTAATTATAAATACGATCTTACAAAATCTTCAGATGCTAGAACTTTAGCAATTTATAAAGCTTCAAATAAAAATACAGGAGAATATCAATTAATCACAACAAAAGAAGAATCAATTTTTAATTCAATAGAGAAAATTAATAATAGTCAAAATGTATTTGATGTAGAACCTTATAGTGTTCCTTCAGCCAATTTGTATAATAATATATTGGAGAATTATACATTAGATCCAATTAATTTTAAAGGAAAAAACTTTATTGTAAAAGATACCGTTACTAAATACAATTGGTTATTAGAAAGAGAATATGATAAAATTTTAGGATACGATGTTAAAAAAGCAGTAGCCAAACGTTTTAATATTACATACGAAGCTTGGTTTGCGCCAAGTTTACCATATAAAACTGGACCTGGAAATATTTTTGGATTACCAGGATTGATTTTAAAATTGAAAATAATTTTAGATCAAGATGATGGTGTGCATCAGCATATATATACAGCAACTAAAGTTGATTTAAATGATAAAGCTAAAATTATTAAACCAACAAAAGGGGAATTGATGATGGTTGATGATTTTACAGTTTATTTTAATAAAATCCTGAGAATAGAAGCTGAAATTGAAAACAATAAAGTTGAAACAAAGATTGATTAACACGATGCGATTTTGAAACAAGTTCAATATGATGAATTTGCTTTGTATTAAAGTTATTGTCAAGCTGAATTTATTTCAGCTTCTCATTCCGATTTTATAATAATATGATGAAACAGAGTCAAAATATAAAAGCCAACTATAAAGTTGGCTTTTATAGTATATTTGTTTTATGAAGCAAAAATTAACATTAATATTTCTACTATTTTTTATATTTAATTATGCACAAGATAAAGTTGTTGTTGAATACAGTTACAAAAATTCGTTTGATATCTCTATTGTAAAAGATGAACATTTACTGAATTTATATAAAAACTCGAACGAAATAATCACTTATTATACTTTATTTATCGACAAAAACGAAGCAGTTTTTGAAGATGTACAGCGTGTAAATAATTCGCAAGAAATGGAAAAACCAGCTATTTCTGGTCCATTAGGAAAAACGTATCTTAATTTAGAAACAAGAGAATATATTTATGAGGCTGATTACAACGGTAAATATATTATCAAAGATTTATTGAATATAGTCGAATGGAAAATAGAGCGGGAACGAGGAACGCATTTAGGGTATGAAACAAGAAAAGCTACTTATAAAAATGATTATTTAGAATATGAAGCTTGGTTTGTTCCTAGTTTATCCTTAAAATTTGGACCAAATGGATACGGTGAATTACCTGGTTTGATAGTTAAATTTACACATTATTTTAATAATAAAAATGGTCGTCATCACCGTACATTTATTGCCGATAAAATTTCAATCGAGCCTCAATTAAAAATTCTAAAACCAACAAAAGGAAAAGTGGTTTCTCAGAAAGAATTTAATAAAATTGTAGAGGAACAGAATAAGAAATTCGAGGAAATCAAAAACAATAAAGTTGAAACAAAGATTGATTAATACGATGCGATTTTGAAACAAGTTCAATATGATGAATTTGCTTTGTATTTAAGTTATTGTCAAGCTGAATATATTTCAGCTTCTCACTCCGATTTTATAATAATATGATGAAATAGATTCAAAACAAAAAAGCCAACTAAAAATACACTGCCCCCAAAAAGTTAGACACTTTTGGGGGCATTTTTTATGGCAAGAAAAGTAAA
>NZ_RDOJ01000013.1:0-233 GCF_003687725.1 Faecalibacter macacae
CTTTATTTCTTCAGCGTTGTAATTGCTTTAGTAAAAATACCAAATTGAAAGGAATTCACAACTTAATCCTCTGATTCTTCATAAACGAATTTGTTGTAATTGCTTTAGTAAAAATACCAAATTGAAAGGAATTCACAACCTGCTGCAGAATCGGCCACTACCTCACCCAGTTGTAATTGCTTTAGTAAAAATACCAAATTGAAAGGAATTCACAACTCTTGCCATTTCAAAGA
>NZ_RDOJ01000013.1:243-80541 GCF_003687725.1 Faecalibacter macacae
GTAAACTAAATGCTTCGTATTCGGTATTATGTTGTAATTGCTTTAGTAAAAATACCAAATTGAAAGGAATTCACAACGCTTATGGTGAAAGCGCTAATACTGCTTTAGTTGTAATTGCTTTAGTAAAAATACCAAATTGAAAGGAATTCACAACCAGTTGGAACATTAAAGTTTGTTGGAGTGGGTTGTAATATAGGGGATAGAACGAAAAGTATAAAAGTATATTAAATAAAAAAAGCCTGAAAACCCCGATAAATAGAAGCTTTAAAGCAAAAAAAGCCTTTTCTCCAACTCTTAACGAAAAGTATATTTATCTACATTTAACTACTATTTAATTACCTTTCTAAATGCCTTTAAATACCATTTAACGAAAGTATATACCAATATAACCTGAAATACTGCTTAAAACTACTATTATAGCGGTATTATGAAATATTAAAAGCCTTTTAGACGACTGTTTAAAGGGCTTTTTTATATTTTTTTGCGTAGATCTGCTGATGCTATATTTTATTTAAAAAAAAGATTTTGGACATACAGTTGGGCATACAGTTGGACATACAAAATAGGTTTTGAAATGTATTTTAAAAGTAGTTATAATACCTTTAAAGTGTGTAAAACGTTATTATATTAATGATAAGCATAGGGATAATACACTTAAAATTAAAATAATATATTAATTATCTCTTTTGTAGTCAATATGTTATGTTATTCTAAGCGCAAAACGCCTATAACAATTGCAATTTTGTAAATAGAATCTTTATTTATAGGGAAAGGTGGATAGTCTTTGTTATCACTTCTACATTCTAATACATTTTCTTTATCTGTAGGGAATAAACGTTTGACCATAGGACCTTGATCCGTGTCTAATACATATATTTTGCCCCATTGGAAAAATGAAGTATCATTAACTGTTTTACAACCCAACAAATCACCACTACTGTATTTTGGGTACATACTTGATCCACTAACACGTATGATATATTCTACACCACGTTGCGTAAATTCTGGAATTACATAACCTCCAATTATATCTTTTTGCAGAATTTGTACAGATCCGTTATTTCCTTTACCTGCCATTGCTTCTATCGGTATTAATGGTATATAATCTGTTTTAGGTTCTTTATCGCAAATTAAATCTTGTTTTAACATATCTCCTTTCCCAGTAAGAAGCCATTCTGAATTTATATAAACATTTGTTGATACAATGGCGTTTAAAACCTCATAACTTGGTTTACTCTTTCTACCTGAAACAATATTTGATATTACTTGCGCTGAAAAACCAATATTTTCAGCAAATTTTTTTTGATTACCATTATATTGATTATCAATTATATACGATATTCTTTCATTAATATTTAAAATTTCAATCATCTTTTGTTTATTTAATATCAATAATTGTTTATATATTTGTTTTGTAATAGAAACAAAATAAGCAATGGACAAATCTATAAAAAAAAGACTGAGTTATAATACAGAAGTCGTAAAAGCTTTATCAGAAGAGTTTGGAGTATCAACAACATTTGTAAGACAAGCCATTCGTAAAGATAAGCATAGCCTTACTGCACAAACGATAGAAAAGAAGTACAAAGAGCTTGCGGGTGCAAGTTTACGTGCTATAAAAGATTTTAAAAAAAATCCGATTATATGAGAGATCTAACAAAAATACAAGTACAAGCCATTGAATTATGGCTTGCAGATATAGTAGTTAACATAAATAAATAATAGAAATGAAAGATTTAAACAAAGCAAAAGAATTGCTACATGAGTTAGCAGAAAAAGCTAATCAAGCAATTATGGCAATTGAAAATGATAAACCAATTAGCGAAATATGTGATTTGGCAGTAGAGGAGTTAGATGTGTTAATTGTTCAAATTTCTTCGACTATCCTCGGGGATAGTTCCCCTATCATCTATCCTAATATCGATGTCGAAATGTAAATTATAATGCCAGATTAGAGTTCTCAGCATTTCATTAAATATGATGATATCTTGTGGATAAGCAACGTGTCTAATATATAAATCTCTTCTTAGAACATCACCTTTTCTGGCAGATTTATGCTCGTTTTGATGAGTGATTTGAAAAAACCAAGGATCAATAGCATTTTTAAGTTTTTTCATAAATCGAAGTGTGGTTTCGTGGGAATCGGACTTAACTATAATAAAAAAAGTATGCTCGTATTCTCCATTATAATAACTCATAACATTATATTTTTTGATTAGAAGCTTAAATATAATGTTTTTTTCCCGATAGGAAAGCACTCACGTTCGAGCCGTGAGCGGGAACAAATAATAAAACAAAACAATGTTTGAATATTACCAGAATACATTATGTGTAGCTGCTGTTTGGCTTTATGATGATGCAAAGATCATAACTAAGTCAAATTATGATGCTATGATAAATAGAGGGCAATTAAAAAAGCTGACGACTGGTGGTAACGGACGTCGTGCATTGGTTGCTTATGAAAGTATTCCTGATCGTTTTAAAACGAAGATTAAGGCTTTGGCTGGTGATCCATACGAACAAGTGCGATATGTAGTATTGGCGGATTATATCGAGTATGATATGGAAGCTGAAAAGTTCTACAAATCTTATTTGTTGGAAGATGGTTCTAATCTTCCAGAGGAAAAGCAAAAGGAATACACGCACCAAGCAACAATCTTTAATGCAGTTAATCATGTTGCCACTAATGTGGTTGTGCAACGCAAGTTTGGAGGTAAAACCAAAATGTGGTCTAAAATGTTAGAAGCTATTCAAAATTTACCAACAACCTGGTTGCACACGAGATACAAGAATGAATTATCGTTTAAAAGAGCCTTTAGAAAGTATTTAAACGATGGTTATGAGGCGAATGTCTCAGGGAAGTTCCTAAACACGAATACGGTTAAGATAACAGGAGATATTGCAGACTTTCTGTTAGCGCAATATTGTTTGCCGATTAAATACTCGGTTCCTGAGGTGATGGATGTGTACAATGAAGTTCGTGAGAAAAATGGTTGGAAGTCGATTGCTGAAAAAACAGTGTTAACATGGCTAAATAAACCTGATCAAATGCGCAAATGGTATGCGGCACGTCACGGTAAAGATGCGTATATGAAAAAATATGGGCATTCACTTTCCAGAGATCGTGCGGAGTTTTTTCCAAACTCTTGGTGGTCGATTGATGGTACTAAACTGGATTGGGTGCATTATGAAGATAACAAACAGAAAATGGCAGCCTCAATGAAAATTGATATTGTGTTTGATGTTTATTCAGAAAAGATTATCGGGTGGGATATCGCTTTCACCGAAAATCATGCGGCCCACTTTAGAGCGATTAAGATGGCAGTAAACGAAGCAGGTGCAAGGCCTTATTTATTTACATACGATAATCAATCGGGTCACAAATCGGCTAAAATGCAAGATTTATATGATCGTTTGATGCCTGAAAAAGGAACGCATTATCCACACATGGTTGGTCGTAAAACAGGATCGCCTGCTGAGCAGATTTTTAACCGCCTACAACAACAAGTAATTGGTAAGATGTGGTTCTCTGACAAACAATCAATAAAGGTTCGTAAAGAGGATAATAAACCAAATACTGATTTCTTAATCGAGTTTAAAGGTGCATTACCAACAAAAGAAGAGTTGTGGCAATGGTTTGAATTGGCTGTGATGCAATGGAATTCAAAATGTAGACGTGATATGACGATTTGTAGAAATGATTTGTATGCGCAAGATGCTCCATTTAGAAGTGAGATTGATTGGTCAGATCAATTAAGCTTATTCTGGGTAGATGAATCGAAGCCTAAGAAGTATTACGGTCATGGAATGCCAATGACAGTTGAAGGTAAAGATTATTTATACGAAGTGTACGACGAGGAAGGACAGATTGATACAGAATTCCGTCGCAAGTATGTTGGTGAGAAGTTAATCGTACGCTATGATCCTGAACAATTAGATCAGTTCATTGCCTTATACGAAACAACTTCTACAGGTGAAAAAAGATTTGTGGCTTATGCCGAGAAAAAACGAGCCTACCAACAGATACCAGTGCTGATGAAAGAACATTCGCGCGATCAGATGTTAAAGGATATTGCAGTTCGTGAGGACGAATTCAAAAGAGATTTAGCAGAAGCAGAAGAAATCATGAAGCGTGCAGGTGTAACTGTAGAAGGATTGATTGCAGACCAAGAATTGAACATGAAATTCAAAGGGCAACTTCCGAAAGAAGAACAAATGCAAGCTGATATAGATGAGTATCATGGAAAGTGGTAAAGCCTTATTTAATCAATGTTTAAACACTATTTAAAGAATAATTAAAAGATAATAAAATGACACAACAAGACAAGTTTGTAGTAGTAGAAGAGCTAGAAAGATATATAGCACAGAAGGGTTCACAAAACAAAGTGGCTAACGAAATGGTAGGTGTTTCTGCGGCAACATTAAGCCAAATGAGAAATCATAACTGGGAAAATATTGCCGACGAAATGTGGCGTAAAGTTTCTGCATTCTTAGGAATAGGCACTAACGAATGGAAATTTGCTGAAACTACAAATGCAAAAACATTATTGCGATTATTTGGCGATGCACAGGCGTTAAGTTTAGTAATGGCGGTAACAGCTAATGCAGGAAGTGGTAAAACATCAACTGCAAAACAATACGAAGCAGATAATATGAATGTTTTTCGATTAAGCTGTAGCGACTATTGGGATAAGAAATGGTTTTTGAAAGAATTGCTTTCAAAGATGGGGAAAGAAACTGATGGTATAACAATGCCAGAAATGATGCAAAAGGTAGTGCTTACTTTAAAAGCAATAGACAGACCGTTAGTTATTTTAGACGAAGCTGATAAACTTCAGGATAATGTATTACTATTCTTTATTACACTTTTTAACGAGTTGGAAGATCACGCAGGTATCATGTTGATGGCCACTCACTTCCTAGAGCGTCGTATTGTAAGAGGTGTTGCGGCACAAAAGAAAGGTTATCGTGAAATTTATTCGAGAATTGGACTTCGATTTATCGAATTAGAACAAACAAGTTTTGCAGATGTAAAAGTAGTTTGTGAAATGAACGGAGTCTCAGACGACAAGTCAATTAAAGCCATTGCAAAGGATTGTGATGGTGATATCCGAAGAGTAAAAAGATTAGTAATAGCAAATAAACGAGCGAATAATGAATAAGGAGTTTCGATATCATCCAGTTATAGATGGCTTGAAAGTTAATGAGGACGGCACTGAAGTTTTGTTAAACGGAAATAAACTGACGATAAAAGAGTTTTATGTCGCTGAAACAAAGAGAGTAAGACGGAATGTAAACTTTTTATCCAGAAATATTACAATAACTAGATTAGTGTGTGAATGTTTTCATGGCTTAGCAGAGAATAAGGGTTTATCCGCTACTTTAATAGATCCCACTAAAGGAGATCATTACACTAATATCTATTGGGCGAAGAGAGGAATGAAAATTAATCCCATTAGGCACAGAAAAGTAACAGAAGAAAATCATAAAGAAATTCAAGAAAGGTTAGCGAGCGGAGAGAAGATGAAAGATATTATAAAAGATTTTCCATTTACCAACGCAACCTATTGTATATACAAGCGATTATATGGCAAAAAAGAAAAGTAACAGAGCGTTTTCAATTTCAAATATTACCACAAAAAAGTTTTCGCCATTAGCATTTGAAAACGAGTTCTTTGATTCGCTCGGTAAACCAGATAAAGCATTCTCTGCAATCATTTGGGGTAATTCTAGCAACGGTAAAACATCTTTTGCAATGCAACTGGCAAAGTATCTTACCAAGTTCGGTAAAGTAGCTTACAATTCACTAGAAGAAGGATTAAGCCATACGATGCAGATGACCATTAACCGAACTTTTATGGATGAATGCGAAAACTCATTTATTCTGTTAGATAGAGAACCATTCGAAGATATGATTGAACGAATGAATAAACCAAAATCGCCACAATTCCTGATTATAGATTCTGTCCAATATACACGCATTACTAAAAATCAATACTACCAATTAAAAGAGTTGATGCAGGACAAAGGCAAAGGAATTATTTGGGTTTCTCAAGCGAAAGGAAAAGAACCAAAAGGAGCATTAGCTGATGATATCCGTTACGACGTGGATTTGAAGCTTTGGATTGAAGGTTATAAAATGTTTCCGTCGGGCCGACTAAATGGAGGCGGTCAACCTTTTACGATTTGGCCTGAAAAGGCTGCAAAATACTGGAAAGAAATTATCTAAAACAAAACAACACTATGAATTACGAGGAGATTAAAATAACAATACAAGCGGCATTGCAATTATCAACTATACAGTACCGCAATGAAACACGAGTAGCATTTGAAGTATGGGCTTTTAGAACAGCACAAATACAAAATGCATTACTTGAAGAAATAACAAGAAGCGAAGCAATTTGGAACTGGTATCAGAACCAATACCGAAAAATAGAACAACGCTTCTACAAAGAAAATAGAGATTTTTTGACAGGTGGTTTTAATCCAATGGAAGTCTTTCAGGTTTTTAGATGGATGACCAAAGAAATAGAAGATTACTATCCAGCAACCTTAATTAACAAGCTAAACAATGGACAAACAGTATCTAAGTAAAAAGCAACACGAAAAACGCATTGAAAGACTGAATGCGTGGATAGAGAAAAATCCAAACGATCCTATGAAAGGAACAGCAATTAAAGAAGCTGCATTATATGCCTTTCAGCTAAAGGAAATGAAAGATTTAGGTTTAAAAACCATCGATAATAAAGTACCAACTCAAATATATCAACAAATAGGCGTACTGATCTAATGAAAATAAAATTTACAAATGAGCAACTATTACTAACGCTCAATTACGATACCAATGTAAGACAAGTGTTTAGCTTGTATGAACGATGCTTAATTCATAAAGTAATTCATCGAGACCAAGTATTACCAACTGATTTGTTTACGAAGATAAAAGATCTTCTACTGAAGATTAAAATTCAGAATTATAAACCAAAGTATTTCACTTGGGTTGAGAATATAGACAAAGGTGGGTTTGTTCTTTTAGAAACCAAAATCAAAGAATCGTGGAATTATTTAAAATAGTATAAATGAAAAATTCAATCGAACTAAGTAATCGCAGGTTCATCAAACGAACTTTTAGAGTTTGTCGAAAATCAAACAAAATAAGAGGAATTATTCTGAAAAGAATCAAGCATAATTCTAATAAAGATTTACCATCACTTAATAGAAGGTATTTAAATGCAAGTGCGGAAGCACACTCACGCATGTCAGCAGTAGAAGCTGCGATAGATCAATTAAAATCAAACAAAAACTCAATATAATATGACAGCAATAGACATCGAGAAGTTATCTCCAGAACAGTTAGCGGATTTAAACAAACAAATCAAAGAAAAGGATAAAGCGGAAAAAGCAAAAAAACAACAAGACAAAGATTTGCTTAAAAAATTAGAGAATGATGTGGTTCTATCTGAAGTGCCTTTTTTCATCGATAAACGTGATGATGTGGAGGAACGTTTACTGAATCTTTTCAAACACATAGAACCAGCAATTGAACTACGAGCTGAAGTGTACGGAAATAAAAAGCGTGAGCAAGATTCGCACACTTTTACACTTGATGATGGTTCTGCGTCGATAAAAGTTGGTTGGAATGTAAAACCAACATTCAACGGAACCGAGGGCGAAGGAATCGTAAAAATACGAGAGTATATGTCGAGCCTTGCAGGTGAAACAGAAAACGAAAAGATTTTGATGGAGTTCTTAGAAATCGCTCTTAAAACAGATGCGAATGGAAACTATGATCCTCGTAAGGTTAGAGAATTAAACAAAATGCGTGATCGTGCTAACAGCGAATTGTTCTCTGAAGGAATGGACATCATCGACAAGGCTTTGATTGATATTAGAACTTCACGTTTTGCACGAGGTTACAAAATGGTTGATTTTGGAGAAGGTAATATCAGACGTGTCAACTTTAATTTTTCAATTGACTAATGATAGAAATCTTAAAACCAATAGCCATCATCATAGGAACATGGTGGCTATTTATTGCAGTTCTTGTTGCGATAACGATTAGTAAAAGAAATAACCAAAATCACGATTAATTATGGATATAGAAGAAAAAAGATTACAAGCATCTTATAAGATTTTAGAAGCTTTAAATGAGTTGATTAATGAAGATGATAGTATCAATAAGATGATAAATGAAGACTTGACTTCATTTATCCATGTTGTGGCAAATCATGTTCCAACAATGGTTTTTAAAAAACTTACAGGTCAAGATAAAAACCTTTTAGAATTTAATTATATAGCTAACCAGCTTTGTTTTCAGTACATGAAGAAAAGCGAAGAAAATGAAAATTTATAATGCCAAACCAAATCACACAACTTTCCGAGCAAGGATATTTAGTAAACGGCAAGGCTGTTTATCAATCCGAATCAGGAAAATGGATTCCTGAAGTACAATTTGAATACTTCGAAATTGAACTGTTTAAAAAGCATTTAAAGGCTATTCAAAACGGAGTTAAAGTTAAATTTAAAAATATACAAGAATGAGAAAAGAAGATTTTTATAAAAAAAATGATGCAACATTTTTACCGCTTGGTTTTGAAAAAGAAGGTATAGATCAAATGTTTTATTATTCAAAATGTTTAATTAAAGATGATATTAAACAAGAGGTGATGAATGAAAACGGTTTAGCTGAGGAAGATTTACCAGCTTTACTAATCGGCAGTACAGGAATTAATCAAGGATTTTGTGTTTATACAGGTTTTTGTTTTGTATGGTTAAATATTACTGATCCTGTAGAAGCTATTGAATATGCTTCCAAAATTGTTTCATTCGAACCTATTTGACTATACTATGACAACAATTAACCCAAAACAAATCCAAATCATTCAAACGATTTGTAGTGGAAAATTCTCTAACCGTGACGAGCGGTTGGAGTTCTTTTCCGAGTTTCTTTTTAGAGAGGTAAAATCTACAAAAGACCTTTCAAGAAATGAAGCTGACGACGTAATAACTTACTTAACGACTGGTAGAGTTGCAGATTACACTTCTTATGCGCTCTTTGATAAAAACAATCCTCGACACATGAAAATATTATCCTTAGCCAAAGAATTAGATTGGATAGATGAAAAGACAGGATTTGCAAGTTTAGAACGCTTAGGCGGTTGGTTTCGTTCTGCAAGATGTCCTGTACAGGATAAGAAATTAAAGGATATGAATTACGAGGATATCTCGAAAGTCATTAAAGCATTAGAAAATATGGTGAAATCTAAATGGAAATAGGATGAAAATAACTAATGAGGATAATATGGAATTAATGAAACGTTATCCTGATAATTATTTTGAATTAGCTATTGTTGATCCTGAATATGGAATTAACATAGCTAATAGAAACGGTTCAATTGGTCAAAAAAAGGGTCAAGGAAAAATAACAAATTATTCAAAAAAGAATTGGGATTTAAAACCTGCAGGCAAAGAATATTTTGAAGAATTATTCAGAGTATCAAAAAATCAAATCATTTGGGGAGCTAACTATTTTACTGAGCATATTCCTCCATCTAAAAATTGGGTTGTTTGGGATAAAGGACAGCCCGAAGGCGTAACTTTCTCGATGTATGAATTAGCTTATACTTCATTTACTAATAAACAAGCTATGATTTTTCGTAAAACATTTGCAAGTTCTTGTAATAAAGTGGCTAATAATATTCAACTAGCTAAAGTTAACGCTAAGATTCATCCTGCTCAAAAGCCAGTAGATCTCTATAAATGGCTATCAGATAAATTCGCTAATGAAGGTGATAAAATACTTGATACGCATTTAGGTTCAGGAAGTATTGCAATAGCGTGTCACGATTATGGCTTCGAGTTAACAGCTTGTGAGTTAGATAAAGAATATTTCAATAAAGCAATAGAACGAATCAGTAATCATACATCGCAACTAAAAGTATTTTAATATGCAAAAAGTAAAATTAAACCTAAAAAACGAGGAGTTGAATGTGGTTAATCAAATCATAGAAAGCCGTATCAATCAACAGCATTTACCAACTCCAGAAACTAAATTGGTGGAATCTATCATTATCGAATTGGCTGATAAGATGCTCAAAAAGTTTATTACTGAAAGAATGAATTCCAAAGTCTTTAAAATTGGATTAAAATATCATCAAGCGTATGCCTTACATTTTATCCTTAGAGATTTTCAGACAATTGGGAGTGACGACGGATATATAAATATGGTTGTTTTAAAAATTGCAGATCAAATACACATTCAGTTATGATACCGGGACCAATATTAGAAGGAGTATTATTAGGGATTTCAATAGCCTATTTTACAGAAAAGATAAAAGATTTAATAATCACCATTAGACTAATTAATAAAAATGAAAGGAAAGAAGTACATCGTGACGAGTGAGCAATTTACAGGTGAAGTGGTTTATGAATATAATTTAAACGGTTTTCTAATTAATTTCTCGCTTAACATTTCTAATACAAGCCGTGCTGTAGCTAATTTCTTTTATACGAATTTACCTTCAACCTTAGATATGATGCAAACATGGATAGATAAGGCAGGTAATTTTAAAGTAGAAGAAGTTCCAGCTGATTTAAGTTTTGACCGCTTTTGGGAAGAATACGGCAAACACGGAACCAAATCTATGGCGAAGAAAAAATACGAAAAGTTAAAGCCATTAGAACAGTTAGCCGCTTTACTTCATCTACCAGTGGAACGTGATAAAAAGAAAAAAGATGGTACAGCAATGCCGTATGCCGAAACTTATTTAAATCAAAAGAGATGGGAGTAGATTATGATTTATATTGTGATAATGTTCAAATAGAGGTTAGAAATTTCATTGTGAATTATCATATAAAACCAAAAGGAATAATGATGAATATTGATACAGTTCGTCAATTTGAAAGAATTTCAAGAAATAGGTTTCCTGATCGATTTAATGCTTTTGACTTTATTAACTTTACTTTATTTGGGATGAAAGTATATAGAACTATTGATTTGGATGATGATAAATTTAAATTTTTAATTGATTAATATGAACCACGTGATGATAGATATAGAAACATTGGCAACATCAAATGATGCTGCCTTAGTTTCGATTGCCGCTGTAAGATTTGATTTAGAAACAGGAATTGTTGGCGATTCGGTTTATTTCAAGATAGACAAACAAAGCTGTATAGATTACGGTTTGCGAGTAGATGCAGATACTGTAGATTGGTGGATGAAACAAGGCAAAGAAGCACAGGAACAATTCCTAACAACAGAAGATCGTGTGGAACTATTACAAGCTTTGCAAGATTTTTATCTTTTCTTTGAGTTTGAGACCGATTATGTTTGGGCAAATGGAATCAACTTTGATTGTGAAATACTTCGAAACGCCTACAAAGCCATAGATTTTCCATTGCCTTGGAATCATTTTAATGAGAGAGATGTTCGTACCTTAGTTCATTTTGCGCCTGAAATCAAAAAGGCTGAGCCTTTTGTTGGTACAAAACATCATCCTATTTCGGACTGTATGCACCAAATAAAGTATTGTTGTAAGATTTATAAGAAATTGAAGTTTGATTAATAGAAAAAGCTACAGAGTATCATAGTTGATGCTTTGTGGCTTTTTGTTGTTTTACGGAAAACCGTATTGTTATTAATTAGAATAATGTAAATTTGTAAAAATCAAACAAATGAAATCACTTTTATTATTTATCTGTTTATCCGTTTTTAGTTTTGGGCAAGATTTAAATCAATTAGATTCGGTTCAAGCCTCACAGATTGCAAATGATTTTAATAATTTGAATCAAAAAGACTATAAATTTTATAAAGCAATAAAATCAAAACAACGTCCGATTTTAGGATTTATTTTTGTTGATCCAACGCTATCTGAAGCAGATGTGAAAGATGATTTACGTGATATTAGAAATTGTGATAAATGTTTTTTTGTAGAGTTTTGGTTTAAAGATAATATTTACCGATATCAGAGTACAACACTTTTATCTTTAGAACAAATTTATCCTATTTGGAAAAAATATTTTGATCCTTCAGCTGAAGTAACAAAAATTGAACAATCTTCTGAAAATCGAAAATCGACAACACCAAACACTAAGTTTGTGTTATATGACCGTTTAGATGGTTGGCAAATAGAAAATTTAAAAATGTAAAATATAAAACCACTCAAATTTGAGTGGTTTATTTTTTGAATAAACGTTTTAACCATGAAGCTTTTTTAGTTTTAGTAAATGTGAAATTTTCTTTACTTACACCATTTTTAGCTTGTTCCATAACCTCTCGTATTTGTTCTTCAGTTAATGTTATTCCTTTGAATTTTTGTTCAAAAACAAATTCCATAGCTTTTTCAGCGTAACTTATATCCATAACTTTTATATTTAGATAAATGTACAAAAACAACTTTTGTAAATTAAAGAAAGTCTTATTATTTTTGTGATATGTCAAAGCCAATTAAACAAGTTACTATAGAATTACATAGCGATATCCGTAAGGATTACGAGCGTATGAGTATGCCTTGTTCTAAATATGGAGTGCAAAAATTAACAGATAAATTTATCTTTTGTGAGTTGGCTGCTCGATATTATAAAGCACCAACAACTATAGAGAAAATAATATACAACCGCTATTAAATAATGTAGCGGTTGTTTTGTTTATCTATTATAAGTTCTGTTGCTGTAGTGTCATCATAAATTTTACAAGCCGCATAATCCATCAACACACATTCGAAAACTTGTCGGTAAAGATTACCAGCATTTCCTGTATCAACTGGATGTATGTCTGTTCGTCTCATGTTGCTGTAATTTTCTCCGCTTGATCCTTGTAACAACGCATAGATGTCGTTTAAATTCGTTAAGAAATCCAAGGCGCTTTCTTGGTTGTGACTTCCACGAAAAGTATCAGAAAATGTTTCAAAATACAAATACACATCTACTTGCAAGGTTAGATTTTGCACATTATTTCCTACATCATCAATTGCTTTTGAACGAAAGGCTAAGAATACTGCAGGAGTAGGAAATGGATGTTCGGTTTCCAAAAAGTTTACTTGGTTGTGCCATAAATCAATCCAACGGATATCGCTTAAATTCTCGTTGATTTTGTCACTTAATTCGAGGTATAAATCTTTCCAATTTTGCATTACTTCGGTAATATTTGTTGTTGTACATTTTGAATTTTCCAAATAATCATCTCGTCAATGTCTTGCGACAAAGTTGCTGATTCGCCTATGTATTGGCGCTGTGGTATATTTATGAGAAATGATTCTTTTTTAGTCAAAGCCATTGCTTTCCACTTCCCTTGTCCTGTACTCGAATACATATACCAAAAGAATTTGCGCATCTTGGCTGTCACTTTAACCTGTATCGTTCCGCCTGTATTATGAATGCTGGCGTAGGGCAAACCTTCGCCAGCGGTTATCTCAATTTTTGTTTTGGTTGCTTCCGTTATTTTTATCGAATCTTCCAACGCGCCAGACTTCATCAGAATTAAATGCGGTTCGCTATCCATACGCTTCACCCAAGGGATAAATGATAAATCCGTAAATCCTTGGTCCTTGAACGAATTCTTAAAAAAACGTTGTGCATAGTCTGCTACTTCCACGGCTAATTCATCCATTACCATTGCGGCCATTTTCGCAAAATCAGGTGTTTGATTAACTGCCATTTAAAAGGTTTTTAAATTGTGTTTAAATAATTTGTATATTTGTCTTGTAATGAAACTTCTCGGCTTTCCTTGGAGTGGCTATTATAAGAAGCAGGCTCTTAGTCTGCTTTTTTTCTTAAGTAATGTTTTATAATTTTTCTATCAGATGAAATAATATAAACCTCTTTAATATTTGGATGTACAGGTTTATTATTTTGTATCATTGATAATATATTCTCAATAGAATTTAATGCATTTTCAACGGAATCATTATTTTTTGATAAGTCAAAAACAACTACTTCACATCCTTGGTCATTCGCCTTTTTTAATGTTTTCTTATAATTTTTGCTTTCTGGACTTTTTCTATCTGCCAATTTACCTTCAATTAAATATTCTGGGTTAGAAATTCCAGTAATAATTTTTCCATTAATTTGTGGTCTAAGTTCAATGTTAACTCCTTGTTTATTTGCTAGTAAAACGGCTGTTCTATAATTTCCTAGTAATTCATCAGGTCGAGTGTCAGTAAATGGATTAACTTTAACAGTAGCATAATTATCTGCCTTAAATCTTAGTTGTGATGGAGTTTTTAACTTCATTAATTCAAAGGCTTTTTTTGTCTCGTTATCGGCTTGATTTGCTAAAGAAAAGAAAGTATGGGGTTTACCTCTGTTAGAATCAGTTTCTTTGTAAATCTCGCCTGAAATCGCAATGTTGTTTCTGAATTCAGGTTTTACATCTCGTGGATCTACCTCTGGTAAATCTTCCTCTTTGGTTGTGTCTTCGGCAGTTTGTACAACGTAACATCTGCATCGCCATCCATTAGGTGGATAATAAATCTTCCAAAACTTAGAATCGATTGGAGCGACAACATTCTTTAATTTATCATGCTCATCACGTACACGATCATCTTCCTGAGTCTTGTATTTAAGATTTGGATAAAGATGTTTTCGTTTTTGATATTGTTCCCAATTGGCTGCATGATTACCTGCTTGTCGTGCAGTTTGCCATTCAGCTTGTAAATAGTTAATGTTGTAGATTTTATTCAGTTTTAAAACTTCAGTTTTAAATTCTTCCCAACCCGTTTTCTTCCCATTTTTAGTCAACAAATTATTAATCTCTAAAAGCATCGCATGGTCTTTCGCCATCGAAAACTTAAAGATGTTTTGTTGTAAATGCAAAGTTGTAGGTTCAATGGTATCAGGATTCATTTTATTCCAATCTTTACCATAACCTTCGCCTGTACCTTTGTTTAATTCGTTGTAGGTTTCACGGATATGCGTTGCTGATAACTTACCAGGTTTTAATTTACCTTCGTACGTATCGCGCATAATTTGCTCCATAACTTTTTCCCAATCCGAAATATCAATAGCGTGTGGCTCACATTCGCCACAACTACAACCTATGTTATGCTCGGCCTCGTTGCTATAGAAGGCTTCAACTTCTTTTAACAACTTAGCCGATATTACTTTTTTTTTACGTCAGCAGGATTTTGGTTTGATTGTTCTTGATTAGTTGAGGTCATCATTTGTTCACGCACACCAATAATTGGCACACCTGTTTGTTGCTCCGCCCATTCAGGATCAATGATGTAATTCTGACTCATTTTATTAATTAAATCCGCCATGTCTGCTTTGCTCATTGCTTCCTGATTATCCCATTCGAAATAATGATTTTGCATTGGTGCATAAATAGGCGAAAGTTTAATTAGCTTCTGACGGAACTCGCCATTGATGATATTTTTTACCAATAATTTGTCAGATTCGAATCGGTCATTTGCCAACTTCATTTGCGCTTCTGTAGAACCGACAAAACTTTTCTCATCCGTTAATCCTGCACCACCTAAAACACGTTTAGATACTTCCGAATTCACACGTTCAACCAACAAGTCAAACGTATCGGAACTACTTACACCGCCTGTGTTTCCAACTTCAAATTTCTCGTTACCTTGCCCAATCATAAAGTTGTTTCGCTTGTAATTGATTGCAGCGTTGTAAAGTTCTTTTAATCGATTATTATCAATACGGTCAGTTGTGATGAATAAAGGTGGAACGCCAAATTTATCCACGTAATCTTGCCACGCGCCCATGCCTAACTTTTTAGCTAAAATAGCTGGAGCCATTTGTGCTAACATTCCCAAGTCGTAATCTTTCCCAACTTGTAAATAATATGGTTGCAGATTTCCTTCACGATAGGGCCAACCTTTGGTATCGCCAATTTCTTTGGTAATGATTCCTTTTTTAACGTTGAAATAACCTTGTTTAATTTCGTTGACTTCTTTCAGTTCGCCTTCCTCATTCAGGTCAAATGCTTCAATCAAAGTACGACCTTGAAAGCGGCTCATTAATACCAATCGAACGAAATCATCAAACCACGTACGCTCGAATAGATAAGACAATTCCTCATTCTCATTTCCTTTTTCGTCCACGATTTTAAAAGGCGAACGTTGACAGAATAAAATACGAGTGTCTATCACAGAGCTAAGGTGATTGTCTAATAAAAGATTATTGTACAATGAACTTAAATCAGCGAAGTTTGGCTCTTCACGATCAGTCGCTAACATAATTGCAGTTTGCCAATCTTTCAATGATTTTGACATCATATTTTCAGCCTCGTAATTGATTTGAGAACTTGTCGAAATTCCTCCACCTTTACTTACGGCTGCCACACGAAGTGCGCTTTCATCAGCACGACCAAGAAAATAACTTTCGGCTTTTTGATAAATATTTTTAAAGAATTCCATTAGATGTAAAAGTTTTCGTTACTTAAATTTCCACTCATAAACTGCCCAGGATCTGTGTTGTCTTGTGGTTTTGGCAAATCGTCCAAGGTCAATTTTCCAATCGCTATTTTCTCCAGCATTTCCTCTGCCCATTTCTTTTCGTTCTCGTAGTCTGTTGGTACTTTACGTGCGGCATTTCTGCGTACTGCATCGTAAATAATCAATTTGCTAAGAATACGCTTAATCAATTCATTTTGGATAGGAGTTTCAGTGTTGAAAATAGCTTCCACATCATAACGACTGGAAAGCATGGATTTAAAAACATCAATCCATTCAACTTCTAAGTTGTCAAGCATTTGTTCAAAATCAGTTGTGATTTCAGTTAACAGCTTATCGTAAATGTGTGTCTGTAAATATTCTTGTGATAAGTAAATCATATTCGTTCGTGATTTGGATTCATGCGACCTTGTAAAATATCTGTGCTTCGACCATAGTCGTAAGTTACATACGGTTCTAAATCTTCGATTCCACCTTGATGTGCATCAGGCCAATCGTCGTGGGTTTTGTAACCAGGTTCAATTCCTAACAACTGTGCAATTCCGACCTGTGCGTCTTGATGAGGTTTTAATTTTTCGTTGTAAAAAATTCGCCCATTTTGGTAATAAGGTTGAAGTTTTAAGATTCGGTCGTATTTATTTTGCTTCGGATTATTTACTTTAATAATATTTAAAGTTATTTTAAAAGCTTGTTCAACTTCCGAAATAGTACGTTCAACTTCATCATTCCAAAATTGCGCTTCAAATTTCCAATGCACGACAACAGTCTTAGGTAAATTCAGTTGATAATTCGCCATCCATTCTACCGCTTGGCGCATTTTACTTTGCTTGCAGTAGGTGTCGATTACCCAGAAATCTTTATCCTTTACACCTTGCACCACAACTGCATTATAATCGGCAGTTGCTGTACCTGCGTACGCAACATCCCAACGACCAATAATGATTTTAAATTGATTCAATTTCGGCATTGGTGCGTATTGAATTTGCTCTTCCTTGAAGATTTCACCTTCAATATGTGGTTTGTTGTTGTATTCGGAATAAGCAGCTAATTGACCGATATCTTCCTCAACTTCTTTGTAATACGTATTACTGTATTTTTCTGGCCATGCAGGTTCGTAAGTCACGGGATCGTAAGCATCGACCTGATACCATTTCCAGTTGGGATGTTTATCACGTAGAATCGTCATCATCATCACAGCAGCCGAACGGTTATTAACATGCACATAACGACGAATTACACCGTCCATAGTTGGGATTAGATCTCTTTCAATCCAACGGACCATCTCATTCATCCGCTTCGGATTCTTAAGTAAATCCTTCGTTTCACAATCATCGGCAACCAAATGCGTAGGACGTTGATTCTTTACACGCAAACCTCTCACAGATTGCCCCATACCTAATGCTTGACCAATAAAACCGCCTTTTGTTACAAAGAAACCTTCTTCCCAGTTTCCTGGATTATGTTGTATTCCAAAGTCGTGAATAATCTGTGGATTGGCTTCGAATTCAGCACGTAAATCTTCCAATAATTGCGAAGCTCTATCCGAATTATTACCAATAATTACTAAGTAAACTGGCTCTTCTCTGATCCAAAACCAAAACGGTAATAAAATATCATTTAAAACAGACTTCGCCATGGCGCGACCAAATACACACATCCCTTTGAAGGTTGGATTTTTAGCGACCATGTTCGCAAAATCAATATGAAAATAAGGTGTTGCAGCATCGGCAAAATGTGGAAAATAACGTTGTACGCAAAAAGCAAAATCTTTCTTGGCACGTTCAATTGCTGCTTTCGTTTCCTCTTTCGTTTCAAAAGGGTTACGAACGCCAGCCGAGCGTGCGAGGTCTAATTTCTTTTGATAGCGTTCAAGCGCCTTTTTATCCTTTATTCTCATTTAGAGGATTTTTAGTTGTGAATTGGTGCGTGATTTTATTCTTTGCGAAATCAAAAAATAAGTTGGCAATCCATACTTTCTTAGTTGCTGGCTTTCCTTTCTTTGTTATTGGCAAATCGAAAGCGTCGCCAACTTGATAACCTGTACCTTTGCGCAGAAGCATTGTACCGATTTCTAAATAGTATTGTTCTTTAGAAGCTTTCCCTTTGTAAAGGCTTCTTACGATGATGTAAAGTTCTTTGATCATAATCTGTTGGAAATAGTGTTGATGTGTTCTTCTTGAAAATCGATGGTTTTAAGGAATAATTCAGAGTTGTGCATTTGCAAATGATTGAAAATATCTTCCATCACTTCCAAGTACACAGATAATGAAATGCGATTTTCTTTGTCTACATTTTCGGCGCGTTTGTTCCATTTAGAAATTGAGTCATCAATTTGAACAGCTTGACGTTGCAAGTCCATTGCTAACTTTTGATCACCTTTTTCTTTCGCTTCTTCAATCTCTTTAAAAAGTTGTAGGCGTTGTTCTGCTAACTGATCTGTTACTTCGTTGATACGATCTAATCTATTTGACGTAGAATTCATTTTCGCATCGCGTAACTTTTTCCAGTTGCCTTTTTTTATCCAATTCCCAATGGTCTTTTCCGTTGCCAATCCTTTTTCGGCAATTTGCTTCGCCGACAAGCCTTGATTCACGAAATAGTCCTGTGCTATTTGTCTCTCTTTATCCTTTGCCATAGTACAAAGGTGCTATCTAATAGAGGCTTTCCGTGAATAGCCGTTACAAATTGTCTGTGAATTACGGATGAATTATCCGTTGTAACTACCTGATTTGTAACTGCTTTTTTTAATCCGCTTGATTCTGCCCCAACTTTGTTTTCGAAATCAGTCAAAACGAAAAAATTGAAACGTGAAAAAATAAATATAGTAGCCGCTGCTTCTCAACAATCAAAATTGGTTGTTGAAGCGTCATCAAGTGAAGGTTTAGCGACAATTCGCATTATTGATCGTATATCAGAATACAGCGATAATTCAGCAAACAGCATACGTGCATTAATCGATGGCTTTGTTTCTCGAGGGGTAAATAAGGCTACTATTTATATCAACTCGCGTGGTGGCTCTGTGTTCGAAGCATCGGAGATCATCAACGAGTTAAATAAGATTGAAGTACAGGAAATTGTGGTTGGAGCAATTGCGGCTTCGGCAGCAACTCGAATTTTAGTTGAATATCCTGGCAAAGTGAAAGCTTATGCAACTTCACAATTCATGATCCACAAGCCAATGATGGGTACTTACGGAAACGAGGACCAGATTGAAGGTGAATTGAAGATGTTGAAAAATTCGACGGTTGATTATCGTCAAGCGTATGCCAAGGCATTTAATATGACAGAAGATGAGATTGACGAGTTATGGAAATCTGATTATTGGATGAATGCAACTGAGGCAAAATCGAAAGGTCTGATTGCAGAAGTGATTCAGACTGATCAAGAAATTAAAGCAGAAGATGTGGCATTGTTAGAAGCGTGTGGCGCACCTGTTATTCCCGAAGTATCAAATTCGAAATCAAATTATATGGACAGAGATAAGTTAATTTCTAAGCTAGGCTTGTCGGCAGATGCGACAGATGAGCAAATCGAAGCGGCGTTAGATGCTGCACAAACAAAAGCCCAAACAGCAGATACTTTAGCTGCTGAGGCACAACAATCGAAAGAAACAATTGCCGAAGCATTAGTGAATGAAAATTTTGCGAAAAAGAAATTCACGGCTGATGCCAAAGCGCATTGGAAAGCTTTAGCGGTTGCAGACTACAACGGAACAAAAGCGGTGTTAGATGCAATGCCAGCGGTTGAGAAACCAAATCCTGGTGTAGATGCTAATGCTGGGAATGGTCAAGTTAACGCGCATAAAGATTGGACGTTGGATGATTATTTATCGAAAGATCCACAAGCGTACGAGCAGTTAAAAATCGACAATCCTGCAAGAGCAGAAGAGTTAGAGCGTCAATATTTTAATTCATAATTATTTCACATGAAATTCAAATTAAATAAATCAATTTTATTGTCAGCAATCATGTTGATTGCGGCATTCTCATCATTTGTTTTTGGAAAAGATACAGGTGTTATCATGGGTTCAATCGCAACGGTTGCATTGCCTGTTAAAAATCAGCTTGCTGAAAAAGAAATGATTAAACAGTTACGCCACGAGCATACGTGGGTTTCTGAGATTAGATCTAAACAGCAATGGGTAAATAACGATACAATCAAAATTCCTAAGCGTGGTGCTGCACCAGCTGTGTTAATTGATAATACCAATTATCCAATTGTATCTAACCGTCGTGAAGATAGCCATGTTGTTATTTCATTACACAAATTCGATACTGAAAATACTACAGTTACAGCTGACGAATTATATGCATTGCCTTACGAGAAGGTTTCTGATGTGCAAGAACAACATCGTGAGACTTTAGAAGATGTTACGTTAGAGTACGGATTATGGGGATTAGCGCCACAAGCTAATGACGAGTCTAAAAACTTATTCGTAATGGAAACTACTGGAGAAAACGATGGTACTGGTCGCAAGAAATTAACGACTAAAGACTTACGTAAGCTTCAGGAGAAAATGAATAAGAAAGGTATCAATAAAAATGGTCGTGTCTTATTATTATGTGACGAGCATGTATCTGACTTGTTAGAGGAAGATCGTAAGTTCTACACACAATACCATAACCATACAGAGGGTGCGATTTCTAAGAAGTATTACGGCTTCATCATCTACGAAGAGTCTAAAACTCCTGAGTATAACGATACAACTTTAGCGAAGTTGGCTTATGGTTCGCAAACGACAGGACGCAAATCGTCTGTCGTTTTCCACAAAGGAACAACAGCGAAAGCAGTAGGTTCAGTAGAACGTTTTGCACGTTCGGCTGCTGAAAATCCAGAACGTAGAGAAAACACAATTGGTTTCCGAGTTTGGCATATTATCGTGACTTACGGTGTTGAAGGTTCGGCTGCAATTATATCTGGAAAAGTATCAGGATAATCTTCATTTTTTTAATATTAATTCTTTAAAAAAGCTCATTTAGCTTCGAGCGGTGAGCTTTTTTTTAACAACGAAAATTCATGCAAAAAAAATATTCAAAATCAGAATTAGAGAAACAAGCTAATGTTTATTTCTCTGAAAATGAAGATGTGGCTAAAGTGTTTTGCACTACGGATGGTCAAATCTTTTTAGAAGAAAATCGTGCTGATTTACATGCGAAATCAGAGGAGAAAATGGCAGTGTTTGCTTTTCAGAATCCTCGCGCTAATGAGGAAGTTGTAGAAGCTGAAACTGAAATCTCATTAAAAGAATCTGCAGGATACTTAATTGGAGCTTTTCAACTAGTAACTGATGTGGAGCTGTTAAAGAAATTCTTAGCTGAAGAGCAAGAAGGAAAAAAACGTAAAACAGTTCTTGAAGTTCTTGAATCTCGAATCGCTGAATTGGCAACAGAAGGAATAGAAGGAACAGAAGATGTTGAAGGTTCAGAAGACGAAGGTGCTGAAGAAGGTAAGGACGAAACTAAATAATAGATCTAATGGCACAGACTACAGGTGTAAATATTAATCGTTTAGAAGGTGGTTTAGGTCGTAGAGCAGATTCTACAGACAACTACTTTGCTCTTGTGATGGCTATGCCATTGGAAGATTTAAACTTAACAGCTAATACTGCAACTAAATTACTACAAGTAGAAGATGCAATAGCGTTAGGTATTGATGCGTCTTACGATGCGAATGAGAAAGTGTTGGCTTACCATCACATCTCGGAAGTATTTCGATTAGATCCGTCAGCAACTTTATTTTTAATCGGTGTGGAGCGTCCAGTGACTGAGGAGTCAACTCCGTTTTATGTCAAAGATTGTATTGCAACAGTGTTGCCTACGATTAGAGCAAATAAAGAAATCAAAGGTTTTGGATTTGCTGGATTTGATGATACAGTAACAACTTTAGGAACTGACATCGAAACGATACAAGCTAATTTGGCAGATGCATTATTTGCAGAATCTCGCTATGTTGATTTTATCTTATTAGAAGGTAAATCGCCAACAGCAATTAATCCAACAACAGCAGTTGATTTCCGTGCTAAAAATGCAAAGCAATGTTCTGTGGTAATTGCACAGGATAAGTTTATTGCAGATCAAGACGTAGCTTATAAAAATTACGCAGCAATTGGTTCAGCTTTAGGGATGCTTTCAGTTCGTAGAATCAACGAGAATTTAGGTTCTGTCGATGTGGTTTCAAAACCAAACTATGCCAAAGGGCAAATGGATTATCCATTAACAAATGCTTTCAAAAATCTTTGGTTAACGTCTTACATGTCTGATGGTGTATTGACTGAAACATTATCAAAAGTATCTTTAGATACCTTAGATAGTAAAGGTTACATCTATGCTGTGACTTATGAAGGTTATAGCGGTGTATATTTTTCAAGTTCACCAACGGCAATCGAGCGTCAATCTGATTATGCGTTCATCGAAAATAATCGTGTGTGGAACAAAGCGGCTCGCATTATTCGCAACACGTTAATTCCTCGTATCAAATCTACATTTAAAAAAGATCCTGTAACTGGTTATGTAAAGCAATCAACTGTGGCTTATTGGACATCATTAGTAAATGCAGCTTTAGAGCAGATGATGAAAGCTGACGAAATCAGTGGGTATGATTTCTACATCAATCCAAAACAGTATGTAGATGATCAAAATCCGATTGTGGCTAAAGCACAAATCGTGATGGACGGAATTGTTCACGAGTTTGACATCGACTTAGGTTTAACGAATCAATTAGGATAAAATGGCAGATACTATAATTAACAAGTTCGGTAAGATGCAAGGATGGAACGCAATCACGTTCAATATCCTTGGTCGTGATGTTGAGGGGATCACATCATTTAGCTACACGGATGCCGAAGAAAAAGAAAACGTGTACGGTGCTGGTAAATATCCAATTGGGCGTGGTAGTGGAAACTACACGGCAGAGGTGTCGGCAACATTTTATAAAGAGGAATACGATGCGATTCAAGCAGTGTTACCTACAGGAAAAAGAATTCAAGATATCGAGCCTTTTGATGTAATCGTCATGTACGAAGATCAAAGTGGTGCGATTAAAAAAGATATCGTGCGCAATGTGGAGTTTACAGGACGTGGAGTGGAAGCTTCGCAGAATGATAAAACTTTGGCTTACGAAGCAGAGTTGGTGTGTTCGCACATCGACTGGAATGTTGTCATTTAGTGTTTTTTAGGTTTAGTTGAAAGGGTGTTTAAACACTGTTTAAATGCCCTTTTTATAACCTTTAAATAAGTGTCCCGTTGTTCATTGCTTCAACGCTGCACTATAAAATAATTATTAGGGAATTAGCTCAGTGGTTAGAGCGTTTGCCTTGTTGGTAAAAGGTCATCGGTTCGACTCCGATATTCTCCACAAATTTTAAAAACCTAAAAATAATGTCATACGATTTACAAGCGTTAAAAGCGCAACACGGAAATAAGTTGAGCGAATTAAAATTTACAACTTCAGAAGATCAAGAGTTAACATTTGTTTTAAAAAAACCAACGCGTTCAGTTATTGAGGCGATTGCGTTACTTAAAAGTGACAGTTCTAAAACGTCCAAAGCTTCTAAAATTATGTTGGCAAATTGTGTTGTTGCTGGCCCAATGGAAGAGTTGGAAGATGGCGAAGTTTATGCAACAGTTCTTGAGGTTGTAGGTAAATTATTTACCAAAGCTTCTTTCGAAGTAAAAAAGCTTTAACCTCGTCGGTTCTTAACCCAAAAGACGAGGAAGATGATCCGCAATGGATGCAAAAAGTCTCCGCAATTATTCGTGTAGAATTAGGAATTAATCCTGATACATTATCGGATGAAGAGTGGGCAAAATATTTCAATGAGTGGGTTTACACTCAACAAATCAAATCAAAATTAGAAGCTGAGGTGATGGAAACCGCAGTTTTAAAAGCATTAGCAAAAGCCTTCGGTAAAAATGAGTAATACATCAACAAAATGGATAATCGAATTAATTGACAAAATTACGTCGCCTGCTAAGAAGGTGACGGAATCGGTTGATGAAATTACTCAGGCAGTTGAGGAAGTAACAGAGGCGGTGCATTTTAACGAAAAAGAAACCAAAGAAGCCTTAGTTAATTCCAAGAAGTATTACGATGAGTTAGCTAATAAAGTAAAGGAAGCCGAAAAAGAAGTTGCTGAATTAGGTCGTGAAGCTAAGAAAGCTGCGCCAGGTGAAGCAGGCGAAAAAATAAAGCAAGAATTTGAACAAGCTAAGCAAAAGGTAGAGCGTTTGCGTGAAGCCTTGCAAGGTGCCGAAGATGATATTGAACATTTAACGGAACGTTCGAAGCAATTTGCAGAATCACAAGAGAATTGGTCAACTGTTTCAACAGGTATTAATCAGACGATTGATATGATTGATCGTTTGTCAAACTCGCTTCAATTTTCAAATGATATCGTTTCGCTTCGTGCTGAAATTCAACGATTGACAGATGCATCGGGAAAAGAACTTGATGCGTTAACTTCTAAGGCTTATAAATATGGGAAGATTTTCCAAGAAGAACCTTACAAGATAGCGCAGTCAGTTAATGCGATGACCAAAGCGAATGGAGGTTCTTATGAAGAGAACTTCGCTTTGATTGAAAAAGGATTTGAAAAAGGAGCTGATGCAAATAAGGATATGTTGGATCAGTTGCGCGAATATCCAAGTTTCTTTCACGAGTTAGGTTTATCCAATGCTGAAGCTATTGCGGTAATGGCAAAAGCTGGAAAGTCTGGAATATTTTCTGACAAAGCAATGGACTCTTTAAAAGAGGCTCAAATGTCGGTTACTGAAATGACGAAAGCGCAGATTGACGCAATCAATGCAGTTAATTTAAAAGTTTCAGATTTCGAAGGTAAAAGTGCGTTTGATGCAATTCGTATGGTTTCAGATGCAATGAAAGGTTCATCGGCGCAAGCGAAGCAACAAGTTTTAGCCGATATTTTCAAAGGTGCAGGTGAAGACGCTTCACGTGCATGGGTTGAAGGTTATGCATCAATTGATTTAGATCTTGACAAAATTAAATCAGTTGAAACTGCCAACAAAGGATTAAAATCTTTCATAGCTGATGTGCAAATGTCTATTGCAAATGTGATAGGTGGTGCTGGCGAATATGTGCAAGTTATTGGTCAAGTTGGACAAGGTGCTTTAGGTTTAGTTGGAGTTTACAACACGTTAAACGGAATTTTAGCAGCTAATCGTGCGGCAATGGCGTTAACTGCTGTAAGTACAACAGGTGTTGCAGCAGCACAAGGCGCGGCAACCGTTTCGGCTTTTTCATTATCAGGTGCCATTAGAGCAATTGGTGTATCAATCATGAGTATTCCAGTAATCGGTTGGATTTTGGCATTAGTTGCAGCACTTACTGCATTATTTGCTTACTTCTGGAATACTTCCGAAGAGTTCCGTGGATTCTTTTACGGTGTTTGGGAAGTGATCAAATTAGTCTTCACAAAAATTGTTGCCTTCATTCGTCCAATCCTTCAATTTATTTGGGTAATCATCAAAACGGTAGTTTCTAATATTTGGAATTTCTGGTCGATGACTTTCGGTTATATCTATGATAAAGTGGTCCAAGTGTTTACTGGTGTTTACAATGTAATATCAACTATCATTACATCGGTGTATAACTTTATTAAAGGGGCTTTAAACAGTATTTTAAACATCTTTAAAAATATTTTCGGAGGTCTTTACAATTGGATTGCACAGATTTTCGATGCGATTTACAACCGAATAAAAGTAGTCTTGGATAAGATTACTGGAGCTGTTAAAATCGTAAAATTGTTATGGAATGATTTCAAAGGTGAAGCTAGTGATGCGTATGCGAAAGGGCAAGCGAAAGCGAAAGATTCTAAAAAAGAATCAAGTACGACACCATCTATCAACGACTTTACAACAGGCAAAACGCCAACTTTATCTTACTACAATGACGGTAGTGAAGATCCAAAATCTAAAAAGAAAGGTAATAAAGCTGGCGACAAGGAAGGAAATATGAGTATTTCTGGAAGTAAAGGTTCTACATCTATCACGATGACGATTAACAACTACTTTAATTCGAAAGGAAATACGGATGTAAGATATTTAGCTGAAGCAGTTGCTTCAAAAATTGGCGATCGTTTAGAAGATGCCGTAATATCAATAGGATAATGAGTTACAAGTTACCATCAATATTTAGAACTGCATTCGGAATCAACGCACCAATCTATGTGGCAGATGTGTATTCTAATCAGCAATCGCCTGCATTAAATTATTCAGATGTAAAGTTTGTTGATGATCAGCAATCACGCGAGTTAAGTTGGTTGGGAACTCCAATTATGTTTCCTATCAAAATTCACGGAGGTTCTTATCAATTTTATAATCCGAAAGGTGAATTGATTTCTGAAACAATAGCAGATTTTCAAATGCCAGCGTCTTCGTTGGTCGATTTTTCGAGAGCAAAAAATATTACGCGTACTGATGTTCTTGGGAACAATGGAACCGTAAAAGAAATATATGGATTTGACGATTGGTCAATCCGAATTCGTGGCCTGTGTTTAAACGAACCAGGAGTGCGAACTGCTGAGGAGCAAAAACAAGCCTTGTTACGAATTGAACAAATTGCAGGTGCAGTGGATGTGTTGGGAAGTTTATTTACAGAGAAAAATATTCATGCAATAACAATCGAATCAATCGATTTTCAGCAAGTGCAAGGAAAGCCAGATGTGATACCGTTCGAAATCCGAGCAATTTCAGACGAGCCTTTATTACTAACCTTAGATGAGTTTGAATAATGACGTTGGCAATGTGTGCGCGAATTACGTTTTCGCGAGAAGGAAGAAAAGATATTGTTATTCTGAAACCTTCGGAAGTTGAGATCGAGACAAGTTGGAAAATCTTAACCGATACCGCAATTATTCGATTGCCACGTAACGTGAAGTACTTTGATAAGTTCAAGGTGCGAGAAGTGTTTAAACGTGGTGACGGAGTTAAGATTGAGTTAGGTTATGATGGTGTTTTAACAACTGAGTTTACTGGTTACATTACCGAAGTTTCAGCTTCAATTCCGATTGAAATCAAATGCCAAGATGAGATGTTTAAGGTGAAACAAATCCCTGTTAATTTTTCGGCAAAATCAATTCAGTTAGGAAAGTTGTTGAAGCAAATTATACCAGGATATCAAATCGATGCAATGGTAGGTTTGGAACTTGGAACCGTACGCTTTTCAAAGACAACCGTTGGTGAAGTGTTAGATAAGTTGAATTCAGAATTAAAGATTTATACCTATATCGAACCTAATACCAAAACTATAGTATCAGGCAAAATATACGCAGATAATTCAGATCAAAATATTGTCAATTTCAATTTAGAACGCAATGCGGTTAGTAACGATTTACAATATCGCAATCGTGAGGATATCACGGTTAAAGTAAATGGAAGTTGTATTTCTAAAGGTGTAAAAATCGAATACAGTTATGGAGATAACAATGCGGATAAAAATATTGAATGGCAATTTAGTGTTCGTACTAAACCTGAATTAGAAATACAAGTAAAACGATTTTACGAAGCAAATAAACGTGATGGTTTTGATGGATCATTTACCGCTTTCGGAATTCCGAGAGTTCAACATGGTTGGAAGGTGAATTTAAAATCATACATCTACCCAGATCGTGACGGAATTTATTACGTAGAATCTGTGACCAAAACATTTAAGAAGGCTGAATATCGTCAGCAAATCAAATTAGGCAATCGCTATGGACAGAACGCAACACGATAGACTTTATAATTTGCTGAAAGAGCAATCGAAAAAGCAAATTCCCATTCAGACCGCTTGGGGAATCGTGAAGCAAGTGAACTGGGAAGAAAAGACTGCAACGGTTGTCGGTGTGGTAGATGGTTTGGAATACTACGATGTCGCGTTGGGAATTGGTCATAAAATTTTAAAACCAAAACTTAATACGAAATGTATTATTGGTGCAATTGGTAATCAAGAAGTAGATGCTTTTATGATGGATTGCGATGAGGTTGACGAAATCATTTTCACGGCTGATGATGCCGAAATTAAAGTGACAAAAGACGGATTAATCCTTCAACACGAAAATGAATCTTTAAAAGAAATTTTAAAGGAATTGTTGGAGGAATTGAATGGAGCAATTATTAAGACACCTTCGGGGCCAGGTAAGTTTGCTGAGACAAGTAAGTTGAAGTTTACCAACTTAAAAGACAAAGTTTTAAAACTGTTTAAATAGTGTTTAAATGCCATTAAATCAAGCACAATTAATTACACGAATCATTGCCATTCAAGACGAAATGGTGCAAGCTGAGGATTACGAGGCAACAAAAGAAATTTATGCTGCACGATTAACTGCTGCATTTTATGAATTTCTGATGAGTGGCACTTTAGTGATAACAGGTACGTCGTCGGCAGGGCCAATTACAGGAACAGCAACATTTGAAGGATAATGGAAGATATAGTATTAGACAATAACGATGATTTGACTTTTTTAAGTGGCGACTTTCAATTGGGTGAAAGTACACTTCAAGAAGTAGGTATCATCTTACGATTGACACAAGGAAATTTAAAAGAGTTTCCAACGCTAGGTCCTAATCTCTTCCAGTTACTCAATAGTAATGCATCGCAAGAAGAGGTCACACAACGAGTAATGATACACCTCGCAAAGGACAACAAAAACTATAATGAAATGAAGAGCCTTATAGAAATAAACATGAAGAAATTATGAAAGAATTTTTTGCGCCTTATATATCAGAATTATTAACAGGTGTTGTAGCTGCGATTATCGCTTGGGTGTCTAAATCCAAAGTAACAAGAAAAGTTGAGGACGCTGAGTTAACAAAACATATTCAGGCGATTTATAAGGATATGATTGCTGATACTGATCGTTTAATTGACCAGAATACAAAGGAAATATCTGAATTGAAATTAAAATTAGTAGAAAAAGATTTGTATTGGGAGAAAAAAATCCAAGAAGTAGAATCGAAGTGGTCAAATAAATACAATGGTTTACAGCGTGAAAATAATACGTTGAAAAAGCGAATTTCTGAATTAGAAAAACATCCATAATGACAATAACAATCCTACATAATCAAAGTCTTTTAGACATCTCTATTCGTCTATTTGGGACTGCCATTGGTGTTCTACCATTGGCTATTGAAAATAACATTTCAATGACAGATGATTTGGAGGTTGGAAAGGTTTTAAAAGTTCCTGAAGGTTCTGATTTTGGACAAAAGTTGGTGGCCGATTATTTCCAAAATAGAAATATCAATCCAGCAACTGCAATTGATAAAATTCGACTTACAGAAGAGTTTGTAGATAGCAATGGAGGAATTGAATATTGGGGAATTGAAATCGATTTTGAAGTAAAGTAATATGAGCGTAGAACAATATCAAAATACAATGATAGCAGCGAAAGAAAGAAATGCTGCATTAAGTGGATTAACTTCTACTTCTAAAACTTCTATTTGGCGTTTAATGTTCTATTGCGTGGCATTTGCTATCGAGCAATTGGCGCAATTATTCTCCCAACATCGTAAGGAAATCGATGAGAAAATTGCAAAACAGAAAACACATCGTTTGGCTTGGATTCAGCAAATGTATTTGAATTTTCAGTATGGTTTTGATTTGATACCTGAAACGGATCAGTTCGATAACTCAGATGCAACTGAGGATCAAATTTCTGAATCGAAAATAATAAAATATTGTGCCGTAAACGAATCCGATACACAGCGAGAAGTTATCATTAAGATAGCTACAGAAGTTGATGAGGAATTATCTCCATTACCTCAAGAAGTGATGGAAACAATTGATCGTTATACCTCAGAGATTAAAGGTACTGGTGTACCGTATCGAATTATCAATTATGTGCCTGATTTATTACGTTTAAAAATTCGAGTATTCCGAGATCCATTATTGATTGATGAGCAAGGAAGGCATAGACGAAATGCCAACTTTCCTGTAGAAGATGCTTTGAAAGAATTTATGAAAGAATTGCCTTTTGATGGAGCTCTACAAATTCAAGACTTATCTAATAAGTTAGAAAGTGTTACAGGTGTTGAGTTGGTATCGGTTGATTTGGTTCAATCATGCTGGGTAAATCCTGCTACTTCAGGCTATGGCGATTGGCGTTCAGTTGATGTGAGAAAAGTGCCTGAGAGTGGCTATTTCAAGATTGAGAACTTTAACGGAATTACTTATGAAGTATTACAATCTTAATTTCAATAAGCTTGTTCAGTTGCTTTTGCCGACGTTTCTACGCAAATCAAAAATCATAGCTTTTCTACAATCAGCAATTGCTCCAGTTGTACATATTCATGATGAATTTAATCAACTCCGATTAGATGATCATTATAAGTTAGATCATACTTGGCAAAAGTGCTACATGGAAGCGGCTTTGAATGATATGTTTGATTTGGATGAGCGTAAAATCAGAATTATTGAAGGAGATCGATATGAGCGTAATTACATCTATACGCACGCAGAACAAAAGCCTAAGTATTTAGGGACTTTATTTCTTAGACGAGCTGAGGATTACTCCGATACAGGTTATGACTTTACAGTCGATATGGCTAATGTAACGGCAAATCAATACGATGTGGTGGCATTGGTCAATTTTTACAAGTTAGAAGGCACACGTTTCAATATTATCAATCTTAGAATAATTCAAAAGTTAACATTAACAGATACATTATGAATCATATAGATATACAACAGGCAGGAGGTTTCCCGATGGAAACTAATACGTTGGATGCAATGCAAAAATCGTATGAAGTCTTCAATGTTTTTGGTGGTACAATTGCATCGTTAGCAATTGTTTCTGGTTGCGTAATTACAGGTAATCAAGTATCAAATGGCTATGTCAACATTGATAATATTTTATACGAATTTCGAGGAGGACAAGCTTCTCAATATGTGATTATTCAGCAAGAAGAGGAGTCAAGAAATTTTGAAAGTGGTGAAACTAAAATAGTTTATATCAAACGATGGGCAACATTCGGAGAATCTTCTAGTCCTGAAAATAATTATCCTTGGGCAGATTTTCATCGTTCAATAACCAATAAAGAGTTGTCTAAACGTGCAAATCATGTAGGTTTTATTCAAGATTATTACGGTCCATTGGATAATATTCCAACAGGTTGGTTTTTGTGCGATGGATCAAACGGAACACCTGATTTAAGAGGCCGTTTTGTGGTTGGATATAAAGGGAATGATGCTGATTACAACGAGCTTGGAAAAGTTGGTGGAGCAAAAGAAGTTGCTTTAACGGCTAATCAGAACGGAAGGCATACGCATGGTGGTTCAGTATCAATTCCAGATCATACACACACGTATCTCAAAGCAATTAAGGCTCGCGGTTATCGTACTCAGGCCGATGATAATCCTTTTGGAAACCACGAGTCTGCACAAACATCTTCAGCAGGTGGTGGGACGTTTACCGTATCAGTTGGCGAGTCGGGCGCCGGTGAAGCGCACGAGAATAGACCACCATATTATGTGCTAGCAAAAATAATGTATAAAGGATAGTTATGGCATTAGAACCACAACAAGATCAGTTAAGAATTACTGATAAAAATAGTTTGAAGCAATGGTTTAAACGAGGTTTAAAACCATTAGAGGCACATTTTTGGGCGTGGCTAGATTCTTTTTGGCACAAGAATGATTTAATTCCTATTACATCCGTTCAAAATTTGCGAAAAACATTAGATTCAAAGTCTAATGTAGAACATATTCATGTT
The DNA here is from genome assembly GCF_003687725.1 of Faecalibacter macacae. Lineage (GTDB taxonomy): Bacteria > Bacteroidota > Bacteroidia > Flavobacteriales > Weeksellaceae > Empedobacter > Empedobacter macacae. The sequence goes on from NZ_RDOJ01000013.1 coordinate 32,360, forward strand.
CAATATACAACACCAGCTATTGTTCAGTCGATGATTGATAATCAAATTACGTCAATCTATCGATTAATGTCTCCAGTTGCTACCTATGCAGATTTACCAATGGATGGAAATCTTAACGGAGATGTTCGAAATGTCTCAGATACAGGTATGAATTACGTTTGGGATGGAACCGAATGGGATGCGTTGGGAGGTTTGTTGGATTTGACTAATTACGTTACTCAAATCCAATTTACAACTGCATTATCTGATATGGCAACCCAAACGTGGGTGAATCAACAGCTTGCTAACGTTTCTATTGATTTATCTAATTACTACACCGCTGAGGAAGTGAGAGGTAAATTGATTCCGTATGCTACTCAAGAATGGGTAAATCAACAAATAGCCAATAGTTCAGGTGGTGGCGGTGGTGGTATGGATTTGTCATTATATGCCTTAAAAAATGCGACAGGATTAAGCTCCGAGCATATAGCTGCATGGCGTACACAGTTAGGAGTTACTGAAGGTGGAGGAACTGTTGAAGACATTGTGTCTGATTATAACATTGGTTCTGTAAAAGTTGGCGATTTAATACCTGCTGGTACAACTACACAAGGGTTGGCGTCTGTATTATTTACAGGAACTTTTACTCCAGATTTAATTGCTCCAAGTTTATCATTGTCTCATAATGCAGGTAGTGTTAGAGAGATTGGTGAGAGTGTTCAAATTATTTTGACTGCTAATTTTAACCGTGGTGATATTAGAGGAGCTGTTGTTAATGGTGTTTGGAGTGTGAATGCCTCTCAAGGCGCACGTGCTGGTGTTGCAATTAGTTATGAATTTAATGGTCTTGTAAATGGAGTTAACACGTCTAAAACAATTACCCATGTTGTAGCATCAGGTAATAATAATTTCTCTGCTAAAGTAAATTATGCAGCATCTACTGTGCAACCAAAAAATAATAAAGGTGAGAATTTTAGTTCACCATTAGCGGCTGGTAGTTTAACTGCTTCAGTTAGTTTTCTAGGCCGCTACCAAACATTCTTTGGTAATAGTAATGGCTCGACACCTGCAAGATCTCTTCCACAAAAGGCATGGGCAAATGTTAACACAATGGACTTAACTGCCACGATGGGTATCAATTACTATGATATTTATGTTGTTGCAACCAAACAATTAGTTTCAGTTGTGGATGTAGAAATTGGTAATGTTGACATTACGAATGCCTATACAGATAAAGGATTAGTAACAGTTAATGATGCTGGAGGAAATGCAGTTTCGTACAGAAAGTATCAGCTATATAATGCACAACCTTACAGCGATAAAAATCATACGCATAAAATAACATTAAAAGACTTATAACATGGCTACAGAGATAAAATATGGTGCACCTTTCCCTTTTGGTATAGATTGTACAAATCCTATATATGATATTGACCCAAATAAAGGTCCTTATGAATCTGAGGCTGATGCTATGGCTGTATTTCCAGTTGCATTACGAGAAGTTGGACGTGCAATTGGAATTTATACAGACGCAACAAAAAAGGCTGTAAAAGTTTATAACTGGGAAAAGAATGCTAGTGATGCTTGGGTTTTAAAACCACAAGCGGGTGAATATGAATTAACTTATGCTAAACTTATAGCTGCTTTAGGTTATACGCCAATGGCAACTACTCATGCTGCAAATGGAGTTACAACAACTTTAATTGGTGATTGGAATACTGCTTTTACAAACAACCATACGCATAGTAATAAGACTGTGTTAGACGCAACAACAGCATCTTATACGACAGCAGATAAAGCAAAGTTAGATAGTTTAGTAAACTATGAATTAACTTCTGCTAAGGTTATTTCTGCACTTGGTTATACACCAATAGCGAATACACATGCAGCTAATGGGGTTACAACTGCTTTAATTACTAATTGGAATACTGCATTTACTAATAACCATACACATGGTAACAAATCAACCTTAGATACAATCACTGCTCAAAGGATGTTGGGATGGGACGCTAAGATGGATAAAGTTACTGAAAACGGAAATATCGTCAGAGTTCTAGGTTTAGACGCTGAGAATAATGCGAAAAATGCTGAAGTTGTTGATATTATTGGTATATGGGATTCGAATACTGCTCCAACAGAACAACAACTTATAGAAAGCTTTCCTGATGCATTGTTTGTGTATGCCGTAGCAATAACACCTAGAGTGATGTATTTGAAAGCTGGTGTAGAATGGAAGAAAGTTAACTTAACTGACATATAATGGATATAGTAAAGTTTTTCGGAAACATAGGAAGGTCAGGTCAAATTTTATGGAAGTACCCTGATTTATCTACAATACACTTAGAAGTTTCAGGGACAAGTTTCCCTGATTTACAAGTACAATCAGCTGGGACATCTAATGCTACTAATGTTATCTTCGAGGTTATATCTAGTAATTCTAATAATGAGATGTATATTGATTTTTCAGACGGTACAGGTATACATACGTATCAACCAAATGCATCAGGTGTATTTAAATATGAAGCTACACCATTACACTATTTTCAAGATGTCCCAGCTGAATATAAGGATACTTATAATGTAGATTATCTTATTAAGAGAACAATAAAGATAAGTTTTAAATACCCTTCTAGTACCACTTACATGAAACTAGACTACGTAGGTTTCTATGGAGATTTCCCTAGATCATTAGGAGCATACAATTTTACGAATGGTATATATATTAGGAGTGCTGATACTCTTAGAAGATGGGAAACTTTCCCAACAGCACTAAGAGGTCTTAGAAGTAACTCGTTTATATTGTATGGTTGTTTCTTAGAAAGATTTACAACTATACCTTTATGGTTGATTAATTCAGAACTTAAATCACTTACTCTTGCTTCAGTATTTGATGGTTCTGCTGTAAACACAGTAAATGGTATGGATAGGATACATAATATCAAAGGTTTAGAAACTATTAATATGGTAAGTTCTAGTTTAGGAAATAATTCTTTCGCTAACAATCTAAAAGATATACCAACTTTGAGAAATGTGTTCTTCCAATACAATACATTTACAACAGTTCCTGACGCTATATATAATGCGTTACAGTTAATATATATAACTTTAGGTAGCTCATCCCTTACGAGTTGGGGAACAGGATTCAAAGCAGGTACACAAATTAACAGATTAGGGTATGGACCTTCAAACAATGCTTCATTCCCTACAACTGTTCCTACAGGAGTAGTTAACTGTATTCTATTAAAGATAGTTGAGTTAACAGGTACGTACAGAACTCAATCTAGAGTAGATGCTCACGTAGGAGCGTGGTACGATTTTGTAGTGGCTAATGCTTCTACATCAGCAGGGAATACTCAGTTTAGACAAATGTCTATAACTATGGGTTATACGAACTCTACTGCTACAGGAATAAACACTAGACCTTCAGGAGTATATCAAGATAGTAGTACACCTACTACAGCCATGGAAAAGATTTATAAATTGGTTAATGTATACGGACATACATGGACAATAGTTAATACAGCAGGTACTGGTAATCAAATTTTTACACCATAATTACAATGAGATACATAATAACAATCGCTTTTAATCGAATCACTTCAATTAATCAAGCAGAGTCCGATTTAACAATAGAACAAGGCGAAAGTTCAACTGTAAAAGTAGGTACTTACGAGAATTTAGTTCAAGAACTTTCTGATGTTGTTGAAAATATTGAATTTTTAACCCAAACTCACGAGCAAAATTTATTATAATATGTTAAAAAAATTAGGGAACTTCTACATGAAGTATTACGCTACTACAGGGATAGTAAGTAGTGTTTTGGCTACTAAGCTAATAGGTGGTGGTTTATTATTTATGCTAATCCTGTCATTGATGGGAGAGCATAACGCAAGAAATATAGCATTGTCTGTATTCTTGGCAAATATAACAATTACACTTATTGCAATTGGAATTAATAAAGCATTTCCGAAGGTTTATAATAAACCAGAGAAAGCGGTAATTATTGCTATGCTTGCACCTCTAGGAGTGTTAGGTTTTATATTCGGTAAAGATGATGGAGTGGCTAAATAGATACGTAGACAAAATTGCTCACGAAAGCCTGAGTAATTTGATTTGTTGGATCATCTTTATTCCAAGCTTTTTCATTATTCAATTTTGGTCAATCCTTCCAGCTATAATTATCTCATTCATAGTTGGGTTAAAAAAGGAAAAGAAAGATCTAAAATTTGATCAAAAAGATATGCTAGCAAATGGAATTGGTATTTTGCGTTTTTGCATTCAAATAGGCGTGGTAAGCTTACTATTCAGTAGGTTTTAAAATTCATTTAAACAGTATTTAAAAATCAATTAAAGGTTGTGTAAAACTACACGATCAGGATAAACTCATTTTAAAAATTATGGCAAGAAATATCAAATACATTGTAATTCATTGCACGGCTGGTCCGCAAGATCAAACAACTGCTGCAATTAAAAATTGGTGGAAAACTGGCTTAGGTTGGAAATCTCCAGGATATCATTTATTAATTTCTGCTGATGGAAGTTATGAGCGTCTAGCTAAGGATGAAGAAATCTGTAATGGTGTAGCAGGTCAAAATAAGCATTCAATTCATATCTCTTATAAAGGTGGTGTTGATGCTAAGGGTAAAGCATTAGATAATCGTACAGATGCGCAAAAAAAGACTTTAATTACATTGATTAAAACAATGAAATCGAAATATCCAAATGCTCGTGTAGTAGGCCATAGAGATTTTCAGGGCGTTAAAAAGGATTGTCCGTCATTTAATGCGATAAAAGAGTATGCAGGTCTTTAAGTTGTTAATGGTAGCGACATTGATGTCGTTACCATTTAGTTGTGCTACCAAGCGCAAAGTAAAGGAAGTGGAACGTATTGAAATTAAAACCGAAAATCAAATCCGAAATGATTCTTCTGCAGATATAAAAATAGAGCGTTCATCGCATGACTTTTTAAGTAACTATTCATCCAATGAAAGTTTGCTTTCAAAGCTTGGATTAGTATTTAACGGTAAATCTAATGAAGATAAAGGCTCGTTTTCTATTCATGAAACTGATAAAGGGTTGCAGGTTGATATACAAGGAGCCTTGCAAATGGCTTTAGATAAAACCCATTCAAAGGATGAAACCTTTACAAAAGCTGAAGCAATTAAATTGTTTGATAGTATTATAAAGGCTAATCTTCAGCAAAATAAAACGGAACGATCCGAGCAGTTATTGGATAGCTTCAAAAGTGATACAACCAAAGAAAAAACAGATATAAGCTTTTGGATATATGCAGTTATAGGATCAGTCCTCGTTGTTGGGACAGCAATTTATGTTGCAATTAAACAACTAAAAGGAGGTAAATAAAGTCCTCCAACAAATTAAAATACTTCCTACGGTAATTTTAAAATAGCACAAAGCCCACAGTTGGAGGACAGAAATGTCTTCTAGTTGTGGGTTTTTTGCGTTCATTACCGTAGGAGCAACAAATATAAATAATATATAAATAAAACAAATGAAAAATTACACACAAAGTCCTTTACCATTTCAAGGGCAAAAAAGAAAATTCTTAAAATCTGTAAAATAAGTGATTCACAATTATCCTGATCAAATGATTTATGTTGACTTGTTTGGGGGTTCAGGAATCTTAAGCCATACGGTAAAACAACTAAAACCAAATTCTAAGGTAATTTATAATGATTATGACAATTTTAATCATCGAATAGCTGCAGTTGCTAATACTAATGAATTATTGAATAAAATAAGAATTATAACTAATGATTTGCCTAAGGATAAGCTAATTCCAGAGGTTTATAAAAATGAGATTTTAAAAATTATTAAAGATGAGGAAACAAAGGTTGGATTTGTGGATTATATCACTTTATCCAGTTCATTATTATTTAGTGCAAAGTATGTTACTTGTTATGATGAGTTAGAAAAACAAACATTCTATAACAATGTAAGACAGAGCAATTATACCACTGAAGGGTATTTGTATGGTATTGAAGTAGTTTCAAAGGATTATAAAATATTATTCGAGCAATACAAAGGTTTTGATAATGTTGTATTCTTGGTAGATCCACCTTATTTAAGTACTGATTGTTCAACCTATTCAAGTAATAACTACTGGAAATTGAAGGATTATTTAAACGTGTTGGATGTTTTAGTAGGAACGAACTATTTGTATTTCACGTCGAATAAAAGCCAAATCGTGGAATTATGCGAATGGATGGAGACACGAACTTCTCAGGGAGATGTAAATCCATTTAAAGGAGCTACAACTGTAAGTATAAATACAACATTAAATCATTCAGCTAAATACACTGATATGATGTTGTATAAGTTTAAATTGTAAAATCCCAATTACTATATAAAGGTAGTGATTATTAGCGGGTTTACAAAAAATTTACACTTCAAAATGCATATATTTTATGTATTATTGTGTTAAAATTAATGATATGGAATTGAAACGTTATGATTTTAAAATTTTTTGGGAATACGAGTTGAGTGATTATTGGAATTTGAATGATCATCCATTGTATATTAAATTAATTAGTAAGCGTGAAGCACCATATTTTAAGATAAGTGAACAGGATTTTGAAGGATCTACAAAAATAACAAGCTTAACTGCTTTTGTAAGGTATTACTCAGCCTTTGATTGGTTATTGGTTTCTAAAACAAAAACTGAAAAAGTCATTAAATTAACTCAGTCTATGATTAATATACCTTGGTCACCATTAAAGTAATATTAAAAGCCGTTTAAAGATGATTTAAACGGCTTTTATATTTAGGATAAGTTTTGTGATTTTATTGTACATTTCGTTTTGAAAAACTGTACATTTCGTTTTGCGGATTATAGTAATTGCTTTAGTAAAAATACCAAATTGAAAGGAATTCACAACGTTTACAAGGATTTTTGATTTGTTTGCTAAGTTGTAATTGCTTTAGTAAAAATACCAAATTGAAAGGAATTCACAACATTGATCCTATGTTGGCAACGGGCCATTCAGTTGTAATTGCTTTAGTAAAAATACCAAATTGAAAGGAATTCACAACAAGAATCCGAACCAATTGAAGGCAGCATAAGTTGTAATTGCTTTAGTAAAAATACCAAATTGAAAGGAATTCACAACAATAACACTATAAAGAAAAAACACTATACAGTTGTAATTGCTTTAGTAAAAATACCAAATTGAAAGGAATTCACAACTAAAGTAACACTTATTTAATTATAACATTAGTTGTAATTGCTTTAGTAAAAATACCAAATTGAAAGGAATTCACAACGAGAAGCATTTTTATATGCTTTAGGTTTTAGTTGTAATTGCTTTAGTAAAAATACCAAATTGAAAGGAATTCACAATTGGCGCAGTCGAACAATATTTAAGTAGTAAACATAAAAAAGCTGCAGAAAACATTCTGCAGCTAATATATTTAATGAATTTCAACAACTTCGGTTGTTTGTTCGTGTATTGTTGATGCACGACCTGATGGATCTTCATTCTCTTGCCATTTCGGAATCCATTTTTTTACAGTTTTCGCAGCAGCTTCACTTGGGAAATGTTTATGAAAAATCTTTCGCATATACATCGCTTCTTTCGTCGTAGGAGTATTGATTGGGAATAATGTTTCGGCTTGTTCCATTTCCTGATCAGAAATTTGTGTAGCACAATAATCTACTAACTGATCAATCCAAGAATATCCAACTCCATCAGAAAATTGTTCTTTCTGTCTCCATAATACATGTTCAGGTAACCATGGTTGTTCTTTATCATCAAATGCTTTTCTAATGATGTGTTTTTCCATTTTACCTTCGGCTCTGTTTGGTCTTTTATACGATGGATCAATTTTCATGGCAACATCTAAAAAATGTCTGTCTAAAAAAGGAACACGAGCTTCTAATGCCCAAGCCATGGTAGATTTGTCGGCTCTTAAACAATCTGCTGTGCTTAATAATTGAACTCGTCGAATTGTCTCTTTCTGAAACTCTTGATCACTTGGTGCGTTATGGAAGTATAAATAACCACCAAAAATTTCATCAGAACCTTCACCAGATAAAACAACTTTAATTCCTAAATCTGTAATATATTTAGACATTATGTACATAGGAGTAGAAGCTCTAATAGATGTAATATCATAGGTTTCTAAATGCCAAACTAATTTATCAATAATAGCTAAACCTTCATCAAAAGTAAAATGTATCGCGTGATGTTCTGTCCCTATAAAATCTGCAACTTCTTTAGCTGCAATAATATCTGGAGATGTTTCATCTAAACCGATTGAAAAAGAATGTAATGTTTTGCCTTCATCTTTCATTAATCGTGCAGTGATTGATGATATTAACGAGCTGTCTAAACCACCCGAAAGTAAGACACCAACAGGAACGTCGCTCATTAATCTTTTACGAGTTGCTTCAATTAAGCTATCTTTTAGTTTAACATAATCTAATTCCTCTGTGCAAACTTTATCATCAGCCCATTCTGGTTGATAATATTGTACAAAACCAGTTTCTTTTGTAAAGTAATGTCCAGGAGGGAAGGCGGATAAATCTTCAACTTGGTCTTCAATAACTTTCATTTCTGACGAAAAGTAATATGCACCTTCTTTGTCTTGTCCATAGTAAAGTGGTTTAATCCCGATTGGATCCCGAGCTATCATAAATCGATCGCTATCCATTACAATAAATCCGAAAACACCATCTAATAAATTGCAAAAATCAGTTCCATATTTTTCGTATAATTTTACAATTACTTCACTGTCGCTTGATGTTCTAAAAGTATAATCTGTTAATTCTGTTTCTTTAAGTTTTACGTGGTTGTATATTTCTCCATTATGTACAACATAGGCAGTATTTGTACCTTGTATAGGTTGTTTTCCTGTATATAAATCGATAATTGCAAGTCTTTCGTGAGTGATAATTCCTGTTTTAGAATTATTTACCTGATAATCTTGCATATCTGGTCCACGATGTCTCATACGTTGACTTAGCATTTGTACATGTTGTACATCTAAATCTTTTTTATCAAAAATGCCTAATATTCCACACATAAGTTTTTAGTTTAATTCATTATTTGATGCAAATATTAGAATAAGGTTTATAAAGTGAAATTTATAATACAATATTGATTTATATATTAAATATTAAATAGATTATTAAGATAATATTTAAACTTTATGACAATATTTCATTCATTTTTTGTTGAAAAAGTAAATATGGGCTGTTGGCATAAAATATGCATTAACTAAGAAAACAAAGTATTATGAGCGATATCAATATTAATTTTCAGAATATAAAAGACAGTGATGGATTAAACAAAGAAGATTTCTATGTTAAATTCAAAGAAAGATTAGATGATGTAACTTCTTTTCCTGCTGATTATACATATAAATTTATTTATCCTACAAGTGAGGAAACAATGGGTAAGGTAAAAGAGATTTTTAAAAATGCTAACCCTAAGTTTGATTATAAAGCATCAAAAAATAGAAAATATACATCTATAACAGTAGTAATCTATGCATTAGATTCGGATCAAGTGATTAATTTCTATCAAGAAGTTTCTCAGATACCTGGTGTAATGATGTTATAATACAAAAAGAGTTCAGTTTCCTGAACTCTTTTTATTTAAATTATTTCAAAAAATAATCTTTTTCCTATTTTTATTTTAGTTCCAGCTTCTATAGTTATGTTAATATATGGATCTAAAATTTTCTCTTGATTTACTTGTACAGCGCCGCTTTCGATTAATCTTCTAATGGCTGACTTTGTGTCAGATTCTTTTAAAACTTGACATAACTCTACTAACGTCATTAATTCAGATTCGAATTTTTCTTTTGAAATAGGCAAGAATGATTTGTCTTCAAATTTTTTATTCTGAAATTGATTTACAAAAAACAATTCCGATTCTTTAGCATCCTCTTTATTATGGTATTGTGTAATAATATTTTTAGCAATAAGTTTTTTTACGTCCATAGGATGTTTTCCATCTTTTAATTCTTGAATTAACTCTTGTTTTTTATCCGATGTAAAATCCGTAACAAGTTCAATGTATTCTTCAATTAATGAATCAGGAATAGACATAGTTTTACCAAACATTTCATTCGGTTCATCCGTCAATCCAATAATATTATTCAACGATTTACTCATCTTTTCTTTACCATCTAATCCTTTCAATAGCGGCATACACATTACAATTTGTGGATTTTGATTAAAATGTTCTTGTAATTGCCTTCCCATTGTACAATTAAATAATTGATCTGTTCCACCCATTTCAATATCAGCTTCAATCTCTACCGAATCATAACCTTGTAAAATAGGGTAAACCAATTCGTGCATTGCAATTGGTGTATTTTCTGTAAATCTTTTATTAAAATCATTACGATGCATTAATTGCGCAACTGTAACTTTAGAAAGTAAACTGATAATTTCGCTAAAGTTTTTATTATCTAACCAATCCGAATTAAATACGATTTTAGTTTTATCAATTGCTAAGATTTTAGATAATTGATTAATGTAAGTTTTTGCGTTGCTGTTAACTTCTTCAACGCTTAAAGGTTTTCTGCTTTTATTTTTTCCTGTTGGATCACCAATACGAGCAGTAAAACTCCCTACCAAAATGATGACTTGATGTCCTAAATCCTGAAATTGTTTTAATTTTTTCAAAACAACAGCATGTCCAAGATGTAAATCTGGAGCAGTTGGATCAAAACCTAATTTAATTTTTAAAGGTCTATTTTCGTTTTTGCTTAAGATTAGTTTTTCTTCCAAACCGTTTTGTGGTAGAATGATTTCTACGTTTTCTTTTAAAATTTGAATGTTATTCATGATTGTATTGCATAAAAAAACCCGAACAGAATAGATACTGTTCGGGTGATAAAAATTATAATTTATATAAAATATACTACGAAAAATGATTTCGTAAATAGGCATAATCTTCCCGAACTATTATTGGCAAATAATAGTCGTTGAAAAATGGTAGACGTAATATGCTATTTAAAAATTTCATGTGATGCAAAGATATAAAGAACTTTTTAAGTTCTCAAAATTTAAAATTGATTAAGATTTTGCATTATTTCTTCTTCGCTTTTTTTCTCTGTTAGTAGATTTTAATAATTTGTATGTAGGATCTTTTAGTTTATTAATTAATACTTCTAAGTGATTTTCTTGTTTCTTTTTTGACATAATAATAGATTTTTTGTTTGATAGTTTTAAAGTTAATTCATTGATTTTAAATATAGTCTAAAACTATGTTAAAGTTATTATTTAATTCAATTCAAAATCCAATAAATTTGTAGGTATAAGTAATAGATAGATGGAACAACCAATTCAATTAACTTTCGGTAACTATGGGCATACACTGCATCATTGTCAAGTTTTTTCACCAGATAATCAGTGGATAGTTTATGATACGCGAAATGATGATACGCAGATAGGAACAACAACTCGTATAGAACGTGTAAATGTTGTTACGAAAGAGATTGAAGTTTTGTATGAAGTTGAGAATCCTAATGAATTTGGTCCTGGAGTCGGAGCTGTTACGTATTCGCCAACTGAAGACAAAGTTATCTTTATTCATGGATTAGATAATGCAACTAAGGATAAACCATACGGTATTGCGCGACGTTCTGCGGTAGCAATTGATGTATCTTTTCCAAATGTTCCAATTCATCTTGATGCAAGAAATGTAATAGAACCTTATACAAAAGGAGCTTTACGTGGAGGTACGCATTCACATTCCTGGCATCCTAACGGAGAATTAATAAGTTTTACATATAATGACGAGGTTTTAGCAGATCAGAATTTACCTAATGAACGTGCAGTTGGTGTAATGTTCCCACAAAAGGTTATAGTTTCCTCGAATAATTCAAAAGAGAATTTTTCTGGAGAAATGTTTAGTGTTATTATTTCTAAACTTGTTGAACGAGCTAAAAATGGATCAGATGAAATTGAAAAAGCGTTTGATGAATGTTGGTTAGGTAATAAACGTGAGTTAATTTTTCAAGGTTGGGTTAGAGATGATGATGGTAATCGTAAGACTGAAATTTTTCATGCTCTTTTACCTGAAGACTTAACAAAATCAGATAATGTAATATTAGAAGGAACAAAAACACAATTTCCAAGTGTTCCTAAAGGTGTTGTGATAAAGAGAGTAACTTATACACCAAAAGGGATTTCTACATTTAGGCATTGGTTAAGATCAGATTCAACCGGTGAGAATATCTATTTTTTGATGGAAGATGATAATTTATGCACTAATATTTTTGAATTAAACCTCAATTCCTATCAAATTCGTCAAGTTACATTTCATACTTCTTCTATATATTCACCAATTAATCTATCACCAGATGGACAATATTTAGTTTATTTCTGTGAAGATTTTCTATGTTATTCATCTATTAGTGATTCAAGTAATATAAAGGTTTTAGATGTTGATATTGCTTTAAGTGGAATCCCAAATTTTGATAAAAACGGTCAATTTATTTATTATAATAAATATGTTGAAGAAAAATCAGCTTCAAAATTTCTTCAAATTTTCAAAATTAAGGTATAAATATTCGATTTAAATGCGTTTTCTGAACGCATTTTTTTTGTCTTATTTAGATAAACTAACAAAAAAGGTTTTTTAAAGGCTTGAAGATGCTATAAATATTGCTTTAATTAATAATATTATACTTTTTTAATCAATAGTGTACAAAAAACACTTACTAACATTTGTAAGTTTCATTTTTTTGTATAATTTTAACACATTATCACAAATAAAAATGAGGAAAACACTAATTAATTTTTCACTGATAACTATGTTATTCAGTGGGCTAGAAGCTTATGCTCAAAATTTAACGACTTCCAATAACGATTCAATTGTTAAAATTGAAAAACCAGATTTAACAATTGGTAAAGATCAAAAAGTTGAGGTCAATTTTTACGGTTTTATTCGTAATGATATTTTCGCAGATTCAAGACAAAATATTGGAGCCGGTGAGAATGTTGTAATGCTTTATCCGAAAGATCGTCAATTGGATGCTAATGGACAGGATATTAATGCAACGGGTAAATTTCATATGTTATCAGTTATTTCTAGAGCTGGAGTTAATTTAAAAGGTCCTGAAATTATGGGAGCTAAATCTTCAGGTATCTTAGAAGGTGAATTTTTTGGTGCTACCGAAGGTGGTATTAACGAATTTCGTTTACGTCATGCGTATATCATGTTAGATTGGGAAAAAACGCAATTAGGAGTTGGTCAATATTGGCATCCATTTGTAGTTTTAGAAGCTTTACCTAATGTTGTTAATTACGGAACTGGAGCTCCAGTTTATGGTTTAAATAGAAATCCTCAAATTCGTTTAACACATAAGTTCACAGATAATGTAAAGGTTATTGCTGCAATTCATTCTCAAAGAGATTTTACACCAAATACAGATCCTTATCGTAACGGTGGTCCTGCAGCGCATTTACAACTGCAATATAAATCTGATAAGTTTGTTTTTGGTGGAGGTGTACAATATGAATCACTTAAACCAAAATTAGCAAGCGAAGGTTTAAAATCTACAGAAAGAGCAGAGAGTTTTTCTGCAACTGCTTACGCTAAAGTTATCACAAAACCAGTTACAATTACAGCTACAGGATACTTAATGCAAAACGCTTCAACATTTGTGCAATTAGGTGGATACGTAGGATATCAATTACCAGGACAGGTTGAAACGTATAAGCCAATTGATACTGAATCAGTTTGGTTAGATGTTCAACAAAATACGAAAGGAAAATGGGCTTTAGGTGCATTTGCAGGAGCAGTTTATAATCGCGGTGTAGATAATCCTGTGGAAGGAGCAGTGGCTACTTCTTATGGGGTTACAACTAATTGGGGTGCTTTATCTGCAACTCAAGGTGGTAGAACAGTAAATTACTTATATAAGGTTGCTCCACGTTTAGATTTTACTCCAAATAAGGCTTTAAAGCTACGTTTAGAGTTAGAACGTTCTTCTGCTCGTTGGGCTGATGCAACTAACAAAGCAATTGGATATGATAATAAGTTTTTAGCAACAAATTATCGTTTTCATTTAACAACAACATATAGTTTCTAATAATATTAAATCATTTAAAATATAATTACACACATGGAAGTATCTGCAAATTCTTCACAAATTGAAAAAAAGGAAAATAACATTTTACAGGTTATTATCGCTTCTTCAGTTGGTACACTTATCGAGTGGTACGATATGTTCTTAGCTATTATTTTAGCAGGAGTTTTATCTACACAATTATTTCCTAACGACGGATCTTCTCACTTTTTAGAGACTTTGGCTGTTGTTGTTTCATCATTTATGTTTCGCCCTATTGGATCATTAGTTTTTGGTAGTATTGGGGATAGAATTGGTCGTAAATATTCGTTCTTAGTTTCATTAATTATGATGGGGATTGCGACTTTTGGTATCGGTTTAATTCCAACTTTCGAATCTGTAGGTTGGTTTGCACCAGTTCTTTTATTAATCTGTCGTATTTTCCAAGGTTTAGCAATTTCTGGTGAGTATGCAGGTGCAGTTATTTACGTAGCTGAACACGCACCACAAGAAAAACGTGGACATTACACAGGTTTTATTCAAGCAACAGTTCCATTAGGTTTATTAATTTGTTTATTAGTAGTATATTTTACAAAAGCTGCTATGACAGAAGAAGCATTTAATTCTTTTGGATGGCGTATTCCTTTCTTATTTTCAGGGGTATTAGTTTTAATCAGCTACTTTATCCGTAAGAAGTTACACGAATCACCAGTTTTTGAACAGTTAAAGAAAGAAGGTAAAACGTCTAAGTCTCCAGTAAAAGATACTTTCACAACTCCAGGTAATATTAAAGTGATGTTAAAAGCTATCTTCGGTGGAAACGCAGCGCAATCTACAATTATGCAAACAACATTATTTGTTACGTTATTCTTTTTACAACGTGCTGTAATGTTACCTTATGAAACTGTATTAATAATTGTATTAATTGCAACATTATTCAGTTCATTCTTTTACCAATATTTCGGGTCTTTATCAGATAAAATTGGTCGTAAACCTGTAATGTTAGGGGGTATGATTTCTTCATTAATCTTAATACCTTTTTCATTCTACATGTACATGACTATTGGAAATCCAGAAGGGTTAAAAGAAATTCATGAAATTGGTACTCCAGCTATTTTAGCTATTGCAGGTATTAGTTTAATAACTTCTATCGCAGGAGCTGCTACTTACGGTCCACTTGGAGCATTTATGTTAGAAATTTTCCCAACAAAAATTCGTTATACAAGTATGGGATTTGCTCAGAATATGGGTAACGGATTTATCGGTGGTGCAACTACATTTGTAACAGAATTATTAAAAAGCACATTAATTGTATCGGCAGCAATGTCGCCTTATATTGGTTTAACGTATCCATTAATACTAATATTCATAGCAATTCTTGTTAACTATTTTACAGTTCCAGAAACTTATAAAACAGATTTAACAAAGGATTAAAAGATTCTTAAAGGCTCAAATTATTGAGCCTTTTTTTATTTGAACTAACAATCGTTTGTCTTAAAAAGAAAAATATTTAATATCTTCATCACCCAAACTGCAAACTACAAAAATGAATATAATCGAACTTACTATTCCTAAATTAGGGGAAAGTGTTTCAGAGGTTACTTTGTCTAAATGGCTAAAACAAGTTGGTGACTTTGTTAATTTAGATGAAATTATTGCTGAAGTTTCTACAGATAAAGTTGATTCTGATGTACCGTCAACTCACGCTGGTAAACTAATAGAGTTAAAATATGAAGAAGGAGATACAATTGCTATTGGCGAAGTCTTCGCTGTAATTGATATTTCTGATTCTAATTCAACAAATCAAATAAAAGAAGACGTACTTGTAGATATACCAGTGTCTGATATTCAAGTTACATCAACTCCTGTAAAAACTGATAAATTTCTTTCGCCTTTAGTTAAGCGAATCATTAAAGAAGAAAATCTTAATCTTGATGAGGTTTTACAAATTCAAGGTTCTGGTCATAATGGTCGTATTTCTAAAAATGATGTATTAAATTATATCAGTAATCCTTCAAAATCTAACGTAGCTCATCAACAAGTTATAGCATCTTCATCGCTTGGTGGAAATTCTGAAATCATTGAAATGGATAAGATGCGTCTGATGATTGCAAAGCACATGAAGAATAGTAAACAAACTTCTCCTCATGTCACTGCTTATGTAGAACCAGATGTTACTAATTTGGTAAAATGGCGCGAAGCGAATAAAGATAAATTTGAAGCGAAGTATAAACAAAAACTAACGTTTACACCAATCCTTGTAGATTGTGTTGTTCGTGCAATTAAAGATTTCCCTATGATTAATGTTTCTGTTGATGATACAGAGACCAAGATTATCAAACATAATGATATCAATATCGGAATTGCAACAGCATTACCAAATAATAATTTAATTGTTCCTGTCATTAAAAATGCTAATACTTTAAATCTTGAAGGTTTAGCAAAAGGCGTAAATACAATTGTAGATAAAGCACGTACAAATAAATTATCTCCTGATGATATTTCTGGTGGAACATTTACAATTTCCAATGTTGGTGTTTTTGGAAACTTAATGGGAACTCCAATTATTAATCAGCCTGAAGTTGCTATACTTGCGACTGGTGTAATTAAGAAAAAACCTGCTGTTTTAGAAACTGAATATGGTGATATAGTTGTTGTAAGACAATTTATGTATTTATCACTTTCTTTTGATCATCGTGTTGTTGATGGATCTCTTGGCGGTGTTTTCTTAAAACGCATCTCAGATTATATGGAAAATTGGGATATTAATCAATCCATTTAAAAACCACAAAATCATTAAAAAATGGAACTTCAAAAAAATAAAATTCATATTGATACAGTAAAAAAAGCTTTTAGATATTTAGTAACTGCTAAAACATTGGCTGAACTTTACGAAGATCAAAAACATATTACAGGTAAATACGTTCATGCAACTTCACGTGGACATGAAGTGATTCAGATAGCAACTGGACTTCATTTAACTGCGCAAGATTATTTAAGTGCATATTATCGTGATGATGCAATGCTTTTATCAATAGGAATTACACCTTACGAATTAATGCTTCAGTTATTAGCTAAGCGTGATGATATTTTTTCTGGTGGACGTACATATTATTCTCATCCAAGTTTAAAGCGAGAGGGTTTTCCTAAAATTCCTCATCAAAGTAGTGCAACGGGTATGCAAGCGATTCCGACAACTGGTATTGCGATGGGAATTCAGTATGCACAACAAACTGGACTTTTAGCAAATGAGAAACCTTTGGCTGTTTGTTCACTAGGAGATGCAAGTTGTACAGAAGGGGAAGTGTCTGAAGCTTTACAAATGGCTGTCCTTAAAAAATTGCCTATTTTATATTTGGTTCAAGATAATGAATGGGATATTTCTGCTTCCGCTGATGAAATTCGTGCTCAAGACATGACTCATTTTGCTAAAGGATTTAAAGGTCTTGAAACTTTTACTATAGATGGTACAGATTTCATTGAATCATATACTACTATTGAAAAAGCGTTTGATATCATTCGAAATGAAAATCGTCCAGTTTTAGTTCATGCAAAAGTTCCATTATTAAATCACCATACATCAGGTGTACGTAAAGAATGGTATCGTGATGATTTAGAAGAAGCACAATCTCGTGATCCTTACAATAAATTGAAAGAACTTTTATATGCGTATGATGTTGAGGTTACTGAAATTGATCAAATTGAAAAAGAGATTTATGATTTAGTTCAATCTGATTTTGAAAAAGCGTGTGCAGCTGAAGATCCAAAACCTGAAGATTTGTATTCGCATGTATTTGCTCCAACTCCTATAACAGAAGAAAAAGGAAATCGTACACCTGAAGGTAAAGATAAAACTGTTATGGTTGATTCAGCTCTTTTTGCTATTCGTGAATTAATGGCTAAACATCCAGAGGCCTTATTGTACGGACAAGATGTTGGATTACGTCTTGGTGGTGTATTTAGAGAAGCTGCAACATTAGCCAAACAATTTGGTCAAGAACGTGTGTTTAATACGCCAATTCAAGAAGCGTTTATTATTGGTTCTACAGTTGGTATGTCTGCTGTTGGTCTTAAACCAATTGTTGAGGTTCAGTTTGCAGATTATATTTGGCCAGGACTTAATCAATTGTTTACTGAAGTTGCTCGTTCTAATTATTTATCAAATGGACAATGGCCGGTTTCTATGATTCTTCGTGTACCTATTGGGGCTTATGGTAGTGGAGGACCTTATCATTCAAGTTCTGTCGAAAGTGTTTTAACTTCTATTAAAGGAATTAAAATTGCTTATCCATCAACAGGTGCTGATTTGAAAGGTTTGATGAAAGCTGCTTATTATGATCCGAATCCTGTAGTGATGCTTGAGCATAAAGGTTTGTATTGGTCTAAAATGAAAGGGACAGAGGATGCTGCAACTGTAGAACCAGATGAAGATTATGTACTTCCTTTTGGTAAAGCGCGTGTTGTTGATGAGGTTTCTCCATGTCAAGATAAAAACACGGTAACTATTATTACATATGGTATGGGTGTGTATTGGGCGAAAGAAGCAGCTAAGAATTTTGATAATCAAGTTGAAATTATTGATTTAAGAACTCTTGTTCCTTTAGATGAAACTTCTATTTATGATAGTGTAAAAAAACATAATCGTTGTATTGTTTTAACTGAAGAACAAGTATCTGGATCTTATGCTGAATCAATTGCTGGCCGAATTTCGAAAGAATGTTTTCAATTTTTAGATGCTCCCGTTGAGGTTTTAGGTGCTAAAGACATGCCTGCTATACCTTTAAATAGTGTTTTAGAGGCTGAAATGTTACCAAATTCGGAAAAATTAATCAGTGTAATTGATTCAATATTAAGGTATTAGCATATTTATTTGGTTGAGGTGTAAAAAAAAAATCAATTTTTACTAACAAATGTTAGTTTGTTTAATTTTTTTATTTAAATTTGGAATAACGTATTTTAAACACCACAACCAAAATATGATCTTTAACACAGAGATGGAATTGATGCCAATCGATAAATTGCGCACAGTTCAAAATGAAAGATTAGTAAGTACGCTGCAACGTGCTTATAATAACATTCCTTTTTACAAGGACTTATATGATCAAGCAGGAGTTAATCTTAGCGAGATTAAATCGGTAAACGATTTACATAAACTTCCATTTACGAAGAAAAATCATTTACGTGAAAACTACCCATTCGGGATGTTAGCTGTACCACAGACAGAGTTGTCACGTGTACACTGTTCTTCTGGTACTACAGGTAAACCTACAGTTGTAGCCTACACAAAGAATGATATTGAAGTTTTCTCTGAAGTTGTAGCTCGTTCATTAGCTGCAGCAGGTTGTAAGCCAGGTATGAAATTGCAAAATGCTTACG
The DNA here is from genome assembly GCF_003687725.1 of Faecalibacter macacae. GTDB lineage: Bacteria > Bacteroidota > Bacteroidia > Flavobacteriales > Weeksellaceae > Empedobacter > Empedobacter macacae. The sequence goes on from NZ_RDOJ01000013.1 coordinate 51,764, forward strand.
GGTATGGTCTTTTTACAGGAGGTATTGGTATCCACTACGGTGCTGAAAAATTAGGAATGGCTGTCGTTCCAATTTCAGGAGGTGGAACTGAGAAACAAATCATGTTACTAAAAGACTTTCAAGCGGAAGCTTTAACAGCAACTCCATCTTATGCTTTAACAATCGCAGAAGAGTTAAAGAAAAGAGGTGAAGATATTAGAGATTTTAATTTAAAAGTAGCTGTTTTAGGTGCTGAGCCATGGTCTGAAGCTTTACGTTCAGAAGTAGAGCAAGGATTAAATTTAAAAGCATCTAATATTTACGGTTTAAGTGAAATCATTGGGCCTGGAGTTTCAAATGAAGATTTTGAAGAGCAAGGAACAGGAAGTTACATTTGGGAAGACCACTTTTTCCCAGAAATCGTTGATAAAGTTACAGGTGAACCATTACCTTACGGTGAGCCAGGAGTTTTAGTTTTAACTTCATTAACAAAAGAAGCTATGCCAATGGTACGTTATTGGACTGGTGATATTACTACATTAACGTACGAACATTCAGAAAAAAGAACACATATCAAAATGGGTCCAATCATTGGTCGTGCAGATGATATGATGATTATTAGAGGTGTAAACTTCTTCCATACACAAGTTGCGGATATCTTACCAGATTTCCCTCAATTATCAGCAAATTATCAAGTTGTATTAACTCGTCCTAAAAATATGGATGCAGTTGAAGTTGGTATCGAAATTAATCCAAGCTACTTTAATCACTATGGTATTCCATTTGATGATTTAAACGGTGGAGCACCTGATGAGGTTAAGAAATTAATCTCTAACATTCAAAAGAAAATCAAAGACAATATTGGTTTAGGAATGGCGGTGAAATTATACCAAAATGGTTCATTACCTCAAAGTGATGGTGGTAAACTAAACCGTATTCTTGATAATCGATAGTTGAAAATTTATGGCGAAAAAGAGTAGGAAAGAACTAATTATTAACGAAGCTGCCATTATTTTTAAACAAAAAGGTTATTCTGCAACATCAATGCGAGAGTTAGCTGAAAAAGTTGGAATAGAAGCAGCCAGTCTTTATAATCATATTCGTTCTAAAGATGAAATTTTAGAAGAAATTTGTTTCAGTGTAGCTCACGAATACTTGTCTTTTATCACTGAAATTGAAGAAAGAGAATGTTCTTATACTGATAAACTTAAAGGGTTGATCGAATTACATATCAAATTGATTATCGAAAAACCAAACGAAGTGTCAGTTGCAAATAATGATTGGAAAAATCTTTCAGATCCTAAAAAGAAATTATACAAAGAAGTTCGTAAAGGATATGAAAACCGTATTGCAAATATTTTAACAAAAGGTATGCAAACGGGTGAGTTTAAACAATTACATGTTTCAGTTGCTCTTTTCACCTTATTATCATCTTTACGTTGGATTGAATTATGGTATCGTCCTGGACGTGATGTTACGGCAGACGAATTAAAACATGATTTAACAACGTTTTTAGTACACGGATTAAAAAATTAAGCTTAAAGTAATGGCAATCAATTTTCATAAATTAACAGTAAAGCAAGTCGTACGCGAAACTCCAGAATGTGTTTCTGTTGTATTAGATGTGCCTACTGAATTACAAAACGAATTTAAATTTAAACAAGGTCAATACCTTACGTTTAAAGACATTAAAAACGACGAAGAAATTAGACGTTCTTACTCAATTTGTTCTTGCCCAACTGAAGGCGAATTAAGAGTAGCAGTTAAAAAGATTCAAAATGGAGTTTTTTCAACTTATGTAAATGATACTTTACAGCCAGGAGATACATTAGATGTAATGACTCCTCAAGGTACTTTTTATACAGAAGTTGAAGATTCAAACGAAAAATTATATGTAGGAATTGTAGCAGGATCAGGGATTACACCAGTAATGTCTATCATGAAAGCAGTTCTTAACACAGAGCCTAATAGCAAATTTGTGCTATTATATGGTAACCGTAACAAAGGTAACATCATCTTTAAAGAAGAGATTGAAGCGTTAAAAAACAAGCACATGGAGCGTTTAAGTGTATACAACATCTTAAGTCGTGAAATTGCTGATGCTGAAATTTTAAGTGGACGTATCGATCGTGAGAAAATTGATTATTTCTTACAAAACATTATCGATCCTAAACAAGTAGATGAAGTATTCTTATGCGGTCCAGAAGAAATGATTTTAAGCGGTCGTGATTCTTTTGTTGAAGCAGGTGTAGATAAAAAGAAAGTTCATTTCGAATTATTCTACAGTGCAGCAGCAGAAGCGAAAAAGGTTGAACACCAAAATGCAGTAACAGATTCTGATGATACGATGAGTAAGTTAACAATCAAATTAGATGCTTCGGCTTTAATGATTGATTTAGGTTACCACGGTGAGACAATCTTAGATGCAGCTTTAAAAAATGGTGCCGATTTACCTTATGCTTGTAAAGGTGGTGTTTGTGCCACTTGTAAGTGTAAAGTAGAAAAAGGTGAGGTACACATGGATATCAATTACTCATTAGAACCAGACGAAGTAGAAGCAGGATTTGTATTATCATGTCAAGCGCATCCACGTTCTGAAGAAGTAGTAGTAAATTTTGATATCAAGTAATTTATTCAACTGAAAAAAAGAAAAAGCTATGAGCGCTAAAGAAATTGACTTACAACAAGTTTTCGATAATAAAATCGAAAACGAGGTTCGTATCGAACCAAAAGATTGGATGCCAGAAGCATACCGTAAAACATTAATTAGACAAATCTCTCAACATGCTCACTCAGAAATTGTAGGGATGTTACCAGAAGCGAACTGGATCACAAGAGCTCCTTCTTTAAATAGAAAGAAAATCTTGTTAGCTAAAGTTCAAGACGAAGCTGGTCACGGATTATACTTATACTGCGCAGCAGAAACGTTAGGAGTTTCACGTATTCAAACGTTAAATGACTTACATTCTGGTAAAGCAAAATACTCTTCAATCTTCAATTATCCTGTTCTTACTTGGGCAGATATAGGTATGATTGGATGGTTAGTTGACGGAGCAGCGATTTTAAATCAAGTTCCATTATGTCGTACTTCTTACGGACCTTACGCTCGTGCAATGGTTCGTGTTTGTAAAGAAGAATCTTTCCACCAAAGACAAGGGTACGAATCTTTAGTGGTGTTATCTCGTGGTTCTGAAGAGCAAAAAGCTATGATGCAAGATGCAATGAACCGTTGGTGGTGGCCTACATTAATGATGTTTGGACCAAAAGATGAAGAATCTTCTAACTCTGAACTATCAATGAAATGGAGAATTAAACGTTTCTCTAATGACGAATTACGTCAACGTTTCGTAGATATCACAGTTCATCAAGCTGAATATTTAGGATTAACTATTCCTGATCCAGATTTAAAATGGAACGAAGAAAGAGGACATTACGATTTCGGAGAAATTGATTGGGAAGAATTCTGGAATGTGGTAAAAGGAAACGGAAAATGTAACAAACAACGTTTAGATGCTCGTCGTAAAGCACATGAAAATGGTGCTTGGGTACGTGATGCTGCAACAGCATACCAAGAAAAGAGAAAACAAAGAGAATTAAATCAAGAACAACGCAAAAACGCATAAAATAAAATGGAAAATAGAGATTGGCCTTTATGGGAAGTATTCATTAGAAGTAGACAAGGATTAGATCACAAACACGTAGGTAGTTTACATGCTGCTGACGAGAAAATGGCATTAGAAAATGCTCGTGACGTTTATACTCGTCGTATGGAAGGTGTTAGTATTTGGGTTGTTGAATCTTCTAATATTCATGCTTCTAATCCAGACGAAGCTGATCAATTCTTTGATCCAGCTGAAGATAAAGTTTACCGTCATCCAACTTTTTATGACGTACCAGAAGAAATTAAAAACATGTAATTTATGACTGCAACAGTTTATCAAAACAATCAAAATTACATAGATTTTATCTTGCATTTAGCAGATACAAATTTAATTTTAGGACAGCGTCTTGGAGAATTATGTGGGCATGGACCAATTTTAGAACAAGATATTGCGGTAACTAATATAGCTTTAGATTTATTAGGGCAAACATCTAATTATTATGAGTATGCGGCTGAAATGATTGGAAATGGTGCTACAGAAGATACGTTAGCGATGTTACGTGAAGAGCGTGAGTACAAAAACTTATTGTTAGTAGAGCAACCAAACGGTCACTTCGGAAATACAGTTGCACGCCAGTTCTTCTACGATACGTACCATGTAATGTTATTAGAGCAGTTGTTAAAAGTTAAAGATTTAAAATTACAATCTATTGCTGAAAAATCATTGAAAGAAGTAAAATACCACGCAAAATGGTCTTCTGAATGGATGATTCGTTTAGGTGATGGAACACAAGAATCTCACGATAAAATCCAAGAAGCTGTGAATGATATTTTACCTTATGTTAATGAGGCTTTCATTCCTGCATCTTACCAAAAAGTATTAATCGAAGAAGGTTTAATTGCTGATGTTGCTGAATTTAAAGCAGCATGGTTAGCTAAAGTAAACGAAATCTTAGAAGAAGCTACTTTAACTGCTGATGTAGAAAATGCATTCGCACAAAAAGGAGGTAAAGAAGGTGTTCATACAGAGCACTTAGGATATATATTAACAGATTTGCAATACATGCAAAGAACTTATCCAAACTTACAATGGTAACAGAAAAAGAAATTTGGCAATGGTTGGAGGAAGTTCCTGATCCTGAAATTCCAGTGATTAGTGTTCTTGATTTAGGAGTCGTTCGTAAAATTGAAATTTTAGAAGACCAAAAGGTGAATGTTACCATTACACCAACCTATTCAGGATGTCCTGCAATGAGTGCAATTTCAATTTCAATCCGTCTAAAGTTAATAGAAAAAGGATTAAAAAATATCAATGTCATCAATCAGTTAAGTCCTTCTTGGACGACTGATTGGATGACTGAAGAAGGAAAACAAAAAATGAAGGCGTACGGAATTGCGCCTCCCACAAAAAATCCTTCTACAGACGCACTTTTCTCTGATGAGCAAAATATCGAATGTCCACAATGTGGTTCACAAGACACGCGTCTAATCAGTCAATTCGGTTCGACTGCCTGCAAAGCGATGTATCAATGTAATGATTGTCACGAACCGTTTGATTATTTCAAATGTCATCACTAAAATAATTATGGAAAATTCAACATCAATCCTATACACACAAGAGGGAGGAATTGCTACGATTACGTTGAATCGTCCTTCTGTTTTTAATAGTTTTAATCACGAAATGATTAAATCACTTCAACATCATTTAGATGTTGCAGCCCAAGATGCCTCAGTACGTGCAGTTGTTTTAACTGCCTCTGGAAAAGCATTCTGCGCTGGTCAAGATTTAGGCGAAGTTTTAGAAGAAAAAGATATCGACTTCAATAAAATCGTAAACGAAAACTACAATCCATTAGTTCTAAAAATTAGAAATATGGAGAAACCAGTTATTGCTGCTGTTAACGGTGTTGCTGCTGGTGCTGGAGCAAATTTAGCTTTAGCTTGTGATATTGTTGTAGCAAAAGAATCTGCAAATTTTATTCAAGCATTCTCTAAAATTGGTTTAATCCCAGATTGTGGAGGAACTTATTTTTTACCTCGTTTAATTGGTTTTCAAAGAGCTTCTGCATTAATGATGTTAGCGGACAAAGTTCCAGCTTCTCAAGCAAAAGAAATCGGAATGATTTACGATTATTTTGCTGATGATGAATTTGATGCAAACGTTGCAAAATTGGCTGATAAACTAGCAAATTTACCAACGAAAGGTTTGGCTTACACAAAGAAATTATTGAACCAAACGTTTCAAAATTCAATTGAAGAACAATTAATACAAGAAGGATTTTTTCAGGATAAATCAGGAAACACTGCCGATTACAAAGAAGGTGTTGATGCATTCTTAGAAAAAAGAAATCCAGTTTTCAAAGGCGAGTAAAAAATGAAAAAAATAGGAATTATTGGTGGTGGAGCAATGGGATCCGGAATTGCGCAAGTTTTTGCACAAGCAGGTCATCCAGTTGTTTTATATGACACAAATCAAGACGCTTTAGATCGTTCAAAACAAAACTTAGCGAAGACTTTTGAGAAGTTAGTAGCGAAAGAAAAATATACAGCTGAAAAAGCACAAGAAATTCAAGATGCTATAGAATATGCATCAAATTTAGAAGCTTTTGCTTCAATTGATTTAATGATCGAAGCAATTATTGAAAACTTAGATATTAAAAAATCTGTTTTCAAACAAGTGGGAGAAATCGTTTCTGAAAACTGTATTTTAGCTTCAAACACTTCATCTTTATCAATCGCATCAATTGCATCAGCTTGTACTAATCCAGAACGTGTTATTGGAATTCACTTTTTCAATCCTGCGCCATTAATGGCTTTGGTAGAAATTATTCCAGCAGTGCAAACACGCGAAGGTTTAGCTGAAGAAATTAAAGCATTAATACAATCTGTTGGTAAATTACCTGTAATCACAAAAGATACACCTGGATTTATTGTAAACCGCGTGGCTCGTCCATTTTACAGTGAATCTATTCGTATTTTAGAAGAAGGTGTTGCAGATGCAGAAACAATTGATTTTGCGATGACTTCTTTAGGAGGTTTCCGTATGGGACCATTTGAGTTAATGGATTTTATTGGACATGATGTAAATTATCGTGTAACAGAATCGGTTTTTGAATCATTCTTTTATGATCCTCGTTTTAAACCATCTTTCTCTCAAAAACGTTTATTTGAAGCAGGATATTACGGACGTAAATCTGGTCGTGGATTTTATAACTACGCTGAAGGTGTAGAGAAAAAAGCACCGAATCAAGATCAAGCTTTATTAGAAAAAATCTATAAACGTGTTTTAGTAATGTTAATTAACGAAGCTGCAGATGCTTTATTCTTGAACATTGCCAATCGCGAGGATTTAGATACAGCGATGACGAAAGGTGTTAACTATCCGAAAGGATTATTAAAATGGGCAGATGAATACGGAATTGAAAACGTACAAAATGATTTAGATGAATTATATAATCATTACCACGAAGATCGTTACCGTTTGAGCCCTATTATCCGTAATATGGTGAAAGAAAACAAAACATTCTACTAAATATTATCAAAACCAGAACTTAAAATCACACAAAAATGGAACCACAAAGATTATTACATGCAATGACAGCTAACGATAAATTTAGCGAATGGTTAGGTTTAGAAGTTCTTGAAGTAAGAGAAGGATACGCAAAATTACAAGCTAAAATTCGTCCAGAAATGATGAATGGCGTTGGCTCAGTTCACGGAGGTGTAACTTTTTCAATGGCTGATTCTGCTTTTGCTTTTTCTTGTAATATGTACAATAATATTTCTGTAGCCTTAGATGTTCATATTTCTTTTACGAAAGCTGGACGCGATGGAGATGTATTTACTATTGAATCTCAAGAAGTTTCTACAACTAAAAAAACAGGTATTTACGATATCAAAGTTACAAATCAAAACAACGAGTTAATTGCTTTATTTAAAGGAACTTGCTTTAGAACAGGTAAACCTTTGATTGAAGAATAATTTTCAGTTAAATGTTATGGGTTTTGAGTTCTGAGAATCAACTCAAAACTTAAAACTCAAAACTCAAAACTAAGTATAAAATGAACCAAACATATATTATTGATGGAGTTAGAACTCCAATCGGAAAATTAAAAGGAGGATTATCAGCTGTTCGTCCAGATGATATGGGAGCTATGGTAATTGCAGAATTATTAAAGAGAAATCCATCAATCGATCCAGCTGTATTTTATGATGTAATCTTCGGAAATGCAAACCAAGCAGGTGAGGATAACCGTAACATTGCACGTATGTCGGCTTTATTATCTGGTTTACCATACACTGTGCCAGGTGAAACAGTAAACCGTTTATGTGCTTCTGGTTTATCTGCTGCAATTGCTGCTTCAAGAGCAATTCAGGTTGGTGATGCTCAATTAATGATTTCTGGTGGAGCTGAATCGATGACTCGAGCGCCTTTGGTAGTTTCAAAATCGGCTTCTCCTTTTGGTGGTGATGCACAGATTTACGATTCAACTTTCGGTTGGCGTTTTATCAATCCAAAAATGAAAGAAATGTGGGGCGTTGATGGAATGGGAAATACAGCAGAAAACTTAGCGGAACGTGATAATATTTCACGTGAAGATCAAGATTTATTCGCTGTTTGGTCTCAACAAAAAACGGCAGCTGCTCAAGCAAATGGTCGTTTAGCAAAAGAAATTGTTGCAGTTGAAATTCCACAACGTAAAGGAAATCCAATCATTTTTGATACTGATGAATTTCCTAAAAACGATACAACATTAGAAATTTTATCAAAATTACGTCCAGCATTTAAAGCAGATGGAACTGTTACTGCAGGTAATGCTTCAGGTTTAAATGATGGTGCGTCAGCAAATATCTTAGCTTCAGAACAAGCAATTAAAGATTTTGGATTAACGCCAATGGCAAGAATTGTTTCTTCTGGTGTTGCAGGTGTTGAGCCTCGTGTCATGGGAATCGGACCAGTTAATGCTTCTAAAATTGCTTTAGAAAAAGCTGGTTTAACAATGAATGATATTGATGTGATTGAATTAAACGAAGCTTTTGCGGCTCAAGCTTTGGCTTGTACTCGTGCTTTTGGTTTAGCTGATAATGATCCTCGTATTAATCCAAATGGTGGAGCGATTGCTTTAGGTCATCCACTTGGAATGTCAGGTTCTCGTATCTTAAATTCTGCAGCTTACGAATTACAAGCTACAGGAAAACGTTATGCATTAGTAACAATGTGTATTGGTTTAGGACAAGGATACGCAGTAGTAATTGAAAGAGCATAAAATTGATGTTAGTATTGAGAGGTTAGATTTTAGAGTCTAATGTCATCCAGAATTTATTTCAGGATCTCATAAACTTGATGTGATGATGAAACAAGTTCAACATGACTTTTAGAATTCCTCAAATCTCAATACTAATTTCTCAAATTTAAAGAATATGATTTACGAATTTAAAGGTTATAAACCAGTAGTTCATCCAACCGCTTTTATTCATCCACAAGCAGTTGTTACAGGAAATGTGATTATCGGTAAAGATGTTTACATCGGACCTGGATGTGCTTTACGTGGTGATTGGGGACAAATCATAATTGAAGATAATTGTAATGTACAAGAAAATTGTACCATTCATATGTTTCCAGGAACGACGGTTCGTTTAAAAGAAAAAGCGCATATTGGTCACGGAGCAATTATTCATGGAGCTACAATTGGTCGCAATTGCATGGTCGGAATGAATGCTGTTGTAATGGATAATGTAATTATTGAGGACGAATGTATAGTAGGTGCTTTGGCTTTTGTAAAAGCAGATACACATATTCCAACTCGTAGCGTTGTCGTTGGTAATCCTGCAAAAATCGTAAAACAAGTATCAGATCAAATGATCGAATGGAAGGATCAAGGAACACAACAATATATGCAATTGCCAAGCGATTGCCATGATAGTTTAAAACCTTGTGAACCATTAACTGAAGTTCCGGATTATTATTACGAGTCGATGGCGAATAACTATAAGACTTGGAACGAAACGAAATAAACGTATTACGTTGTAGGTTTTAATTAGTACATCATCCTGAACTTGTTTCAGGATCACATCAATAGAGTGAGATTCTGAGATAAACTCAGAATGACAAAAACTAATAACTTACTACTTATAACATAAAACTTTAAAAAACACAAACAACATAAAAAATGGCTAAACAATTAGGAAATTATGCTTTAGGACAATGGACTAACGGTTCGTCTGAAGGGCAAATGTTATATAACGCGATTACGGGTGACGAAATTGCAACTGCATCATCAGCTGGTTTAGACTTTGGCGCGATGATGGATTATGCACGTACAGTTGGAGGTCCAACTTTACGTAAAATGACTTTCCAAGAAAGAGGATTAATGTTGAAAAAATTAGCATTATATTTAATGGAAAGAAAAGAAGAATTCTACACAGTTTCTTGGGCAACTGGAGCAACACGTGCAGATTCATGGGTTGATATCGAAGGAGGAATTGGTAACTTATTTGCAAATGCATCGTTACGTCGTCAGTTCGGAGATCAACCATATTACGTTGAAGGAGAAACACACAAAATCTCTAAAAACGGAACATTCTTAGGAACACATATTTTAACACCAAAACGTGGTGTTGCTATTCATATCAATGCATTTAACTTCCCAGTTTGGGGAATGTTAGAAAAAATTGCAGTTAACTTTTTAGCGGGAGTTCCTGCAATTGTTAAACCTGCAACAATCACATCTTTCTTAACTGAAACAGTTGTTCGTGCGATTATCGAATCAGGTATTTTACCAGAAGGAGCATTACAATTGATTTCAGGTTCAGCAAACGGAATCTTAGATTATGTAGAATCTGAAGATGTTGTAACATTTACAGGTTCAGCTTCAACAGGACAAATGTTAAAATCTCATCCAAGAATTGCTTCCGAAGGAGTTCCATTTAACTTGGAAGCAGATTCATTAAATGCTTGTGTATTAGGTGAAGATGTACAAGTTGGTTCTCCAGAATTTGATATTTTTATCAAAGAGGTTACACGTGAGATGACGACTAAAGCGGGTCAGAAATGTACTGCAGTACGTCGTGCATTAGTTCCTTCTCATTTAGTAGAAGATGTTCAAATTGCTTTAGGACAGCGTTTAGCTACAACTACAATTGGAGATCCAAATGTAGAAGGTGTTCGAATGGGAGCTTTAGCTGGTGCAGCACAAGTAAAAGAAGTGCGTGAGAAAGTTGAAGAATTAGCTAAATCGCAAGAAATCATTTTCGGAAACTTAGATAATTTCGAAGTAAAAGGTGCGGATAAAAACAAAGGTTCTTTCATTTCTCCAATTTTATTCTTAAACAACGATCCATTCAATAAAACGGATGTTCATAACATCGAAGCATTTGGACCAGTTTCTACAATTATTCCTTACAACGGAACGGCAGAAGCGGTTGAATTAGTTCGTATGGGTAAAGGATCTTTAGTTTGTTCTATCGTAACAGCAGATAATGATGTAGCGACAGAATTCGTATTAAACGCAGGTTCATTACACGGACGTATCGTAATTTTAGATGCAGAGTGTATTAAAGAATCTACAGGACACGGTTCACCATTACCATTATTAGTTCACGGTGGTCCAGGTCGTGCCGGAGGTGGAGAAGAAATGGGAGGTAAACGAGGTGTATTACACTATATGCAACGTACAGCTTTACAAGGTTCGCCAAATAAATTAACAGCTGTTACTCAACAATATCAATACGGTGCAGATTACATTGAAGAAGATAAACATCCATTCGCAAAACACTTCGAAGAAGTAAAAATTGGTGATACGTTAATTACAGCGAAACATACAATTCAACAATCAGATATCAATGCTTTTGCGGCTTTATCTGGAGATAATTTCTATGCTCACGTTGATGCAACTTCATTAGAAGGAACAATTTTCGAAAGAAACGTTGCACACGGATATTATTTATTATCAAAAGCTGCAGGATTATTCGTTTTAGCGAAAAAAGGACCTGTTTTATTAAACTACGGTTTAGATGAATGTCGTTTCGTTAAACCAGTTTATCCAGGTTCTACAATTGGAGTTCGTTTTACTTGTAAAGAGAAAATCGATCAAGAGAAAAAAGACGAAAACGATATCGCAAAAGGTATTGTTCGTTGGTTAGTAGATATCTACGATGAAACTGGAGAAACAGTTGGTATTGCAACAATTTTAACAATGGTTAAAAAATTAAATCAAGACTAATTTTATTAATTATTTAATGTGATAATTCGTTAATTAGCTAATTAATTATCAAATTATCACATTGTCACATTAACAAATTATATAATGGAAGCTTACGTAAAATCAGATATAGTAAACGGAATTGGTACAATTGAATTTTACCACTATCAAAGTAATTCAATGCCAGGTTCTCAATTAAGAAATTTAGCTACTGAAATTGAAAAATTAGGTAATAATGATGATGTTAAAGTTATCGTTTTAAAAAGTGCTGGTGATAGAACATTTTGTGCTGGTGCATCTTTTGACGAATTAATTTCAATCAAAGATCGTGAAACCGGATTAGAATTCTTTTCAGGATTTGCACATGTAATCAATGCAATCCGTAAAGCACCAAAATTTGTTTTAGCTCGTATTCAAGGTAGAGCAGTTGGAGGTGGAGTTGGAATTGCTTCTGCCGCAGATTATACTTTTGCAACAGAGTTTGCAGCAGTAAAATTATCTGAATTAGCTGTAGGTATCGGACCATTTGTTGTTGGACCAGCAGTAGAGCGTAAAGTTGGAACTTCTGCTTTTACACATATGGCAATTAATGCAACAGAATTCCAGTCTGCACAATGGGCGAAAGAAAAAGGTTTATATGCTGAAGTATTTGCTACTGCAGAAGAAATGGATGCATCTATTGCAACATTAGCAGGAAAATTAGCATCATCAAACCCAGAAGCAATGAAACATTTGAAACGTGTTGCTTGGGAAGGTACTGAAAATTGGGATGAATTATTAATTGAAAGAGCTAAAATCTCTGGAGAATTAGTTTTATCTGAATTTACAATCAAAGCAATTAATCAATTCAAATCGAAATAAGATTTTTCAAATTTATTGATGTATTATTTATTATGAGTTAAGCCACCTTTTAGGTGGCTTTTTTTATAATTTAAAATAGGAATCGTGAAAATGTTTATTTGGTTTGAAATAGATGGTTTTAAAATCAGGAGAGAATATCCAATTGAAGCGTTTAATTAAATCTCCACCAAAAATATTGGTACGTTGAATTTTAATCTGACTATCAAAAAATGAAATAGGAATAGTGTTTAGACTTTGATTTTGAAGATTCAATTGTTCTAAAATTCCAGTTTTGGAAATAATTTTATTTCCAGCTGCATCACTAAATTGAGTTTGTCCGGTTGGATTAATTTTTTCTAATAAATGGTTGTTTTTGACATATTCATCTGAAAAAACAATTGCGCCAGAATATCCTGTATGAAACATAAATTCAGTTTCAATAGAATCTTTATCAATTATAGGAAAAGCATTAAAATATAAGGTGTGATTTGAATATCTTGATTCAAGTTTACCAAAAGATTGAGCGTAATTTGGTAAAACATCATAAACCTTTAATTTATTTGATTCAAAATCAATTTCAATGAACTTATTTTGAAAGAATTTTAATCCAATTTTTCCATCAGTTTCATATCCAGATTGTTTATCAATTAGAATAGGAATAGCTTTATAATGTTGGTTACCTAATGAGACCGAATTGTTTTTACTCATTAATTGATCTGAATTACCAGCCCAAGATGTCACATCCTGAATGGTATCATTAATTTGCATTGATTTTAGTTTTGGCAAAGATTTTTCGATCATCGAAATGTAATCAGAACCAGTATGAAACATTAGTTGAACTGAATCTGTTTCATTTAAAATAACAGGCACAACAATGTTGTTGTATTGTGTTAAACGAAACGGAATTTCGTTATTCGTATTTTGTGCATGAACTAAATTAAAGGTGATAAATAAGTATAAAAAAAGGGAAATCTTTTTCATAGAATTGATTTCCCTAAATGTACAATTATTTGATATTTATATTTTACAATAATCTTTTAAAGTTTTTGTTTTGATATAAATCTTCAAAAATTTCATTTGTTAATTCGTTAACTTTTGCTTGCACTTTATTTCCGCTGCTTAGTCGATGTATTCCTAATGATGTTATATGATTGTAATCGGCTAATTTTGGTGTTAAAAATACATTTAAGGCTATTTCTACTGTATCTAATAAAGTTCTGATTTCGTGATCATCTTCAATTAATGGCACAAATACACCATCAGCACCAGCTTCTTCATATACTTGTGCACGATTCAATGTTTCATTAAATGCTTCTGGATGTTTTGTTGTATATGTATCAATTCTTGCGTTTATGAAAATATCTTTATCCTTAGATTTTAAATAATCTTTAATCGATTTAATTTTTTTCTCTAAAACAGTAACATCGGCTAATTTTCTTGCATTACCATTAGTAATACCGTCTTCTAAATTAATTCCACAAATACCAATATCAACTAATCGTTCAACATAATGATTTAGAATATCTGTGTTATCCGTATAACCTGCTTCAATATCAACCGATACATGAAGTGGAGTAGATGCTTTTATTCTTTTACTAATAAAATAAATCTCATCAAAACTCATATTTTGACCATCTTCATATCCAAGCATATCAGCTACCGGATGACTTGATATATTTATTGCAGTGTATCCAGCATTTTCACAAGCTTTTGTACTTATTGCATCCCAAACATTTCCGATTATTAGTGGTTGATCTGAATAATGTAATTTTTTAAATTCTTCGTAATGATTCATAGTTAAGGTTTTGAATAATGTTACACAACAAATATTATGCTAATATTACTTCTATATATCAATAACATATTCTATAGTATTAATAGACTAATATGTGATTAAAATAGAATATAAAAAGAAAGAGGAGAAAGATTTGACTGATTTATAAAAAAAAAAATCGAACATTAACTGCTCGATTTTTGTGATTCAATATGTTGTATAATATTTTTATGATCAAGAGGAGAGAACCATTTTACTTGTTCATCTTTTTTAAACCATGTCATTTGACGTTTAGCAAATCGGCGTGTATTCTTTTTAATTTCTTCTATAGCAAATTCTTGAGTAAAATTGTCATCAAAAAACTCAAATAATTCACGGTATCCAACAGTTTGTAGAGCGTTTAATTCTTTTAAAGGATATAATTGTTTTGATTCATCTAGCAAACCTTCGTTTATCATTATATCTACACGTCTATTAATACGATCGTACATTTCTTCTCGAGGTAATTCTAATCCAATTTTAACAATGTTAAAAGGTCGGGGATTTGTGTTTTGATTTCTAAAAGATGAAAAAGGTTTTCCTGTGCCACGGATTATTTCAAGAGCACGAGTTACACGTTGTTTATTTTGAATATCGACTTCGTTAAAGTAGGCTAAATCTTTATTTTTTAGTTCTTCTTGTAATTTTTCAATTCCAAATTCTTCTAATTCTTTATTTAATGTTTCACGAATAGATGGGTCAACATCCGGAAATTGATCAAAACCAACAGTAATTGCTTTTTCGTATAAACCAGATCCACCAACCATTACGCAAACATCGTTTGTTTGGAAGTAATTATCTAAGAATTTTAAACCATCACGTTCAAAATCACCAACTGAATATATTTCATGTATAGAAATATTCTGAATAAAATGATGTTTAACTTCAGCCAATTCATCATCCGAAGGTACAGCCGTACCAATTTTCATTTCTTTAAAAAATTGGCGACTATCGCACGAAATAATTTCACAATTAAAGTGTTTAGCAACCTGTATTGCTAAATTAGTTTTCCCAATAGCTGTAGGACCTACAATGCTAATTAATGTTTTTGGATGTGATAAATTTTGCATCTTCTTATTTCAACCTTCGTTTAATTCGGGTGCAAGATAGTTTGTATTTTTAGGATAGAAAAATTCGATAAAAAAAGTCCGATCAATTTGACCGAACTTTAAATTTAGAATTTATTATTTTATGATTTTTGCATCTTCTACGTTATCATATTTAGTGTAGTTTGTTTCCCACTGCATAAAATTGATTACTTCTTTGTTAAAGTATTTCATTCCGAACATTAAAATACCAAAATCATCAATTAAACCAAACGGACCAAATAACGCTTCTGGGATAATATCGATAGGAGATACAATATATACTACCGCTAAAAATCCGAATACAAGATTTGATAATTCAGGTTTGTACTGTTTTTTTCTGAAAGCGGCAATCATTCTGAAAAAAGCTTTTACTTTATCAAAGAAAGATTTGTCTTGTTGTGCTTTCATCGCAGCAGCACCTGCTACTTTAAAAAACTTAGATTTGTTCATTTTCAATATTTAAAATTTTGATTAACGTACTATGTAATACAAAGTATATGCCAAAACAATAAATATAGATTTAATTATCAATTATTGAATTCGCTATGAATTAATCTTCAGTCACTAATTCTTCTTCTTCAAATTCTCCATTTTCATTTTTTCCAAATGCAGAACCATAAGGAGCCTCTAAAAATGGGATAATACTTTTATCATAATGAGCAATTGTGTTTACATTCATTATTTCGATGTTTGTTTCATTATCTAAATATTCCTCATCTTCATCACCTGCAAAAAAACGCCAACCACTGTCTTGTTTATTGTCAGGTTCTTCACGATACATGTAGTTTATTGATTGTCCATCAACTAAAATTCTGTCAGTTACTAATCCATAACCCATAGGTTTTGTAATAATTTCACTAACCTCATCCATACTTTTAGTAAAAATTTTATCTGTCATAATCGTTTATTCGTTTTAATGTACAAAGATTGTTATTATTTTATGATGAAACGAATTTTATAAATTTAAAATTCCGTCGGAATATTTAGCTATAAAATCATTTCGGTAAACTTCTCCCATTGGAATATTGTTTTCGTTGATATACACAGTATGATTATCAAAAGAAGTAATAGGATTGGTGTTTACAATATAGGATTTACTTACACGTAAAAAAGTATCTAAATCAATTTTTTGATGAATTGTTTTAAGATTCATAGCAGTAATTAATTTTTGCTGTTGCGTATGTATCACAACATAATCTTTTAAACCTACTATATATAAAATATCGGCAAGCATAATTTTATAAAATTTGCGATCAGCTTTTATAAATAAATATTCATTAGTATTAGATTCTATTGAATTAATATTCTTTTGATTTTGCAGCAAATGGTGATAAATTTATTAAGATTTGTTGATGCCCATGTTGTAGATTCATCACCATAATCGTAAGTCTAATTGGTTAAATTAACATAACCTTTGTAATGATCTGCCAAGGTTAAAAACTATAATTGATCTGCATGACTGATATCTAATCGAGCCTTATGATTAATATTTTCTTCGAATAGTTTGTTATCAATATTAGGCCATTTTGTTAATGTGTTAGCTTAATTCAAATCAATTTTTGGTGTTTGTAATTGATTTATAATTCTTACAATAAAAATGCAATTATTATTAAGAAGCAATATTTTATAATTGTATTTTTCAAAATGTCAATATTTCTTAATCAGACATTAAAATATATGCTGTTGGCCTTATTTATTTAATTTAAAACATTATATCATATTGATAAAGATATAATTATGAATATTTATTCAAAATGATTTGAATTGATTTGAAAATGAATTATAGAAATTTACTTAATAATTTTATATGACAACAACTTGATTTACTCATAAAAATTGACAAACAATAATTGACAAACAATTTTAAATATAGAATTAGAAAATATCTTAAATTTGTTTTTTAAAAAATATACTTATTACATAAATTAAAATGAGTTTAGAAGATCAACTAAAAGCATTATTTCCAGATCATATTCCTACACCTGAAGAAGAAGTAGAGGATCAACCGCATGAATTATTTGTTCAGAAAGAACCTCTAATTTGTAAGTTTGAAAAAAGAAAAGGAAAAGTAAATACTATCATTGAAGGTTACGAAGGAGAAATTGAAGATTTTAAACTTTTAGCAAAAGAAATTAAACAATTTTTAGGTGTTGGAGGTAGCTTTAAAGACGAACAAATAATTATTCAGGGTGATTATCGTGATAAGATTATGGCGTACTTAAAAGATAAAGGATTCAAAGTTAAACGCGTAGGTGGTTAATAACTTTATTTGATAGATAAAAATATCCGTAGTATTTTAGTTGTTTATTTTTAATATTAAAAACCATGAGTAAAGCATCATCAGAATTGATATTAAATGCAGACGGAAGTATTTACCATTGTAATATTAGACCAGAACATTTAGCAGATATAGTTATCACGGTAGGAGATCCTAACCGTGTTGAAAGAGTTTCACAACACTTTGATACAATAGAACATAAAGCATCTAAAAGAGAAATTGTTACACATACAGGTACTTACAAAGGAACACGTATGACGGTGATTTCTACAGGTATGGGAACTGATAATATTGATATTGTTTTTTCTGAATTAGACGCATTAGCAAATATTGATTTAGAAACAGGAGAAGTAAAATCAGAATTAAGAAAGTTATCTTTTGTTCGTTTAGGAACTTCTGGTGCTTTACAAGCTGATATTCCTGTAGATTCTTATGTTATTGGTTCACATGGTCTTGGGTTAGATGGTTTATTACATTATTACAAAGGAAGTGAAGATGTAATGATGCCAGAAGTTGAAGACGCTTTTATCGCTCATACGAATTGGTCTGAGAAAAAAACTAGACCTTATTTAGTTGAAGCCTCAGAATCTTTGATGAATAAATTAGTTTCTAATCAAACTAAACAAGGTATAACAGCAACAGCTTGTGGGTTTTATGGTCCTCAAGGTCGTTTTTTACGATTAGAACCAAATCCAGCAGATATTAATGAATATCTAACTTCATTTTCTCATGGTGATTTAAGAATTACTAATTTTGAAATGGAAACTTCTGCAATTTACGGTTTAGCTAAAATGATGGGACACGAAGCATTATCTTTAAATGCTATTGTTGCAAACAGAATTTTAGGTGAATTTAGTAAAGATCCATACACAACTGTAGACAATATGATTGTTTACGCATTGGATCGTTTAGCACTATAAAATAAAAATTATTATAAAAACCGGTATACAAAGTATATCGGTTTTTTTTTTGAATATGAATACAATTGACCAATAAAAATATTATTGGAAATTACTTACGGTGCACTTTACACTTTTGGAGTAATGTATGGTAAAGAATTAAAAATTGAAGGAGCAAGTTATATGTTTTTGAGTATTGCAACATCAAGAATTTTTAGTGGAAAGCTAATTGATAAAGGTTGGATTAACCAAGTTAATATTTTAGGAATTTCATCAATTGCTCTTGGTTACTTCTTTATTGCATATCCAATTTTAGAATCCTTTTATTTTATTGGTTTAGGTTTTGGAGTCTCGATTCCAGCATTTCAAACTCAGTTCATGAATATGACAACTCCGGAAAAAAGAGGATCAGCAAATTCTACTTTTTTTATTGCGATAGATTTAGGATTAGGAATTGGAATGGTTGCAGTAGGTAAATTTGTTGAAACTTTAGGTTTTCAAAAATTATTCTTAATGTCAGGAATTTTATGTGTTATAGCAGTTTTTTACTATTACTTTGTTTCTTTACATACGTATAACAAGTATAAAAAGTCTAAATATTACATTTTTAGTTTAACATAATATTATATTAATCACACAAAAAAATCCGCCTAATAAAGACGGATTTTTTATTATTGATACATTAGTTTTTTAGCTTGATCTATAGCTGCATCTGTAATATCTGAACCAGAAATCATTTGAGCAATTTCTTTAAGTCTTTCATCTTCAGACATTTCAACAACATTAGTTTTTGTCATATCATCAACAACTTCTTTATAAACTTTGATCTGATAATTACCTTTAGAAGCAACTTGTGGCAGGTGAGTAATTACTAAAAGCTGCATATTTTCAGCCATAGTCTTCATTACTTTTCCAGTTTCGTTCGCAACTTTTCCAGAAATTCCAGTGTCAATTTCATCTAAAATTAAAGTTGGTAAATGGGTATGAGTTGCTAATAACTTCTTGATTGCCAACATTAAACGTGAACGTTCACCACCAGAAACAGATTTTTCAAAAACCCTTGGCTCCATTCCTTTGTTCGCAGAAAATAAAAATTGAACTTGATCTTTTCCTGTAGGCGTAAAATCAGAAACTTCATCTAATTGAATCGTCAATTGAGAATTTTCCATACCTAATTGAGATAGGGTAGATAGAATATTTTCTTTAATCGTATAAATAGATGATAAACGATTTTTTCTGATTTTACTTGCAATTTTTTCAAGATCTGTGGAAATTGAATTTAATTGTTTCGTTAATTGAATAATCAAATCACTTAAATTATCAAAACCTGAAGTTTGCGTTTCTAATTGATCTCTTACAATAATTAAATCTTCAATTGTGTTCGAATTATGTTTTCTTAATAAACGATGAAGTAAATCAAAACGATCATTTAATTCTTGTAATTTCTCAGGATTTAATTCTGTACTTTCAATTCTTGCTTGTAATTCACTCGCAATATCATCTAACTCAATTTTTGAAGAAATCATACGTTGATATAAATCTTCAATATCAGATGCATAGCCACTAATCTTGTTGATTTTATTACTTGCTTCATTTAATTGAGAAACAATTCCCATTTCTGGGTGATCCAAAAATTGATACGCTTCTCCTAATGTTGCAAGAATTTCTTCGACATTAGCAAGTGATTTTATTTCAGCTTCTAAATTTTCTAACTCATCTACACGTAAATTAGCATTACTTAATTCTTCCCAAAGGTGAAGTTTATAATCTAAATCTTGTGATTGATTTTCTAATGAATATTGAGCTTCTTTAATTTTCTTCTTCACACTTACATAATCGGTATATAATTTTTTATACTTTTTAAGTAAGTCTTTATTTTCACCATAAATATCTAACATACTCAACTGAAAGTCATGTTCGAAAATTTTTGGTGTATTAAATTGTGAATGAATATCAATTAATTGTTCAGACAATAAATGTAAATCATTTATTTTAACAGGAGTATCATTGATAAAAGCACGCGATTTTCCCGAAGGTAATAATTCACGACGTAAGATAGATTCATCTTCATAATCTAAATCATTTTCTTCAAAAAATTCTTGTAAGTCTAAGTTTTTGATATCAAAAACTGCTTCAATAATACATTTTTCATTACTGTTTTTTAATGCTTTAAGATCAGCTCTTTCCCCAAGAACTAATTTTAATGCACCCAAAAGAATTGATTTACCAGCTCCGGTTTCACCAGTAATAGTGGTCATTCCTTGATGAAAATCAATTTCTAATTGATCTATAATTGCAAAATTATTGACACGTAATGTTTTAAGCATTTCTATTTTTTCAAATTATTCCAAATACTTGAATTCTTAGGAGAGATTGAATTGAAAGTTTCTTTCATTTTTTCTACATTAACTGATGAAACTTGACCTCCTCCAAAGATTTTTCCTATCTCATCTTTTTTCGCAGTCATAAAAATTTCTAATGGATAGAATTGAGCATAACTCCCTCTTGTATAAAACTCTAACTGTAATAATGCATTACCAATTGCATTTTTACCACGTAATTCATTATCCGCCATAACATCTAAACCGTTACGGTGATATTGATAATTTAATGTACGTAATGTTTTATTATCTGCTTTTAAGATGTTGTTGATTAATGAAGTACGTGATTGTAATCCATCTAATTCACTCCATCCACTGAAGCGAGAACTTTGACCAAAGTTTGAAATACGCTGAGCAGTTTTAAAATACTCTGTTCCTCCATCACGACTAAAAGAATCTGCATCATAACCCAAAATCAAATAAACATAATAGGTAATTACATCTGTTAGATTTTTACCACTAAACTTTCTTTCATTAAAAATTAATTCTTCATATTCAGTATATTCAAATGTGAAGTTTGTATCATTTAAATTCAAAAGTGGAGTGTAGTAAGTCGAGTTGAAAACAGGTCGACGAGATTGTACCTGGATACTGGCGGTAAATCTATTATTATCTCTTTTTGAAACTAAAATTAAAAAATTAGCTTCAATTCTTTCGTGAGGTTTTAAACGATCATCTGTCCATTTAGTCGAATTTATAAAATTGATTAATGAACGTTGTAATGTTTCATATACCTGAGTATTAGAACTTTGTACTTGTGAATAATCCACTTTTACATCAGCCATAATACTTTGTGAAAGTGCTACAGTACAAACACATACAGAAAAGAATAATGATGCTAATTTTCTCATTTTATAGTTTTTTTACAATGACGTTTAAGATATCTTTTGCAACATCAGCTTTTGATTTAGCATCAAAAGATTGCATCGACATATCTTTGTCAATAATAGTAATTTTATTGGTATTTTTTTGAAATCCTGCGTCTTTATCTTGTAAAGAATTTAACACGATAAAATCAAGATTCTTTTTTGCTAATTTTCCTTTTGCGTATTCTTCCTCGTTATTCGTTTCTAAAGCAAAACCAACTAATAATTGATGTTTTTTAATTTCTCCTAAAGATTTTAAAATATCAGGATTCTTCGTTAATTCTATCGTTAAATCCTCATCATTTTTTTTAATCTTTTGGTCTGCAACTTCTTTTGGTCTGTAATCTGCAACAGCAGCAGACATAATTACAACATCAGCTGTATCATATTTTGCATGCATTGCTTCATACATATCACGAGCAGAAATTACATTAGTTCTTTCAATTGGGAAACCAGCAACAGATTCGTGACTTGGTCCTGAAACTAATTGAACATTAGCACCCATTCTTGAAGCTACTTTTGCAATTTCAAATCCCATTTTTCCAGAAGAATAATTACCAATAAAACGTACTGGATCTATGTTTTCGTATGTAGGACCAGCAGAAACAACTATGTTTTTACCAAAAAGAGGTAAAGTTGATGCGATATGATTTTCCATAAAAGAAATAATATTTTCTGGTTCAGCCATACGACCTTCACCAACTAATCCACTTGCTAATTCACCACTTTCGGCAGGAATTAAAATGTTACCATTTTTTACAAGTTGATCAATATTTTCTTTTGTTGTTGGATGTTGATACATATCTAAATCCATAGCAGGAGCAAAGTAAACAGGACATTTTGCTGATAAATAAGTTGCTAATACAAGATTATCACATGTACCATCGGCCATATGCGATAATGTATTTGCTGTGCATGGAGCTATAATCATATAATCTGCCCAAAGAGCATATTCAACATGATTATTCCAATCACCTTTATCACCAAAAAACTCCCATTCAACTGGATTTTTTGATAAAGTTGAAAGAGTAAGAGGAGTAACAAAATGCTGAGCATCCGGAGTCATTATAACTTTAACTTCAGCACCTTGCTTGATAAGTCCTCTAACAAGAAAAGCGGCTTTATAGGCCGCTATTCCGGCAGAAACTGCCAATAAAATTTTCTTACTATGTAAAACAGACATTATTTATCCTCATTTGGATTTCTGTAGTAAACATCGTTATCTAACCATTCTTTAACCGCGATTGAAGTCGGTTTTGGAAGTCTTTCGTAAAATTTAGAAACTTCGATTTGCTCTCTGTTTTCAAATACTTCCTCTAAAGAATCAGTATGCGCAGCAAACTCATCTAATTTCTGAATTAATTCAGATTTCATTTCTTGATTAATTTGCTCAGCTCTTCTCCCCATAATAACAATCGATTCGTAAATGTTTCCAGTTTGCTCTTCGATTTTTGTACGGTTGTAAGTTTGTGTTGTCGTTGCAGCACCGATATCTTTGAAATTCATATCAAAAAGAATTTTATATAATTAACTTATTTTATTTGTTGTTTGCTAAAGCTTGTTTTTTAGCTTTTTCAATTTCAGCTAAATCTTTTTTAGCTTTATCTAAATCTGCTTCAATGTTTTTTAACAACTTTTCAGCTTCAGATTTATATTGTGAATTTGGGTAAAACTTAGTAAGCTGACGATATTGAGTTCTTGCTTCTTGTAAACGTAAGTCTTTATTTTCAATACGGCTAAAGTTAATTGCTAACTCAGCTTTAGATCTTAAAGAATACATCATAGCTTCCTCACGGAATTTAGAATCTGGATACTCATCAACCATGTTATCAAAAGCTACACCAGCAGCTTTATATTTCATCGTTTTATAATAAACTTTACCAATTTCAAAGGCTTTTAACTCTAATTTTTGACGTAATTCTGTGATGTATTTATTCGCATCATTTACGTGTTCAGAATTAGGGTATGTGTTGATAAAACCTTGTAACTCATCAATAGCTGTAAAAGTACTCGTTTGATCTAAGTTATACTTAGGAGAATCTTTATAGTATGAAAAAGCTGAAAGGTATAATGCTTCTTCAGCACGTTTATCCATTGGATATGATCCCGAAAAGTTTTTAAATAAGTGACCAGCTAATTTAAAGTTTTCATCTTTAAAATGTGAGTCAGCTGTATTATAAGCAATATCAGAGGCTTCATCAGTTCCGACAAATGATGTTGAAATTCGATCATATAATTCAATTGCTTCAGTATATTTTCCTTGTTTATATAACTGAGTAGCAATATTAAAGATCTCATCTTTATCTGTACTTTTCATGGCTTTATTATATTCTTTATTACAAGAAGATAATGCAAGTCCAACTAAAACTATTAAGGTTAGTTTTTTTAACATTCTGCAAATTTAGTAAAAAAGAAGACTAATGTAAAAAATATTTACATTAATCCCTATTTAAAAATAAAAAAGTTATTATTCAGCTCCAGCTACATCTAAGCTAACGATATCACGATCGAATAAATATAATCCACCTTTATCGCTTCCAATCATTTCTAATTTGTCTAGTACAGTACGTGCTAAACGTTCTTCCTCTATTTGTTCAGAAACAAACCATTGTAAGAAATTATGTGTAGGGAAATCTTTGTGTTCTAAAGTTAAGAATACAATTTCGTTGATTGATTCAGACACGAAAATTTCGTGCTTTAAAATTGCAGAAAAAACATCTTTTAAAGAATCAAAGTTTTGTGCAGGCTCTTCGATCTGAGGTACGAAAGCTTTCCCACCACGTTCGTTAACGAATTTAATTAACTTTAACATGTGAGTTCTTTCTTCGTCAGCGTGTGAGTATAAGAAATTTGAAGTTCCTTCAAATCCTTGACACTCTGCCCAAGATGCCATTGCTAAATATAATTGAGAAGAATCTCCTTCTAATTTGATTTGTTTGTTTAATGCGTCTAATACTTCTTGCTTAAGCATAATGTTTTGTATTTTAAGATTAAAATTGGTTTAATAAATCAGCAATTTTTGCTGTTAAATTGTCCGTAGCTTGTACTAATGGTAAACGTACATAAGGTTGACAAACTCCTTTCTTAGCTAAAACAGCTTTGATTCCAACTGGATTTCCTTCTTCGAAGATTGCATGCGTAATTTCAACTAATTTGTAGTGAGAATCATAAGCTGCATCAACTTCTTTATTTAATCCTTTACGAATCATATCTGTAAAAATTTCAGGTAAACCTTGTCCCATTACAGAAATAACTCCTTTACCACCAGCTAATGTCATCGGTAAAGCATATTCGTCATCACCAGATAATACAATAAAATCTTCACGTGTATTTAAACGGATGATATTTGTTGATTGTAAGAAATCTGGAGAAGCTTCTTTAATAGCTACAATGTTTTTAAATTCATTTGCTAAACGAACTGTAGTTTCTGGTGCAATATTAGATCCTGTACGTCCTGGAACATTATATAAAATAATTTTAGCATCTGTACTTTCAGCAATTGCTTTATAATGTTGGTAAATACCTTCTTGTGATGGTTTATTGTAGTAAGGAGAAACAGTTAAAATAGCTACATAATCAGATAAATCTGTTTCAGCATATTCTTTAATAATTTCAGCAGTATTGTTTCCTCCAATACCTAGAACCATAGGAACACGACCATTGTTTACCTTTTTGATAGTAGCAACAACTTCTTTCTTTTCCTCTTTAGTTAACGTTGCAGATTCTGCTGTAGTTCCTAAAAGAACTAAATATTCAACACCTCCTTCGATTGAATAATTAACTAAATTTTCTAAACCGTTGTAATCAACGCTACCATCTTGGTTAAAAGGTGTAACTAACGCAACACCTGTTCCGATCAATTCTTTCATCTTTATTAAATGTTTTTATATGAAATCCATGCTAAAGGTCGTGATTTAAATTTAAAATTTCAAACCTTAACATTTATTTAGATTTTGATTTAAAATAAATTAAATTTAGGGATAAATCAAAGAAAAATCTGCAAATTTGCATTTAATAATTTTCGATAATATCACTTTTCAAAAGTAATCAATAATGAAACTTTTTAAAAATAATATTCTTGCTATTTCTATGATTTTGCTTACCTCTTGTAGCACTTCATATCATCAATTAGCGCCAGAATATAAGGCAACTTTGCCTATTAATTCCGAGATAACTTCGGATGCTTCAATACAATCTATAATTTCTCCTTACAAAGAAGAGTTAAAAGCAAAAATGGATCGTGTTTTAGCTTATGCTCCAATAGATTTACACAAAAATGGATATAGTTCTCCTTTATGTAATTTAGTTGCAGATGTTACTTTTGAAACTATTAATGATTTATATATAAAAGAAGGCAAAGGGAATATTGATGCCGTATTGTTAAATTATGGTGGTTTAAGAAGAACTTTTACTGCTGGTGATTTAACAGTAGGAAACATTTTTGAATTGGCTCCATTTGAAAATGAACTTTTTGTGGTACAATTAAAAGGTGAGACAATTAAAGAAATGGTTGATTTTTATTTTAAACAAACCGTCGCTCATCCTGTAGCCGGAATCACTGCGACTTCTACAGAAGATATTAAAATAGGTCGAGAACCTTTAGATTTAAACAAAACCTACAATGTTGTTACAAGCGATTATTTATATAATGGTGGTGACAACATGTTTTTCTTTAGTAAATCATTATCAAAAGATGTCTTAAACATCAAACAACGTGATTTGTTATTAGACTATTTCGAGAAAATTGATACAGTACAAGTAAATACGAATAAAAGAATTTATAAATAATGGAAAGAAGAGATTTTATTAAGAAAACATCTTTTGCAGCTGGATTAACTTTACTTCCGACTTTACCATTATTAGCAAATACAAATGATGTAAAGCGAATTACAATTTTACATACAAATGATCAACATTCACGTATCGAGCCATTTGAAGTTTCTTCAAATAAGGCAACTTCTGACAAAGGAGGATTTGCAAGACGTGCAACAATGATTCATAAAATTCGTCAAGAAGAAAAGAATGTTTTATTATTAGATGCTGGAGATGTTTTCCAAGGAACGCCCTATTTTAATATGTTTGGTGGTGAATTAGAGTATAAGTTAATGACAAAATTAGGTTATGATGCGGGTACTTTAGGAAATCATGAATATGATAATGGGTTAGAAGGTTTACAAAAAGCTTTACCACATGCAGGATTCGATTTAATTTCTTCTAATTATGATTTTTCAAATACAATTTTAGATGGTGCTTTTAAACCATATAAAATCATTAAAAAAGATAGAATTAAGATTGGGATTTTTGCCGTTGGAGTTGAATTACATGGTTTAGTTGATCCGCGTATGTACAAGGAAACTAAATATTTAGATCCGATTGAAATTGCACAACATTATGCGAATAAATTACGTCACGAAGAAAAATGTGATTTAGTCGTTTGTCTTTCTCATATTGGTTACAATTACGAACGCTCTAATCAGGTTTCTGATTGTATTTTAGCGCGTAAAACAAAAGATATAGATGTAATTATTGGTGGTCATACACATACATTTTTACCTGAACCTGAAGTTCATCAAAATGCAGATCACAAACCTGTTTTAGTAAATCAAGTTGGTTGGGCAGGATTGTATTTAGGTCGTATAGATTTTAATTTCCAAAAAGGTAAACTAAAAGGATTTACTTCTTATAAATTAGATGAAATGGTAATTAACGAATATGTTTAATTCCAATTTGATATAAATATTTAAGCCACTCTGTTGAGTGGCTTTTTTTATATGAAAATTTTTCAAGAAATTTTTCCACTTTAATTCGGAAATTTTGTAACTTTATTACAAAGCTTAAAATATGGCAACAGTTGAACTAAAACGCAGAAAAAAAATAATTAATGATTTACCAGAAGTAAGTGACTTTACAAACGTCTATTTTTATGTGAATCATTACAATGTTGACCAAGAATATATCCAGATTTTGGATGAATTATCTGGTCTGAAAGACGAAATTATTTCGAAATGGTTAAATATTACGACACGTACATACCGTAATTATAAAACTAAAAATGTTTCGTTAAAAGATAATACAAAGGAACATCTTGTTTTGATTCTTTCCTTATATAAACACGGTTTAGAGGTTTTTAATACAAAAGAAGAATTTGAGCAATGGTTAACTACACCTAATTTATTATTGGATCATAAAGCACCAATGGATTATTTGGATACAGTTTCAGGTTTGAAATTTATTGATAATCGTTTAACTGCTATCGAATTTGGTGAAAACGTATAATTATGTTCGTATATAATATCCGAAAAGAAAAATACGCCAATTCGTTACGCGCCTCTGGAGTTGCCAACAGATGGAATAAAAATGACGAATTTGTAATTTATACCGGAAGTTCGAGATCGTTATCTACTTTAGAATTAGTGGTACATCGAAGCGGAATTTCAATTGATAATTCGTACAAATTAATGGTTATAGAAATCGACTGTCTTGATGATGAAATTTTAGAAATTAAGACGAAAGATTTGCCTAAAAATTGGCAAAAAGTTGAAGCTTATCCAAAATTACAAGCTATTGGTTCAAAATGGTATCAGGATTTTAAGCATTTAGTAATGAAAGTTCCTTCTGCGGTTATTCCGAAAGAATATAATTTTTTGATTCATACTAAACATCCTGATTTTGAAAAGAAGGTGAAAATTTATGAAATTGAGGATTATCAGTGGGATAAACGATTGTTATAGGAGAGATGTTTCTAAAATGAATAAAAAGCTGAAATAAATTCCTTTAGATTTGAAAATCTTAAATTGTAATAAAAAAAAAGAAGAGAATAGAGTTTGAGTAC
>NZ_RDOJ01000014.1 GCF_003687725.1 Faecalibacter macacae
AATAAAAGTTGATCGTGAAGTTTTTGAATTAACAAAACGAGCGATTGAATATTCAGAAATGACGGATGGTGCTTTTGATATTAGTTTTGCTGCAATGGACAGAATCTGGAAGTTTGACGGTTCGATGGAAGAAATTCCAAGTCAAGAAATTATTCAAAAAGCAATCGAAAAAATCGGATTCCAAAATATAATTTTAGATGAGAAAAATTCAACTATTTTCTTAAAAAAGACAGGAATGAAAATTGGTTTTGGTTCCATCGGGAAAGGTTACGCAGCAGATAAAGCAAGAGAAGTCATGCAAAATTTTGGTATTAATTCAGGAATTATTGATGCTTCTGGAGATATGACAACTTGGGGAATTCAACCCGATAAAGAACTTTGGAAAATCGGAATTACGAATCCATTTCATCGCTATAAACCGTCTGATATTTTAAAAATGAATAATGGAGCTGTTACCACTTCTGGCGATTACGTAAAATTCATTTTGATTGATGGAATTCGATATTCACATATCATCAATCCTAAAACAGGAATGCCTTCAACTGGTTTAACAAGCGTTACGGTAATTGGTCCAAATGCTGAAATTTGTAATGCATTTTCTACTTCGATTATGGTTTTAGGCAAAGAAAAA
The DNA here is from genome assembly GCF_003687725.1 of Faecalibacter macacae. Lineage (GTDB taxonomy): Bacteria > Bacteroidota > Bacteroidia > Flavobacteriales > Weeksellaceae > Empedobacter > Empedobacter macacae. The sequence continues at coordinate 632 of NZ_RDOJ01000014.1, forward strand.
GGTTTAGCATTAATCAATCAACAACTAGATTATGCGGCTTTATTAATTACTGATAAAGGAAAAATTATTCGTTCAAAAAAATATAAAAAAATTAAAAAGAGTTTAAGAAATTAAGCTCTTTTTTTATGTAATTTAGTTTCAAATTAACGCCTAATGTTTCACATTATCAGAACCAATTCAGAACATCAAGATTTTCAAAAATTAGTACATCAGCTTGATCAATATTTAGCTGGCGTTAATGGAGATGCTAACGAATTCTTTGTTCAACACAATAAGATTGATTTAATAAATCATGTTATAATTATTTACGAGAATGAAATTGCGGTTGGTTGTGGAGCGATTAAATCATTTGATGAAAATTCAATGGAAATCAAACGCATGTTTGTACCTACTGCACATCGTAGAAAAGGTATTGCTCGAAAAATATTAGATGAATTGACTTCTTGGTCAAAGGAACTTGGTTATAAAACATGTGTTTTAGAAACGAGTAAAACAATGAATGATGCGGTGCAATTATATTCAAATTATGGGTTTACAATCATTCCGAATTATGGTCAATATCAAGAAATAGAATCAAGTGTTTGTTTTGAAAAAAGTATTTAATACTTTTTTTAATCAATTATCTACCTATTAATCAGCTGTTTTATTGTAATTTTTTGAGATGAATGATTACAATCAAATAAAACAATCAATCAAGAATTGGAATGAAGATGATCGTCCACGCGAAAAAATGTCTTTAAAAGGTAAAAATTCACTTTCTGATGCAGAATTATTAGCAATTATTATGGGAAGTGGAAACCGTGAAGAATCAGCTGTCGAATTAGCTAAAAGAATTCTACAATCTGCCAATAATAATTGGAACGAATTAGCCAAATATTCTATTCAAGATTTATGTCAATTTAAAGGAGTTGGCGAAGCGAAAGCTATTTCAATAATCACAGCATTAGAAATTGGCAGAAGACGAAATTCGCAAGAAGTTTTAGAACGAGCTAAAATAACTTCCAGCAACGATGCTGCACTGATTTTACAACAACAAATTGGCGATTTACCAATCGAAGAATTTTGGGTAATGTTCCTTAACCAAGGCAATCGAATCATTAAAACTGAACAAATTTCTCGTGGCGGAATTACTCAAACTTCTGTAGATGTTCGTATAGTTTTTAAACGAGCTATCGAATTGATGGCTACCGCAATCATACTTTCACACAATCATCCGTCAGGAAATTTAAACCCAAGTGAATCCGACAAAAATTTAACTCGAAAATTTTCAGAAGCAGCTAAATATTTAGATATCCAAGTTTTAGATCATATCATCGTTACTCAAAAATCATATTTTTCGTTCGCTGATGAAGGCATTATCTAAAATTACTTTTTTATAACTTATTATAATAGAATTCATATTCTAAAAAATCGGTTAAGAGTTGAATTTGATGTATTTTTGCATGTTTAATAATAAGAAGAACAAAAATGGCAGTTCAAAAACCATCGATTCCAAAAGGAACTAGAGATTTTTCTCCTTTAGAAGTGAATCGCCGTCAATATATCATCAACACAATCAAGAAACAATTCGTTTTATTTGGATTCTCTCCAATTGAAACTCCTTCATTCGAAAATTTATCGACTTTAACTGGTAAATACGGAGAAGAAGGAGATCGTTTAATCTTCAAAATTTTAAATTCTGGAGATTATTTATCTAAAGTTGATGAACAATTATTAACAGACAGAAACAGTCAAAAAGTAATTTCTCAAATTTCAGAGAAAGCTTTACGTTACGACTTAACTGTTCCGTTTGCACGTTACGTTGTGCAACATCAAAACGAAATTACATTCCCTTTTAAAAGATACCAAATTCAGCCAGTTTGGCGTGCAGATCGTCCTCAAAAAGGTCGTTTCCGCGAATTTTTTCAATGTGATGCAGACGTTGTAGGATCTGATTCTTTATTTCAAGAAGTAGATTTTGTACAATTATACGATACTGTTTTTACTGAATTAAAAGCACCAGTTGAAATTCACATCAACAACCGTAAAATCTTATCTGGTTTAGCTGAAGTTGCAGATATTTCTGCACAATTAATCGACTTTACAGTTGCTTTAGACAAATTAGATAAAATTGGAGAAGAAGCTGTAAAAGAAGAAATGCGTGGAAAAGGAATTTCTGAACAAGCAATTGAAATTTTATCACCTTTATTCCATATGAATGGAGATTATAAAACTCAATTTGCTCAATTAAAAGAAATTTTAGCGACTTCTGAAACTGGTTTAAAAGGAATTGAAGAATTAGAATTTGTTTTCGAAAACACAGAAAATATCGGTTTACAATCTGCAGAATTAGTGTTAAACTTAACATTAGCTCGTGGTCTTGATTATTACACAGGAGCAATTTTTGAGGTAAAAGCTAAAATCGGAGAATTCTCTTCATCGATTGGTGGAGGTGGTCGTTACGACGATTTAACAGGAATTTTTGGTTTAAAAGATATTTCTGGAGTTGGAATTTCTTTCGGATTAGACCGTACGTATTTGGTATTAGAAGAAAACAATTTATTCCCAGCATTAGAAGATTCTACTAACATTCAAGCTTTATTCATCAACTTCGGACAAAAAGAAGCTGGAGAAGCAATGAAATTAGTAAAACAATTACGCCAACAAGGAATCAATACAGAAGTGTATCCCGATGATGCAAAAATGAAAAAGCAAATGGGATATGCAGACAAAAAAGGAATCAAAAAAGTAATTTTAATCGGAGAAAAAGAAATCCAAGAGCAAAAAGCAACCGTAAAAGATATGGTTACTGGTGAACAAACTGAAGTAGCTTTTGCAGATTTGGTAAATGCTTTATAATCTGAAAATTACTTAATATATTTGCAAACTATTTAATTTACAAGATAAAATGAGTTTATTAACAGTAGGTACAGTTGCCTTCGATAAATTAGAATCACCATTCGGGAAAACAGATAAAATCTTAGGTGGAGCAGCAACATACATCAGTATGGCTTCTTCATTATTAGGAGTTGAAACAGGATTAGTTTCTGTAGTTGGTGGAGATTTCCCTGAAGAATACATTGATTTATTAAAATCAAAAAATGTTGATTTAGCAGGTTTAGAAATTGTAGCTGATGGTAAAACTTTCTTTTGGGAAGGGAAATACCACAACGATTTAAATACGCGTGATACGTTAACTACAGAATTAAACGTATTAGAAACTTTTAACCCAGTTGTTCCTCAGGATTGGAAAAACGCTGATGTATTAATGTTAGGAAACTTACACCCATTAGTACAAGCAGGTGTTTTATCACAAATGGAAAATCGTCCTAAATTAGTTGTTTTAGATACAATGAATTTCTGGATGGATTGTGCTTGGAACGAGTTAATGGAAGTAATCAAAGATGTTGATGTAATTTCTATTAACGACGAAGAAGCTCGTCAAATGTCAGGAGAATACAGCTTACGTAAAGCAGCTCGTAAAATCGCCTCTATGGGACCTAAAACGGTTATCATTAAGAAAGGTGAGCACGGAGCATTATTATTCCAAGACGATCAAGTATTCTACGCACCAGCTTTACCAATGGAAGAAGTTTTCGATCCAACAGGAGCTGGAGATACTTTCGCAGGTGGATTCTCTGGATACTTAGCAAAAACAAATGATTTCTCTTTCGAGAACATGAAACGTGCAATTATCTTCGGATCTGCTTTAGCATCTGTAACTTGTGAAAAATTCGGTACTGAATCTTTACAAAACTTAGATGTTGACGCTTTAAACGATCGTTTAAACGAATTCCGCGAATTAATGCGTTTCGAACAAATTGAATTCTAATTGATTTAATTTACGATATCAAATCCCTTCATATACTGAAGGGATTTTTTTATGGCTTAGATTTTGTTTATTTTTCTCATAAACCAATTATATAAACTATGAAAAATAAAATTATACTTGTTCTATTACTTGCATTTCTATCGTTGTTATCGGGAATATTAATTTCTAAAATGTCTTTATTAAGCAAAGCAGGAATTACATTTATTTACGATGAATACAGCATACTAAAATCTTGGTGGAAAACGGGATTAATTATGTTCGTAATTCAAATAATTATCTTTTTCATTTTAAGTTTTATACAAAAAAATACAGATAAAAAGGTTAGATATTATGGCTTTCCTTTAATTATAATCATAATTGGAACTGTGGGATTATATATGACTTATTTTAATTTTACAGAAACTTCCCATCGATTAATGAATAGTAGTTTTAAAATTGGATTTTATATTTTTTGGCTAACATGGATAGGAAATAGTCTTAGCTTTTTATTGAACAAAAAGCCAAATATTTTAAATAAAGAAAGTGTTGATATATTATCTGATAAAGAAAATATGAACCAATAAAAAAAGCTTATCAAAATTGATAAGCTTTTTTTATTGTGACCGAGACAGGATTCAAACCTGTAACCTCTTGAGCCGTAATCAAGTGCGCTATTCAGTTGCGCCACTCGGCCATTCCTAATAAGAAACCGTTGTCCTTATTTTGGACTGCAAATATAAGGCGAAATTCTAAAACTCCAAATTATTTATGAAATTATTTTTATCCTCTATTACGATCTGCTATCAAAAGCATCATATAAGACAATATAAACAACTCATATTGTTCAGGTTGAGCCTTAAAATTCTCTAATTTAAATTTTCTACCAAAGAATGATGGTTCTTTAGAAATCTCCATTAATTCTGTACCATTTAAGTCTTTTAGAGCGTATTTTGGATTAAAAACATAACCAGAAAAGAACCCAAGAACTGGAATTTCTCCAAATAATCCGTCCATCATTCTCACCATACCACTTCTTTCGTTAATCGTAAAAATATGGTTATCATTGGCGTCATAAATATGGAAAGTTGCTGTCCAAAAAGATTTCAACGTTTTACGTCTTGCTTTCCCTACTACTTCTCCACGACCATTTGTAATTGTAAATGTTTGTTGAAAATCAATTAATTTGTTTGAACGTAATTCATATAATAATTCAGATTTATTCGAATCTTTATACACTTTAATTACATCACGCCAAGAAAACATTTTTTCTCTCACATAAAAAATTGAGTTTCCATTTGCATCAGTTACAGAAAAATCATTAGAAAATGTAGCAATATGAAATTTAAAATCGATTGGAAATTGGATTTGATTGATTGACATTTTTTTAAAGTTATATAAATCAAAAATAAACAAATAAGTTAATAATAATCATTAAATTAAACTTACAAAACACAAAAAAACGATTTAATATGAATGACTTTAAAACTGCAGATCTATGTGATGATTACATTGATCTATTAAAAGTTGCTACTCCAATCGGATTGAATAATTATGGAGGAAAGACTTCTTTTCATGGCGAAATTGTAACTGTAAAATGTTTAGATAACAATCCATTAGTTCGTTCAACATTATCTAAAAATGGAAAAGATAAGGTTTTGATTATTGACGGCGAAGCATCTAAAAAGTGTGCATTAACCGGCGATAATATTGCTCAATTAGCTTACGATAATGAATGGTCGGGTATTATTATTAATGGTTGTATTCGAGATAGTGTTGCGATTTCTAAAATAAATATTGGTGTAAAAGCATTGTATACTAATCCAATAAAAAGTGGGAAATTAGAAAACGGAACTGTTAATATTCCGGTTTCATTCGCTGATATTACTTTTACTCCTGGCGAATATATATATGCTGATGAAGATGGAATTGTTATTGCGCAAAATAAATTACATTAAATCCATTCCTGAATGAAATACAACTTTAAAGACAAAGTCGTTTTAATCACTGGTTCAGCTTCTGGAATTGGAAAAATTATGACTCGAAAAGTACTTGAAAAAGGTGCGAAAGAAATTGTAATGCTTGATTATAATTTAGTAGGAATGAATCAAGTGATATCAGAATTTGTTCACTTTGGCAAAACTATTCATACTTACCAAGTCGATTTATCTCAACAAAATCAGGTTTTAACGGTAATTGAAAAAGTTAAAGCAGATATTCCGAAAGTAGATGTTGTTATTAACAACGCAGGAATTATTGTCGGAAAATATTTTACTGAGCATACGATTAAGGATATTAATAATACAATGCAGATCAATACACTTTCTTTGATGTTACTAACAAATGCTTTTATGCCAGATATGGTTAATAGGAACGAAGGTGTAATTTGTAACATTGCTTCAATGGCTGGATTAACTTCTACACCAAAAATGGCTGCCTATGTGACAAGTAAATGGGCAGTAGTTGGTTTTTCTGAAACGTTGTGGTTAGAAATGAAACAACTTAATAAAGATGTTATCATCAATTGTGTGATGCCTTTTTATATTAATACCGGAATGTTTGATGGCGTTAAATCTAAAGTTTTCCCTATCCTGGATCCTGAAAAAGTTTCAACAAAAATTATCTCGAATATCGAGAAAGGAAAATTTAGAACTCCAATGCCAGTACCTTATTGGTTTATACGATCGGCGCAAGCGTTATTACCAAATAAAATTTACGATTTTGTAATGGGGGATATTTTTGGAATCTACGATTCGATGGAAGATTTTAAAGGACGAAAAAAAATAAACATAAAAAAATCCGAAGGTTAACCTTCGGATTTTCTATTTATAAATAATTTCTTACTTCGTCTAAATGTACAATTGTTGGTACATCGTCCATCTTAAAATTATCATCTAAACGATCAAAGAAAATAGCCGACATCCCGAACGCTTTTGCTCCTACTGCATCTGCAATCCAATCATCACCAATGTAAATTGATTCCTCTTTCTTTGCTCCAGATTTTTCCATTGCAAAAGCATAAATTCTTGGATCTGGTTTTAAGATTTTAATTTCGTCAGCATAAGTAACCGTATCAAAATACCCGTTTAAATCTGAAGTTTCAATTTTACGTTTCGATACTTCTATAAAACCATTTGTAATGATGTGTAGCTTATAATTAGGTTTTAAATAATTCAATAATTCCATCGCTCCGTCAACTACTTCATTATAATTAGTGATGGTTTCCATGTATTCATGCTCAAAAATAGCCGCTAATTCATCATCATTGATTCCTAAATTATCAAAAGCTTCTTTAAAACGACGTGCGCGTAATTCTTCTTTTGTAATTTTTTTATCACGAATCAAAGCCCAAAGCCCTTCATTACTATCATGGTAAAAAGGATGAAACTCATCAAATGTAAAACCATAACGGTTTTCGACATCGTATTTAATATATAGTTCTTTTAATGCAAACCTTGCGTTTTTACGGAAATCCCATAAGGTATTATCCAAGTCAAAAAAGACATGTTTTATCGTGTTCATAGGCGCAAAGTTAACGATTATGATGTAGATTTGTGTTTAAGAAATTCTAAGATTGAAAAAGAGGTTAGAAAAATTTAAAACCAAGAATGCCAAAGGAGTACTTTCTTTATTGGCTGGAAATACAGTTGCCCAAATTATAATGATTTTAGGTGGTTTTGTACTTGGAAGATGGTATGGACCCGAACATAACGGAACCTATAATGTGTTTTTAAGCTTTGTGGCTATACTTTCTATTTTGACTACTTTTCGTTTAGAAAATATTTTTGTGATCTCGAAATCAACAAAAGCTATTCGGAATTTATTTTCAACCTTATTAGTAATTACTTCTTTAGCTACTTTAATATTCTTTATAGGATATGCAATTGCTGACGAAATTTTTTCGCTTAGAACTTCACTTTGGGTTATTCTTTTAAGCTCTATTGCTGGTTTATTTACCGCTTGGTATAATTTACAAACTTCGCTATTTACAAAGTACCAATTATTCAACATCATATCAAAAGGTTTTGTTTTAAATGCTTTGATTTCTGTTGGCTTTCAGTTTATTTTTTATTTCTTAGGATATAAAGAAAATGGTCTGATTTACGGAACAATTATCGGAACAATAGTTTCTTGTATTTTTTTCTTTTCGATCACAAAAGGAAGACTAAAAAGACCTAAGTTTAGCCTTTTTAAAAGCACTGTTGCTAAAAACAAAGAGATAGTAAAATATACGTTGCCATCTGATTCTTTAAATGCAATCGCGAATAATTTGATGCCTATTTTAATCGTCTTTTATTTCACGAAAATAGAAGTTGCTTTTTTTGCGATGTCAGCAAAAATGTTAGTTACTCCGTTGTTGATTTTGTCCAATGCAATGTCAAAAGTATTTTTCCAGAAATCGGCAAGTATGATTAATCATCAACCCGAAAAATTATACGATTTATCACTTAAAGTTATTTTGTATAATGTTGGCGCTATTGCTGCATTTTTATTGGGTATGAATGTTATTGGTGTATATATATTAGAATGGGTTTTAGGCGATGAATGGCAAGGACTGCATATTTATGTTTTTATCTTATCCTTTTGGATTATGTGCCGTTCAGCTATGAATCCTATTTCGCAAATCGTAGTTGTTATTCGCAAAAATCACTATGCGTTATACTTCAATATTTATTTGGTATTAATCACGATTTTTTCTGTTTTGATTGGTGGCACAAGAAAAGATATGATGGCTACGTTATATATTTATTCGTTATTCGCTGGAATCGGATATTTGATCCAATTATATTTCGTTTTAAGAAAATTACATCAATATAAAACCAATTATTAATGTGCGGAATTTCAGGAGTTTTTTCAAAATCTAATTTAACTCAAGATCACATCATAAATTCATTAGCAGCCATTAAGCATAGAGGGCCTGATAATACTATACATACAAGTTATTTAAACCAAGATTTACAGTTTTATTCGAGTAATTTATCAAATGATATAACGCGTAAAACTTTAAATAACGCTGAAAATAGTACCTCTACCAATTGGATTGGATTTAATCGATTATCAATTATCGATTTGTCTGAAAATGGGATGCAACCTTTTTATGATAAAGAAACGAAGGTTTCTTTCTTTATGAATGGAGAAATCTACAATTTCAAGTCTTTACGTCATGAATTCTTAAATGATGTTGAATTAAAATCTAATTCTGATTCAGAAATTGCCTTTCAATTGTATCTAAAATTGGGTGATGATTTCATTCATCATTTACGAGGTATGTTTGTAATTACGATTGTTGATTATGATAAAGAGATTGTTAACATTTGGAGAGATCGTTTCGGAATTAAACCTTTATACTATTATTTAAGTGATGACTTATTCATCTTTTCATCAGAAATTAAAGGTGTTTTTGCTTCAGGTTTAATTGATAAGAATATTAATTACGAGCATTTAGCTCATTCCATTTATCTGAATACCAATTTTGCACCCAATACAATTTACGAAAACATATATTCATTAGAAGCTGCAACCAAAATTGAAGTAAATTTTAAGAATTTTTCTCTTAAAAAAGACCACTATTGGAGTTTAGAGTATAATCCTGATCCAAGAGAAATTTCGGATAATGAATTTTTAAATGATATTAATGAAATTGTAGAATTAGCGGCTATTTCCGATGTTAAACAAGCGGTAATGATAAGTGGTGGATTAGACTCAGGTTTATTAGCTTATACATTAGGAAAACATCATACTGATATAGACGCTATAACTATTTACAACTCATTAAACGATGCGCAAAACGAATTAAATTTTGCAAAAAGCAACGCAAAAAATGCAGGTTTAACAATCAAATCTTTTGAGATTGATAATCAAATTGATTTAAATACAATAAAAGAATACGCAACCGCTGAAGAAGAGCCTAATATATCGCCAGAACCAGCATATTTTATTTCGAAAAAAGCGAATCAAGAAAGTTATGTGGTATTGCAAAATGCATTAGGTTTAGATGAATTGTTTTATGGGTATAATTATTATCATCAAGCAGAAAAATTACAAAAGATTAAACCTTTTTTAATTCCAGCTTTCAAGTATATTTTAAAAGGAAGTAAAAAGAGAAAATATAGTGAATTAACTTCCTTAGGATTAGAAACGATTCCTTTTGTATCTAGAAGTGTTTCAGGTTGGGATGAGATTAAAATTTTGTTTAAAAACTATAACAGTTCAAATTGGGAACATCCAGTTAAGAAACTAATGAAACAAGTCACTGACACTAATACAAAATTCAAGGATTTTCCGTTGATTAAAAAAATATCTTATTTAGATTTCTTTTATTACATCAGTTCACATCATTCTGTAAGGTCCGATATTCCTGCCATGAATTTTAAAATTGAAATGAGATTTCCTTTTTTAGATCATTTATTTATTCAGAAATATTTCAACAATACACAAACAAACGAAAATCTAACTCAAGGTAGTAACAAACCTTTTTTAAGAAAAAATGTAAAAAATATTTTACCTAAAGATGTTTTATATATGCCTAAAAAAGGATTTTCTATTCCAACGAATCAATGGCTAAAAGATGTTGATTTAGAAAAAGATTTTCCAATTTTGAATACATTTTTTGGAGATGATTATAAAAAATGGGGAGATACTCCAGAAAAAAAATGGTATTTAATTTCCATTTCATTTTTAAAATTTAATCCTAAATTATGATTCGTTAAAAAATCAATATAAGCAACTTGAAACCATCTCGTAAACATATACTTTTTCTTGCCTCTTGGTATCCAAGCCGTGTTTTTTTAGACAATGGCGATTTTATACAACGTCATGCCCAAACAGTTTCTATATTAAATGACGTTTCTGTTGTACATGCCATTAAAGATCCTGATTTAAAAGATAAAAACTTCGAAATATCCATTCGTGAACGAAATGGATTAAAGGAAGTGATTGTATACTTTAAACCTGCATTAATTTCTCCGTTTAATTTATTGAAGTTATTACAAGCATATTTGATAGGTATAAATCAAGTTGTTACATTTGATATCATCCATATAAATGTTGTTTATCCTGCAGGTTTAATCGGAATTTATTTAAAACATAAATATAAAAAGCCATTAATTTTAACAGAACATTGGACTGATTTACATGTAGAATATTTCAAAAATTTAGCAAAATATAAACAATTAGCTATCCGAAAAATATTAAATTTTGTAGATTTTGTTTTGCCCGTTTCTAATCATTTAGGAAAATCAATACAAAAAATTAACTCATCTCTAGAGTATGAAGTTATACCAAATGTTGTTGATTTCTCTAAATTCAAACCAATTTTTAAAAAGAGTAATTCTAAAATTACTTTTTTACACCTTTCTCACTTAGGTGATCAACAAAAAAATATAAATGGTATATTGAATGTTTCTAAACGATTAGCTAATAATGGTTTTATATTCGAATTACAAATTGGTGGAAACGGCGATTTAAAACCAATTGAAAAGTTTATCTCTGAAAACAATTTAGCTGAAACCGTTAAAACTTTTGGAAGATTAGAACATCACGAAGTGAACCAAAAAATGAACGAAGCAGATTGTTTTGTTCTATTTTCTCGCTACGAAAATCAACCTTGCGTACAAGCTGAATCTTTTGCAACTGGTTTACCTATTATTACTACAAATGTTGGCGGAATAAATGAATTTTTACCTGAAAATTTTGGAATTTTAATCGATTCTGAGAACGAAGATCAATTGTATCAAGCAATGATTGATGTGATTAAAGGTAAACAATTTGAACCTAAAAAGGAACTGACTGCTTACGCTAAAAAACATTTCGCTAAGGAAGAAATATCTAAGAAATTTGATGAAATATACAACAAGTTAATTCCTCCAACTGATGAATAGTTTTGTCAACTTTTTAAAAGATTTCTTCAAAAACAGAGGATTAATTGTGTTTTCTGCCTTTATAATTGAAAAATTAGTGATGTTAATCAACACGATTTTTATTGTAAAAATGATATCGCAAGAAGAATTTGGTCGTGTTACACTAATTGCATCTGTTTTAGCCTTTTTCGTTCCATTAAGTGGGTTCGGAACATTTTCGATGCTAATGAAATTTGGTTCTGAACAAAAAAGCGAAGAAGATAAACTACGATTAAGTCAAGAAATTTTCAGAAAAGGATTAAGAAATCAATTTATTTTAGCTTTAGGATTTATATTAATTTCGAGTATTTACACGCTAAAATTCGAGCATTTAACTTGGATTATTGCCATGTATGCCGTTCGATTAATTGGAGTTTTTCTTCAAGCACATCTTACAATCACACATAGAATTAATGGTAAAAACGAAAAATTCGCTACAATTAATATCATAGTCAATATCGTTGGCTTAATAGGAACTTTTATTTTAACTTACTTTTTTGGTGTAATTGGATACGTGATTTCGTTGGCAATTGCTCCATTTATTAGTTTGTTCTTTTACAATAAATCAATTGTTGAAAAATCTATACAAACTATTCAAAATCTAGATTGGAAAAAAATGTGGAGATATGGCTGGATGGAATCTATCGCTTATTTTTCATCAGAATTATTATTCTCAATCGATATTGCAATGATTGCTCTTTTTATGACTGATAAAGACATTTCCTTGTACAAAGTTGCTATCATTTTACCTTTGAATTTAATTTTCATTCCTTCTATGCTTTTCCAAACCGATATGCCCCGAATCATTCAAAACAGCAAAAACAAAGCATTTTTAAAACAATATATACTTAATTATTATCGCTTATTTATTCCACTTTCGATTGTAATTATTACAGGGAGTTATTTCCTAAAAGATTGGTTGATTAAATTATTTTTTAACGAAACTTATCTCCAAGGAAGTAAAGTCTTTTTTATATCAACTTTAGCCGTTGTTGCAACAATGTTGACACGAGTTGTTTTCATTAACTTAAATAGTGCTATTGGACAAGCAAATTGGAATGTTCGGATTTCTATTATTTCGATTATATTTTTGATTATTTTTGACTTAATTTTTATACCTAAATACGGTATTGAAGGTGCTGCTATAGGAATGATGCTTACTTTTACACTAATTGGTATTTATTCAGCCTATCTATTTTTAAATTATTTAAACACATTAAAATCCAATGAATAAATTAGAAAAATTAATCAAAGGAATACAAGTCTTAATAAATAAACCATCATTAATTAATATTCTTATTAATCAAAATGAAAATTGGAAAGAAAAGACTTCAGTACACTATCAAAAAGGATTTAATCAAGTTGATTTAAACCAATTATTCCCTGATTTTAATGGACATTTAGATACTGTAGCTTTTTTAGATGGTGGATCGATGATTACCGATTTGTTATTATTAAAAAATGCTTGTTTACAGTTCGAAAATTGTAAATATTTTGAGATTGGAACGTGGCGAGGAGAAAGTATTATCAATTTAGTAGACGTTGCAAAAGATTTAAACACTTTAGATTTAGGAAATGATGATTTCAAAACCTTTAATCTACCACAAGAATACGCTGACGCACATGGTTTTTTTATTAAAAATAATTCAAAAATAAAGCAATATTTAGGAGATTCTACACAATTTGATTATGCAGGTTTAAATCAGAAATTTGATGTTATTTTTATCGATGGAAATCACGAATATGATTTTGTAGTTTCAGACACTAAAAATGTATTTAAACATTTAGTACATGAAAATTCTATCGTTATTTGGCACGATTATGCTTTTTCACCAGAAAAAATTCGTTACGAAATATTAAATGCTATTTTAGAAGGCACTCCTTCTGAAAAACAAGAGTTTTTATATCATGTTGAAAATACCATGTGTGCGATTTACATTCCAAAAAGTTTTAATACTAAGCTAATGAAAACTTACGAAAATCCTCGTCGTACTTTTAATGTAGATATTCAACTTAACTCTTAGTAATAGAAGTCGCCGTTTTATTTACGAAATTTGAAAATTCAACATTATTTGGTTGAATCAATTTTCCGTTTTTTGTAAATATTATTTTAGCATTTTTTCCAAAAATTACTTTTGCTTGAGGTGCTAAAATTACAGGTTCGGAAATTGTCAATACAACATTATCTTCTAACTTTAGATTTGAATAAAATCGTTGTTTTTTAGACCAAATTTCACTTTTGTTAATGGAAAATGTATTTCCTAAAAATGAATCTTCTGTCACAAACTGAATTAAATTTGATTCGCGTAAATTTTTGTGTGCTTTTAAAACTTCGGTAGGCTGAAGATAATTTCTTGCATGCCCAGCAGCTTGCGACATAATACTATACTGACATTTATTTGCTCCATGATATTGATTATTATGTGATAAACCTAATGTATGTCCCAACTCGTGTGCAGTCCCAATTGCATCACCTAAATGCCAATTACGTGTCTCGCTCCACGAAGTTTTATGATCTATTGGCGCTTGATAACGATGCCACAAATACTTTAAATAACGATTAGGAATATTAACGCTAGAAGTACGTTCTAAATTTGTACTAGATGGAAATTGTGAAGCTTCAATCCCATTTAAGTGGAATCCTTTTCCTTTCGCTTTGTTCAGCTCATCAAAATTTCTCCCTTCCATAGTTAAATAAAGAAAAACACCTTTTGGAATTGACGGATCTGCTGCTAATTTTTTATCTAAATCACTTAAATACCAACTTTCAGACGGAGATAATCCATTGTATTTTTTTGCAGATAAATCTGCACCACTATTCATATAATTCCAAGCATAGGAATCTACCAATTCGATGTAATTAAATTTAAATCTTATTTTAGAATCTGGATAAAAATCCGTTCCTGTATAACAACCTGTTAAATCAGATGGATTTTTAAAATTATTCCAATAAGTATTCATTTTATCAAAATAATCTATCAATAATTGCTTTTCTTCTGTGTTTTTTAAGTCAAAATTTGTTTGACTTTTATTGTCTCTTCTTAAGACAATTACATTAACATTTAATGAAATTGGTTTTAAATCATTTGTAATCTTAAAATTCTCTATTGTAGAATTTTGTCCAGCTTGATTTATTATTTTGTTATTAGATTCTGATGAAATATTTCCATTTTGTTGATCTGGCATTGTTAAACCAATAGATTGATTTACAGCACATGAAACAAAACTTAAAAGAATTGAAAAATAAATGAATAACTTCATATTAGACTGTTTATCACTAATTTAATTAAAATATTATAATTTTTCTATTTCATTTATGCTCATTTTTGTCGAACGAAGTTCAATAAAATCTTCAACCGATTGAAACATCCAATCAATATCCTTTCCTTCCCCTTCATTATTTAAATAGACCTCAATTAATCCTTTGTTATTATTTAACCAAGGAACCATATAATAATCAAGCCCACCTTTGTATTTGTTTTCATGATTAAAATTATTACCCATTGTTGTCATTAAAGCTATCTCTCTTGCAGATAAATAGTATAATGGTATGGCTAAAACAAGAATCAAAAATAAAGTCTTAATCAATTGGTTTTTAGATGAAAAATCCGCAATTCCAAAACACAAAATGATAATATAACAGACATTAAAATTTAAGAAAAAGACATAATTATCACTGACCGCATAAATTGTCGAAAAACTAAATACCGGAATACAAATTATACCTAAATACAACAAAATATTGTTATTTAAAATTGTTTTAAAAGGAAGAAAAAATACCAATAAATTTAAAAACCAAAAATTATAAGCTAGGTAAAATATAGCTTTTGCAATATCGTTCAAATAAGCATAAATAGGCTTGTTATAGGTATCTGAAACCCAAGTTTGAGTTGATGATGATAAAACGTTTTTAATACTTTCTTGATTTAAAATCGGATAAATATATAAACAGCATAAAAATAAAATCGGAATGAAAATATAGAAAATACTACGTTTAAAATCTGTAGTTATTTTGTAATTAATAAAACAAAGAAAAACATAAGACGGAAGTAATAAAATCCCTTGAATATGGCTGAATAAACTTATACCTAAAATTATACCTGCATAAAAAAGATATTTACTTTTTTGTTCTTTAAAAAAACAAACCGAAAAGTAGATATAAGAAATAATCCACATCAATGAGAAAGTATAAACTTCAACATTTACTGTATTTTTCCAAAACGTAAAAGAAAAACCAAAAGCTAAAGTACCTAAAATAGCTGTGAATTGATCTTTAAAAATTTTTTCTATTGTCTTAAACAAAATTGCTAAAACTATAGCTGCACAAAAAATATTAACCCATCTTCCTATTTCAATAGGATCTATAAAGGGTAGTATTTTATAAACTAAAACAGTAAAATTTTGATATAAAAAATGCGTAATAGAATAAGTTTCCATGTTAAACTTATTGTTTTCTATATCTAAAATCTTCCCTAAAGAGTCACCAAATGTAATTTTGCTAAAGCTCGTAAATCTGTAAAGAATAATAAAAAAGGTGGTGATTAGAAGTAAGTAAATATTTTTCTTCATTATTAAAATTTAAGGTTCTGATATACTTTTAAATATCTATTTTCAGCTCTAAAACTTGAATTAAACTCATTCACTCCTCTGATTGAAGAGCCTTCAAAGTCTAAAATTAAGCCTTGATTTGTATTATTTTTAATCACATAATCTACGATAAACGTATTGAAGTTGATCGAATATCCATTCTTTTTAGCATTACACAATTGAATTAATCGATTACCCGAAACAATGTAAAAAGAACTTGCAATAACTTTTTTATTTTCTGAAATTGATATCGTTTTCCCAAGATTTCTATTCTGTATTTCAGTAACTAAAAGTTGTAATTTTTCGAGAGATAAATTATTTTCAATTTCTTGGTATTCTTCTTTTAAGATTTCAATAAAACTACGATCAATAGAAGATTCTTTCATAGAAAATCGTTTGTCTAAACCTTTTCTAATTTCTTGTTTTCTATTCTTTCTAATTTTAGAAATAAAGGCATCATACTCAAAAGTTAGAGGTAAAATTTGATTCAATTTTGAAGCATTTTCAATTTCAAAATCCAGAACATTTTGCTCGTTAAAACAATAATATCGAACAATTTTTCTTTGTAATTTTTTCTGAAATTTTAAAAATAATTCTGTTGAGATTTGAGTAGAATAAAACACTCCCAATTGCTGGCAATATATTGGTTGAGAAATAATTTTAACTCTAAATTTTTTCTGATAAGGCAAAGGCATTATCGCTTCGTAATCATTTAAAACGAAACAATCCCATTGCTGATTTGTTAAAACATCCAAATACCAATATTCAGCATAAATCCTATAGTTTACCGATTCAGCCAAACATCTTGAATATTTTTCAAGATCAATATCATTTCTTTTAAATCTTCTAATCATTAAAAATACTTTCGTAAACAACTTTCCAATCCGACCATTCTTCCTCAAAATTTGATTGATGAAACAACGTAATAAACGTTCCGTTTACATCTTTCGTAATTTGTTTTAATCTTTTCAACTCTAAGATTGCTTCTTCTGTTGTTAATTTCATATAATTTCTCAGCGTAACATCCATTGCTACAAAAGGATACGTTGTTAACAATGTTTGTTGATTTGTTGATAAATCAAACCATTTAAACGGTGTTGAAGTTCCGGCTCTAAAACCAGTTCTGTGCGCAAATCCTATTGTAAAATCTTCTTTAATTCCATTTATTAACAACTGTTGATAAGTAGAAGGAAAATTCAACTTTATAAAATGCTGTCGTGAAATTGTAACCTTTTTATTCAGAACATTTTCTAATCTTTTGATTTCTAAAGCTTGGGAGTGATTATTAAAATTCGAAAGATATGATGGATGAATTCCAACTTTAGCCCACTCAGTTGTTTCTCTAATTAAATTTGCTTGTTCCTTATTTTTCCAATTCAAATTTCGGTCAAATTCAGTTTTATCACCTAAAAGCCAAAAAAAGACAGTTTCAATATTATGCTTTTCAGCTAATTTTTTTAAATAATCAAATTTAGAATATGGATCAACTTCTCTATGATTTAAAACTCTCAATTGTTTTTTAAATTCTGAAAAATTTCCTTTCAATACTTTCTTACCAAGAGAACCCATAGTTTCATAAAAAGGTTTATTTAAATATTTCCAACTGAAATCAACATCGTGTGTATTGATTTGTCTAAATTCTCTTTTTTTAAATTGAAGTAATGGATATTTTTCAAGAATAATTTTCTGAATTTCTAAAGAAATTTGATCTACAATTGGCTTAGAATAATCTAAATCTGAACCTAAAAATCTATTGTGATTATCAAATTGATGTGGTTTCGAAATATATTCTTCATATCGACTCAACCAATAAAAACATTTCCCAACTTCTTTTAGATTATTATAATCAACATCATTTTGAATTCCGTTTTCAATTAAAACATCATCAACTTGAAAATTAATTTCATTATCAAAAAAATGATTCGAAAAATTAATTTTAGGCGAATTAGAGTTAAGAAAATCCTCTTTATTTGAAGTCAATTTAAAATCAATTCCAGAAAAATCACGCATTATAAAATCGAAAATATATTCAATTCTATTTGTAATTTGTTCTGTATAAATAAGGATAAATTGATTCAAAATCGTAGAAATTTGGTTCAAAAATAAAAGTAAACATAATTTACAATATTCCTTCAACTTCATTGGAATTAACCCTTCAAAAACCCAAATTAATATCTCTAAAATTATCGTAATTTTGTCGCATGTATTTAAAAGAACTTAAAGCAAGACAATTCAAGAATTTTGATGAAAAGGATTTCGAATTTTCACCAAAAATTAATGCATTTGTAGGACAAAATGGAAAGGGAAAAACCAACATTTTGGACGCAATCCATTATTTAGCTTTAAGCAAATCTTATTTGAATCATTCTGATGCGATGAATATCCAATTTGATTGTGATTATTTTACATTAGAAGGAACTTTTGATAAGGTTGAAAAAGAAGATATTATTTTTTGTTTAGTTCGATCTGGGCAAGCAAAACAATTGAAACGAAACTCAAAATCGTACGATCGTATTTCTGATCATATTGGACAATATCCGTTAGTTATGATTTCGCCTTACGATAGCGATTTAATCAAGGAAGGAAGTGAAGTTAGACGTAAGTTTTTAGACAATATTATTTCGCAATCAAATAAACAATATTTAGCCGATTTAATGCGATACAATAAAGTTTTGGTACAGCGAAATACATTACTTAAATACTTTGCTGCTAATAATACATTTGACGCTGTTACTTTAGAGATTTATGATGAAGAATTAATCCATTTAGGAAAGAAAATTCATGAAATACGTAAAGAATTTATAACAACATTTTTAGATGCATTTTTAAAATACTACAATGAAATTTCTGAAGGACGAGAAATTGTAAACATTGAGTATGTTTCTCAATTAAATGACGCGCCTTTTGAAGATGTTTTAAAACAAGCTTTGTTTAAAGATCGCTCAGCACAATACTCAACTGCCGGGATTCATAAAGACGATTTATTGTTTACGATCACGAATTATCCAATCAAAAAATTTGGTTCGCAAGGGCAGCAAAAATCATACTTGATTGCACTAAAATTAGCGCAATTAGATGTAATTAAAAGTGCTTTAAATCTTACACCCATCTTATTATTAGACGATATTTTTGATAAATTAGACGAACATCGCGTAACACAATTAATTAAATTGGTAAATGAAGAACGATTTGGTCAGATTTTTATCACCGATACACATTCAGACCGAACTGAAAATATCATTAAACAAATCAATACTGAAAGTAAAGTTTTCCGTTTATGAAAAAGTATCAAAAAAGACAAAATACTCAATCTATAGGTGATGCTTTTAGCCATTTTATGCGTGTAAATGGTAAGGAAGAATTGATGTGGGAAGTGAAAGCAGAAGAAGCATGGCGAACTGTAATGGGAAAGTTTTTTGAAAAATACACCGATAAAGTTGAAGTAAGACAACGTGTATTATATGTAAAAATAAATTCACCTGCTATGCGACATGAATTAACTTATGGTAAGTCTAAAATTATAGCAAATATTAACGAAGAAATTAAATCTGACTTCTTAATGGATGTCAAAATCTACTAATATTATCTTATGCCATTAATCGAAAACACAACCTATAAAGCCGAAGGTTTCTGGCGAAAAAATTCACATATTTCTACTATTCTTGGAACTAGATATAAGAAATATCCTGTACCGAATTATACTCGAGAAAAAATCATAACAGATGATGGAGATTTCTTGAATTTAGATTGGAGATTTCAGTTAAATAAAAAGAAGTTAGTTATCCTTTTTCATGGTTTAGAAGGTGATTCTAAAAGAACATATTTGAATAGTTGTTCTGATTATTTTTATGACAAAGGCTTTAATATTTTAGCCTGGAATCATCGTGGATGTGGCGGCGAAATCAACAATACCTTACGTTTATATCATCATGGTGTAATTGATGATGTAGACCGAATAATTAGTAAAGCAGTTGACGAAAAGTACGAGGAAATTTATTTAATTGGCTACTCTATGGGAGGTGCTTTAATCGTGAATTATTTGGGTGCTTATAATGTTCCAAAACAGGTAAAAGCAGCTAGTGTATTTTCAATACCAATTTCTTTAAAATCATGTTCAGATACGTTAAAAGTATTTCCTAATACGATTTATTTAAACAATTTTAGAAAAACATTAGTTCCGAAATTTGAAGAAAAAGCGAAACAATTTCCTGGAAAATTAAACGAAGAAATGATTCCTAAAATTAAATCTTTTGATGAAATTGACGAATATTTTACGGCTCCTTTACATGGGTATGAATCTAAAGAAGATTATTACTACAAAGCTAGTCCAGCTACTGTTTTAGATAATGTTAAGATTCCTACATTAATTGTAAATGCCCAAAATGATCCTTTTTTGGGTGAAGAATGTTATCCGAAAGAACGTTTTAAACAATATCCTCATATTTATTTTGAAGTTCCTAAGCATGGAGGACATTGTGCATTTCCTTTAAAAAACAATCCATTTTCTTGGTGTGAAATCCGAGCTTTTGAATTTTTAAATGATTATTAAGCTAAATTAATATAAAACAAAAATCCCCTCTGATGAGGGGATTTTTTTTATGATATAAAATAATGATTGATTAATAACCTGAAGTTTGAGTCATATTCGGGTTTCTATTTATAGTTCCTTGATCAATAGGTAATTGCCATTTATGACTTGATGGAGCTAATACTTGCCCAACAGGAGCCGCACCTAATCCATCAGCATAAAAACTATTTCCTGATCTTTTAACACCTTCTCTATATTCAGCAGGAACATTCACATTTTGTAATCTTTTTAAAGTGAACCATCTATCTCCTGTTTCAAAAGCCAATTCTTTTCGTCTTTCTAACAATATAGCATCAATAATAGCCGTTCCAATTTCACCACCTTGATAAGTAGTATATCGATTGTCTCTTAATTTATTTAAAGTAACTAAAGCCGCTGCCTGATTACCTGATAAATATTGTGCTTCAGCTAAATCTAAAATTGTTTCTTCAACTCTTAGGTAACGTCCATTATTTACTCCAGGAATATTCGTTGCTGGATTACCTAAAATATACTTATTAACAGCAATAGTTTGTCTACCATTTGCATTTGCAGGATTAAATAATTTAAAATTTGCAGCTATACGCTCTGGCTCTGTCTCTTGATTAAATAGTTCATAAAATCTTTTATCTACAGAATACTCCATATTAATATTAGCATCAGAAATACCTTGACTATAACTAACACCTATCGCTGGATCATTAGTTAATACAAATGGAATCTCAAATAAAACACCATTGCTATTAATTCCTTTCCACATGTTAGTTAATTGTCCACGAGTAACAGGATTTACTTGATTAACTACAGGCACTGCGTATTCAATAACTTTATTATAATCTCCAAGATATAAATATGTTCTAGCTAATAAAGCCTGAACAGTATTTACATTAATCCTATCTGTTCCATTACTTGTATTTAAGTTACTTAAAGCTTCTGTAAAATCTCTAATAATCTTATTGTACACAACCTGAATATTTTCTTCTCGTCCAGGGGTAGCAAATGGATCATAAGTATCAACATAAGGAATTCCTTGCGAAGCTAATGCATCTGCACTTTGTGTAGGAATTTTAGCATAAGTTCTTGCAACTTCTAAATGCACAAGTGCTCTTAATGCTAAAGCTTCACCTTTTATTTGATTTTTAAAAGAACCTTCTGATAAATTATCAATTTTTGCTAATATTAAATTAGCACGCATGATAATATTATATGAAGAGTTATATTTAGAAGTAGGCGTCATATTTCCATCATATTCCCATTCAGTAGATGCTAATCTATTAGCTTGACGACCATTTGTATTAAAAATTACATCATCTGCTAAAATATCTCCTAATACATTTATATCTGAAGACCCATTAGAAGCTGCGTAAAAACCTGATTGTTTAAAACCTTGATAAACTCCTAAAATAGCTCTAGTAAAGTCAGTTTGTGTTTGATAAAAATTCTCTACATCAGTACCTGTAGGAGAATCTTGCATTATATCATCATCACTACAACTATTAAATGATAATAATACTGTTAAAGCTAAAAATGTTATTTTAAATTTTTTCATTTTTTTTTGTTTTAGAAATTAACATTTAAACCTAATGAATAAGTTTGAGTATTTGGATAAGAAAATAATGAGTATGAATTTGCAATGAATCCTGCATTACCAGGAACAACATATCCACTACCTGCTGTACCTACAATTGGGTTTCCATGGAACTTAGTCCATAATGCTAAGTTTTGAATTTGAGCAAAAACCCTTACTCCTTTAATTCCTGTCCCTTTTAATAAGTCATCGAATGAATAACCTAAAGATAAACTTCTAAAGTTTAAATAATCAGATTTTTCTAAGAATTGTGTAGAATATCTAAATCCTGCAGAAGTAGGTCTTTGAAATTCAGACAGATCTCCTGGGTTTCTCCAATAATCATCCGCCTGTGTTGCTTTATTATTAGTAGTCGTTGGACTTGTTAATATCTGATATGTATTATTATACGTATATCCACCTGCACTAAAAACAAAATCAGCATTTAAATCAAAACCATAAAATCTAGCATTTAATCCAAATCCTCCTGTTAAAGTTGGCATTGGTGATTTTCCTAAAGCAACTGCATCATCAGCATTATATACTTCAGTTATATTCCCCTCTTTATCATAGTATTGAGCATTACCATTCTCTCTGTTGATTCCTGCAAATCTAACCATAAAGAACTGATAAGGCGACCCTCCATTAATATGTTTCATATCTTCAACTGCACCCGAAACTATTAATTCATCTAATCCGTTAAGATCATTAATTTTGTATTTCATTTTAGTTAAAGTACCATAAACTCCTAAACCAAAATCTTTTTTATTAATAATATCATAGTTTAACTCAACTTCAACACCACTAGAAACTAATTCTCCTGCATTAATAGTTGTCGTAAAAGATCCTGTTTCTCTAGGTAATTCTTTTGTAAATAAGAAATCTGTTCTGGTATCTTTAAAATAAGAAACATTACCTGTTAAGGTTCTATTAAGCAAAGCAAAATCTAACCCTACATTTAATTTTTTATTAATTTCCCATGTAGTATTAGGATTCGCAAGATTTAAAGAAGGAGATGCAATTCCTTGATTATTATACGTACCTGATAAGCCCATTAATGTTAAGTTTGAATATCTAGCTAAACCAGAATCATCACCTACTTCTCCGTAAGAAGCTTTTAACATTAAGCTATTAAAAAATTTACTTGTTTTCAGAAAGTCTTCTTTTGCTATATCCCAAGCTACAGATGCTCCCCAGAAAGTACCATATTTACTATCTAAACCTGCTAAAGACGTACCATCTCTTCTTATATAACCATCAACAAAATATTTTTTTGCATAATCATAATTAAGAGATCCTAAATATCCAAAACGAGTTACAGCCCAACGTGCAGTATTAGAAGTCTGCAACTTCGTAGTCGCTAAACTCTGAACATTTTGATGGTCATTAGGGTAACCTTGAGAACTTAATGAGATAGAATAACTACTTTCATTAATATACTCAGATGCAATAGTAGCTCTAAAATTATGACTATTAAATGATTTTATATAAGATAATTCATTTCTCCAGTTGTAATCAAAACGATCTAAACTTTGGTCATTTTTTGATCCTCCTGAACCTAAAATAGTCATTAAGTTCGATGAAGGTGCTGTAAAACTTTCTGATTGTAATCTTCTATAAGTAGCTCCAAACGTAGTTCTTGCAAATAAATTTTTAGCTAATTCATATTCAAAAAAAGCTGATCCATATAATCTAAAAGTTCTAGTTTCAGTATCACTATAATACATTTCATCTAATGCATTATATCCCATCGCATTAACTGATTGATTAAATGTAGGATCACCATTTGGCTTGTAAATAATCTCTCCATTACTATCTAATTTATAAACAGATGCATATGGTCTATTTTGTAATGCACTATAAAATGCATTTTGTCCATTATTTATATCTCTAGGTTCATCTAAACTTTGATAAGACCCATTAACATTAATACCATATTTCGCTCTATCAGATAATTTTGATGAAATATTTAATGTTGCTGTAATTCTATCTAAACCATTATAGTAATTAACAGCACCTGAATTCTTGTCATAGCCTAAAGAGAATGATTGAGAATCACCATCAATATTACTAGCCATATTAAAATAATGTGACATTGTTAATCCATTTTTAAAAAATGCATCGTTCCAGTCAGTATTAGTTTTGGCTAAATTTTCTATTTGTTCTGGTGTTCTTGATACTCCTCCAGCAACACCAGGAATAGAAGATAATCCATTTTGGTAATTAAGTAATTGTCTAGAATCCATAACATCCATATCATTCTGTTTCATCATTTCTGTGAAACCAATTCTAGATGAATATGAGAACGATTTTGAATTTCTCTTAGCTGTTTTAGTCTTGATAATTACAACACCGTTAGCACCTCTAGCACCATAAATAGCTAATTGAGATGCGTCTTTTAAAACAGTTACATCTTGGATATCTTGTGGATTGATTGTATTCATATCTGTAACAGACATGTAAGTCCCATCAACCACAAATAAAGGAGATTTATTTCCTCCTCCTAATCCCATTGCTCCTCGAATAGTAACATTAGAGGTAGCTCCTGGAGCTCCATTTTGAGCTTGAGATGTTAAACCTGATACTTTTCCTCCTAACATTTGGTCAACAGATAAAGTTGGGTTAAAATTCTCTAAACTTTCTCCAGAAACAATAGTTTGTCCTGATTTAGAAGGCGAATCGAATATACTCGTAATTACTACTTCATCTAAATCTACATTTTCTGAAGCTGATTTTAATACACCTAAATTGTTTGATGTAACAGTAAATTCTTTACCGTTGACAATTAATACATCACCAACTTTAGCATCGATATCGAATTTTCCGTTTTCATCAGTATAAACAACTTTATCAGTTCCTTTTACGATTACTTCTGCATCCATTTCTGGCAGATTATTCGCATCGTTAACTACACCTGTTACCTGAGCCATTGCTAGTCCTCCTAAACCTAGGAAAGCTACAAAGCTAAGGGAAGTTAATGTTCTCCTCATAGTCTAATTTTTATAACACTTTAGACAAAACTCTAACTTTTTTTTAAGAAAACCAAAATCTTAATTTTATTTTTTTGATTTTATACATTTTTAACACATTAAATACAATATTTGTCAAAAATCAATAAATAGAATATATATTTATTGATTTATCACTAATACTTAACATATATTAACTATAAAAATTTAACAATACACCTAAATTTAACGCATATATATACTGTTGTTTTAAAAAATCAATTAACCTTTTTTAACACAAGTAGAATCTACATCAAAAAAACTTTAACAAAATAGTAGAACCTCTTTATTCATAAGGGATACATGCATTTAATCATTTCTAAAAAACAATCAAAAACCAAAATATTAAACATAAAAAAAGCCCTCGAAAATCGAGGGCTTGGTATCTCTTAAATTACTAAATTTTAGTAACCTGGATTTTGTTCTACTGTTGGATTAGCAGAAATTTCAGCTAAAGGAATTGGTAAAGTATATTTATAACTTCCATTCTCTAAATTCTGAACCTCTACGATATCATCTGTTGCATTTCTATCCATTGATACACCTGCATCTACAGCTAAACGTTTTAAATCAATAAAACGGTGACCTTCTAACGCTAACTCTAATCTTCTTTCTTTTAAGATATCAGCTAAAGCTGCTTGAGTACCCGCATAAGTTGGTGTAGTTGCAGTTCCTAAATAGTTACGAGCAACTCTTACTGCTTGTACTAATTCGTTTGCTTTTGCTAAGTTTCCTAATCTAGCTTCAGCTTCTGCAGCGATAAAGTACATTTCAGATAATCTGAAAACTTTAATATCATTCTTTGTTGAGAAAGAAACTTTTCCTGGATATTTATCTATCACTAAAACATCTGTGTTTAACGGTGATGATGAAGTTTCGTAATTCTCATCAATTAAAGCAGTAGGATCTACGTATGATAAACGTCGAATATCACCTTCTGTTTCATTTAATAAATTGAATAAGTTACGTCCCCAAACCCACATTGGAACACCAGAGTAGTTAGAGCTGTTTGTATTGAAGTAAGATCCAATATTACCAGTTGGTCCTGCTCCTACACGTTGGAAAGCTGAAACAATTTCTCCACGATTAGTATCATTCCACATATTTCTGTAAGCGTTGAATGAACCAGCCGTTTTATAGAATTCTGCATTCCAAGCTTCAGTTCCGATTTCTTCCCCAGAAGCTTCGTTAGAAATTGGATTTGCTACTGTTAATTCTAATCCAGATTCGTTAATTACTTTGTTTGCATAAGTTTTTGCTAACTCGTAATTTCCTCTGTATAAATTATAGCGAGCGTTTAATGCATTAACGAAATCAATGTTTACTTTAAATTGATCTGCTCCAGCTCCTAAATTTGAAGCTGCGAAAGCTAAATCTGACTCAATTAAAGCAAAAATTTCAGCATTTTTTACACGAGGTAATTTAGTTTGTGTAGTAGGAACATCTGTTGATAAAATTACTCCTAACGCATTAGCATCTTTCATATCTGTAGAAAAATACACCGATAATTGTACGTAAGACCAAGCTCTTAATGCTCTAGCTTCTGCTAAAATTTGGTTGTATTTTTCAACTTCATTAGCTGCAGGAGTGATTTTTTCAGCCCCTTGTAATAAACGGTTTACTCTATTAATTAATTTATAGTGTTGTAACCATGTATTTTGAGTGTACTCTTCGTTGCTAGATAAGAAAAAGCGGTGTAATCCGTACTCTTGTCCTCCACTACGGTATCCTGGCTTAACCTCATCAGAAATTACTGCTGATAAGTAAATCTCGTTAGAAGGATCTGCTGAAGAATAAACATCACCATCTAAATACTTTTGTAAGTTAGAAACGCTTGTAAAAATTACAGCTTCATTTAACTCTCCTTCTTGTACAATATCTATGGCATCATTACAACTTGTCATGAAACTAGCTGAACCTAATAATGCACATAAAACGAAAGATTTTATTATATTTTTTTTCATTCTACTAAATTTTATAAACCAATATTAACACCTAAAGAAATTGTTTGAGGATTTGGATAAACCCCTAACGAATAATTTTGAACTGGTTCTGGATCGAAACCTTTCCAATCTGTCCAAGTCGCTAAGTTTTCTCCTGAAACGAAAACTCTAAAACTCTTAATTGGTAATTTTTCTAAATCTTTTTTAGATAATCCATATCCTAATGTGATATTTTTTAATCTAATAAAATCAGTTTTACTTAAGAATCTATCAGAACTTCCTTCAGTACCTAAGTTATAAGCTGTTACACTTGCAACATTAGTATCTCTGTTTTCTGGTGTCCAAGCATCTAATAAGTGATTAGATACATTGTATTGGTTAGCAGCAGAAGGATCCATTAACCAAGAGTAAATGTTGTCGTAAGACCATCCACCTGCTTGGAAAGAAAATAATACATCTAAGAAGAAACCTTTATAATCAGCATTTAATCCGAAACCTCCTGTCCATGGCGCAATAGAAGTTTTACCAGTTAAAACTCTATCGTCAGCAGTTGGTTCTTCAGTAATGTTACCGTTTCTATCAATATATTGTTGCTCTCCAGTTTCTTTATTAACCCCTACATATTTATATAAATGCCATTGATTCATCACACCACCAACAGCATTAACATTATCTCCTGTTAAATCTTGCACATTCATAAAAAGAATTTTATTTCTATTGTATGCTGCGTTAACAAAAGCAGATAAGTTAAACTCTTTGTCTCTTAAAATATTGAAACGTAATAAAGCCTCAGCACCTTTATTCTCCATTTCACCATTATTTCCTAAGATCGTATATTGACCTGTTACAGCAGAAATGTTGATGTTGTTGAATAAGTTCTTTGTCTTTTTGTAGTACGCATCTAACGAACCTGTTAAGAATCCATTGAAAAGATCAAAGTCTAAACCAACGTTAGTTTGTGTAACAGTTTCCCATTTTAAGTTTTCATTTGCTAATGCACCTAAAGTCATTGCTGGTAAACCTTGGTAACCTGTTCCTGTATTTCTGTATAATTGTCTTACTAATTGAGATCCTGTAAATAAAGGATTCATGTTATTAGCCGCAACTAATAAGTTTTGATTTCCTGTAATACCGTGAGAAGCTCTTAATTTTAACATACGAACACTAGTTCCTTGTAAAAATGCTTCTTTCTCTAAGTTCCAACGTGCAGAAACAGACCAGAAAGTTTCCCATTGATTTTCTTTTGAGAAACGGTAAGATCCATCACGACGAATAGTCGCTCCTAAACCGAAACGTCCATCGTAATCATAGTTCACTGTTCCGAAATATGCTAAAGTACCTGCATTAATTTTTTCTGCAGAAATAACTGGTGCATATTCGTTTGGACGAGCTGGGTTAAATGCTACCCAACCTTGCCCTGAACCTAATGTCCAGTTTGCTGGATTTAATCCATTTTGTTGTTGGTAATCGTAGATGTAATGTGCTTTTGTGTATTCGAAGAAAGCAGTAGCGTTTAAGCTGTGATCTCCAAATTTCTTATCAAACGTTACGTCTACAACATTATTAATTGTAACGTCTTTTGTGTTTTCGATACGATCAAAACCACCAAATTCGAAACCATTATTTGCTGCAACGTTTACAGATAAATATCCGTTTGGCGTACGAGCAAAGTTTCTTACAGACTCTTTGTAATCTACTCCTAAACGGTTTCCTACAGAAATATCATCTGTTAATTGGTAACGTGCATTAATTGTAGAGAATACAGAAGTTTCTGTGAAACGATTTACAATACCTCCATTAATTACATCCTGTAAGATGTGTGTATGAACGTATCTTCCTCCAATTTCATTGTACATTTCTCTACCATTAGCCCATCTATATGGATCTAAATTAGGCATTGCTAATAAATAACCAAATAATGGATTCTGAATAACGTTATTAGAAACACCGTCATTCGTTTCTTGATCTAATTGATGTCTTTTAGAGTATGATAACGCTACTTGAGCACCATACGTGAAACGACCATCTTCAGATTTACCGTTTAAAGTATTTCTAAAAGTTAAACGTTTAAAGTCTGTAGATTTTACATTTCCTTCACTCTCTAAGTATCCTAAAGATGAATATACGTTAACATTCTCACCTCCAAAACGTAATCCTAACGTGTGTTGTTGGTTAAATCCTACTGTATTGAAGAATTCTTTCTTCCAATCTGTATTTGTAGTCTGTGCAGCGATTTGTGCATCAGTCATGTTTGATAATCCAGCAGCTCTTTGAATATTTAAATTCTCCCAAGTGTTTGCTACACCATAGTGATCTTTAGGGAAAGTTGATAATGAAGTTAATCCACTATAATCAATCTGTAAACCAGAATTGTATTTTCCACCTTTTGTCGTAATAACAACAACACCATTTGCTCCACGGTTACCGTAGATAGAAGTTGCTTGTGCATCTTTTAATACAGAAATATTATCAATATCCTCTGAATTTAAATTTCTGAACTGTGTTGCAGAAGTTGCTACACCATCAATTACATATAATGGATCTGCAGATGCATTAATAGAATTGATACCACGAATTTTTACATTGATTTTACCAGAACCTGGTGATCCTGAAGCCGAGTTAATAGATAAACCTGGTGCTGTCCCTTGTAAAGAGTTTAACACACTAGAATTTGGTCTATTTGCTAAAGTTTCTGCTGAAACTGTTACTACTGCTTCATTTGATTTTGGTTTAGAAGCTGTTTTCCCATATCCTAAAACTACAACCTCTGCCAAAGCTTGTACTTCTTCTTGGTATTTTAATACTCCTAAATCATTACTTTTTACTGTAAATTCTTTTCCGTTAACTACTAAAACATCTCCTATTTTAGCATCAATATCGAATTTCCCATCCATATCTGTGTAAACAACAGTATTAGTTCCTTTTACTAAAACCTCTACATCAGATTCTGGAAAATTATCCGCATCATTAACTACACCTGTAACCTGAGCATAAGCTAAAGATCCTAATCCTAGGAAAGCTACTAAGCTCAATGATGTTAATTTTCTCCTCATTGTCTAATTTTTATAACACTAATTAGAACAAACTTCAAGGAAATTTTCGAGATTAAAAAGTAATTAATAAATAAATATTAATTTATCTAATTAAGACATTATTTACTTTTTTTTATCATAAATTAAGTTTTTTTAACCATTAAATGCAATATTATTCATCTTTTACAGTTTATTATACCCTTAATATTTAAACAAAACATTAAAATATTAAATTAAACATAATCGCAACATTAATATTAAGTAAATATTACAAGTGGAGACTTATCAAAATTTATCTTAATTTTTTAAAATATTTAATCAAATCATACCCAATAAAACAACAAAAAAAAGAGGCTCAAAACGAGCCTCTTTTTGTTAGATTTTATTTTAAATATTATTCGATAGTAATATTATCAATTAATAAATTATAGTTAGCATTATTACCTACACGGAAAGCAATAAAATTTCCTGCAGCGTTTGTTGTATTAATATCTGTTAAACCTTCTAAGTCTAATTGAACAACTTTCCACTCACCATTAGTATTAATTGTTCCAGTATAACTGTTATTTCCTCCGTTATTTTCTGTAACCAATTTATTTTCTGTCAAAGAACCAACATTAAATGAGTAATTTGAACCATCTGTTTTATATACATAAATATTTAATGATTTCGCAGCAGTTCCTTTAACCCAGAAGTGTAATTTTGTTGGATTAGCCGGTAAATTTGTACCCGTAGTACGTGTAGTAAATGCAAAACCATTCTGAGATCTTTGTCCTTCTAATAATAAAGCCCCAGACCCATCAATTCCTTGTCCTGCTGCTTCTTTCACTATAGGATCATACGCAAAACTATTCGCACTTGCTAAGAAATCTGCCCAGTTATTAAAATCAGCTCCTAAAAATGGATATTTAGCTGCAGAAGTTGGTAATTCAGCTTGACCTGGCTCAAAGCGATCTTGATCAAATTTAACATCATTTAAATCACGGATGTATAATTGATACCCTGAATTATAAATAGAAACTACTACTGTAATTTCTCCTGATTTAGTTGGTAAATTTTCTCTAGCAAAAGTTGCATATCCACTGTTACGTAAATCTACATATTTTCCTTTTCTATCCACTAATTGACGGTTAACTGTAGTTAAACCTACTGCATCACCATATGTTACATCTTCAGTTGGATTCGCGAACTGAACATTTTTAATTGTAACTAACGTGTTAATATTTTCTGGTTTTAAAGCTTCTGCAATTGTATTAACAACTTTTGGCGCTAAAGGCTCAACTGATTCACACGTTTTCTTCACGTTTGAAGTCGCTAATGCAGATGGCATACGACCTACGCGAGTTTCACCATTTTGAACATAAGTAGAACCTAACTTAATTACTCCTCTATCGTAACCTGCTACTAATCCATTTAATTGAACTTGAATCTTAGACCCTAAAGGATATTGCGTGTATAAAGAGTTTGCATCAATCTCGATTTGAATACCGTTAGTTGTAGGATTTGTTGGATGATCTTGAATAGAAATTGTTTTGAAAAAATTTCCTGTTTCATCACTTGAAATTACATACCCTTCTAATACATCATCCTCATTATAATAAACTAAAGCATTATCGTTATTAACCTTTGCTACTAACTGAGGAATAGTCATTGTAGTTGTTAAACCTGTACAATCCATTGGAGGAATCGAATAATCATCGTCCTGCACACAAGATTGTGTAAAAAATAGTCCACCCGTTAAGGCAAGCACTAAAGATATTTTATTGAATTTATTCATTTTTATATTTTTTAAATCGTGATTAATACCTAATTAGAATCTTAAATAAACATTAAAGAAGAACGTTCTTCCTGCTCCGTAAAACATTCTAGGTCCAAATAATGTTTGTTGATGTTGATTAATTGCGTTATCGTAATTTCCTAAACGTAATTGCTCAAACCCTCCAGTCACATAGTTTTTATTATCTAATAAATTATTAACAGTTAAACTTGTTCCTAAATAATATTGACCAAAACGGAAAGTTTTACCAACATTAAGGTTTAACATAAACTCATCAGATACACGCTCTTGCTTTAAAACTTCTCTTAAAGACTCTTCTGTAACTGTGCTTTGGGTATTCGCTATAAAGTTTGTCGTTCTACGGTAAGGAGCTACATCTAAATAGTTATTTGTTAAGTAATTTCCAGATACACCAACCCACCAGAATTTTGGATCACGGTATTCAACTCCTAAAGAGTAACCAGATTGAGGCCCTGTTTGTAATTTATAATCTTTTAAATAAGCGGTTCCATAGTTTTTGAAAGCTTCACCTCCGTCAACCATAAAGTCATCAGAGAATAAATAATAATTTGGATTATTTGTGTAAGTATATTGACCTAAAGCAGCTGCACCAGTCACTTTAATTGTAGGTGTAATTTGTGCTTCAATCGCTACCTCACCTCCTAAATATTGCTTATCAACACCAGTCATTACCTCTGCAACGAAATATTGCCCTTCACCACCATCAATGTATCCGAAACCTTTTTCAATTTCGTCTTCAATTTTAGTGTAGAAACCAGTTGCTCTTGCTTTAACACGTGGTCCACGGTAAACATAAGATAAATCTGTAGCTAAGATTTTTGCATTCACAATGCCTTCTTCAACAGTAATATCGTGTAAACGCGCATTTGGAAAAACCTCATCAGCAGTAGGAGCTTCTGTAGAATATTGTCCGTTTAAAGAAATAAAATTACGACCATCTAATTTGAATAAGAAATTAGATTTTACACCAAAATTTAAGAAATCATATGTTTTAGATTTTCCGAATGAATTTTCACGGTATAATCCATTTAAGAATTTACCATCACGATAAAAATCTGTATAAGAAGTTCTCATACCTACTGTTAAGTCTAAGAAACTTCCTTTAATTTTTGATTGGAAATATAAATCTGCATAGTTACGATTAATTTCGTAGTTATATTCATGACGATCACCAACTCTAGCTACGTAGTCTTTATTATTTTCATCAAAATAATATTTATTAAAATCATCGTAATTTAAAACGTAGTTACCTCCTAATAAATCTTCCACCTCGCGGAATAATTCAGATTTTACATTTTGATAAGTTGCTGCAACAACGATATCAATTTTATCTGTTAATTCAGTTTTAAAATTTGTATAGAAAGAGGCTGTTTTATCTTCATTAACGTCATTTGTTAAGTAGTAAACAGAATGTTTGTTAACATTTAAATTCGCTTGGTATAAACTATTCCAATTTAACTGAGATGCTGAACCATTGATCCAGTTTTCTCTCTGTCTTTCATACCCTTCTTGGTCATTGTTATATAAATACCAACTCGGCAAGTTTCTGTAATAATTTGGCGTTGCATTTGGCGCATTATACCAATCCAAACGAGAACCTTGCTCACGTCCTGTTTGGTAAGAAACAGTAGTTAATAATTTCGATTTTTCATTAATATTCCAATGATGTGATAATTGGTAAACCGGTTCGTAAGTTTCTCTTACACGCTCGTTACGTTTTTCACCATCTTGCCAACCCCAAAAAGAGTTGTAGTATATCCCTTTCATATCTACCATCTCCTGCGTATTTGCAGAACCTGTAGAACGACGGTTAGGAGCACCGAAAGTAGTAAAGTTTAATGTATGATTTTTATTAATTCTTTTTTCAACACCTAAGAAGTAACCCCAAGAATCGTGAAATGTACCTTCTACTAACCCTTCTTCTGCCCAACGACGAGACCCAGAGAACATAATTGCCCATCCGTTATCCATTAATCCTGTGTTATATGTTGCCATGACACGGTTACGATAAGATCTGTTCGTTGCAGAGTAAGATAAACTAACACCTTTTCTCATTGTTGAAGGACGAGTGTCGAAGTTGGTAACTCCACCGATATCACCAAATGCATAAGTAGATGGCTCTAATGCATAAGTTAATTCATCTGGTCTTCTAGTTACATCATTTAAACCTCCCCAGTTATTGAAAGTAGCACGTCCATTATCAATTTTATTCATACGAATACCATTAAAATGCACATCATTATACTTATTATCATAACCTCTGGGCTTAAACCAATATGAACCTAATTCAAACGCAGCTACACGAGCAAAAACATCTCTTGAAGACTGTAACAATCCTGCACTTGAAGAAGTTGAAGATTCATCAGAAGAAAGTTCATCATCATTTAATGTGATTAAACCTACATCTATATTGTTTGGATTATAAGTTAATAAAACCTCCCCTAATTCAATTTCTTTTTGCCCAGCTACAGAAATTGTCTTTTCGTATGGATCAAATCCAACACCGAAAACCTGCAGTTTGTACGTTCCATCAGGAACATCTACAAACTGGAAATATCCAATACGATCCGTTAGCACAGCATCGCTAGACATTCCATCCAATCTTACAGTAAGATTGTAAACCTCTTCGTTTGTTGCAGAATTCTTAGCTATACCCGAAATTTTCGTTTGAGCTTGAGCTACTCCTACCACTGCAGCAAAGAGAGAAATACTTAACAATAATTTATTCATTCAATAGAATTTTTATTTTTAAATTAGCCTTTTCAAAAGGACAACAAATTTAATGAATTCATAATTAATAACATATGTATAAATTTAAGAAATATTTAAGGTTTTTACTAATACCAATTTTACTTTTAACAATTAAGGTTCAAGCACAAACAAAATACGCTAGTGCTACTGTTGGTTTTTACAATGTTGAAAATATTTTTGACACGATTGAATCAGCTGGCTTAATTAATGGTCATTTAGAATTTAATGATCCTAATTATCATATTTCAATTCCAGTTACAGATATAGCAAAATATGACACTGTAAGTTTTAAGCAACAGTATACATATGAAAATATTAAAGGAAAAATGATTATACGCCCTATAATCTTACAAGACGAGTTTTTACCTAAAGGAAAAAAGTTTTGGAACAAAGAAAGATACGGGCAAAAAATTAACAATATTGGAAAAGTAATTTCCGAATTAGGAAGAGACTTTACAGGAACAGCACCTGTAATTGTTGGATTAAGCGAGATTGAAAACATCAATGTAATTCAAGATATAATCAACACATCTCACTTAAAAAATAACAATTACGGAATAGTTCATTTCAATTCATTTGATGCTCGTGGTGTAGATGTTGGTCTTATTTATCAAAAAAATAGATTCTTTGTAACAGAAGCTAAACCTCATCCTGTTTTTATTTATGATGCAGACGGTAAAAGAAAATATACACGTGATATTTTACAAGTAACTGGATTATTAGACGGAGAAGAAATTTCATTCTTAGTTAATCACTGGCCATCTCGTAGTGGTGGAGAAAAAGTATCTATGCCAGGACGTATGGAAGCTGCTAAAGTTGCTAAAGGTATTATTGATAATTTAAAAGCGAAAAATAAAAATGCGAAAGTAATTTTAATGGGAGATTTAAATGATGATCCTAATTCGCCAAGTGTTAAATTAACTTTTGATGCCGCAGGTGAAGCGAATAAAGTTAAAGACGGTGGTTTTTACAACCCTACTTTAGGTTTATTTAAAAAAGGTGTTGGTACTTTAGCTTATCGTGATTCTTGGAATTTATTTGACCAAATTATCGCTACATCTAGTTTAGCTACAGCAAACAAAGATTTCTCGACTTATAAAATATACAAAACAGAAATTTTTAACAAAGATTATTTAATCTCGAAAGAAGGTCAATACAAAGGTTACCCTCACAGAATGTGGAGTGGAGACACTTACAGAGCTGACGGATACTCTGACCACTTTCCTGTGTATACTATATTATTAAAATCAATTAAATAAATGAACGCTTTAGATTTAAAACTTCAAACAAAGAAGGAAAATCTAATCACAATATATACAACAGCAGGGTATCCAAACCTATTGGATACCCCTATTATTTTAAAACAATTACAAAATAACAAGGTTGATATAATTGAGGTTGGAATTCCATATTCGGATCCTTTAGCTGATGGACCAACAATACAAGCAACAAGCGAAAAAGCTTTAGCAAACGGAATGAAGTTAAATGTACTTTTTGAGCAATTAAAAAGTGTAAAAGACGAAATTCATACGCCAATTGTCTTAATGGGTTACTACAACCAATTATTAAAATACGGACCAGAAGAGTTTCTTAAACAATGTCAGGAAGCTGGAGTATCAGGATTAATTTTACCTGATATGCCTTTCCAAATTTACTTGGATCAACATAAAGCACTTTTTGAAAAATACGATCAAAAAGTTGTGTTTTTAATTACTCCTCAAACCTCAGCAGAGCGTGTAAAAGAAATAAATGATGCAACATCTGGATTTATTTACGTAGTATCTAATTCTGCTACTACCGGAGCAACAGAAGCGAATTATAACGAAGAATTTTTAACAAGTTTAAAAGATTTAGGTTTAACTAAACCTTATCAAATCGGGTTCGGTATTTCTACAAAAACAGATGTTGAAAAAGCGTGGAGCTATGCGAACGGAGCTATCATCGGAAGTGCTTTTTTAAGAGCTATTTCAGATACATCAAATATTAAAGAGTCAGTTGATCAATTCATCAACACAATCAAATAAAAAAAAGGAGCTTTAAAAGCTCCTTTTTTAGTTTTTATCTTAAGATTACTCAACAATTAAGATGAAGTAATTCTTTTTACCTTTTTGTAATAAAACGTATTTATCAGCAATTAAGTTTTCTGTAGTTAAAACAAAATCTTCCGTTACTTTTTCTTTGTTAACAGAAATTGAATTTGCAGTTAACTCACGACGTGCTTCTGAATTAGATTTTAAGAAACCTGATTTCTCAGCCAAAGCAGTTACAATATCTAAACCTGAATCTACATCAGCTTTAGCGATTGTTGCCTGAGGAACACCTTCAAAAACTGATAAGAAAGTATCTGCGTCTAATTCTTTTAAATCTTCAGATGTAGATTTTCCGAATAAAACTTGTGATGCTTTTTCTGCTTTACGTAATTCATCAACACCATGTACTAAAATTGTAATTTCAGTTGCTAACTTACGTTGTAATTCACGTAAATGAGGTTCTTGGTTGTGACGCTCGATTAACTCATCAATCGTTTCTTTATCTAAGAAAGTATAAATTTTGATGTAACGCTCTGCATCTGCATCCGCTTGATTTAACCAAAATTGGTAGAATTTATAAGGAGATGTACGATTTTTATCTAACCAAACATTCTCACCACCTTCTGATTTTCCAAATTTTGTTCCATCAGCTTTTGTAGTTAAAGGACATGTAAAAGCAAAACCTTCACCACCACCAATACGACGAATTAATTCTGTCCCTGTTGTAATATTACCCCATTGATCAGAACCACCCATTTGTAATTTAGCTCCGTATTGTTGGTATAAATGTAAGAAATCGTATCCTTGAATTAATTGGTAAGTAAATTCTGTAAAAGACATACCTACATTAGATTCTGATGATAAACGAGACTTTACAGAATCTTTTGCCATCATGTAATTTACTGTAATGTGTTTACCCACGTTACGAGCAAAATCAATGAATGAAAAATCTTTCATCCAATCGTAGTTGTTTACTAAAACTGCAGAGTTCCCGTTGTTAGAATCAAAATCTAAGAAACGAGCTAATTGCGCTTTAATACCAGCTACATATTTATTTAAAGTCTCTTCGTCTAATAAACTTCTTTCAGCAGCCTTACCTGTTGGATCACCAATAAATCCTGTTGCTCCTCCAACTAATGCAATTGGACGGTGTCCGTGACGTTGTAAGTGAACTAATAAGAAAATCGGAACTAAGCTACCTACGTGTAAAGAGTCGGCAGTTGGATCGAATCCCACATACCCTGAAGTCATTTCTTTAGACAATTGCTCTTCAGTTCCTGGCATAATGTTGTGAACTAGCCCTCTCCAAGTAAGTTCTTCAATGAATGGATTCATAATATGTATAATGTATTTCTTTTCAAATTTTACGAGGTGTAAAGTTATAAATTTCTATTCTATTATTTAAATACTAAAATATCTTATATCGTTAAAATCTATATCTTTAATAGAAAATCAATTAATTCTTTGATTAAACATGGAAGTCTTATTTCAAAATCAACAAGTAAAATGGATTAATCTTTACAATCCATCACCAACAGAATTAGAAGAAATTGCATTTCAATATGGATTTCTTAAACTAACAATCGAAGACAGTTTAGAACCAGGACACTTACCAAAGTTTGAATCAAGTGAAAATATATCTTTTTTATTGGTTCGATTTTTTCATAAAGAAAAAAGACTTTTAAAAAATATTGTAAGAGAATTTAGTCACAAAATCAGTATATATTTTGGTAAAGATTTTATCATTACAGTTCATCAAAAAGAAGCGAATATTTTTAATCGTGTAATCGAAAAATACATCAACAAAACTGAAATAAATAAAGTAACACGTAAAGGAATTATATATAACATTATTAATGAAACTTTAAAAACCTTCGAGACCCCTGCAAACCGAATGGATGAAGAGGTTAATATGTTAGAAGAATTAATTTTTAGTAATGATTTGGATAAATTAAGACTACATACCCTATACCATCTAAAAAGAGAAGCATCTGCTTGTCGCAAAATTTTAGATTACACTTTAGATGCGCTAAACGAATACACCTACACAAATAACAAAACAAGTACAATGCAAGATTTAAAAGAAGATTGCATTAAAATGCTGCATTTACACACGCAAATTGTAGATGATGTACAAAACTTATTATCGATTTATTTGTCATTAAACAGTCAAAAATCGAATGATATCATGAAGACATTGACCATATTTTCTGCCTTCTTTTTACCACTAACTTTTATCGTAGGGATTTATGGAATGAATTTTAATTACATGCCTGAACTCGCCTACAAATGGGGTTATCCGATTTGCATACTATCCATGTTAATTCTTGTCATTTTTATCTACGCTTGGTTTAAACGTAAGAAATATTTATAAAAAAGAACAAAAACAGACATACTCTATAAAAATTCATATTTTTGATAGCGTTTAAAAGAACAAAAATGATATTTGTAACAGGAGGCACAGGTTTAGTTGGGAGTAATTTATTATTACAATTAGTAGATAAAGGTGAGAAAGTACGTGCCTTAAAACGCTCTTCCTCTAATATTAGAGAAGTTGAAAAGTTTTTTAAACGAAATAAATCTCAAGAAATTTTTCATAAAATTGAATGGATAGAAGGCGACATCTTAGATGTAACTTTTTTACCAACCGCTTTAAAAGGTGTAAAAACAATTTTCCATACAGCTGCTTACGTAAGTTTTGACCCTAAAGAGGAAGAAAAAGTAATACAAATAAATGTAGATGGTACTGAAGCTTTAGTAAACGAAGCGATTGATTCTGGAGTTGAAAATATCATTTATGTAAGTTCTATTGCAGCAATGGACGACATTAACCCAATAAGTAAATTAATTGACGAAAAATCAACTTGGAATAATGATGCAAAACATTCTGCTTACGCTACTTCAAAATATCGTTCAGAAATGGAAATTTGGCGTGGTTCGCAAGAAGGATTAAATGTTATTGTTGTCAATCCTTCTATTATTATTGGTTCATATGACGGAAACCGCGAAAGTGAAAAATTATTCCAAGACAATTTCATTAATAATTACGCTCCGACAGGTGGTACTGGTTTTGTGGACGTTCGTGATGTGGTTAAAATCATCATCAACTTATATGACCAAAAGCTATACAATCAGAAATTTATTATCAATTCTGAAAATATAACTTACACTGAAGTTTTAGGACAAGTTGCAAAGAAGAAACAAAAAGAAGTTAATTCAATATCAAACAAAACTTTAAAAGGTTTACAAATCATTACTTCTTTTACTAAATTTTTAGGCACGCCAGCCTTAGATAGTGGAACATATCAAGCGCTAACAACGTTTACAAAATATGATAATTCTAAAATTATCGATACATTAAACTACACGTTCATTCCGGTTTCAGAAGCTATTGATTATCATTTTAAAAACTACCAAGAAGTTATTTCTTCTAAATAATTTAATTTTGCCCTATGGAAAAGCAATTTCAAACAACATTAGATACTATATATTTATTAAAAGAAGGTGAAGTTTCAGCTAAAAGTCCTTCAAATATTGCCTTAATTAAATATTGGGGAAAAAAGAAAAATCAAATTCCTACAAATAGTTCAATCAGTTATACATTAACAAATTCGTTTACTGAAACTACATTAAAATTCACTCCAAAACAAGAAGATGGTTTTGATGTAAAAGTCTATTTAGAAGGAGAATTCAAAGAAAGTTTTGCTCCAAAAATCATTACTTTTTTCGAGAGAATTACAGCTTATATTCCATTCTTAGAACAATATAGTTTTGAAGTTCATACCTCAAATTCATTTCCACACAGTTCTGGAATCGCATCTTCTGCTTCTGGAATGAGTGCAATGGCTTTATGTTTAGTTGAAATCGAAAAACAATTAGGAGCTAAGTTATCAGAAGACAAAGCGTTAGAAAAAGCATCATTCTTAGCAAGATTAGGATCTGGAAGTGCATGCCGTTCTGTTTACAAAGGTTTAGTTGAATGGGGAGGAAATAATTTCATCAAAGGAAGTTCAGATTTATACGGAACTAAATTTCCTGACGAAGAAATTCACGACGTTTTCAAAACTTTTCACGATACAATTTTATTGATACACGAAGGTGAAAAATCAGTATCATCAACAGTTGGTCATAACCTAATGAATGGACACCCTTATGCTGAACGTCGTTTTGATGAAGCAAATGAAAACCTTCAAAAATTAATTCCTATTTTAAAATCTGGAGATGTAAAAGCATTCGGAGAATTAGTAGAACACGAAGCGTTAACATTACATGCCATGATGATGATGTCTAATCCTGCTTTCATTTTAATGAAACCAAATACGGTAGCAGCGTTAGATAAATTATGGGAGTTCCGTCGCGAAACAGGAAATCAATTGTATTTTACTTTAGATGCTGGTGCAAATGTACATTTACTTTATCCTGCTGAAGATGCTGAAGCGATTGAAATTTTTATTGAAAATGAACTAAAGCAATTCTGCCAAAGCGGAAAATACATTAAAGACAAAGTAAATTTCTAATTAGATAAAAAAGCAAAGCCTCGAGTATTATACTTGAGGTTTTTTATTTGATACTATTTGAATAATCTTTGCTAAAATCAATCCCATAAATCCACTCATCATAGGAACTACAATTAAATTCCCAGTTGCGATTTCAATAGGAAATAAAACAAATCTTAATACTGAAATTGTTAGTATAAAAACAATTAACTTCATCCAAAACTGATAATCAAAAGAGTTATTAACAATTGTTGATTTTGGAATTTTATGAATCCAATAAAAAATATAAAGTAACCCAATGACTGAACTGAAATGTTGTAAAAATTTATAACCTTTCACTTCATATCCTACATCAAACCAAACACTTTTCAAAAGAGAAATTTGCTTTACAAAAAATCCCCATTCGTGTGTAAAAGCATCCCAAATTAAATGAGAATACGTTCCGATGATGATCGAAACAATTACTACAAACCAATTTTTCTTAAAATAATTCAACCAATCAAATTCTGTAAATTTCATCAATCTTGACTTGAAATACATTGGAAGTTTTTCGATTAAAATATCACGTAACAAAAGGTGAAATGCAAAACAATATACCAATGCAAGTGGTAAATCAAAATACAATGCACCTAACCAATCATGACCATAAGTAGCTAAGATT
This sequence comes from Faecalibacter macacae, assembly GCF_003687725.1. Taxonomy (GTDB): domain Bacteria; phylum Bacteroidota; class Bacteroidia; order Flavobacteriales; family Weeksellaceae; genus Empedobacter; species Empedobacter macacae. Next base: position 42,757 of record NZ_RDOJ01000014.1, read on the forward strand.
TTCATTCGAGAAAAATATTCTAAATCAGGCGACATAGATCCTACTACTAATCCTGTTAAAGAAATATATTTTCCTGAAATTTTATGAAAAGGTAAAAATATTGAGGCGTGAGATAAAGTAAACGGCATTTTAAATCTGATATAATTTAATAGAAAGGTATAAAAAAAACGTCTTTATCACTAAAGACGTTTTTTAAATTTATAGAGTCAAACCCTTAGTAACCTCCGTTAACTTGCTCTCCTTTTACGATTGCTAAAGCCGAAGATGTTCCAATACGTTTTACACCTAAATCAATCATTTTCTGAGCCTCCTCAATATTACGAACACCACCTGATGCCTTAACTGGTAAAGTTCCTGCGTTGTCTAACATCAATTTAATTACATGCTCATTTGCTCCGTTTGGTTCACCATTCGGAGTCTGAAAGAAACCTGTAGAAGATTTTACAAATACATTTGGCGCATTTTCTTCACCAATTTTGTTCATTACAATATCACGAATTAATTGCGTGATAGAAACAATTTCTTCATCCGTTAAAGCTGCAGTTTCAATAATCCACTTTACAACTTTACCTTCTCTTAAAGCTACTGTAGTACAAGTTTCAACCTCATCAGCAACTTTATCTACTTCACCTTTTTTGTAAGCTTCGTAGTTAATAACGAAATCTAATTCGTCAGCACCATCAGCAATTGCTTTTTGCGCTTCTCTTAATTTTTCATTCAAATCATAAGTTCCTTCGTGGAAACCAATAACAGTTCCTAAAACAACTTCAGATTTATTTTCGTCTAACAATTCACGAACCGAGCGCACATAGTCCGGGCGAATCATAACGGCATAGATTCCATTTTCCATCGCCTCCTGAGCTAATGCTCTTACCTGATCCAAAGTATCAGAATTAGATATTCCTGCTTGCTCTGGAGTTTTAAGATACGTCGAGTCTAAATATGTTTTAATACTCATCTTTATATATTAAAGTTTGATTTGTCTATTAATTGTTTGTTCTAAAGAGATTATAGTCTCTGTTCGAGTTACACCGTCAATTTGCTGAATTTTTTGATTTAAAACATTCATCAAATGCATATTGTCTTTACAAAGAATCTTTAAAAAGATTCCATAATTTCCGGTAGTGAAATGAGCTTCTACAACTTCTGGGATTGCTTCTAAAGATTTTATCACATTGATATATGATGATGATTTATCCATAAAAACCCCAACAAAAGACATAGTAGAATAACCCAAAAAACTTGGATTAATAATAGTCTTAGTCGAGTTAACTAGCCCCGAAGTTTCTAATTTCTTGATACGTTGATGCACAGCCGTATTAGAAATAGATAATTCTTTTGCCAATTGGGATACTGGTATATTAGCATCTTCCATAAAGGCATTCAGAATCAATTTATCAATTCCATCAAGTTCTACCTGACCGTTTTCATGAATTCTCACTTCTTTACTGTTTTATGGTGCAAATTTAATATTTAATTATGGCATAAACGGGAAAATGATCACTATATCCACCCAGATATTTTGAACCAATAAAGGTACGATTAGGAAAAGCCCCCATTTTATCAATATTTTGAGTCAAAAATGCTGAGTCAAAAATATCTATTTTTGTTAATTTAAACTTACTTTTTTCTGTTAAAAATCCTTTTGTAAACATTATTTGATCAAATAACATCCATTGTTTCTTATGCACTAACGAACCTCTTTGATAACTCATTAAACCTACCATTGGGTTATATAATTCTGTATTTTTAACTTCTTCAACCTTCGCTCTTGTATCAAGTTCAATTCTTATATTATCAGCTGTCGGCGTATCATTAAAATCTCCCATGACAATAATTTTAGCATCAGTATCTTTAGCTAAAATATCATCAATACGTTGTCTTATTTTACTCAATAAGATTTTACGTTTCTCTTGATTTACTTCTTGATCTATTTTTGACGGCAAATGAGCCACAAAAATGTAAAATTTTTCATTTTCAAACTCAGATTCTAAATACAAGATATCTCGCGTATACGACTTACTACCATAAGTATCCTTAAAAACCACTCGAATTGGTTCTGAATGTAAAATTTTGATTTTATCCTTTTGATAAATACAACAAACATTAATCTTTCTTTCGTCCAAAGATTCATAAAAAACAAAATCATAATTTGCTTTTTTTACCCGTGCATTTTCAATTAAGTCTTTTAAAACATCTTCATTTTCAACTTCAGCTAAACCAACAAAAAGTGGTAATTCTTCAGTCTCTTTAAAACCTATACGAGATATTGCATGAGATATTCTATCTACTTTAGTTTCGTAACGATTATCTTTCCATTTCGCATAATTACTAGGCAAAAATGAATTTTCCATTGAAGTCGTTTTTGCGTAAAAATTTTCTACGTTGTAAAACGCAAAAGTTACTTGTTGATATTCCAAAATGTTGATGATTTTTGCTAAAATAAAAAAATGAATCTGAAAAAGATTGTATTTTTTTTCATTTATCAGTGAATGAATATTCAAAATGCTACACAGAAAATGTCTTAAATTGATAATTATTACTTGCTTTATTTTTGAAATTCACTAAAAATCAAATCAAAAATTATCAACTTGAATGATTAATTCACAACTGTGAAACTTATCCTAAAATTGAAGAAAAACAATAGGTTACAACTTTCAAAAAACATTAAAAATCGTATATTTGCGCATCTCAATGCAACTGCATTGAAATACAATCGAAAAGTAGTATTTAAATTGACTTCATCTGAAGTCACAAAAATTTAAAATAATGTCAAAGTCAAAAATTATTTACACTCTTACTGATGAGGCGCCAATGTTGGCAACATACTCATTATTACCTATTGTTAAAGCTTTTACTTCTACAGCTGATATCGAGGTTGAAACTCGTGATATCTCTTTAGCAGGAAGAATCTTAGCAAACTTTCCAGAGTTTTTAAAAGACGACCAAAAAATTGGTGATGCTTTAGCTGAATTAGGAGAATTAGCTAATACTCCAGAAGCAAACATCATTAAATTACCAAATATCTCTGCTTCTATTCCTCAATTAGCAGCTGCTATTGCTGAGTTACAAGCTCACGGATACGCTGTACCAAACTACCCAGCTGACGCTGCAACTGAAGAAGAAAAAGCTATCAAAGCTAAATATGCTAAAGTTTTAGGTTCTGCGGTTAACCCAGTTTTACGTGAAGGTAACTCTGACCGTCGTGCACCTAAAGCTGTTAAGAATTATGCTAAAAAACACCCACACTCTATGGGAGCTTGGTCTGCAGATTCTAAAACTAAAGTTGCTCACATGGAAGCTGGTGATTTCTACGGAACTGAAAAATCAGTTACCGTTGAAAACGATTCTCAATTCAAAATCGAATTCGTTGGTAAAGACGGATCAGTTAAAGAATTAAAAGGATTATCTCCTTTAAAAGCTGGTGAAGTAATTGATTCTTCAGTTATGAACTTAGCTGCTTTAAAAGCTTTCGTAAAACAAACGAAAGAAGAAGCTAAAGCTGCAGGTGTATTATTATCTGCTCATTTAAAAGCGACTATGATGAAAGTTTCAGATCCAATTATTTTTGGAGCTGTAGTTTCTGTTTACTTCGAAGAAGTATTCGCTCAATTCGCTGAATTATTTGCTGAATTAGGAATTAATCCTAACAATGGTTTAGGAGAATTATACGCTAAAATTGCTGGTCACGCTCAAGAAGCTGAAGTAAAAGCTGCTATCGACGCTGCTATCGCTAACGGACCTGCATTAGCAATGGTAAATTCTGATAAAGGAATTACTAACTTACACGTTCCATCTGACGTTATCGTTGATGCTTCTATGCCAGCAATGATCCGTACTTCTGGACAAATGTGGAATGCTGAAGGTAACCAACAAGATACTTTCGCTTTAATTCCAGACCGTAACTACGCTGGTGTTTACCAAGCAACAATCGAAGATTGTAAAGCTAATGGTGCTTTAGACCCAACAACTATGGGATCTGTTCCAAACGTAGGTTTAATGGCTCAAAAAGCTGAAGAATACGGTTCTCACGACAAAACTTTCCAAGCTGACGCTGAAGGAACAATCCGCGTTGTAGATGCTGAAGGAAATGTATATATGGAGCAAGCTGTTGAAGCTGGTGATATCTTCCGTATGTGTCAAACTAAAGATGCTCCTATCAAAGACTGGGTTAAATTAGCTGTTACTCGTGCTCGTTTATCTTCTACTCCAGCTATTTTCTGGTTAGACGAAAACCGTGCGCACGATAGAGAAATGATTGCTAAAGTAAACAAATACTTACCAGAATTTGATACAACAGGTTTAGATATCCAAATCTTAAACCCAGTTGCAGCAACTAAATTAACTTTAGAAAGAATCCGTCAAGGTTTAGATACGATTTCTGTTACAGGTAACGTATTACGTGACTACTTAACAGATTTATTCCCAATCTTAGAAGTTGGTACTTCTGCGAAAATGTTATCTATCGTTCCATTAATGAACGGAGGTGGATTATTCGAAACTGGTGCCGGTGGATCTGCTCCAAAACACATCGAGCAATTCAAAGAAGAAGGTTACTTACGTTGGGATTCTTTAGGAGAATTCTTAGCATTACAAGCTTCTTTAGAACACGTTTCTCAAACTCAAGGTAACGCAAAAGCACAAGTTTTAGCTGATACTTTAGATGAGGCTAACGATAAATTCTTAGACACAGATAAATCTCCAGGTCGTAAATTAGGAACTATCGATAACCGTGGTTCTCACTTCTACTTAGCTATGTACTGGGCACAAGCTTTAGCTGCTCAGACTAAAGATGCTGAATTAGCTGCTAAATTTGCTCCAGTTGCTGAAGCAATGACTGCTGGTGAAGAAGCTATCAACGCTGAGTTAATCGGTTCTCAAGGAAAAGCACAAGAAATCCAAGGTTACTACCAACCAGATTTCGCTGCTACTTCTGCTGCAATGCGTCCTTCTGCAACTTTAAATGCAATCGTAGATGCCATCTAATTTTTAAATTAGATTCTAAATATAAAACCTCGCTCATTGAGCGAGGTTTTTTATACTTTTAAAACTTATGGCTGAATCTATTTTATATCAAAAATTTCAACAAATTGCTCTTTTAAATATAGAAGAACATTATAAAGATAAATTTGTTTATGCAATTCCAGAATGGGCTTATTTAACTACTGATCCTGAAATTATTGGAGCTGTTACTATTCATGGTAAAGAAGGCGTTTTAATAACTAAAAAACCCGTTGATTTTAATGTTGATTTTAAAAACATTATTTCTATTACGGAATATATTGATTTTTTAAATCAAAAAATGAATCAAGACTTACCTATTATTGGTTATATCGTATTCTTTAGTTATGTTTTAAGGGTAAAAAAAGATAAAGATTATTCTAAAAAATTATCACAATATCAATTAGATGAAATAGATAAATTTAATTCAAATAATAATGAGTTTACAATATCTCTTTTCATCTTAAATAAGGATTTAAAACGAGTAAATGATGTAGTAGAATTAGAATAACTTATAATTTTGAAACAAAATTTCTTACCTCATATTCGACTTTAAATTTTTCTTGACTAAAACTAATAATTGGCAAAAGAAATAATAGATTGAAATATTTCATAATAATGTTTTAATAAATATATAATTTAATTCAGGATCGCACTTAATGAGAAGCAGAAATAAATTCAGCTTGACAAAAAAAATCATCATTCATCATTCATCATTCCATTAAAACCTTGCTTGCAACTGAACACTTCCTGTATGAATTGCTTTATTCGCTTCCGTTTTACGGCCATCGTACGAAATGTTTAATTGTAAGAATGAATTAATTTGTCGTTGTACTTGCAATTGCCAAACCATATTATTTCCGGCACGTAAACCTTCCATCATTTGATTTCCGACAACCGAATCACCATTTCCGATAAAAGCATTTTTTACAAAAGAAAAACTTCCCAATAGACTCATTTTAGAAACTTCGTTCCATTGAATTTCAGTTCCTAAATCCGATTGTTTTAACTCTTCAATTCCAGTTATATTTTCTTTGTTTTGATACGAATAAAATAAAGAAGCAGAAAAACTTTTCCCGTATTGATACGTTAATTTTGGATTGATTTTATAATTCTCTAACTCAAATCGTCGTGAAGCAAAAAGATCCGAATTATTCTTGATTTTAGCCAAAGTAAATTCGTTCTGAATATGAAATGAAGGATTAATATTATAACGAACCAATAATGTATTTGTTTGCATATCTCGTGCTTCAGCACCAGTATACACGTATGTTTGATTCGCTTGTTGATTAAATGTATACGTCGCTAACCATTTGTAATTTGCACCTTGATTAAAATAAACCATCGAACGAACATTTCGAGTTTTTCCTAAGATTAAATCTGAATTCGTAAAAGGATTCCACTCCAATGCATCGTCTTCTTTACGTAACGAATTAGTTGCTGAAATAACCTGTTGAAAAGACCAACGCGATACAAATTTATTTTTTGATTGAAAGATTTGTTGTGGACGGATTCTTACCGAGAAATTAAATTCATTTTTATTCGTTTTTAAATACTGTACTGTATTTGTGTATACCCGAATATAATTCGCTTGATCGATGAATTCGGCGATTTCAAACTCATCCAATTGCTCAATTCCATCTCCATTATAATCCGTCCATTTATAGATTCCCATTCCGTCCGCAACTTTCACATACTGAAATTCACGTTGCGGTTCTACTCCACTTCCTAAACCATAATCTACATTCATGGTTAAACCTTGATGAAATAAAGCTTTGTACCATTTAACATTCCCAACCATAAACGCTTCGTTTGGCGAATTTTCATATTCATAATTTACTTTTCGATAATGAAAATTTAATCCTAATTGATGATCAGCTTTCTGAATCAGTTGAGAATTAAAGATAATTCCTTGACTGTTTTGCATACGAACCCAATTATTCAAACGGATAGAATCGTCCTTACGCGTATATAAAGTAACATCGATTTTACGACCAATAGAATCGGTCCAACCACCTTTCACTTGAAACTCGTTAAACTTAAAACTTATCGGAGATTTTGATTGCGTTTCGTGTAAATCAACTTCGTTATTTTCGCCATAAACTCGTATTCCAACCCAAAACTGATTCTTTTTACCAATCTTGCGCTGACCATCAAGATCGTATCGTAAAAAGTTTGAATTTTGATCAGTGGCTTCACTTGATAAATGATTCAAATTCGCCTTCCAATTATCTTTTTCTGTTTCAAAAGTTGAAATTAATTCATTTTTAAAACCTTGATAATAATCTTTATAATCTAAATAAGATAAACGATATGATGATTTGAATTTTTCTTTCCAATCTGTATTTAAACCGACTTTTGCTAAAGTTTGTCTTAAACCTAAAAACTCCTGACTGATATTAAAATCACGAGCAAACTCTACATTTCGTACTCCTTCTACCGTGTAATAATTTTGATTCATAAAATCAAATTCAGCAATTGGAGAAACTTTCCAATCTTTAAATTGAAAATCTTTTTGAGCTAAAATTCTACCCGCCAAACCAACATTATTTTCATCATCAATAGAAGAAAATAAATTAAAATCGTTGTTACTTAAGCCTCCATCAAATTGAATAAATCCATTTTTCTTGAAATCATATCTTGAATTTATCGTATAAACTTGAGATTTTTTTGGTGCAACTAATTGCTTAATTGGTTCATAATCTCCTTGTGGAATTCCGGCAATTGGCTCAACATATTCAAAGACTTTTCCATTTTGCGTTGCATTAATAGTTCGGTAATTTCCTTGATTATTTCCCATATACGTAAACGTAACTTGGTATAATTCATCGTCAGGATTTGCAGAATATTCGAAGATTTGATTCCCATTTTGATCAATTTTTCGATATAAAATCTTATTCGAATCAAAATCAGTTAAAACCGCAGAAACCGAATACATACGAGAACGATCATTTCCTGCATTTGCTAAAATTTCCTTTTCATCATCTGATAAATCAGAACCTAAGCTATTGTTTTTAGCATCTGATTGTGAATAAAAATGTCCTGCAATTTTGAAACGATCACGCTGATGACGAATACCTCCAAAAAGAAATATTTGCGAATAATTTCGACTATTATAAAGATATTCAATGTGTATACGCGTGTTAGAAGTAATTAATCGATTTGTTGTAAATGTAATTTCTCCCGTGTTATAATTAATTACATAATCATTTGTTTCTCCACGAATTAATTGAACTCCATCAATAAAAACCTTTTCAGATCCAGAAAGGACAATAACATATAATTCATTATTCTGCCCCGTTAATCGATAAGGCCCTTGATTTCCGTCTTGACCAATAAAATCTACTTCCTTAAACTCTCCACGAGTAACACTTCCTGTTGTAAAAATATCAGTCGACGAGTTTTCATTTTCTAAACGAGTTGAAAGTTGTAAACCTGTTACCTTTTGTGTAAATCTGTTATAAAAATCGTCTTGATGATTAATATCGATATGACCAGCTCTTACTTTTGAATTTTTGTTTGCAATTTCAATAAAAACTTTATCAAAATCTTGTAATTTTTGCGTGTAACCATCAGTCTCAATCGGAACATTATTATCAGAAATTGCAGCTTTTATCGTTAAATCTTCGGATAAATTTCCGCTTAATTCTAAATCTAAAGATGACTGAACCGAACCACTTTGATTATTACCAAATCGGATTCCACGTACCAAAGATCCTTTACTATTTAAACCTTTAAAAAAATCAGTATTTTGAAAAGTTTTATTTGGTATTATTTGATGAAATTCATCTATTTTTTGATTATTAAAAACAATCATTGAAGAATCTCTTTTTGCTATACTATTTTTTGCTAATTGTGGATTAATGAAGTAATTAATCGTAACATTTGTTCCCTTAAAAAGTGGATGAAAATAAATTTCGTTTCGAGAAAAATCAACTGAATAATTTGAATTAGAAATCAAGTTACCTTGCTCATCAAATACCTGAAATTTTTCGGTTAAAATTCCGAAATTATAAAGTTTTATTGTATCAGTAACAACATGATTTTCTTGTCTAAAATTAGGATTTTGCCAACCAAATTCCTGTGCTTGTAGATTTACAAACAAAAAGAAAAATAAAATTAGATATAGCAGTCGGTTGGTCACTTATAATTTTAATGCAAATTAATATATTTTAAACGCATTAAAATCAGTTTAATTTTGATTTTGTAAAATTTCCTTCATTTTATCAACCAAACCTTCCGAAGAAATATCTGTAACCAAAGCCATAGAATTTCCTTTTCCGTAAGGTTTATATTTTTCTGTATTTCCAGACTTAAACAAACCTAAATTACGAGTTGATGTCGCACAACCTAAATGCATCATTCCTGAATCGGCAGCAACTAATAAATCACAATTATCCATTACAGCAGCAATTTCACGAATATCTTGACTATAAAAAGCAGGTAATTTATGATTCAACATAGAAATATTTTCAACCGGAAGAATTTCTATTAAATTATATTCTTGATCAAATTCTTCTTTAAAGTCTACATAAAATTTATCCCACCAATCGCTAACATAACATTTACTACCTGTCGCATAAGTAAAAAATGCCAATGTTTTTTTAGATGGATCTTGAATTAAATCTGATAAAACACCTTTTCCGTATTCAATTTCATCAAGCGATAATTTAAGATCTAATTTTGGATACTCTGATTCAATTTTATGATCAGTTACATTCTCAATAAATTTTCTGAACTGATAAACTGGCATTTTCCCTAAATGAACTTGTTCATTACTATTAATGTCATTCAAAAATTCATTTCCAAACATTTTATATTTTGAGCGAGCTACTTTTGTTGAAATTCGTCCTGAAGCTGATTCTTCGTGGACGTTTATAACCAAATCATACTTATTTCCTCTCACTTTAATCCATACCTTTATATAATCAACCAACTCTTTAAAAGGCTTACGAGGAAGTTTAATAATTTGATCTATTTGTGGATAATTTTCAAAAACGACATGAGATACACCGCCTTTAACAAACAAATCGATAGTAATATTTGGATTAAATTTCACCAATTCTTGAACCAATGGAGTTATTAATAATGTGTTTCCTAATCGTTGATTAGGCCTTGAAATTAAAACTCGATCAATTTTTAAATCTTGATATGGAATCTTTTGATAAGATTCAGAGTTTTGAACATTGCCCGTTAACGATTTCATAATCGTACGGCGATAGTGGTTAATTTTACTTTTAAAACTCATTGTTCTAAACTGGAGTGTTTGTTATGTATGTTTGTAAAATCAAGATTAAAATACAACTTGATTTATGTAGTAAATTAACGACGAAGAATTGAATTTGTTATATAAAAAATCTATATACTTTATAATTTATTTTAATACTTATTAAGTACTCTTTTTTAGTTTATTTCAAAAAAAATAAGCTCATAAAGAGCTTATTTTAAATTATTTAGTTTTCGTAGGACGAACTTCTATTTTACTTGGTAAAACATTTGGGTTCATTTTTAATAAATCGACAACCATTTGACCTAAATCTTCTGGCTGAATTTTCCATCCATCTTCCTCATTTGGAACGTGCTCATTAAAGTGAGAAGTTACTGAACCAGGCATTATCGTTGTGCACTTAATATCGTAATTGCGTAAGTCTAACATTGCTGCTTGTGTAAACCCAACTACACCAAATTTTGACGCATTATAACCAGCTCCTTGAGGGAAAAAGTTTGTTCCGGCTAATGACGCAATCGAAATATAATAACCTTTCGTTTGCTTTAACTGTTCGACAGTTGCTTTCATTGTATGAAAAACTCCAGTTAAATTAGTATCAATCATCGCATTCCAATCTTCTAAAGACATTTTATCAACCGGTGCAAATTTTCCTAAACCTGCATTTGCAATGACAATATCTAATTGACCAAAAGATGCAACGATTTGCTCTACCGCTTTTACCTCATCATCAAAATTTCTTACATCTGATTGAATTGCTAAAACGTTTTCAGAACCTAATTCAGCTTTCGCTTTTTCAACATCTTCGATGTTACGACCAGAAATCACAACTTTAATTCCGTTTTCAACTAACGATTTTGCAATTCCAAAACCAATCCCTTTTGTACCACCCGTAATGTAAGCGACTTTATTTTCTATATTTTGCATATCTATTATTTATTCTTGTTGTAACCAATTCCATTTATTATTCTTCCAAAAAATATATCCGCCTCCACAAGCTTCAGCATTATGAACATAAATTGCATCGTAGTTTAGTTTAACTAATTCATTTTTTGGAACATCTTTCAATTCTCTAAAATCATCATCATAATTAGACCAAAGCGTAGTGCCTTTCGGAACTTTAGACAAAACCCCAAAATCATAATCATTAATAGAAAACGGATCTTTAAGACCTCCTAAACCGTAAATTTTACTACCATCTTGTTGATGATTTAGTATGATAATACGAACTGAACCATTTTCGTCAATCATTCGAAATAAATCATCTTGAATTCCATCACCAAAAAAATCGCCTTTTAATGCAAACACATTATAATCTTTTGCTAAATAATAATTTTTTAATGCTGAATATTTAGAGATAATTAATTCCTTTTCATTCAAATAATCTTCTAATGAAGTAATAAAACCATCAAATAGATACAATTTATCCAAATCATAAGAACTATTAAGGTCTTCATTAAATTCAAAATTCGAAGGATCTATTTTCACTTTCACCCAATTACCATCAATTATTTTTCCATTATCTGTAACTGAAAAAGCTGCTAACTTCTTTTCGACGGTTAATTTCGTTCCATTGAATAATTTTCCAACTTTTTTACCGTTTGGACTATCTCTTACTATTACACCATTTGGCGTATTTACAACAAATTCTTGTCCCATTCCAAGAATTGGAAAGAGAATCAAAAGGATTAATAATTGATAATTTTTCATAGGGTTGTTTTTAAATTGTATTCTACTTTAATAGATTCCACTTTTTACCATATCGGTAAAAATATCCACCATTATTTTTTAAATCATTCAAATACAAAGCATCATATGTAAATGTTTTAATATCATTTTTTGATACTTGATTCATTAATTTAGTTCCATTTCTATCAGCCCAAAATGGTGTGTTTTTAGGTACTTTATAAAAGTAATCGAAATCATAATCTAAGATTCCAAAAGGATCTTTTGGTCCTCCTAATCCATAAATATCACTTCCGACCGCTTTGTTATTAATTGCCATTACACGAACATTACCTTCTGGCGAAATCACACGAAAAACATCATCTTCAACACCATCTGCAAAAAAGTCACCTTTTATTGCAAAAACTTTATACGATGTTGCTAAATAGTAATCTTTTAACGCCGGATGCTTTGCTAATTTATCTTCTGCTTTTTTAATAAAATCTTTCTGACTCGTTAAATATCCATCAAAAACATAAACACCTTGCGGATCGTAACTTTCTTTAAAATTTGGGTCGATGATAATTTGCGTTGATTTTCCATCAACTTTTACCCAATTTCCACTGATCGATTTCCCTTCGTCTTTAATTACCAAAGGATCTGATTTTTCTAAAACTTTTACTTGATATCCGTACGGAATTTTACCAATTTTTTTCCCACTTACACTGGTTCTTACTGTTAAACCATCTACTGCATTTACATGATAAATTCCTTGAGCCGATGCAAATGCACTCATCGACATCAATAACATTAAAAGTTTATTTTTCATTTCTATTATTAAAATAAAAAGCTCCTTGAAAAGGAGCCTTTTTAACTAATTTCTTATTTAAAATTTGGTTTTCTTTTCTCTACGAAAGCTGTAGTTCCTTCTTTGAAATCATCTTCTTCAAAAAGGTAACCAAAACTAGCAATTTCGATATCAAATCCATTCGGTTTATCGTAAGAATTTATCGCTGTGATTGCTTGTCCAATTGCAATCGACGAATTTTTAGTGATTTTACCTGCGATTTCTTTTGCTCTTGCTAATAAATTTGCTTGCTCAACTACTTCATTTACTAAACCAATTTGTTCTGCTCTTTCTGCAGTAAACATATCAGCTGTCATAATTGCTTGCATCGCGCGACCTTTCCCAATTAATTTTGGTAAACGTTGTGTTCCTCCATAACCAGGGATTAATCCTAAAGTCACTTCTGGTAAACCTAATTTTGCATTAGTTGAGGCGATGCGGAAATGTGCAGACATTGCTAATTCTAATCCTCCACCTAAAGCAAATCCATTTACGGCAGCAATTACAGGTTTTGTACAATTTTCAATTTTGTTAAAAACACGTTCTTGTCCTTTTGCAGCTAATTGTTTTCCTTCTTCTGCATTAAAACTTGCAAATTCTTTGATATCAGCTCCTGCAGCAAACGACTTTTCACCTGCTCCAGTTAAGATAATTACTCGGATATCATCATTCGATTTTACATCATCAAAAAATGAAGATAAATCATCTAATATTCCTTTATTTAAAGCATTTAAAGCTTGTGGACGATTTAATGTTACAACTGCTATTTTATTTTCTACTTCTACTAATAAATTCTCGTAAGTCATTGTTATTTTTTTGTGTGTTTTACAATTTGATTTTATGGATTAAAAATAATGGTTTTTTATTAATTATTACATATTTTTACTCAACACTAATATTGAATTATGCTAAAATATTTCACTTTAATCTTAATTACAACTTCCAGTATTTTATTCGGACAAACCGATTCACAAACAGATAAAGATGCTATTATATCTTTATACTCAAAATTAAAACGATATCAAGATGGATATTTTAGTCGTCCTTTAAATCAAATATATGGACTAACTACTGAAGTAATTAATAACGAATATAGAGTTACAAAAATTGATTTACCGTCTAGCGTAAATATTACTAATGGTACAAACGTTTCTATAACTCAAGACTTAGTAACTGATTTACATTCAGATTTAAATCAATTAACTGAAATTAAAGAAATAATAATTTCACCTGAAGCTCGATATTCATCAATTGTTAACAATTCTAATTTTAATCAAGATTATAAAGTTGATTTTAATCAACTAACCAATTTACAAAAATTAGAAAAATTTGAATTTAATTCTTTTAATAATACGACTGCACCTAAAATAAATGTTATTATTCAAAACAGTAGCTCTATTAACTCTTTCCCTACATTAAAGATTTTAAATTTATCTAATCTAAAAGAAATTGAAATAAATACAATTTATAATAATATAAATGAATTAAAAATAAGTAGTTCTAAATATAATTATAGTCTTTTAGAGAATATTACTGGACCTATAATAAAAAGATTAGAATTAGATCTAGTAAATACAAATATGGAAAATATAGATTTTTACAGAAATTTTCCAATATTAGAAGATTTGAGTCTTAATAGGATTGAATCTATTTCAAATAATATTTATACAAATACGCTAAAAAAACTTAAACTTAGTGGTGATTTTTCAAACTTAAGTGATGACATTCAAAACGCATCTCAATTAAATTCTTTAGAAATAAAATCATATAATTTATATTATTTACCTAATTCGTTACACAATTTAAATAACTTGACATCTTTACACATTACAAGTTATAACGAAAACTTCATAGCTTTAAACAATAGCTTTTCACAAATACCTCAATTAAAGAATTTATATATTAACACTAATGGTTTTGTTGAAAACATAGCTCTTTTAAACAACTTAAACGAGCTAGAAACACTTAATTTATACATTCCTAAAAATTATGTCTCAAATATAGATTTTATTAACCATCCTAATTTAAGAGAATTAGATTACCTAATCAATTATGCTCAATTAAGTAATTTACAATATGATGATTACATTTTGCCCCTAAATATTGATCAATTACAACAATTAAAGAGATTATATTTAACTATTGGAAATTCGGCAAATATTAACTTCAATAATTTACAAAATTTAGAAGATGTAAATATTCATTACATAAATCCTCATACCTTACCTAAATTAGATTTTAAAAATAATACGAACTTAAAATCATTACAATTTTATGGAAATGGAACTTTTTATTATACAAATAACATCATATTACCTACTATAGAATTTGAAAATAATTATTTTAATAATTTAACTAATCTTGAAAAGTTAGTGTATTGGTCAGTTCCTGTAAAAATGAATTTAACTAATATGTTTGTTCACAACACTAATTTAAAGAATCTTGCATTTAGTTCATTATCTTTAAATCCACCTATAATCAGTGATTTTACTGGAATTTTAAACCTATGTAATAATCCAAATGTTAGATTACAAATTTATGATCAAGCACCTATCACAATTGATCTTAGAAACAATATTAATACAACTAAATATTTCACATTAGAAACCAAATCAAATGTCTCTCCAAACATTATTGTTGATGACATTCCTAATTTCAGAGCAGTAAACGGAAATAATTATTACAATCATCAAACTAATGCGTCTGAATCATTTAATTTAATAAACTCAAGTGAACCTTGTTCTAGACAAGTATTGAATACTTCAACTATTACAAATCCTATAAGTATTGATATTTATCCTAACCCTACAACAGATATTTTATATATTGAAACAAATTCTAATGAGAATTTAATCAAGATTTATAATTTCAATGGACAATTAGTTCAATCTTTAAATTTTAATATTAATAAAGGCTCTATAATGGTAGACAATTTAAAACAAGGAATTTATATCATAGAAATAGAAAATCAGAATGGAAAGGTTTCTAAAAAATTTATCAAAATTTAATTTGCAAAAAATAAAATCCTTTATACATTTGTCCCAATGAAAACATTATTTACAAATAACTGGTGGTGGTTTATCGAGCAACAAAACGTTGATTCGTAAGACCTCTATGTAGTTATATGTAGGAAAGGCTTGTCGGAATCGACAAGCCTTTTTTTTGTACCCAATCCAAACATTTTATACCAAAATCCAATGAATTTAAAATTTAAAATACAAACTGAAACAAGTCTGGGAGATCTAAGAACTCCTGTACAGATGTATTTAAAATTGCGTGATATTTACCCGAACGCTTTATTATTAGAGAGTTCTGATTATCATTCTAAATCTGATGCAAATTCTTTTATTTGTTTAAATCCAATTGCAACAATTGAAGTAAATAAAGGAATCGTAACTGAATCTTACCAAAATGGTGAAGAAAAAACATACGCATTACAAGGGCAAGAATTAGCAGAAGTTATCAAGAATTTTGCGCAACAATTTGAAATCAATTCTGACGAAAAATTAATCATTAACGGACTATTTGGATATATTGGTTGGGATGCTATTCCGTATTTTGAAACAGTAAAATTCACGAACGAAGGAAACGAAGCGACGATTCCAGAAGTTCGTTATTCATTCTATCAAAACATCATTGTTTTCAATCATTTTCATAACGAAATTCAATATTTAGAATTTCAGAATGAGGAAATAAATTCAAATTTTGAAGACATAAAAAATATCATTCGAAACAAAACTTTCGTGGAATATCCTTTCCAAATCGAAAGTAAAATCGAATCTAATTTAACGGATGAGGAATTTAAAAATATCGTTTCACAATGTAAACAATCTTGTTTCCGTGGCGATGTTTTTCAAATTGTTCCATCAAGACAGTTCAAGCAAAAGTTCTCGGGTGACGAGTTCAATGTTTATCGCGTATTACGTTCCATCAATCCCTCTCCTTACCTATTTTATTTCGATTATGGAAACTATAAAATTTTAGGTTCTTCACCTGAAGCCCAATTGATTGTTCGCGATAATCAAGCACAAATTCACCCGATTGCTGGAACTGTTCGTAGAACCGGTTCACCAGAATTGGATAAAGAATTAACGAATCAATTAATTAATGATCCGAAAGAAAACGAAGAACATGTGATGTTAGTTGATTTAGCTCGAAATGATTTAAGTCGAAATTCTACAAATGTTTCGGTTGAATCGTACAAAGAAATTCAAGTTTTTTCACACGTTATTCACATGGTTTCGAAGGTAATTGCTGATTTAGATCCGAATTTAAATACAATGAAAGTTTTTGCTGATTCTTTTCCGGCCGGAACACTTTCTGGAGCGCCCAAATTTAAAGCAATGGAATTATTGGATCAGTACGAAAATCAAAACCGTGGAATTTACGGTGGAGCGATTGGATATTTAGGATTTAATGGCGAAATTAATATGGCAATTGCAATTCGTACGTTTGTTAGCAAACAAAATACATTGTATTTCCAAGCAGGCGCAGGAGTAGTTTCTAAGTCAATCGAAGAAAACGAATTACAAGAAGTTAACCACAAATTAGGCGCTTTACGCAAAGCCATTTTATTAGCACAAAACATTTAAACCATGAAAATTTTAGTTTTAGATAATTACGATTCATTTACATATAATATCGTTCACGCTTTAAAGAAATTCACGAATAATATTGACGTTTTTCGTAACGATGAAATTGCTTTAGAAGATGTTGAAAAATATGATAAAATTTTACTTTCACCTGGTCCTGGAATTCCGGACGAAGCGAATTTATTAAAACCAATTATTGAGAAATATGCACCTACAAAATCTATTTTCGGAATTTGCTTAGGTCAACAAGCGATTGGAGAAGTTTTTGGAGGAACTTTATTAAATACGCAAGAAGTTTTTCATGGTGTGCAATCAACTATTGAAGTGATTAAATCGGATGAAATTCTTTTCAAAGATTTAGATCTAAATTTAAAAGTTGGTCGTTACCATTCTTGGGTGGTATCTAACGAAAATTTTCCTGAAGATTTAGAAATTACGGCTGTTGGTCCAAAAGGTGAAGTAATGGCATTACGTCATAAAACTTATGATGTGCGTGGGGTTCAGTTTCATCCTGAATCAATCTTAACGCCAGAAGGTGAACAAATGATTGAAAACTGGTTAAAAGCTTAAGCGATGAAAAAGTTATTGAATCTATTATTCGAAAATTATACACTTTCTGAAGAAGAAGCTTACCAAATTATGGTTGATATTTCTGAATCTAAATATTCTGATATCGAAATTGCTTCTTTCTTAACGGTTTTCAATATGCGAAATATTACGTTACCCGAATTAAATGGTTATCGTCGTGCATTATTGGATTTGTGTCATCAAGTAAATATGCCAAATCAAGGTTTAGATATTGTTGGAACTGGTGGCGATGGAAAAGATACCTTTAATATTTCTACGTTAAGCGCTTTTGTGATTGCTGGAGCTGGCGAAAAAGTGATTAAGCAAGGAAATTACGGAGCTTCTTCGGTGAGTGGTTCTTCTAATATGTTAGAAAATTTTGGCTATGAATTTTCGAATAATGAAACAAAATTAAATCGTGAATACGACGAAATAGGAATCACATTTTTACATGCGCCTTTGTTTCATCCTGCGCTAAAAAAAGTTGCGCCTTTGCGTAAAAGTTTAGGTGTAAAAACATTTTTTAATTTGATGGGACCTTTGGTTAATCCGGTTCAGCCGACGCATCAAAACTTAGGAACTTTTGATGTGAAAACGGCTCGCTTGTATCATTATGTGATGCAAAATTCGGATAATAAATTTTCGATTTCTACAGCTTTAGATGGGTATGACGAAATTTCTTTAACATCGCCAACGAAAGTATATACGAATGAAGGCGAATTTTTGATTCAAAGTCAAGATTTCGGATTTGAAACAATAAAAGCAGAAGAAATTTCTGGAGGAATTTCAATTGAAGATAATGCTAAAATTTTCCTTTCTGTTTTGAAAAATGAAAGTTCAAAAGCTCGTAAAAATGTCGTTTTAGCCAATTCAGCTTTAGGTTTAAAAACAATAAATCCAACCAAAGATTTAAAAGAATGTGTAGCAATTGCTGAAGAAAGTTTAAGCTCTGGAAAAGCGTTCGAAATCTTTAAAAAATTAACCAACCGATGAAAAATATATTAGATCAAATCGTTGATCAAAAACGAATTGAAATCAAACAAAAGCAACAACAAACTTCAATTGAAGATTTTAAACAAAGTTCTTTTTTTACACAAAAAGTGAGATCTGCTAAAGCTTCTATTTTAGATCCAAATAAAACTGGAATTATTGCCGAATTTAAACGTAAATCGCCTTCGAAAGGTTTCATTAATCAACATGCTAATATAAAAGATGTTGTTTCTGGATATGAACAATTTGGCGCTTCTGTTGTTTCGGTTTTGACTGATGAAGATTTTTTTGGTGGAAGTTTTGATGATTTAAATGAAGCCAAACAGATTTTAAATATTCCGATTCTTCGAAAAGATTTTATTGTGGACGAGTACCAAGTGTACGAAACAAAAGCGATTGGAGCAGATTTGATGTTATTGATTGCTGAATGTTTAACAAAGGATGAAGTATTCAATTTAGCGAAATTGGCGAAAGAAATTGGTTTAGAAATTTTGTTGGAAATTCATTCGGAAGATCAATTAGAAAAAGTAAATGAGTTTATTGATTTAATCGGTATAAACAACAGAAATTTAAAAACGTTTGAAGTTGATACAGAAAAATCAAAACAGATATTAAAGAAATTGCCTGAAGATTTAATCAAAGTTGCCGAAAGTGGAATTTCAGATCCAGAAGTAGTGAAAGATTTAAAAGCTGCAGGATTTCAATCCTTCTTAATAGGTGAAAACTTTATGAAAAACGAAAATCCAGGCAATGCATTTCAAGAATTTGTAAATCAGATTAAATGAAAAGATTTCAAGTAAAAGTTTGTGGAAATAATTCAGTTGAAAACTTTAAAGCTTTAACTAAAATTGAACCTGATTATGTTGGATTTATATTCTATCCAAAATCTCCTCGATTTATAAAGGATGAAAGCATTTTTGAAATTTTTCCAAATGCAGAACGCGTTGGAGTTTTTGTAAATGAAAGTGTTGAAAAAATCATTCAAAAAGTAAAACAATTTGAATTGGATGTTGTACAACTTCATGGAGATGAAACGCCATCTTTTTGTCAAGAATTAATTGAAGCTAAACATCAACAATTATTAACATCTGAACAGTTTTTAGATTTTAAAATTTGGAAAGCAATTGGCGTTAATGAAACCACTGATTTTGAACAATTAAAAGGTTATCAACAAGTTGTTGATAGTTTTGTATTAGACACAAAGTCAACTCAATATGGCGGAAGTGGAAAAAAGTTTGATTGGCAGCTGTTGAAAAACTATCAGTTATCAACACCCTTTTTATTAAGTGGTGGAATTCAATTAGAAGACGCATTGGTTTTGAAAAATTTCAAACATCCACAATGCATCGGTTTTGATATTAACAGTGGTTTTGAAATTGAACCCGGAATCAAAAACATCGAAAAAGTAAAACAATTTATCGACACAATTGATGGTCGAATTGAACAAAATTAAGAGAACAAACAAAATGAAATATTCAGTAGACGAAAACGGATTTTATGGTGATTTTGGAGGAGCATTTATCCCTGAATTATTACATCATAATTGCGATGAATTAAAAGCAGCTTTTGATAAATACTTTTATACCGAAGAATTCCAAAGTGAATTCCGTGGCTTATTAAAAGATTACGTTGGACGCCCAAGTCCATTATATTACGCACCAAAATTATCTGAAAAATTTGGGACAAATATTCTTTTAAAACGTGAAGATTTAAACCATACAGGAGCACACAAAGTGAACAATACCATCGGACAAGCTTTGTTAGCTAAGCGAATGGGAAAGACA
This sequence comes from Faecalibacter macacae, assembly GCF_003687725.1. Classification (GTDB taxonomy): domain Bacteria; phylum Bacteroidota; class Bacteroidia; order Flavobacteriales; family Weeksellaceae; genus Empedobacter; species Empedobacter macacae. The sequence continues at coordinate 63,430 of NZ_RDOJ01000014.1, forward strand.
AAGATTTTAGCTGAAACTGGCGCTGGTCAACACGGTGTAGCAACTGCGACTATTTGTGCTTTATTAGGTTTAGAATGTACTGTTTTTATGGGCGAAATTGATATTGCTCGTCAGGCGCCAAATGTTGCTCGAATGAAAATGTTAGGTGCTACAGTTGTTGCTGCAACTTCTGGAAGTAAAACATTAAAAGATGCGACAAACGAAGCTATTCGTTACTGGATTAACAACCCTGAAACCTACTATTTAATTGGATCTGTAGTTGGACCTCATCCTTATCCAGCGATTGTAGCAGAATTTCAAGCGATTATTTCAGAAGAGATTCGTAAACAATTATTAGAAAAATACGGAAAAGAAACGCCTGATTATGTAATTGCTTGTGTTGGTGGAGGAAGTAATGCTGCCGGAGCTTTTTATCATTTTTTAGATGATGAAGAAGTGAAATTAATCGCAGTTGAAGCTGCAGGCTTAGGTGTAGATTCTGGAGAAACTGCGGCTACAATGCAAAAAGGTTCAGAAGGAATTATTCACGGAAGTAAAACCATGTTGATGCAAGATGAAGATGGACAAATTGTAGAACCATATTCGATTTCTGCAGGATTAGATTATCCTGGAGTTGGTCCATTACATGCACATTTATTTAAAACAGGACGTGGAACTTTTTTAAATGCAACAGATGATGAAGCTTTACAAGCAGCATTTTTATTAACAAAGGAAGAAGGAATCATTCCAGCATTAGAATCTTCTCACGCTTTAGCCGTTCTAGAAAAAATAGATTTTAAACCGCAAGATATTGTGGTTCTGAATCTTTCGGGTAGAGGAGATAAAGATTTAGAAACGTACATGAAATTTTCTGAAAAATATTCTTAAAAATATTTGGTTAGAATAAAAAAATAGTCCTACATTTGCACCCACGATAAAGAGATCATCGGGGTGTAGCGTAGCCCGGTCATCGCGCCTGCTTTGGGAGCAGGAGGTCGCAGGTTCGAATCCTGCCACCCCGACAAATTTTTCCGAGATTAATTTATCGTAAAACACCTTAATCGGGGTGTAGCGTAGCCCGGTCATCGCGCCTGCTTTGGGAGCAGGAGGTCGCAGGTTCGAATCCTGCCACCCCGACGAAACAAAATAAAAAGCCTCTTCATTTTTGAAGAGGCTTTTTTTATATAATATTTTTAGATTTTAAATCTGAACGACTGCTGATATTAAGTATTTCAAATATTTTTTTCAAATGATACTTGACCGTATTCTCCGAAATAAATAATATAGAGCTAATTTCTTTATTGGATTTATCCTGCCTGATTAATTTAACTATTTCGATCTGTCTATAAGAAAGATTGTAGGGATTTAAATCAATAGCATCTTTATAATCATTTGCTTTTTTTTCTTTTATGTAGTTAATTTCATTCAATTTAATTAATAATTCTTCATTTTCATAAGTTATTATTTTATGTTTTTTATTAATCAAAATAAGTTTTTTACTTAAAAAAAATAACAATAATAAGAGCAATATAATAATCGATATCATTATATATTTTAAAGCTTTATTCTCTAAACGCTCTTGCGTAATTCTTTCATCAAGTATTTTTTTTTCGAGTTGTATTAGATTTCCACTCACCTCTCTATCATTATACTTTAATCTTTCTTTACTGACTTTAAGTTGAGTAAAATATGCATTTTTATAATCATTATTATCAATATAATAATAAAGTAATGTCTCTAACATTACAATTTTATACAGATCAACATTGTATTTATTAGCATAATACATTCCTTTTTCAAATGCCCCCAAAGCAAGATCTTTTTTATTCATTTTATTGTAAAGATTTACTTTAACTTTATAAATAGTAGGGAGATGTCTTGGATTTTCTTTTTCTAATAATATTATACAATAATCAAAGTATTTTTCAGCCTTTTCCAAATTACCTTTCTCAAGCTCTATATGTCCCAATATAGATTCATAAAACACCCTTGTTTCAGATTTGACAAATTTTAAATTATCAGAATTAATGTCTTTTAGCAAAGCTTCAAATTTATGTTTTTGCTTTGTATCAAAATATATAAATAGTTTTTCAAGTTTAACTCGACTTTCAACTTCAAGATAATGAACTGAACCTTTTGAAGATTTTAAAGCTAGATTTAAATTATTTAATGCTTCAGGATAATTATAAAATCTCTTATATGTAATCGCCTTTAGAATGTAAGCGTACGATTTTTTAAGTTGATCCGTGTTATTACTACTAGTAATTTTTTCAAGCAAAATGATTGATTCCTTTACTTTTCCTATATCATTTAGACTATCAATTTTATTATTTAAATTTTTATCATCTAATGCATACACCGGAGATAAAAATAAAATAGTTAAAAATAATGTCCAATTCATTACTAAATTTGATTTCATACTTCTTAATTAAAGGTAGTTTCGGGTAAAAGCTGTCAAAAATAAACATTAAAAATAATATACAATAAGGATAAAGCTGTCTAAAATCAAAATATTTTTTACCTTTTATTAAATACTTAGAATACAATAATCTAAGGATATTTACTACTCTAAAATACAAAACCATACTACCCTTTAAAGTAGTAAAAAATAAAAAACCACCCACTAACTACCACCTAAGATTTTGTACATAAGAATGAATAATTAAAAATTTGTAATTGTTAAAAAACTGCTATCTATAATAGCAATTGAAGTATCAATTTATTTATTACAACATGATTAAAAAAACGTTTTTAATTTTATTCTTATTAGGATTTTCATTTCTGGCTAATGCCCAGGAAAAAATAAACATAGCATTTATTCCAGCTACTTACACTATTGGAAATTTAGAACAGCAAGAAGCGAATATTATTGCAGAAACTGTAATCAATGCTTTTGTGAAATCTAAAAAATTCACAGTTGTTGATCGCCGTAATATTGAAGCATTAGAAAAGGAAAAACAACTACAACGCACGGAGGCCTTTTTAGATAGCAAAAATACTATCGTAGATGGCGTGAGTAAAGGTGCAAGTTATTTAATTGAAAATAAAATTGTTTCTGTTAATCACACAGGGAAAAAGAATAAATGGAACAGTACTATTGAAATTAATTTGAAAATTTTAAATATATCTACTGGAGAAATAGTAACCACTTCAAATATCACTAGTGAATTACAATTTATACCAACTCAATTAAAAGCATTAAAAATAAATAATTTATTAAATGCAACTGAGGAGCAAAATTCAACAAAAGAATCATTTTCAAAAGCACTCGAATCATTATCATTTAACGTTGAAAATTTTGCTAAAGAATCTTTCCCTACAAACATCCAATTAGTTGAATGGGTAGAAAAGGATTTGAAAACTAAAGTAGGTGAAAATGGACCATTTAAATATTTAGTAATAGCTGCTGGTAGTGATTATGGAATGACTAAAGGAGATAAAATTGATGTTATTACAAGTACTGAAGTTAATGTAAATGGCAAATCAATTACAAGGAACAGTAAAATTGCAACTGCTACTATTGAAAGAGTTGACGATGAAAACTTTTCAGTCGCTAAAATTACAGAAGGTGAAAAAGACCTAAAAAAGGCAATTACAAACTACGAAAATATATCATTAATCTCTAAATAAATTCTAATTTAAAAATTAATATCATGAAAAAAATCGGACTATTATTGGTAGTTACTACAACATTATTAGTTAGTAGCTGTACAAAAATGCATTTAAATCCTTATTCAAATTCTACTGTAATTAAACATAATGCACAGGGATTAGTAACATTAAGAGGGATCAGTGATGAAGTTCTTGACAAAAGAAAAACAGATGGTGAAGAGGAATCTTTAAAAAATGCACATAAGAAAGCTATTCAACAATTTCTTTACATGGGATTTCCAGGAACTGATTTCAAAAATGGTGTAATAAAGAAAGGAGCTTCTGTAGAAACAACTCATGCAGCATTTTTTGAAAAATTTTGGGCAGGAGATTACAAAAGATTTATAACGAATTCAGATGTAACATATTATAACTGTAAAGAAAAAGTGAAATGTATTTCTGCAGTTACTGAGTTTACAATTAATTACAATGCTCTAAGAAAAGAATTAGAAGAAAACAAAATCATTAATAAAATTGGATTTTAATCATGAAAAATATAGTATTTATTTTTCTACTAATTTTCACAACTTCTGCTACCCAAATTAAAGCACAAATTGCTGCAACACAAAGTAGCGAACAAGCAAGAGCCGCAGCTAAAATTATGGTTGTTCCCTACACAAAACAAAACGAGAACATCCAAACAATTTTAGACGATAATCCCGCAGTACGTACAGCGGTTATTAAAGTAAAAGAAGCTTTTGATCAACGTGGATGGTCTACTGTTGATTTTGTTGCGAATCTAAGAGCTGCACAAGCCAATTCAGCCTTTACAGCAGACAGACAAACTAATTTCAAAAGTGATTTACTTACTGGTTCTGGAGCAGATTTTTATGTACAAGTCGATATTCAAAATACTACAGATGCCTCTGGTACTAATATTACGATTAATCTAACTGCTTTCGAAACGCACACAGGGGCAAGTTTTTCAAATCAAACTGCATCAAGTGGAAGATTTGTTACAAATGATGTCGAAAAATTGATTGAAAAAGCCTTTAGTAAAATTCAAGAAGAGTTTTTAAACAATTTAATGGTTAAGACGGATGAAATTAGAGATATCGGGAGAGCCTTAGTCATTCATTTCAATTTAGATGAAAATTCCTCAATCGATTTTGATGCAGAAGTAAATGAAAATCGTTTTTTAAATGAAATTATTGAAGAGTTTATTTCTGAAAATGCATTTCAAGGAAGAGCTAATTTAGCAGGAATAATCGAAAACAAAATGATTTTTGACGAAGTTCGTATTCCTTTATTTGACCAAGCAACTGATAAACCTTACAATCCTAACAAATTCGTGAACGAAATTATTCGTTTTTTAAGAACAAATAATATTACAGCAACACGAAATATTAAAGGACAAAGTTTATTTATAACTATAAAAGGTAAAACTAATGAGCAATAAATATTTTTATTTTTTTTGCCTATTATTCTGCTTTATAATAAACATTAATGCTCAGGAAATTAAAGTAAGTCAAATAGATTATAAAATTTTAACTCCAAAAGGGAATCATAAAATAACTGAATCACATTACCAAAATTTAGCTGATAGATTACAAAGTCAATTTAAGAATCGTGTAAGTTTTTCAAATCAATCACCATTTTTAATTCGTCCACAAATAGAAATATTAAACGAACATACAGCTGGAGAAGTACAAGATATTAAAGTTTTAAAATTATCCATACAATTAATTATTGAAAATCAAGAACTTAACGCAAGTTTTCATTCGTTTGAAAAAACGCTTTTAGTAACTGCAGATAATTCAAATCTTGCAATTCATAAAGCAATTAAAGAGCTTCGTCCTACAGACATGGGGTTAATTAACTTTTTAAAAGATGGTGAATTAAAAATTCAAAAATTCTATTCAGAAAATTGTAATAAAATAATTCACTCTGCTAAAGTTAAAATTGATAGAAAAGAATATACAGATGCATTCAATTTGTTGAGATATGTTCCTGAAGGTATAGAATGTTCTAAGGAAATTGAAAATTTAATTACTTCTATTTACGACAGCTACAAAAACGAGTATTGTAACAAACAATTACATAGTGCTAAATTACTTGCAGCAAATGAATCTTATGAATTAGCTTTATCTCAATTGCGTTTTATTGACCCTGAGATCTCTTGTAATAATGACGTTACAGCGCTTATAAATAAAATCGGTGACAAAGTTAATCAAGAAACAATTAGAAATTTTGAGTTGGAAAAAGATAGATTTAGTAAACAATCTGAATTAGAGAAAATTAAATTAATCATTAATTCTGAACACGAAGTTAACTTCCATATCACAAATTAACACAATTTCAAACGATTGTATTGAAACTTAATAAATAACAATTCAACAGCCTTTTCAATTTAGATGAGGCTGTTTTTATTTATTGCCTATATCAAGTTATACCCATAACAAGTAAAGAAAACATAAATATTTTTATACTTTATACAATAATTAAATTACATAAAAAAAAAATTACTATTAATCACATCTTGCCAAATTGATAAACAAGGAGTTCAGCTATAATTTTTTACATATCTTTAACAAAATTTATTAAACAAAGTGAGTCAGAAAAAAAATACTAAAAATAAGGAACTTCAGCGCGGACTTACCAACAGACATATCCAATTAATCGCATTGGGTGGAGCTATTGGAACCGGCTTATTCCTTGGAATTGGACCTGCAGCAGTTTTAGCAGGGCCATCTGTCATTTTAGGATATGCAATTGCAGGAATTATTGCATTTTTTATTATGCGTCAATTAGGAGAAATGGTTGTTAACGAACCTGTATCAGGAAGTTTTAGTCATTTTGCTTATAAGTATTGGGGACCTTTTGCAGGTTTCGCATCTGGCTGGAACTATTGGATTTTATATGTATTGGTAAGTATGGCCGAATTAACTGCAATCGGAATATACGTACAATATTGGTGGCCAGAAATCCCATTATGGGCATCGAGTTTATTCTTCTTTTTAGTGATAAATGCCTTAAATTTAGGCTCTGTAAAACTATTTGGAGAAGCTGAATTTTGGTTCTCAATCATCAAAGTAATCGCAATTATCGCTATGATTATTTTCGGATCATACTTATTATTAAGCGGAACTGGAGGAGAACAAGCTACTGTACAAAATTTATGGAATAATGGAGGTTTTTTTCCTAAAGGATGGCTTTCCGGTGATAACTCAGGCGGATTTAGTGGATTATTAGCCGCTATGGCGATGATCATGTTTTCATTTGGAGGATTAGAATTAATAGGAATTACAGCTGCAGAAGCTAAGAATCCTGAAAAAACAATTCCACAGGCAACAAATCAAGTAATTTATAGAATTTTAATTTTCTATGTTGGGGCTTTAGTAATTTTATTTTCTTTATCTCCTTGGGAAACAATTACAGTAGAAAGCAGTCCTTTTGTTACTGTTTTTGACAATTTAAAAAGTCTTAATATCAGTTTATTCGGACAAGAAGTTCAATTTTCTAAAATTATCGCAAACGCATTAAATCTTATTGTTTTAACTGCTGCTTTATCTGTTTACAATAGTTCTGTTTATAGTAACTCGAGAATGTTATATGGATTAGCCGCACAAGGAAATGCTCCAAAATTCTTAAACAAATTAAATAAAAATAGTGTTCCGGTAATGGCGATTCTAGTTTCGTCTGTTTTTGCTGCCATATGTATCATTATTAATAAGGTTATTCCAGAATCAGCTTTTGCAATTTTAATGTCTTTAGTTGTTTCAAGCTTAGTTATCAACTGGATAATGATTTCTTATACACATTTAAAATACCGTCAACAAAAGAATATAGAAGGAACTAAAACTTTATTTCCTTCATTCTTATATCCTATCAGTAACTATATCTGTTTAGTATTTTTATTCGGAATATTAATCATCATGTTATTTACAGGAATGGAAACATCTGTAATATTAATCCCAATTTGGTTAATATTTTTATACGTTTCATACTACCTGATTAAAAAAATAAAATAATACAATAAAAAGGCATCAATCTAAAATTGATGCCTTTTTTAATCGACTCTAATGTAATAAAATCTTAATCTATATATTGATTCAGAATTTGTACTAATTGCTCTTTTGGTTTTGCTCCACTTTGTTTCCAAAGTAACTCTCCTTTTTTAAAAATAACAAAAGTTGGTACACCTTGTACTTGATACTTCGCTGCTAAACTTTGATATTTATCTACATCAACTTTAAGGATTGTTACACCGTCTCCAAGCTCTTGCTTTACTTGTTGTAATATCGGCCCCATCATTTGACAAGGTCCGCACCAAGTTGCAAAAAAATCTATTAAAACTGGTTTTTCAGATGCGATTACTTCTTCAAATGTCATTGTTTTCTCTTCTTTTATATCTGTTTGTGTTTGTTTCCGTTTACTGAATAGGTTTTTAAAGAAATTCATATCTATTAAATTTAATACTAAGATATAAAAAAGCACTCCCGAAGGAGTGCTAAATTAAGCTTTCGCCTAATTACCAACCTAAACCTATGAAAAATTATTAACTCTAACTGAGTAATAACCTATAGGGTATTGCAATATAAATACCAAAACATATTAATTATCAAAAGATTAATATTTTTAGAATTTAATTAACAACGTTAGTTAGTAATCTTAAATCAATTAACTTATAACTGACAAATATATTTTGGATTAACAGCTTTAATTTCTTCTAAAACTGACATAACTTCCTCTTTTGTAGAGTTTTCTTCTAATCTTTTTAACTGCACAGAATTTAACCCAACCATTTGCATGAAAATAACTTTTCCGTGCGGAGTATCTATCTCATCTAAATCAACATCTTTAACAAATGCCAATCCAACAATATCTGTATCACACTCAGATCGGATTGGACCTCCTAATGGTAAAAATTGGTATTCATCAAACCAAACTTTAGTTTCATTCACAAAACGAGCTAAATTGTTCATTAATTGAATCACCCAGAAAGGATCTTCGTCACCATCAGCTGCAAAAGGTTTAACACGAAAAGTAAATTCCATTCCCCATTTACTATATTCCTCACCTACGGCTTCCTCATTATAATATAGATGTGACATTCCGTAAGAGATTAAATGACGATAATCTTCATTATCAAAAACCGCAACTCCATCTATAGGATCATTACCACCTTGAAAAGACATCATTTGAGGTGAATAAAAACGAGGTTCTAAATCTCCGTAAACTTGTTTTAATCTATTCTCGATAGATAAAGCACCAACAGCTTGATCTTTTTTATATTCAGTTCTATATTGCTCTAAATTCATAATACAAAAATAGTTGAAGTAAATTAAATCGCATAAAAAAAGAGCTTCTTTAAAAAAGAAACTCTTTATTAGTAGCGAGGACCGGACTCGAACCGATGACCTTCGGGTTATGAGCCCGACGAGCTACCTAC
>NZ_RDOJ01000015.1 GCF_003687725.1 Faecalibacter macacae
TATTAATTTAACCGTCATAGAGAAGGTTAGTTAATCTTATTTGAATTGTGTACTGGATTGTATCAAAATAAATAAAACAAACACTTGTATTCAAGTATCTAATAATGTTAATAATATATTAGGAATCAAACCTAATTAAAAATATCTAAGAAATTAGGGTGGTTATAGCGAAAGGGCTCACCTCTTCCCATTCCGAACAGAGAAGTTAAGCCTTTCAGCGCCGATGGTACTGCTATTGCGGGAGAGTAGGTCGCCGCCAGTCTTTAAAAAGAATCCTCAATCATTTATTTGATTGGGGATTTTTTGTTTTCGGATGTTATGTATTACGTTGTAAGTTCTATGTTATATGTTATATGTGACAAGTAGTAAAAGTGTTATGAGAAGCTGAAATGAATTCAGCTTGACAATGTTTTATCGTCTAATTTCTCGATAAATTTAAAATCAATCATTTTATACATTCGAAATGACGAATAGATTATGATTTTTAATAAGGATATATAAGGAAGATTGAGTTGTTTGTTTTGTTGAGATCCTGAAATAAATTCAGGATGGCGTTTTTTATAATTTGTTTTTTAAATATTCGAACTGGCTAAAGTTGTTTATAGAAATAAAAGACTTCTCGACAAGCTCGAAGTGACAAGGCTTGTTATTTTTGCATAACGCATAACGCATAACGCATAACGCATAACGCATAACGCAAATTGCGTTAGGGATAGCAGTGGAAATCCTTTGCTTTTTATCTTAGATTCTTTTATAAACATAGAATGACAATAGGATATTAATTTTACTTAAAAAATTATGGAGAAGCAAAGATTGGAACGGATAGCCCGACCGAAGGGAACGCCCTAATAAAATATTTACTTCTAAAGTATAATTAGATTAATGACATAAGCTAATAGTTTAATTATATTTGCCTTGATGAAAGAAAAACCACTTTTTTACCTGATTTGTTGTTTAACGATATTTCTATTTTTCTATAGTTTAACAATAGGAAAAGTTGAAATACCGATTAAAGAAATAATTGGTTCGACGGATGAAGTAAATCGTAATTTGGTATTAAATTTCAGATTACCTAAAAGTATAACTGCTGTTTTAATAGGTCTATCATTGCCTATAGCAGGATTTTTAATGCAAGAATTATTTAAAAATCCTTTAGCTGAACCATCTGTATTAGGTGTAACATCAATGGCAAGTTTAGGAGTTGCAATTGTCGTTTTTCTATTTACAACATTAGGATTAGATACATGGTTAAATAATCCATGGCTCTTGATATTTGCATCTTTTATTGGTTCAATTTTCGCTTTATTTTTTATACTTCTATTTTTAAATAAAGTTAAATCATCAGCCTCATTAGTAATTCTTGGATTTATGTTGTCTGGATTAACGGTAGCATTTATAGGATTAATGCAATATTTTTCGACTTCGGATAAAATTAAAACATTTTTGATGTGGGGATTTGGTTCTATTAGTGGATTATCATGGGAACAAGTAGGTGTATTTGCATTATTTGTAAGCTTTGGATTAATAGGTTCTATATTTACCTTGAGAGGAATTTCAGCTTTAATACTAGGCGAAAAATATGCGCAATCTGTAGGAATTGACATTAGAAAATTAAGGATTTTAATATTAGTTTCAGCAGCTTTATTAACTGCATCAGCTACTGCATTTACCGGACCTATTGCTTTTGTAGGATTAGCAGTGCCACACATTTGTAGATCAGTTTTAAAAACAGGAAATATGCGTTTATTATTTCGTTGGGTATTATTAGCTGGAGTATGTATTATGTTGTTGTTTTCAATTTTAACAGATTTATTTCCCTTCGGGACATTGCCAATCAATATCATCACATCATTAATTGGAGCGCCTATTGTGATTAGTATTTTGTTAAATAATAAATACGAAATTAGATAATGAAAACGATTTTACAGCTTGATAATTTAACGATAGGTTTTGGTAAAACAGATTTAATTAATAACGTTTCAACTTCTGTTTCTGAAAATGAATTGATCGTTATTTTAGGTAAAAATGGAGTAGGTAAATCAACTTTGATTCACACTATTTTAGGTTTTGAAAAAGTTTTAAATGGTTTGATTTATTTTAATGATAGAAAACAATCTGATTTTGCTGCAGTAGAATTAGCGAAAGAAGTAGCAATTGTTTTTCCGAAATTAAATTTGATTCCAAAAATTACTGTTTTCGATACAATTGCAACAGCCCGAATTGCTCATCATCGTGTTTTAAAAAAATATTCGGATGATGAAATTTGTTTTATTAATGAAATGATTGATTTAGTCGGAATTTCAGATTTAAAGAATAAATATTTAACAGAAATCAGTGAAGGACAACTGCAATTGGTGATGATTGCGCGAGCACTTTGTCAGGATACTTCTTTGATTATTTTGGATGAACCTACTGCAAATTTAGATTTAGAAAATCAATTTAAGATTTATGAATTGATTACTCATTTAAAATCAAAAACGAATAAATCTTTTGTAATGATTACACATGATGCAGAGTTAGCATTGAATTATGCTGATAAAATTTGGTGGATAGAAAATAAGAAATTATATGACGGAATTCCAGAAGAAATTGCTTTTGAACATCAAATATTTGAGAAACTTTCTGGTAATTTTTTAAAATACAATTTGAATTCAGATTCATATCAAAACTTTAAAATATCGGAAAATAAAATCAATGTAAAAGGAAAATCAGAATTTAGTTATTGGATGAAAAGAGCTTTAATTAGAAATGGATTTCAGATTGATGAAAATGCTATGAAATCTATGGAAGTCACAGAAAATTGTATCATCTTTGATGAGCAAAAATTTAATTCGATTTTATCAGTATTGAACTATTTAGAACATGAAAAATATAATAATAACAGGAGCAAGTAGAGGAATTGGTTACGAATTGGCAAAGCAACATTTGGCTTTAGGTAATCGTGTTTTAACGATTTCTCGTAATGAAGATAAATTAGCAGAATTAAAGGATTTTGCACAAGAAGGTCAGTACGATTTTTTAGGGTTAGATTTAACTAATTTCGAAGAAATAGTAAAAGTTTTAGATGCAGTATCGACTTGGGATAAAGTTGATATTTTATACAACAACGCAGGTTTATGTATTAACAAGCCATTTGCAGAAATGGAAGAAGAAGATTTATTACGTTCTTGGCAAGTGAATTTTATGGCACCTTATCGTTTAATTCAGGTATTATTACCAAAATTAGATAAAACTTCACATGTGGTAAATGTATCAACAATGGGAGCTGTACAAGGATCGGTTAAATTTCCTGGTTTATCAGTTTATTCATCATCAAAGTCTGCAACTGTTAATTTGACGGAATTGTTAGCTGAAGAGTTAAAAGAGAATGGACCACGCATTAATGCAGTTGCATTAGGAGCGGTACAAACAGAAATGTTAGAGGAAGCTTTCCCTGGTTATATAGCACCAACACAACCAAACGAAATGGCAGCTTATTTAGTTGATTTTGGTTTAAATGGTTGGAAATATTTTAACGGAAAAACACAACAAGCTTCTATTTCTACACCATAATAGAATTTTGTTTAATAATATTTTTTTCAAGCTACCTTTTTAGGTAGCTTTTTTTATATCTTAGAATTTAAATCCACAATTATGAAATACTTACTACTAACATTTATATGTTTTACAACTTTGTTTAGTTGTAAAAAAGAAACTGATTATTTGGTGAAATATAATTTTAGGTATTCGCCAGATTCGTTGAATCAATCGTATAAATTGACTGAAGAAATGGTTTTACGAACAAATGATAAAGGTTTTGTTTTTATGACGAATAATGCGTTTTCTTCTGATACTATTAAAGATGATATTACGACTCTAATAACTGAAGGGAAATTATCTGCAAGAGATTTAATACTAAAAAATAATGAAATTAATAAGTACAGAATTTATTTTGAAAAAGATTCGTCACATTATTTCTTTAAAACTCAAGCGAATAGTTTTTGGTATAATTTTAAAGATGAAGTGCCAGAAATCAAATGGGAATTAATTAATGAAACGAAAAAGATAAATGAGTTTGATGTAAAAAAAGCGACTACAAATTTATTTGGTAGAAATTGGATAGCTTGGTATGCTGAAGATATTAAAGTTCCATACGGTCCATATAAATTTAATGGTTTACCAGGTTTGATTTTAGAACTGAATGATGATAAAAATTACTTTCATTACGAGGCGATTTCTGTTGTGAAAGACACGGCGAATTATCCAATTTATGAAAAGTATAATGAAATTAATTCGAAGCGAATAGAATTTGAAACTGCAATAAAAGCGTATAAAGAAAATCCAGTGAAGATAAATATGCGAACTGGTGATGATACTAAGCGTGATACTGAATTATTAGAAAAAAGAAAACACGAATTGAAAGCAAAAAATAATTCGATTGAAAAAGGCTTACAGTTTGATTTATAAAATAGAGCTACTTGAAAAAGTAGCTTTTTTATTGAATTGAAATTTTTGATTTCATTCTTTGATTGAAAATATACATCAAAGGAAAACTTCTCATAATCATCCAAATTCCAAAAGCTAACCAAATTCCGTGAATTTTCATTCCAAAATAATCAGTGATTAATAAAGTAGGAATAAAACCTAAGAATGTAGAAATAATCAAATTATTACGTAACAATTTAGCATCGCCCATTCCTTTAAAAAATCCGTCGAAAATATAAGCCAATGTATTTATTGGTTGCATTAAAAGAACAATCCAAAAGACACTTGTAAAAACGTGTAAAACTTCTTCATCTTTATTGAATATTTCTCCAATTGGACGATAAAATACAAATGAAATCACGACTAATATTAAGGCGATAATAACTGAGTATTTCGCAATATCCTTGCTTAAATACAATAATTGTTGATAGTTTTTTTCGCCAATTAATCTTCCTGCCATTGCGTTTCCTGCTCCAGAATATCCATCGATAAAAAAAGAGAAAAATAACCAGATATTCATTAAAATACTTTGTGCTGCAATGTAATTTGCTCCATAACCTGTTGCATATGCATTAGCTACGAAAAATGCCACGTTTAATGTGGCTGTACGTAAGATAAAATTAAAGCTTAATGAAATATAAGGTTTGATTAATGGATGAATTTCTTTTCCAGGATTAAATCTAAAATTGGTTCTATTAATATAATAATAGAACGCCATGGCAACCATGATGCATTGTGCAATCAGACTAGAATAGGCTGCTCCTTTAATTCCAAATGCAGGAATAAAACCTTCAACTCCATATATTAAAATAAAATTTAATCCGACATGAATTACAGCTGCAGCAATTCCGCATCGCATTGCCCAAACTGTGTTTTGTAAACCTCTAAACGTTCCGAATAACGTAAGAGAAATTAAAGTTAGTGGGAATCCAAAAGCGCGAATCGAATAATAATCAATACAATTTTGAAGTACTAGATTTGATGCATTGTATAAATTGAAAATGTTTTCGGCAAATAAAACTGTTGTGCCTAATAAAAATAATCCAATCGCGATATTTAGATATAAAGCTTGTGGAACTAACGTTTTTATTGAATTGAGATTATTAGCACCATACTGTTGTGAAACAATAGAAGAAATTGAAGTTTTTGTTTGTCCTAAAATCCAAAGCAATCCAGACAGAAAAGAACCAACTAATCCTACAGCTGCCAAAGCTTCGACAGAATTGTCTTTTAAATTACCAACCATAGCAATATCTGTTAATGTAATAATAGATTCTGCAATTCCAGATAAAATAGCAGGAATTGCTAATTGGTTGATTTGTTTAAATGTAATTCTGTTTTTCATTTTTGTTTTGATGCATTTTCATTAAAGAAAACACGGTGATTAGGGATAAACCACAATCGGTTAATATCAATATTGAATCGTTGTATAATTGTAAGTACAAAAATGCTAATAATAAACCGATTCCTAAATTGAAAAGTGCTTTAAAAATTATTGGATTAAAATGAAATGCTTTAAAAGCACGAGTGAAATTAGCAAAAATTAAAAAAGATTTGATAATAAAATATGCTAAAATAGCTGGTTGAATATCGTCTTTTATAACCAATTGATGGTGTACAAAATAGTAAATAGATATAAAACTAATTGCTGCTAAAATAATACAATACGATTTTATGTACGAATTTTTTATAGGCATAAAAAAAGGATGATGTGTTAATTGTCATCCAAGTTACTATTTATTTTTCGTTTTTAAAATCTAAAGAAAGTGAGTTAACACAATATCTAATTCCGGTTTCAGTTGGTCCATCGTCAAAAACATGGCCTAAATGTCCACCACAATTGCCACATAAAATTTCAGTTCGAATCATACCGTGTGATTCATCACGTATTTCTACAATCTTACCAGCTTCAATTTCTTGGTCAAAACTTGGCCAACCACAATGACTGTTAAATTTAGAAGTAGAATCAAATAAATCTTCTCCACAACCAGCGCAAACGTAAATACCATTTTCAAAATGCATATTAAATTCACCTGTAAAAGGACGTTCAGTTCCGGCATGTCTTAAAACGATGTATTGATCTGGAGTTAATTGTTCTCTCCACTCTTCATCTGTTTTAATTACGTTAAATTTATGTTCTTGATTCATTTGATGATTTTTAAAATAAGGGGAATTATCCTATCCAATGATTAAAACTAATAAAAGCAGTTTTAATTTCATCTTCGTTGCAAACCACGTTATAAGAACAAGCTCCAATTTTATTAACTAAACTAAAGTTAATTGCATTTTTTTCGTTCTTTTTATCGTGTTTCATCCAAGTCAGCAATTGAGGGAAAAGATTTAAATCAATTGTACTTAGAGCATATAAACTAGCAAAACCGTCACAAATTTCTTCACGATCTTCGGTAGATAAGATTCCTTTTTGTTCAGCTAAAAATGCTTCAATAATCATACCTATAACAATTGCTTCGCCATGTAACAAAGGAAATTCAGTCTCTAAAGATTCACTTTCAATCGCGTGTCCAATTGTATGACCAAAGTTTAAGATTTTACGTAAACCTTTTTCTAAAGGATCAGTTTCTACAACTTGCTTTTTGATTTCGATAGAATCCATAATAAACGGAGCTAAATCTTCAGCATTGTGTGCTAACAATTGCACTAAGTTATCCCAATGATCACGGTCTTGAATTAAACCATGTTTCAACATTTCTGCTAATCCAGATTTTATTTGACGTTGTTCTAACGTTTTTAAAAATTTAGGATCAATTAAAACCATTTCAGGTTGAGTAAAAGTCCCAACCATATTTTTCATTCCTTCTAAATCAATTCCATTTTTACCACCAACAGAAGCATCCACTTGAGATAATAATGTTGTAGGAATATTGATGAATTTAATGCCACGTTTAAATGTAGAAGCCATAAATCCACCCATATCTGTTAAAACGCCACCACCAACATTTATCACTAACGTATTACGATCAGCTCCTAATTCGGCTAATGATAACCATAAGTTATTAACTGTTTCAATTGTCTTATTTTCTTCACCTGCATCAATTTCTAAAATCTCGTAAGTAGTAAGATTATCTAAATCGGCTAATAAAATAGGTAAACAATGAACATGCGTATTTTCATCTACCAAAAATAAGATAGATGAAAAAGAATTTTCCTTTAGATATTGATCCAGAATTGGAGCAATATAACCAAAATGTATAGGTGCAGATTTCAACTGGGAATGTATTTACAAAAATGTCTATAAAAGTACGGCGAATAAAGAGCAACTACCAAAAAATAGGGGCGATATTTGGCTTAGAACTGAAATAAATCAGAATTGATGTTATTTGATGATTATTTATACACTATTATATAGAGATTAATTTTTAAATTTGTTGGATAATTTAAAGCCAATGAATATAATATTATTTGACGGTACGCAAAGAGATCATTTACTTCCTTTAACTTTTACTAAGCCTGTAGGAGCGTTAAGAATGGGAATTTTATCTTTTGCAGAACGTTGGGAAAAACTTTTAGAAGGGTCTGTATCATATCAAACACAAGACTATTTACAGGGAAAATTTCAAGTAAATCTAAAAGAAGAAAATGTTTATATTAATCCGGCTTTTTTTCCTACTAAAGCTTTAGTTCTAGCAATTAATAATTTAACAAATAATCAAGCAATTGTTTATAACGAAGAAATTATTGCTGCAAAAGCTAAGAGTTTAAATGATGCTACTGATCAGGTTATTTTTAATGATAATCTAACTGAGATTAAATATCCATGGGATATTTTTACACACAATTTCAAAGCGATTGAGTTTGATTACGAATTAGTAACTAATGGAAGAACTTCACAACCAATTTCTGAAACTAATCGCGTTTTACACCCAGAACGTATTTTTATAGAAGAAGGAGCAAAAGTAGAATTCTCTATTCTGAATGCTTCAGAAGGTCCAATTTACATCGGAAAAGACGCTGAAATAATGGAAGGATCTATGGTTCGTGGTGGTTTAGCATTATGTGAATATGCAAAGATCAATATGGGAGCTAAGATTTACTCTGGTTGTACAATTGGTCCACACTGTAAAGTTGGTGGTGAATTGAATAATGCAATTTTAATGGCATATTCTAATAAAGGACACGATGGTTTCTTAGGAAATGCAGTAATAGGAGAATGGTGTAATTTAGGTGCTGATACAAATAATTCTAACTTAAAAAATAACTATTCTGAAGTTAAAGTTTGGAATTATCCAGCTGAAAGATTTATCAAAACTGGTTTACAATTTTGTGGTTTAATTATGGGAGATTATTCAAAATCTGCTATCAATACACAATTTAATACAGGAACTGTAGTTGGAGTTTCTGCCAATCTTTTCCAAGGAGGTTTTCCACCAAATTTAATTAAACATTTTAGTTGGGGAGGACCAAATGATGCGCCAGTTTTTGCTTTGGATCGTGCGTATGAAGCAGCAGAAAAAATGATGGAACGTCGTAAAATTCCGTTTACAGAAGAAGATAAGAAAATATTAGAATATATTTTTAACATAAATAATTAACTAAAAATTCATTTGACAAATAGCTAAGAAATCAATGAAAAATTTCTAAAAGATGAAATATACATGCTTATTTTTTAGCAATTGATTAAAAATTCTTAAATTTGCCATTTGTAAGAAAAGAATATTAGTAGATAATGACTGGTAAGTATAACAACGTTTTAGAACTTGTTGGAAACACTCCACTTGTACGTTTAAACAGAATTAACCAAGACATTCCAGGTGAGGTATATGCCAAATTAGAGTGTTTTAATCCCGGACATTCAACCAAAGATAGGATAGCATTACATATCATTGAAGAGGCTGAGAAAAAAGGTTTATTAACTCCTGGAGCTACAATCGTAGAAACAACATCTGGTAACACAGGTTTTGCGGTAGCTATGGTTAGTATAGTTAAAGGATACAAGTGTATTTTAGCAGTATCAGATAAGACTAAAGCAGAAAAAATTGCTTATTTAAAAGCATTAGGAGCTAAAGTATTTATTTGTCCTGCAAATGTACCTGCAGATGATCCTCGTTCTTATTATGAGGTAGCAAAGCGCATCGCTGCAGAAACACCAAATTCAATTTATATTAATCAGTATTTTAATTTAGGAAATACTGAGGCGCACTATTTAACTACTGGTCCAGAAATTTGGGCACAAACAGAAGGTAAAATTACACACTTAATTGGGTGTACAGGTACAGGAGGTACTTTAACAGGAAGTGGACGTTTTATTAAAGAACAAAATCCAGATGTTAAAGTTATTGGCGTAGATGCTTACGGATCTATTTTAAAGAAATACCACGAAACAGGAGAAGTTGATCCAAACGAAATTTATTCATACCAAATTGAAGGTATGGGAAAAAATTTGGTTCCTGGAGCTTTAGACTTTTCAGTAGTAGATAAATTTGTAAAAGTTTCTGATGAAGAGTCTGCTTACACTACTCGCGAGTTAGCTTTAAAAGAAGGTTTAATGGTTGGTTATACTTCTGGTGCAGCAACACAAGCTTTAAAACAATTATCTGCTTCTGGCGAATTTGATGAAAATTCTGTCGTAGCTGTTTTATTCCCAGATCACGGTTCTCGTTATATAACTAAAGTATTTAGCGACGAATGGATGGCTGAGCAAGGATTTAGTAATAGTAAATTAAATGGCTTAGAATCTCGTGCAACTGTAGAATACATCAATAAATAAAATATTTTAAATATATTTGAAAAGTGGAAATCAACTTTGTTTGGTTTCTGCTTTTTAACTTAAATACAAGATACTACAATGGATATTTTTGAAAGATTAAAACAAAATCCAGGTCCATTAGGACAATTTGCTGATTACGGAGAAGGATACTACGTATTCCCTCAATTAAAAGGTGAAATCGGTCCAGTAATGGAATTCCAAGGGAAGAAAGTTATCACTTGGTCGATTAATAACTACTTAGGATTAGCAAATCACCCAGAAGTACGTAAAGCTGATGCTGACGCTGCTGCTGAATATGGAATGGCTTATCCAATGGGTGCTCGTGCAATGTCAGGACAAACTGATTACCACGCACAATTAGAGCAAGAGTTAGCTGATTTCGTTCAGAAAGAATCTTCATATTTAATGAACTTTGGATACCAAGGTATGGTATCTACAATTGATGCTTTAGTAGGTAAAAATGACGTTATCGTTTATGATGCAGAGTGTCACGCTTGTATCGTTGATGGTGTACGTTTACACTTTGGTAAACGTTTCATTTACCAACACAACAATATCGAATCTTTTGAAAAAACTATCATTCGTGCTCGTAAATTAGCTGATAAGCAAGGAGGAGGAATTTTAGTTATTACAGAAGGTGTATTCGGTATGACAGGTAAACAAGGTATCTTAAAAGAAATCGCTGCTTACAAAGACGAGTATAACTTCCGTTTATTAGTAGATGACGCACACGGATTCGGTACTTTAGGTAAAACTGGAGCTGGAGCTGGAGAAGAGCAAGGATGTCAAGATAAAATTGATATTTACTTCTCTACTTTCGCTAAATCTATGGCTGGTTTCGGAGCATTTATTGCTGGTGATAAAGACATTATCCGTATCTTAAAATACAACTTACGTTCTCAAATCTTCGCAAAATCTTTAACTATGCCAATGGTTATCGGAGGATTAAAGCGTTTAGAATTATTAAGAAAATCGCCAGAATTAAAAGATAAATTATGGCACAATGTTGAGAAAATCCAAAAAGGTTTACAAGATCGTGGATTTGACATTGGAGGATCTGATACTTGTGTTACTCCAATCGTTTTAAATGGATCTCCAATTGAGGCTACTGTTTTAGCAAAAGAAATGCGTGAAGAGTACGGAATTTTCGTCTCTGTGGTAGTTTACCCAGTAATTCCAAAAGGAATGATTATTTTCCGTATTATCCCAACAGCTGCTCACGAAGATGAACACATCGAGTACACTTTAAATTCATTCGCTGAAATTAAAGATAAATTAGCTGATGGTTACTATAAAAGAAAAGCAGAAGAATTAAACATTGATTTCGTTCAATATTAATATTTTGCAATAAAATATTTAAAGCCTTAAACATATTATTGTTTAAGGCTTTTTTGTTTAAAAACCTGTTAAAAAGTCAATAGTTTTTTAAAAGAATATCCAAATCACATTTCATATATTTGTTAAACACATTTTTCACACAAACAAATACAAACAACTCTTATGAAAGTTCATAATTTTAGTGCTGGTCCATGTATCTTACCACAAGTGGTTTTTGATAAAATGGCAGAAGCATGTTTAAATTTTAACAACTCAGGTACATCAATCTTAGAAATTTCTCACCGTCGTAAAGATGCGGTAGAAGTTATGGATACAGCACGTGCTTTAGTGAAGGAATTAATGAATGTTCCGGAAACTCACGATGTTTTATTTATGCAAGGTGGTGCTTCTTTACAATTTCCAACAGTAGCTTACAACTTATTAAAGGAAGGAGGAAAAGCTGCTTATTTAGATTCAGGTAAATGGGCTGCTAACGCAATTAAAGAAGCAAAACGTTTCGGAGAAATTAATGTTGTAGCTTCATCAAAAGAAGATAATTACAATTATGTACCAAAAGGGTATGAAATTCCTACAGATGTAGATTATTTCCACTGTACGTCAAATAATACCATTTTCGGAACTCAAATGAAAGAGTTTCCAACGACAAACGTTCCAGTAGTTTGTGACATGTCATCAGATATTTTATCAAAACATGTTGATGTATCTAAATTTGGAGTGATTTACGCTGGGGCTCAAAAGAACATGGGACCTGCTGGTTCTGCTGTAGCAATCGTTCAAAAAGATTTATTAGGTAAAACAGGACGTAATATTCCTGATTATTTAAATTATGCAACACATATTGCGAAAGAATCTTCTTTTAATACTTGGCCTGTAATTGCGATTTACGGTGTAATGTTAAACTTACAATGGTTAAAAGAGCAAGGAGGAGTTGATGCGATTGCAAAAATTAATACTGCAAAAGCTGAAGCTATGTATGCTGAAATTGATCGTAACGGATTATTTACAGGTACTGCAAATGTAGAAGATCGTTCGCAAATGAATGCAACTTTCGTTTTAAATAATGAAGATGTAAAAGCTGAATTTGATGCGATGTTAAAAGAAGCTGGTGTTGTTTCTTTAGCTGGTCACCGCGATGTTGGTGGATACCGTGCTTCTATGTACAACGCTTTACCATTAGAATCTGTAAAGGTTTTAGTGGAAGTAATGAAACAATTTGAACAAAAATTCGGATAAAAAATAATTAGACTTTAGAAGTTAGATTCTTTCTAACTTCTAATTTCACACATCTCAATACTATAATTACAATGAAAATATTAGCAAACGACGGAATCTCTAAAGCAGGACAAGAAGCATTAGAAGTAAAAGGTTTCGAAGTAATTACTACACACGTAGCTCAAGAACAATTAGCAAATTACATCAACGAAAAAGGTGTTGAAGTTTTATTAGTTCGTTCAGCAACTAAAGTTCGTCAAGATTTAATTGATGCAACAAACTTAAAAATGATTGGACGTGGTGGAGTAGGAATGGATAACATCGATGTGGAATATGCACGCGAGAAAGGAATCCAAGTAATTAATACACCTGCATCATCTTCTCAATCAGTTGCAGAATTTGTATTTGCTCACATTTTCTCAATCGTAAGAAACTTACACAACGCAAATCGTAATATGCCATTAGAAGGAGATACAAACTTCAATGGATTAAAGAAAGCATATGCTAAAGCATACGAATTACGTGGTAAAACAATGGGAGTTATTGGATTTGGACGTATCGGAGTAGAAGTAATTCGTGTTGCAATCGGTTTAGGTATGAACGTTGTTGTTTATGATAAATTCCCAGCAACTCGTGAAATCGAATTAGATTTCTTCGACGGTCAAACCGTTAAATTTACTTTAACTTCAACAGATTTTGATGAGGTAATTACAAAAGCAGATTTCATTACATTACACGTACCTGCACAAGATGGTTACATTATTGGAGTGAAAGAATTAGCTAAAATGAAAGATGGTGTTGTAATCGTAAATACTGCTCGTGGAGGGGTTATTGACGAATTAGCATTAACTGAAGCAATTGAATCTGGTAAAGTTTTAGGAGCTGGTTTAGATGTTTTCGAAAAAGAGCCTCAACCAGAAATGGGATTATTAATGAATGAAAGTTTATCTTTGTCTCCACATATCGCTGGTTCAACTGAAGAAGCACAAAGCAGAATCGGTACAGAATTAGCATCGCAAATTGCGGAGTTTTACGGAGTATAAAATTTTAAGATCAACCAAATGCCTCAATTTAGACCTTTTAAAGGAATTCGCCCAACCGAAGAAACAGCTCAGGATTTTGTAACAAAATCGGTAGATCGTTATTCGCAGGAGGAATTAGAAGAAAATATAAATTCAAGAAATCAATCATTTTTACACGTTATTGAACCAACGTGGGATAATACGATTGAAAGTATTCATGATCGTTTTACAAAAGTCAGATCTAAGTTTGAAGATTTTGTTGATGATCGCGTTTTGATTCAAGATAAAGCATCATTTTATATTTATCAATTAATTCAGCCAAACGGACGTCAAGTTAAAGGTTTGTTGGGATTGGTAAATATTAATGATTACAACGAAAATACGATTAAAAAACACGAAGAAACAATTCATCGTCGTGTCGAATTATTCGCTAATTATTTAAAAGGATCTCACTTTCATGCCGAGCCTGTTTTATTAACATACAAACCTGCACAGCGCGTAGATTTGTTGTTAGAAACGGAAATGAAGCGCAAGCCAACACTTAAAATTGTTGATGAAGAAGGTGTAGAGCATTTATTGTGGCGAGTAGATAATCGTTTAAACCTAAAACAATTTAAAGATTCTATCGAGAAGTTAGATGATCTTTACATTGCAGATGGACATCATCGTATGTCATCATCGGCGTTGTACACAGAGAAAATAGCTTCGGAATATGATGAAGAAGTGTATGGTAACGAAACGTTTAATTACACTTTAGCAATGTTGGTTTCTAATGACGAATTAATTATTAATGATTATAATCGTGTGGTTAGAGATTTAAATGGTTTATCTAAAGACGAATTTATCCGAAAGGTAGAAGAGAATTTTGAAGTAATTTCTAAAGGAAAAGATCTTTTTATTCCGACAAAAAAACATCATATTTTGATGTATATCGATAATGAGTTTTATAGTATCTATCCAAAAAATACAGATTTAGATGTTGAAGGATTAAGAGAATTAGATACGTATATTTTCGAAGAGCATTTATTAAAACCGATTTTAGACATTCACGATACACGTAATGATAAACGAATTGGTTTTGTAGCTGGAACGAAAGATAAAGTAGGTGTCGAAGCTATTAAACAAAAAGTTGATAATGGTGATTTTGTAGCTGGTTTTGCATTTTATCCTGTTAGTGTAAACGATTTACAGTTAATTGCAGATTTAGGGCTTAAAATGCCTCCAAAATCAACGTATATCGAACCAAAACCTTTGAGTGGATTTACTATTTTCGATTTGAAAGATTAATTATGAGCATAAAAGATAATTTAAACCAAATACAACAAACTATTCCTTCGCATGTAACATTAGTTGCAGTTTCTAAAACAAAACCGGTTGAAGATTTGCAAGAAGCGTATGATGCTGGAATGCGTGATTTTGGTGAGAATAAAATCCAAGAAATGTGCGATAAATACGAAGTGTTACCAAAAGACATTCGTTGGCATATGATTGGGCATGTACAAACCAATAAGGTAAAATACATGGCGCCTTTTGTACATTTAATTCATGGGGTTGATAGTTTGAAATTATTGAAAGAAATCAATAAACAAGCTGAAAAAAATAACCGTGTAATTGATGTTTTATTGCAAGTTTTTATTGCTGATGAAGAAACTAAATTTGGTTTAGATGCTGAAGAATTAAATGATATTTTATCAAATGAAATTCAGAATTTACCAAATGTGAAAGTAGTTGGAGTAATGGGAATGGCAACTTTTACTGATGATGAAAATCAAATTCGTGAAGAGTTTAAATCCTTAAAACAACTTTTTGATCAACATCAAAATAATCATCCTGAAATGAAAGTCGTTTCGATGGGAATGAGTGGAGATTACCAAATGGCAATAGAAGAAGGTAGTACAATGGTACGAATCGGAAGTTCGATTTTCGGACATCGTAATTATAATATCTAAAAAGTTAAAACCCTACAATTTTGTAGGGTTTTCTTTTATATAGTGAATTTCTAAATTTTATTATCCGCCTCCTGAAGAGCTTTGTTCTTGATTAGATTTTGAACGTTCGATGTTAAATTGTTTTCCAAAATTGTAAGCAATACTAAAACGAAATGTACGGACAGATTCATTTGTCCAAGTTGAATATACATTGTTAGTTCTCGATGTATACGTAGGTCTATGATTCTCGAAAATATTATTTACATTAAATGATAATTGTAATTTTTTATTAAATATCATCGCTCTAATACCTGCATTATGTTGTAAATAATCGTTATACTCGTCTAAATCAGAGTCAGATCCTTTAGTGCTGTATGCATACGTATAATTCGCAAAAAGTGTTTTAGCTTTATTCAGTTCAAAATTATTTGTAATCGTAAAATCACCATTAATTCCGTCTAAAGAATAATTCATACTAGGAATTTGACCAACAGTTTTGATGTAGTAAATATCTGCTGTAGCATTAATTTTCCACCATTTTATAGGTTTTAGATTTATAGTTTCACTTAAACCAATACTAGTCGATTTTGCAAAATTAAATGGCTTTGCAATCATAACCTGATTTGTAGGGTTGTGTTCAGAAATTTGACCTACAATATCATTCGTTAAACTCATATAAATACTTGTAACGAATAAATCTTTATATGCATGTTCAAATTCGAAATTATTCGAATAAGAAGGCAAAACATCAGGATTTCCTGTTTGGTAATAATAATCGTTTAACTTAATTAATAGTGGATTTAAATGCCACATAGAAGGTCGATTAATACGCCTTGAATAATTAATACTAAACGAATGATTTTCTGTTGCCTGATACATGACATAAGCTGTAGGAAATAAATCGTCGTAAGTTTTTGTATAACTTATATTTTCTTTATCTGCAAACGCTTTTACTTTTGCATGTTCATAACGTAAACCAGTTTTAGCACTCCATTTTTCAGAAATTTGTTTTTCTACGGAGTAGAAAAAAGCATATATATTTTCGTCGTATTTGAATTGATATCTGTATTCGTCTTCTTCAATAAAATCTGCATCCGTTTTTGTAAAACGTTTGTTTTTTGTTTCATCTTTTCCGATTCGAATTCTTGTTCCGTAATTCATTTTCCACGAATTAACCGGATGTTCCATATCTAAACTGAAATTAAAACGATCAGATTGATAATCATTCTCGGTTAAATTACTCTGAAATTTCCCATCAATAGGCGTATGGTCTGGATAAAATTCGTTTGATGTAGCTAAGTTATCTGCATCCGAAGAATTATTTGAATAATCGAAATCAAAAGTTAATTTTTTGCCCTTGTCATCAAATTTTTTAATTACATGGTAGTTTAAACCAAGGTAATTCCAATCCCATTGTGTACCATTGTGATCGGTTGTTAAATATCTGTTTAAATTATTAGAAGGTAGATCGTAAATATTATCTTTTGCTTGTGATAAATTTTTTCCTTCACCGATTGAATAATCGAAGTTAAATCCAGTAATTAAAGATTCAGTAATATTATAATCAACACCAAGACCAGTTCCGAAATTATTATTTTTAGAATGGTTAACACGATTACTTTCCCAACGATTTGTTTCGTATAAAACTGTATTATTATTACCTAATCCAGATTCATTTTCGCCATGATATACACGGGCAGATAATGTCCATTTACCTTTTCTGTAATTGATATTACCATTATAATTTAAGCCAGTGTAATTTGCATGACTTGCTGCAGTAGAAAGACTACCGTTATAACTATTTTGTTTTGAATTTTTAAGTACAATATTAATTACACCACTGTTTCCTGAAGCATCAAATTTTGCAGGTGGACTTGTAATAATTTCAATTTTATCAATATCCTCTGTTCGTATTGTTTTTAGATAATTAGATAATTGTGTAGGATCCATTTGCATCAATCTATCATTAATTAAAATAGAAACAGCTCCTTTTCCTACAATTGAAACTTCATCAGTATTTTCATCAATCTTAATTCGTGGGGCAAGTTTTAGTGCATCTAAAGCATTTCCTCCTTTAGCACCTTCTGCTTGATCTGGATTAAAAATTAATCGATCAACTTTCTTTTCGATTAATTTTTTTTGCCCACTAACTACTGTTTCAGCTAATGTGATGTTATCATTTTTAGGAATTAAAATAATCCCAAGATTATCATTATTTACATCAATTTCTTGTGTATATAAAAGAGATCCGTATTGTTCAATTCGAATTGTAAATTTCCCTTGTTTTAATATAGTAGAAAAAATACCTTCCTCGTTTGTAGATGTTTCTTGAAGCAGAATATCGTTATCTAAAATTAAAATATCTGCATAAGTTACAGGTGAATTATCCTCATATAATAATGCGCCTTTAACCTCTTGTTGACTAAAAGCGTTAATAGATGTAAAGCAAAAAAGTAAAGAAATTCCTAGTTTTCTCATTTTATGAATTTACATATTTTTCAATATACTTAATAGTAAAAACGTTATGAATAGCATAATATTATAATTTAATAAATATTTAATTTTCGTTTCTTTGAATTATCAATAATTATATTGTTTTTTCAATTAATTTTAGAAATTTAATAATCTATGGAAACACTGTCTACTAAAAGGTTTCAGTTAGAGTCACTAAGCGAATTTCATTATGAAAAATTAAGAGATTTTGCTCTTGAAAAAGAATTATGGACATATTCTACAATTAAAATAAATAACAAAGAGGATTTTAAAGATTATTTTAATCAAGCTCTGTTGTGGTCTAAGCAAATTTCTCATTTTGTATTTGTCGTTTATGACATTGAAAACGATCTATATGTAGGTATGACGAGGTTATATGGATTTGATTCTAAAAATAAATCTATAAAATTAGGATTCACTTGGTATGCAACTCAAGCTCAAGGTACAGGAGTTAATACACATTGTAAATACTTGATATTAAATTATGCTTTTGAAAATCTATCAATAGAACGTGTAGAATTAAATGCAGATTTACGTAATGAGAGAAGTATTGCTGCAATGAAAAAAATAGGATTTCAACAAGAAGGAATTCTTCGTAAACATACCTATTTACCTGATGGATTTAAACGCGATACCATTGTTTTTAGTATACTAAAAGAAGAATGGGAAAACGAAGTGAAAATAGTTTTAGAACGAAAGATTTTTATCTGAAATAAAGAAAAAGACATATTAATTATTATTAAATCTTTTTTCATTAAATAGGAATAAAAAAATCATCACATAAATCAATTGAAATATTAGATCGATAGCGTAAATTTGAAGTATGAAAGCAAGATATGAACCTTACGTTTTGAAATTTAAACGCCCAGGAGGAACTTCGAGAGGTGTATTAACGGAGAAATTAACGTATTTAATTACCATAGAAGAAAATGGAAGAAAATACATTGGTGAATGCGGTTTATTTAAAGGCTTAAGTGCAGATGATCGCGAAGATTACGAACAAAAATTACAATGGGCTTGTGATCATATTGATTTAGGAGTACAAGAACTTTGGAATCAATTACGTGAATGGCCTTCAATTCAGTTTGGGATTGAACAAGCTTTTCAAGCGTATAATTTTAATCGTTACAAAGACGAGTATCTAGATCCATATAATCCAGATTTATTTGAATCAGCTTTTAAAAATGGTGAACAAGGAATGCAAATTAATGGACTAATTTGGATGGGTGATGTGGATTTTATGCGTGAACAAATTCAAGAAAAATTAGCTCAAGGTTTTAAATGTATTAAGATAAAAATTGGAGTAAATTGGGAGTCTGAACATGAAGTTTTAAAACAATTACGTGAAGAATTTTCAGCAGAACAATTAGAATTACGTGTAGATGCAAATGGTGGATTTTCTTTTGAAGAAGCAAAAATAGTTTTACAACAATTAGCAGATTTAAAAATTCATTCAATTGAACAACCAATTAAAGCTGGTCAAATTGATCAAATGGTTGAATTATGTGCTACAACTCCGACGCCAATAGCATTAGATGAAGAATTAATTGGAATCTATAATCGTGAGGATAAAATTGCATTAATCGAAAAAATTAAACCGCAATTTGTGATTTTAAAACCTAGTTTAGTTGGCGGAATTCGTGGTTCGTTAGAATGGATTGACGCATGTGATTATAACGAAGTTGATTTTTGGATAACATCTGCTTTAGAAAGTAATGTAGGATTAAATGCAATAGCGCAATGGACAGCGATTTTGTATCCAGAAATGCCACAAGGATTAGGAACTGGAGGTTTGTTTACAAATAATTTCCCGACTCGTTTAGAGGTGAAAGGCGAATTTTTATACCGAAATAAAATATGAAAAATATAAGTTTAATTGCTTTTATATTGGTGTTAATTACAAGTTGTGCAACAAAAAACATGACTGAATTAACAGCTATAGAAAAATATCAAAAAGAGTTAGTAGATTTTTATTCTGATTCTAAAACAACGCCGTTAAATGCTGAAGAAAAAGCTATTTTTAAAGGAATTACGTTTTTTCCTGTAGATGAAATATACAAGATAAAAGCCGATTTTATTCCAATTAATGATGGAAATGTTATTCCTTTTCCAACTTCAGCAGGAAAAATTAAACATTACAAAGAGTATGCTTTGATTAATTTTAAGTTAGAAGGGAAAGAGCAGACATTGACAATTTACCAATCAAATCCAATTCAGGAGCAATATGCAGACCATTTATTTTTGCCATTTACTGACGAAACAAATGGTGAAACAACCTATGGTGGCGGTCGATATATCGATTTATCAATTAATGACATGTTAACTGATGACGGAAAAGTTGTAATAGATTTCAATCAAGCATATAATCCATATTGTGCATACAGTAAACGCTACAATTGCCCAATTCCTCCTGGAAATAATTCGCTAGATGTTGAGGTAAAAGCAGGTGTAACTTATAAAAAGTAAAATGTTAGTTCTAGATTTTTCTCAGCCGAATTTCGATGTAAATCAATTAACTGTTTCAAATGAATTTGAACAATCAATTATCGATTTTTTAATTAATTGGTTTGATGATACTGATTTTATGATGGTGCAAACATCGGGTTCTACTGGAATGCCAAAACAAATTCGCCTAACGAAGGAAAATATGCGAAAAAGTGCTCGGATGACATGTAAATATTTACGTTTACAAAAAGGTGATTCGGCTTTATTAGCAATGCCTGTAACATATATTGCAGGAAAATTGATGTTGATTCGTGCCATTGAACAAGGACTGAAAATAATTTGTCATGAACCAACTTCAACCTTTAATTGGGCAGATTTTACAACCGAATTTGGACCAGATTTAAAGTCGATAAATTTCGTTGCGCTTACGCCAATGCAGGTTGAGAAATCGTTGGATTTTGTTTCGTATTGTGATAAATTAATAATTGGAGGTGCGCCACTTTCAGATAAAGTGAAACAAGATTTATTTTCGCTTTCGAATGAAGTTTATGAAACATATGCAATGACAGAAACGATTACTCACATCGCTTTTAAGCAAGTTCCTAATCAAAAATATCCAAAAGTTAATCCATATTTTGAGGCTTTTGATGAGGTTAAGATTAAACAGGACGAACGTGGTTGTTTGGTTATCGAGACGCCTTACGATGGTTTGATTGTTACGACGAATGATCTAGTTGAATTAATTGATGTCAGAAACTTCAATTGGATCGGACGTGCGGATAATGTGATTAATTCGGGTGGAATTAAGTTATTTCCAGAACAAATTGAGGATTTAATTAAACCATTTATCGCTTCAGATTATTTTATTACTTCAAAAAAAGATGAATTATTGGGTGAGAAATTAATTTTAGTAATCGAAGGCGAGGAGCGAATGATTGATCTAACAAAAGCTAATCTTTCCAAATATCAAATTCCAAAGGAAATCATATTTATACCCGAATTTGAACGTACAGAAAGCGGAAAAATTAAAAGAAATAAAATAGAAATTTTATAATTTTTTGAAGGAGATTCAATTTTTGAATCTCTTTTTTTCGTTTACTTATTGAAAATTAAATAAGTTATGCTTGTTTATAATTTATTGATAAATATTGTTATTTTTCGTTTTTAAAACGGACTTGAATTCTAAATAATATCTATTTTAACCAAATCAATTTAACTACTAAAATCAATTCAAATATGGTCTGGACGGATTCGAATCAGAAATTTAATGATGCTTTTTTCTTGCTGTTAGATAACCAAGAGATAGTGGATCCTTTTCCGATATGGAAAGCTTTTTCGTTTAAAAATCATCCTACCCAAAATTTAATTGACGCTGAAAAAATATTAGATCAAATTATTCTTGATGATCCAAATTATACAAAAGCAATTTTTTTAAAAGCAATGGTTAAGAGAAATCTTAATTATAATGAGGAATCTATCCTATACTTGCATCAAGTAAAAGATAACGATTACTACTTATTAGCGAATAATATTTATTTGGCTGAATACTATTTTTATAAACTGAAATTTGATGAATCGTTACGATATTTAAAAGAAGTTGATGAAATATATCCTTCAAATCTTCGTGTAACTTTTTTGTTAGTTTTAGTGAATTTAGAATTATTTAATTTTGAAGAAGCAAAACGATATTTGAATTTATTATATCAGATTTCTGATGAAAAAGATTTGATTCAATTATTAAATCATAATTTAAAAATAACAGAAGAAATTGTTTTAAATACGTCTAATAGATTGGTTCTAAAGAATTTTAAATTAAAAAGTATCAATTACAATTTACAGTTAAAAACTAATTTAATACATTTTTTTCGTCAATATAACGAGCTTGGAATTAATTATGATATGATAACTTGCTTTGTGTACGGTGTTATTTTAAAACAGGTTACGCAATATCCCAACTTTAATTCTTTTAATGATTATAACGTGAATACGATTTTACATTATTTAAAAATTGAGGAAAATAAAGTGAAAATATTATTTAATTCTATTGATTTTGAACACGATTTTGTAAAAACTTTTGAGGAATATCAAGAAGTTGAAAATTTAATGAAAGAGGATTTGTAGGATTTTTTAACTTTGTGAAAAATTAATATAAGATGGGAATCGTATCAACGTTAGATGACGTTTTAGATAATGTTGAGGTTTTTTTAGAAGGTCTTGAAACGGGATCTGAAAAAGAAATTAATACAGCTGTAGAATTAGTAAAAGCTGCTGATACATTTTTGGTAATTATTACTGAAGATGTAAATATTTTTGTCCCAAGTTCTTTTGTTGGTTATACAGACCAAACATTAGCAGCCTATGATAAAAATAAACACAAAAAAGAAGATGAGGTTAATGAATTATTAACTAAAATTATAGGATCGACACCAAAAATTGATAAAACAATGGATGAGTTTTTCTTAGATTTTTGTGATGAAATTGAAGTTAATAGAAATGATGTTGGTCTTTCTAGAGAATATTGGATATTAAAAAACTTATAATATTGTAATAAATATATTTTTTAAAGTGCTTTCTATTTAGAGGCACTTTTTTTGTGTAAAAAAAAACATCCATTTAAAAAATGGATGCAATCTAACTAACTAAACTAAAACCTGATATTTACAAAGTGCAATTTAATGCAGGTTTTTTTATTGTATCAATGCCCAAGATGGCACATTGTATTTCTGAATTTAATAATCCACCGCCACCTCCGTAGTGATGAATTTGTTTTACTGAAGGAAAATTATTCGTAATCCAATTTTCAATTTCTTCAGTTTCTATTTTACCAATATTACTACTATATAATAATATATCAATGGAATTGACTTTAATATGATTTTTTAAATCACGCTGATTGTTAAAGCATAAAGCATGCCAGTTTTTATTTTTATTGATAATTCTTTTAAGAGTTTCAATAATTTCATTGTTTTTACCGTAAACTAAAATGTTTAATTTCATTACTGAATTATTAGTTTATCAAAGTAAAATATAAATATACTCTAAATAATTGATATATGTTAAAATATTATCTCGTCTGTTTTTAATAAATATATTTATTTCTGTCTTAAAAAATGTTAATTATTATCAAGAAGTCAGTAATCCTATTACTTTTGCGCGATAAACTAGAGAATATGAAAAAATTAGTATTAGCGTTAGGAGTAGTGTTATCTTTAACAAGTTGTGCATCTACTGGAACAGTAGGGACAATTACTAAAGTAGCTGAAATTTCAACAGCTATTTCAGAAATTACAGGATTATTAGGAGGATTAAATTTAACAAGTGCACAAACATCTGTTGTTTCATCTGCTTTAAAATCTTACATTTCTAACTACAACACAGTTGATACTTCAAAAGAAGGTTACCAAACTTTATTAGAAGGTTATAAAACTAAAGCCTTAGCAGAAATCAAAACAGGTGTAGGTGAATCTAAGTACGGTGAAGTTATTTCTACTTTAAAAGAAGCAACAGGTAAAGCAAAGAATACAACTGTTTCTGATGCTACATTAGCTGTAATTTCAAGCTTAGTAAAATAATAAATACAATATTGTAGATATAAGAAAGCCACTCTAACGAGTGGCTTTTATTTTAATATTAGTTTTCTGTCGTTTCTATTCCGTTTTGCTTTTCAGCTAATTGTTGGTAAAATGCCAATTTATGCTGAGCTAAATCGAATTGAGGATTAATCATTAAAGCGTATTGAAATGATTGAATAGCTTCGTTAATTAAACCTTTATTCTCTAATAAAACACCTTTTCCGTAATGTGTTAAGAAGTAATTAGGATTTATCTTTAAAGATTCTTCGTAATCAAGTAAAGCTTCATCATAACGCTCTAATAATACATAAGTATTAGCACGATTATAAAAAGATAAGAAATGTGGATTAAGTTCAATCACTTTTGTGTAATCAGCAATAGCTTTATCAAATTCTTTTAATTGATCATAACAGAATGCACGATTATGGTAGCATGAATCATAATCTTCTTTTATAGCCAAAGCTTCATTATACAACTCAATAGCTTTATCGTAATTTTTCATATTCATTTGGATAAATGCTTTTTGATGAATCGCAACATAATGATCAGGCTTTATAGATAAAATTTGATCAAAAATTTCATTCGCTTGTGTTGGATTGAATCTGTTATATAAAGACATCGCTTTATAAAACAAGAAATCAATATTTTCTGGTTGATCAATTAATGCTTTATCAATATCTTGTATAGCATCTGTATATTGTTTCATCTGGTACTGACATAATCCACGGTGGAAATATGAATTTGTTACCTCGATTTTTCTTTTAATTGATAAAGAAAAGTATTCTGAAGCTTTTCTAAATTGTCCTTTGTGAAGATAGGCTCTTCCTTGTTCGTAAAAACTCATAATTCAATATTACAATAAGAATTAATATCTATTTTAAACTTTTTGCTAAATTTATCAACAATATTAAAAAATCACAATGAAATTAGAACATATTGGTATTGCAGTAAAAGATTTGAACTTTTCAAACGATTTATTTACGAAATTATTAGGTAAATCTGCATACAAAGAAGAAGCTGTTGAGTCGGAAGGAGTGTTAACATCGTTCTTTTCTGCGGGAGAATCTAAGGTAGAATTAGTAGGTTCGACAAAAAATAATAGTGCAATTGAAAAATATTTAGAAAAAAATAGAGAAGGAATTCATCATTTAGCTTTTGGTGTAGATAATTTAGATAAAGAAATCGAAAGACTTAAGAATGAGGGGTTTATTTTTATAAATGAAACACCAAAATTAGGAGCAGACAATAAGCGAATAGTGTTTTTACACCCAAAAACTACGAACGGAGTGTTGGTCGAGCTTTGCGAAGATGTAAAATAATTTTGTTATTTAAAAAATATGCTTTAATATTGCATTCGAATTGAGCAGTAAACCTCGGCTTAGAGGAACAAAATTATCGCTTACATTCCGGTCCTATAACTCAGTTGGTTAGAGTAGCTGACTCATAATCAGCAAGTCCTTGGTTCGAGCCCAAGTGGGACCACAGAAAATCCCGATAAACGCACTGTTTATCGGGATTATTTTTTTATTGGGGGTTTAGTAGGGGGTAATTATATTTATTTGTATATTTACACAACTAATGTATTGAGCACTTTTAGTTAATCGGTTATTAACAATAAAGTTTAAATGCTATGAAATGCATTAGTTGCGCAGGTTTAAAACCTGTATTTGTGAGATCATATACAAGAATTCGCTTTGGAAGACTTGAAAATGTAACACAACATTGTCGTTCTTTACCTTATCAAGGTCAATTACGATTATTTTAGAAGTGAGTTTTATAACTCACTTCTTTTATTTAATATAAATTCTCTCATTAAATCTACAGATTCTTCTAATTGTATAGGTGTAAATCTCAGATTCAAAGTGTTTTCAGGGTGGTGAATTTGATGTCTAATATATTCCGTCAAGACAATTTGTTCTTTTCTAGTAGAACCATTATTGAAAATTTTGATATAATCCATCAACTCTTTTCCAACTTTAAAATTATTCCATAATTCCTCAGCTACAAGAAAACCATGTAATTCATTATGATATTCTTCTGTCAAATCTTTAAAAGCAATGAAATTAATTTCATTTAAAGAAGGGTAAGGTAATTGATTAGGTAAAACCTCTGAAATAGATTTATTTCCTTCTTCATCTTTATTGATTAATCTTAAATTTTCGAACTCTAATCCTTTAACAACTATAGAGCTATGCGTTGTTAATAAAACTTGTGTTTTATCGGTTTGAGATAATTCTTTAAAAGCTTTAATTAATAATTTTTGATGATCAGTATGTTGAGAAGTTTCAGGTTCTTCAATTGCATAAATGATAGATTGTGAATTACCAGATTGCATTCTCCTTTCGGCTTCAGCCCTAAAAAAGTTTAATAAAATTAATCTTTTAACACCACTACCTCTTTTATTAATTGGAATGTTTTCGTCACCAGTTATTGAAACATTTTTAAAAACATCTACCCATTTTAATGAACTTGCTGTAGGAATTATTGGATTCAAAGAATTTGCGATATCAGGATTCATTTCTCTTAATTTCGCTAAAGTTGCATTGGAAACAGCATTTAAATGAATAGAAACGCGTTCTGCGATATCTTCAAACATTGAGATAACAGTTTGATCTGCTAAAATTTGTGAAACTGCTTTTTTTAAAGGATCTTGAACTTCGCTGTCATTATCGCTATTTTTTCTATCTGACTGAAACAGACAATATATTGGGAGATATGTTTGTATTTTTTCCCAAATATTTTTCGCATCTTCTTTAGAAGTGTCTATTTCAATTTCTTCTAACTGCAAATCTTCTTCAAAATGTTTCCAAATAGCAGTTCGCATAATAGCATTAATTGTTTGATTTTCACATTCAATTTCATTTTGAATGATAATTCTTCGATAATCAGTGTTTTTTTTAATTAGTAACTGTGAACAATTTTCATTTGTTGGATGATTTGCCTTAATAAATACCTTCGCTGACCCTGCATTTGGATATTTTTTGATAATTTCTAACTTATTACTAGAGTTTAAAAGATACTCATTTTCAAATGTAGTAGGATTTGTGGCATCAATAGTAATTGAATCTGGTAAATCTGTAAATATTGCGGTAATAAATATATCTCTGTCCCCCTCTTCAAATGATGACTTGTTGATATCATCTTTATCTAATTTGATTACATAATCACCTTTTCCGTCATTAAAAAAAATATCTAAAGCTTCTAAAATTGTTGATTTTCCAATGTCATTTTTACCTACAAATACTGTTAAATTATCAATATTAATTTCTGTTTCTTCTTTGTAACTTCTAAAGTTTTTTAGTTTAATTGAGTGTAGCTTCATTGTTTAAGTTATTTTTTAAAAAGTAATCAATTATTAGTATATTAAATTTTTTAATGAAATCTTCAGTTAGATTTATCACTTCTTTGAAGAAATTAACTTTTTCCCTTTTATATTGTTTTACTTTTGATTCTAATATAAACTCAGGTATTAAATTTTGAATTTCATCATCGACTTCTATATTCATCTTTTTATATAATTTATATAATCCAAGTTTAGTATTTAAATCTTTATTTACATTATCCAAATATATAGCTCTATGTGTATTTAAGTGTCTATGATTAATTTGATTTTCAAATGTTTTATAATATGCATCAATTAGTTTATGAAATTCAGAGTTTACAAAAGCTGATTTAGTTTTCATAGAATTCAAATTACAATTTTTACTTTTTATATTTAATTTAAGAATATCATTAACTGCAATCTTTATAACCTCTAAAATTGTATGAATTTTATGAATTAAAACTTCATGATGATATTTAATAAAATCTATTTCTATTATATCATTTTCTTCATAATACTTTCTTAAAGGAAATCTTTTAATAAATATTAAACACTTTTTTAAATCATTATGTAAATCATCTAATTGTATTATATAATTAAGGGTATTAAGACCCATTTTTAAGTTATCAGGCATATTCTTATGATGAACATTTTCATTATAATTTTTGCTTTTAATATATTGTTGAAGATTTTCCATGTTATATTCAGACAAAATTTTCAAATTATATAAATAATGGCTTTCAAGTTCTTCTTCGGTCATTTATGAATGTTTACTTAATTATTTATTAACATACTATTTATTAAAGACAACAGATGTCGTTGAAGTTTTTAAATAATAATTGATAGAAATTAAAACTTAAAATATTAGTTATGTATAAAATCATTTTATAACTTCTATTCAATTTTGTTTACAATAGAATAAAATTGAAATTTGAAGCTGAAAATGGTAGGTAAATTATGTTAAATTTTTTGGTTTAAATTTTCCGTCTAAATCACTTCTTTTAATCTGAATATCAGGATTAAAAATATCTAAATGTTTTTCACAAATTTCGATTACTTTTAATTCATCTTCTTGTGTACAGTTTGGATATAATGTAATTATAATTTGATTTAAAGCATCACAACTAATTGGAACTAAAATGAATTCAGGTAAATATTCGTGCAAACTATCTTTACATATAGTTGTTAAATAATACCTTATTTCTTTTTGAAAATCCCAATATTCGTCTTTATATGCAATTAATGAATGTAAATTTTGTAAATGTGTGGTATTCGTTTCTGAATCATAAACCCAAGCCTGTTGTTTTTTTTCAATAAAATTATTACAGTATTCAACTTCTAAAATAAAACCATTCGTTTCATTAATAGCTGGAGAAATAGCATAATTTTTTCCACTTAAAAGTTCATTAAAAGGTATCGGAAAGAAAGAGTACTTATATGGATGATCTTTATCCACAATTTCGGAAAAATCTGTAACTAAATTACCATCATTATCTAGAATAGGATGTTTAATATACCATTTTACAGGTAATTCTATTCTGATACCATTTTTTGCATACATTTCCCATTGAGGTATCATTTCTTTGGATTCTTTAGACCAACAAGACAGAAAAAAATTCTTTTTTAGAATTTCAGGTACACCACTATTCTCAGTTTGGTCATCCATTAAATCAAATCTCTTGAATAATATTTTTTTGCTTTCTAAAATTTTATCTAATGATTCAATACTGGTATAATGATTAACTTTTTCAATTGTATTCATAACTTAAATTTTAAATTGTTATCAATCTCCTTCATCAATTTATCTGTTTCTGTAAGGGCAACAATGATTTTATTATAAAAGAAAATATCTTCATAAGATAATTCTATGTCATTAAAGCTCTTTTTATTAATCAATTTTAACATATGATAAATGGCTAGTTTAACTTGATAAATGAATCCACTCCAAGTATCAGTAGCGGTAAGAATTTTCTTCGGATCTATAAATTGTGTCATAATTTATTTAAAATAAATTTCGTCTCTTACATAACTTGCATTAAGCCAAAAGCAATGTTTTGTGTATTCTGTATAACCTGAATATTGATCAGGAATAGGCAATGGATATGTATCGTCTGCATTTTGTGCGTGAGGTCGAACATGAGCTATAACACTATCTTTTTTAGAAGGAAAATTAGTTTCACGCCTTATCTCACCATTTTTATTCGTTTTGAATCCTTTTACGATTTCACCATTGGCAATAATTTCCTTGGTATTTTCCCATACTCTTTTAGCTTCTAAGCGATGCTCATAATTCATGTTCCAGAATTGTGCTTTTTCAAAGTATAATTCATCACCTTTATATTTCAAGAAAATGAAAAGAAATTTATGTTCGAGTATATCTTTGAAATCAGAATCATCCCACACCTCATTAACTATATCAGTATATTTAAATGTTGGAAACGAAATATCTTCTTTGGGTAAATTATTTTCTTTTAAACGAACTGTCTTTACAATTAATTCGGCTTTTTCAAACTCTTCAATTTTCTGATCTAATTCAATCCCTAATAAAGCATTTGTAAAACTAGCCGTAAAGCCCTTAGAATTAGTATTTATTACTATACCTAAAGAATTAATAATATTGCTTACCGCTTGATTTTT
Organism: Faecalibacter macacae; assembly: GCF_003687725.1. Lineage (GTDB taxonomy): Bacteria > Bacteroidota > Bacteroidia > Flavobacteriales > Weeksellaceae > Empedobacter > Empedobacter macacae. The sequence continues at coordinate 30,159 of NZ_RDOJ01000015.1, forward strand.
ATATTTATCAAACTTATTTAAAATATAATTTTCTAGCGTTTGCTCCTCTAGTTCTTTTGTATTATGTAGTAGCTTGCCAAAACCTTTTTTATTACCAGCAATTGAAGCAATTATATGGTTAACATAGCCAGTTTTAAACGAAAATGCACGTTGTTTTGCAGGAATAGTAGAGAAAGGTTGTTCGCGTACTGAATTAGCATTAGCACCTTTTGTACAAGCACCTAAATAAAAAGTATCACCTTCTGAAAGTTCGTGTGCTTTACCTTCTTTAATCTTGTTAACAATGGTGTACCAATCATTCTTTATAATTTCTAAATCTTGATTATCAAATTTCCATTCGTTAACTAATTTTATAATGTATTCAAAAGGTAATTTTTCCTTTTCATACAAATAGAATATCAGCAATAAATTTGCGTTTTTATTCCAGAATGAACTTGATTCAAAATCTTCTTGAACTACATTCATGTAGTTAATAATATTTAAAACTAAACGTTCTTTAGCTCTAATATCACCATTCTTAATTTCCTTAAGAGGAGAACATTTCAATTCCAAACCCACTTCTTTAAAATCTGGTTCTGAAACAGAATTAATTTTATAACCGAAATAATATTCCTCTACGAATTGCCCAAAGGATCCTTTACCTCCGTAAAAATTATCGATTGAATTTATATCTAAAACATCTTTAAGTGATTTGTCAACCAATTTTGATGCATAGTCAAGAATTGATTGTTTATTTGATTGGTTATAGTTAGTAGACATTAAAAAAAATAAAATATAGTTTAAAAGTAAATATAAGGATATAAAAAAAGTAGCCAATGGCTACTTTGAAATTTTATTTATTAAAGATTGTCCTATTTTTTCAATCACTCCAACAACTAGAGCATTTCCCATAAAAAACGCTCGTTTTGTATCTGTTACTTTATCTAATTCTGTGTGATTATCAGGAAACATATTTAGTCTTTCTAATTCAATAGGCGTAAGTCTTCTTGGACCTTTTGAAGTATTAACTACATGTTTAAATCTTGACGCTGATTTACCACCTTCGCCAGTAATTATAGTACGAGAAGCATTATCTAAAGCATCAGGAAAAACCATTCCACCTTCGCTATAATTGTATTCGTATCCATCTGAATTTTTACGAATTTCTTTTTTAGCACCTTTTAAATATTCCCATTTTGGAAAATCTTCTGCATCGATAAAATATTCTTTATCTACATCAGCAACATCAATTAAAATATCTCCTAATACAGTATATTCTCCATCATAATTAGGTAAAGTCTTAATAGAAGTTACTTCACCATCAATCATAATTCCAGAATTTTCAAACGGTGTTTTCTTACCGTTTACATTGAAGTTTTCAGAAATTTTTACAATATCATCTTCTAGTTTAAATACTGTTGGATTTAAACCTAATGCGTTCGTAGCTGGAAATGCCTCTGCAATTGTACCGTTTTCTAAAATCCAATTCGAAGGAATTTCATTTTTAATCGTATTATAAATTTCAGATGTATTGTGATAAGCTAAAATGAATGTTCTTCTTCTTCTTTGAGGAAATCCATATTCAGCTGCATTAATTACACGCCATTCAACTATATATCCTAATTCATTTAAACTTTGTAAGATGATAGCAAAATCACGACCTCTTTGTTTTGAAGGTGAATTTAATAAACGATCTACATTTTCTAAAAATAAGTATTTTGGTTTCTGTTCTTTATCTGATAATATTTTATGAATAGACCACCATAGTACTCCTTTTTTACCTAATAAACCTTTAGAATTTTTTAATGTAGTTGCAACAGAATAATCTTGACAAGGAAATCCCCCAACCAACATATCGTGGTTAGGAATTACTGAACAATCTTTTACTACTTCTTCGATGTTTTCGTTACTATGATTTTCACTTCCCCAACGATTTTCATATACCATAGAAGCGTGTTGAATTTTAGTTGATGGTTCCCATTGGTTACTCCATACAACTTTAAATGGTGTTTTAAATTCCTCTGAATAATTTGAACAACAAGATTTGTTATTCCAACCTTCAAGGCCTAATCTAAAACCACCTACACCGGCAAATAATTCAACTACTTTAATCTGTTTCATCTTAAAAAATATTCTGGTTGCAAAAATACAAAGTTAGACGTCAAATAATGTCTCCCTGATAAATTTATTTAAATTAAAAAAATTGTCCATTCTGAATAACCAGCTTTCAGCTAAAATAGAGGGCTTGAAAGGTGAAGAATTTTAAAATTTATTTATTCAAAACGGCATTAGCAGAAAATCAGTGATTTATAAGTTAGGGTAGTGGACTATAATATTAATTATGTTTAGTAGGTATTTTATATTAAAACTTTAAAAACTCAGATTCGATTTTATCAATCACTTTTTTTTGAAATTTTAAGTTAGAAACAGAACTATCTAAAATAATTTGATTTTTATCATAATCAATACATTGATTTACTAATATCTAAATCTTTAATTTTATTTGATACGAATTGATTTAGAGTATTCATTTTATCAAAATATTGTAAAACTTTTAAAAGTGTATCTAGTGTTGGATTTTCTCCATTTTCAAGATTAACAATTGTGTAACGAGAAAGTCCAAGTTCAATTGCTAATTGTTCTTGCGTTAATTTTTCGGACTTGCGCATTTTCTTACACCATTCTCCAATATTATTTTTTACATCTTTAATTGTAATAAAATCAAACATAAATGTAAGTTATATTAAACAAAATTAAGATAATTGTATATATTGTGCATTATAATAAACAATATTGAAGTGATTCTATCTAATTTTACACTTCAATAATCAACTCTTTTATAAATCCATTGTCTTTTTCATCAATATATCCATGAGGATTGCAGATGACCTCTGTTTCACCAATTTTATATCTACAAGGTGTATGAATGTGCCCATGCATCCAATACATAGGTTGATGTTCTAAAATAAAATTTTCCAAATTTGAAGCATAAGCTGCTGTTACAGAAATATTTTTATACTCTTCAGGTACAGATTTAATACTTGGCGCATGATGTGTAATAACAATATTTTTTAAGCCTACGGAATCCTTTAAACTTTGTTCAAGCCATGTAATAGATTTATTATGAATTCGGTAAATATCAATCGTTCGCATTTTTGAATAAGAAGGATCACGTTTAATATATTTGTAATCATTCATTTGACTTTGACAAATCATACCATATTTCATTGGATCTCCAAATATTGAAAAATCAGTCCATAATGTGCATCCATGAAAACGAATTCCTTCTATATCAATAAAATCATTTTCTAAAACTGTAATATTAGTACCTAATGTAGCTTCTTTTATTTTTAATAATGTTTTAGGATAGGATCCTTTATAATATTCATGATTTCCAAGTAGATAAATAATCTTTTTATTTGGAATATATTTTTTACACCATTCAATTCCTTTGATACCTAGATGAGTATCACCAGCTAAAATAATTAAGTCTGCATTTTCAAAAGAAAGAGAAGTGCTTCCAAATTCTAAATGTAGATCGCTAAGGATTTGAATTTTCATGATTATGTGTGCAATTAATAGGATAAATTTAGTAATCATTTTCTATATTTACATCAATTAAATAGTAATTACGTACGCGTAAGCTATCGTTATTTGGTTCAAGAAAACTCGGAATCTTCTTATAAACCCAAAATTTCGATAGACTTACGCCTATGCCATATATTGGCGTGGGCTGAGTCTTTCTGGGTTTAAGGTATCCGAGTACCTCTTGAACGGATTGATTTTAGTTTCACGCCAACTTTTTTACTTCTAAATGGCATTTTCTAAATTTTTAATTCAAAACAAACTAGATCAATAACTTTTGACTTCCTATCTCATTTCGATATAAGCTAATGAAAAGAAAATAAAGCTTTTTAAAGCTAATTAATCGGTCAAAAATAGTTTTTAAATAAAACCATTGGCTTTTCGATTAAAGTCTATTAAGTGAGATTTAAAAGGGAGAAATAAGAATATATTTGATCGAGATTCATAAGTATGTGTGTTAAATACGATACCTTCTATTTTAAAGATGCAAAGTCTTTTTTAATTGATCAATCAGAAGAAGAAATACTAAAATTCATTGAATTATATAAGTCGGAAGCTTCTGCTTGGGATATCTCTAGTCAATATTATCCAATTTTCATTAATTCAAGTATATATTCGCATATACCATATCAATGTACTACGTCAAAATGTGAATATTGTAATGCTTATATATTCAAGAAAATCCCAAGGAAAAATAATCGTAAAATGGAATTATTTTACTGTATAAACTGTAATCATACGAATGATAAAAACTGTAAGTGTAGCAGATGTGTTGAGAAAAGAAATCAAGATGTTCTTTTAAATAAATTGGCTTTCATAGAAAAGTGGAATAAATATTATGAACAAAATTACAGTGGATCTTATGATATAAACAGTTTATCTGTTTTAGATCTCGTTTATCTACAATTGATTATTCGATTATATGCTGTGAATGATGAATATTTAAGTTTCTATAAAAAGTCTAAATTGGAAAAAAATGTTTATCCTTCAGGAAATCTTAATATCGAAGGAGATCTAAAAGAAAAGATTTTAGCTTTTATAGCTAGAAAAATAATTATTCCTGTCAAAAATATTAAACCGAATACTGAAACATTTGAAGATTTTAAAAAGGGATTAGAAACAATGAATTTTGAATTAACAGATTGGAATTTGAATATTAGAATTCCAGATGCTAATGAAATCAGTTCACTTAAAAATTTAAGCTTTTATTTAAATCAAAAAAAATATACAAGTTTGGAATGTGATTTTCTTTGGAAAGAAGTTTATGATTATTTAATTAAATCATATATAAAAAGTCTGTCGGAAATGTATTTGGATGATAAAATTTTTGATTTCACAATTGATTTATTTATTGACGATTTAAGAGATGATTTTTCTATTTCAAAGACATTGAATATTTGCTACTATAGTATAAATTCAACTCATTTTAATATGAATAAATACAAATATTCTGATCCTAAAAAAATAAATACACATTTTAGAAATAGAGTTGTAGAAGCTATTGAGAAAAACAAAAATCAAATTCATTTAATGAAAGATTTTAATCTTCCATCAATTTTAAAACCTTTACTTATTCATCAATTTATTCTAGGTGAAGTTTTAAAAATTAAAGAAGAAATTACCTATTCTAAATTAAATTTTAAAGATTCTTTCTAACACGATTTTAAATTAATTATTTGAAAATTTAAGTTCCGTTAAGATCCTTTTTTGTAAAAAAAGCAAAATAGTGTTTTGAGGTTTGTACGTACAAAATCACATCTTGCATCTAGACCATTTTCTTTAACAATTATCGCTTAATATTTTAAGATTTCTTTAATTTTAATAATTTACTCATTTTATTTTCTAATTTGAAATAGAAATTCATTAATATCCTTGTAACCTTTATAAAAAAATGATCTATCATTTATTTTATTATTTAATTCAGTTTTTAAGAAAATTGTTGCAGATCTTCCAGCGTCATCGTGATCTAAATATGTTTCAATTTTTTCGTAACAATTAATTAGTTTTATATTTTTTCTAAGTAAAGAAATTGAATTCAGAATTAAATAATCTGATTGAAATTCCTCATTTGGACATAGAATAATATAACTTAAAAAATCACTCCAACTTTCAAATATTCTTAATTGGTTTTGATTATTTTTTATCAATGAAATATCTTTTTTAACTAAGCACATTTTTACATATTTATTTCTAATTTCAAATCCATTTTGAATATTTGGAAATGCGATGGCGTAATATGTTTTCTGGTTTAGTTTGTAATGAATCTCTTTACAATATCTCTTTACAATTTCCGAAGACAGTTTTCTATTTTTTAAGTATTGAATTAAAGGAAATGAAGTGATTTCTTTCAATTCTATAATTTCATATTCAGTTTTTGATTCAGTTTTATTTATTGAAAAATTATTTTTTTGCTGTTGAAAAGAAAAAGAATTATCGTTGAAATAATTTAAAACACCCTTTAAATCGGTTTCTAAGTAATACAAATAAAAATCTACGATTTTACCACCCAATCCATTTCCATGATCGAACCAGATATCGTATTTATACATTCTAGAAATGTGAAATGATGGAGTGGTTTCATTTGTTCTAAAAGGTGATTTAACCCATATTGATTTTTCTGATTTTTGTATTGGATTTAATTCAAATTGTTTAATTAACAATTGAACAAAATCAAGGCTGTTTATATCATTTAGATTCATTTTTCTGCTAATTTAAGTTATTAATAATCTTATTCATCATATTCATTCCTTTCTATTAGAGGGATTGAGTATAAAAAACTATCCAATCCAATCTTATTCATCCTTTTCATAAAATACAATTCTGAATAGGATTGAATAGGATAAATTGCTTATCTTATCCAGAAAAAAGGTGCATAAATAGAAGGTTTGAATAAGATGAACGGGATGAACGGGATGTTTTTTAATTCCTAAAATATTTATAGTAATATTCTGATAGTTTTATTTTGTATTTCTTTGTACGCTCTTCTCCGATTCTTGTTGTTTTATAACCTATATTGTATAGTAGTCTTCCTAAGACAATAGGATTCTTATTTACAAATACTTTTTTTAACTCAAAACAAAGTTCAGTTACAGTCATAAAATCCTCTTCGTTTTCACTATGTTCTACAAATGCAATAATTTCTTCTTCTTCACGAGTAAATGATCTAAACTTGCTATTTTTTGAATCATTGTACTTCAGTTCTTCAGGAGTTAAAAATGGATTAAACGTGTTACCGTGATAAGCTAAATGATAAGCTTGTGACCAAACTTTATTAATATCGATTGTAGTGTAGGAGAAATCAAAATGATCAACTTCAAATACTAGCCATCTTACATTACTATTATCCTTTAAAATTCCAGTTTGATTAGTTGAACCAAGGAAAGATGCAATTCGATCTATACGTTCTGCTTTTCTACCATAAGGCATTCTCTCGTTGATATTCTCTTTAGAAATTAATGATTTAATAAATTCAAGGTCTTTAGACATAAAGTTTTGCATTTCATCCAAGTTGATTATTAAGTTTTTAGCAATCTTGATGATAGAATCTTTATCATTGCTAATATTTTCGGAAATATAATCTTCAAGTATTGAGGGGCATAAATATCGAATGAAAGTACTTTTGCCGATATTTTGTTTCGGACTGTAAAAAATGATTGCATTTTTATTTACTATTTTCTTTTCACAAGCACATAGAATTGTTCTGACCAAAAATTTTTTAAATTGGATATTAAAGTATTCTTGATGATCGTTTATTTTAATTTTAGCCGTTAAACTTCCTATGTAATCATTTCCATCCCATTTGGGTAAAAGATTATGATAGTAATTTTTAATAGGATTGTAATGCGTGCTAAAGGCTTTTAAATAGATTAAAAGCTTATCGAAAGATATTTTGATGTCGTTTCGTTCTAGTTCAACGTATAATCGTTCGATATTAAGTTCAGTGAAATTAGAATTGCTTATTTCTGAACATTCGTACACTAATTTGATGCTGTTAAATCTAATTTCGTATTTAGAGTTTAGATAATACTCTAGCTGGTCGAAAATAGATTTCGACTTATAATTTTGACTCATAAATAGTTGTGATTATAAGTTTTTGCCTTATCTTTGACCTAGGATTATGATAAGACAAGGCGAAAACTTTGTTAATAATATTTGAAGTGTTTATTGGGGAATAAACACTTTTTTTATGCTTTTACTAATTCTTGATTTTTAGATGCAATTTGAATTAATTGGCTTCTAGAATAAATAATGTTTCGCCCGATTTTATAAAATGGAATTTTTCCTGCTTTGCGCCAATTAATAATGGTTTGAACAGTGGTGTCAAACATTTCAGCTACTTCTTTTTGTTTAAGTCGATCCTCCTTGATTGGATAATTCATTTTTTCAATAACTTTATCTGAATCTCTAACTACTTTACGAGTGATGTAGTTCTCAACACCACGATCTACAAATCTTTTGCTCATTTTTATAATTTTTAATTGTTTTTAACTGAAGCAAAGATTACAAGAAATTATTTTTTTAAAATTACACTAGTGTACACTAGCTCTGTTTATCAAGGTTTTGATAATATTTATAAAAATATTCAATCTCTTTTATTAAGCTAATTGGTCTCTTTGATGGCCTTTTAAAATATGATTCGATTGTATTTTTGTTTAAATTTTCAATATCAAAATATTTTGAAAGTAATGCAGGCAAAATATTCGTAATGCCCGTTAGGTTATCTACTTCGTATTGATAAATAAAAAATGCTATGAAACGATTCTTTAATTTATCATGGTTTATTATATCGATTAATAAAATATATTTTGCATGAATTAAACTATATATATCATATTTTGGAATCTTATTACAAATATTATCTATGAATATTTCTCCTATATTTATCTTATTATAATAAGCTCGATTACCAATTTCTCTATTTAAAAACTCTATAAATTCGTTTTGAAATGAATTGAAATTTGAAAAATGTGTGTTTGTATTTAGTAAATCTTTTTCAGTGTATTCTGATAAAGGATAATCAGCATTAAAATATTCTTTTTCACGTAATATTTTAGATAATTCGTGTTTTTCAATGAATAATTGATCGTCATTTTTTAAGAGTGAAACATCTTTATAATTTGAATGATCAAAATTTGGAATATGATTAATACCAATTTTATGAAAAATTACATCTTTACTCATTATTAGCTCTATTGCAAGAGTGTCAAAATCATATTTTTTTAATTTACTAATTACGAATTTTGTAAAAATGTTTAAAGCAACTTCCTTGTCATGAATAAAAAACAATCCAAAAGAATCTTTAATTGAAAAATTATCATTCAGCTCAGTATTTAGTTTTGCTTTGTGTTTAATTATCTTGTTGTCAATAATTTCTATAAAATCATCAAATAATGGTGGATGACATTCAAAAGAAATTGCCTTAAATTTTAGACCAATTAAATAAGCTATAAAGTGAACTATTGACAAACTTTTTTCAGTTTCTTTGATCTTTTCTAATGAATTATCAATAATATTATAGTAACCTTCAGAATCAATTAGATGGATGATTTTTTTGAAATTCTCATTTATATAAAAAGCAGGAAAAAGTTCTAATAGCTCAAAATAATCTAATTTTTCAATCATCTCTAATGATATATCATGAATATTTTGAAGATTTAGATCAAGTTTTAAAACACCCAAAATTTGATCAACGTTGTTTATTAAATTAAAAGTTCTCATTTTATATTATTCCAAATGTTCATTTCTCTTTGCTTATGTACTTCTTCTATTTTTACATAACGTCTGAATGATTTTTCATCTTTACTATTTGTGATGTTTCTTAGTACTCGTTCATTCATTCCAAGGATTAAACTGTTTGTTATGAAAGTTTTACGAGCGACATGAGAAGTGATTAATAAATATTTTTTAAACTTTTTATCAATTCGTTTTGTTCCTATGTAACGAACAATATTAACATCATCAAACCATTCTAGATCTTCACAACATTCTTGAATTTTTTTATTCAGTTTTTGTGAATAAATTTTAGGAATTGGATAATAGATAGTATCCTTATATTTATTTAAAATTTCATTTGCAAAATCATTTAATGGGACAATATGATCGTTTGTTTTAGTTTTGATTAATGATAAATTAATGTGATCTTCATATATATTTGCATTACCTAAATTGTAAACATCTGAGTGGCGTAGCCCAGTGAAGCTAGCGAAGCAAAAGAAATCTCTTGCTCTTTCCTTCGATTTATTGTCAAATTTATGATTATACAATTCCATTAATTCATCTATATTTAAGTAAATTACTTCTACTTCATCTTCAACTCTTTTTAATCTCTTAAATTCATAACAATTATGATACTGACGATCAAAACTCCATTGCATGAAAGTTTTTATGATAGAAATTAATTTGCCATAATAGTTATTTAATGTTTCACGTTCATCAAAACAATAAAGCATAAATACTTCCTCAAATTTGGTGTTAATTGTATCAAAACGTAAAGGATATTTTGTAAAAGATTTAAAGTCATTTAAGAAATTTCGGACTGTTTTATATTTTTTTATTGTTCCTTCTGATTTAGTTGATTTTGATACATCCATAAATTCTTGAAAGGCTTCAAAAAAATCAATTGAAATTTTAGTATTATCTTCATCAAATCTCTCATTAAAAATTTGTTCAGAAAAAACAATTTCATTGTATTCAAAAAATTTAAAAATATAATCTACTTTCTCTGTGATATTGGTAATCTCCTTATTACAAGAAATATAGTAATCGTAAAATGGACACTTTTTGTAATTATTAATCAACTGATTTTCTCTATTCCAATCAACAACAGTGGTTTTAGCATTGATATTTTTTCGAATTCTTATTTTTCCATGTGTAACAACTAGTCTAATAGGAATAAGTCCATCTTTTGTGATTTTATCCTTTCTTAATTCAAAATGATATTTCATTATAACAAATTTTAATTAGGGGGTCAGAAAGGGGGTGATTTTGAAATTAAAATGAGTTAAAAATTATTAAAACAAATTAATTTAAATACCTAACTAACTGATGTTTAGGTAGTAAAACTACATTAAAAATTGATATAAACAAAGTTAACTCCAAGTGGGACCACAAATTAAAAGCCTTTACAGAAATGTAAAGGCTTTTTTAGTGTTTATAACTTTTGTTATATTGTTGTTATACAGTAGTATATGCGTTGTTACCACTTCCATAATTAGTTGAGCAATCACGGAAAAAGATTGTTTAATAACTAAATAAAAGGCTTACAAAAAGGGGAATTTACCTCAAAAAAAGTGTGCATATTTTTAGCTGTAAAATTATTATAACTAAAAACAATTATTTCTTTGACTTTTTATGTGTTGAGGATAAATAAGAATACATTGTATCCACTTAAATGTAAGATTACCCATAATAGAGAAAAATAAGAGTTTTAAACAAGATATTTTAGTTTTCTTTTAAAAGACTATTTATAATAATTAAATTAATTGTCATTTTTAAAATTGAACTCAATAGGATTTTATTTCATGTTTCGTAATTTTATAAATTAGTAAAAATTGAAATAAAAAAAAACAGAAAATCTTAAGATTTTCCGTTTTTTGAAAATTATTTATGTGATATTTTTAATCAAATTGAACGCAATTCCATCCCTGACAATGTTGTGGTCTATCTTTTTCTTTGTTAAAAGTTCTAACATCAGGATTATCATTCAATTTAATAATCGTATCATTAGTATTTTTAGATTCAATTTTTGGATAAGCAGAGTTGTATTCTTTGCTATCATCATCATTTGCGCAAGAAAATAATAATAAAGCTATTACAGTTGCAGCTGATAATTTTGTAGAAATTCCTTTAATATTCATGTGTTTTTTTTTCAAAACTATATATTGTAGTTTATATTTGGAAATAAATGTAGTCATATTTTATATTATATGACAAAAAAATATATTTAATTGATTGTAAGTAATTAAAAATGAAGTTTAAAATAATCTTTCACTTGTTTTTTGTTAGTATATATACTTTTGCTCAAACAAATATTAAAAATGAATCTATCAAAGAATTAATGAATGATAGAATTGATTTATCATATGATGTTATTGTAGATAGATTAGATAAAGCAATAAATCTTGCCATTGCAACAAATGATTCTGAATTAATTTCGAAAGCTTATTTAGAAAAAGCAACGTTTTTATATGGTCAAAAGAAATATAAATCTTCTTTAGAAAATTATTTAAAATCTTCTCAATATTTAAATTCTAAGATAAATAGTTCACAATATCATACAATTCAATATGGTTTAGCTTTAGCTAATCAACAAATAGGAAATATAGAAGAGGCTAAAATAATTTTATTAGAATGTTATAATTATTTTAAGGCTAACCCAGAAGTTGAAGACAATAAAAAAGCTTTGGCTGCAGTGTTAGGTCGATTAACGGTCTTGAATATTTTAAATAAAGATATCATTAGTGCTGAAAAATATAATCTAGAACATTTAAAAGGTTCTAATGATAAAATTGATACAGATTACGCTTTAAAAAATAAAGGAATAATTCAATTTTATAAGGGTAATTATGATCTATCAATAGACTTATTAAATAACTCACTTCAAACTATAATAAATAATAAAGATGTTTATTGGGAAATGTTTGTTTTGTATTACTTAGGTGAAAATTATTATAATAAGGGGGATCAATTAAAAGCCATACAGTATTACAAAAAAGTTAAGGCTTTATACCAAAAAACGGGAATTACAGATATTGTTTTACGTGATAATTTTTTAAAACTTAACAATTACTATAAGGAACAAGGGGATAAAGAGAGCCAAGTAGAAGTGATTAATACTTTAATTGAATTTGATAGTGTTAATTATGTCGTTAATCAAGATGTTTCTCAACATTATTTTAATGATTATATAAAAAGTAATTTGACTTTAGAAAAAAATCAATTAGAGAAAGAGGTCAAATTTCTTAACAATCAAAAAGTCATCTTATTAATTATAATTATCATAATTGCCACTACTTCTTTTCTAGTTTATAAAAAATTGAAAAAGAAAAATGAATTATTAAATATTAAAGTTGAAGAATATTTAGATAAATTAAGTCAAGATAGTACTGAAGATATAGTGGTAGCAAAGGTAGAAACGATATCGGATTCAGATAAATTTTTATTTCAAGAACTTGAGGAAAAGATTAGGATTTTTGAAGATAATATAGATTTTATCAACTCTGATGTATCATTAGATTCATTAGCTAAAAATTTAAATACTAATAGATCAAGTTTATCTAAATTTATTAATACGTATAAGCATAAAAATTTTAGAAAATATTTAAATGATCTTAGGATAAATTACATTATCAAAATGTTAGTAAGTGATAAAAAGTATTTAAATCTAACAATGGATGGGCTTGCGGAAGAGTGTGGATTTAATTCAAGACAGAAATTTTCAGATGCATTTTTAGATACAACAAGTATACGGCCTAAGGATTTTATTAAAAATTTAAGTGAAAAAGCATTAAAACAAGAATAGTTTTTTTTAAATAAAGGAAAATAAATATTTAATTAATTTTAATTTTCAATAATTAATTAAATATTTATATTTTGTTTATATAATTGAAATACAAGTGTTAATGTTTATAAAAATAAGAAAATTTATATTTCTTTACGTCAAAAGATGTAGCATATGACGTTGCTTGACTACAATAACTTGTGTTACTATAAAATCTACTATACTTTTACCTCAAGGATTACGACATATTTATAGGTAATGTCAAGACGCTAATTTACTAATGTTATATATTACCATTAGTCTTGACATGAAATAAATTGTTTTAAGTTAGTTAGGTTAGTAAACATGGTAGCTTTTTAGTTAAGCTACCATGTTTCTTTTTAAACCTAAAAATTGATATAGAATTTGAAATTATTATCCCATATACTACTATACAAATTTTCTTTTAGTTTAATATTTTATGCATTTTTTTTAAAAGACGTTTATCTTAAAAGTAAACGTTTTTTTATGTACAAAAAAAAGCCCTAATCTTAGGGCTTTTTATATGATATACATTTTATGGGTTTGTAGACCATAAACCAAAATCTTTTACAAAAGCACGTTGCGGAAGTTTTAAATGACTTACAATTAAATATGCTAAATCTTGTGGTTGTAAAACACGTTCTTCGTTTCCGTCAGTAAATTTTGCATTTAAAGTCATCTCAGTTGCAATTGTACTTGGATTAATTGTAGTTACACGTACTCCTTTTTTACGAAACTCTTGCATTACAGCTTCACTCATATTAATTACTGCAGCTTTAGAAGCTCCATAAGCACTTAAATTAGCATTACCCTTTTGACCTGCAGTTGATGCAATATTAATGATATCGCTTGATGTTTGTTGTGTTAAAAATGGTAAGACTTCGTGCATCATATAATAAGTTCCTAATACATTTGTTTTAATCGAATTTTCGAAATCTTCAATAGGTAAATCTAAAATTCCGCCTACTCTTAAAATTCCAGCATTATTGATTAAAATATCAATTGTACCATTGTTAACCGTTAATTCTTTTATAGAATTTTGTACTTGAGCCAATTCGCTAACATCAGCAGTAGAAATTGCTACTGTAATTTCGTTATTGATTTGTTTTGCTTCTATTACTACATTTTCTAAATCAGAAGTAGTTCTACCAATTAATAATAAATTAGTTCCTTCTGCTGCTAAAGCAAGCGCCATAGCTTTTCCTAATCCTTTTCCTGCTCCTGTAATTAAGGCAGTTTTTCCCTGTAATGATTGCATTTCCATTGCGATAATTTTTATACAAAGTTTGTGTATTTTAAATTAATCTTCAAATGTTTTGGATTAAAAAATAGTTTTTAATTAAATTGAAATAAAAAAGCTCTTAAAATCGAATTTAAGAGCTTTTTATGTTGAGTTTATTTTTTTACATCTTATCGTCGTTATATTCTCCTATTAGGGCGTAATACCCAAAAAGAGCTAATCCTAAAACGATAATAGGTGTTAATACAAATAAAATAATAATACCGAAAACAAGATCATCTTGCGATCCGGATGTAAGTTTTGGAATTCCAAAAATGACAATACAAAAGTAGGCTACTACTAATGCTAAAGCAATCCAAACTATTCCTAATATTTTTTTAATTCCTTCCATAATTCAAATTAATTTTAATTAACATTTCTGTCTTTGTTACTGATATAAATTGCACCAATTATAAAACATACAGCAGCAATTCCGATAGGATACCAAAGTCCTTCTAAATAGAATTCTGGATTTCCACCGTTTTTAGCATTTGTTACCAAATATGTAGAAACTGCTGGTAATAAACCACCGAAAATTCCATTTCCTACGTGGTAAGGTAACGACATCGATGTATATCGTATTTTTACAGGGAACATTTCAACTAAGAATGCTGCAATTGGACCATAAACCATTGTGATGAAAATAATCTGAATCCAGATTAAACCTACTAATGTCCATTTATCACTACTGTTAATGTGGGTAGTTTTTTTAATGTTTTCACTAATTTTTCCGTCAACAATTTTAGCTGTACCATTTTCTAGATGTCTTGTTGTTACTTGTTTGAATTCAGTTCCGTCTGCAAAAGATTTTTGAACAGTGTAGATTGAATCTGTTTTATTGCCATCAACTTTATATTCAGCTTTTATAATTGTTTTTTCAGTAATTTCTTGTTTGTTTTCAATGTTGGTTGTTTGATACATTTTATCATAAATCGTACGATAAGATAATAATGCCAATAACATACCAATTAACATAACCCATTTTCTACCAACTTTATCACTTAACCATCCAAATACAACGAAAAATGGAGTACCTAGTAGTAATGCAATTCCTAAAAGTGTGTCTACTTGATCAGATTCAATATTCATAACGGTTTTCATGAAGCTCATTGAATAGAATTGACCAGTATACCAAACTACACCTTGTCCCATAACTGCACCAAATAAGGCAAGTAAAACAAACTTCATATTGTAGCGGTTACCAAAAGATTCTTTTAATGGATTAGTAGAAGTTGTTCCTTCGTCTTTTGCTTTTTTGAATGCAGGCGATTCGTCCATGTTTTTACGAATTAAGTAAGAGACATAAACCATAAAAATTGATAATATAAATGGAATTCTCCATCCCCATTCATCAAATTGTTCTTCAGTTAAGAAAGACTTAGTTAATAAAATAACCAATAAAGAAACGAATAAACCTACAGTTGCAGTTGTTTGGATCCAAGAAGTCCAATATCCTCTTTCACCGTCAGGAGCATGTTCAGCTACATAGGTAGCAGCACCTCCATATTCACCACCAAGAGCTAAACCTTGTAAAAGTCTTAAGATTAAAACTAAAAAAGGAGCTATAAATCCGATAGTTTCGTATGATGGAATACATCCTATTAAAAATGTAGCTCCTCCCATAAGAACTAATGTTGCCATGAACGTGTACTTACGTCCAATAATATCTCCTAATCGGCCAAAAAATAAGGCTCCAAAAGGACGAACAACAAATCCTGCAGCAAAAGTTGCAAGTGTCGATAAAAATGCAGCTGTTGGGTTATCTGCAGGGAAAAATTTTGTAGATAATACAACGGCTAAACTTCCGAAGATAAAGAAATCATACCATTCAATAAGCGTTCCCATAGAGGAAGCTCCAATCACTTTCCAGATTGTTTTTTTGTTAGTAGTTTCGCTCATAAATTTGTGTGTTTTGTGTTTATTAGTGTTTTGATTTTTGTTTTAATTCATATTATAATAATATCATTGCTTGTATAGTTACCATATCGTCTAAATGACTTGGTTGATCAAAAGATTTTTGATATTCGATTGATATTTTTGCATTTTGTCCATCGATATACCAGTTTCCACCAATTTTTAATTCGTTAGCAGCTTCTGTTAATCCTTTAAAATCGCGGTAAGAATATCCAACATAAGGTTGAATTCTGTTTCTGAATTTTGATTCGCCTT
Organism: Faecalibacter macacae; assembly: GCF_003687725.1. Classification (GTDB taxonomy): domain Bacteria; phylum Bacteroidota; class Bacteroidia; order Flavobacteriales; family Weeksellaceae; genus Empedobacter; species Empedobacter macacae. The sequence continues at coordinate 46,691 of NZ_RDOJ01000015.1, forward strand.
CTTTTACAGTTTTTGGTAATAAATAACCTACATGTCCAGAAAATTGATTTCCGTCTCCAACAACATTTCCTTGTACGTAATGTTCACCCATATTAGATTTTTGGAATTTTGCATATGCTGTTATAGAAGAGCTTTCTCCGATAGGAGCATCATAAAAAGCATCTATAGCAAAATGCGAAACATTATCACTTACTAAAACGTCGTTTTCGTTTCTTACAATTGCATCATTATGATTAAAGAATCCAGCTCCGACATTGAATACTTTTTTAGTTCCTAAATAAGTTCCAACTCTATAAGGTAATGCATTCGATTCTTGATCTAAGAATTGATAATCAAAATATCCTGAAACAACATATTTACCTTTTCCTAAAATTGCTTTTCCAAGGTATTTTTCTTGTCCGTTAGCTATCGCTGTATTAACATTTCCGTCTAAAGTATTGGTAAGAGCATCATTAACAGCCATTCGGTAATTTAATTTTCCAATACGACCTTTGGCAAAAATTCCTAAGTGATTAGCAAATTGGTCAGATAAACCTAAAGTGCTCCAATCAGCACGATTATTATCTAATGTTAGCATATTAATTGAGCCTTGGCCGTTTCCTCTTGAAATACCTCCAAAATTGTGAACTCCTGTTCCGATAGCTAGATTATTTGTGACTTTATATTGTAAAAACATTTCGTGTAAAAAGAAAGATACATCAGTGCTTTTACCAGTTGGGTGTAAATTATTATCGTATATACCATTTGCTCCAAAATGAGTCAAAATCATAAATCGATCATTAATTTGTGAATAAGCTAAAACTCTAGCTCTTTTAATGGAAAATCCATCATTTGCATTTGTGCCTTCGTAATCTTGAAACCAAGTTTGGCCCCATAATAGAAAACGTATGTATTTATTTCCTTCTGGGTTTAGTTTTACAACAAGACCTCCGTCATATTCAGATGCAAATTGGGCATCAACATTAGATGCACCTACCGTAGTAAGTACAGCTAATGCTATAAGAAGTTTCTTCATAATTTTTTGTAGTGTTAATTGTGTAATGGAAGGTTATAATTATAATCTTCTTTTTTTGTGTTTAACTAATATAGATATTTAACTTATAGTTGTGTTTTATTTGATAAAGAATTTTGTTTTTATTTTATTAGTGTTAAAAATACGCTAATAAAAATATAAAATTGATAAAAATCATAATAGTTTTTTATAATAATATTACATAATTATTGTTTTTAAATGCTTATAATTAAATAGTTAAACATTTATTTTTGAAGTTAATGGATAAGATTCTATTTATTTAATATATCAAGTCATTTGTAATAATTGATGTTAATATTATACACTATAATTTCAAAATTAATTTTGTATCTTCTAATCAAATTAGCCTATTTTGATAGTGAAGAAAATTATAATATTCTCATTTTTTTCCTTTCTTTTTCTTGTTTTGGTTTTCCAAAATTTGAAAGTGAAAAACGTTTTTATGATAAGCAATTAAATATTGAATTAAAGGAAGCTTCTTTTTTATTAGAAGATTTAAAAATTAACAAAGAGTTAGAAATAAAACTTTTACATGGGGTAGAGAAAAGTGTTACTAATGATTATTATTCCAATAAATTTAATGCGCTGCTGGTACAGTATTACACTTTAACAGGCCAAATGGAAAAGTGTTATTCGATTTTTGTAAAAGAGATTGCTAGAAAAAATATTGATAGTAAATTATCATATATATTATTGTTAAGTGAGTTTTATGATTTATTTAATGCAATTTCTTATACTGATTACAAAAGTCCTATTTTAAATAGAATTCAATTTGTAAATGAGCATTTAAAAGGCGATGAAAAAAAATATGTAGAGTCAATTTTATTACTAAAAAAGAGTTTATCATTTAACAAAAAAAATATAAATGTTAGTCGTGATGCGTTACAAAAAAGCATTGGAATTTTAGATGAATTAAGTGATATTCTAACTAAAGAAGATTATTTGATTGCAAAAACCAAAACATATAATTTTTTAGCAATTACATATTTAGAACATGTAGTTGAAGGAAACTTAAAAGAAAATGATGAAAATAGAATTAATCATGCTATTTCGGTTTTTAAGCAATCCCTAAGGTTTAATGAAGGAAAAAGTGCATTTTCTACATTTATTGTATACAATAATTTAGCTTATGTATATAATGTAAAAGGTGATTTTAATGAATCTTTAAATTATTCATTTAAAGCAAAAGAATTAATAAAAAATGCAGATTCATCAGTTTCTTTAAATGCAAAATTATATTGTAATATGACAGATAGTTACAGTTTGAAATTAGATGAAGGAAATTTACAGAAATATTATCCAATATGTATAAATCGACTTGAAAAAGTGAAGAGAAAGGATGAAACTTTACTGAAGTTAATTAATCAGAATAAAATAAATATTAATCCAGAAATAAAATTTGTTAAGCCTAATAAAATAGGTGAAAAATTATTGATATTTTTTGCATTTATAGCTATTGTTTCTTCTTTATATTGGTTTAATAAAAAAGCTAAAAAATGAAATATTAACTTTTAAATTTTTGCTTACTAATTCAGAATGATTTAAATTTAATAGGTGTAAAATAAACGCTATGAAGAGAGTATTTTTTGAAAAAGATCCTAAAAAAGATTATTTATTTGTAATTACTGAACCTGATGACACTTCGGAGATTTATCGTGTACGAAACTTTACAGACGAGTCTGGTATGGAATATGTCTATACTTTAGTTGGTGAACGTAAAATTTTAACTGATGAGGTATTGAAAAATAACGTGTCTTCACTAGCAAGTGGTAAATATAAAAATTATAATGGCGAAGGTGATTTAACTTCGGCTAAAGATTGTATTGAAAGTATGATTGATTATAGGTGTTTAAATAAAGACAACGAAATTTACATTTACGTAAGAAATAAGTAACAATTTTGTTATTTCACTATAAATTTACAGAATGAAAAAAGTACTAATCGTCGTTTTAGGAATTTCATTCTGTTTTTTATTTTTAATTACTTCTTTTGAATATTTTTTAAGAGCCATTCCTAATGATTTTAATACAAAGCAATTTTTTCTAAATAATAACAGAGATAATATACAGGTTTTAATCTTAGGAAGTTCACATGCTTTTGTAGGTATCAATCCTAATGAATTAGATCAAAAAGCTTTTAATTTGGCTTATTCTTCACAGACTTTAGATTTAGACGAAAAGCTCTTTAATCGTTATAAAAATGAGTTACCACAATTAAAAACTGTAATAATTCCGGTTTCATATTTTAGTTATGTTTTGGCTTTGGAGGATGGTGTCTCTAATTATAAAATAAAGGATTATAACATTTATTATGGATTATTTTCGCATACGTTTCAGCTAAAAAATCAATTTGAAATTTTTTTTCAATCTATAGATAAGAATTTAATTGATTTAAAACGATTTAATAAATCTTTTAACGGTAAAATAACAATAGATTCTACAGGATTTATTAACAAGCGCTATATAAAAACGAATTTAGATTGGGAAGAAAGTGCGATACATGCAACAAATTCTCATTCAAAAAATATGAATGAAAATTTAACTCAAAAACGCATCATTCAAAATCAAAAATCATTAGAAAATATCATCGCTTGGTGCCAAAAAAATCAGGTACAAGTCATCTTAGTGTCTTCGCCAACTACTGATGCATATGTTCAGAAATTGGATATGGAGCAATTTGATCATTGGCGAAAAACAACTAAGTATATAACTGATAAATATTCAAATGTAATTTGGTTAAACTATTTAGATCATAATAATTTTTTTACAAGTGATGATTTTCAGAATGCGGATCATTTAAGTGAAAAAGGCGCAGCTAAAATGACAAGGTTAATTAATCAATATCTTTAATTGGTAGAGGTTGCCATTGGTCTACAATTTTATTGTTTTTGTAAACCGTAGCTTGTTTTATTCCTCGATAAAAAGGCCCTTTGTCAATCAAAATAAGCGTGTCTAAATGGCTAATTTGATCTAATATTTCTTTATTAGGAAATGTTTGTAAACTGTTTTTAAAACCTATAAAAACATTATCATTAGATAATTTTGCAAGATCATCGTTTGTGATGATTTGTACATCGTTCTTCGTTGCGTAAAATTGATCTAAAATATAATCAAACGTAACTAAATTTTTACCTTTCAGAAATGGACTATTTTGTAAGAAATCGATTAATTGTCTTACGTTTTTATAAAAAGTTCCTACCATCGGAGGTTTCGGAATGTTTAATTCGAACAAGTTTCCGTCAATCAATCGCAAAGGTTGTTGTAATTGTAGCTCATTTTTATGATTGATTAGATGTTGATAATTAAATTTTCTTTCTTTTAATTCATCTTCAATTTGCACTAAAATTTGTTCGTTTTTAATAGGGATAAATTGATTGATAAAATCAATTAATTCTACGTCAGATAATCTGTCAAAGACTAATGATGCAATGTGTGTCTGGCTCATACAATAAATATTTAAAATGTTTATTGTATTTCGAAAAATAGGGGAAATCTTACGTTTATTTTGGAGTGTAATCCCGTATTATTTGACCACCGTGGAGACTGCTCTCGGTTGGTATCACAAAACTGTGATTCGAAATACAAGTTAAAATTAGAGCTAATTTTTTAATTTTCAAAATCCTATTTCAGATCGAGTAATGATAAATTATTCTTTTGATTCAGAATGCTTACATTTACGCGACTAAAACGAATGAAATGGATAATTATATTCAGATAGAAAACCAATTAAAAGAAGAATTTTCTAATTTAAAATCTCGTAAAAATTTATTAAGTAATATACGTTTAGCAGCATTTATTGCCACATGTATTTTATTCTATTTCTATGTTTCTCAGGATAATATTTTAATGCTTTTAGCAACAGGGATTTTATTTGTGATCTTTATGATTTTTGTAGTGAAATCGACAAATGTTACGAATAAAATCACGCATATTTCTCAGTCATTGTTAGTCTTAGAAGATATTAAAGCTGATGACAGAATTGATGAATATGCTGCAATAAACGACGAACATTTTGCTAACGTTTACAACAAAGACTTAGATATTTTAGAAGGTCAATCTTTATTTAATCGTTTAAATAAAACACAATCATACGTCGGAAATGTTCAGTTAAAACATTTCTTATCTCATCTTATTTTAGAAAAAGAAAATATCTTAAAACGTCAATCAGCTTTAGAGGAAATTAAAAATAAACCAGATTGGATTGTTAAGTTTCTAACTTTTTCAAGCAAAGCAAATCTAAAATCTTTTGAAATTTTTGGTGAATTAAATCATCAGTTTCAAAATCAAAGTTTACGTTTTTTACCAATTGGTTTAGGTGCAATTAATTTACTTACTTTTATTTATTTAGCAGTTTTAGGTTTTCCTAAAAAAGCTGTTTTCTTTTGGATTGTGATTGCTGTTCCTGTTGGATTTATTATCAATTTTATTTTCAAAAATCGGATCAATAAATCGCTTTCATTTGCTTTTATTAATGCAGAACAGTTGGATAATTTGATTGATTTACTGATTCATGTAGAAAATGAGGATTTTAAAGAAGAACATAATATTGAGTGTAAAAATGGATTGTTTAACGAAGGTGTTAAAGCCTCAGAGCAATTAAAAGGTATAAAATCTACAATGGATGGTTTTTCTGCTTTAGGAATTCCTATTGCAGGTTTTTTATTGAATTGTTTTACGCTTTGGAAGTTGTTTCACACCATTCAGTTAGAAAATAGAGTTGGAACGGCAATCAAGAATAATCAAGATTGGATCATTAAACTTTCAGTGTTAGAAGCGTATATTTCGTTTGCTATTTTTAATGATAAATTCGATACATTTTCAAAACCAATTGTTTCTAATCAACCGTTTGAATTAAGTTTAAAAAACGCTTTTCATCCGTTATTAAGTGAAGAAATTGCGGTAAAAAATGATTTCGAATCCAATCGTCAGAATAATATTGCAATTGTAACAGGAGCTAATATGGCTGGTAAAAGTACATTTTTGCGTACTGTTGGGACAAATCTTGTTTTAGCAATGAATGGAGCAAATGTAAGTGCTGAAAAGATGATTTTTTATCCGATGGATATTTATACAAGCATCCGTACAGTTGATAATCTTTCTTCTGGAGATTCGTACTTTAAAAACGAGATTAATAAGTTGAAAATTTTAATTGATCGTTTAGAAGAAGGTAAACCTCAATACATAATTTTAGATGAGATTTTGAAAGGTACAAATTCAGAAGATAAATTAATTGGTTCGCAAAAATTCTTAGAAAAATTGATGAACTCTAAAACAAATTTAACATGTTTTATTGCAACGCATGATTTAGAATTGACAAAAATGGAAGATGAATATCCGAATCATATCATTAACTATTGTTTCGAATTAAAAAATGTAGACGAGAATTATTTTTCGGATTATAAATTAAGAAAAGGAACGACTAAAATGATGAATGCAATTTATCTTTTAAAACAATATCAGATTATAGATTAATCACAATAAAAAAGACCATTTACAATCTGTAAAATGGTCTTTTTTTAATTATATATTTTACATATTTTGTAATCTAACAGGTAATGAATAACTCATTTTAACGTTTTTACCGTTTAATACAGCTGGCTGAATTTTTTTATCACTTAATTCATTTTTTGCAAAAACCATTTCTAATACTTTTGCAGTTTTTTGTCCAAACTCATCATTAGTTGATGATCTAATGTCAGAAATAGAACCATCTTCATTTATAACAAAGTTAACTCTTGTTACGTAGCTTTTTTCTTTAAATTGTTCTGCTACATCTCCCATTAAATCTCCTAAATCAACCGATATACTTTTAGAGAAACAATCTTTTACTGATTTTTCTTTCTCGCAGTTTTTAGGGTAAATAGCGTGTTGATCTACTTGGTCTCCAGTGTAAATTTGTTGTCCAAATGCAAATTGTGCGATAAATAAACTTAAAGTTAATGTAAGTGCTTTCATATGTAAAGTGTTTAATTTATTTAAAAATAGTTATTTATGTGTTTGAATAGATTTATTAGATTGTTAATTTTTTTGTTAAATTAATATTTATAAATAATAAAAAGTACTTCAAGAAAAGAGTTTCTTTTATTGAAAAACCGTTCTCAGATATTTGTTCATCTAATATAAGAATGAGAAAAAACTTATAATTTTAATCTTCAACAATGTTTATTTTCTAAATTTCAACATATATTCTAATGCAAATTTTTACCTTTAGCAAGAAGTTTAAAAGCTATTGAAATGAATGACAAACAGGAATTTCCAACATTTGATATTTGTAATTTAAATACGGATAAAAATATCAACGAATTATTTTCTGTTGATCGTTTCAAGGGTTATGTAGATAGTAATCCTCATCTAAAACAAATGCATAATCATCACTATTATCACTTAGTTTATTTTACTGAAGGCAGCGGTGAGCATATTATAGATTTTGAAAGTTTTCCAGTGCAATCTGGGATGATGTATTTTATGCGTCCGGGGCAAGTTCATCAATGGCGATTTCAAAATAAATACGATGGATATGTAATTAATTTTAGTGCGAATTTTTTTGATTGGTTAGGTATTCATTCTGGAATACTAAATCATTTTTCGTTTTTTAAAAGTATGCAATTACAGCATCAAGTAACGATGATTACAAATGATCAATCAGTTGAAGTTGTTTCAATTTTTGAACAAATTTTGCAAGAACATGCTTTAAATGATTCTACTTCTAATCTAAAAATAGCTACATTACTTCTGCAATTATTTATTGATGTAAATCGTTTCTTTAATCCGGCAGAATCTTCTATAAATGAATATCAATCAGTATTAATTCATAATTTTAAAGATTTGATCGAGCAATTTTTTAAAGAGAAGAGATTGCCGAAAGAATATGCCGAAATGTTGTACATCACACCTAATCATCTAAATGCGTTATGTAAAGATGTTATAGGAATTTCAGCTGGCGAATTAATTCGAAATCGTGTAATTTTAGAAGCTAAGCGCTTATTGGTTAATAAAAATATCACTGTAAGTGAGGTGGCTTATGCATTAAATTTTCAAGATGTGTCCTATTTTGTGAAATTCTTTAAAAAAGACACTCATCTTACTCCAGAACAATTCAGAAAACAATATTATTTGTAATTTCATCCCAATTTAGAACTTATTTATACTCAAAATAAAATAATAAATAATTGATTTTCATTTGTTTATATTATTGTTTTTTTGCTTCTAATATTATCAGTAAAAAGTACCATATTATCAGCGAATAACACAATTATTGTGCTTTATGGACTATCTAATTTTGTTGTACAATTAGATGTCATATGAATAATAATAAAAAAGAAGAACATTTTTCATGGGATTATGCACAGGAAAACGAAGCCTTTCGTAATGCTGTTGCTACTATGGAGAAAAATGGAACAAGAAAATGGGTTTATGCAAAAAAGCCTGCGGGTAAGTATACAAATTATCGTTCGATTGTTTCGATTTTACTTTTAGCTTTACTTTTTATTTTACCGTTTATAACTTTACCTAACGGAAATCCAATTTTCAAATTTGATGTTTTTAATACGCAGTTTGTGTTATTTGGATATCCATTCTTTACAACAGATTTCTTTTTGTTGGCTTTCGGGATGATTATTTGTGTTGTATTTGTTATTTTATTTACAACGGTTTATGGTCGAATTTTCTGTGGTTGGTTTTGTCCTCAAACAATATTTTTAGAGTTTATATTTCGTAAAATTGAATATTTAATTGAAGGAGATCGTAACAAACAAATTCGTTTAGATAAGCAAGAGTGGGACGAAGAAAAAATAATGAAAAAAGGAGCTAAGTGGTTTATTTATTACTTGATTTCTTTTGTTATAATTAATATTTTGATGGCCTATATCGTTGGAATGGATTTTTTGAAATCGATGTATACAGATTCTCCTTCTGATCATATCGGCAAATTCATCGGGATGTTTATTATTAGCTGGTTATTCTTCTTTGTTTTTGCATGGTTTAGAGAACAAGCGTGTACGTTAGTTTGCCCATATGGTCGTTTGCAAGGTGTTTTAATTGATAAAAATTCTATGCAAGTTTCATATGATTTTAAAAGAGGTGAAGGACGTTCTAAATTCCGTAAAAATGAAGATCGTAAAGCTGCAGGTAAAGGAGATTGTATTGATTGTGGACAATGTGTTGCCGTTTGTCCTACAGGAATTGATATTAGAAATGGATCACAGTTAGAGTGTGTAAATTGTACAGCTTGTATGGATGCGTGTGATGAAGTGATGGATAAAATTAATTTACCAAAAGGTTTAATCCGTTTCGCTTCAGAAGAAAATATTAGCGAGGGTACACCTTTTAGAGTTTCATTTCGTATGGTTTCTTTTTCTGTGATACTTATTGCTATGATTGCAGGTTTATCTGTATTTGTGATGAATAGAAGTGATGTAGAAGCTAAGTTTTTACAAATTCCAGGAAGTGATTATAGGGAAGAAGGAGTATTTATTGTCAATACATTGCAATATAGTTTGATGAATAAGACTAATCAACCGCACAAATTAAAAGCTGTGATTTTGTCTCATCCTAAAAGTGAAATTGAATTGATTTCAGATCGTAATAAAACAATCGATATTAATGCTGGCGAATTGAAGCAAGGATTTATTAAAGTGAAAATTCCACGTGCAGAATTAGAGTCTTATAAAGAATTGATTCGTATCGAATTAATCGATGAAAAAAATAATCCAATTGATCAATACGAAATTAGCTTTATGGCTCCATTTGATATTGGTATTCAATAATAGTTATAATAAGAAAGCACCTCAATTTTGAGGTGCTTTTTTTATTCCGCTAATGAAATATTTTTGTTATCTCTAATTTTAGAAGAAACATATACGTAAAATTCTATAATACCAATTAGTATTAAAAAATACCCAAATAATTCGGTACATTCTTCCGCTGCATTTTTTACATTTCGAGTATAATCTTCAGTTCCTTCAACTACTTTCCAGAATTTTTTACGTCCAAACATTCTAGAGAAGATTAATAAAGTTGTAAAACCTAAAAATAATATTCCTGATGATGACGTTTTAATAAATTCTTCAATTTCAGAAACAATAGTTTTTCTAATTTGAAAGATTTTATATCCCACTAAACTTGCAAAAATAATACAAATGAATTTCCATGAATGTTCTGCAATTGCACTGTCTAAGAAAGCGTCTTGTTCACGAATAAAAAACAATCCTAAAATTAATATTAGTATATATTTTATTGCTTGATATCCTCTTGTAAACGTAAGTGAGATTAATGATAATATTAAAAAAATGTTTTGTGCTTGTTCAACTAAACTACTTTCAGCAAATTTCACATCATCTGTTGTTGTCATTCCGTCATATCTCATTAACTCCATTAATCCGTAAGTTAAAGCTGCATAAATAGCGTACCTTAAAAATGTAAATTTCATCCTTATATTTCTTAATTTTTATACTAAAATAGTAGACAGTTTTACTTTTCAATAAGACGCATGAAAGTGCGGCCTATTGAAAAATAAGCTGTTATGTATTGTGTAAATGTTTTTTTTAGTTAATAGGTTTTGGGGTTGTAATCATTTATATAGGTTGATTTTTTTAAATGATTATTGTTTTATAGTTTGTGGAAAATATTATTGCCAAAATTAAGGCTAAAATTTTGTTTTAAGTAGTTTAAACATCGGTTAAAATGGTTTTTAATTAACCTTACGATTAGATTTTCTTTTGTAACTTTTTGGTGTTTCTCCTTGGTTTCTTTTAAAGAATTTAGTGAATGAAGAAGCGTCCGAAAAGCCTAATAAATCTGCGATTTCTTGAATTGTTAGTTCGTTTTTTTGAAGTGTTTTTTTAGCTTCACTTAAAATCATTTTGTCAATAATTTTACGCGGAGTTTCTTTTGTAATTGTTTTTACTGAACTAATTAAATGCTTAGGGGTTATGTTTAGTTTTTCAGCAAAATATTCTACACCTTTTTTCTGATTTGTATTTGTATTAAGTAAAATGATAAAATCTGATGTAATGATTTTTGCACGATTAATTTCTGTTGCAAAATTATGTTTGTTGGATATAAATAATTCTATTATTTCATACAATAGAATCGAAAATGCGGCATTTGTTTTATGATGTTTAAAAATCGTATTTTTTTCGTTTATTTTTTGTGTAAATAACTGAATTGAGTCTAATATATTAACAAGCTGTATTTCTGTTAATGTTATTTTAGAGAAATAGTTTAGGTTAAGAATCTGTAAAGGTTCAAAAGTTTTTATTGTTTCAGTTATCTGAGGAGATAGATTGTTGTGGATTCCTATAATAATTACTTCGCAGTCAAGAGAAATTTCTACTTCTTTGATTGAAATAAATGGTTTGATTCCAATTAAATCATTTTTAGAAATATTAGTTAACTCGTTTTCAATATTTAAAACAACATTTCCGTTTGTGCATAGTATCAATCCTGAATATTCTTTTGCATAAGGAGGCATGTCCTTTCTAATTTCTTGCAAAAGACCTTTCTTGATGAAATAAGATTCGTTTAATAATTTATCAGGATTCAATTTATATTTTTTACAAAAATAAGATTAAAACTTGGCTTGTTATGTAACAGAAGTAACAATGAGGTATTTCTGGGGTGTGGGAATTAATTCGGATGCTTTTTATTATTTTTGTTTCAAAGAAAAATACAATGGCTCAAGAAATTTTAAACCAATTAGCTGAAGGTTCAGCAATTTTTAATGATGTAATCGCGTTTATCGAATCTAAATATACGCATACACCAACAGCTTTTAAAAATGGAGCGCAAGAAAATGCAGCAGATCAAAATCAAGGAAGTGCAAAAGTTTTAGCTTTTGGAAAATTAGAAAATTTATCGGTAGAAGATACATTAAAATTATTTGCAGAACATTACCAATCAGTTTTAGATACGCCTGAAGGAACAGATCATCAAAATATCCGACAATTTATGGCGAATGGTTGGGAAGGTGTTTCTTTTGATGGAACAGCTTTAATTGCGAAATAATACGAGATGAAAAACTTAACACTACTATTTATTTTATGTTCTTTTTTTGCTTGCGCGCAAGAGACGAATACAAGTGAATTAAAAGAAGAATCTCCAATTGTTTATTTGCCTAAAGAAACAGATGTAATGCCTGTTTTTGATGGTTGTGTTTTGTATCCTACAGTTCAGGAAAATGTAAATTGCTTTTCTGCACAGATGAATAATAAATTTATTGAAATATTTAATTCAAAATTCGATCATACAAAATTACCAAAAGGTGTAGTTAAAATAACTTATGTAATTGGTAAGGAAGGTAAATTGAAAGAAATTAAAGGACAAGGAGCGGAAGAGTTGATACCTTATGCTTTGGAAGTTTTTGATGAAATCAATAAAGATATTATTTATCAACCGGCAATTAAAAATGGAATTCCGGTAGATGTTAAATTTTCGATGCCATTTAGGTTACAATAAAAAAAGGAAGTTAAACAACTTCCTTTTTTTATACTTGTTTAATAATATAGGTGACAATTCCCCAGACTAAGAAATCATTGTCTTCTGTGATACGAATAGGTTTAAATCTTTTATTATATGGAATTAGCCAAAGACAATCTTTGTCTACTTTTATTTTCTTAACCGTAAATTCGCCATCAACCATACAAACTGCAATTTTACCGTTAGTTGGTTCTAAACTTTTGTCAATGATTAAAATATCTCCTTCATCCATATCAGCATCAATCATCGAATCTCCTTTTACTCTGGCGTAAAAAGTGGTTTCTTTATTTTTAACCAAGGCAACATCTAAACTTATTTTATCTGTTTTAAAATCTTCAGCAGGCGAGGGGAATCCTGCCTGAATCGTATTTTCCATTAATGTTACTTCATAGCCAAGTGTAAATTCGGGTTGTGCGACTGTTAATTTCATTATGCTAAGTTTAAATCTATTTCTATTAATTGATTAATATTCGTGGTGTAATTTTTTGACAAATGCTCTTGTCTCATTTTCCAAGTTCGTTCTAAATCTTGTGATCCTAATTTTATTTTTGTTTCACCAATTTTTCGGTTAAGTCCATCAATTGTTTTCATCAATTCTTGATGTCTTGAATCTTCATCACTGAAAAGATTCAGTTGTTTTTGATTAGCATCTGTAATTCCAGATACGATAACACCAGCTCGTTTATATGCAAATCCTTCTTTGTAAATTTGCTCTAATCCTTTTATGGCGTATTTTGCTAATGTGATGGATGAATTGCTAGCAAAAGGTAATTTTAAAACAACGTTTCTTCTGTACTGCAATGTTTCTTTTTGTGGATTGGTTTGAATGAAGACAGAAATCAAATTAGCATTCGAATTTTGTTTTCGTAATTTTTCGGCACAACTTGATGCAAATGTTACGACGCGTTCTTTTACGAATTCGAAATCATTTTCGTCGTGTTCAAAAGATCTTGTTGTCGCAATATTTTTTTTGTTTTTAATGTCTTCTAATTTTAAAACAGATTCTCCTAATAATTCCTTTTTTAATCGAAGCTCAACCACAGAAAATTCTTTTCTTATATATTGATCTGATAATTGTGTAAAATCATAAGCATTATTTATATTCAGAAATCTTAATCTTGCGGCTAATCGTCTTCCAATTCCCCAAACATCTTCTATAGCTATCCATTTTAAAGCTTTGATTCGTTTTTCTTCAGAATCTATGGAATAAATGCCATTCAATTGCTTCGGAAATTTTTTTGCAATTCGATTGGCTATTTTTGCTAAAGCTTTCGTTGGTGCTAATCCAACACAAGTTGGTACACCAACACCTTTTAGTATTTCTTGTTTGATTTGATGTGCAATTTTCTCGATGTTGAAAAAATCATCATAACCATTAAATTTTAAAAAAGATTCGTCTATAGAATATACTTCAATATCAGGCGTGTATTTATTCAAGATATTCATTACTCTTTCGCTAATATCAGCATATAAAGCATAGTTACTTGAAAATATTTTTACGTTATTTTTCTGAAAAAGTGATTTGTATTGAAAAAAAGGTGCGCCCATAGGAATGCCAAGTTGTTTAGCTTCTTCTGAACGAGAAATGACGCATCCGTCGTTGTTAGATAGCACTACAACAGCCTGGTTAGAAAGTGTTGGATTAAATATCCTTTCACAACTCACATAAAAATTATTACAATCAATTAAAGCATACATATTGTTCCAAAAGTATTTTTGATTTCGGACAAGGAGTGTCGTTTTAATAGTTAAGTTGTAAAGTTTTGTTAATAATTGATTTTTAACAAATTAGGGCTTTGCTTTTGATTCGTTCTAGGTCATGTTAATCTAAACCAAAACATTATGTTCGAAAGTAAGCAATATTTATATGCTTCGTCAAGCGAAGCGTTGCAGCAATTAAAGGAAAAAGGATACGAGCTAGATTTTAATCTATTACAGAATCGTATTTTAGATCACCCACAAGATTTTAAAATAATTTATATTTTTAGATATGAAGGTGAGTCAAGCCCAGAAGATTCTTCTACAGTATATGGAATTGAATGTTTGTCTAGTGAAGAAAGAGGTGTTTTTGTGATGGGAAATCCTGCTTACGATATTTCGAATGCTTCAAATTTATTATATATGTTAGAGATTGAAGGCAGGGGATATAATAAAAGAGGAATTGTTGCGTAACAATTCCTCTTTTATTCTTATTTAAGTAAGATACTATTTTGCTCTACGGCATAGTACTTTATATGGAATAGCAAATGAGCTATTATATTTTGATTTTAATTTTCTAATATCTGATGATGCAGATCCTTTTGTAAAGTAATCGCCAACTAAAACTCTGTAGTCTGGAGCAAAATAAGCAACTTGAGAGCTAAGATGTGGGTTCGCATTATCAAATTCATTTTTTACTTTTTGTGCATCAGCTCTGTTTTTAGAATAATAAATCTGAATTTTATAACCATTAATTTGTGTTTGTGTAGCACAAGGATCCGCTGCAGTTGCTTTTGGAGACTCTTTCTTTTCTACAACCTTTTTTACTGCTACTGGACACGAAGCGTCTTCTTTTGCAGTAATCACTTGATTAATTCTTTGATCTAATTCTATTTTCAATGTACCGTTATTATTAATAACGACAGTGTCAATTTTTTCTTGAGCAAAAAGAATTGTTGAGAACAACATTACAAAAAATGTAATAAAATTTTTCATGAATGAACTAATTTGAGCAAATATACTTTGAACTTTACTACTTAAAAAATAAAATAATAAGAATAAAACTGATTTAAGCGAATATCATTCCAAAATGATTTGTCTACATTAAATAATAAAAGAGTTCATGAAGAAAACTTATTTATTATGTTAAACACATTTAGTCTGTATCTGAAATATTGAATATGAATTATTAAATAAGGTAAAATAAATAATGCAAGATCAAATCATCAATAGAAATTATGAAGGGATAATTTATCTCAATTAATTTAGAACAGTTTTAAATTAAGCTGAATGATAAAGTTCAGTATGCATTCTTTATGATTTTATTAAGTATTGAAAGTATTTTTGCTCTTAGTTAAGTGTTCAAATAAAAACTAATTAAAAGTAAACAACGAATTGAGAAATTAAGTAAATGAAGGCAAGATTTCTAACGAGAATACGTTTATGGAGTGCCGCGGTTCTTATGGCCACGTTCTCCCTTACTCAAGCACAAGATGCAGGAAAAGGTTACGAATTATTCGACCAAAATTGTACTGCATGTCACCAGGTCGATGGTAAATTGATCGGGCCAGAATTACGTAATATCGAGCAACGTCTAAAAGACGAGCAAGGTTTAGGTAAGGAATGGTTGTACGCTTGGATTAAAGACAACAAAGCATTACGTGAATCAGGAGATGCGTATGCTAACAAAATTTACGCAGAGTACAATAACACAGAGATGTTAGCCTTTCCAGGTCTTTCAGATGGTGATATTGATAACTTATTAGCGTATACTGCTGACCCAGATGGAGGTAAAGCTGCTTATGATGCTGCTAAAGCTGAAAAAGAAGCTGCAG
Organism: Faecalibacter macacae; assembly: GCF_003687725.1. GTDB lineage: Bacteria > Bacteroidota > Bacteroidia > Flavobacteriales > Weeksellaceae > Empedobacter > Empedobacter macacae. The sequence goes on from NZ_RDOJ01000015.1 coordinate 62,731, forward strand.
ACAAAGCTGCTAAAGATGCTGCTAAATCTAACGGTGGAGGTGCTTCTACAGGTATCGTTGCTGTTGGTTTTGTTGTATTAGCTGCTTTATTATTATGGATTTTAGTACGTGTAAACGCATTAGTAAACGCTACTGCAGCAAACGAATTAGATCCAACAGTTGCTAAAACAGCAAAATCTTTCTCAGAAACTTTCGAGAAGTATAAGAAAGTTGCAGGATTAGCAGTAGGTGTATTAGCATTCGTAGGATTATTCAACATTTACTGGGGAATGATGGGTGTAGGTGTAGATAAAGGTTACGAACCAGAACAACCAATCTACTTCTCTCACAAAGTTCACGCTGGTATCCAAGGTATCGATTGTCAATACTGTCACAGCTCTGCGAAATACGGTAAAGTATCAGGAATTCCTTCTACTAACGTATGTATGAACTGTCACAAGTCAATCAAAGAATACAAAGGTGAATACTTCGAAGAAGAATTAGTAGCTTCAGGTAAATTTGCTGACGGAAATGAAGTTAAGAAGTTCTATACAGGAGAAATCCAAAAAATGTATAAAGCTATCGGATGGAATCCTGAAACAAATAAGTATGAAGGAACTCAAAAGCCAATTGAGTGGGTACGTATCCACAATATGCCAGACTTCGTATACTTCAGCCACGCACAACACGTTGTTGCTGGTGAGCAAGCTATCTTAAAAGCTATCAAAGAAGGAACAATTCCAAACGCTGCTGAATTAAACATCGGAGGTGGAGATCAAGTTTGTTTCGCTTGTCACGGACGTGTAGACGAAATGAATGAAGTTAGAATGGCTAACGATTTCACTATGGGATGGTGTGTTGAATGTCACAGAACTACAGAAGTTGACATGGACAACGGTTATAACAAAGAATATTACGCAGAATTACACGAAAAACTGAAAAAACAATACGGTGATGCTACTAAAGTTACAGTAGATGCTATCGGAGGTTTAGAGTGTGGTAAATGTCATTATTAATATAAAAAAGAGAGGAGTATAAATGGCTTCGAAGAAAAATTACTGGAAAAGTTTTGAGGAGTTAACAGACATTACTTTAAATGAAAAGTTAACTACCAATGAATTTGCAGAAGAGATTCCTGTAGATAATTTCTTAGGGAATGATAACGCCATGGAGAATAACCAAACTTCACGTCGTGACTTTTTGAAGATTTTAGGGTTCAGTACAGCTGCTGTTACATTAGCAGCCTGTGAAGCTCCAATCGTAAAATCTGTTCCTTACGTAGTAAAACCAGAGGATATTAATCCAGGGGTTCCTACATATTATGCATCATCAATTTTTGATGGGTATGATTACGCTAACGTATTAGTACGTACAAGAGAAGGTCGTCCAATTCGTATCGATGCGAATAAAGGAGCAAAATATTTTGGTTCTACAAATGCACGTGTTCAAGCATCTGTATTATCATTATACGATTCAGATAAAATTAAAACACCTTTATTAAATAGCGGTGATAAATTCAAACAAACTTCTTGGAAAGAAGTTGATGCTAAAGTAACTAAAGCATTAGCATCATTAGGAGGGAAAAAAGCAGTTATCTTAACTTCTTCATTACCTTCTCCTTCTACTAAGAAATTAATTGCTGAATTTGCTGCTAAATATCCAACAGTTCAACACGTAGTTTACGATGCAGTTTCTTATTCTAACGGATTAGATGCAGCTCAAGAATTCTACGGGAAAAGAGAATTACCTTACTACGATTTATCAACTTCAGAATTAGTTGTTGCTTTCAACGCTGATTTCTTAGCTGATTACAATGGTGGTGGTATGGAAGGTGCGTACGCAGAAGCTCGTAAACCAGGAGCTACAATGTTACGTCACATCCAAGTTGAATCTGTTTTATCTTTAACTGGTGCTAATGCGGATACTCGTATTCCATTACAACCAACTGCAACTGAAAAATTATTAGCTGAAGTTTATAACGGATTACAAGGTGGATCTGTTTCTAAAGAAGCTCAATCAATTGTTGCAGAATTAAAAGCAAAAGGTTCTAAAGCCGTAGTTATGGCTGATGGTTCTAAAGAAGCTTACACATTAGCTTTCGCTATCAACCAATTATTAGCTTCTTCTGCAGTTTCTACAAAAGCTGTTAAATTAAAAGAATCTAATGACGCTGCTTTCAACCAATTCATCAACGAAGCTAAAGCTGGTCAAGTAGGAGTATTATTATCTTACCAAGTAAACCCAGTTTATAATAGCAACAAGTCTAAAGACGTTGAGGCTGCTTTCAAAGCAATTGCTTTAAAAGTTGCAATGACTGAAAAATTAGATGAAACTGCTTCTTTAGCTGATGTTGTAGCTCCAGTTACACACGCATTAGAGTCTTGGAATGATTTTAACCCTTTAACAGGTGTTTATTCATTACAACAACCAACAATCCGTCGTGTATTTGACTCTCGTCAATTCCAAGATTCATTAATCGCATGGATGACAGGTCAAACTGAAGTTGTAGAAGTTGTAGATGCAAATGATCCAATTATGCAAATTGCTGCTTCTGCTACAAGACAAAAAGTTTCTCCATACTTCTTATATGTTAAGAACAACTGGGAAGCTGCTATCTTACCTCAGTTAGGAGTTGACTTCAACAAAGCTTTATACAATGGATATAACGAATCTCAAGAAGCTACTTCATTTGCAGGTAATGCAGGTGTAGCTGCTGGTGCTGCTGCTAAATTAGCTGCTGCTAAGCCATCAACTTGGGAAATTCAATTCTATGCTAAAGCTGGTTTAGGAGATGGTACACAAGCTAACAACCCTTGGTTACAAGAGTTACCAGATCCAATCACAAGAAACTCTTGGGATAACTACTTAACAGTAAATCCAATGGATGCTGAGAAGTTAGGAATCAAAATTCAAGATAACTACAACGTTACAAACGGAAGAATGCAATTTGACGGTGAGTTCGTTAATGTAACAGTTAATGGAAAAACTGTAGAAGTTCCTGTATTCATCCAACCAGGTCAAGCGTTAGGAACTGTAGGTTTAGCTTTCGGTTACGGACGTACTAAAGCTGGTAAAGTAGCGAATGGAGTAGGTGTTAATGCATTCGAATTATACGCAGGAAATGTAGGTGCTACTAATGTTACGATTGAGAAATCTTCTCGTACAGACAAACACCCATTTGCTAACATGCAACAACAACCAACTTTAATGGGACGTTACGAGATTGCTCGTGAAGTTTCTTTAAATGATTTCATCAATACAGATCGTCAAGAATGGAATCCAGTTCACGTTATGCCAACTTGGAGAGGAACAACTCCTACAGGTGAAGTTGATATCTGGGCTTCTTTTGATCGTTCAACTGGACCTCACTTCAACTTATCTATCGACATGAATGCATGTACTGGATGTGGAGCGTGTGTTATTGCTTGTCAAGCAGAAAACAACGTACCAGTTGTAGGTAAAGATGAAATGCGTCGTTCTCGTGATATGTACTGGTTAAGAATTGACCGTTACTACTCTGATGTAACTTATAATGATCCAAACGGAAAATTAACTCAGAAAGTAGCGTTAGAATTAGATCCAGACAACGAGCCACAACAATACACTCGTTTAATTAAGCCAGAAGCTGAAAATCCAGATGTGATCTTCCAACCAATGATGTGTCAACACTGTAACCACGCTCCTTGTGAGACTGTGTGTCCAGTTGCTGCTACTTCTCACGGTCGTCAAGGTCAAAACATGATGGCTTATAACCGTTGTGTTGGTACTCGTTACTGTGCTAACAACTGTCCTTACAAAGTTCGTCGTTTCAACTGGTTCAACTATAACTTAAATGATAAGTTTGACTTCAACATGAACAACGACTTAGGACGTATGGTATTAAATCCAGATGTTGTAGTACGTACTAGAGGGGTAATGGAAAAATGTTCTTTCTGTATTCAACAAACTCAGGCTACTATCTTAAAAGCTAAGAAAGAAGGTCGTCGTGTTTCTGATGATGAATTTAAAGATGCAGCAGCTTGTGCGGCAGCTTGTGGTTCAGGAGCAATGAAGTTTGGTGATATCAATGACGAAAAATCTGATGTAAGAAAATTATCTAAGGATAACCGTTCTTATGTTTTATTAGAAGAAATTGGAACTAAACCAAATGTTATCTATCAAGTTAAAGTTAGAAACAGAAAAGAGAACGCATAATTAATTTATTAAAGAATCATAAGGTAAACAAATATGTCACATTACGAATCACAGGTAAGAGAACCCCTTATTACAGGACATAAAACCTACCACGATATTTCTAATGACATCGCACGCCCGATTGAGAGTAAAGCAGGTAAACTTTGGTGGACTGCTTTCGGGATTGCATTCGTAGCATTCTTATTAGGTATTGGGTGTATTGCATATACAGTAGGAACAGGTATCGGTGTATGGGGATTAAATAGAACGATTAACTGGGCATGGGATATCACTAACTTCGTATGGTGGGTAGGTATCGGACACGCAGGTACGTTAATCTCAGCCGTATTATTATTATTCCGTCAAAAATGGAGAATGTCGGTAAACCGTTCTGCGGAAGCCATGACTATCTTCGCCGTTGTACAGGCAGCGTTATTCCCTGTAATCCACATGGGTCGTCCATGGTTAATGTACTGGGTTTTCCCAATTCCTAACCAATTCGGTTCATTATGGCCAAACTTTAACTCGCCATTATTATGGGACGTTTTCGCGATCTCGACTTATTTCTCTGTATCAGTAGTTTTCTGGTTCATTGGATTAATTCCTGATTTCGCATTAATTCGTGACCGTGCAACTAAACCATTTGCTAAGAAAATCTACGGAATCTTATCATTCGGTTGGGGAGGTAAAGCTAAACACTGGCAACGTTTTGAGGAAATCTCATTAGTATTAGCTGGTTTATGTACACCGTTAGTATTCTCTGTACACACAATTGTATCATTTGACTTCGCAACGTCAGTAATTAAAGGATGGCACTCGACTGTATATCCTCCTTACTTCGTAGCAGGTGCGATCTTCTCAGGATTCGCGATGGTACAAACATTATTAGGAGTTTTACGTAAAGTATTCCACTACGAAGCATATATTACTCGTAAACACATCGAGTACATGAATATCGTAATCGTTGTAACTGGAGGTATGGTAGCTGTAGCTTACTTAACTGAGTTATGGATTGCATGGTACTCTGGATCTCGTTACGAAGATTTTACATACTTCTCTCCAGGTGCTGCAACAGGACCTTATTGGTGGGCTTTCTGGGCGTTAATTTTATGTAACGTATTAATCCCAGGTTTATTATGGATTCGTCCTATTAGAAGATCTTTCTTCTGGACTTTCATCATTTCTATCGTAGTTAATGTTGGTATGTGGTTCGAGCGTTTCGATATCATCGTAATCAACTTATCTCGTGACTACTTACCATCAAGCTGGACTATGTTTATGCCAACGTTCGTTGACGTAGGTATCTTCGTAGGAACAAACGGATTCTTCTTTGTATTATACTTATTGTACGCACGTACATTCCCAGTATTACCACAAGCTGAATTAAAAACTATTTTGAAATCATCTGGCGAAAGCTACAAAAAACATCATACTGAAGATGAGCATCACGAACACTAAAATCGTATACGGTCTTTACGGAGACGACGATGATTTAATGAAAGCAGTAAAATCAATTCGTAAGCAAGGTATTACAATTGATGAAGTGTATACACCATTTCCTGTTCACCATTTAGATAAAGCTTTAGGTTTAAAGAAAACTCGTATTTCTGATATCGGTTTCTTCTATGGTTTATTTGGAACAACGTTAGCAGCAACTATGACTTGGTTTATCATGAACCACGATTGGGCGCAAGACATCGGAGGGAAACCAGCTTTCTCTTGGGGTCAAAACATGCCAGCGTTTATTCCAATTATGTTCGAGTTAACGGTATTCTGTGCAGCGCACTTTATGTCTTGGACTTATTTATTCCGTAATAAATTATATCCAGGTGCAGCGCCACAAAATCCAGATCCTCGTACAACTGATGATAAATTCATGATTGAAATTCACACTACTGATGTAGAGAAAATCAAAAATGTATTTATTGAAACAGGAGCAGAAGAGGTTACTGTAAAAGGTGACTATGGTCAAAGTGTTAATAATTTAGTACAAGAAGAAGCATAATGAAAAAAATTGCACTATTTATAGGTTTAGCAGGAGTTCTTGTAACTTCTTGTTCGGATAAAAAACGTACGCCAAGTATCGTTTACATGCCAGACATGTACTATGCTACAGCGTATGATCCTTACCAAAAAGCAAATGCAGAGTATCCAGAGAGAGAGACTGCATCAGATGTGCCAGTTTTCAATGCACACTATAACATGTCTGCTTTAGAATCTGTTGAAGGTTCTGTTGCAAGATCTGAAGGTGACATTCTTCCTTGGCCATATAAAAACAATAACGCAGGTTATGCTCAAGCTAAAGCTATAACTGCATCACAATTAAAAGGTGATAAAGTAAAAGATTTAGAAAAGGGTAAAAAGTTATATGCGCAAAACTGTGCGGTATGTCACGGAGCTGCTGGAGATGGACAAGGTTCTATTGTTCAGTCAAAAGCTTACTCTGGAGTACCAACATACGGTGAACGTGATATAACTGTAGGTTCTGTATACCACGTAATTATGTACGGTAAAAACGCGATGGGTTCTTACGCATCTCAATTAACACCTGCTGATCGTTGGAGAGTTGCTGAATACGTTATGAGTTTGAAAAATGGTGGAGCAGAGGCTGCACCAGCTGCAGAAGCTCCTGCAGTTGAGGCTGAAACAACAACTGAACAAACAACTAACGAAAAATAATCAAATAAGTTAATTTATCATGCAATATACATTTTCCCCAAAATTAAAAATGACTTCTCTTATCATGGTTGTGGTAGGGGTTGTACTTTACGGGATCGGATTTTTCTTACATCAATCTGATGTAGCAAATTCTCATGAATATATTAATGGATTAATTCAAGCAGATCCAACACAATTCTATGGTGATTATGTTTCTGATGCGTATATTTCATTCAATACGGATCATGATGCACACATGTCTCACTTAGAGAATTTATTAAAAAACAGACCTTGGGCTGCTTTTTATGTACCAGCTTATTTCGCTTTCGGAATTGCTGCATCTGCATTATTCTACTTATGTATTCAATTTGTTGCTAACGCAGGTTGGTCTATGGTTGTAACACGTGTTATGGAAGGTATCGCATCTTTCTTACCTGTTGCATCTGTATTATTAATGGTTATCGTAGTAGGTTCTGCAATGCACTGGAATCACTTATTTCACTGGATGGTTCCTGAGTTATTAGATCCAGAAAGCCCACAATACGATATCTTTATGGCGAATAAAGCTCAGATTTGGTTAACTACACCATATTGGGTAATTCGTTGTGTAATCTACTTAGTAGTATTATCATTAATGGTTCCTGTAATCAAAAATGCTACTCGTAAATTAGATGAAAATCCTGGAGATAGAGGTTTATTCTCTTCTTTATATACAAAATCTGTAATTTATATTGTGATTTTCGCAGTATTCTCTGCAGCATTTGCTTGGGATTTCGTGATGTCTTTAGACCCTCACTGGTTCTCATCTTTATTTATGTGGTACGGAATGGTTTCATACTTAGTTTCTGCGGTTTCTATTATGGCAATCATCTCAATTTACTTAAAGAGAAAAGGATCTTTACCATTATTCAATGACAACCACTTACATGATTTAACAAAATACATGTTCGGTTTCTCATTATTATGGTCTTACTTATGGTTCTGTCAGTTCATGTTACAATGGTACGCGAACATTCCAGAAGAGGTACAATACTTTGAGCAACGTATGGCGCAATACCCTTACTACTTCTACATGTTAGTTGTAAACTTATTTGCACCATTCTTAATCTTAATCTCTTCTTCAATGAAGCGTCGTTTCAACATCGTTTTCGCTATGGGGTTTGTAATTATCTTAGGTCACTACTGGGATTTCTACAACCAAATTATGCCAGCGGCTGTTGGACCGTTCCACAACTTCGGATTTATGGAGATTGGTTCTTTAGTAGCAATAGCAGGTTTATTTACTTTCGTAGTAATGAATGCTATCTCTAAATTAAACTTAGAAGCTAAAGGTCACCCTTACTTCCACGAATCAAAAATTTACGAATACCCATTCTAATCGATTGGTTAATCATAAAACTAAAAAGCTCGATGCAAATGCATCGAGCTTTTTTTATTTAATATATTTTCGTATTAAGAATTTCTACGTTTTATTTCTAAATTGATAATGAATTGATCAACATCATCAGAAGTTGCTAAATTACCAACTACATAAACGCCTTTATCTCCATTTTCTTTGTTTACAATTCCATAAACAGATGATTCATCATCAGGATTACTTGCACCTTCGTAACGATAGATATACGTAATATCAAAAACATCTGGATTTACCAGAATTCGTTCTTTTTCTAAGTTGTAGTCTATGGTATATCCTAACTCTTTTAATTCTTCAAGTGCTACACTTACAGATTTGTATCGGTATTGTAATTTTTCTTTCATAGTTGTTGATTTAGTTTCTTTTATTTATAACAAAACATATTCCATTGTTAATCATTACTGTTTATAGATATTATTTTATTTCTTAAAATATTTCAACTGTAATAAAATGTATAAATATTCATTTTTTTTATAAAGTTAATATTTATTAATGTGTTTATATTCAGTGGTATAGTGTTCTATATTTATGAAAATTGAAGATTTATATAAATTTTGACAACAATAGTTCTATTGATTTGCATATTATTATTATTGAAGTAATTAACGTTAAGGAGTATGTTATAGGTTGCAAACTATAACAAAAGAATTAAAAACTAAATTACTTTAAAAATGAAAAAAAT
>NZ_RDOJ01000016.1 GCF_003687725.1 Faecalibacter macacae
AGTTGGTAGAGCACAACACTTTTAATGTTGGGGTCCTGGGTTCGAGCCCCAGCCAGGTCACAATAAGCCAAACAGTAATGTTTGGCTTTTTTTATGCTCAAAAAATTGAGTAAAAAATATTTGTAGCAATGTTTCTATCGATAGTATTGCTTAGAATTTGTTTATACGGTTATGAAAAAGGAAAAAAAATCGATTTCAAAAATGTATAAAGTTCTAAAAGGAACTGGAATTGCATTAAGTAGTTTAGCTTTGGGTTTATATGTATCACCTTATTTTTTTAAGGGTACAATTAATGAAGGTATCAAAGAAGTTGCAAATAATTATGTAAAAACAGAAGTCGAATTTGAGAATATAGATATTTCCTTTTTTAAACACTTCCCGAAACTTACAGTTACATTAGAAAATTCTTCGATAAAAGCTTCTAATCCTTTTAAGAATGAGAATTTAATTGATGCGAAAGAAATTGCTTTAGGAGTTGATGTAAAGTCGTTATTTGCTGATAAAATTATCTTTAATGAATTGTATATTAATCAAGCAAATATTAATTTAAAGATAGATAGCTTAGGTCGTAATAATTACGATATTATATTTCCTTCTGAAGAAGTTGAAAAAGATAATGAATCAGGAGTAGGATTGTCTTTAAATGATATTAAAATCAATGAATCAAATTTTATTTATAACGATCAATCGACTAAAGTTGTATTGGATTTGAAAGGTTTTAATTATGATGGATTTTTAGATTTAAAAGATAATATTATAACGATAGACGCCGATACTGATATCAAGAATTCGTTATTTAAATTAGATAAAGATACTTATGTAAAAAATCTTCCGTTAAAAGGAAAAATTAAATCTACAATCGATTTAAATACACTTTCATTTGATTTTACGGATAATCAACTAGTGTTAGGGCAATTTCCTTTTTCTTTAAAAGGTTCATTAAAAATGCCTAACGAAAATAAGGTGTTTGATTTAAATATTTCTTCAGAAAAGAATGACTTAAAAACGATTCCTGCAGTTATTCCAGAAGCGTATCAAGAATGGGCAAAAGATATTGAAATGAAGGGAGTATCTTCAATTTTGTTTACGATGAAAGGAATTATGAATTCGGAAATGAATCAAAATCCAGATATACATATTGAAGCAAAAATAGAAGATGGTTCTTTAAATTATAAGCAATCAAAAACTCCTATCGAAAGATTAAATCTTACTTCAAGTATTGACTTGCCAGCTTTAAATCCGGATAAATTACGTGTTAAAGTTGATCAATTGGATTTTAAATTATTAAATGGATTAACAAAATCTAAGTTTACGTATTGGGCTGGTGCATCAATGTTTACTGAAGGAGAAATTGTGTCGAATATAGATTTAGAAGCTTTAAAAAATGCAACGGGTTTTAAGCAAATAGATACTAAAGGAGTATTAGAATTAGAAGGGAATTGGAAAGGTTCTATAGTTACAAATTCTAAAAATTCATTGATAAAAGTTCCGACTTTTTACATGAAATCAAATCTAAATAATGGTTATTTTAAAATGGCAGAAATGCCAGCTGCAATTGATCATATTAATTTTGATTTAGAAGTTTCCAATAAAGATGGCAATTATGAAAATACATCTGTTTTAATTCATCAGATAGATGCAAAAGCGTTAGATAATTTTATTGAAGGAAAATTGAAAATTTCGAATTTAAAGAATTTTCCAATCGATGCTGATTTTAAAGCTAAAATGCATTTACAAGATATCTATAAAATTTATCCATTAACTGGAATTGATTTACGTGGTGATTTATTTGCACAAATGAAAGCGAAAGGAACATACGAACCAAATCGTAAAAAAGTTCCGGTAAGTAAATCAGTTTTTGTTTTGAAAAATGGGTATTTACGTTTCGAAGATTTACCAAATTTACCATTAGAAAATATCAGTATTGAAACACATCTGAAAAGTGGTCGTGGTTCTTTTAGTGATTTGTCAGTTAAAATTTTACCAATTTCGTTTTCATTGGCAGGTAAACCTTTTACCATTAATGCAGATTTGAAAAACTTTAATAATTTAGATTATAGAGTTCATTCAAAAGGTCAAATTAAGTTGGGAGATATTTATAAATTATTCCCGATAGAAGGTTTGGATGTTGATGGAATGATTACAGCTAATCTTGGTCTAAAGGGAAATAACGGAGCTGCACTAAATAATTTACAAAACAGAGGTTTCGTGAAATTGGAAAATATTACAATTAACACAAAGTATTTTCCAAGTAAATTTAAAATTAATACAGGAGATTTCAAGTTTAATGGAAATCAGTTGACATTCGAGAATGTTAAGGCAAGATATAAGCGAAATCAGTTTATTTTTGATGGAAATGTTTCAAATTACATCAATTATGCTTTAAAGGAAAACGAAACATTAAAAGGTAATATTAACTTTAAAACATCAAAAGTTAATATTAACGATTTTATGCTTTTCAGTGGTGATGAAACTTCGAGTTCATCAGCTTCGAATGAAGGAGTTGTAATGTTGCCAAAAGACGTAGAATTAAATATTAATGGTAAAGCCAAAAAAGTATTATTTAATGATTTAGTTTTAGATAATTTCAATGGAAATTTAAATCTTAACAAAGGAAATTTATCCTTAAATACAACTCAGTTTAATATGATAGGTTCAACATTTAATATGAATGGAACTTATAGACCAATCAATGGTCGAAATGCTAAGTTTTCTTTTGATATTGATGCTAATAATTTTGATATTCAGCGTGCGTATAAAGAAATTACATTATTTAGAGAATTGGCAAGTGCAGCAGAAAATGCGCATGGAAAAGTGTCGATGAATTATCATTTAGAAGGATATTTAGGTGCTGATATGTTTCCTCGTTTAAAAACCGTAAAAGGTGGTGGAGATATAATGGTTGAAGATGTGCAATTTATGGGATTCAAAGTATTTAATACGGTTGCAGCTAAGACTTCGACAGATGCTTTACATGATGCTAAATTGAAAAATGTTAAGGTAAAGACGAAGATTGATAATAATGTACTTACGATTGAGCGAACAAAGTTTAAAGTAGCTGGTTTCAGACCAAGAATAGAAGGGCAGGTTACATTAGATGGTAATATGAATATTGGTATGCGTCTTGGTTTACCACCTTTTGGGATAATAGGTATTCCTATTAAAATTACTGGACCAGCTGATACTTTTGAAGTAGAAGTAGGTAAATACGAAAGAGAAGAATTATCTGAAACAGATGAGGAGAATTCTGAATTTCAGAAAACAATAGAAGAGGAGAAAGCGAAAGAACTTTTAAGTCAACAGAAATAACAAAAAATCCTTCAATAATTTGAAGGATTTTTTGTTATTTTCTATTTAGAAATTAATAATTCTATTCAATAATTCTATTCAATAATAGTAAATATTAAAATTCTGCAAAAAAAAAAATGAAAATTCTGTTATAATAACTAAATATTTGGTACTAAATGACAATAGAATCATTATTAAGTTTTAAAATATGATTATAAAATTGAATTTACATTAGTCAATCTTTAAAAAAGGGAATGATTTTCTAAAAACAATTCACAAAATTTACGTTTTTCCAAATATACTTTAGATTTGTTTAAATAAAATCAAATACATAGTAATAAAAAATAATTTTATCGTAAATTTGCACCCATAATTTTCAAGGATGCAAAACATTAGAAATATTGCGATTATCGCACACGTTGACCACGGTAAAACGACGTTGGTTGATAAAATTCTTCACTCTGGAAACGTTTTTAGAGAAAACCAAGAGTCTGGAGAGTTGATTATGGATAACAACGATATCGAGCGTGAAAGAGGGATTACAATCTTCTCTAAAAATGCTTCGGTTATGTACAAAGATGTTAAAATCAACGTTATCGATACTCCTGGCCACGCGGATTTCGGTGGAGAAGTAGAGCGTGTATTGAAAATGGCTGATGGAGTTATCTTATTAGTTGATGCTTTTGAGGGACCAATGCCTCAAACTCGTTTCGTATTAGGAAAAGCGTTAGAATTAGGATTAAAACCATTAGTAGTTATTAATAAAGTTGATAAAGAAAACTGTCGTCCTGATGAGGTTTACGATAAAGTATTCGAATTATTCTTCAACTTAGATGCTACAGAAGAGCAATTAGATTTCCCAGCATATTACGGATCATCTAAACAAGGATGGTTTAATACAGAAAATGTTCGTACAGAAAATATCTTACCATTAATGGACGGTATTTTAGAGCACGTTCCAGCTCCAGAGGCTCACGAAGGTGAATTACAAATGCAAATTACTTCTTTAGATTATTCTAAATTCTTAGGACGTATCGCAGTTGGTAAAGTTACTCGTGGTGTTATTAAAGAAGGAGATTGGGTTGCTTTAGCTAAGCCTGACGGAACAGCTAAAAAACAAAAAGTAAAAGAAATCTATACTTTCTCTGGTTTAGGTAAAGTAAAAGCTACAGAAGTAAAAGCAGGTGATATCTGTGCTGTAGTTGGTATCGACGGTTTCCAAATTGGAGATACTATCGCTGACGCTGAAAACCCAGAAGCATTACCAGTAATGCACATCGATGAGCCAACTATGAACATGTCATTTGGTATCAATAACTCTCCATTCTTTGGTAAAGATGGTAAATTCGTTACTTCTCGTCACTTAGTTGATCGTTTAACTGACGAATTAGAGCGTAACTTAGCTTTACGTGTTGAGCCAACTTCAGATTCAAATACTCAATTAGTTTACGGACGTGGTATCATGCACTTATCTGTATTAATCGAGACTATGCGTCGTGAAGGATATGAGTTAACAGTTGGACAACCACAAGTTATCTTCAAAGAAATTGACGGTGTTAAATGTGAGCCATACGAAACATTAGTAATTGATGTTCCAGATGATTACTCTTCTAAAGCAATTGACTTAGTAACTCAACGTAAAGGTGATTTATTAGTTATGGAAGCGAAAGAAGGTATGCAACACTTAGAGTTCGAAATTCCATCTCGTGGATTAATCGGATTACGTTCTTTAATGTTAACTTCTACTGCAGGTGAGGCTGTAATGGCACACAACTTCTTAGAGTACAAACCATTCAAAGGAGCTATCGCTGGACGTTCTGCAGGAGTTATTATCTCTAAAGATCAAGGAACTTCAACTCCTTACTCTATCGATAAATTACAAGATCGTGGTAAATTCTTTATCGAGCCAGGTGAAGAGGTTTATGAAGGTATGATCGTAGGTGAGCACTCTCGTAACAACGACTTAGTTGTAAACGTTATTGAAGCTAAGAAATTAAACAATATCCGTGCAGCTGGTAAAGACGATTCATCTTCTATCGCTCCTAAAATCGAAATGACTTTAGAAGAATGTATGGAGTACATCCAAGCTGATGAATGTATCGAGGTTACACCAAACTTCATCCGTTTACGTAAGATTCACTTAAAAGAAACTGATCGTAAGCGTTACGAAAAATCAATGGGAGCATAATCTTACAAGATTTTATATATTTTAAAGCTCGAATCGAAAGATTCGGGCTTTTTTTATATCTTGGAATTAACTTAAAATTCATCAAGATGAAATATTTACTTTTAGTATTTAGTTGTTTATTTTCCATTAATTTATTAGCACAATTACAGATTACTGGAGTTGTTAAAAATGAAGATGGAAATCCCATACAAGCTGCAAAAGTATACATTGACGGATCAACATATTCTACATTTACTAATGTTAACGGTGAATTTTTATTCAATCTTCCTATCCGAAATTATCAATTAATTGTTACTAAAGAACTTTATGATAATTCATTTATTACAATCAATTCTTCTACAAAATATCCTTTGCAAATTACGTTAAAAGTTGAGAATATTAATTTGCAAGAAACTGTTGTTTCTCCAATTTCTAAAGAAGATAGAAAGTATTATTTAAGTCTATTTAAACAATATTTTTTAGGTCGAGAAATTGCTGCAAAACATTGTAAAATTCTGAATGAAGACGATATTAGATTCAATTATGATAAGAATGAAAGAATTTTAAAAGCATCAGCAAGAAAACCACTTATATTAAAGAATAATTATTTAGGTTATGAGGTGGAATATGATTTAATTGATTTTGATTTAAACTTTAAAACCAATTATGTTTTAGTAATTGGAACATCAAATTTTAAAGAGATAAAAGGTAATCAATCAACAATTAATAAATGGAATAAAAATAGGAAGGAGGCTTATTTAGGAAGTGTAGAACATTTTGTGAAAAGTGTTTATGAAAATAAAATTCAAGAAAACGGATTTGAATTAAAACGTTTAATTAGGCAAGAAAATCCTGCATATATAAAGTATAAAGAAGAATTAGATAATTCTTTGGTAAAAACTTTTAATGGGCCTGTTCCACCAAAAATTATCACTTATTTAATCAATCAACCTGTTCTAATTGATAGTATTAGGATGCAAAAAAATGATCAAAAATTCCTTGATTTTGATGGCTTTTACTCGGTTGAATTTAAAAAAGCAAAGGAAGATTTAGAATTTGTTCAAAAATATAGGAAAACAAGTTTAGTAGGTAATCAACTGTCTATTTTTAGTTTGAATCAACCATTACAAATTTTTCCAGATGGAAGTTATCAAAGTCCAGAAGATATTATTGTTGAAGAGTATTGGAGCTTTAAGAAAATAGCAGATTTATTGCCTTTAGATTATATTATGTCAGAATAAACGGGAGCAATTATGTTCCCGTTTTTTATTGAATTTTATTTTGATTGAAGTTCACGTATCGCAAAATTTAATTCCTGTTGCGAAGCGCCATATTCTATTATTTCACCTTCGTTTTTATATTTAGAAAGATTAAATCCTTCTTCGATATCATTATACCAAATTACCCAATTTTTATATTTAGCTACTACCCAGAAATTTTCAGTGAAAACATCATTGCAAGTCCATATTTCTGGAGAAATTTTTATCTGATTCCATAATTTATCCTCTTTTGTATCTAAAACTTGTTCAGCCATAAAAAGCTCCATCATCAAATCCTTTTTAGGAAAAGCACACCATTTATCCATTACACTATTTACTTATTACTAAAATCCAATTCGTTTGTTTTATGATTTTTTCAGATCCTGGTTCCCTAAATTCTAACGTATACCAATAACTTCCTGAAGCTACTTTTTTACCATTAAAAGTTCCATCCCAAATGTAATTATTAGAAGGAGAACCATCAAAAATAATCTTTCCAAATCGATCAAAAACTTGAAATTTTGGATTCAATTTATACATTAAATCTGAATAATCTAAAACATCATTGATACCATCATTATTAGGCGAAATAAAATTAACCATATTTACAATAGCGAAATCTTCGGAAACTGGATTACATTCACTTGAAGATTTTACCGAAACCGTGTGATTTCCAATGCCTACATTATAAAATATATTTGAAGATTGATAAGGTCCATTATCTAATGCATATAAATAATTTGCAGTCGGATTTGTAACCGTAACTGTAACCGTTGTTCCTGTAACAATTACATTTTCTATGATTGGATTTTCAGCTGCGTGTACTATTACTTCCTGGGTGTAAAAACAACCATTAAATTCTAATCGAACGTGATACGTTCCGACAGGAACATTTGTAATAATTTGAGATGTTGAGCCATTATGTAACCATAAATAAGAATCGAAACCTGAACCAGCATTTAAAGTAGTCGTGGCACCTTCGCAGATTGTTTGGTCTACTAATGTTTCTGAACGTTTAGCTTGTTTTAATTTGAATGAAATTGAAGTAAAATTATCACATAAATCAACTTGTGAAAAACGTACAAAATAAGTTGTATCTCCAGTTAATATTTGTTGTTCACTAATTGGATTTATATTGTTTCGTGCATCAGATTCTGTTGCAAAAAAACGATAATTATCATTGATATTTGGAATAAAACCAAGATAATCTTCAAGATTAATCGTTTCTTGATGATCTAATAAATCATCACAAATATCGATTGTTGGTATTGGGTTGACTGAACTTAAAGTTTTTTTAGTAAATATAATTGGATAAAATACAGATGGACAACGATCCGTAATAATAGCAACAAAAATGGTTTTGGTACGATCTGTTGTTGTGAAATTTAATTGTTGAATTTCATTTCGATTTGCTTCTGCATCAGCCAGTGTATTAAAATACTTCATTTGAACAGTGTTCGTATTCGCAAGGATTTGATTATTGAAATCAGCTAAATTAAGCGAAACAACACCATCTAAATCCTCATCACAAAACTCGAAATTAGTTTGTAATAGATTTAAACTTGAATAATATTCTATTCTTCTTTCAGCAGTAATTGTACAACCTGAATGTAAGGAAATTTCGACTTTATAATTTCCAGGAGAATTAACAGTATATGTTGCATTTGTAGCTCCAATAATTTCTACATTATCCTTGAACCATTTATAAGAAGTTGCATTAGCAGTCGTAGCATCTAAAATTGTTGTTTCACCAAGGCAAAGTGCATTATTAGTTGCCACTAATAAATCGTCACCAATGTCTTTACCACCCGAAAAACTTCCTGCCTTTAAGAAAACCCCAGAATCATACAATCCATTTCCTTGATCGGCAATAACCAATTTGATATGATATTTTTTACCAGGTGTAATATTTGCAACCGCATTTAGAACAACAGTTTCACCATTAAAATTTGTAGCAGAGTTTCCAATATTAAATTGACCAAAATATTGCGAATTGATAGGAGAACACAAACCTCCATTCCCGAAAATAGTTAAGACAGAAACAGGAATTGATGTATTAGGAATTACTGCAATATTTTGATAATCATCTCTGGAATCAACTTCTTTGATTAAGAAAGCAAAACCGTCTGTATAACCACAACGGCCTTCGGCAGCGGTACGTAAATATTGTTCTGAAGCAAAAATATATTCAAAATTAATACGATCGTCTTGGTGCGAAATAAAATCAAATTCTAAAATTGTAGCATCTAATGTATTTCTAATTTCTAAAGCTTCTTCCAAATCACGATTGCCTTCCCAATTATTCGCAGTAAAGCTTTGTAAATAATTGTTAGGACCAACAGCACCGTTTAGATTTCCTGTAGATAAAAGTATACCATTTTCTAAAGGAAAATTAGACGTTCCTTTTTCAAAATAACCATAGCTGATGTTGGTAGAATTATTAAAACCTGTAATTTCTATCGAGCGTTCATCAACCTCTATACAATCAGATCCAAGAAAAATATCTTTCACTAATTGTGTAGGTGTAAAACTTCTATCTACACGTATATATTGTGCGTTTATAATGGTTGTTACAAGTAAACAAAATATAGATAAAATCTTCTGCATTAAGTATGAAATAGTTTACAAAGTTACTTTATTTTGAAAATATTATCCTATTGTAATTCAGTTAAATATATTGAGGTTAATGCAGAAAAAAGCACCTCAATTACTTGAGGTGCTTATATTTTTTCTAATCCAAATGGATTATATTTTTCCTAAATTTTCAGAAATTGTTTGGATAAAAGAAGTTAATGGACCTTTTGCCATCATTTCAATCATCATGTTAAATTTTCCGTCAAAATCTAATTGTACATCAGAAGTTGCGTCATCAACCGCATCGATGTTAATAGTTAAAGTATAATCGAAAGCCGGAGCCGGAGATTCGAAAACGATTTGTGAGGGTTCATTCATTTCTTTTAAACGCATTCCAACTTTTGGTAAAGCACCAACACCAACAGTAAATCCTTTTCCAGACTCATGTATTTCAAAAGATTTCGTATCAGCAGGCATCAATTGCTCGTAGTTTTGCATATCTAATAAGAAATCGTATGCTTCTTTTTGATTTTTAGAGAAGCGTACTTTATTTGTATTTACCTTCATATTCCTGTGAGTTTTTTATAAATTTGTATCAAATAGCTCAAATGTACAAAGTTTTTTTTAATGAAAGTTTATTGACTTTCGACCAAGAATCAAAGCCAGATGCGAAAAATATACTGTTTCATCATGAATCTCAATTTGATGAAGCATTTCATACTTTAGCTAATACAGGTGTAACACATTTAAATATTTTTAGTGATAACATAGTTCAAGTCTGGTCTTTATTCATTAATCATTTTAAATTAATTCAAGCTGCTGGTGGAATTGTACGTAACCCAAATGACGAATATCTATTTATTTATCGTTTAGGAAAGTGGGATTTACCGAAAGGTAAAATGGAAGAGGGTGAAACAAAAGAAGAATCCGCAATTCGAGAAATTGAAGAAGAATGTAGTATTACACCACTGCAATTAGAGCGATTTTTGATGTCTACTTATCATATTTATTTTCAAAAAGAATATATCATTAAAGAAACTTATTGGTTCGAGGTTACCTATAATGGTACTGATACTCCACAGCCCCAAACCGAAGAAGGTATTGAGGAAGTAGTTTGGAAAAAACAAGAAGAAATTGCAGAATTGATGAATAATTCTTATCCAAACATCAGATTATTAGTAAATAATTATTTAGATTTGTAATAAATAAGATTATAATGAAAAAATATATTTTAGGAGTTTGTGCTGTTATGGCTTTTGCTGTTACAACAAACGCACAAGTTAAAAAAGAAGATAATAAAGCAAAAACAGAAAAATTAACGAAACAACAAAAGAAAATTATTTCTTCGGGTTCAGTTAAAATTGATGATTTATACGCTTACCAAGTTTATGGAGAATCATTTGATATTAATAAACCTTTATCTAGTGTAGAATTAGGTTCTTTATATGATAACATGAAAGATGGAGATGTAATTGAAAACGTTCAATTTAAATCTACAATCGAATCTGTTTGTAAAAAGAAAGGTTGTTGGATGAAAGTTGATTTAGGTAAAGGAGAAGAGCAATCTTTTGTACGTTTCAAAGACTACGGATTCTTTATGCCTTTAGACGGTGAAAAATCTGATATCGTAGTACATGGTAAAGCTTTCGTTAGTGAAATTTCTGTAGATAAATTACGTCACTATGCAGAAGATGCAGGTAAATCTAAAGAAGAAATTGCTAAAATAACAAAACCTCAGTTACAATTTAATTTTGAAGCTGATGGTGTTTATTTAAAAGAAAACTAATATTTTTAAATAATTAATATTGATAAAACCTTTCATATTTTGAAAGGTTTTTTTATGCAACTTAACTACAAATAATAATAAATTACAATGAGTGTTTTTCAGAATATATTAGGAAAAAAGATAAATGACGATGAAGTAATTCAGTTTCAAAACTCATTAAATGGAGAAGCTACAAAACGAGAGAATAATGTTTCCGATTCTTATGACTACGAATTATTGTTTAAAGAAGATGGAGTCTTATTTGCAATTTTAAATAATGAAATTATATCAATAAAAGTTTTCTTTTCTCCAACGCCAATAACTGAACCTTTTCGCAAAGAATTTGTTTATGGATTAAGCTATATCAGTTCGGAAAATGATGTAAAAAAACAATTTAATTTTCCGATAAATCTGAATCAAGAACCAATGCGCGCAGATAATATTTATGAATACGAGAATTGTTCAGTTGCCTTTGATGCTATGACGGGTGAAATTAATTTTGCTGAGATATATGTATAATTATTTCTATATATAAATATTTACTATGAAGACTTATTACGTATGTTTAAACATTTAACAAATAAATGAATAGAGTATTTCAGATATATATAATTTTATTATTTACGCATTTTTCTAATTATAGTAAAGCTCAAGTAAATATTGAAATGGAACAATATTTCACTAATTTGATGAAAAATGGTTCAATTTCGGAGAAAGAAAAATTAGCTAAAGGAGATTCGATATTAAAAATAGCAAAAGATGATTATTCGAAAGTAGTAGGACATTTTATCAAAGCGAATTCTTATTTGTATACAAACGATTATGATCAAGGTTTTACAAATATTATGTTGGCAGATTCTATAATTGATCGAAATGATTTTCCAAAAGAAAAAATTCGTTCATATAACATGCAAAATGCGGTTTATATTTTTTTAAAATTATATTCGAAATATGAAGATAATCTTACAAAAATTGAAGAATTATTAGCAAAAGAACCCAAAGACAATTTTTATTATAGAGCCACTGCATCAAATTTAGTTTCAAAAGCATTTTTACATAAATGGTTAGATCAATTAGATGAAGCCGAGAAAACACTAAAAGAAGCTATTAGTTTTTATGAGAAAAATAAAATGTTGAATGAAGATGGTTATATAAAAGCATTAAATGATTTATCAGTTGTGTATTCTCATCAAAATAGATATGATTTAGCAATAAAAACGTTAGAAAAACTTAAAGTTCAAAATGATAAATATTTGAAAAATACTTATCACACACTTAATTATTACAATAACGTAGCTACAGTTTATAGACTTAAGGGTGATTACGAAAAAGCAAAAGAATTCTATGAAATTGGTTTAGCTAAAGCAAAAGAATATAATATTTCTTATTATGAATTAGGTTTTAAAGATAACTTAGTCTTAGTTTATGATTTATTAAATGACAAAGTAAAAAAAGATACGATTCAAAAAGAGTTTTTAAAAGATTCTCAAGAAATTACAGCTAATGCAATGGTTGCTAATCAGAAAGTTTTTAAAGCAGCTGAAGAAGAGAATATGAAGATTGTGGAGCAGAAGCAATCGTACATAGGCTTAATAGTAGGAATTGGAGTTGTATTGGTTTTAACTTTATTGTCTATAATAGTTTATCAAGTAAATAAGCGTAAAAAGCAAAAAGAAAAATTTCTTGAAATAATAAAATTATATGAAAATAATAGTAATGAAGATAATATTGTAAAAGAATCTACATTGGTTGAAATTTCAGAACAAAAAGAGAAAGAAATTTTAATTTTATTAAAAGAATTTGAGATGAATAATTTGTTTTTGGATAAAAATATGACAGTTTCTTCTATGGCTACACTCTTAAATACAAATACAAAGTATTTAGGACAAATATTAAAGAAACACCGAGATTCTAATTTCAATGATTATATAAACAAAGTTCGAATCAAATACATTGTAAATCGTATTTTAAAAGAACCTGAATTGGCAAAATATAAAATTGGTCATATTGCAGAATTAGCAGGATTTTCTTCGCATAGTAGATTTACAATAATATTTAAAAAAGAGGTAGAAATTTCACCTTCTCAATTTTTGAAAGAAGTTAGTAAATAAACAAAATTTGCATTAGTATCATAAAAAAACGGAGCTAAATAAGCTCCGTTTTCTCTTTATATTTTAAATCTTTTCCAATAAATTTTCTCCAAATAAGATCGATAAATGCTAGTGAATAAATTAACCGTATTAAAAAGAAAATGATTAAGTAGAAATATTTTTCATGTAATCTTGTAATTATTGTATTCCTTCTAATTACTTCGGTTATTTCTTCTTGATGTTCATACAGAAAAGGAAGAATAATTACATCAACAAGTATTGAAAAACCAGTAAAAAGTAAAAGAGCAATAATCGCTTTTTTATTTATTTTATTAAGAATTTTAAAGTTACAATATAAATAATAGCTTCCAAAAACGAATGTTCCAAAAATTGAAACACCAACAATAAATGTTTTAGTAAATAATTCTTTAGCTTCAGGATGATTAGGATAAACTAAGTTTGAGTCTAATAAATTTTCTTTACGTTCATTTTCAATTTTAGTTTTAATAAGTGAATTGATTCGATTTATTTCCTCTTCAGAAAAAGTAAAACCTCTTTCATTCAATATTTCCAAAGCTAATTTTATAGCATCACTTGTAAACCTTGAATTTGGAGCAATATATTTTTCTAATTCTTTAGCTGAAAGTTTATTTAAAACAGATTTTTTTACCATTGACTAATCTTCATAAATCAAATATTTAGCACGAACGATTTTAAATTCCTCTAAATCTTTTTGCCAAGTAGCTTTGATGCGTTCTTCCGACCAACCAGCTTCAATTTGTTTTTTTAATTCAGGCGTTCCAGATAATTGATCAATCCATAATTTTTTACCGTTCAATGTCCAAAATGGTTGTTTCGTATTGTTTTTATACGCATTAATTAACCATTTCAACGAGATTTCGTTCATATAAGGTTCTTGCGATAAATCTTCACCGTAACAAACTTCATCTTTAAATTTCGGACTCGTTGCGCCAGGCATAGAAGTTGGCGTATATTCAAAAGGCATATTTTTTAAGAATGGCGAACCATAAACCTGAAATTGAATATCTGTTCCACGTCCTTCGTTTACATTTGTTCCTTCAAACAAACACGTACTTGGATATAAATTAATCGAACGGTCGTTTGGTAAATTTGGCGATGGTTTTATAGGTAAAGTATATCTCGATTTATGGGAATAATTCGTTAAAGGAATTACTTCCAAATCCGCTTTTATTTTGTTTTTTAACCAACCTTCACCGTTAATCATTTGTGCATATTCGCCAATCGTCATACCATAAACAATCGGAACTTTGTGCATACCAACAAAAGACGTAAATCCTGGCTGCATCACTGGTCCATCTACATAATGTGCATTCGGATTCGGTCGATCCAAAACGATAACTTTTTTACCATTTTCTGCTGCAGATTCCATTACATAATGTAATGTAGAAATGTATGTATAGAAACGTGCCCCAACATCTTGCATATCAAAAACCAAAATATCAACATCTTGTACTTGTGCATCCGTTGGTTTACGGTTATTTCCATACAATGAAACAATTGGTAAACCAGTTTTTGTATCTACACCCGATTTTACTTTAGCTCCAGCATCAGCATCACCACGGAAACCATGTTCTGGCGAGTAAATTTTTACAACATTAATCCCATTATCAATCAAAAAATCAACTAAATGTATTGTGTTTTTATATTCTAATTGTGATGGATTTGTTCTTAAAATTCCGGTTTGATTGGATACAACTCCAATTTTTTTACCTTTTAATTGCGATAAATATGCTGCCGAATTTTCAGCACCTAATCCGATTGATAAACCATGAACTTCTTTAACTAATTGTCCATTGTCTTTAATTTGAACTTTTTGATCAAAAGATTGTGCAATCGTAAATAAAGGTGTGCTTAGAAGTAAAGCAATTGATGTATATTTGACAAGTTTTTTCATGATGATAATTGATTTATCATTAGTTTAAACAAAATGGATTTATGTTGAAGGTCAACATAAATGTATCATTGTAAAAATTAATAATTTGAACTTTTCTTGGTGGTTTTCTAAAAAAATAGCGCTTGGTAAAAATACTAAAAATAACTTATCAAGCATTATCATTCGTATCGGACAAGTTGCCGTAGCTTTAGGAATTATAGTTTCTTTGGTTACGATTTCTACTGGTGTTGGTGCGCGTAAAGCGATCAAAAGTAAATTAGCCGATTTTAATGGCCATATTACAATTAAAAATTATAATAGCAATAATTCTTTAAATTCAGATTCTTTATCAATTAAACAAGCTTTTTATCCCGAGTTTAAACAAATACCGGATATAGAGCATGTGCAAGCTATTGCAAATAAAAGTGGAGTAATCCGTACTGCTGAAAATTTTAGTGGAGTAGTTTTTAAAGGAGTAGGAACGGATTATGATACTGTTAGATTTCAGAATTTTTTAGTAAAAGGCTCGTTTCCGAAAATCAATAACGATTCGATTTTAAATGATGTAGTTTTATCTCAAAAAATAGCAGACGAATTAAAACTGGATATTGATAGTTCGTTTGTGATGTATTTTATTCGCGATGAAAGTAAGCCTGTTTATAGACGTTTTAATGTAAAAGGAATCTATAAATCTGATATCAAAAATTTTGATGATATCGTGATGCTTGGAGATATTAAACACGTTCAAAATTTAAATAAATGGGATTCTACTACGGTAGGAAGTTTCGAGTTATTTGTAAAAGATGTAGAAGATATTGAACGAGTTTCGGGCGAAGTAGCACAAAACATCCCGTACAATTTATTGTCGGAAGGTGCATCGGATTCATTTGCTCAAATCAACGAATGGATTACAATTTTTGATAAAAATATTGTAATTATCGTAGTTATTATGTTGTTTGTCGTTATCATCAACATGGTGATGGTTCTTCTAATTTTAATTTTAGAAAGAACACAATCAATTGGATTATTAAAAGCATTCGGTGCAACCAATTGGAGAGTTAGAACCTTGTTTATTTATTACGCTATATTTATCATGTTACCTGGCTTAATCGCCGGAAATGTAATTGGTTTGGGATTATTATTGATTCAGAAATATTTTAAAATAATAAAATTACCTGCAGAAAACTATTATATATCTGTTGCTCCAGTTTATCTGGATATTCCAACAATTGTATTATTAAATGTAGGTGCTATCATAATTTGTGCAATTGTATTACTTTTGCCATCATATATGATTTCTAAAATTACACCAGCTAAGGCAATCAATTTTAGATAATTAATTAAAAGAATTAAATAAGTATTAGAATGAAATACGCAAATAATATATTAGAGACAATTGGTAATACACCTTTAGTAAAAATTAATCACATTACTAAAGATTTACCATGTACAGTTTTAGCAAAGGTAGAATACTTCAATCCAGGACATTCTTGTAAAGACCGTATGGCTTTAAAGATGGTTGAAGATGCTGAAAAAGATGGAAGATTAGTTCCAGGTGGTACAATTATCGAAGGTACTTCTGGTAACACAGGAATGGGATTAGCTTTAGCTGCAATTATTAAAGGATATAAATTAATTTGTGTAATTACAGATAAACAATCAAAAGAGAAAATGGATATCTTACGCGCTGTTGGTGCTAAGGTAGTTGTTTGTCCTACTGATGTAGAGCCTACAGATCCACGTTCTTACTACTCTGTATCTAAGCGTTTAGCTGAAGAAACTCCTAACGGATGGTACGTAAACCAATACGATAATCCATCAAATGCACAAGCAAATTACGAGCAAACTGGTCCAGAAATTTGGGAACAAACAGAAGGGAAAGTTACTCACTTTATCGTAGGTGTTGGTACAGGAGGAACTATTTCTGGAGTTGGAAAATACTTAAAAGAGCAAAATCCTAACGTTAAAGTTTGGGGTGTTGATACGTACGGATCAGTTTTCAAAAAATATAAAGAAACAGGAATTTTCGACGAAAACGAAGTTTACTCTTATGTAACAGAAGGAATTGGTGAAGATATTTTACCAGAAAACGTAAACTTTGATACAATTGACGGTTTCACGAAAGTTACAGATAAAGATGCAGCTGTTTATACGCGTCGTTTAGCATTAGAAGAAGGATTATTCGTTGGAATGTCTTCAGGTTCTGCGATCAAAGGTTTATTACAAATGAAAGACGAATTTGGTCCAGACGACGTAGTTGTAGTTTTATTCCACGATTCAGGTTCTCGTTATGTTGGTAAAATCTTTAACGATGATTGGATGAGAGACAGAGGTTACTTAGAAGATGATGTTAAAACTGCTGTAGATTTAATTCAAGAACACGTAGATAAACCATTAGTTATCGCTCGTACAGAAGAATTAGCTTCTCACGCGATCGATCGTATGCGTCGTTTCAAAATTTCTCAAATTCCAGTTGTTGACATCAACGGATTCGCAGGTTCTTTATCAGATACAGATTTATTCCAAGCTTATTTAGATAATCCAGCAATTGCAGAAAAGCCAATTCGCGAAATTATGGGAGCTGCTTATCCTATTGTTAAGGCTAATGCATCGGTAGAAGAAGTTTCTAAATTAATTACAAAAGATAATCAAGCGGTATTAATCGAATTAGAGAATGGTAAACACAATATCATTACTAAATACGATATTATCAATTCGATTAAATAATAAACGTATCTTTACAACGATATGGGAATTGTATTAAGAGGAGAAAATTTAATTAAAGATTACGGCAAAAAACACGTCGTAAAAGGAGTTTCTTTCCAAGTAGAGCAAGGAGAAATTATTGGATTATTAGGACCTAATGGTGCTGGTAAAACGACGTCATTCTATATGATTGTAGGTTTAGTACAAGCAACACAGGGTAAAGTTTTTTTAGATAAACAAGACATTACTAATGATGCCATGTACAAACGTGCTCAGAAAGGGATTGGATATTTAGCCCAAGAAGCTTCAATTTTCCGTAAACTTTCAGTGGAAGATAATATCAAATCAGTATTACAATTCACAAAATATTCGAAAAAGGAACAACAAATGAAAGTTGATGCCTTAATCGAAGAGTTTTCATTAGAACACGTGCGTAAAAATCGTGGTGATTTGTTATCAGGAGGTGAGCGTCGTCGTTGCGAAATTGCACGATGTTTAGCAACTGAACCAAATTTTATTTTATTAGATGAACCATTTGCGGGAGTAGACCCTATTGCGGTAGAGGATATCCAAAAGATTGTTCGTTCATTAAAAGATAAAAATATTGGTATTTTAATTACCGATCACAACGTATCTCAAACGTTAGCTATTACCGATAAAACTTATATTATGTTCGAAGGTAAAATCTTAAAATCTGGTTCGCCAGAAGAATTAGCAAACGATCCAGATGTACGCCGTGTATATTTAGGAGAAAACTTTACGTATCAACAGATTTAAGAAATTAATCAAGATATTATTAATCCCTTTAGCTTATTGTTAAAGGGATTTTCTTATTTATAAATTTAATTGATTAAATTTGAGTTAATTAAACTAAAATTATGAAAAAAACATTTACTATTTTAATTCTTGTATTGGGACTATTTTCTGTTTCATTACAAGCTCAAACGTTACATTATGGTGTAAAGGCAGGATACAACGCTGCTAAAATTGGAGGCGATGTTGAAAATGTGAAAGCTTTGGATGCTTTTCATGTTGGATTTTTAGCTGAAATTGAATTAACGGATAAATTTTCAATCCAACCGGAAGTCTTGTATTCAGCACAGGGAACTAAATATAATTCAACTCGTAAAAGTCAACTCGATTATATTAATGTACCCATATTAGCGAAATATTATTTGATAGATGGATTATCTATCGAAGCAGGACCACAAATTGGATTTTTAACGAAATCCGAAGATAAATTAAAAGGGACTACAGTAGATTATAAAGATGTAACAAAAGATATAGATTTTTCTTTACCTGTAGGCTTAGCTTATCGTTGTGCAATCAATATATTTGCTTCAGTTCGCTACAATTTTGGATTATCTAATTTTAATGATGAAAGTGGATCACATTATAAAATGAATAATCAAGTTTTTCAAGCATCTTTAGGATATCGTTTTTAAAATACACTCAACTATAAATATAGGCGCAATTGGTTATTATCCATATTGCGCTTTATTTTTATACTATTCTTCAAATTTATAAAACTTTAGATATAAAAGTTTCCAGCCAATTATTAGACAGAATAACAAATGTTTTTATCGTTAATATATTAATGAACGGAAAAATATAAAACAAAAAAAGTTGAAAATAGGATTTCTATTTTCAACTCTAAAAATTGTAAAATATTTATTTTAATAAACTCTTATACATAAACTGAACAAAGTATGAATTGCGAGGGCGAGTTTAAATAAATATCTAATTGCTAATTTTTATATCAAAATATTAATCTCTTAAGAATGTGAGAACAGAGATTAATCTAATGATTGATTAAAGATAAATTACTTATTTCATAAAAACAAACTTATCTGTTTTTATTAATTTTGATATTATACGATATAGATTTTTTGTTTATGAAGATTTACAATCCCAAAGAATGGTTTCATTCTGTCATTTACTTTCACAAATCAGATACATTTGTCAAGTTATTACCGTTTATTGTTTTAATGGGAATTTATTCTTCAGCTATTGCATATTTTGAATTAGAGTATCTGAATTTATCATCAAAATCATGGTTGAAAGAAATTACAACTGTGCATTCCCTTTTAGGTTTTGTTATTTCGATGTTACTAGTTTTTCGTACCAATTCAGCTTACGATCGTTGGTGGGAAGGTCGTAAACAATGGGGAGCCTTAACAAACACTTCACGAAATTTTGCAATTAAATTAAATGGATTGTTGACAGAGGATGATATCGAAAATAGAAATTTTTTCAAGAAAGCGATTGCCTTATATGCCAAAACATTATTTAGTTTTTTACGTAGCGATTATTCAAAATTCATGTTAGATGAAGATAAATACTACGATATGGAACTAATTTCTAAGCACGGACCAAACCAAGTAGCGAGATTAATTTACGAGAAATTATGTGCTTTAAATAAAGTAGGTATTCTTGATTCTTACCAATTTATGATGATTGATAAAGAATTTCAGGAGTTTACAAATATTTGTGGTGCTTGCGAACGTATTAAAAATACACCAATTCCTTATTCATATAGTTCGTTTATCAAGAAATTTATTGTGTTATATGTTATAACTTTGCCAATCGGTTTAGTTTTTTCAATGGGCTATTTTGTCGCGATTGCAGTTCCATTTATTTTTTATGTATTAGCTTCTTTAGAATTAATTGCAGAAATGATTGAAGAGCCTTTCGGAACTGATTTTGATGATTTACCAATTGAACAAATTACAATGAATATTGAAAAACATGTTAGCGAAATAATTAAATAGCGACATAGTTTGTCTTTTTAATAGTGTAAATTTATAGAAATGAGTAGAAATACAGAAGCGAATAAGAAAAGAGTGAAAGCTAAAAAGGCTCAACAAAGAAAAAAGGTTAAAGATGCTGAAGCTGGTCGTAAAGCTCGTTTAAAAGAAATCATTCAGCAAATGAATGAGAAAGAAAAAAATACTAACGAAGAATAAATAATGAAAATTCTACATACTGCTGATTGGCATTTAGGTAAAAAATTAGACAATTTTTCTCGTTTGGAAGAGCAAATTTTGGTAATGGACGAAATTGTACAAATTGCTGATGAGCAACAAGTCGATTTAGTTTTAATTGCAGGTGATTTGTTTGATACGTTTAATCCAAGTGTAGAAGCTGTCGAATTATTTTATAAAACATTAAAACGTTTAGCTAAAAATGGTGAACGTCCTGTTATTGCAATAGGAGGTAACCATGATTCGCCAGATCGTATCGATGCTCCTGATCCATTAGCGCGAGAATGTGGAATTATTTTAATCGGTTATCCAAATGCAGTGGTTAATCCATTCGAATTGGATGGATTTAAAATCACTCAATCAGATGCTGGATTTCTAGAGTTACAGCTTAAAAACTCTATAACACCAGTTCGAATCGTACATACTGCTTATGCAAATGAAATTCGTTTAAAACAATACTTCGGCGAAAATAAAGACGAAGAACTAAATAAGGTTTTAAAAGAACAATGGACTTCGATTGCGGTTAAATATTGCGATGAAAATGGAATCAATTTATTGGTTTCTCACTTGTATATGAACAAGCAAGGCGAAACTACTTTGTTAGAAGAACCTGAAGGCGAAAAACCAATTAAAATTGGGAATGCAGATTTAGTTTATTCAGATGCAATTCCGCCTCAAATTCAATATTCAGCTTTAGGGCATTTACATGGTTTTAATAATGTTGGTACAGAAGAAAAACCGGTAGTTTATTCATCTTCACCTTTGTGTTATAGCTTTTCAGAAGCGGGACAAACCAAATATGTTTCGATCATTGAAGCCGAACCAAATCAAATTGTAAAATTTGATAAAATTGCTTTAGAAAATGGTCGTCCTTTAATTCGAAAAAAGTTTGATGACATTGAAAATGCAGTTTCTTGGTTAAATGAAAATCAAAATACTTTGGTCGAATTAACAATAGAAAGTGATACTTTTTTAAAGGCGGAAGATAGAAAATTGATTTATCAATCGCATGACGGAATTATTCATTTAATACCCAAAGTAAAAAATACTCAACCGGAAAATGCTGTTCATACCGAAATCAATTTAGATAAGGATATGAAAGAGCTTTTCAAAGATTATTTTAAATCTAAAAACGGAAATCAAGATCCGAATGCTGAAATTCTGGATTTATTTAATGAAGTGATGAATTCTTGATGGTTGAGATATTGAAATAAATTCAACATTACTTTTTCTCATTATTTTATATTTAATAAATTCTGTCAGTTCGAGTAATTATCAGTAATGAAATGAATGATAATGTATCGAGAACTAAAATTTTGTATTATGAAGATAGGATATGTTTACATTTTAAAATGTTCAGATAATACATATTACACAGGATTTACTTCTAATTTATATAATCGTATAGAAGAACATATTCAAGGAAAGTATCAAGAATCTTATACATATAAACGTAGACCACTTGATTTGGTTTTTTATTGTGAATTTACAGATTTTCAACAAGCGATTTCTTATGAGAAAAAGATTAAGAAATGGTCAAAACTTAAAAAAGAAGCGCTAATCAATGGTGAATTTGATAATTTAAGAAATTTAGCCAAGAAAAAATAAATATGACTTCTCGATACGCTTCACAAGTTTCGCTACTCGAAGTGACAGAGTCGTTAATTTTAATACTATTTAATAAATTCTGTCAGTTCGAGTAATTATCAGTAATGAAATGAATGATAATGTATCGAGAACTATTAGCATTAATACCCAGCCTATGATACCAATTCAACTAACAATAGAAGGATTATATTCTTATCAAGAAAGACAAACTATAGATTTTACAAACCTAATTGATGCCGGTTTATTCGGGATTTTCGGAGCCGTTGGTTCAGGGAAATCATCTATTTTAGAAGCTATAACTTACGCTTTATACGGAGAAACAGAACGTTTAAACGCACGTGATAAACGTACCTATAACATGATGAATTTAAAATCTAATCGTTCGTATATC
This sequence comes from Faecalibacter macacae, assembly GCF_003687725.1. Lineage (GTDB taxonomy): Bacteria > Bacteroidota > Bacteroidia > Flavobacteriales > Weeksellaceae > Empedobacter > Empedobacter macacae. Next base: position 22,748 of record NZ_RDOJ01000016.1, read on the forward strand.
GAGTTTGATTTTATAAATCATGAAAATAAAAAGTTTCGTATTACCAGAGATTTTAAGAGAAATTCTAAACGTTTTGATGATGTAAAATCGCCAACTGTTGTTTTTTCTGAGTTGAAAGATGAGGTTTGGATGCCGCTTAATCATACTAATGCGGAAGAATTATTGGGTTTAAGTTATGCTAATTTTAAACGAACAATTATAATTCCACAAGGTCAATTCAAGGAATTTATTGAGCTTGGAGCAAAAGATCGTACACAAATGATGAAGGAAATTTTTAATCTTCATCGTTTTGATATGCAAGATAAAGTTGCTGTTTTAGCAAAGAAAAATCAGTCTGATGTAGATCAATTACAAGGGAAATTATCAGGTTTCGAGGAAGTTTCTGAAGATTATATCAAAGAATTAGAAAATCAATTCGTTGAATTAGAAAAAGTAGCTGGTCAACATCAAATTGAATATGCAGAAGCAAATGAAAATTTTCAAAAATTAAAAGCTTTAAAATCAGATTTTGAAAGTTTAAAGCAAAAGAAAATTGATTTCGAAAATTTATCTGAGCAAAAAGTTTTAATTGATGAACGTAAAAATCAATTGTATAAATATGAATTGATTTTTAATGCTTTTAATCAATTATTAATTGATCAATCAAAGGTTCAAAAAGAAATTCTTCAGAAGAATTCTACAATTGAAGCTGAACAGAAACAATTGATTTTAATAGAAAATCAATTTGCAGAAGTTTCTAAACAATTAAATGATTTGCAACCAACTTTTGATTCTTTACCAATAAAACGTAAGGAGGAAGCTGAGTTGGAATTTATCGTACAGATTTTATTTTTTTCGGAGGAAATAAAAGCTTTGAAATTTAGAACTGAAAAAGGTTTAGCTAAAGTTGAAGAGGTTAAAGAGAAAGAAATTTCTATTGAGAAAGAAATTAAATCGTTAGAAAAAGAAATCAAATCTTTAACTGAAAATAAAATTGATTCCACAACTTTGATGGAAGTTGGAAACTGGTTCAATCAGAATCAAAATATCCAACAATCAATCACAAAACAAGAACAAAAGGTAGCTGATTTTCAAAAACAAATAGAAGTTTTTACAGAGGAATTAGCAAAACAAAATATAAATATCAATTCGTTTGAAACTGATTTTAATTCAAGATTTGAAGAATTAGAAACAAAGAAAATCGCTTACGAAAAGCAAAAAAACGAAATTGAAGTAAGACAAAAAATTTCTGAATATGCACATAATTTGCATGATGGAAAACCGTGTCCGTTATGTGGTTCAGAAGATCATCCGCATATTGTCGAGGTTGAAGATGTAACAAATCAATTGTCGGATGTTTCTAAATTAATTTTAGAAGTTGTTTCAGACCAAGAAAAATTAAGAAAACTGCAACAAAATGTTCAGACTATTAACAGCAAAAAACAGTTAATAGAAGAGCAATTAAAAACTGAAAAAAATCTTTTAACTGACTTGGTTAATCAATTAAAATTTCAACAAGAATTATTTGTTTGGAAAGATTTTGATTCGAAGGATTTTGCAAAATATGAAGAACGAAAAAATGCTTCTTTAGCAATTGAAAAATCAATTGTTAAGAAAAATAATTTGTTGATTCAGCAACGAGAATTGTTAGAAAAAGAACGTGAGAATTTAGAGAAATTCGCGAAAGCTTTAGAACAATTTAAACTAGACGAAGCACAAAAAGCTTCTCAAATTCAGCAAAATAAAGAACATCTTAAAGTGTTGAAATTTGAAGAATTTGAATCTGAAACGGCTGAAATTGTTCAAAATAAATTAGAAAAATTACAGATTTCTAATCATAAAATTGAGCAGGATTTTACACGATTAACTCAGAATTTAAATGATTTAAATCCAAAATTAGCTTCACAAAAAACTTCGATAGCTTCTTTACAGAAGCAAATTGTAGACTTGAATAATGAGTTGAAGGATTATTCTAAGCAAATTGAAAATGCATTAATTCAAAATCAATTTGAATCGTTAGAAATCGTTCATCAAACATTAAATTTAAACTTAAATATTTCGCAAGTTCGTCAAGAATTAGAAGATTTTAGAGTACGATTTGAAACATTAAAAAGTTCGATAAAAGAATTAGAAGAAAAGCTAAAATCAATTTCTTTTGATGATGAAGTATATCAAATTCAAGAAGAAAAATTGAAGACAATAACATCACAATTAAAAGAAGCGGTAGAAGCTGTAACAAAGCTAAAAACGGCAATTGAAATATTGAAAGAATCCTTTGAAGCGAAAAAGGATTTATTGACAGAAATGGACAAATTACAGAAACGAGCTGCAAATTTATCTACATTAAAAAATATGTTTAATGCCGCTGGATTTGTGCAATATGTTTCGTCTATTTATCTAAAACAATTATGTGAAAATGCAAATATTCGTTTTCACCGAATGACAAGAAATCAGTTGAGTTTACAGATTAATGAAAACAATGATTTTGAAATTGTAGATTATTTAAACGAAGGACGTGCAAGAAGTGTTAAAACGTTATCGGGAGGTCAGGCATTTCAAGTTTCTTTAAGTTTAGCATTGGCATTGGCCGAAAGTGTACAATCTAACTCGAAAGCAGATCGTAATTTCTTCTTTATTGATGAAGGATTTGGAACACAAGACGCAGAAGCTGTAAATATCGTTTTTGAGACATTGAATCATTTACATAAAGAGAATAGAATTGTAGGTATTATTTCTCACGTAGAAGAGCTAAAAGAACGAATTCCGATGTCGCTGAATATTGTAAAAGACGAAGAAAAAGGAAGTAAAATTAGTATAGTATAAAAAAAACCTTCAACATTTTGTTGAAGGTTTTATATTTTTAACCAAATAAAACATGGTAGACATCACTACTGTTTCTTGGTATTTTGCTGCATTCAAAGCCACCAGGTTGTGGAATAACTTCAATTAAATCAAAAGATTTGCAACTTTTTGGTAAACCTTTAAAAAACAATGTAAAGTTTAAACTAGAACCTTCTGGGATATGTGTCCAATGTGGGTACATTGTAATATTTTCTGCATGTATTAATTTGTATCTAATACCTGTTGCATTATCAATTATATATGTACTCGGCCAAATACGCGCTGCATCTGCAAATTCGGTACAATCCATGTGGCAATGTACAATTACTTGCGATTCTTCTTCAATTTCTGTTAAAAGTTCCGCTGCAATAAAAATCTCTCTTTCTAAATCGATTTCAGGCATTATTTTGCGATTTTTTTAATGTACAAATCTTCAACTTCTTTACGTGCCCAATCTGTTTTACGTAAGAATTTTAAGGACGATTTTAAACTTGGATTATCATTAAAACATTTAATATTTACAACTTTCCCAAGACCTTCCCAACCACCATAGTACAAAACCAAAGCTTCAATAATATCATCTAATCTTTTGCCGTGCAATGGATTGTTTTTTTGCTCCATAATTCAAAAATATCTACAAATTTACGAAAAATATAATCAAGCTTATTTCAATATAAACTCAATTTCTTTAATCACTTCTTGGTTGTCAGCCTCAATAAAATCACGTTTCATTTGGTATAATATGACACCAGAGTTGTGTGTAACTTGGAAAATTTTACTGATGTAATCAAAATTCTGAATTTCTTCCATTTCTTTTACTTCTTTAGAAATAATCGTTTCAAGAGTAGATTTTATTTCGCCAATAATATTGTTCTCACGTGGATAAATTTCAGAATACAGAGAGTATGTATTTTCTTCTTCATCAAAACTTTCTAATTCGATAGATTGTTTATATTGAATTTTATTTTTAGTGATAGGATTAATGTTTTCAAATTCATCATTTTCAGGTTTACCTAATTCTAAGGCATGACCATAAAAGAAATGTAAAGTATTGATTTTATTAATGGCAAATTGTGTGATAACTTCTTGGTTTTTTAAGATGATTTTAGAAACTTCTTCAAATTCTTTTCTAGCTTTTTTATCAGTAATAGATTCTAACATCAAGTCCATTGTTCGATTATTGAATTCGATAATTTCATTGATATTTAATAATTCTTGAAACGAACCATATTCATCCGTTTTATATTTGAAAACTGAATTACCAACTTTTTCGGTTACCATTTGTGCAATTGCAGGCGGATATGCAGTTAAATCTGGCGTGTTTTCCCAATGAATTGTATACGAAGTAGAATCTTGATCAACAATTTTTAACTTTACATCAAACTTTTTGTTCTTTGTAATAATTGTATCGTTTTTATTGATTTTATATTCCTTTTCAAGTTGTTCATATTCAAATTCATCACCTTTTTCCCAATAAGCTACTACATTTGCTTTTTTTTCCTCTTTTATATATTGAGCATTTGATATATAGGCGATTAGAATAAAGAATATTGGAAGGTATTTTTTCATTAGAATTTGTTTATATGGTACTAAATCAAAAGTTTTTTGGTTTAGAAATCGAGTTTAAAATTACATTTTTTATCAATAATGCAGTTAGGTTATTGCATTTAGTTGAGCATAAAATTAAGTTAAAAAATTAATTAAGAATTAGACCTTGCTAATAAAATCTTTAGGTTGTTGTATTTTTGTACAAATTTTTAGAAATGAGTACTCCTGAAAATAAAGGAAAGATAAAGAAATTACATTCGAGAAATAGACATTTAGCTCAGTATAATTTTGATAAATTAGTAGCTATTTATCCTCCTTTAAAACAATATATAATTCCGAATAAATCTGGTGAGCCAACAATTAATTTTTCTAATCGTGATGGTGTTAAAGCGTTAAATAAAGCGTTATTAAAAACATATTACGATATTGATTATTGGGAATTACCTGCAGATAATTTATGTCCACCGATTCCAGGTCGTGCAGATTATATCCATTATATCGCTGATTTATTAGGAGAGAGTAACGAAGGAATTATACCTCGTGGGAAAGATGTAAAAGTTTTAGACGTTGGTGTTGGTGCAAACTGTATTTATCCTATTGTAGGAAATTACGAGTATGATTGGAATTTTGTTGGTGCAGAATTAGATTATCAATCGCATAAAAATGCATCTGAAATTGTTCGTAAAAATGCACGTTTACGTAACAAAGTTGAGATTAGAATGCAGTATAATCCAACAAACATCTTTACAAATATTGTAAAACAAGGAGAAAAATTTGATATTTCTATTTGTAATCCACCATTCTTTAAATCGAATAAAGATGTGATGGAACAAACAATGCGAAAATTAAAGAATTTAGGAAATAAATCGGATCAAAAACCAATTCAGAATTTTGGTGGAAATAATTCAGAATTATGGTGTAGAGGTGGAGAGCGTGTTTTTATTACGAACATGATTAAAGAAAGTGAGAAATACAAACACCAATTCAGATGGTTTACAACGTTAGTTTCTAGAAAAGAAAATTTACATCCTTTAAAAAGTATGTTAGAACGAGTAAAAGCTAGGGAAGTTCGTGTGATAAATATGGAACAAGGAAATAAAATTACACGTTTATTAGTTTGGAGATTTTAATCTAAATATATTTAATCCTAATTTGTAAAGAATTAGGATTTTTTATTTGAATGATAATGGAATATGTAATTTATATTTTAATAGGAATTAATCTTATTACTTATCTAATTTTTGGAATTGATAAAGTAAAAGCAAAAAATAAATCGTGGAGAATTCCTGAAAAAACGCTTTTTACTTTAGCTTTTTTTGGAGGAAGTGTTGGGGCAGTGATAGGAATGATTCAATTCAGGCATAAAACACAAAAATCTGAATTTAAGAATATCATTTATTTAATCATTTTTGTACAATTAGCTTTGATAGCATTTGTGGCATATCAATTTTATAACAATAAATAAAAAAAATCCGATTCACTTATAATCGGATTTTTTTATGTTTCTTTATTAAGATCTGTAACTTTTTTATAACGATTACGTCTTAATAGTAATAATGTGTAAACACAACTATATAATTGGCATAAAAATGATAAAAAAACTAATAACTCTATTTATTATCTTTTCATTAATACAAGAAACCAAAGCTCAAGTAGAAAATGACTCTATTGAGTTATTTGATAATAATGATTTTGTTGAAATAAAAGAAGTTTTGATTCAGGCTCAACGTAAAAAAATGAATGCAGATAAAGCAATTTATACATTTGATAAAGAAGCATTGGAAAAAGCTAGATATGCAAAAGATTTATTAAATACGTTGCCAGAATTACAAATTGATTTTGTTTCTAATACTATAAAAAGCACAAAAGGTGGTATTACTTTAATTTTGATTAATGGAATTGAATCTACTGATATGCAAATACGTGGTATAAAACCAGCAAATGTTGTTCGTGTAGAATATTTTGATATTCCGCCAGCGCGTTGGGCTAATCGTGCAGATCAGGTTGTAAATATAATAACTAATAATCCTGAAAATGGATATGTAGTTGGTGCTGAATATTTAGGCGCATTTTCTACGGGTTTTTTAAATGGAAGCACTTACGCAAATGTAACCAGAGGAAAGCATAATTTTTCTGCTGAATATAGTATTAATCTACGTGATTACGATAATCGAGAAAATAATAATTCATATCGTTACTTTCTTAATTCCGATGAATATTTTACACAAGAAAATAGATTTGATCATTTTGGATATACGTTTCAAGATGCAGCTTTACGTTACATAACTGTGGATGATAAATATAGTTTTCAAGCCAAATTGAGTATGGATTTTTTAAACGATTTTTCTTACGTAGATGGAACAAGCTTATTCGCTATCAATAAAGTAAATGCAAATCATACAACATTCAAACACAAAAATAGTTCTTATATCAAACCCACTATAGATTTGTATTATTCGAGAAATTTAAGTGAAAATGACGAATTGATATTCAACTTTGTAGGTTCAAAATTTAATACAGAATCCTACGAGTTATCAAAAGAATGGGTTACAAATTCAGGTCTTTCAGTATTTAATAATGAAATGAATTTGAAGGCAAGCCAAACAAGTATAGTTGGAGAAATTTCTCACATCCATAAATTTAAAAAAGGTAGTTTAGGTTCTGGTGCAAGAATTTCAACAAATAAAATTGATAATGAGTTAAAAAACTTAGTTGGAGAAACTAATTACAAAGTAAATTATGTAGAAAATTATTTTTATTCAGAATACGCTGATAAAGTTGATAAATTTAGTTATCGTATAGGATTAGGTCTAACAAATATTCATAATAAAAGTGCTGAAATTACTCGAGATGATTGGACTTTTTCGCCTAAAATAGTTTTAGGATATGAATTGAATACGAAGCAGAATATAAGATTATCTAGCACTTATTTTCCTACAAGTCCTTGGAGTGATGCACTAAGTAGTAATGTGGTGCAAATGGTTCCAAATATCGTTCGCAAAGGGAATCCATATTTGGAAGCTCAAAAACACTTTGACACAAGTTTTATTTATTCATTTAATTCGAAGTATTTTGATTTAAATACATCTTTAAGATATTTGCATAAATCAAATGCAATAAATGAATATTTTGTTTATGATGCAGGATTAGATGCAATAGCTTTAACTTACGAAAATGCAGATTATTCAGATTTATATAGAATGCAAATTTCAGGTGCTATAAAACCTTTTGGTAACGATTTATTGACTCTTAAAGTTACAGTTTCACCAACTTCTCAAACAATAAAAACAAGTGAAGGCAAAGAATTAAAAAAAGATTTTATCGGGAATAATTTTAACTTAACCTCTGTTTATAAAAACTTTACATTTACTTATCAATTAAATTTCCCAGTATATTCTTTAGATGGTGCTTTTTTATCTACAAATGAAAATAACAATCATCTTTTTTTAAGTTATAAATTAAATGATTGGTCATTTACAACTGGAATGTTTTGGATAGGAATGCCTTCAGAGTATAAGACAAAAAGCTTAGATGAAAGTCTTGTTAATTATACGAGTCATACACAGATTTGGAACAATAAAAATATGTTTGTACTTGGATTAAGTTATGATTTTGCTACAGGTAAACGAACTAATATGAATAAAAAATTAAATAATAACACTGCTGATGCAGCAAGTTTTTAATAAAAAATCCGATTCTTACGAATCGGATTTTTTTATGCTTAATATTTATTATTTAAAATAAGCGTCAGAAGTACGTGCTGGTCCTTTCACCTCTGGCCATTCCATTTGTTTTCCATCACGCCCGTTTGGTAAAACACGACGATCACGGTTAACTAAAGTTTCTTCTTGGTCAGCCATATAAACTAAAGAAGCAGCTAAAATTGCATTACTTTGAATTTCTTCAAATACGATTTTATCATATGTATCTTTGTTTGTGTGCCAAGTATATGTACCGTAACCCCAGTTTAAAGAGCTTAACATGAATCCTGGGATTCCTGCTGCTACAAATGAAGAGTGATCAGATCCTCCACCGCTTGGTAATCCTGGATAATCAGTTTTGATGTGTTTTGTAACCTCATTTGGTGCTCCAGCTAACCAACGTGTCATATACTCATAAGATTCTTTAAAACCAGATCCGTTGATATTTACTACACGTCCAGTTCCGTTATCTAAATTGAAAACAGCTTGCGTATTTTTTACAATTTCTGGGTGGTCTTCTACAAAAGCACGAGAACCGTTTAATCCTTGTTCTTCAGAACCCCATAAACAGATTAAAATTGTACGTTTATTGTTTGGATATAATTTTTTGATAGTACGAATAGCTTCCATCATTGCAACAGTTCCAGTTCCGTTGTCTGTTGCACCTTGTGCACCGTCCCAAGAATCGAAGTGAGCAGATAAAATGATGTATTCGTTTGGTTTTTCTGTTCCCTTAATTTCACCTACAACATTGTAAGTTTTTGCAACTCCGTTGTGTTTAGATTGTGCGTTTAAAGTAATTTTAGGAGTAGTTCCATTTTCAGCTAAACGGTATAACATTCCGTAATCTTCGTTAGAGATATCAATCATCGGAATATTTTTTGTTTTTGCACCAAAAATACGGTTAGCACCCATAATTCCAGTCCAATAAGAAATAGCAACAGCAGCAGCTCCGTTCTGTTCTAAAACTACAGGTAATGTATTATTGTTGTGTCCTGTAACTTTTATAGAATTTGCCCAAGCATCATTATCAGCTTTACGTTGTGTCGTAACTTTATCGTATAATTCTTCAGTACCAAATTCTTTATATTGGTAATCAGAACGTCCGTAACGTTGGTTTTGAGACATTAATACAATTTTACCTTTAACCTTAGGTAACCAAGCTTTAAATTCAGCTTCTGTAGTAAAAACAGGCATAGCAATAACTTCTGCATTAATTGCTTTCTTAGTTGCTGGTGACCAAGCTAATTGAGTCGCTTCAATATTTTTTGCTCTTGGGTAGGTCATGTCAACATGTGTTAAACCACGTTCCCAAGCTTTCCATGTTCCATAATCTTCACGACGAGAATTAATTCCCCAACTGTTAAAAGTTTTAATAGCCCAATCAGCAGCCTGATCCATTTGAGGAGAACCAACTAAACGAGGTCCAATTCCGTCTAATAATTCATGAGAAATTTTTTCTAATTGATTATTATTTTTAATCTCAGAAACAAAACTCTCAATAGTAGGATTTAGTTTTTGTTGTGCTGGTGCAACTTGTGCCTGTAACGTTAATGCAGTACCAAAAACAGCTGCATAGGTTAGTGAATTAATTAATTTCATGTGTTTATTTTTAGCTAAAATAAAGGTTTAGAAGTGGAATTAAAAAGAAATTATGTAAAAATTAATATACTTTAAACTCTATTGATTTAATATTATTTTATGATGTATTATTTAGTTAATATTTTTTATGATATAGATATTCAAAATTTTATGAGTTTTTAATTAAGCTTTAAAACTATTATTGATTTTTACGATTAAAATAGATATTTGTTCGTTTTTAAATTTTGGCAGGTACTTTGTATTATCATGAAAAAATGAAATTAAATGAAGAATTTACTTGTTTTATCGATTGTATCACTTTTTCTGAGTTGTTCTCATAATAACAAACAATCGACAGTTAATTACACAAATGAGGACAAGATTATTGATTCTTCTAAAAAAATAGATTATGAAATTGGATCTAATTATTTCGTGAAAAATAATTTTAATTCAAGTTTAATAGATAAATCATATATTGATTCTAAGAGTGTATTTGATTCTGTTTTTGGAGTAGCAAGAACCATGTCACCTCAAAGTATTCCGACAGAAATAGATTTTTCAACAGATATTGTGATTCCAATTATTTTAGATCAAACAAATATAGGTTCTACAATTACTATAGATAGCGTAAGATTAATAGGTCATCAATTAAATGTTAATTATACAGTAACAGAAGTAGAGCCAATTTCTTATGTAATTCAACCAAGTGAGTTGATAATTATCAAGAAGAAAGATATTTTAGATTTAGACAACCTAAAATTGAAGTTTGAAAAGACGACTAAAGTGTTATAACAAATACTAAAAAGTTCATAGAAAGGATTTCTTATGATTTATTACCTATGTTTAAATTTTAAACATAAAAAAACCGACTCAGTAATGAGTCGGTTTTATTTTATATAAGTAAAGAAATATTATTTAAAGATTGTATTAATCGTTTGTGCTAAACGTAAACCTCCTTTTAATAATTGTTCTTCCATATTGTATTTGTTATCGTAGTGATAATTGTAACCTAATTTATCGTCCATTTTAACAGTTGCATAAATTACATTTGCTTTTTGGTATGAATCGTAAATCCAATCTGCAAAAGTTCCTTCTTGCATTTTTTTACGATCTTTTTTAGTTACAATATCTAAAACTCCAGCATATTCAGTAAATGAATAGTTTTCGTAATCTACTAATTTAGAATCCCAAACTGTGTGGATATTTGTAGTATCACGGAACCAACTTACTTTAATTTTGTTACCTCCTAAATCTTCCTCACGACCAACGTGCATTGGTTGATGAGCATCACCAATAATATGGATTAAAAAGTATAAATACTCTTGTTTTTTCTCAAGAGATAATTCTTTATTATTTTTTAATTCGTTAATTAAAAATAATCCTCTTTTGTACATGTTTTCATCAGCAGTATTTTCAATTGCAACATTGTATTGCTCTCTACTCATATCTCCAGGTATGTTAACATAGTGGCAAGCATCTGCATGTTTCCAACTTTTATCTGATTTGATAAAATCTGGCCAGTTTGCCCAATATGCTAATTTTTGAGGACCTATAATTTTAGTTACCTCTTTACGAGCTTTATTTGTCAGGTTATTATCAGCGATTTCTGCAACAACTCTGTGTCCTGTCATTCCCCATGCTGATGCTTCTGTCGAAATCAATAAACATGTTAATGCGAATGCACTTGTAACTAATTTTTTCATGTATTGTTAAATAATTTGGTGCAAATGTAAGCTTTATAAACACGTTTATATAATGGATTGATATGATGAATTTAATATTTTTTAAAAATTATTAAAATTTAACATTTTGTTTACAACCTTGATGCTTAGAAGCTTTAATGATATTTCTGAGTGCTTTTATTAAAATAGTATTAAAAATAATTCAGTACTTTGTTTTGCATAATACTATAATTTTTACATATATTTGTATAACAAAATAAAAACAACCAGATAATGAATATAGAGAAAACAAAAGTTCAGATGCGAAAAGGTGTACTGGAGTATTGTATTCTTAGCATTATTAAAAAAGGTGATGCATATGCTTCTGATATTATAGATGAATTGAAAAAAGCAGAAATGATTGTTGTTGAAGGAACTTTATATCCTTTGTTAACACGATTAAAAAATGATAACCTTTTACAATATCGCTGGGAAGAATCTACAGCAGGTCCACCAAGAAAATATTATGCTTTAACTGAAGAAGGAGAAATTTTCCTAAATGAGTTAGCAGAAACTTGGAATCAATTGATTGAAGCGGTTGGTAAAGTAACTAAAGAAACACACTATAATGGATAAAACAGTATCAATTAGTCTTGGAGGATTTTCATTTATTATTGATGAAAATGCTTACTCAAAATTAACTATCTATTTACAAGATGTTAAAAATTCGTTACGTGGAACAGAAGGGATTGAGGACATTATTGAAGATGTTGAAATCCGTATTTCTGAGTTATTCCGCGATCGAAATAAATACAAGGAGGTTATTAGTAACGATGATGTAGATTTCGTTATTGCTACAATGGGTCATCCAGATCAATATAAAGTAGAAGACGATGATTTTGAAGGATCAACTTCACAAAACAATACATCATACACTAATTCAACGTATGGTCCACAAAACAAGAAAAGATTGTTTCGTGATCCAGACGATAAAATTATCACAGGCCTTTCTGCCGGTTTAGCACACTATTTAGGATTGGATCCTTGGGCTGTTCGTGCAACTTGGTTAGTTTTAGGAATCTTAGGGATTTTTACAGCAGGTGTTTCATTTTTATTAGTTGCATTTTGTTATTTTGTACTATTAATTTTTGTTCCTAAAGCGCAATCAACTTCAGAAAAGTTACAGATGTATGGAAAACCAGCAAACATCGATACATTAAAAAAAAACGTCGAACAAGCAGGTGATGCTGTAGTTTCTGGAGGACGTGAAATCAGTAACAAATTAGGATCTGCTTTCGGAGTCTTTGGTAGATTCTTACTTTGGTTCATTGGATTTTTAATTATTTGTACAGGAGTTGGATTAATCATCGGAGGATTTGCCTTCTTCTTCACAACTTGGACTGAAATGCCAACCGAATTATTTGGTTATTTAGTCGAAGAAGATTGGATGAGTATGACTTCTAAAGTATTAGGAGGATTATTAATGGTAATTCCAGGTATATTAATTACAATATTAGGAGTTCGTTGTTTTACTCAAATTAATACAAGTAAAGCCTTAATCTTTGGTTCAATTGCCGTTTGGTTTGCAGCTTTATTTGGGATTATCGGAATTTCTTTATCTACAGCAAGTAAATTTAGAAACTCTGTAGAGACAACAAAAGACAGAACTTTTAATATACCTTCGGATACATTAGTTGTTAACTTTAAAGATCACGGAAGTGGAAATTATAAGTATAAAACGTTTAATGATTTAGATCAGTTGATCGATGAAAATGGAAACTTAATCATTCCAATTCGTGATGAATTTGATATCAAAGAAAGTAATGATACTAATTATAGATTAGAAATTAGATATTCTTCAAAAGGTGGAAGTAATGCTGAAGCGAAAAGAAATCTTGAATCAATCGTTTATAATTATGAAGTTTCAGGGAAAGAATTAAACTTAGACGAGTTTATTAAAATTCCTAAAAACGGGAAGTTTAGAAATCAAACAGTAGACATCACTTTATTTGTACCAGCAAATAAATATGTATTGGTAAGAAAAGCCGAATCTGTAAATGTTTATTCAAATGGAAATAACGATACAGAAGAATATTACTACGATATTTATAATAAATTATACTTAAATAATGGTAGAAATATCGTATGTTTGAATTGTGAAAAAGATGAAAATCATGACAGTGAAAATTATGATTCTTATGACAACGATGAAAGAGTTAATATAAATATTAATGATGGAAATGATTCTGCAAAAGTTATAATCGACCAAAACGGAATTAGAGTAAAAGGGAAAGATGGATCAATTGGAATTAATGTTGAGCCAAATTCTAAATCTAAAAATAGTAACAACCAACAAATAAACTATAAAGATGATACAGATTCTATTAACATTAACTACGGAAATAATAAAAACAATCGTTAGTTTCTTTATTTAATAAATATCTAACTATTTAGTTTAAATAATATCAAAGGATGGCTGAAAAGCTGTCCTTTTTTGGTTTAAATATTTTACTTTTATTAGAATCTATAATTACATTTACAAACCACAATAAATGTGTAACGAATGAAGAAGTTTATCGGTCAATTAATGTTGAGTACAATCGGATGGAAGTTAGATAATCATCTGGATTTATCTAAAGTTGATAAATGCGTTTTGGTTTGCGCACCACATACATCCAATTGGGATTTTTACTTTACAATTGCAGCATTTTGGCAAATGGGAATTCCGATGAAAATGTTTATCAAAGATGCATGGACAAAACCATGGTACGGATATTTTATTAAACAATTAGGAGGTATCGGAATAGATCGTTCACAAAAACACAACATGGTTGAATTTGCTGCAGGAGTTTTAAATAAAGCAGATAAATTATATTTAATTAACACACCTGAAGGTACTCGATCTTATGCTGAAAAATGGAAAACAGGGTTTTATCATATTGCTAAAACCGCAAATGTTCCAATTGTTTTAGCTTATTGTGATTACGATAAAAAGCGAGCAGGAATTTCTAAAATTGTAGAGGTGAATGATAGACCTTTAAATGATATTTTAGATGAAATTGAAAAATTCTACGAAAATGTAGGTGCAAAATATCCTGAATTATATAACAAAAAAATCTATTAATATGTCTTTTGATAAAGCTGTTGAAAATTTAAATAAAATGTCAGAGAATACGTTAGTTTCTCATCTAAATATAAAATTTTATGAAGCTGGCGAAAATTACCTAAAAGCTTCGATGCCAGTAAATAGTCAAGTGCATCAACCTTTTGGTTTATTGCATGGTGGCGCTTCTGTTGTTTTGGCAGAAACTTTAGGAAGTTCTTTGTCTAATTATATTTTAAATGATCCTAGTGCTGTGGCAGTTGGACAACAGATTGACGCAAATCATCTTCGTTCGAAGCGAGATGGAACGGTGTTTGGACACGCAACAGTAATTAAAAAGGGAAGAACTTCTCATTTAATTAAAATTGAAATTACAGATGAAGAAGGTAAATTAATTTGCTATTCTCACATCACAAACGCTATCATTAAAAATCCAAATGCAAAATAAATTTCAGGAGAAATTTCAAGAAGTTATCGCCAATCAACAATCGTTTTTACTCTTTAGACAACCAAATTCTTCTGAAGTTGAATTATGGTTGGATGAAGAAAAAAACGATGAAAATCAATTTGTTTTTCATCGTTTTGATGACTCTGAGCACATTATTTTTTCGACTGATAAAGTTGAAAGAATTGCTATAAATGAATTAGTTAATATTGAATCTTTTTCTTTAGAACAATCATCAAAAAAAGAAGCTATTTCTTACGAAAATTACTTAGAATTAATTTCTAAAACAGTTGAAGAATTAAACACAACTTCAACTGAAAAAATTGTTATTTCGAGAATCAAAGAGATTGAAAACGAAGGTGTAAATTTGATCAAAACTTTTAAAAATTTACATCAAAACTATCCAAAAGCTTTTGTTTATCTATGGTTTACAAAAGAAAATGGATTATGGATTGGTGCTTCGCCAGAGTTACTTTTAGAAGAAGAAAATCTTACAGTTAAAACAGTTTCTTTGGCCGGAACTTTACCAAAAGAAGAAGAATGGACATCTAAAGAAATACATGAACAACAAGTTGTAACAGATTATATTGTATCAAATTTGCAAGATGCAAAATCTATTTCGGTGAATGGACCACATACGGTTGATGCAGGATTTTTTAATCATTTAAAATCATACATTTCTGCTGAGGTTGATGATTATGAACAAGTAAATAAAATCTTAAATCGATTACATCCAACACCAGCAGTTTGCGGAATGCCAAAGCAAGAAGCTAAGAATTTTATTCTAGCAAACGAAGGATATGATCGTAAATATTACGCAGGATATTTTGGGTTTAAAATGCCTGAAAAATCATTGTATTTTGTGAATTTACGCTGTGCACAAATCTTCTCAGATGTTGTAAAACTATATGTAGGAGGAGGAATTATGCCAGATAGTAATTCTGAAAAAGAGTGGCAGGAAACCGAATTAAAATCAAAAACAATCGGCAACCTATTGGTTACCGATTAATATTATTTCTTTTTTGAAATGTCTTGATATAAGGAACGAATAATTCCGTCTGAAAGTCCAATTTTCGGAACGTGAATTTTCGTTGCTTTAGACCATTTTAATACGTTTGTATAGATTTCTAAGGCATATACAACAACATCAGCACGGTCAGGCTTCATATTGAAGTTTTGCATGCGTTCATCAGCTGTCATGGTTTGCAAAATTTTGTAATGTTTTTTAACGTAAGTTGCACCTAAAGGCATTCCTATTTTTACGCCTGAATATTTATAGACGTGGTTAATATTTCCACCAGAACCAATTAGTTCAATTTCTTCATTCCCTACATTTTCTTTTAACCATTTTTCCATTTCAGGAAAAGTAGTTGGGTTTACACGATTATCTAATAAACGAACCGTACCAACTTCAAAAGATTTAGATGCAAAAATTTTATTATCTTTTAATAAAGTAAGTTCTGTACTACCACCTCCAACATCAACATATAAATAGGTTTTATTGTCTTTTACAAATGAACTTAATTCAGTAGAAAAAAGTAATTCTGCTTCTGTTTTACCATTGATAATTTGAATATTTACACCACAATGATCTTTTACTTTTTGAGCTACATCTTGTCCATTTTTTGATTCACGCATAGCTGAAGTTGCATAAGCACGATATTCTTCGACACCGTATACTTTCATCATTAAAGCATAAGAATGCATCGCATCACAAATACGTTCAATATTTGAATCAGAAATTTCTCCATAAGTAAACACATCATGTCCTAAACGAATAGGCATACGAACAATACTTGTTTTATTAAATACCGGAGCTTTACCTTCTTCTTCGTACACAAAGTTTATCAGCAAACGCATCGCATTCGATCCAATATCTATGGCTCCAAGTTTTCTAATCTTCATTTAGTTTCTCATTTAATTGTTGTAAATATTCATACGTAGAGAATTGGGAACGGTTAAAAGTTTCGTTATCCTTACGGTATGTTAAAGATTTATTTTCATCTATAATTCTTGCTTTTACATTATCGTTAAAGCTTAAATTAAACGTATCGATGATAATTTTCTTAATGTTTTGATCATAAATTGGGCAGGCAACTTCTACACGATAATCCAAATTACGTGTCATCATATCAGCCGAAGATATATAAATTTTATCTTCGCCAGCATTCTTAAACCAATAAATACGAGGGTGTTCCAAGAATTTATCAATTATACTTACACATTCGATATTTTCAGAAAGTCCTATTTTTCCAGGAATTAAACAGTTAATACCACGAATAACTAATCTTACTTTAACACCTTTTTGAGATGCTTTGTATAATAAATCAATTATTTCTTTATCAGCCAAACTATTCAATTTCATATTGATTTCAGCTTCTAAACCACTTTTTTGATTCTTTATTTCTCGTTTAATGGCTTTAATAATTTTATTTCTTGTTCCATGTGGAGAAACCATTAAATGATGATATGTCTGAATCAAATAGTTTTTATCAAAGAATTTAAAAACTTGTTCAATTTCCTTTGTAATTCCAGGATTTGAAGTGATATAAGTATAATCCGTGTATATTTTTGCCGTTTTCGCGTGGAAATTTCCTGTACTGATAATTGCAAATTTTTCTGCAATTCCTTCTTCAGGCATACGTTCGATATAAGCAATTTTAGAGTGAACTTTTAATCCAGGAACACCAAAAATAACATTAACTCCAGCTTCTTGTAATTTTTTAGACCACATGGCGTTATTCGATTCATCGAAACGAGCACGTAATTCTAAAACAGCTGTAACTTCCTTACCATTCATTGCTGCATTAATAAGTGTATGCATGATTTGTGAATCTTTAGCTACACGATAAACAGTCAATTTCATCTTCTTTACCATTGGATCAATAGCTGCTTCACGCAGAAATTTTAATAATAAAGAATAATCATGATATGGAGCAAAAATCATTTCGTCATTTTCTGTAAATGCTTGGAAATAACTGTTGTATTTAAAAGGTCTTTTTTGTACAATAGGTTTGATTTTATTGTATGTTAAACCTTGAATTCCGAATGATGGGAAACCAATTAAATCTCGTTTATTGTGATATTTTCCTCCAGGAATAATACTATCATAATCGTCCAATCCTAATTTATCTAAGAAATATTGAAGTGTATCTTCAGCAATTTCTCTATCATAAACTAAACGAACCGGATCACCTTTTTTACGTTCTTCTAAACTATGAATTACTTTTTCGTACAATGAATGTTCTAAATCATTATCGAAATTTAACTCAGAATCACGCGTGATTTTGATGGAATGCGCTTCGATTGAATCGTATTGAAATGTTCGGAAAATATCATTCAAATGATAACGAATTATATCTTCTATGTACATTACATAATATTTTTGTCCCCATCTTGGTAACAAAATAAAACGATCAAATAGGTGAGTAGGAACAATAATTAAAGCATATTTAGCTTTGTCTTTTATTGTCATTTTAACTGCCAAATAAAAGGAACCATCACGCAAAGGTGGAATAACAATTTTTTCATTTAAAACGAAAACTCCAACGTTATGAATAAATTCTTCGTTGAAAAAATCGGTAATAAATTCTTTGTATTTAAATGGTAAGGTTTTATCGTCAATAACGTAGATATTATGATCTTCTAGTTTTTTGAATAATTCTTCGTAAAGTTGATCATAGATTTCTCTTTGTTCAGTAACAATTGTATTAATTTCTTCAATTAATTCCTCGTCAGTTTGATCAGCGACGATATTACTATAAACTTTTTCAACATCTTTTAACTGAATAGAGCGTAAAATAGCCGAATAACGAACCGAATAGAACTCGTCTAAGTTATTTGAGTATATTCCTAAAAATCGAATACGTTCAAGTAAAGGAACATTTTCGTCAGCGGCTTCTTGTAATACTCTCGCATTAAATTTTAGCCAACTAATATCTCTATTTATATATTTTTTCATTTATAATTCTTTAGGTAAGATCACGTGTTTAGTAGTGCCTTTTATAATTTCTGACCAATCGTCAGTATCAAATTCAATCCAAACTACGCCTGATGTTGGGATATTAAGAATAAATTCAGAACCCAAATCATATGCAATATCCGTAAATGCTGGATTATGTCCAAAAATGATCAGGTGATCTAACGCATTATCAGCTGATTTTATCCAATTTTTTAATACTAAATGCGAAAATGTGTATAATTCTTTTTCGAATTGAATTGTAGTATCAGGAAAAACAATCTTTTTTGTGATTTCGGCAGTTTCTTTTGCTCTAGTTGCGACACTTGAAAAAACATGTTTCGGTTCGAAATCTAATATATCCGCTAATTTTTTAGCAGACAAATGTGTACGCTCAATTCCTTTATCGTTTATAGAACGAAATTGATCTGAAAGTCCTTCGTCCCAACGACTTTTTCCATGACGAAATAAGATTAGTTTTTTCATAGTTGATTGAATTAAAAAAGTCACCAGTAAAACTGATGACTAAAGATACTTATTTTTCTAAAGCAACTTCGTATGTATGGAAATCATTCTTTAACCATTCTGGTATTTCGATGCTTTTTCCGATGGATAAATCAATTAATACTTGTGTACTCATTCCTTTTGCATGAATTATTGGTTCGCCATCTTTTCCGTCAGAAATTATTAAATATTCAAAATCAAAAGATTTTGATCCGATTTTTGCTACGCGCATTGCTACACGCGGATTTTTAGCCATTAATTTTATTTCTTTGAAATAGTCACATTCTATATGCGCAATTACAAACATGTTCTTTGTCCAATCCCAATTTGGCGACGATGTAACCATATAATGCCCACGTCCAATCTGGAAATATTCAAAATAGTAAATATTGTTTACATGGCCAATTGCATCCATATCATTCCATCTTATATCTAATGGTTGAAAGAATTTAAAGTCTTCAAGATTCATTTTTTTAATAGTTTTTTGTGGTTTTACTCATCTTCTGGATTTGGATCGACAAATTCAGATTTATAAAGTTTGATTAACCATAAAAATACAGAAAATAAAATGGGACCAAAAATAATTCCTATAAATCCAAAGAGATTAATTCCGATTATTACTCCAAAAATTGTGATTAAAGGATGTACATCAGCCATTTTTTTCTGAAGCATAAATCGGATAAGGTTATCAGATAGTCCTACAACTACAATACAATAAATTAGTAGTCCAATTGCATGGGTATTATCGCCTTGAATAAAAAGCATAATTACTAAAGGAATGTATATTAAAGCAGCACCAACTATTGGTAACATTGCAGCAAATATTGTAAGGATAAACCATGTAAAAGGTTCTTCAACTCCAAAAATTAAATAACCTATATATGCAATAATAGCTTGTAAAAAAGCAGTTAAAGGAACGCCTACTGCATTTGAAATTACAAGTTGGCGTAAATCTAAATTCATACTTTTTAGATTTCGTGTCTTTAATGGAACATATTCATAAAAAGACTGTTCCAATTTTTTGTGTTGCATCAACATAAAATACGCCAATAAAAACGCAACACCAAGCTGAATAAACATATCTAAAGAAGCGTTTAGTAAGGTTTGTAAAACTGTCGTAGTGACTTGAGCTAATTTAGAAATATTGTTTTCACTAAAGATATCAATGTTAAATTGTTTGTTTAATAAATCAATTAATTTGGTGATTTGCGCTTCAATTTTATTCGTGTCATTTAATAAAATCATTACTTTATTAGTTAAAGTATGAATCAAAATATACAACGGTAAAATGATACATATTGCACTAGAAATGATTAAAAGTATAACACTTGTCGTCTTGTTAATTTTTTTTTCTTGGGTTAACCAATTTAAGGGATTAAACAAAAGTACATAAAGACAAATTGCACCTAAAATACCTGGTATAAAAGCAAAAGCATTTTTTAGTATTAATCCAAAGACAATTAATATTAATATTAAAAATCCAAGTTGTAGTAAAACGTTATTAGAAATGTATTGTTTGTTATTGTTCATAGTAGTGGTTTTAGAGTTTAATTCAATCAAAATCAATGCTAAAAAATCTTAATATCAATATTTCTTATAAGAATCTAATAATCTTTATAGTTTTAATATCTTTAATAGATTAGAATTTATACATGAAAAAATATATTATAGGCTTATTGATAGTAGGATTTGGAACGATAGTATCTGCTCAGAAAAAAGATAAAATAGTTTTAGTGATTCATGGTGGAGCAGGAACAATTTTAAAAGAGAATATGACGGGCGAAAAAGAAATTGCTTATCAAAAAGTTTTATCAGAATCGCTGATGAAAGGATATGAGGTTTTAAAAAGTAAGGGAAAAAGTGAAGATGCTGTAATTGTAGCGATTCAAGTGATGGAAGAATCTCCTTTGTTTAATGCTGGGAAAGGTGCAGTTTTTACAAATGAAGGTAAAAATGAATTAGATGCGTCTATAATGATTGGTAAAACGAAAGAAGCAGGAGCGGTTGCTGGAGTTTCGACAATTAAAAGTCCAATCCAAGCGGCTTATACTGTTATGAAAAAATCTGGTCATGTGATGATGGTTGGAAAAGGAGCAGAGAAATTTGCTCAAAATCAAGGATTAGAAATTGTAGATCCGAGTTATTTTTATACAGAAGATCGTTGGAATGGATTGCAAAGAGTGTTACAAAAAGAGAAAGAAACTATGCAATTGGATCACGATGCAACATCCTATAATTACGAACCTATTAATTTTGTTGATGAAAAATTCGGAACTGTAGGGGCAGTTGCTTTAGATAAAGAAGGAAATCTATCGGCCGGAACTTCAACAGGAGGAATGACTAACAAAAAATATGGTCGCATTGGTGATTCTCCAATAATTGGAGCTGGAACTTATGCGAACAAATTTGTTGGAGTTTCGTCTACAGGCTGGGGCGAATATTTTATAAAATCAGTTGCTGCTTATGATGTTGCTGCTTTGATGGAATATAAAAATTATTCAGTGAAAAAAGCAGGTGATGAGGTCGTGAAAAAAATAGGAAAGTTAGGTGGTGATGGTGGTATGATTATTTTAGATCATAAAGGAAATGCACATTTTCCGTTCAATACTTCAGGAATGTACAGAGGTTCGATTACAGAATCAGGCGTTATAACAATAGAAATTTATAAATAAACCTTACATTTAGAAATTCATATTAAAACTTAAAACAATTATAACAATGATAAAAAGATTTTTACTAGCTACTTCATTATTTACTTCATCAATTAATATTGCACAAGCACAGCAAACTATTATTGATAATGTAACTTTTGATGATAATACTATTTTAGTGGGAATGGCTGCCGATTATAATTCGGATAAATCTTACGAAAAATATAATTTCTTCATCAATGATGTAAAAAGTATTAATGGTGTAAAGTTAAATTTAGAGCATGGTTATGAGTTAGATAACAAAGTAACAGATGCCAATCATTTTATGATTTATGCGATTAAAAATCGTAAAGTTGTGGATCAGTGGTTAGTAAATCCACGCTTATATAATATTTTTAATAACGGAATTGCATATTCTTTTGATGCAGATAAATTAGAAAATATTGCGAAACAATTTCCTTTTGAGTATGCTATTGAATTAAAAACTTTTAAGACAGAAAAAGAATATTTAAAAGCGAAAAAAGCAATTGAATTAGATCAAAAAGTTTTCTTATTGTACGAACCAGTTTTTGATTACGAAGGAACATTTGAAGTATCAATCAAAAAGGACGAAAAGTTCAAGACTCCTGCTGAAGCAGAAGCTTATTTAAGAGAATTAGTAAAGCCAACAACGAAGAAAAACGTAATAATTACGTATGCTTTAAATGAGAAAAATTTAATGGATCCTTCGCAAATGACTATGATTATTGCTGGTCCAGAAGATGTTTATAAGAAAATTAAAATTGTTGGTCATGAAAAATCTGAATGGAAACCAGAAATTTTTGAAGCAACTTTAGTTCGTAAAAAGTAGTGCTATGAATTTGAATTCTAAATTTACTTCAATTTTACAACAATCAAAAGACAATAAAACAATTATTGCAATCTTTCAAGATCCAGGAAGTTCAGACTTTTGGGCAGGATATGTTGTTGATTTTAATGAAGAATATTTTGTAATGCAACACATTACAAAATTTGGTAAAAAAGATGGACTTCTAATTGAACCGATTTATAAAATTAGACGCATTGACAAAGATGATTATTGTAAATGCTTACAATATGTTTTTGAAAATAGCGCTGATTTAGATAAGGAAGAAGAAGTTATTTTAAATATTCCGAAAGAAGAAAATTGGGTATTTCATACATTAAATGTAATTAAAGGAGAACAAGATTATATCGTTCGGCTTGCGATTGGGAATGATACGCGTTTTGCAGGATTTGTAACGGACGTAACCGAAGACGATTTTGTTTTACGTTGTATTGGTCCGGATGGGCAAGACGATGGTGATTTATTCTTTATGAATGATGATGTTACTTCTTTCCGAATTAATGATTTAGAAGCTCGACGTCGATTGATGATTTATCATTACCGTCAATCTATTGATTTTTATAATGAATAGTCAAAAATTATTATTAATAAGGATAATTATAGCTTTGATAATAAGTTTATCATTATTTTTAATTTTTTCTATAACAGGTGGTTTATTCGCATTTATAATTTTACTATTTGTTATAGCGTCATTAGATATCTTACAATTATTAATCAATCGTAAATTTAGATTATCTGTCGAAATGCTAGTATTTTATATTCTATTATTTAGTGGTTATTACTATTTAATAGATTCAGGATTATTACGATAAATTAATTCAACAAAAAAACCTCAGAATAATCTGAGGTTTTTACTTTTTATACTGATTGATAATTATCCGTTAACAGCTTCTACGTTATCAACTACATCAGGCATCATTTGTTTTAATAAACCTTCGATTCCGTTTTTTAATGTAGCTGTAGAAGAAGGACAACCAGAACAAGCTCCTTGTAATAACATTTTAGCAGTTCTTGTTTCTTCATCAAATCCAATTAATTCAATATTTCCACCGTCGTTTTGTACCGCTGGCTGAACATATTCGTCTAAAATAGATTTAATTTGCTCTTCAACATCTGTAAATTCCTCTCTTGGTTTTACAACCACTTCTTCTGGAGCTTCAGTTTTGAATTCGTAGAATTCTTCAAAAACCATTCCTCCAGCTTGTAAGTAATTTAAGATAAAAGATCGAACGTCCATTGTCCATAAATCCCATTCTTCCGTTTCATCTTTCGTTAAAGAAACGTAGTTCTCCGTTAAGAAAACTTCTTTAATAAATGGATATTCTTTGTAAATGGCAACCGCTAAAGGAACTCCAGCCGCTTTTTCTTTATCCTTAATTTCTATAATTTCTGGAACTAATGGTGCATTAGCAACAAATTTCATAACCGATGGATTTGGCGTCATTTCAGCATAGACCGTGAAAGGTTGCTTTTTTTGCTGGTATAAAACGATACCTTCCTCTAAATGTTCTTCAACAATTTCTAATAAATCATCTTTCACATCATCCCAACTAACCGCATCAATTTTTTCAATCGCTACAAAATTTGCAGTGATAAAAACTTGTTGAATAAACGGTATAGTAAGTAAAACTTGTGCAAGCGGAGATTCGGTAGCAGCTGAATCTTTCGTGAATTCAACTCCACCTTGCGTTAAAGTTTCGTCACAAACGAATTTTAACACGTTTTCATTAGGTGTATTTTCTGTATATACTCTCATAATTGATACAAATTTATTGATTTAGTTCTATATTTTTGTTGATGTATAATAATATTTTTTATGGCAATAATAAAAGAATTAAATGGTAAACATCCGCAAATGGGTGAAAACTGTTTTGTAGCAGATAATGCAGTGATTGTTGGTGATGTACAAATGGGTGATGATTGCTCGATTTGGTTTTCGGCAGTGCTTCGTGGTGATGTTCATTACATTAAAATGGGAAATAAGGTAAATATCCAAGATAATGCAACGATACATGCAACCTATCAAAAATCGCCGACAACGATAGGGAATAATGTTTCAATTGGACACAATGCAATTGTACATGGTTGCACAATTCATGATAATGTTTTAATTGGTATGGGAGCAATTGTTATGGATGATTGTGTGGTTGAATCTAATTCGTTAGTTGCTGCAGGTGCAGTGGTAACAAAAGGAACTCATATCAAAGAAGGTGAATTATGGGCTGGAGTTCCGGCTGTAAAAGTAAAAGATGTTCCGCAAAGTTTAAAAGAAGGAGAAATTGAACGAATTGCGAATAATTATTTAATGTATAGTAGTTGGTATAAATAATGGAATTCTCGTTCGAAATTTTACATCCTATTTATGATGTTTTAAATGATGAGGTTGATGTTGTTGTAAACATTAAAACGAACCAGACTAAATACCATGTGACTTTTGTAACTTACCAAAGAGCACAAGAAATTTTTAAAGAACACCCTTACTCGTTGTTTTCTACAACGATTTTTGTTGAACGATTGACAGAAGAGGAAATACAAAAAGCTTTAAAAGATGTGATTGAAAAATCTTCAGCTTCAACTTTTTTTTATCCAAAAAATGAACAAGCTAGAATTAATTTATTTAAGAAATTAGAACAAGAAAAGGAAGTAGAATTATAGAAAAGCAGAACTTATGTTCTGCTTTTCTATTTTATATTAAATCTGGTCTTTTTGATTTAGGTAAAGTTAGAATAACAAGATTATAAGAATCTTTGATCCATTCTTTAATACTACTATCTTTAACATCTTGGTTTATCATAACCGTATTCCAATGTTTTTTGTTCATGTGATAACCTGAAAGTACTGCTTGATATTTTTCTCTTAATTCAATTGCTTTTTCAGGATCACATTTAATATTGACAGAATCAAATTGATTGATATCAGCTAAACAAAACATTTTTCCTGCGATATAAAAAACTAAAGTTTCTTGATCAAAAGGAAATTTTTCTTCAACTAAAGGCAAACTCAAACAAAAATCTCTTAATTCTTCGATATTCATAGCTTGTGATTTGGATTTAAGGTAAGAAAAATTAATGATTTGTAAAATTAACTATTTTCGGAAATGTATCATTGATTCTAAGATTATCCATCTTTTCATCATAATTATTATCACCATATTCTAAACCAACTTTAATAAATGAATTTAAATTGATTTGATCTTTTTTTGATAATTTAGAAATGACTTTTATATATTCATCTTCCCCAATTCTGAAAATAATTTGAGTTAGTATATAGCCTAAATTATAACATCCTGTACCTTCTCCGCAATTATATTCAAGTAGTTTTTTAAAACCATTAAACTCCTTGTTAAGGCATTGATTGATAATCTTATTTAAATTTTTATTTTCTTGAAAAGATTGATTTGAAAGTAAAGTATCAGAAATGATTATTCCATTAATATTATTCTTCAAACAAGAAATTAAACTAAACATAATAAATAAAGCTATCAATATTCTCTTCATTATCTAACAACGATATGATAACAACTACTTAAACGTTCTTTAACAAAGTAAATACGTCCCGAATTCTGAAATCCAGTTAAAATCTTTTTCAATTCCTGGTCTAATTTTTTATTAGGCCCAAGTTTATGATTAAAACGCACATAAGAAATATCAAAAGAAGCACCATAATTGTGTGCACTATCATTTGATGATGCATTTCCATTTACACCTCTTAAACGATTCTGATCATGTAAAGTTCTTGTTAAAGACGTTACAACAAAGAAATTCTGACCGGTTTCTTTTACAAATTCACGTGCAATATCACGTAAAACTTGCTGTCCTTTTGGTACCAAATAACTATGACTATGTGTTAAATCGGCAACACGCCAACCATAACCACGTTGTTTTACAGGAACCAATTTTCCTCGACTAATTAATTTATTTAAATGCTTTTTGTCTTTTACTAAATCTAAATTATGAGATTTAGCTGCATTTAAATGTTTTTTATAGTCTTCGCTCGGAGGTATTACTTTTCTGTTTTGTGCATTAGAAAACTGAATACCTGAGATAAATAATATTAATAGAAAAAAGGAAAATTTGCTATACATTCTGCAAAAATAATAGGAAATATAAGACTAATGTAACCTTATTAATGAAAAAATCCTACATTAATGTAGGATTTGAATTTATTTTTTTGAAATATCTGTCATTTTAGGATTAAAGTTTCTGACTGTGATATGAAAACATGGTTGTCTTCGCTCTTTAATAAAATAGATTTTACCATCGGCAGCAAAATCTTCTAAAATAGATTGTAATAGTTTTTCGTTTGCGTAATTACGTCCATTTTTATCTCCATATTTTGAATAAGAAATGTCAAATGAAGCACCGTAATTATGTGAGCTATCACCTTTTGCTGCATTACTATTTACTCGTCTTAATTTATTTTGATTTTCTAATGTTCTTGTTAATGAAGAAATGCTTAATTCCACTCCAGTTTCTTTGTAAAATATTGAAGAAATTTCTTTTAGAATTAAATAAGAAGTTTCGTTTAAATATGCCTTAGAGTGTGTTAATTTCTGAATTTTATAACCTTCACCTTCTTCAGGAACAGTTACTAAATGATTCGCTAATACAAGAGAATCCATCTGTTCGTCATTTAAAATTAACGGAATATCAAAGGATTCAGCTTCGTGTAGATGGTCATTGTAAGTAATTTTCTTAGCAACTGTTATATCAACTTCTTCTAAAGGAATCGACTCAGATTCTGTGGTAGTTGTCGTATTTGTGTAATTAGAAATATAATGATATAAATTGTTGTTAGATACAAAAGTAGCGTCAGTTTGAGCCATCATAAATGAACTACTCAATAATGAGATAGTTAGTAATAAATTTTTCATTTTTTGTTTTATATTTTTCAAACCAAGAGCAAAATTATCACTTTTCGAATGAAAAAGTTATAATAAAAATTTAATATTATCTTAAAGTTGAAGGACAAAAAGGTATTAATTGATAAATATTATAGAATTGATGATAAATGTATTTGTTTTTTGTGAGTTTCTTAATTAAGATTTTCTTATAATTATTCTAAAAGAATATCACTATTTTTGTTGTTTACATTTATATAACTATTTATCAATTTTCGAAATGGCAAAAGTTAAAGTTGGAATGGTACAAATGACTTGTACTAAAGACAAACAAGAAAATTTAAATAAAGCGATCGAGCAGGTTAGAGTAGCAGCAGCGAAAGGAGCTCAAATCGTATGTTTACAAGAATTATTTACATCATTATATTTCTGCGATGTTGAAGATTATGATAACTTCGATTTAGCAGAAGCAATCCCAGGTCCATCAACAGATGCTTTATCAGTAGTAGCAAAAGAATTAGGCGTTGTAATTATTGCGTCATTATTCGAAAAGCGTGCACAAGGGCTTTACCACAACACAACTGCAATTTTAGATGCAGATGGTGAATATTTAGGTAAATATCGTAAAATGCACATTCCAGATGATCCAGCTTTCTACGAAAAATTCTACTTTACACCTGGTGATTTAGGATACAAAGTATTCGATACTAAATTTGGTAAAATTGGAGTTTTAATTTGTTGGGATCAATGGTATCCAGAAGCTTCTCGTATTACAGCTTTAATGGGTGCAGAAATTTTATTTTACCCAACTGCAATTGGATGGGATACTACACAAGACGAAGAAACAAACCAAGATCAATACAATGCTTGGCAAACAATTCAACGTTCACACGCAGTAGCAAATGGAGTTCCTGTAATTTCTGTTAACCGTTGTGGTTTCGAGCAAGATGGAGCTATGAAATTCTGGGGTGGTTCTTTTGCAGCAAATGCACAAGGAAAATTATTATACTTAGCTTCTCACGACAACGAAGAAACAGAAGTTGTAGAATTAGACTTAAACGAGTCTGACTATTTCCGTAAACACTGGCCATTCTTAAGAGATCGTCGTATCGAGACTTATTCTCCGATTACGAAGCGTTTTATTGATGAAGATTAATTTCGACATAAAATATTTAAAAATGTATTGGATAGGAATTATTTTCTTATTCAGTACATTTTTATCTGCACAACGTGCAACTTTAATTATCGAACAAATCAATCCAAAAGTATTTGTTCATACAACTTTTAATACATTCAATGGGAAGCAATATGCTGCGAATGGAATGTATTTAGTTACAAAAAAAGGAATTGTTCTTTTTGATACGCCTTGGGATAAATCGCAATATCAACCGCTTTTAGATTCAATTCAGCAAAAACATCATTTACCTGTTATTGCAGTTTTTGCATCACATTCGCACGAAGATCGCGCAGGTGGTTTTGAGTATTATAATCAAATCGGAATTCCAACATACGCAACGAAAGAAACGAATGAGATTTTAAAAGCCAATGATCAAGCGATAGCAAAGAATGAAATTGAATTAGGAAAAAAGTATAAGATTGGAGGCGAAAAGTTTATCATTGAATATTTTGGAAAAGGTCATACAGCAGATAATACGGTCGTTTGGCTGCCAAAATATAAAATTTTGAATGGTGGCTGTTTAGTGAAAAGCACAGAAGCAACTGATTTAGGATTTATTGGTGAAGCTGATGTAAAAGCTTGGCCAAATACAATTCAGAAATTAATGCATCAACATCCTATTATCAAATTAGTGATTGCTGGACACGACAATTGGAAAAATCAAGGGCATTTAGAACATACTTTACAACTTTTAAAAAAGAATTAAATTGAACACAATAGATACAACAAAATTTCCTAAAGATTTAGGATATCGTTTCCCAGCTGAATGGGAAGAGCATGAAGCGACTTGGTTATCTTGGCCTCATAAAGAGGAATCTTGGCCAGATCGTATTCACTTAATTTTCCCAATGTATGCTCAATTTATTGCAGAATTATCAAAGGGTGAAAAAGTACGCATCAATGTAAAAGATGAGGAAATGAAAGCTTTCGCTTTATCACACATCGAAAAAACGGATGCTGATTTATCGCAAGTTGAATTTTACTTTTTCGAAACAAATGATGCATGGTGTCGTGATCATGGACCAGCTTTTTTAGTGAATAAAGTAAATGCTGAAAATCCTAAAGTAATTGTAGATTGGGGATTCAATGCGTGGGGAGGAAAATATCCACCATTCGAAAATGATGATGTAATTCCAACTAAAATTGGAGAATATTTTAATATTCCAGTTTTTCATCCAGGAATTATTATGGAAGGAGGTTCAGTAGAATTTAATGGAAAAAATACATTGATGACTTCTAAATCTTGTTTATTAAACGAGAACCGTAATCCTGAATATACGCAAGAACAAATTGAAGAATATTTAAGAAATTACTACGGAGTTTCTCAAATTCTTTGGGTTGAAGACGGAATTGTTGGTGATGATACGGATGGTCATATCGATGATACTATTCGTTTCGTAAATGAAGACACAGTTTTGACTGTTGTTGAAGAAGACGAAAACGATGATAACTACGAGTTATTACAAGTAAATCTTCGCCAATTACAAGAAATGAAATTAGAAGATGGTCGTCCATTAAATATTATCGAATTACCAATGCCTGATGGCGTTTATTGTGAAGGTGAACGTTTACCAGCTTCATATGCGAATTTCTACATAGCGAACAAATCAGTAATTGTACCAACTTATCGTTGTGCAAAAGATGAGGTTGCTCTAGAAATTATCCAAAAGTGTTTCCCAGATCGTAAAGTGGTAGGAATTGATTCTACAGATATTATTTGGGGATTAGGATCTTTCCACTGTTTAAGTCAACAAGAACCAAAAATATAAATACAAATACAAAAAAACCACTTCTTAAGAAGTGGTTTTTTTGTATTCTAAAAATGTTTTATTTGATAATGAGGTTAATTTTATATTACATCTTATTAAGTTTAGATTTTAGAACTAATGGTTCATCTGTTGAGATATATTGTATCTTTTGATTAATCATTTCTTCCATTATTTCTTCTTGATTAACTGTCCAAGTATTGGTAATTAATCCTAAATCATTGGCTTCTTTAATCCAAGTCGGGTTTTTCTGAAAAATTTTATAATTATAATCAATGCCATCCCAACCTTTTTCTTTGACTTCTTTTGGCGATAGATCTCCATTTAAGTAAGAAACTAAAGCTTCTGGATTTTGCTTTTTAACTTCGTTACAAATGTTTTGACTAAAGGAAATATATTCCACTTGTTGTTCTAGTTTCAATTCATTTACAAGTTTCATAATTTCAGAAACTGCTTTATTTTCTCGGTTTAAATCTTGATGAGATTTAACTTCTAAAATTAATTTTAAATGCGGATATTTTTTTCCTTCAATCAAATATTCTTTTAATGTAGGAAGCGTTTCACCATTTTTTAAAATTGTATTTTTTATAGCTGAATAATTCGCGGTTTCGATTAAGATTCCATTCACATCATGATCATGATAAACAACCAAAACATCATCTTTTGTGATATGAATATCTAATTCACTTCCAAAAAAATTTTCTTTCGCAGCTTTTTGTAAAGCCATTATCGAGTTTTGAGCATTGTTTTCGGTTTTCCAAAAACCTCTGTGTGCTATAATTTGTGTGGTTTGTCCGTTCACTGTTGTAAAAGTTGATGCTAATAGAACGAATCCGACAATTATTTGTTTTATCATGTTGTGTTAAATTCTGATGCAAATGTAAAGGAGTAAATCATTCAAAAAAATCTATAAATGATAAACAACAATTATTTAAAATAGAGTTAATATTTACTTAATACAAGTCCAAATTCTTATTTCCAAATTTGCTTCAATTAAAAACAACACATGAAAAAGAGTTTATTTACATTATCAATTTTATTCGCAGGTTTATTTGTCAATGCACAAGAAATTGCAAAAGGAATTGTTTATGAAGACACCAATAAAAATGGAATTTTAGATAGAAAAGAAAAAGGTTTGCCAAATGTTTTGGTAAGTAATGGAGTTGATATCGCAAAAACAAATGCAAAAGGTGAATACGAAATTACGGTAACCGATGAAACGATATTATTTGTGATAAAACCTTCAAATTATCAATTATCAGTTTTAAAAAATCAGTTGCCACAGTCTTATTATATACACAAGCCAAACGGATCTCCGGAATTAAAATATGGAGGAAGTAAACCAACTGGAAAATTACCGAAATCAGTCAATTTTGGTTTAATTCCAACCGTTGAAGGAAAGGAATTTTCAGCTTTAGTTTTCGGAGATCCTCAAGCTTACAATTTAGAAGAAGTTGATTATTTCTCACGTGGAATTGTAGATGAATTAAAAGGTGTAAAGAACATGGTTTTTGGAATTTCTTTAGGAGATTTAGTTGGTGATGATTTGGTTTTACATCAACCCTATATTAAGGCTGTAAATGAAATTGGGATTCCATGGTATAATGTGATGGGAAATCATGATATGGATTATGACGCCAAAGAAGATAAATATAGCGATGACACATTTGAGCAAAATTTTGGGCCTGCCAATTATTCGTTTAATGTTGGTGATGCACATTTTATTGTATTAGACGATATCTTATATCCTGATCCTCGTGATGGGAAAAGTTATTGGGGTGGATTTAGAGAAGATCAATTACAGTTTATTGAAAACGATTTGAAACATGTTTCAAAAGATAAATTAATTGTTTTAGCTTTTCATATTCCTTTGCGTCATACAAACGAAGATGCTTTTAAAAATGATCACCGTCAACGCTTATTTGATTTATTAAAAGATTATCCAAATACAGTTTCAATGTCTGCGCATACGCATATTCAGCAACAATTGTATTATGGTAAAAAAGAAGGTTGGAAACAAGAAAAACCTCATCACGAATTTAATGTAGGAACAACTTCTGGTGATTGGTATTCTGGACAAAAAGACGAAAAAGGAGTTCCAGTTTCAACCATGCGTGATGGAACACCAAAAGGATATGCTATTCTTAATATAAAAGGAAATCAATACAATTTTGATTATAAAGTTGCCAACAAAGCAAAAGACTTTCAGATGAATGTTTACAACACGAAAAAAGTGATTGAAGGTTCTAAAAGTAAAGCAATGTTAATGGTTAACTTTTTTATGGGACAAAAAGGAGATAAGGTAGAGTATCAAGTAGAAGGTGGTGAATGGAAGAAAATGAACTACACACCTGGAGTTGATTATAATTATCTAAAATCTGTGATGGATTTTGATGTAGATGCAGTTAAATTTGATGGAAGAAGACCTTCAGATGCTGTAGAATCTTCTCATATTTGGTCAGTAAGATTACCATCAAAAGTTGCAGGAAAATATAAAGTAAACATTCGTGTAACCGATAAATACGGTAAAATTCACACGAGTAGTACAGGATACGAGGTGATTAAATAATGACTTAAAAAAACCGTTGTTTGTTTTAAAGCCTAGAGAAATCTAGGCTTTTTTTATTTAATAATCATGTAAAATTTAGGTTATTAAATTTTAGCAAAGAAGACTTATTTAACAATTTGTTAAGAATCACTTAAAATTCAGTTAATCGTTATTGATTTTAGCCAAAATAGATTTGTATCAAATTAACAACACACTTAGATAGGTATAAATTAAGTACTCTACAAAATGAAAAAAAGACACATTCCGATCGTTTTAGCATGTAGTATATTCTCGATGCAAATCGCTCAAGCGGAAACTAATTCAAGAGCTATTTCAACTGAATTTTCGATTGATGAACAAGGACCAATTAAAGGTCGAATTACAGACGCAGACGGTTTTGGCGTTGCAGATGCAGAAGTTAGAATTATAGGAACTGATTATGTTACTTATACAAATGTAGATGGTTTTTTTGATTTTGGAGTTCATGTTCCAAATGCAAAAATTTCGATTGTTTCCTTAGAGCATAATGATTTAGAAATCGGTGTTCCAGCAAACGGAATTACTAATGTTTCACTAATAAAACCAGAAACTAATCAATTGTCTGAAGTTGTTGTTACAGCTTTAGGAATAAAACGTGAAGAACGAAAATTAGGATTCTCTCAACAAACTATTGGTTCGGATGAATTGGCTACAGCTGAAGCTACAAACTGGTCTTCAGGTTTAAAAGGTAAAGTTGCAGGATTACAAATTACGTCAGCTTCATCAGGTCCAATCAATTCGCAAGGAATTAAATTAAGAGGAAATAATTCATTAGATCAATCGAAGAATTTTGCTTTAATTGTAATAGATGGAGTTCCTATGAGTACAGAAATGACTTCTTCTGGAAATGATTCCGCTTACATGGGAGACGATTCACCTATCGATTTCGGTAATGCTTTATCAGAAATCAATCAAAACGATATCGAAAGTGTTACAGTTTTAAAAGGTCCGGCTGCCGCTGCATTATATGGTTCTCGTGCAGCAAATGGTGCTTTAATTATCACAACTAAAGCAGGTAATAAAAAGAATAAATTAGGAATAGAATTAAAATCAACTTATTCGGTTGAGGTAGTGAATAATTGGCCAGATTATCAATATGAATATGGTCAAGGAACAGGTAAACAATTTGATGCAAACGGAAATCCATATTATTCTTACGGACGATCAACAGATGGACCAAGTACTTCTGGAACTTCTTCAGCATTTGGTCCAAAATTCAACGGGCAAATGTTTTATCAATACGATCCATCTTTAGGTGGAGTAGGATTAGAGCGTACGCCTTGGGTGCCTTATAAAGATACACATAAAGGATATTGGAATACAGGTTTTAATAGTCACAACTCGGTTACATTATCAGGTGGTGGAGATCAGGGTAGTTTCAGAGCGTCATTAGGACATTTGAAAAATACTTGGATTATGCCAAATACGGGGTACGAAAATTATACTGCCTCATTAAATGGTAATTATAAACTATCAGATCGTATCACTGTTTCATCAGTAGTAAATTATACTCGAAAAACGTCAGATAATCTACCAAGTACAGGTTACAACAACGGTTCGATTGCGTATTTTATGATTATGCATTCTCCTAATGTTGATTTAAATTGGTACAAACCGCGTTGGAAACAAGGATTTGAAGGCGTAGATATGATTCGTCCTTTCAGTTCATACATCGATAATCCTTACGTAATTGCTTACGAAGCGGTAAATCCTATGCGCAGTACGCAAATTGTAGGAAATATGAAGGCTGATATTAAATTGGCAAAGAATTTTAATTTAATGGTTCGTGGAGCTGTAAATTCTTTCAATCAATTCCGTGAACAAAAACGTCCTTTTGATTTGAATCGCTCGCCTCAAGGAAGCTACAGAAGACAGGATATAACGAAAATGGAATCAAATATTGATTTCTTATTTAATTATTCGACAAAAATTGGGGATGATTTTACAATTGATGCAAACTTTGGAGGGAATCGTTTAAACTACGAATACACAAATGTTAGCGCAATTGCAGATCAGTTAAGCACACCTGGAATTTATAAATTAACGAATTCTTTAAATCCTGTTCGTACCGTAACTTCTGATGCGTATAAAAAAGTAAACTCATTATATGGAATGGTGTCTTTGGGTTGGAAAAATCAAATTTTTGTGGATATTACAGGTCGTAACGATTGGTCTTCTACTTTACCAGAACATAACAATTCATTCTTTTATCCTTCTGTAACAACAAGTTTTATTTTATCTGATATTTTTAATATTAAAGGTCCATTCGATTACATTAAATACCGTGCTGCTTTTGCACAAGTGGGTAATGATACAGAGCCTTACAGAACAAGTAAATATTACGATACGTCAGAATTTAGTTCATCAAACGAAGTGGCAAACACCTTATATAATATAGATTTAAAACCAGAGATTGTTACTTCTTGGGAAACTGGTATCGAATTACAAATGTTTAAAAAGCGTTTTGGATTAGATTTTACAGTTTATCAACAAAATACAGATAATCAAATTTTAAGAGTTCCGACTGATCCAACTTCAGGATATTCTTATCGATTCATTAATGGTGGTGAAATTAGAAATCGAGGTATTGAAATTGCCGCAAATGTAACGCCTATAAAATCGAAAGATTTCCGTTGGGATGTAAATATGAATTGGTCTACGAACGAAAATACAGTAATGTCATTATCTGAAGGAGTAGAAGGGAACCAACAAACCATCGCAACTGCAGGAACTGTTTCTATGATTGCAATTCCAGGTCAATCTTCAACAGCTTTATATGGGTATAAATTCGTAAGAAACGAACATGGACAAATCATTTACGATCCAAATACAGGTTTACCAGTTCGTCCTACAGAAATTGAATATGTTGGTGATGCAACGCCAGATTGGAGAGCGGGAATTACAAATAGTTTTAAATATAAAAATCTACGTTTCAGTTTTACTTTTGATGGTCAATTCGGAGGAATTGTTTACTCGCAATCGTACCACAAATTAATGGAACAAGGTAAATTAAAAGACTCTTTACCTGGACGAGAAGATGGATTTATCGTAGGTGATGGAGTGATTTTAAATTCAGATGGTTCATATTCTCTAAATACAAAACAAGTAGATTTAGCAACGTATTATGGTGATTACTATCGCCGCGCGAATGTAGAATCTAACTCTTTTGATGCGTCTTATATCAAATTAAGAGAAGTTAGTTTTACGTATGATTTCCCAAAGAAATTAATTGACAAAACAGGTTTATCTAACTTATCATTAACTGCTTTTGGACGTGATTTATTTATCATTAGTGATTTCCCAATTTACGATCCTGAAACTGCTGCATTAAACGGAAATACATACGTTCCAGGTGTTGAAATGGGGCAAATGCCATCAACTGCTACATACGGAATTACTTTAAAAGCTTCTTTCTAATTCTACTTGATTTTATACAAATGAAAAAATATACATTCTCAATTTTAGCTGCTTTAGCAATTACATTTTCTGCAACTTCTTGTACGGAAGATTTTGAAGAAACAAACGTCAATCCAAACCTTATTTCAGAGATTACTGCTGGATCGGTTTTAAATCCTGTTATCTATAATTTAGTAAGTAATAACACGTCTAAAAATTACGATATCACAGCGCAATTAATGCAGGTTCATATTCCGTTTCCAAGTAATGCATTGGGCATTCATCGTTACGATATTACACAAGGAACAGGAAATTCAACTTGGTCAACGACTTACAATAATCTGATTAATATCGAAGAAATGTTGAAGGTAAGTCGCGAAAAAGGTGATGTAAATTATGAAGCTATCGCTTTAACATTACGTGCTTGGATGATGTCAAATTTAACGGATATGTTTGGTGATGTACCATTTAGTGAAGCTGGACAAGGAGAATTAGGGAATTTTACGCCAAAATTTGATTCTCAACAAGAAATTTATACTGCATTATTATCTGATTTAGAAAATGCAAATGCATTATATCAAAATAGTTTGGGTATGAAATATGGAGCTGATATTTTGTTTAATGGAGATGTTACGAAGTGGAAAAAATTTACCAATTCATTGCATTTAAGATTATTATTGCGCGTATCGAATAAAGCTGAAATGAATTCGTTCCAAAAAATGTCAGCTATATTAAATGATCCATCTACATATCCAGTTTTTACGTCAAATTTAGATGCTGCTGTTTTACAAGTTACAGGTATTGCACCTAATGTTTCTCCTTGGCAACGTGAACAAGATTATCGTGATAATAGAGCATTTGCTTCGTTTTTTATCAATAATTTGAATGAGATAAATGATCCACGTTTAGCTAAGTTTACTACTCATGCTACAGATAATAACGGAATTTCAATTGGATACAAAGGTGTCGATGCAGCTTATGAAGGAAATAGTTCTCAATTCGATTTTACACCGTCTCGTCCAAATACTGATTTTGTTATGGAGCCAATGAAATTAATTTTAATGACTTTTGCTGAGGTTGAATTTATAAAAGCTGAATTAGCTCAAAAAGGATTTTATTCTAATGCTGAAACGCATTATACAAATGGAGTAAAAGCTGCAATTTCTTTGTGGACGGATCTTGATCCAACAGAAGAATATTTAGCGCAAGAAAAAGTAGCCTTTAATGGTTCTTTGGAACAAATTATGACGCAAAAATATTATGCTTTATTCTTTACAGATTTTCAACAATGGTACGAATACAGAAGAACTGGTTTTCCTGTTTTACCAACTACAAGTACAATGTTGAATAATAAAAAAGTTCCGAATCGATTATTATATCCAACTTCGGCTCAAAATTTAAATAAAGAAAATTATAATCAAGCCGTTCAAAATATGGGTGGCGACCAAATTGATATAAAAGTTTGGTGGGAAAATAATTAATTATTAGATGAAAAAGAGACCATTTAGGTCTCTTTTTTTATGATATAGAATCTTGAAAATTCAGATTACTTTCTTTATCAAATACAATTCTTTCTTGTGGAGTCATACGATCTCTAATTAATTTTAAAGTGTAACCACCACCAATTAATTGATCGCCATCTATTATCATCCAATCACTAATTAAATTCAATGGAATTTCAATAATATCATTCAATTTTACATCATCTGTATATTCCGGTTCATTATCTACACGCCCAAAATATTTTCCATTTTCTTTAATTACATCTACAATCCAAAGATGTTCTTTACCACCAGGATACAGAATACCAATTTTAACTGCAAAATATTTGTCTTCAGGATTTTCAATTTGTTCTTTAAAATCGTCAAAAGTTAAACGAGCATCTTTTATCGCTTTATTCATTTCTTCATCATCATACTGAATCAAAGAAATTCCTTTTTGATCTAATTTCTTTTCTAATTCTTTTGTGTCTTCTGCTTGATTACAACTTAAAATCGTTGCAAACAGAGTTAAGACAATAAAAGTTTTAGTTAATCGAAAATAGTTTGTTTTCATGGAGAGTAATTATCAAAATTTGATGTCCTAAATTTAATGTGATTTTTTGTAATAATTGATTAAATATTAAAATAATGAAAGTTAAAATTATTAATGTTTAAATTAATTAATGATTTAAAAATGCCCATAATAAATAGTTTTTATGAAGAAAAGGAAAAAAATAGGATTTTTAAGCTGACTTTCTTTGATTTTTAAATTTTCAATTAATTATTGAGAATTTTCGTTTTTCGTTAATTTTCCAAAGTCCCGCAAGTACTATTACATTTTTTAATTATCCAAATTGAGCAATATTAGCATTGATAATTAAATTATAATTTATTCTACTAACAGTATCCGTTGAAATAATTATTACATAATGGTTTTGATATTATATTAATAGATAGAGAAATGTGTGACTTAAATTTGCCAAAAATTTTCTGTAAAATAGAATTCGAATACTTTTTAAATTGTAAATGAGAAATTCGATGAGAAGAGAAACCGTTAATGCCAGAAAAAATCCAACTAAAATGATAAAAATTCTTTTGTTTAATCCTTTAAGAGCAGTACATATTTAATCTTGATTTTGAATTGTAAAATGAGTTTCATTTACGCTATTTTGAAAATTTATATTAGAATTTTCGTTTAGTGTTATTAATTTCAGCTCTCCAGAATAATGAATATAGAATACAAAATTTTCATCTTCATCTATAAAATTGAAGTCATAAAAACCACCATCAGATTCAGTAATAATGATGAAATTTTGCAAGAATTTATAAAGTTCATTAATTTCAATTTTTACACCACCATTAAATTTTTTTTCAATTTTATGAGATTTGAAGTATTCAACAGCATTAATTAATTTTTTAAAAT
The DNA here is from genome assembly GCF_003687725.1 of Faecalibacter macacae. GTDB lineage: Bacteria > Bacteroidota > Bacteroidia > Flavobacteriales > Weeksellaceae > Empedobacter > Empedobacter macacae. The sequence continues at coordinate 62,255 of NZ_RDOJ01000016.1, forward strand.
CTGTTCTTGATGAAGTAAACTTCGATATCCAAGGTTTATTCGTTTCACCAAAGAAAATTAAATGATTTATGTTTAATTTTTTAATTAATGAAACTATTTCCTTAGAAATATTTGTATTAGATTCATCTGCTAATTTTAACCAATATGAAGAGAATATTTTGGGATAATATAGAATATCATCGTCAATTGTTTTATCATATTCACAAAGAGGAAGACTTCGATATTTAATTAAACAAATATCTCTAGAAATTTTTTCTACCATCGTTTTAAGTATTGTATACAATGTTTTGAAGCTTATTGACTCAGTAAGCAAAAGCCAACTAAAATTGAATAAATTTAAGAAAAAATTCAATAAAATGTCAGCTAACGAGCCGCAGCTTGGCGAAGTGCTGGCTTGAATTGAGCGAAGCCAAAGCTGTGAGCCTTTTGGTAAATTTAATAAAAAAACAAAAGCAAACAGCTTTTGGCGGCTAAAATGGCGAGAAGTTCAATTTTGCACTTAACCCCGCATTTTGCCAATACGATGTTAGCTGCAGTGCGATTTTTATTCAATTTTATAAGTTATTTTCCAGTTTTTGCTTGAAGATTTTTTTAGAACTTCTTCAATTGATAAATCTTTATTATCATAGGAAATTGATTTAATTTTATTTATAAAATATGTGTTACCTGTTCTAGCAATTCTAGCTGTTGAATTTTTAGGTATATAAATTTGAAGTGTCGAATCGTTTAATTGTTTTTGTTCAATATTTATCAATTCTGTTGATTTATCAAATTCTTTTTGATTTAAAATTCCATTTTGATATACAATTTTAAAATCTCCAAACTTATCCAATTCTTTTATTTCATAATTATATACAATTTTAATTTCAACATCTTTTTCAGAAATATTTTGAATAAAAAATGGTGTAGAAACAGAGCATGAGTTTAAAATGAAACTCATTAATAAAAATGTGAAATTCTGTATTTTATTTTTTAACATAAATTATAATTCATTTTTTTATCAATAATTCTTGCGGAGTGTTAATATCGAATTGCAGCTAACGAGCCGGGTATTTTGCGAAGAACGGGAGGAAATTGAACGAAGTTCAATTCGTCACGAACTGAGCAAATTGCTCTTTTGTTTTGATAAATTTAAGAAATAAATTGAAACAAGAGCAATTTTGCGATAGAAAAACACAGGCTGAAAGTTTACTTTCAGACTATGTTTTCTATTGTTATGTTTTTTGAATCCATTTTACACTTGCAATAGACTCTTTCTATGTTTTTGCTAAAGCTCCATCAAATTTTAATACTATAAATTTTCAAGATTTTGTAGAAAATTCCAAGCTTTTTCATTACTAATGATTGAAAGTGATTCAAGTTTTCAATTATTATTTCTAAATCTGAATTATAAGCTTTTCCAGGTTTTAGAGAATAAAGAAATTCAAAAACATTAAATTCAGAAATTTTAGTTCCTTGCACTTGCATTTCTTTTCAACAAAACCACAAATACTTCAAGATTTTCCATTTGCAACTTGAAACCGCCACATACAGTTCGTGAAATAATGGGTTAATATTTTGCAAAGATGCTAGGAAATTTTCAAAATAATAGCCAGAATTTTTTACGTTAAATAATGGTGGATTTTATAGTTAATCGCATGAATTGGTTTTACTTTTCTAGAAAATAGATAGTACCTATTCTTAGAATGAGTTTACTTCCCTTTAATCTAAAATTAACAATCCTATAGATTCTATTCATTTTATAGTGATCTTTTTGTTTATAAAGTAGTATTGTAATTTATAATGAATATTGATAATAATGATTTATTGTATAATTTTATATATTTGTAATTGTTTTATTTTGAATAAATTATATTTGCAAACTAATCAAACTAATATTATGATAAAACACACATTATTATTAACGTTATTAGCAATTAACGTTAATGCACAAGTAGGGATAAATACTCAAAATCCAAGTGTTACTTTAGATGTAAAAGCATCACCTACTAATATTTCTATAATTGATGGTATACTTGCTCCAAAATTAACAGGGGAGCAATTACGTGCTAAAAATGATGTTTACGGAAGTGATCAACATGCTGCAATTGTTTTTGTAACAGAGAAAGATCCAAATCCTCAGACAAAAACGATTAATGTTCTTTCTCCAGGATTTTATTATTACAACAGTAGTAAAGAAGTATGGGAAGGTTTTTCTACAAAAATCCCAACTCCAAAGTTCGAAAAGGTAGTTTACACTAATGTTGCAGATCCTAATACTCCTAATGCACCATTTTCTATTTCCCCTTATTATAGTGTTAATTTATTAACCGAAGTTTGTACATCTCCAGCAGCATTTTGGTTGCCAGATCCTTTATTGGCAGCTAATAAGAACTATGTGTATATTGGACAATCAGAATGTGATACAAATGGTGATAATAAAGAGTTTAGTGCTTGGTTATATGATGGTGTTAAGTATATACCTTATGATTCGGACAATGATAATACAGCTTGGTATTTAACTCCTGTTCGTAGCGATGCAATGGGTGATAAAGAAGCAAGTATTTGGAGACCTGGCTTTCTGGGAATAGGAGGGAAAGGAAATGATTCTAATACCCTTACTCTATATAACTATACAAACGATAGGGTTCCGACAGGTTCATATTCTGCGACATTATTAAGATCTAATATGATTCATACTAAATCTGGAATTCTTAATTTGTATGGAACTTATAATACAATATCAAATAACGCTAATAACACTTCCTTTAATGAATTTATTGGCTATCATTCAGAACTTAATAACAATGTAGATATTCCTGTAAATACATTTAGAAATTTAAGTCTTAAAACAAAAAATTTAAAAGGTGTTGTTGCTGATTACCAAGGTATTTATAATCTTCTTGAGAATACCTCAACTTCAACCACTGGTACGGCTAGATTTTTAATCGGTATGACCACAGAAGTGAATAATTTTGGTAAGGTTAATTATGGAGTTCAGAAAGGTATGGTGGTAGTTAATACAACTTCTGATGAGACAGATACTGGCCATCCAACAGAATCAATGATTGGTTTAGAAGTAATAAACGAGATGAAGAGTAGAAAGTCAGGAAGCGTTGGTATGTATCGAGGTGTAAAAAGTTTTTTCACGAATTCTGGTTCGGTAAGTAGTACTAGTGCAGTAGGTTTAGATTCTCAAATGAGTTTTACAGGTAGTGGAGTAACTGGAGCAATTAATGGTATTTTTAATACAATAACCAATAAATCAACAGGAACTACTGATATGAATCAGTTTAATGGAGTTAATACACATATGTCGCACGAGTCTACAACGAGCGGATTGCGTTATTTTAGAGGGAATAATACGGAAATGAAAATTTCTGGAAAAGTTGCAGCGTCTCCAACGATTATAGGAAGTAGAAATGTAATAGATATTACAACAGGTTCTGGACATCAAGGAGGTGATGTAAAAGGTTATTCTGTAGAAATAAATAATAGTGGTACTGCTAGAATATCTCATGTTGCAGGATTTGAAGTTGTAAATAGAAAAACTGTTGGAGGCGAAGTTGCTGATAATTATGGTGTTTTAGTAGATTCGCAAGTTGCTGCGCCTTCAGTTGTAATAAATAATTACGGAGTTAGAGTTAAGAATGTAGAAGGAGGTAGTAATAATTACTCAATTCATACAGGAACAGGTAAGGTTCATTTTGGAGATGATGTCGCATCTGCAGGAACTGTAAAAGTAGGAACTAGTATAGCATCTGACGTGGCTCCTTCAGCAGGTATGATTCGTTTTAAAAATGGTATTTTTGAAGGTTACGATGGTACAAGATGGAGACAATTGCAATTTGCTAATTAAAAAATAAGAAAAAAAACGAGACTGCTTGATAAAGACAGTCTCGTTTTTTTTGATACTATTGTCGTATAACATTTTTACAGCTCATTTTTTAGGAGGTCAATATTTCCAGATTTTCTAATTATTGCCTACTAAACATAAGGCGGTTTCAAGTTGCTAATGCAACGATAGTATAAAAATAGTAAAAATTTTGATTATTTGATTTGTTGAATAATCATTCGATTAAAAACTTGTGCTGGTGAATATCCATCAAGTACTTTTCGAGGTCTTTCATTGAGTTCACGTTGAACTTTTTTAAGTTCTTTTTCTGAGTAAATCGAAAGGTCAGTACCTTTAGGAAAATAATCTCTTAAAAGCCCATTTGTATTTTCATTTGTAGGTCTTTCCCACGGTGAATATGGATGTGTAAAATAGACTTGTACTTTGGTGTTTTTGGTGAATAATTTATGCTGAGCTATTTCAGTACCGTTATCGTATGTCAACGACTTTTTCATCAGATTTGGTAGCTTCTTAAATTCCTTTTCAAAAGCCTTTCGAACGGTCTCTGCATTTTTATCTTTTAGATGTACTAAAATAACCGCCCGAGTAGATCTTTCCACTAAGGTTCCAATGGCCGATTTATGGTCTTTACCAATGATTAAATCTCCTTCCCAATGCCCAGAAATCTCTCTACCTATCACTTCTTGAGGTCTTTCATCAATAGAAATACGATCTTTAATTTTAATATCTTTCGATTCTTTAGAGCGAGCTGGTCCTCTGGTTTTTCTCTTTTGTCTTAGACTCTTAATCAACTCTTCTTTTAAGGAAGATTTACTGTGAAGGTAAATGTAAAAATAGATGGTTTCGTGACTTACTTGCATACGCTTTTCATTAGGGAATGACCGCTTTAAAGTTAACGAGATTTGCTCCGGAGACCATCTTTTTCGTAGTTTTTTATGGATGAAATGAAGCAGTGGTTTATGGTTAATAATTTTACTTCTCCCATAGTTTTTATTCATCGAAATTTCAAAGGTAATTTGATGTGAAATAAAAGCATCTTAACACCTTTTTTTAAACTTTTTCACTTCTCTGGATATTGTACTTTTGTTTCTATTTAATAAAATAGCAATGGATGAAATGGAAAGTTTTTGATCTAAATATTTCTCAATTTTAAATCGTTCTTGAAGGGTTAATCTTGTATAATTTTGGCTCATAACAACACTAAATTAATAATTTATAGTGTTGCATTAGTTTTCTGAACCCGCGTTACAGTTACACGTAAAAAAGTATTGGCGAATAAAAAAGTAGAGTAGTTCAATTTACCCTTAAACCCTGCATTTTGCCAATACAATGTTATGTGCAGTAATAATTATTCTTTTTTATGTGTAAATTTGTAAACCTTATCTAATATTTCTGTTGTTTTAGTATTATTTATTTCGCCATATTTTTTATCGGTAGTTTGCGTAAATCCGAACCAATCTGTAAAGCGATAAAAACTTCGAATTTCGAAACAGTTTGAAAATTGTTGTTCTGGTTTGCTATGAAGAGAATCATTAAATAATGGTAGAAATTTTTCAAAAATTTGAAGATATTTATCAGCGTAAAATTGAGTTGGCTTTTCTGTTTTTCCAAATTTTAATAGACAATAAATTGTATACAAATTTCCATATTGAGCAATGGGTTCGTCTGGATAACCATCATTAATTGCCCAATTAAAGTCAAAAGAAAATGTGGTTAAAATTAATCTAAACAAAGATTGTCTGTCTACAAGTTGTTTTTCACCAATTTTAGTTAAAGATAATTTTCCTTCTCGTTTTTTTGTCAATTTAGCAATTTCACATACAAATTTAGCATTTTGTATTGCGATTGAATCTTGTTCTCTTGAAAGTTTTGAAATTCCACTTTCAATCATATGGTCCGTTATGTATTTATATGAGTATAATTCTACTATTATTTTTTTAGGAAGTGCACCAAGAGGAGTCAATTTTATGAATTTTTCTCGTTGAAGAATTTTTAAAAATTCTTCACAGATTTTGAAAAATGGAATTTTATCAAGAATTTTAGAATCAATTTCATTTTGTAGTTGAATTGGACATTCTACGCGAAAGGGTAGATGAATTAATTCGTGAAGTTCATAAGGAGATAATCCCGAAAATCTGTCATCAGGTTTATTATTGTATTCGTAAATTTTTTGGTCTATTTCATTCATTAACGCAATTTTGTAAAAGGCGGTTTCAAGTTGCTAATGCAACGATAGTATAAAAATAGTAAAAATTTTGATTATTTGATTTGTTTAATAATCATTCGATTAAAAACTTGTGATGGTGAATATCCATCAAGTACTTTTCGAGGTCTTTCATTGAGTTCACGTTGAACTTTTTTAAGTTCTTTTTCTGAGTAAATCGAAAGGTCAGTTCCTTTTGGAAAATAATCCCTTAAAAGTCCATTTGTATTTTCATTTGTAGGTCTTTCCCAAGGCGAATAGGGATGTGTAAAATAGACTTGTACTTTGGTGTTTTTGGTGAATAATTTATGCTGAGCCATTTCAGTACCGTTATCGTATGTCAACGACTTTTTCATCAGATTTGGTAGCTTCTTAAATTCCTTTTCAAAAGCCTTTCGAACGGTCTCTGCATTTTTGTCTTTTAGATGTACTAAAATTACCGCACGAGTAGATCTTTCAACCAACGTTCCAATAGCCGATTTATGATCTTTTCCGATAATTAAATCACCTTCCCAATGTCCAGGAATCTCTCTGCCTATAACTTCTTGAGGTCTTTCATCGATAGAAATACGATCTTTGATTTTAATGTCTTTTGATACTTTCGAACGAGCAGGTCCTCTAGTTTTTTTTTTTTGCCTTAGTGAGCCAATGAGCTCTTTTTTTAGGTGACTTTTACTGTGCAAATAGATATAAAAATAAATTGTTTCGTGGCTTACATTCATTGCTTTATTATGTGGAAAATTATGTTTTAAAAATATGGAAATT
>NZ_RDOJ01000017.1 GCF_003687725.1 Faecalibacter macacae
TGGCGACACAACACCATCTCTATTTACTGTTATATAGTTATTACCGAAATTTTTATCATCTATTTTAAAATATGGTGTCCATACGAAGATTTTATTTACATCTAAGTTATGTTTAAAAAATTCAGTAACATTTAAATTTGAAGGATATGGATTTCCTATAAAATTGTAGCCATTGCTATTTTCAGATTTATTTACTGTTACTTTTATTTCTCCATTATTCAAAACTCCTTTAAACTCTCCGACAATAGACTCTTCAAAATCAACCGCAACTCCATGTTTTAAACGTATTGCAACCCCTTTTCCTGCCTCAAATTTTACATCTGATGAATTAGCTGATGTAAAAACTGTTTTATAATTTGATGTATTTTCATTATAGTACCAAAAACGATTGTATAATGTTTCTGGAGAAAACGCTCTTATAAATTGACCCGTAACTGGTGATGACCAGTGCGTCATGTCATTACGTTTCATTTTCTGACTCTTAACTTTAAACGTAACATTTCCTAAATTAACTGCCAGTGGATTTGTTTGTAAAAAATAAGATTTATCTTCAAAAATTACATTTTTGTTTAATGAATTATTAAACTCATTAACACTTTCAATAGTTATTCCTTTAGGAATTGTGATATCACTTTCTATTTTATACGATTTAGCTACTACTTTTCCATTTGAATCTGCAAATCCAGAATTATAACCTCCTCTAATAATAGCATCTAATTCTGAATTAGGTATTCCATTAGACCATGAAGTTCCGTTCCAAATTGTTGATGTTGGAATATTGTAATATACCTTAATTGACTTAACCTTAACACTTGATCTTTCTGCAGAAGTTAATCTGAAAAATCTATAATTAGAATCTTCTGGTAATTTATATGAAATTTTATTTGGTAAAATTTCAACAATATTACTTATTAAAACAAAATTATTATTACTTGATACTTCTAATTTAAATCGGTCAATAATATTTTCAGTAAACTCAACTTCTATCTTTACTATAGAAAAATCTAAGATATCTGTATTACTAATATTTGAACTTTGATGACTTGTAAAGATAATTGAGGAAACATCCTTAGTCACTTTAAACGATTTAAAACGTTTCTGAGGTGTATTTTGGTACCACTCTGAATGTGCATTAGGTTTATCAAATTTAGCAGAAGATGCATTTATTTCAAACCCCAAAAGCCTTCCATTAGGAGAGTAAAAATTTTGTGCATTTAAAACAATATTAGTTAATAGTAAAACAAAAGTCATTAAAAACCTTTTTGTTATTTCTTTTTTCATAATGTAGGATTACATTTTTTTGTTAGTTAATTTCATCTAAAATCAAATAAATTAATTCAAATGCATTTCTCATAAATCGGAGTAATTACTCTTAATTACTGCAAACTTTTAAATCACATTTTTTAATAAAATCTACTTGATTTTTCGGCCTGCAAATATACACAGTTTTTATACATACAAAAATATTTTTATTGTTTTTTACACACAAAACATAAACAGTTGGTTACTAGGTGCATATGTGTTTTTATTAACCAAATAACAAATATTTAATTGCTATATTTATTTTTATAACTATTTAAAAATATCATATTAGGACAAAAACATCTGAATAAAGAAGCCTTTAAAATTGATACCTATAGAAATAAAACTACAATAAACAATACACTAATACAGATAAATAAAAATTACTATAAACTATTATATACTTATTTAAAAAATAAAAAAAATTTAAGTAAAAAATTGTATATTTTTTATGTTATTTATTATTTCAAACCGATTATTTTATAAATTGCAATTTAATCTGCTCCACTTATTTTATTTCAAAAAATATTTTTTCATTTTACTAAACATAAAAAATTACTTTACTAAAACTTTTACAGCTTTGGGATCATTATTATTTAATTTTAATTTCACAAAATAAACTCCACTTTGTAAAACTAACTGCACTTTATTTTTATTAATTGATTTTTCTGATCTAATAAAACGCCCAGAAACATCTAAAACTTCTATCTCATTAATTAATTTATCCTCACTTATGATATATGTTAAACCACCCGATTGATATACTTTAACTTCATTAGAATTTGTAACTTCAGGTGTTACAGATAAAGATTTCGAATTATAAACAATTTCAAATCGATCATCAAACTTCGTTATCTCAGAATCAAATATATAAGGAGACTCAGTTAAATTATGCACAACACCTAAAACTTTATCATTTATATATATTTAATAATCAAACAATTTATTAGATCTTAAAAAAGATTATAATTTTCACTATAATAATCACAAGACCTTTCTTACTTAAATCAAATTATTTTAAAAATTCAAATTCATTTAATTAAACACTTATTACATTATCAAACTAACATCTCATAAATTATACATTTAAATTCCTATATTAAAACATAAAAAAAAGGACTCCAATGGAGTCCTTTTTTTATGTTCTATTTTAATAATTATTTCACTAAAGCTTTTACAGATATAATTTTATCCGTGTTTAATTTTATTTTTAAATAATAAACACCGCTTGTTAAATTCAATTGTACTTTATTTTGATTTAAAGATTTATCTGATTTAATTAAACGTCCTGAAACATCAACCACATCAATAGAATCAATTAAACCATTATCACTTACAACATATGTTAAGTTACCTGTTTGATAAACTTTAACTTCATTAGAGTTTGTCACCTCAGGTGTAGTAGCTAATGATTTTGAAGCATAAACAATTTCAAAACGATCATTAAACTCACCTGCTGTAGTATCAAATGTATAAGACGAAGATGTTAAATCATGTTGAATATTTAAATCCTTATCATTTAAATAAACTGTTTCTCCATTGTTAAAAACTCCTTCTAATTGATCTATATCTAAAGTCAATCTACCACTTTCATCTGTAGTATATCCTAAGATTACCGCTTCATTAACATCTGTATGTGATAATCTAGATTGAATTGAATATTTTTTTCCTTCTATTAATGAATATAATCTTGTAGCTCCATTCTCTACCGACTCAGCATCATATTGATGATCTACTCCATTAGTAGATTCTGAATCATAACTTACTAAAATTTGATTTGATTTTGAATTTCCTTTTGATAATCCAATCCAATATCTATTATTTTCGTTAGCAACTCTTTGAAAAGCAGTTGGATTTGCTTTTCTCATACTATTGTTAAAACTGATAATTCCTTGATTTGCTGTTTGTACAAAAAATCCTTGACCTGCAGCAATTTCATTCATTACAATCGCTCCTTCTCTTGGACTAATTGTTCCAGCTTTAGTAATAGTAATATAGTTATTATCAAAATCTGCAGAACCTACTTTAAAATAAGGTGTCCAAATAAAAATTTTCTCTACATCTTTATTTTCTTCAAAAAACTCTGCAATTCCTATTGGAGACGGGTATGGATTACCTATTAAATTATAACCATCTTTATTTTTAGTTACTGAGACAGTTAAATCACCATTAAAAAGTTGACCATTAAACTCCCCTATTGTTGGTTCATTATAATCTGCCGGAATATCAAATTTCACACGCATTGCAATTCCTTTACCAGCTTCAAATAATTTATCTGTAGCAGTGTTAGAAGAGAATATCGTTCTATAAAGTGATGTATTTTCGTTGTAAGTCCAAAAACGATTATATAAAGTACCTGGCGAAAAAGCACGAATGTGTTGTCCAATCACTGGAGAAGACCAATGCGACATATCATTACGCATCATATTCTGAGAACGAACTTTATACACAACATTACCTACATTAATTGCATCTGCATTATTTTGTAAGAAATATGCTTCTGGCTCAAATGTTAATTTGAAATTATCAGCAACTTCGATATTTTCCTCAACTTCTAAAACAGTTCCACTTGGTACGATTACATCTTTTCCTACTTTAATATTTTTAGCTTTAATATAAGAAGAAGCATTAACCAAATCTCCCATTAAAATTGCTTCTAATGTTGAATTAGGCTCACCGATAGACCAAGTTTGTCCATCCCAAATCGTTGTATTCGTTAATTTAAATAATTTTAAAGCTTGCTTATTTCCGTTATCAAATGCAGCAAAACCTGAAAGACTTGCATCATAAGATAATTGTTTTGAAGAATTCGCTATATTATTTACAGTAAATTTCCCATTCTGGAAATTAAAAGTCCATTTTGTATTATCTGTTAATGCATTGGCTAAAGTAACTCCATCACCAGTAGCCCAACTTACAAATAATTCTGTTCCTGTTGTTGCATTAGAAATTGTTCTACCATTTCCATTTGATTTAATTTCCCAAACATTAGTTATTAATGGGTTTACAATTAAATTTCTATTGTCAACATTCGATAATTTAGGTAAAAAGTACCCTGCTGTTTCATTGTTATTTCTACCAATAGACATTAAATATTCCGAAGTTTCATTCGTAATTACATAATACCCATCAACTAAATCAGTTACTTTCGTAACTAAAGCAAAAATACCTTCACCTTTATACTCACCAGCAACAGCGTATGGATTATATACAGTTACAGTAAAAGTAGATTCGTAAGCTTTGTAGTTTCTGTTTTCTGCCACTACTGCTTTTATAGTTCCACTTCCAACTTCTTTATTAATGATTTTATTAGCTACTAAATCAATTGCTGTTCCGTCAATTTTCGAATAAGTAATCGCATCTCCTGCTACTGTAAATTTCGGTAAATTAACCTCATCATAGATATAACCTGATATATCAGTTAAAGCTGGTAATATTTTTTGATCAGCTTGTTTTACTACTAAATTTACTGAAGTTTCAAATGGTAAAAATTCAACATCTCCTTCATTTGAAGCATTAATAATAGCTTCTCCTGCTCCATTAATTGTTAAAATATTTCCTTCAATTGTTGCAACACTCGCGTCAGAAGTTGAGTATGATAATACAACCCCATCATTAGTTGTTAATGGCAATTCGATTGGATTATCTCCGTAAACTTTTACTAAATCTACTAGATCATCTAACCTTTGTTCTTTTCTTGAAACAACAACTTCAAATTCTCCATTTTCTAAGTTGCTATTGTAGTAATCAGAAAGCTCATCATTAATAACATAAGAAATTGTAGCTACCCCTTCAGATAAATAAAGTAATTGCCCTCCTGAAACTATTGCTACATCAGGATTTGAAGATGTATAAGAAATTGTATTTGCTTCAAAACTTGTATTAGATTCATTAATTGTCGTATTAGGTAACTCTAATAAATCGTATACAAATCCGTATTTTGTTTCATTAGGCATTTCAATAAGAACCTGATTTGCCTTAATAAAATTAAATGTAAATAACTCTGGTAAACCTTGTCCTAAGACATTAGTCGCAGATACAGAAATTGTAGTAGATCCAACTTCACTTACCTGTCCAGATAATGCTCCAGTTTTTGTATCTATTAAAATACCATAACCTTGCAACACAGCTTGATCTTCTGCTGATATATTCCAACTTGTTGGGAAATTTGATGCCTGAAAAGTATCTCTCATTAAAGTACCATACGCAAAATCCGTTTTCGTTTGTTTTTTAACAACAGGTTTATCAAATACGTTTAGCTTTAAATCACTTGCAGATGTTAATTTCACATCTCTAACACGTATAATCCCTGTAGATCCTCCGTAAACATGTAAACGAATTGTTAATTTTTGCGTAGTTACATTTCCTGGTCTAGCAATTGTTCTTGATACCAAAGTAGGTCCAGTTGTTAAATCACTAATCTCTGTAATAGCCTGTCCTGCATTCGAAAAACTACCAGTTGTTCCCCATCTATATTTAACAAGAATATTTCTTGGTGATGTTGTCAAATCATCAACCAAAGTTGATAAATCTAATTTTAACACATCATTCTCAAAAGTATATTCATTGTCTGCAGTAATAGAAAACTCCATGTATCTATTCTCACTTTGAGAAACTGGCCATCCACTTGATCTATGGTCTGAATCTGCTTGCAATCCTCGGCCTCCCGTGACTACAAAATTACTGATTACAGCTTTTGAACTAATATCAGATAATCTTACAGAGTTCTGATTCACGTAGTTTGTAGTATAATTGGCATTTGACTGGTTAGTACCAAAATTCCAATGTACAAAAGTGGTTTGTCCAAAAATAGTGGTCGAAAAAGTAGTTAGTAAGGTGGTTAATAAGGTAAAAAATAGATTTTTATTCATTTTGTTTTTTCTTTTTACATAATCTTAGTTCATGTAATGTTAATGATTATTATAATTAGCTTATACACGCGAAAATATTGAAAAAAAACAGGAGATAAAAACCTAATATTATCTTTACCAAATAGATAAATAAGTTAAAATCAATTACAAACACTTGTAAACAATTGATTACCTATATTATATAGTTATTTTTCCATAGAAAAAAGCAGTGATTTTTAATGAATAAAAATTCAAAAAAAAAGCGTTTCCTATTGGAAACGCTTCTTAATAAACATGGAAAATACATTAATTGCTTAATACTTTTTTAAACTCTTTTATATTATCATCTAAAATAACATTTAAGTAATAAACTCCTTTATTTAAATTTAACTGAGTTGTTTTACCTCTTATATTATCTACTTTTTTAACTAATCTACCATTGTTATCGTATACCAATATATATTGAATATTTGCATCTGTAGATTTTATTACTGTTAACTCTCCGTCACGATAAACCTGTACTTGTTTATTCGCTGCAACTTCCGAAACATTTAATGTTTTATCTAAATAAATAATTTCAAAACGATCGTTAACATTTAATTCTTCAGTTGTAAATACATAAGGAGAAGTTGATAAACTATGAATAATTTCTAATTTTTTATCCTCGATAAATATTTCTTGCGATGTATTAAAAATACCTTGCGCATTATTTAAAGCAATTGTTAACTGACCAGCTTCGTTTGTTACTAATCCTAATCTAACTCTGTCATTCACATTTAACGGATAAGGTCTTGCTTGGATAGAGTATGCTGCATTATCAATAATAGTATATAATCTTGATGCTCCTGTTTCTACTGCGCCTGCCTCGTATTGGAAATCTACACCTTCTGTAGTTCCTTCACTATAACCAACTAAAATTTCGTTTGTTTGTACATCATTCTTACTTAAACCTAACCAAAATCTATTTTCTTCTTCATTTCTTTGGAAAGTTGTCGCAGCTCCTTGTCTCATTGCGTTATTAAACGTAATTGTTCCTGCACTTGTAACTTGCACAAAGAATCCTTGTCCTGCAGCAATCTGGTTCATTGTAACTGCACTACCACGCGGACTTGTTGCTCCAGCTCTTGTAATTGTAATGTAGTTATTACCAAACTCTGGATGATTAATTTTGTGAAATGGTGTCCAAATAAATAACTTATCTACATTAGGATTTGCATTAAAAAACTCTGTTACTCCGATTGGCGACGGATAAGGATTACCAACTAAATTATAACCATCTTTATTATTAGTAACCGCAACAGTTAAATCTCCGTTAAATAATTGTCCTTTAAACTCTCCAATTGTTGGTTTATTGTAGTTAGACGAAATATCAAATTTTACACGCATTGCTACACCTTTACCAGCTTCAAATAATTGATCTGCGGCAGTGTTACTTGCAAAAATTGTTTTATATAAAGATGTATTCTCGTTATATGTCCAGAAACGATTATATAAAGTACCTGGCGAAAATGCACGGATGTATTGCCCAGTTACCGGAGACGACCAATGCGACATATCGTTACGCATCATTTTTTGCGAACGTACTTTGTAAACTACATTTCCTGTATTAACAGCCGTTTCATTATTTTGTAAGAAATAAGCTTCTGGCTCGAAAGTTAATGTTGCATTATCTGCAATTTCTATGTTATCTTCTACTTCTATAGTTGTATTACTTGGTACAATTGCATTATTGTAAACAAAAATCTTTTTGGCTTTGATATGAGTACCTGCTGCAGTTGTTAAGTTAGATAACACTAACGCATCTTTAACTTCTGTTGGCGCACCATTTATCCAAGTTGTACCATTCCAAATACTTCTGTCATCTATAGGTTCTACGATAGATTTTCCTGTAATTTTTATATTATCTAAACGGTTATTTTGAGAATCATTAACTGTTGCACCAGAAACTGTTAATTTTAAATAAATATTAGATAGGTTATTAACAGTTGTAATTGCTGACAAATCTACAGTTTGTGTAGTACTTGATATAGTTTTAGTTTCGACTGGTGTATAAGTTATACCATCTGTACTATAATCCCATTGATGAGTATTGTATCCAGTATTTGATTTTTGTACATTATAATTTAATATGATATCCTTGTACCCTAAAGTAGATACTTCTACTACGATATTACTATTATTATAATTTCTTCCGACTATAGATAAAGATTTTGAGCTAATTGTATTCCCACATACGTTTATACCAGTTAACCCATTATAAGACCCTGTTACAACATTAGTCAAATTTTCTCCTTCATTTACAATCGTAAAAGTACTAGAACCATACTCTCCATTTAAATAGATTTTACCATTACCACAATCAGAATCAGTAACAAGTTGTACTGATGATGCTGTAGGAAAATGCCATCCAGCTAAAACTGTTGCATCTTTTAATGCTTGGTTAACAGTAAAATGCTTTTCGTATGCTGCATAAAGTTCATTAGCTGGAGCAGTTGCTTTAACTAAATAAATAATTGCATCTGAACCTGTAAATGTATTTTGATTCGTTGCCCCATTTGTCCCTTCTACAACTGTATATGTTAGTACATTGTTTTGTGCTGTAGATGTAGGAAGCGTTAATGGATTACCTATCCCATTATCATAATTAGAAGCCAATGTAGAATTCTGAATTCCTTTTGCAACGTTTAATGTAAATGTTTTCGTATTTGTTCTGCCAACTACATCTGTAATTGTTACATCAAAATTAAACGTCCCTACTGCTGTAGGTGTACCACTTACTACAAAAGTTTGTGAATTAAAAGTTAACCATGATGGTAAATTAGACACTGCATAAGTAACAATTTCTCCTTCAGCATCTATTACTTCTTCAAAAGGCACTTGGTATGTTCCATTTAATGTTGCAGTATTCATTACAACTGGTACAGCAGGTAAAGGTTTTACCAATCCTGATAAATTTACAACTACATCATTTTCTACACCACCTCCCGAAAGTGTTAAAGTCCCGCTTTTTACACCTTCTACTGATGAAGCTTTTAATCGTATATCAAATTCTTGATTTGTAATTTTCCCGTTTGCTGAAAATAAAGTATACTGCTGGGTATACGCATTTTCTCCTTTACCACTTATCTCATAATCTGATGAAACTGTTAGTAAAACATTTGTACCATCTAAATTAGAACCATTAACCGCAACCGATTGAGGTAATGAAGCATACCCTTTGTAACTGCTAAAATCTACAAGTGTTGATGGTGTTAATTTTAATATAGGAAAACCACTTTCCTTTTTATATATGTAAACAGACTGTTGACCTGTTGTATACATTGAAAATATCTTAGGACTATTACCATTGTTAAATTTCAATAACCTATTATTAACTTTTTCAAGTTTAATTTCAGCTATTTTTGTAGTGGAATTAATAACTATAGTAAAAGTACCATCTTCTGTTAGTTCTTCATTTGAACGTAGATAGTTTTTATTATCAACACCATACAAATATTTTACCCCTCCATTGGAATTTACTTTTAAAGAAAATTTCTCATTATCAAATCCTCTTCCAAGTGTTATTACTTCCAAATTATTTACAAATTGTAAAGATGTTGGTAGTGAAGAAAAATTTCCCAAACTTATAGAACCTCTATTATTATTATTTTGATCTGTACTTAAAGCATGATAATTATCACTTGTACTATTTTCCTTAGCTACTATGATTATTTCATCATCTACAGATAAATTATTAACATCATTTACTAATATAAAAGTGTCTTGCCCATACAAATGGGTAGAAAACAAAGTAAGTATAGTTAGCCAGAGGCTAAAAAGTAGATTTTTTTTCATCGAATTATTATAATTAAATTAGGTTAATTGGCAACACAATAATAAAGTTACACAAATAGCAACCAACATATTGTTTTACATTTTGTTACAAAAGTATAAATATTATATAATTAAATCATAAAAAAATTAACACAATAAACTATAAAAACACAATAAATGCTCTCCATAAATAAAGAAGTATCAAACTAGCTAATGCCATTATATTAAAAAAATAAACGATTATACCATACTAATAAACCAACACTGGAGCGGTATGTAAATTATTTACGGTTTTTAACTGAATAATATATGATCCTTTTTCTGCTGAAAAACATTTCTCTTGCTCTTTTGTAAATTCTTTATAAACAAGGGCGCCGTTAATAGAAAAAAGTTTAATCTGTTGTATATTATTATCAGTTAAAGATTTATAACATAATTTATTTTTCATGTTATAAATTAAAACTTCATCATCAATATTCTTTTCATCAGTAGCTAAGGCTTCTTTGTAACCTATAACAAAACGATTATCAAACTGACCATCTTCACTCCAAAAAACATAATCTTTAAGAGATAAATTATGGTTTTTACCTGTAATTGTATCTTTTAACCAAACTTGTTGTGTTGCATCAAAAATACCTTCAACTTTTTCTAATCTAATTACATATTCATTTGCTTGGTTAACCTTTAAACCTAAATTTATTTGATCCATACGATCAAAAGGATACTGCCTTCCTTGAATAGAATATTTATCTTGATTGATTAACGAATACAAATAATTATCGCCAGCTTCAATCGATTTTGCATCATATTGTTCGTCTACTAAATTTGTACCTCCATCAATATAACCAATCAAAATACGATTTACTAATTCGTTATTTTTACCTAAACTTATCCAAAATCTATCGTGTAAAGTATTTGTATTAAAATGTAAACTTGTAGGTTCTATACTTCGCATTAAGTTATTAAATTCAAACGGTACTGAAGTACTTTCAATCAACTTCACAAAAAAACCTTGCCCTTTTGCTATTTGGGTTACATCATCACTATCTGCATTAGGAGATGTACTACCAACTCTGTTAATTGTGATATAATTATTTCCAAAACTGCTCGAATTAATTTTAAAATAAGGCGTCCAAATATAGACAGTAGATATATTAGGGTTTGCAAAAACAGAATGCTCTCCATACAAATTAATAGCAGAAGGATATGGATTTCCTATCAAGTTATAACCTTCATATTCTTTAGTAACATCAACCAAATAAGTTCCGTTATTTAGTACACCTTTAAACTCTGCTAATGTAGATTCGTTGTAATCCTCAGCTACACCATGTTTTAAACGTATCGCTACACCTTTTGCAGGATTAAACACAACATCATCACTGTCATTTGTAGTAAAAATTGTTTTATATAAAGAAGTTGTTTCATTATACACCCAAAAACGATTGTACAATGTTCCTGGAGAAAACTGACGAATATATTGCCCTGTTACTGGCGAAGCCCATTGCGTCATATCATTTCGCATCATTGGCTGACTTAGCTCTTGTATGGTAACCAAACCTTCATTTTGTACATCAGCTAACTGTATTAAATTTGCTCTTGGCTCTACAATAAAATCAAGAGGATCCTGAGAAGAAATAATACTATTTTCAACCGTTAAATTCGAATTTGATTTCAGTAAAAGACTTCCTCCATTTTCTATTGTTATATCTTTTGCAAAAACATTTTCAGGATAAAATTCACCAATCACATAAGCATCTCTTAAAACAACTGGTTTTGTTATTGCAGGTAAACCATTAGACCAATATCCATGCTCTATAATGGTTACAAGATTATCTTCTTCGCAGTTAATTTTAAGATGATCTACACGCCAATAAGCAGTTGTATTTGATACTTTTTCTAATTTGATAAAATTTGTATTGACAGGCAAATGCAAAAATACTTCTTGAAATTGATCTGTATCAAAAACTGTAAATTGACGTAATATCTCAAAGCTATTTCCATCTTCAGAAGTATAAACATTTAAAACTCTTGAAGATGCTGTACTAGATCGTAATAAATCAAATTGTAAATGCAACGAATTCGGCGGAACAGGTAAGACAACACTACCATTATGCGTATTAAAATTTAAACTTCCGCTTGTAATATTTACTCCTATAAAAACCCAATTATTTGGTATTTGATTAGATGAGAAATTCTCGAAATAACAAACGTTTTCAGCAAGTGCATCTGCTCTAAATTGCTGATTAAAACTATTATAATTGTCAGTACCGTTTGCTGACACATCTATTGTAGCAGTTCCAGGAGACTTAAACACCAATTGATTATCTATTATTTCTACTATATCATT
Organism: Faecalibacter macacae; assembly: GCF_003687725.1. Taxonomy (GTDB): domain Bacteria; phylum Bacteroidota; class Bacteroidia; order Flavobacteriales; family Weeksellaceae; genus Empedobacter; species Empedobacter macacae. The sequence goes on from NZ_RDOJ01000017.1 coordinate 12,313, forward strand.
ATTAGAAGATTGATATGTAATTTCTATTCCTTGTTCTGTTATTAAGTTAGGTACATTACTTACTTGATTTATACTTCCAAAAACATCTATTAATTGAGTTTCTAAAGTTTGTACTCCTTTTTCAACTCGAATCGTAACCTGACCTTGTAAAGCTGAATAATTTTGTGTTTCATCAGCTGAAAAAGTTAAAATCGCATCTCCAACTCCCTGCATTGTAAGTTCATTACCATTTACAGTTATTACATTTAAATTTGAAGATTGATAAGATATAATAGCTTCTTGATTTGTATGACTTGGTAATAGATAAGTTTGTGTATTGAATTTTAGATTTAAATTCTGAAGATTAGTTACGGTCTGATCTCCTTTTTCTACTTGAATTGTTAATAATGAAGACGCGGATGTACCATATTGATTTTCGGCCTGCAAAACAACTGTATTTAACCCCAATTGCAAAGGAATACCAGTTATTGTTTGATGATCTTGATTATAAAAAACACCATCAATTGCTAACCCTTGTACATCAATTGTTGATGGATAATTGGTATAATGTAATTCGAAATTAATCGGTTTATTATACTTAAGATTTAAAACTGAACTGCCTAAGTATTGTGGAATTTCTTGTGTAGGAGCTTCAGACTCTATCAAAACATCAGTTAATCTAATTCTTGGTGAATCTGTCCCTGTAACAACAAATGCATACCTAGCCATTGGCTTAGGTTCTACATTCATATGATACCATCTTAAATTTTCTTCATATATTTTAGTAGTAACTAAATCCCATGTTTGCCCTTGATTTAATGATTCAAACAAATGCAATTCATTCGGTTTTCCATAATTAGTTGCTGTTTTGATAGAAATAGTTTTAGGATAAGCTATATCCCATTCCATTTCAAGTGAAGAACCTTCTCTGGTTGTCGGAAAAAATATATCCGAAACATATACTCGAGTATTACTTCCTAATCTAAAATCATTTCCCTGATGATATCTAGCACTTGATTTCCAAGGCTTATTATTTAAAATAAAACTTACATTTTCTGTATAACCAGATTGATTTGATGACTGACCAAAATTACTTTCATAATTCTGTCCATTAATTTCTATTCCAAGAAAAACAAAAACTATGAAACTAAAAATTTGGAAAGTAAAATTACAATTCATACCACACAACTTAATCGACTATAAATTAATGAATTATACATAAATAAAATCTTTTTAAACATTTATCTTCAAATAATTTTTCATAAAAAAAATCCGCTGGCATAACCAACGGATTCTATTAAATAAAGGGAAAAAATACTATTAATAGTATGTATATCTTCTTACTTGAGCAATGTATTTCGCTAAACGCATAACTTGGTGGCTATATCCGTACTCGTTATCGTACCATACGTACATTACCACGTTTTTACCATCAGCAGAAACAATTGTCGCGTTACTATCAAAAATAGATGGTGCAGAAGTTCCAACGATATCAGATGATACTAATTCGTTGTTTAAAGAATATTTAATTTGTTCAACTAAATTTCCTTCTAAAGCTGCATTTTTCATAATCTCGTTTAAACCTTCAACCGAAGTATCTTTACCAACTTCTAAGTTTAAAACTACTAAAGATCCGTTAGGAACTGGTACACGAATTGCGTTAGACGTTAATTTTCCAGCTAAAACTGGTAACGCTTTTGCTACTGCACTTCCTGCTCCAGTTTCTGTAATAACCATATTTAAAGCAGCTGCACGACCACGACGGTATTTTTTGTGCATGTTATCTACTAAATTTTGGTCATTTGTATACGCGTGGATAGTTTCTAAGTGTCCTTTAACAACACCTAAATTATCTTCAACAACTTTTAAGATTGGAGTAATTGCATTTGTAGTACAAGATGCTGCAGAGAAAATCTTAACTTCTTCTGGATTATACTCATCGTGGTTAACTCCATAAACGATATTTGGAACACCTTTACCTGGAGCTGTTAATAAAACTTGAGATGCACCTTTTGCAACTAAGTGGCGAGATAATGCCGCTTCGTCTTTAAATACACCTGTATTATCAATGATTAACGCATCGTTAATTCCGTATGCTGTATAATCAATATCTTCTGGTTGAGCCGCAGAAATCATAGTAACAGGAACTCCGTTTACGATTAATGCATTGTTTTCAATATCAGTTTCAACAGTTCCATTGAAATCACCATGAACTGAATCTAAACGTAATAAGGAAGCACGTTTTTCTAATAAAACAGCATCCATTTTATCACGAGTAACAACAGCTCTTAATCTTAACTGCCCTCCTTTACCTGCTTGTGTAGCTAATTCTCTTGCTAATAAACGACCAATACGTCCAAATCCGTATAATACAACATCTTTAGGAGCGATTGCTTTATAATTTTGGCTTTCACCTAATTTTGCAGTTACAAATGCTTCAACTGTATCAAAAGCATCTTTTTCAGCTACATATTCAGCAGCTAATTTTCCGATATCTAAACGTGAAGCTGGTAATTGAGTAGTTGCAATTGCTTTTGCAATTGCTAATGTATCATCAATTGAAATTGCTTTTCCTACAAATTCTTCAGCATATTGATGTAAGTTAATAATGTCACTAACATTACGATCTACGATTGTGTTACGGAAAATAACTAATTCAATCGCTTGATCATACCATAAATCAGATACGATTTTGATGAATTCTACAACCTTTTTATTCTTCTCTGTTTGTAAAGCAAGTTGTTGCTCATAAGAAGTATTACTCATTACAGATTTGTTTTATTGTGTTATTATTTATTTGCACACAAAAATAATCAATTATAACGATTTCGTGACATATTTTTTTGATATCTAATAATAATCATATTAATGAGTAAAAAAAGTATATAACAATTAAGTGATTAAATTAAATAATTTAATCACTAACAATAAATTAAACACTCAAATCAACCAACCAAACCATTCGTTTTCAGACTGTTAATTTTTATATTTAAGCAATACACTACCCGTAAAATTAGTATAACCAGGAATCTTAATTATATACCAATAACTATCTGACAATTGGAGTTTTTTGTTATATGTTCCATCCCAAACAACATTCTCATTATTCATTGTTTTATCAACTAGTATTTTACCATAACGGTTATATATCTGTACTTCAACATCAGTAAATAACTCTAAACCATCAAGTTTCCATACGTCATTATACGAATCTGAATTTGGTGATAAAAAGTTAACCCACAAAAAGATAACTATATTTTTTTGCGTTATCACACAGCCTTTATCACTTTTAATAAATACAGTATAAACTCCTGGCTGAAGATTTACGAAAACGTTTTCGTATTGCCAGTTTAAACCATCTAAACTATACTGTATACCATTTCCATTTGCTGTTACAACTATCTGATTATTATCTAAGACTTTTATATCGACTATTTCAATTGGGGGATAATCTGAGACTGTAAACAATACTGATTTTTGACAACCATACTCATTTGTTAATACCAAAGTATAAGTACCCGGATTGATTACTTTAATTTCTTTTTCATCCAATGGTTGTTCTATGTCAATACCATTTAATCCATGCCACTGATAAGTATATCCTGTTGGAGCAGTAATTAGAATTGATTCGTTAGCACATTTAATTACATCTGGAATTACAATATTTGGAATAGTTGAAGGTTTAAAAGTTAATTCGATTACATCATCACAAACAGATCCAAACACTTTTACTCTCGCGTAAATTTTTACTTCACGATCAAAAACAGAAAGTGTTGAAATAGAATTTCGATTTAAATCTAAATCAGCTACAGAAGCGAAATAATCAATATTTATAATAGACGAATTATTTAATAATTCTTCTATCTTGACATTATAATTTGTAAGATAAACTAAAGTAGGACTTTCATCAACACAAATATATTCTGGCTGTAATTGGTATAATGAATTAGTAGAATGTTTCAACGTAATTGTTGTAAAGGTTGTACATAAAGCTACTGACGAAACACGAACCCAAATCACCTCATTATTTGTAGTAGATTCATAAAAAGCTGGTAATTCATTCACTTGATCAATCGCATCCTGTTCAGTTTTGTAAAAGGAAAATGAATAATTCTCATCCGAAATTTGACTTTTAGCTTGATTCAAATCAAATATAATTTTACCATCATTATCTGAATCGCACGCAATCAATTCAGCCGGAGAAGCTACAGGATTACCATATACAATTGTAATATGATGCACATCTAACGATCCAAATTCAACTGTATTAACGGTTAATTGCACATTAAAAGCTCCAGCACTTGTGTAATAATGAATTGGAGCTTCTTCTGTAGATGTTTCTCCGTCTCCAAAGTCCCATTTATATGATGTAATGGTCATATCTTCTTCCTGAAAGAAAGAAAATTGAACTCCGTTTCCTAAACAAATTGCTGATAAACCTCCTAATGGTACAGATTCTATATGGTATGCTCCAGAATTGATAAAGGGAGGTAGACCATAGCGTGTATTAACATTGTATGAATAAAAAGGAAACAATACGCCTACTTCTTCGAACTGAGGATAACCATAATTATCAGCGTCTTTAATGTGCGATAAATGATTTTTGTATTCCCTGCTTAAATATATCCTTTTATTAATTGCCAATTGTAGTGCACCACGAGCTGAAAATAAATTACTCGATGTATCTAAATCTGTATAATTTCTTAAAATTCTTTTTGTTGCCTTAATCGGATCTGCTCCGCCCAAATAACTTTGATCATTTAATAAATTTTTAAATACCATTAATTCGCCATGATGCCATTCTCCAACATTATTCGAACTAATTGTGTGATAATCTATATTGGCATAAAAATTCTCATTATTACTAGAAAATTCTATTCCATATGGAGAGCCAGTATTATCTAATATGGTTTCATCAGAAACTATTCCTGTTAAATTATCAAATCGATATAAACCTAAATAACCTGGAAACGAATTCGCATAAGGACCATTCGTCGGATAATAATCATCAGTTACTGTCATATTTCCAAACGGAATTTTATCATAATTTAAGTTAGATAAATGTGCAATTCCTAACGTCTTACCATTTGGTGAAATCTTTAAATACCCACGTGCATTTACAGGGTATGAACGAATATCAATATCAGGTCCTATCTTAGATAAAACCGGACTGAGAGAAACACCATTACGTGTAACTAAATAGCTATAAAATTTATCACCAAAATGAGTAACAACCCAAAAATCTTTCAGATTACGATGCCTTACTGCAGCTATTTTTTCAGATACTAAGGGTAATAGATTATTATTTGCAGGATGAATTACAGCTCCTAAACCACCATCTAATTGCATATCTACAATATAATAATTCAATCCTTCATTTGTTGTGTATTCCGGTGTTGCACGGTCATCTGCACCAACCGTAAAGATGAAGTATTTCTTCTCATTTTCTGGATAAGGAACTACAATTGCAGATTGGGTACTTGAAGAATTACCTTTAAGATTGGTACCGTATAACATCACTTGATGATTGCGATTATATACTGTAGTTCCATCTGTATAAAACTGTAAATTTCCTTGCTTATCTGAAATTGAAGCACATCCTTCGCCTGTATATAATTGACCTCCTTCAACAGGTATTGCTTGATTCCCTTCAAAACGTAAGCCCATGTATTGACCAAAATACCAATTCACAGTTTCTAACTGTGCCTGAAGTCCAGAACATAATAATACTACAAGAAGAAAATAGTATTTTTTAAAAGTCATAAATGATATAAATGTTAATTATTTACAAATTTATATGAATCATTCGTTTTTAGTCTATATATCTAAAGAAAAACTTTATCTATTATATTACTGTTCTACAATTGATTAAATATTTTATTTAAAATAATATAATATTTTTCATCAAAAACATTTGCAAAAACAAAAAAGCGTTCTATATTTGCACTCGCAATAACGCAATAGACCAGCGTTTACAACTGGAGAGTTGGCAGAGTGGTCGAATGCGGCAGTCTTGAAAACTGTTGAGGGTCATACCTCCGGGGGTTCGAATCCCTCACTCTCCGCTAAAAGCCTTGAAGTTTATCCTTCGAGGCTTTTTTTATGGAATAAAATTACTTCATCAATCATCCCTATTACAAATTTGTAATAAACCCTTACCGAAATTAATTTTAAATATTTATATTTATCTTATCGTAAAATTTAATGATTGAGGATTTTAAGTTTAAATATAATATCTCCTTTCGGTTTAAAACACACAGGATATCAACCTTTACAACAAGTAATTATTACACCAACAGATCCAATAAATGGTGCGCGTACATCAATTGTTGCTAAAGCTGCTATTGGTGGTGATTTTGGTTTAATTGAAAATACTCCTATTACAGGTTCTGCAACGTACAATTACAAATACAATGGTAAAGAACTACAAGAGGAGTTCAACATAAATCTTTACGACTACGGCGCAAGAAACTACGATCCTGCAATTGGACGTTGGTTCAACATTGACCCGCTGGCGGAGAAAATGAGACGCCACTCGCCTTACAACTACGCTTTTAATAATCCCGTTTTCTTCATAGACCCTGATGGGATGCAGGCTGAAGGTTGGGGTAATAGAATAGATAAAAATGGTACGTCATATTGGGAATACAGTAAACATATAACTAAAGATAATTTTGAAAGTTTAGGATTTTCTGAATATATGGAATCGGGAAATATATTTAGTACAACAAATGGTGAAGCTGATGGTAATTATAACTATTCCTTAAATGCTGATGGTTCAGTTATAGATAATCAAGGTTCATCTATGAGTAGTGAATTTAAAACAGGGGCAGGAACTGTAATATCAAATATAGATAATGATACCTCAATGACAGGGTTTGCCCGCAGAGCTTACATGAGTGGTAATTATGATTCTAGATTTTCACCATACAATCCTGATGCTTTGAGTTTAGGAACAGGAGTTACTCTAACCAAGTATAATGTTAGCTATTCATTTGAAGGAGGAATTATTTTTGCTCCTGGAGATATAGGATTATATTCTTCTTCTTCAATTTCAAGGGGATACGGAACAACACCTGGAATAGGATTTCATGGGGTGAATATTGGATATCACGATAGACTAGAAGGTAATGATCAAAAAAATATGTTAAAGAATATAGCTGGTACTTCTGTTAATGCCTTTATAGATGGTGGACCTATTGGATATAGTCATGGGCGAAGCTTAGACGAGCGAAAAGAATTAGATAGCAGAGGAACTATGAGTAATACAATAACTTTAGGAGTTGGAAAATTTTCAGGAGTTGGTGCAGGAGTTTCAGTTTCAGAAACACGAATTATCTCTTTAGTAACAGGTATAACATATTAAATTTAGATAATGATGTATAGATTAATTATTTTTAGTATTATATTATTTTTATATTCTTGTAAAATTGATTATAAACATATTAAAGAAAAAGAATTAGAATATTCCGTAAATATTATTTCTAATAAAAATTATAAAGATGATAGATTCCAGCCTCCTTTTTTTTCAATTATAGGAAAAAATCCAGAAACAAATAAAATAGATACGTTTGAGGATGGAAGATGGTTTTCTAGTATTAGTGATTCAATAGAAATAGGAGACACTGTTTATAAAAAGAAAGGAGATAATTTCTTTTTAATTAAGAAAAAGAACCTTATTTTAAAAGTAAAAGATAAATCAAATAAAAAAGGAGAATTTATTGAAATTTTAAAAAGATAATAATTAAACAAAACTCCGCTCCCGCACGATTGTATCGTGTGGCAAGTAATAATAAAACAATCCTACAAAGTAATATTTGTGGGGTTTGTTATTTTATAAAAACTATTATTTTTTAATATCTTCAACTAAATACCTAAGACTAATGAGCAGAAATTATAAATTTCATAATCCCAACGGATTATATTTTGTCAATTTTGCTGTGGTAGAATGGTTAGATGTCTTTACTAGGAAATAATATTCTACATCATAATTTTTAACGATTACCTTACCAAATTTTGGCTAAGTAAATCACAATAAAAACATTAGAATTTGTACCTTTGTAACTCAATCAAGAAGTTCATTTTACATAAATTTTTAGAAATAAGCGACCAAATAGCGACCTTTTAAAACCGAAGGTTTTCATTCAGCTATTAATGGTACTTTCAAAATATAGTTACGGAGCCTCACTCTCCGCTAAAGGCCTTGAAGTTTACTTCGAGGCTTTTTTTATGGAATAAAATTAATATTCCGTTTTATCTGCTTTATCTTCCCATAAATTAAATGCTTGTATTGCTTCATTTCGCATCATTTGAATTATTGGTATCTTTCGTTCAGGTATAGGTAAAGCAATCTCATCGTAAATAAAAGAGTCGTCAAAACCAATATTCTTTGCATCTATCTTGGTGTTTGCATAATATATCTTATCTATTCTTGCCCAATAAATCGCACTTAAACACATCGGGCATGGTTCACAGGAAGTATAGATTTCACAACCTGATAAATTAAAATTATTCAAATACTTTGCAGCATTCCTAATAGCTACTACTTCAGCATGCGCTGTTGGATCGTTATTTGCCGTAACCCTATTAGATCCTTCAGCTATTATTACTCCATCTTTTACGATTACAGCTCCAAAAGGTCCGCCATCATTTTTAATATTATCACATGAACAAGCTATAGCTTTTTTCATGAAAAATTCATTTGTATTCATACTAAAGTGTTAATTTATTATTTTTCAATAAACTAAAAATACAAAAGTATTTTAAGTATTTTTAAGAAATTATATTTTAATCTTTATTTGAATAAAAATTACAAATGAAAAAAAAATGTCAACGATGCAGTGAAAATTTTGACTGTTCAGATAATAAAATTGAAAATTGCTCGTGTAAGAATATAGAGCTAACAAAAGAATCAAAAAATTACCTCTCTAAAACTAACTACGATTGTTTATGCACTAATTGCTTAGAAGAAATAAATAATTATTCTAATTTAGAAAAACAATATCCTTTTCCTAATCATCCATCAAAATATATAGAAGGTATACATTACTATATTGAAGGAAATTACTGGGTTTTTACAAATTACTATCATTACCTAAAAGGAAGTTGTTGCAAGAATAATTGCAGACATTGCGCTTACGGATTTGGTAAATAATTATTTAGAATCTTTTAAAATTAACTTTTATTTAAATTTTAGCATAGTTATTGTGAGTAGCAATAAAAAATAATCTAAAATGAAAAAATTATTATTCGCTTCTATCTTAGCTTTAGGTGTAGGACAATTAAATGCTCAAAATTACAACAACGCATTAGGTGTAGTTGTTGATTTAGGTGATGGGGAAACTTTAGTAGGTCCTCAATACAAGCACTCTTTTGATGGTAAAAACGCAGGTAACGTACAAGTAATGTTTGCAGATAATATTACTGTTTTAGGTGCTGATTACACATACAATCAAAACTTCTCAGGAACAAACGGATTAGGATGGTACGTAGGAGTTGGACCTCAGTTATCTTTCGTAGATCACGGATATGATGATAAAACATACTTTGCTATTCGTCCACAAGTTGGTTTAGAGTACAAAATTCCATCTGCTCCATTAGCAATGCATTTTGACTGGAAACCTTGGTGGAATTTAACAAATGAATCTAATTTTGAAGCAGGACGTTTCTCTTTAGGATTTAAATACGTTTTCAACTAAAAAATAAATAAAAAAACCGCTTCAAATTTGAAGCGGTTTTTTTATATCAAATTATTTCTTTGGTAAAGAAATAAGGTTCGAATCTAATTTTGCATCTTTCTCTAAGAAGATTTTCCCTCTTAAAATACTTTGTATAGTATTAATTAATTCTTTTTCGAAAGAATCTCTTAATTGAGATTGGTGGAAAACTAAAGAAACTTCTCTAGTCGGAACTGGAGATTCAAAACTTTTCACGTTTTTCTTTAAATTCTCTGGCAAATCCTCAGCCACTAAAGATGGTAACAATGTCATTCCATACCCATCATTAGATAGTTTGATTAAAGCTTCAAAACTACCACTCTCTAATTTAATTGGGCGTAATTTCATTTTACTTGAATCACATAATGCCAAAACATTATTACGGAAACAGTGACCTTCTTGTAAAATTAATAAATCAGCCGAGTCTAAATCCGTTTCTAAAATCTTTTCCTGATCATGTAAACGATGAATTGGTGGCACATAAGCAACCAATGGTTCATAGTATAATGGTTTTTCAACGATCTGATCCTCATAAAGAGGTGATACAACAATTCCAAAATCTAATGATCCATCCTTAATTCCTTTAATAATCTTATCCGTTTGCAATTCTTTAATGATCAAATTGGATTTTGGATTATTTTTTTGAAATGTCTTATAGAATAAAGGCACTAAAGATGGTAAAATCGTAGGAATTACTCCAATAACAAAGTCACCTTCTAGTAAACCTTTCTCTTCGTTTACTAAATGCTTCATACGATTAGCTTCCATCAGAATGATTTTAGCCTGAGAAACTATTTTCTCTCCTATTTGCGTTATTTTGATAGGGTGCGATGTACGATCAAAAATTTCGATGTTTAACTCTTTTTCCAACTTCTGAATTTGCATACTTAACGTTGGTTGAGTAACAAATGATTTGTCAGCTGCGACTGTAAAATTCTTGTGTTCAGCAACCGCCAATACATATTGTAATTGTACTAATGTCATAATAATGAATAAAATTACCCCTTATAAAGTTTTGTGATAAAGATAAAACTTATTATATGAATAACTTATAATTATATCATAAATATTTATAATAAAAAAAGCTCGGAAATAATTCCGAGCCAATAACTTATTTCCTTAAGTCTTATTGTACAGTTTTTTGTAACTCAGTTACAAAATCTTGTAATTTTTTAGCATCTTCTGCTGATAATTTCTGAGTAATACCTTGTAATTCTTTCTGGAAATCAACTGCTTTAGCTGTTAATTCAGTTAATTTTGCTTGATCTCCTTTTGCAGCTACAGCTTTTAAATCTCCTACATAATCAGAAAATTTTTGTGCGTATGCAGCAGCTTCTGGACTTGTAAAAGTTGGTAAAGCACTTGCTACAGCAGCTGAAGTCTCTTGTGCAGCAACAACTGCATCATTAGCTGTTTCTTCAATAGCTGTTTGTGTTTGATTTACGTTATCTACTACTTTCTCTTTTTCAGATTTACAAGATGTTAATGATACTACTCCTAATACAGTAGCTGTTAATAATATTTTCTTCATTGTTGGTGTGTTTATTTATTAAATATAAGGGTTTTATTTATTATAAATCAGACAATTAACAAAAGCTAATTGTTAATTTTAGAAAATTGAACTTCGTATAGATTAGAATAGTAACCTTTAGCAGCCAATAAACTCTCATGTGTACCTTTTTCAACAATCATTCCATTATCCATTACAATGATTTGATCTGCATTCTGAATAGTTGCTAATCGGTGCGCAATAATAATTGATGTCCTACCTTCCGTTAATTTTTCTGTCGCACGTTGAATCATTTCTTCAGAATTTGAATCAATTGAAGAAGTTGCTTCATCTAATACTAAAATTTCTGGATTGTAAATATATGCACGTAAAAATGAAATTAACTGACGTTGACCTACTGATAGTGTACTTCCACGCTCCGATACTTCAGCATAATAGCCTTTTGGTAAAGATTCAATAAAATCATGAATTCCGATGACTTTCGCTGCAGCCTTTACTTGATCTAAAGTAATCTCTTTATTTCCTAAAACGATGTTATCAAAAATAGTCGTATTAAATAAGAAAACATCTTGTAAAACAACGGCAACGTGTTTACGAAGACTCACCAAATCCATTTCATAGATATCAACTCCATCAATTTTTATTAAACCAGAATCAATATCATAAAATCGACTTAAAAGATTAATAATCGTAGATTTTCCTGCTCCGGTAGAACCAACAATTGCAATTGTTTCTCCTGGTTTTGTCGAAAAATTAATTCCTTTTAAAACAGGATTATTTGGAACATATGAAAAAACTACATTTTCAAAATCAATCTGACCTTTTACTTTTTCTAATTTCTTAGTTCCGTTATCTGGTAAAGTTTCATCTGCATCCAAAATATTAAATACACGATCTGCTCCTACCAATCCACGCTGAATCGAATTAAATCGTTCTGCAATTGCGCGCATTGGCGTAGTTAGCATCGTAATAAACTGTGTAAAAGCAATTAAATTACCCACAGTAACATCTCCAGCTACAGCTGTTCTTAATCCTCCAAACCAAATTAAACTTCCTGTTGCTAAAGCCGAAACGATATCAACTACCGGAAAAAGAAGGGAAAAATATAAAACTGTTTTTAAATAATTCTTTTTTAAATCATTATTAATTGAAACAAACTTATCATATTCTGCTTGCTGACGATTAAAAACCTGAATAATATTCATTCCTGTTAATCGCTCTTGAACAAAAGTATTCAACTTCGCTACTAACGTTCTTTCGTCCTGATAAACATCTTTTAAAGCTTTCTGAAAATAACGCGTAATAATCATCATTAACGGCAGAATTACAATTACAATCGTGGCCAAAACCCAGTTCATGTAATACATCATCGCAACAATAAAAATAATTTTTAATGCATCTCCTAAAAGTACTAAAATCCCATCATTAAAAACCTCCGCAATCGTCTCAACATCAGATACAGAACGCGTAACTAAAACTCCATTTGGAGTTTTATCAAAGTAACCTAATTTGAATTTGATTAAATGATTATATAATCGTACACGAAGTTCGCGTATAACACGTTGTGCAACGACATTAGCTAAATAAACCGTAAAAAATGCAAGAATACCTTCAAAAACCAAAATAATTATCAACTTAATTATCTCAGATTTTAAACCTAGTAAATCTTTATTTAAAATGTAATTATCAATTACATCTCCTGTTAAATATGGACGATAAACAGAAAAACATGCACTGAAAACTGCAATAAAAATTACAGTTAAAAACAGACCTTTACTTTGCGAAAGCCCTAATGCAATAACACGTTTTAAACCTGTAAAATCAAACGATTGTCCCGTTTTATTTGAACTCATTTCTAAATAATTCTTTTGGATATTGCACATCTACAAGATATAGACCTTGTGCTGGTGCAGATGCTCCTGCTGATCCTCGGTTTTGATCTTCGATGATTTGGACTAAATCTTCTTTTGTAATTTTCCCAATTCCGACCTCAACTAAAGTACCAACAATTGCACGAACCATATTACGTAAAAAACGATCGGCAGTTATCTGAAAAACAAATTGTCCTTCTTCATTTACACGCCAAAAAGCTTCCCTTACATCACATATATTCGTTTTAACATCTGTATGCAATTTAGCAAAACTTCCGAAATCTCCCTTCTTAATTAACAATTGTGCCGCATCATTCATTTTATCTAAATCTAATTCGCGATTAAAAACCCATGCTCCTTCGAAAGTGAATGGATTTTTTTGTGGAGAAATAAAATAATTATATGAACGTGAAGTCGCATCAAAACGAGCATGAGCTTCTGGGTCCATCTCATGAATCTTATAAATAGCTATGTCTTTTGGCAAAAATGAATTTAGATGCCTAACTAAATCTTTTTTCAATTCGCCATCAAAATCAAAATGAGCATACATTTTCTTTGCATGTACACCTGTATCTGTTCGACCCGCTCCTACTATTGAAATTTTTTGACCTAATATTTTTGATAAACGTGTTTCGATAGCTTCTTGAACAGAAATTTGATTGGGCTGAACTTGCCAACCAAAATAGTTTTTTCCGTTATATGCTAATTCTAAAAAGTAACGCAATTGTTGTAAATTTGAATAGCAAAAATACAACCTTTTGAAGAAAATTCTTTTACTTTCAGACACACATTCTTACATCGATGACAGAATTATAGCATATGCCGAACAAGCTGACGAAATATGGCATGCTGGAGATATTGGGGATATTGATGTAATGGATCAGTTAGAAAAAATAAAACCTGTACGTGCTGTCTATGGAAACATTGATGACCAAACAGTAAGAGCTGTTTACCCATTAAATAATCGATTTACGATAGAAGGTGTAGATGTTTGGATTACACATATTGGTGGATATCCTGGGAAATACAATCCGAAAATTAGGAAAGAAATTACAGAAAATCCACCTAAAGTTTTTATCTGTGGGCATTCGCATATTCTGAAAGTTATTCCTGACAAACAATTAGGTTTAATTCATCTAAATCCTGGTGCGGTTGGTAAACATGGTTTTCATCAAGTAAGAACAATGCTTCGATTTGAAGTAAGTAATGGAAAATTAGAGAATTTAGAAGTTATTGAATTTAAGAAATAAATAAAAGCGACTCAAAGAGTCGCTTTTATTTATTTCGCTAATTTGAATTTCTTTAGAATTTCCTTGAATTTAGGATTATTGATATAATCTTTGAAATCATGGGATTTTTGACCTGTAAAATCTGTTGCATCGCATAAATTATACTGCGAAGCTATTTTTTGTTGTGTCTCTGGATCAAAACCAAAATCTGTCGATGTTAATCTTTTCGATAAGATTCCTGTTTTTCCTTTTCCTAAAACAAAATCTGTTTTATTAATCGTAGAATGTATTGTTTTAAGCTGTGGCGTAAAAACTTTAAAAACACCTTGATCATCTTTAAAGTCGTCTTCACCAATTGCTGGCGCTAACATTATACTATATATTTTATTCCCATTTTCTTTCAATTCTTGATCTTCAACAATATCTAAATGGTGGAATTTTTCAGCAATTCTTTTTTCTGTGGAAGATAAAACTGGATTTTTTAACGCACTTAATACAACAGAAGCTCCTCTACTATGAGAGATAATGTAAATCTCTTTGTTTTTAATCGAATTTAAAATTCTTCTTAATCCAAATTCTCCTGCTAATTGGCTATTTGTAGTTGCACTAATCCAAACTTTTGCTGCACCGAAAATACTCGATGTCTTTAGACCATCCCAATAGAAATTAACCACCTCATCTTTTTGCAGATTTAGATCCATATACGTTCTGGCTTTGTTATAATTGGTTAAACTCGCCATATAATCGTTATTGATACCATGTACAAAGATGATGATGCGTTTCTTATTTTTTACGCGATCTGCAAATCCTTTTAATTGCGTCGTTTCAAATTTTGTTAAATCAGCTTCAAAACCACTTTCTGTTGCAATTTTCATCAAAGAATATTCTTTACGAGTTGCATTTTTTGGTGGCGTTCCGTACTTCGTTTTCCATTGATTTGGAAAAAAATTACCATTCTGATCTACATAACTACTTGTTATGTTTGGATTAATAAAATTATTCGGAACTTGAGAAGTCGGTACATTATGAGAAACTGTACATGATGTAATGAATACTGCAAGTAAGGTAAAATATATAAAGTTTTTTAAATTCATAGGATTAGTTTAACTATTGATTTTAAAATAAAAAAAATTAAATCTCATCAAATTTCAAACCCAAATTTAAGATAATAGCATATAATAAAAAACCGCTTGAAATAATTTTCAAACGGTTAAATATATCTGATTAAAATCTTTTTATTAATAATTGATAACTCCAGAACCTGCTAATTCATCACCAATATGCCATGCACAGAATTGACCTTCAGTAATTGCAGATTGAGGATTTAAGAATTCAACATACATTCCTTCTTTTGCTTTGTGTAAAGTTGCAACTTGTAATGGTTGACGGTAACGGATACGCGCCATCACTTCCATTGTTTCTCCTTCTTTTAAAGCTAAATCTTCGCGAACCCAGTGTACTTCTTCTTCTTTGATAAATAAAGCTTTCTTTAATAATCCTGGATGATTAGCACCTTGTCCTGTGTAGATGATGTTTTCTTTTACATCTGTATCAATCACAAATAAAGGCTCTACCTTTCCTCCTACACCAAGACCTTTACGTTGTCCTCTTGTAAAATAGTGCGCTCCTTGGTGTGTACCAACAACTTCGCCACTATCTTTAGTGTAAGAAAAACCACGAGCTTCAAAATCTAAAGCTTCATATTTATTATTAAAAGTCGGAACTTCTCTTTCAAAACCTTTCCAATCTTTAGCTACTTCTATAATTTCTCCTTTTTTAGCTTTTAATTGTTGCTGTAAGAATTCTGGTAAACTTACTTTTCCAATAAAACATAAACCTTGAGAATCTTTTTTATCTGCAGTTACTAAACCTTGTTCTTTCGCAATGCGACGAACTTCTGGTTTTTCTAATTCACCAATTGGGAATAATGCTTTAGATAATTGCTCTTGTGATAATTGACACAAGAAATACGATTGATCTTTATTATTATCAACACCTTTTAGTAATTGAAAAACTTCGTTACCATTCGCATCAACAGTAGTTGATTTACGAGCATAATGACCTGTAGCTACATAATCTGCACCTAATCCTAAAGCTGTTTTTAAGAATAAATCGAATTTAATTTCGCGGTTACATAAAACATCTGGATTTGGCGTTCTACCCTGCTTATATTCATTAAACATATAGTCAACAATACGCTCCTTATACGATTCAGACATATCAATTACCTGAAAAGGAATACCTAACTTTTCAGCAATTAATAAAGCATCTGCACTATCTTCGATCCATGGACATTCATCTTCCAATGTCACCGAAGCATCGTTCCAGTTACGCATAAATAAACCAATCACATCATAACCTTGTTCTTTTAAAAGGTATGCTGTAACGCTTGAATCTACTCCTCCAGAAAGTCCTACGACAACTCTTTTCATTCTATTAATTTTCAGACTACAAAATTACAAAATATTATTCGATGCAGTCTTATCATAAATCAATTAGATTGGTTTTGATGATTTTTTATTAATAAACAAAATAAAAATTAACACACAAATACCTGTAAGAAAAGGATAATATAAATTAGAAATAACGTCTAAAGGCGAGACCATAAACGTATTGTCCTTAGCTATTTTAGTTACAGCTACCGCTGCTAAAATCTGTGCTCCATAAGGTATTACACCTTGAACAAAACATGAAACAGTATCTAAAATACTTGCCACACGTTTTGGCTCTAAATCATGTTCGTTTGAGATTTCTTTTGCTACACGACCAACAATTAAAATTGCAATTGTATTATTCGCCAAAGCCGCATCAGCTAATGCAATTAAACCTGCAATACTTAACTCAGCTTGTTTTTTTGATTTGATATTCTTCGTTAATTTCTCAATAATGTATTCTAAACCTCCGTTATAACGAATGATTCCGACAACTCCACCGATGATTAGACAAAGAATACTTAATTCAAACATTCCTGTAAAACCGTTATTAATACTTGTAACTAATTCTAAAAATGGTATAGATTGATAAAAAATTCCGATAGCTAAAAATGATAAAATTCCGATAATTAAAGACCAGATAACATTAACTCCACCTATTGCTAATCCAAAAACTAATAAATATGGAACAATAGTTAATAAGTCATAATCAAGATTCTTTCCTTCTATATTAACAACGTTAAAATTCTGAGATAAAAAATAATACAATAGTATTGAGAAGATTGCCGCAGGTAAAACAATTTTAAAATTGGCTTTAAACTTAGACTTCATATCAACCTCTTGTGTACGTGTAGCAGCAATCGTTGTATCCGAAATAAAAGATAAATTATCACCAAACATAGCTCCTCCTACAACAGCTCCCAGCAACATTGCCATAGAACCCGGAATCATTTTTTCCATTTCTACCGCAATTGGTGCCAAAGTAACAATTGTACCAACCGAAGTCCCGATTGAAACCGATATAAAACAAGCAATTAAAAAGAATCCAACTA
Source organism: Faecalibacter macacae (assembly GCF_003687725.1). Classification (GTDB taxonomy): domain Bacteria; phylum Bacteroidota; class Bacteroidia; order Flavobacteriales; family Weeksellaceae; genus Empedobacter; species Empedobacter macacae. Next base: position 30,102 of record NZ_RDOJ01000017.1, read on the forward strand.
CAATAAAACCTGGTGGTAAAAAAGAAACAAACATATTAACTGTTGAAGCAACCGCACCAGTAGTTGAACCCAAGCTACCAAAAGCACCAGCCAAAAGAAATATTAAAATCATCAACACAATTGTTTCCTCACCAGCGCCTTTACAAAACGCTTCAATTTTAGCATTAAAGCTAACTTTAGGGAATTGAACCATTGCAATTATTAACGCAACCATAAAAACTACAATAGCTGGAACTGCGTAAAAATCGTTAAGAATTACTGATGATGTGAAATAAATTAAAATAAATGCGATTAAAGGTAATAATGCCCAAAAATTTCCTTTTTTACTTTTCATAAAGTGTTATTTACCGAAAAAATTTCGACAAAGATGAGATTTCTAGCACGAAATTAAAAATGCTAAAATATTAGTAATGATGTTAATTAAGTATATCAAACAAAAAAAACGGAATATCTGTTATGATATTCCGTTCTGTTGAAAATTTTTCGGTGTTTACTAAATTATTTAGTAATTAATTTATTAGTATCTATAATTGCTCTTTCATTCTTTTCATCAATCCAAGCTTGACCTTTTAACTTTCTCATTACGTTATCAATATTTCTCATGATAAAAATATTGTAAATTGCTTCTGAAAAATTCTTTGGTTTATGAGCTAATGAACGTAAACTTACAGAGAATCCTGGAGTTATATATTTCATATAATGCCACCAACCTTCTGGCATATATAACATTTCTCCATGCTTTAAATCAGCAACCATAGGATTAATATTTTTTAGGGCTGGCCATTTCTCAAAATCAGGATTATCGAAATCAATATCCTCACGACAAATTACCGAATAAGGAATTTTATACATGTATTTTGAATCTTGTGGCGGAACAATTACACATTTCTTTTCTCCTGCAAAATGGAAGTGTAAAATATTCGCTAAATCTATATCGTAATGCATAAAAACATTAGAACCTGCTCCTCCAAAAAATAGCATAGGCATAGATTTGAATAAATTCAAACCTAAATCAGGCATTTTATAATCTTTTTGTAATTCAGGAACTTGGCTCATTAAATTATATAAGAAAATACGTAAATCTGTTGGTCCATTATGTAAAAGATCAACATATTCAGACATTTTCATTCTTGCAACAGGTTCGTTAACTTTCTTAGAATAATCTACGGGATCATTGTTGTACAATGGTACAATTTTATCACCTGCAACCTGCTTTATATATTCAAAATTCCATTTTTCATACGCTGGCCAATCTTCTGTAATCCGTTCAATTACTACTGGCTTTTGTGGTTTTACATAATATTTCTGGAAATCCTTTGCTGAAATCGTTTCTACTCTTTCAACTTCAGTGAAATTAAATCCCATTTTATTAAAAATTTGCACAAAATTAATAAAGATTTTTGTTAAATTTTCTTATTATAATTATTCTTGTCAATCGAAATATATAAAAAAATCTATAGCTAACTTTTATGCGGTTTTTACTCCAATTTATTTTTCTATTATTAGGAAATTTACATCTTACTCACGCACAATCTACTTTCCCTTATTTAGAGGTAAAAAACAACGAAGATATTGCTAAAATTAGCTCAGATTCTGTTCAATCAACCTATCAATTCAATCATTTTTTAGGCGACATTCAACATACATTTTATTATAAAAATATTTCAAATGAAACGGTTGATTTACGATTTATTGTTCCGCAACATCATTCGCAAAACGTGTATCATTTGGCTGCAAATTATAATAATCAAGAATCAAATTTGTCAGCAAAGCCTATTGTAACGGTAAGACAAGAAATTAAAAGCTTAAAATCAAAAAGTGGGTACGATAATCAGACTAAAACACAAAATTTAATTCTGAATCTGAATCAAGTGAAAGCCGGAGAAATTATTACAGTTTCTCTTAAGGTTTCTAAAATCATCGAAACCTCAACATTAGATTATCAAGTTGAAATTCCTGAAATAAAAACTATCCGTACTGAACAATTCACATCTTTAGGAATCAACGAACAAGTTGGATTACCAACAAAAGCTTATCAAACCTATAATTTTATAGGAAGTATTCCTTTGAATGCTGTTTTAATAAATGATCAAAATCCGTCTATAAATAAAACTTCTAATTTCAATTGGACAACAAAAAAGAATACCACAAAAAAAGAATCTATTTTATATAATTACGAAGCCAAACAGATTAATTCGGCCATACAACATTTTACAGAAGATGGTTGCGATTATATTTTAGGAATCGTTCAGCCTCCTAAGGATTCAAAAGTAATTTATCCGCGCGAATATATTTTTGTTGTAGATGCTTCAGGCTCGATGAAAGGTCGTCCTATTACGGAAGTCAAGAAAATGATGACTTCAACTTTGAAACAATTAAAAACAAACGAATTATTCAACATCGTATTATATGGAACGAATCAAGAAAACTTTGCTCCAACTTCTATAGAAGCCACAAAAGAAAATGTTGATAAAGCGATTATTTATATAGACAAAGAATATGGTAGAGGTACTACAAAGTTGAATGAAGCGATTGATCGTATTCAGACTTTTAAAGCAAATTCTAATCATAACAGAATCATCACAATTATTTCTGATGGTGATTTAGATATTAATCAGAATTTACATCTCTCGATTAAATCTCACCTAAAATCAGCTCAATTTTTTATTTTAGGAATAGGAAATTCGATTGATTATCGCGCGATGAATTTTCTTTCATTAACTACAGGAACGCAACCATTGGTAGTTAACAACGAATATGAGTTAGGTTTTAAAATTTCTCAATTTCAAAAACAAATTCTTAGACCATTATTACGAAATGTACAAGTTCAGTCTAAAACATTAAATCTTTCAGAAACATATCCGAAAAATTTCAATGGATTTTTATCAACAAATCCGATTCATTTCGTTTCGAAAGATTGTAAAAAAGTCTATCCAAAACAATTAGAAATTACAGCTAAAAATGGAATTGATAACTACAATCAGAAATTCGATATTAAAAACTCAAATTCCTCTAATCTAACTGAAGCTATTAAGTTTTATTGGGCGAAACAAAAAATTGATTTTTTATTGAAAGATGAAGATCGTTGCGGTGAAATTTGCCAAAAAGATGGCCGATACAGAAAAGAAATTGAAAAGATTGGTATGTCATTCAATTTATCAACTCCTTACACTGTTTTGATTCAGAATAATGATACTACGAATTTCAATCAAGATTATGATACAGATGGCGACGGAATTGCTGATTGGTTTGACGAATGTATTAACGAAAAAGGAACTCTATTAACAAAAGGTTGTCCTGTTGAAAAATTGGAAGGAAACTCGAAAAATGTGTATGTACAAGATTTTTCGAATGAATTAATTAGAACGATTGAATTTGATTTTGATCAAACATTTATTCGACCTATTGATTATCCAATTTTAGATCGTATTGTAAAGAGTATGAAAGCTAATTCGCATCTTAAATTTTATGTTGAAGGACATACAGATGCTATGGGAAATAGCGAATACAACAAGAATTTATCTCTTAATCGTTCCAAAGCTGTTGTTGAATATTTTGCTTCTAAAGGTTTAGATAAAAATCGATTTACGATAATCGGAAAAGGCGATACAGAATTGAAACATCCCACGTGTAGACCAGCTGAAAAATGTGAAGCTTGGAAAAACTTACAAAATAGACGAGTTGAATTTAAAATAAAAAAGGATTGAGCTTACACTCAATCCTTTTATTATATCTATAAGTATATTCTTAAGAAACACGCTCAATTAACGCCATATAGAAACCATCGTATCCGTTTTCAGAAGGATAGTAAGTTTTATCGTTAATTAATTTATAGTTTTCGTTATTCGCTAAGAATTTCTCAACTTGCTCTTGATTTTCTGATGGTAAAATAGAACATGTAGCATAAACCATTAATCCACCAACTTTAATAATTTTGGCGTAATCGTTTAAGATCATTGCTTGTGTTTCTCTAATACGATCTAAGAATGGTTGATCTAATTTCCATTTCGCATCTGGGTTACGACGTAAAACTCCAAAACCAGAACATGGCGCATCAATTAATAATCGATCAGCAGAATTTGCCATCTTTTTAATTGTTTTTGCTTCAATTAATCTAGTCTGAACATTTTGAACATCATTACGAGAAGCACGACGTTTTAGCTCTTTTAATTTCCACTCGTGGATATCCATTGCAATAATTTGCCCTTTATTATTCATTAAAGAAGCAAGGTGTAATGTTTTTCCTCCAGCTCCAGCACACGCATCAACAACACGCATACCTGGCTCTACACGTAAAAATGGTGCAATCATCTGAGAACCTGCATCCTGAACTTCAAAAAATCCATTCTGGAATTCATCAGTTCTAAAGATATTTGTTTTCTCTTCTAATTCTAATGCATCTTGATATTTAGATAAAACTTTTGTTTTAATTTGACGTTGCTTTAATAACTTCTGTAATTCTTTACGATCAGTTTTTAAACTATTAACACGTAATACAGTTGGTGCAGGAATATTCATCGCCTGAGCTTCTTCTAGCCAACGATCACCTAATTCAGCTTTTCCAACTTCAAACATCCAATCTGGATAAGATTCAGCTACAGCTGGATTTTTAGCAGATTGATGGTGTCTTTTTAAAATTTCTTTGTGGTTAATACGAGCGAATTCTTCCCACATTGGTAATTTTTCTTCAGGATCTAGGGCAAACCAAGTTCCTACAAATTCCCATAACGTATCTGGTGATAATGGTCTTGCCATTGCACCTTCTACTAATCTCTTCCATCGTACTAAATCATAAACTGTTTCAGCAATAAATGCACGATCTTTTGCTCCCCACTGTTTATTTGACTTTAGAGTACGTTCAACTTCTTTATCAGCATATTTTCCTTCAAAGAAAATATTATTTAATGTACCGGTAATCCCGATGAACAAATTTTTGTATGGTAAAATCTTCATAATTCACTGCAAATTTACAAAGACTAAATTGTTTTGTTTGTATCAATTTAGTTTTTAAATGCTTTTTTCACTTCTTCTGGTACTTCTACCACTTTATTTTTATGATAATCGAAGGTTACAATACCGGTTTTTACTTTAGCTATTAATTTATCTCCACATGTTATTTGATAAAACAAATCGAAACTAACTCTTGTAAAATCTCCTGCAGTTATTGAAATTTCTAACTGATCATTGTAATAAGCCTGATTTTTATATTCTATTGCTACATCTGCCATAATTGATCCAACGCCTGCTAAATTCATTTCGTTCCATCCAAAATGATTAAAAAACTGAACTCTTGCTTCATGGATAATAGACAGAACTTTATCATTAGCTAAATGATTGCCATAATTAAGATCTGTTATTCGTACTGGAATTGTTGTATTGAAAAGAAATTCTGAAGGTAGATTTATTTTTATTCGAGCCATTTTAGTGTAAAATTTAGATCTCAAATATACTATAAAAAAGAAAGGGTTTTAGTTTTACAACTAAAACCCAATTGATTTTTAAACTTACTCTCGCAAGCATAATTTAACATTAAAAAAAATCAATCTTACTCTCTACTACCTATTGCTAATTTATAACGTAAAATTCTATTTACAAAATATTTACACAATAAAATTCAATATTTTTTAGCAAAAATTCATAAATACCTAGATATAGGTATTAATTTCATGATTTGATCAAAACATAAAAAAACCTCTATTTATAAGACATTCCATATTAATAGTTCTTAAAAATTTGTACTTTGCACGTTTAATTTTTCTATATGGATTTGACTAACTTTATTAAAAATTCTTTACCAACGGTTTCTGAAAAATCTATTTTAAACGTTATCAAATGTTTAAATGAAGATTTCTCTATTCCTTTTATTGCTAGATATCGCAAGGAAATGACTGGAAACTTAGATGAAGTTGCAATTTCTACAATTAAAAAACTAAAATCTAATTACGAAGAAATTATCAGTCGTAAAGAATTTATACTTGAAACATTAAAAGAATTAAATGTATTAACAAGTGAAATTGAATCAAAAATCAATAAATCTTTTGATTCAAATCAATTGGAAGATATTTACTTACCATATAAGAAAAAGAAAAAAACTAAAGCGACAATTGCAAAAGAAAAAGGTTTAGAACCTTTGGCTAAAATCATAATGAAACAAAATAACATTAATGATTTAGACGAGTTAATTAGTCGATATATTACTGATGAAGTTCCTACTAACGAAGATGCTTTAGAGGGTGTAAATCATATTATAGCAGAATGGATTAATGAAAATGAATATGTTCGTCATCGCTTACGCGAAATGTTTAGACGACAAGCGACAATTCAATCCAAAGTTGTAAAAGCAAAAATTAATGAAGAAGATGCGAAAGTATATTCTAATTATTTTGAGCATGAAGAAGCTTTAAAAAAATGTGCATCGCATCGTTTATTAGCTATGTTACGTGGAGAACGTGAAGGATTTTTAAAAATATCTGTAGACATTGACAAAAAAGATGCTTTTAAATTCTTAGAGTACACTTTAGTAAAATCGCTTCAGCCAGAAATTTCTTGGATAATAGAGGAAGCTATAAAAGATAGTTATAAACGATTATTATCTCCTTCTATATCAAATGAAGTTTTAAAAGAGGCTAAATTAAACGCAGATATCACTTCTATTAATGTTTTCTCTAAAAATCTGAACCAATTATTGTTGGCACCACCATTAGGAGAAAAAAGAATTTTAGCTATTGACCCAGGATATAAATCAGGTTGTAAAATTGTTTGTCTAGACGAACAAGGAGATTTATTACACAATGAAAATATATATCCACACGCCCCACAAAATGATAAAACTGGTGCAATTAAAAAATTAAAATCGTTAGTTAATGCCTATTCTATTGAAGCAATTTCAATCGGAAATGGAACTGCCTCTCGCGAAACTGAAAACTTGGTTCAAAATATTGCTTTTGACAGACCTTTAAAAGTTTTTGTAGTAAATGAAGCTGGAGCTTCAGTTTATTCTGCATCAAAAATTGCTCGTGAAGAATTCCCAGATAAAGATGTTACCGTTCGTGGTGCTGTTTCTATAGGAAGACGTTTACAAGATCCGTTAGCTGAATTGGTTAAAATTGACCCAAAATCAATTGGAGTTGGTCAGTACCAGCATGATGTAGACCAAACTTTATTGAAAAACGAATTGGATGAAGTGGTTTCGTCTTGTGTAAATAAAGTTGGTGTAAATCTAAATACTGCGAGTAAACATTTACTGAATTACGTTTCTGGAATTGGAGAAAAATTAGCTGAAAACATTGTAACTTATCGAACTGAAAATGGTCCTTTCGAAAGTCGTGAAGAACTTAAAAAAGTTCCTCGATTAGGTGGAAAAGCTTTTCAGCAAGCTTCTGCTTTCTTACGAATTAAAGACGCAAAAAATCCATTAGACAATTCAGCAGTTCATCCAGAATCTTATTCTATTGTCAAAAAGATGGCGAAAGATTTAAAAGTTGATGTACAAGATTTGATACTAAACAAAGAGTTAATCGCTAAAATTGACATTACTAAATATATTACAGATGAAGTTGGAATTCCGACTTTAGAAGATATTTTAAAAGAGTTAGAAAAACCAGGTTTAGATCCACGTTCGACAGCCAAAGTGTTTAGTTTTGATAGCCGATTAAAGAAATTTGAAGATTTGAGTTTAGGCATGAAAGTTCCTGGAATCATCAATAACATTACAAACTTCGGTTGTTTTGTTGATATAGGTTTAAAGGAAAATGGATTGGTACATATTTCTAAAATTTGTAACGAATTTATTTCTGATGTTTCAACTAAAGTACATTTACAACAACAAGTTGAAGTTACTGTAATTGGAATTGACACAGAAAAAAGAAAAATACAATTGTCACTTATTGATTAATGATTGAGATTTTAGATTATATATTAAGAATTTTATTTTTGTAATAACTGTCGTTATTATATTTGGATATTTACTATTTAATTCAAATCTTAATAATGATGAATCGAGTGAAGAAAAAATTGAAAACTTCATTAAACATGTTTCCAACAAATGGTTTTATATTCCTCTTTCAATTTTATTAATGAATTTTCTTGCACGAATGGTTGTTTATGATGTCTATGATAAAAAAGTCTATGCCAAATTTATTTCAAAAATAGAAGCTAAATCTAATCTTCAAATTGATTTTAAAACATATGATATAATTCAAAGTTCCAGAAGTAAAACTAATACTGATCAAGAAATTATAATTCAATTAGATAAAGATTATGAAATCGAATTAAAACGAAATGTAGACGACACAACCTCCTACTATATTTTTGTTCCAAAATATCACGAAGCTTCGTACAACACAATAGCATATATCACAAAAAAGCCACTTCAAAACTGAAGTGGCTTTTCTTTTATAATAAAATATGATTTAGTCAAATTTTACTTTGTATTGTTTATCAAACTCTACTCTTTCAGCATCTGACAATTGATTTCTCATGTATTTTACAGAGTAACCACCAATCATACGTGCTACAGTATCGTTTGGTTCTAACTTATAAAACATCCAATCCGAAATCTTTTTCTCGTCAATAACGATTGTATCGTTTAACTTTACTTCTTTCGTTACTTGTGGTTGATTATCAACTATACCTTTTAAAACATTTCCATCTTGATGCACATCACGAATCCATAAATGCTCTTGTTGGCTACGATCTCCATTTTTTACAATAAACTCTTCTTTAACAATAAAATTAGTCATTGTAGAGTCTTTCATTTCTAAAGCCAATTTAAAGTCATCAAAAGTACGTCTCGCCTCTTGTGTAATACTATCTAATTGCGCTAATTCGTTTTCTTGTTTCTCTAAACCTTTATATGCGTCTTTTGCAATATTCTTTTTATCACAAGCTACTAAAGCAAAACCTGCTAACAATACTAAAAGTGTTTTTTTCATAGTAAGGAATTTATTTTTTATAAAGTTAAGTATTTTAATAAAGATACGATAAATTTAGTTCTTTAGGTTTATTCTTTAACCAATTCTGATGTCCAAAATAACTCCATTTCATGGCTGCAATATTAACATCTGGATTCGTGTATTGATAATAACTACTTCCGTTAATAGAAACTTTACTATCAACAAAAACCTTTACGTTTTTAATACCCTTTTTATCGTAATCTGCTTTAACAAATTGAGCAAATTGCCAAATCATATCAGCAGAAATCGCAAATCTTTTTTCTTGTTTATATGTTAAATAATTTGATAAGTTGACTTTTTCTCTTGGTTGATATTTTCCATTTTTGTCTGGAATAGAAACATAAACATGTACATCAGCAGATTTTTTTCTTAACATCATTCGCCAAGAAAGTCGATGCCCTTCTTCTGTCCAAAAAACATTTCCAGGAATATGTAAATGACGCACTGGCAAATATATTTGCCAAATAATATAAAAGACTACCAAATAAGAAAAGGCTATTCTACGAGTATTAATCAACCCATCCTCATCATTACGATCCATCATAAATGATTTCGTTTTGAAGAACAATTCTTGTACTTTAATTGGATCATAAAAGAAAATCATCATTGCTAATGAAAAGAACGGGAAAATTCCGATTCCGAATATAACTGAATTGAATAAGTGAAAAAATATTGCACATTTTATCGCTATACCTCTTGTACGAGGCGCTAACATTGCCGGAATAATTAATAAATCAAAAAAGAAACCTAACCAAGCGATTACTTGCGAAAATTCTAAACTTCCTACGATTTGTGCTAGACCATTTAATTGGTATTTGCTACTTAAAATATATTCGTAATTAACAAAATGTTGATTTAAAAAAACACCATTAAACCAATCTGGATATAACTTTTGTAAAGCTGCAAAAGTATAAACGATAAACAACTGAGCGATAAATAATACTCTAACCCAATTTTTACAAGTTAAGCGTTTTAATTTCGGAAATATTAAACTATCTATTGAAAAAAACTGATGTGCAGGCATAATAGTCATCATCCACGAAACTAGCATGAACAAGTAATAATGATTATTATAACTCGTTTTTTGCATAAAATAACTTAACGACCACATGATCGCAAAAGATATAATCGCAAATCTGTATAAACCACCTATTGCAATAAAGATTCCTAACAATCCCATTATTCCATAATAGTAAATCATGTTTGGACCCAATAAGTTATTTAACCACTCGAATCCAATAAATGTGAAAGTCAATTTAGGTTCAACTAAATTAGCATTTACCCAACCTGTAAAAATTGCTCCCCAACATTCTGCAACAATCAATAATCCAAATAAGATTCGGAAAATCACCAACGGAGAATTATCAATTTTTCTAAATAAATATTCGCTAAACATGTTTATGTTTTGTTTTGCGCTAATTTATAAATTTACAGTAGGTGTATTGTTATACTTTTCAATATATTTATTCCATGAAAACGAAGAAAATTATCCTTTTTGATGGCGTTTGTAATCTGTGTAATTCTTCCGTTCAGTTTATAATTGAACGAGATACAAAAAACGTATTTCTTTTTTCTTCTTTACAATCAGATTTTGGACAAAAAATATTGAAAGAAAACAACCTCAACGAAGAAAATTTCGATTCGATTATTTTGATTGATGAGGATAAAATTTATCAAAAATCTGATGCTGCTTTGCGAATCGCAAAAGAACTTCAATCACCAATAAAGTATTTCAATCTTTTTTTAATTCTACCCCAATTTTTAAGAGATTTTGGATATGATTTAATTGCAAAAAATAGGTACAAGTTTTTCGGAAAACAAGAAAGTTGTTGGATTCCTACTGAAGAATTAAAAAATAAGTTTTTGAATTAAAATAGAGCATTCTTTATATACAGAATCACTCTTCTAACGAATAAAATATTCAATAAAATAGCAGCTGAAACTAAAAAAAGTAATATAAAATTTCCGTTTTCTATCGTAGTAAAATAATCTCCCATTTGTGGAATTATAAATGAAAAATTAATAAAGATTAGTGCAATTCCTAAAACGTAATATTTTCTTTTGACGAAAATACTTATTAGAAAGAAAAATAAAGCAGACGTTCCTGCTAAAAATGCAAAAGCATCATCATCACTCCCTGAAGAATGTAACTCTGTTACATATCTAAATTCTAGACCATCATCATATCCCAAACCTGTAGAATGATATAGAAAAAGATAACTTGTAATTAAAATTACAAGGTAAAGAAATTCTATAATTGAAAAATGAATTTTCATTAACTAAAAACTGTTCTTATATTTTTCTATTGAAGCTTCTATTTTTGCACGACGATTTGCTGGAGATGGATGCGAACTTTGATATTCCGGAACATTACTTCCTCCAGACGCTTCTTCTAAAATATGCATTACACCAATTAATGCAGTAGGATCGTAACCAGCCTGAATCATAAAACGAACACCTAAATCGTCAGATTCCAATTCATCTTCACGACCATATTTCATGTTTACCATATTGGCTACAACTTGTGCGTAGTATGCAGAATTAACATCGCCAGCTGCAACACCTGCCGCACCAGCAATTCCTTGCGTTAATTCTTGTTTCGACATTTGTTCAGCACTATGACGAGCAATTACATGCCCAATTTCATGACCTAATACTCCTGCTAATTGATCTTCATTTTGTAAGCGAGTCAATAAAGCTTCAGTGATAAAAATTGGTCCACCAGGTAAAGCAAAAGCATTTACAGTACGTTGATCAGCCAATACATAAAACTGAAATGGATACTGTGTTTTCCCTGCATCACTTGTTTTTACTATTTTCTCGCCAATGGATTTTACCAATTGTTGATATTGAGAATTTTGAGACAATCCACCAAATTCTTGCGCCATTTGTGGAGCAGAATTTATTCCCATCGCTACTTCTTGCTCTTTTGATAGAGAAATATATTGTTTTTCTCCAGTTATCTCGTTTACTTCCGAGCTAGCGAAATATTTAACAACAGAAAAAATAACGATAGCAGCTGCTACAAGAAATTTTATTGATGATGAACCGCCTTTTTGCATAGTCTATTAGTGTTGGTAATTATTTTACTTTTTATGTCTTTTTTTTAAAATTTCAAGAACATCTTTTAACTCAAATCCTCTATCGTGCAAAGCCATTAAGTAGTAAAAAAATACGTCAGCAGATTCTTCTAAAAAAGCCTGGTCATCATCTTGCGAAGACGCTATAACCATTTCTACAGCTTCTTCTCCCATTTTTTTAGCAATCTGAGATGTACCTTTTTTATGCACACGCTTCATTTTAGATTTTTTTGCGTCCTGAAGTTTTGCCTCTTCCATCATCAGCTCTAACTTCTTCAAAAAAGGAAACTTTTTTTCCTTCTTGACTTCTGTAGTTTCTATATTATGTAGATTATTTAAATCCATAGGTTTGTTTTCCTTGAGTAAAATTAATTAATCAGAAGTAAATTCAACAATTTATTTGCCAAAATGTGATTTCTTTAAAATAATTTCATTTTTATACTTCAATATCAAAAACTTAGAACCTATTTAAATCTTCCTAAAACTTAATTTATTCAAGTTAAATAATATTTAAAACAAATAAAAACTATTATTTTTTATCAAAAATTTAATCAATTTAAACGCTACAATAGTGATAACACGTGGTTTCTTTATTTTTTAAATATTATTACGCTATATAAAGTACGATTTATCCTTCCAAATTTTATAATGAATAGAAATAATCTTAAATTTACGCTCAAATAAAACAAGCGCAAACAATGAACACAAACGACTTTTCCATTCGTCATATTGGAAATAATGCTAAGCAAGCAGCAGAGATGCTTGCTGTGATCGGGAAAGATTCTATCGATTCTTTAGTAGAGGCAACATTACCTCAGAATATTAGATTAAAAAAAGAATTAGAATTACCAGAGGCGTTATCAGAATTTGAAGCAACAAATCACTTAGCTGAATTAGCTTCATTGAACCAAAAAGTTAAAAATTATTTAGGATACGGATACTATGGTACAATTTTACCAGCTCCAATTCAACGTAATGTTTTAGAAAATCCAGGTTGGTATACTGCTTACACACCTTACCAAGCAGAAATTGCTCAAGGTCGTTTAGAAGCTTTATTAAACTTCCAAACTGTTATATCTGATTTAACAGGTTTACCTATTGCAAATGCATCTTTATTAGATGAAGGTACTGCATGTGGTGAGGCAATGCACATGTTATTTGAATCTCGTTCTAGAGATCAAAAGAAAAATAATGTAAATAAATTCTTTATTGCTGATAATTTATTCCCACAATCTGTTGCTGTTTTAGAAACTAAAGCACACGGATTAGGAATTGAAGTTGTTATTGGTAATTTTGAAACTACAGAAATTACAGAAGAATTCTTCGGAGCTATTGTTCAATACATCGGTAAAGGAGGACAAATTAATAACTACAAATCATTTGTAGAAAAAGCAAACGCTGTTGGAGTTAAAGTTGCAGTTGCTACAGATTTATTAGCTTTAACTTTATTAACACCTCCAGGTGAATGGGGAGCTGATATTACTATTGGTACATCTCAACGTTTTGGAGTTCCTATGGGATACGGTGGACCACACGCTGCTTTTATGTCTTGTACGGAAGATTACAAACGTGTAATTCCAGGTCGTATTATCGGAGTTTCTCAAGATCGCTTAGGAAACTACGCTTTACGTATGGCTTTACAAACACGTGAGCAACACATCAAACGTGAAAAAGCAACTTCTAACATTTGTACTGCACAAGTATTATTAGCTGTTATGGCTTCTTTCTACGCGGTTTACCACGGGAAAGATGGATTAAAATTCATTGCTGAAGAAATCCACACAAAAGCTGCAATTTTACACGGAGGATTACAACACTTAGGTTACAATTTAGTAAATACAAATTTCTTTGATACAGTACAAATCGCTGTTGAAAATTCTGACGAAATCGTTAAGATTTTTGCTGATGAAGAAATTAACGTAAACGGATTTGAGAAAGGTAAAGTTTCTATCACTGTTGATGAAATGACTTCTGAAGAAGATATCTTCGAAATCTTAAGCGTGTTTGCTACAATCAATAATACAGAAGAAGGTTTTGAATTTGAAGTTGATGAATCATTTTTACCAGCTGACTTAATCAGAACAACTGATTTCTTAACTCATCCAAACTTTAATTCATTCCATACAGAAACTGAATTAATGCGTTACATCAAGCGTTTAGAGCGTAAAGATTTAGCTTTAAATCAATCGATGATTGCATTAGGTTCTTGTACAATGAAGTTAAATGCAGCTACACAATTGTTACACATGTCTTGGGAAAGAATGGGGAATGTACATCCATTTACTCCAAAAGAACAAGTAGAAGGTTACCAAACATTAATCAAAAACTTAGAAGATTACTTATCTGAAATTACAGGTTTTGACGCGACATCTTTACAACCAAACTCTGGTGCACAAGGTGAATACGCTGGTTTAATGGTTATCCGCTCTTACTTTGAATCTAAAGGAGAAGGACATCGTAATGTTGCATTAATTCCACAATCGGCACACGGAACAAACCCTGCTTCTGCTGCTATGGCTGGAATGAAAGTAGTAGTTGTTAAAAACTTAGAATCTGGAGAAACAGATTTAGAAGATTTAAAAGCAAAATGTGAGTTACACAAAGATAACTTAGCTGCTTTAATGATTACTTACCCTTCTACATACGGTGCTTTTGATAGCAATATTGAAGAGGTAACAACAATGATCCACGAATACGGAGGACAAGTTTACATGGACGGTGCAAACATGAATGCGCAAGTTGGTTTAACTTCTCCTGGTAATATTGGTGCAGACGTTTGTCACTTAAACTTACACAAAACATTTGCTATTCCTCACGGTGGTGGTGGACCTGGTGTTGGACCAATCTGTGTTAAATCACACTTAGCTCCATTCTTAGGATCATCTCCATTAATTGAAACTGGAGGAAAAGAAACTACAAATACATTTGCTGCTGCTCCTTACGGATCTGCTTTCATATTACCAATTTCTTACACTTACATCTTAATGTTAGGTGCTGAAGGTTTATTGAAATCGACACAAGGTGCGATCTTAAATGCAAACTATATGAAAACTCGTTTAGAAGGTCATTACGATATTCTTTACACGAATGCTCAAAATGTAGTAGCGCACGAGTTTATCTTAGATTGTCGTCCATTTAAGAAAGTAGGAGTTGAAGTTACCGATATCGCAAAACGTTTAATCGATTACGGATTCCACGCGCCAACGGTTTCTTTCCCTGTTGCAGGAACTTTAATGGTTGAACCAACAGAATCTGAAACTAAAGCTGAATTAGATCGTTTTTGTGATGCATTAATTGCTATTCGTCAAGAAATTGATGAAGTTGCAAATGGAGATTTCCCTGTTGACAACAACGTTTTACACAATGCTCCTCACCCACAGCATTTATTAACTGCTGATGAGTGGGAATATCCTTATACTCGTTCTAAGGCTGCATTCCCATTAGAGTGGGTTCGTGAGCGTAAATTCTTCGCTACAGTTTCTCGTATCGATGATGCTTACGGTGACCGTAACTTAATGTGTACTTGTGCACCAATCGAAGATTATATTGATCAAGACTAATCTTAGGATTTAGATATAAATTAAAAGCGTACTGAATTTCAGTACGCTTTTTTTATTATTTATTAATATACTCTTCCGTAAAATGTATTTTAGATTTCTCTTGATTAAATTTTTCTTGATTATAATTAGATGATTGATTTTTGGGAATTGATAACGATAACCATTCATCATTTTTAATCATCTTTCCGATAAATATGATTTGACCAATATGATAAGGATAATGAGCCAACTGACGTTGCAAAGCTTCTAAAACCGTATGACCTTGATTTCTTATATAAATTATTTGATCTAAATCTTCATCGCTTTTTATTAGATCCATCGCGTCTAAAAAACAACTCCAGCCTTTTTCCCAATAAGAGATAACCTCATCTTTAGAATGAAAAATCTTTCTCGAATTCTTGATCTCTATTTCGCCATTCTTTTTCACCATCTCTTGTTAGAAAATCAGTCCATCTCGATAACATATTTCCAGCGATATGATTTACAATAATCGCAATACTATTAGATTCGTTATTATATTGCCAAAAAAATCTTTCTCACTTAATTGTTCAAATGTATTTTCTCCTAATAACTTATAATATAAGAATTGATTCTTTATATTATTCACTTACTGATTTTGTAAATTAATTTGCACCTTCTAAATTTTTATGGTTATGTTTTCGTTTATAATGTGTTTGTTTTAAATTATCATCACCAGAAATAATAGATATATTTCCGTCAATTTCTAACATTGCTAGTTTTACATCTTTTATATGTTCAACACCATGCTCTCTCATTGCTTCAAATAACTCATCTGAAGAAATTCCTAATATTCCCAATTTTTCAAAATTAGCTTTCCCTTTATGAATTAATATTTCAGGATCTTGTTCAATTAATTTTCTGAAAGATTTATTTTTATACATTAACTTTTTCATACCAAAATTCAAAACGAATAAAATAAAAGCAGCTAATAATCCACCCTCCAAACTTACATTTGGACCAACCATTGCGTTTTGAACGGCATTACTTATTAATAAAATTAAAATAACATCTGCTGTATTAAGTTGCGATAATTCTTTTTTACCAAAAATTCGTAATGCTATTAGCATGAATAAATAAACGGATACACAGCGAAGTATAATTCCAAAATAACCTTCCATAATAAACAACTTAATTTCAGTAGAATATATAAAAAAATCCGTTCATTTCTGAACGGATTTTACTATTTATTTTACTTCTTTTTTCTTGTAATAATTAGAGAAAACTCGCATCACAATATAGATAATTGCTAAGTAGAATTTCTTTTCGTAAAATAATTCTAATCCTTCAATCGGAAAAAAATTTTCAGATAAGAATCCGAATAACAAGATTACTAAAATTGCAATACTCGCTGTGTTTAATATTTTAACCATTTATATTATTTGTTGTAAGAAGGCTTAATCCCTTTCTTGATTAATTTATTTGAAACACGACCAACACCTTCTGTAATTGTTGATAAATTATCCATATCAATTACTTTAAACTCGTCGCTTGGTTGATGATAATGTTTTGCAGTTTTCATGTTTACAGAAGATAATGAGTGAGAAACAACTCCTTTCTTAAAAAAGTGAACATTATCTGAGCGCATAAATAAATTCTGACCTAAATAAGGATCATCATTTACAGAAAATGTTTTACACGTATTATCATTCATTATTTTCATTAAATCTGAACGATCACTACCTGTCATATAAACTTTCCCTGATCCAAATTCAGAAACTGTTCCTAACATTTCTAAATTATACATCACTTCCATTTTTGGCAAATAAGTTGCGAAATCTGGATTTTCTACTAATTTCCCTGATCCAATCAAACCAATTTCTTCAGCATCAAATGCCATGTACATAATCGTTTTCTTTGGTTTTTTCTTTTTATAATAATCAGAAATTGCCATTACTGCTGAAGTTCCACTTGCATTATCATCTGCACCATTAAAGATTTTATCTTCTCCTTTTCCGTTAGCACCAACATGATCAAAGTGAGCTCCGAAAGCTACAATTTCGTCAGATTTACCTTCCTGAATTCCACATACATTATAACCAGTTTGTTCTTTATGTTCAAAAGTAATTAGGAACGAATCTCCAACACAAGGTTTTAAGTTGTTATTTTTAAAATGAGTTGCGATATAATCTGCTGCTTTTTTAGCTCCTTCAGTTCCAAACATACGTCCTTCCATCTCATCAGAAGCTAATGTTTTTACATATTCTGTTTGTTTCTCTTTAGAATATTGTGCATTAGCAAATGAACCTAGAACTCCTGCTATTAATAGAAATGTGAATTTATTCATTGTGTTTTTTTATTTGTTGAAAGATAATTAAAATTAATTAAACATTCCCTGCATCTTACTAATAGGGAATAATCAAAAGTATTAGACTACTTTTTCTTTTCAAACATCAAATCTTTAACTTTCTCCTTATCTTCTTTTTCTTTATCTAAATCGAACATTGTTCCGAAGACACGATCCCAAAAAGTATTCGAAACTCCAAAACCAAGCTCTTCATCTTTATAATGATGCAAATGATGATTGCGCCACAATGGTTTCATAAATTTAAAAGGAGGAGCGACAGCATGAATCAAATAATGCATCGAAGCATACAATAAATAACCTATCATAAAACCAGGAAAAAAAATGAAAGTGTATTTTCCTAATATTACATATTGAACCAAAAATATAATTGAAGCTAAAATTAAACTAGGAATTGGAGGCATAAACAAACGTTGTTTATCCCTTGGATAATGATGATGATTTCCATGAAAAATATAAACTATTCTCTGAAATTTTGGATGTTGCGTTGTCCAATGAAATAAATATCGATGAGCAAAATATTCAAACAATGTCCAAAAAGTCATTGCTCCAAAAAATAAAATAACGACCTGTACAAAAGAAAATTCAAACGTTTTGCATCCATGATAAATACTATAGGAAAGTATCGGAATATACATTCCCCAAATAACAGCAGGATGTCCTTTGGTTAACATTTCTAAGTATTTATTCTCAAAAAGTTGTGCTTGTCCTTTATTATTTATTTTTTCAAATTTCATTTTTAAGGTTTTTAGTTCTCTTAAAATTAAACAATTACGTTTAAAATTCAAAAAATTATAAAGCACAAAAAAAACTCCAAGAAACTAATCTTGGAGTTTTATAAAATATAATGTAGAATTTATTATCTAGCAGACATTTCAACGTAATCACGAGTTGCAGCACCAGTGTATAACTGACGTGGACGTCCAATTGGTTGATTTGTTTGACGCATTTCCATCCATTGAGCAATCCATCCTGGTAAACGACCTACAGCAAACATTACTGTAAACATTTCAGTTGGAATTTCTAATGCTTTGTAAATAATTCCTGAGTAGAAATCTACGTTAGGGTATAATTTACGAGCTTTGAAGTAATCGTCTTCTAAACAAGCTTGCTCTAATCCTTTTGCAATATCTAAAATAGGATCGTTGATTCCTAAAGTAGTTAATACGTTATCAGCAGCAACTTTGATAATACGAGCACGTGGATCGAAGTTTTTGTAAACACGGTGACCGAATCCCATTAAACGGAATGGATCTTCTTTATCTTTTGCTTTTGCAATAAATTTAGCAACATCTCCAC
Source organism: Faecalibacter macacae (assembly GCF_003687725.1). Taxonomy (GTDB): domain Bacteria; phylum Bacteroidota; class Bacteroidia; order Flavobacteriales; family Weeksellaceae; genus Empedobacter; species Empedobacter macacae. Next base: position 49,318 of record NZ_RDOJ01000017.1, read on the forward strand.
CATCATTTTGGATAGCTTCTAACATTTCTAATACTGCTTGGTTAGCACCACCATGTAATGGTCCCCATAAAGCAGAGATACCTGCAGCGATTGAAGCGAAGATACCTGCATGAGAAGAACCTACTAAACGTACAGTTGAAGCAGAACAGTTTTGCTCGTGATCAGCATGTAAGATTAATAATTTATCAAATGCATCAACAATTACTGGATCAGCTTTGTAACCTTCAGAACCATCATTGAATAACATTTGGTAGAAGTTTTCTACGTATGATAATGAACTATCTGATTTTACTAATGGTAAACCTTTAATTTTACGTTGAGACCAAGCTGCGATTACTGGGAATTGACCTAATAATGTAACAGCTGCATCATACATTTCTTCTTCAGTAGCAACATTTACTTTCTCTGGGTTAAACGCAGATAAAGCAGATGTTAAAGCTGAAATAATTCCCATTGGGTGAGAACCTTCAGGAAATGCATTTAACATTTGAACTAACTCTTCAGCAACTTCAGTATTTTTTCTAATATCAGCTACAAATCCTTCTAACTCTGTTTGAGTTGGTAATTCTCCTTTTAATAAAAGATACATTACTTCTTCAAAGTTAGATTTGTCTGCTATTTGTTCGATTGGATATCCTCTATACAATAACTTTCCTTCTTCACCATCTAAGAAAGTGATTTTAGATTCACAAGATCCCGTGTTTTTGTAACCTGGGTCCATTGTGATTAATCCTGTTGCACCTCTTAACTTAGAAATATCAATTGACTTTTCGTCCATTGATCCTGTTGAAACTGGAAGCTCCAACTCCTTTCCATCGTAACTTAATACTACCTTGTCTGACATTTTTTAGTTTATATTATTTAACGCGTAATTTACAATATATTTTATTAATTCCGGACTGATAAATATCAGTGTTGGAATTACACTATCGCTTTATTTTGAAAGCTTTTAAGCCTGGGAATATTGCAGTTTCGCCTAAGATTTCTTCGATGCGTAATAATTGGTTATATTTCGCCATACGATCTGATCTTGAAGCTGAACCTGTTTTAATTTGTCCAGTATTTAACGCTACTGCTAAATCAGCAATCGTCGCATCTTCAGTTTCTCCAGAACGGTGAGACATTACAGCAGTGTATCGCGAATTTTGTGCCATTTGTACTGCTTGAATTGTTTCTGTTAACGTTCCGATTTGGTTAAACTTCACTAAGATTGAGTTTGCCGTTTCTTCGTCAATAGCTTTTTCTAATTTTTTAACATTTGTAACTAATAAATCGTCCCCTACTAATTGTACTCGGTTACCGATTTTATCAGTTAAAATTTTCCATCCATTCCAATCGTTTTCGTCCATTCCGTCCTCGATAGAAATAATTGGATATTTCTCTGATAATTCAGCTAAATAAGCTGCTTGTTCTTCAGATGTACGGATTGCTCCTTTTTCACCTTCAAACTTTGTGTAATCGTATTTTCCGTCTACATAAAATTCTGATGAAGCACAATCTAAAGCTATCATAATTTCTTCTCCTGGTTTGTAACCCGCTTTTTCAATCGCTTGCATTACTGTGTCTAATGCATCCTCAGTTCCGTCAAATGTTGGAGCAAATCCTCCTTCATCACCAACAGCTGTAGATAAACCACGATCGTGTAAAATTTTCTTTAATGCATGGAAAACTTCCGTTCCTTTACGTAAAGCATCAGAAAAAGATGCTGCCACCACTGGCATAATCATAAATTCTTGAAAAGCAATTGGAGCATCTGAGTGAGAACCTCCATTTACAATATTCATCATAGGAACTGGTAATGTATTAGCATTTACACCACCTACGTAACGGAATAATGGTAAACCTAATTCTTCTGCTGCTGCTTTAGCTACAGCTAAAGAAACACCTAAAATTGCATTAGCACCTAATTTTGCTTTATTTTCAGTTCCGTCTAAATCAATCATGATTTGATCAATTAAGTTTTGTTCAAAAACTGAATATCCTATTAATTCTGGAGCTATAATTTCGTTTACGTTTTCAACCGCTTTTAATACTCCTTTTCCTAAATATAAATCACCACCATCGCGTAATTCAACCGCTTCGTGTTCACCAGTAGACGCTCCAGATGGAACAGCAGCTCTTCCTAAAATTCCGTTTTCAGTTACTACATCAACTTCAACAGTAGGATTACCACGTGAATCTAAAATTTGTCTTGCGAAAATGTGAGAGATAATGCTCATAGTTTGTTATGTTTTGTTTGATAATATTTTAATCTTTCAAAAATAACGATTATGTACTTTTTATACAACGAAAATAGAATCTTTTAAATTTTTCCGAGGGAAAAGATAATCAATATTTTCTATTCATGCATAATAATTTTACTATTTAATACACAATTTAGCAAAATAGATACACAACAAAAAAGAACTATATAAAAGTAAAATCATTTATATATAATATTAATAATCATCAGTCTTAACTGAATAAAAAATGATTAAATTTATAAATTAATTTGTGATAAATAATTGATCTCCGTTACGAATTGCTTGATAAGTTCTTGGTGCACGATTTGAAACTTTTGTTGGTTGACCTGTCGTTAAAATCCATTCAGCCCCATCTTCTTCACAATACATTTTAATATCATCTATTACATATATAGTAGATTTTTGAGTAGGACAAATATGCGGTGCATTACGGTCATACGCTTTATATCCTACTCCTGTATTTACAACAATTAAACCTCTTGTACCTGTATTAACACCTTCTAAATAAATCCAACCTCCAGGATTATTAAGGTTTACATATAAAGGTAAGTTTAAATTAATAGACCTACTTACTGTTGTTGTAGGCACACAACTTACTGCTCCATCATCTGTAGAACATGAAAATGCTACGAATAAAAACATTAGAACTAAAACCTTATTTAGAATCGTTTTAATAAACTTCATAATTTTTAATTTCAAATAAAATAATTACTATCTTTGCTTCTATAGTCCTGCACATACTTTGTTATGCGTAGGATTATTTATTTTTTATGAAATAACGAAAAATTTTACAACTAATACATTATTATGGCAAATATACAATATGTAACAAAAGAAGGTTTAGATAAACTTCGTGCAGAATTACACGAGTTAGAAACATTTGAACGTCCAAAAATTTCACAACAAATCGCAGAAGCTCGTGATAAAGGAGATTTATCTGAAAATGCAGAATACGATGCTGCTAAAGAAGCCCAAGGTTTATTGGAAGTTCGTATCGCTCGTTTAAAAGAAAACATTGGAAATTCAAGAATTATTGACGAGAGTAAATTAGACGCTTCTAAAGTTTCTATTTTATCAATTGTTAAAATTAAAAACTTAGCGAATAACCAAGAAATGGTTTATACTTTAGTACCAGAAACTGAAGCTGATTTAGCTAAAGCACGTATTTCTGTAAATACACCAATTGCTAAAGGTTTATTAGGAAAATCTGTAAATGATATTGCTGATATTACTTTACCTAACGGAATGACTTTAAAATTCGAAATTTTAGAAATATCTTTGAGCTAAAATTTAAAATATAAATTTTATGGCTAGCATATTTACAAAAATCATCAACGGAGAAATTCCATCATACAAAATCGCTGAAAACGATCAATATATTGCTATTTTAGATGCTTTTCCTTTAGTAGAAGGACATGTATTAGTAATTCCTAAGCAAGAAGTTGATAAAATCTTTGATTTGGATAAAGAAACCTATTCTGGTTTAATGGATTTCGCTTACGATATTGCAAAAGCCATAGAAAAAGCAATCCCATGTCTTCGTGTGGGTGTTGCAGTTGTTGGGTTAGAGGTACCACATGTACACGTACATTTGGTACCACTAAACTCAATGGACGACATTAATTTTAAGAATCCTAAACTACAATTGGATTCAACCCAAATGTATGTCATCGCAGAAAAAATCAAATCATCTTTATAATTTATAAAATGAATAAATACATTAAATTAGTAATCGCCACTGTATTAGTAGCCTTAGCAATATTTTTATTTGCTGATCGTGAATACGGTTGGGGATTTTGTGCTTTATTAATAGCTGTATTTCCAGTTATTTTTTACTTCAGAAACGAAAACATCTTGATAGCATTTTGGTTCTTACGCAAAGAAGACATGCCAAAAACTAAAAGTTGGTTAAATAGAATTACAAATCCAGAAACGCAATTAATTCCTAAACAAATGGGATACTTTAATTACATGAAAGGAATTGTTGCTGCACAAGATAATGATCTTGCAGGTTCTGAAAAACATATGAGAGATGCTTTAGACTTCGGTTTATCTTTCGATCACGACCGTGCTATGGCTAACTTATCTTTAGCGGGTGCAGCGATGTCAAGAGGTAAAAAACGTGATGCTGAAACTTACATTAAAGAAGCAAAGAAAAACGACACAAAAGGTATGTTTGCTGATCAAATCAAAATGATGAATGATCAAATGAAACGTTTTTCTAATGTAAATGTAAATCAATTACAGAATCCAAACATGCGTCACAGAGGACGTAAATTTTAATCGAAATGGATTTAAACGAAATTAATTTTCAACAACCATCTAATCATGAGAAGTGGAAAAAAATTGAAGGATTTTTTGAAACTAACTTCACAGACGGTGAGACTCCAGATTTAGATACCATTTTGTTTTTAATCGGTGTTCAGGAATTAGGAAAAGGAAAAATCAAATTCAAAAAAGACGATAAATTAAACCTGTTACATATTGCAGTTTGCCGCGTATTAGAGCCTTTTGGTTTTTATCGTTTTGATGGATTAGATCCAGATGGATGGCCACACTTCGAGTTATTAGAAGAGTTACCTCCACTTAAAACCAACGAACAAACATTATTAATGAAACATGCGGTTATTCAATACTTTGAAGACCAAAAGATATTAAACTTCGAATCTTAAGATTCGAAGTTTTTCTTTTTATATAAATCAACTACAATTTTATCAGCTGCTAAAGTCATCTCATCAGCATTTAAATCTGAAATTGGTTGCCAAATTAAAGCTTGGATATCTTCATCTATAACTTTCAAATCTTTTAAAGCTTCGTCAGTCGTTTTGGCTTTATAGTAGATCAAAAGAATTTGTTCTGCTGAATTAAACGCATTCTGCTGAAAAAAATCTTGCGTATAAAAATGCTCTCCAATTTCAACTTCAAGATTTAATTCTTCTTTAAATTCTCTAATCAAACAATCTCTTGTTCCTTCACCAAATTCTAATCCTCCACCTGGAAACTTATAGATTAATTGATTTTGAAAAGGCTCATGTATAATTAAAACTTTGCCTTTATGCTCCAACAATGCATAAACACGTACATTGAAAGGTTTACTCATAAGTAAAATTTTTAAATGCGACCATCATTTCTCTTTTTCCTGGAGGACCAGGTCGTTTTTTAACAGTAAAACCATTCGCTTTCATTCCACGCTTAAAAGTTCCTTTCGCTGCATAAGTTGTAATAATGCTAATTTCTTTGGTTAAATTTGCTACTATTGTTAACAATTCTTCTTCCCATAAATCAGGCTGAACTTGCGATCCAAACGCATCAAAATAAACCAAATCAAAATCAGAATCCGAGCTATCTTTTAAATCAAAAAAATCTTTCTCAACTTTTTTTAATGTAAAATTTGAAGAAATTTTTATTTCATTTTCCCATTCAGCATTAAACATTTTTTGATAATAAGTATAAAATTCTTCTCTTCTAGATTCAAACTCAGGATAAAATTTAAAAACATCATCAAAATAATTTATGACTTCAAATTCTTCTGCAGAAACTGGATATTTTTCTACACCAATATATGTAATATTTAACTGTTTTTTTTCCGATTCTAACAACGTAATAAAAGAATTTAATCCTGTACCTAAGCCAATTTCTAGAATTTTTATAGGTTTTTTTAGTTCAAAAAAGAAATTTAATCCGTTATTAATAAAAACATGGAAAGCTTCCTGCACAGCCCCATGAATAGAGTGATAGGTTTCGTTCAAGTCCTCAATATGAATGGTTTTAGAACCGTCCTCTGTCTCTACGATTATTCGTTTCATCGGGTCAAGTTATGAATTTTATTATGTTTTGGAGCAAAATAAACGTATATTTGGTATCGCAACAAACAAATTTACACTTCAATGATTATAGAGAAAATTGCTGAATCAAGATTTAACGATTCAGTATTTGAGTCTAAAGTTTTTGGTAAAAACTTTACTGACCACATGCTTGTGGCAACATATAAAGATGGACAATGGAGCGAACCTAAAATTATGCCTTACGGGCCTTTAGAATTTACTCCTGCTGCAATGGCGTTCCACTACGGACAAGCAATTTTCGAGGGAATGAAAGCTTACAAAAATGAAAATGATGAAGTTTTTATTTTCCGTCCAGAAAAAAACTTTGAACGTTTTAATTTATCTGCAGAGCGTTTAAATATGCCAACTATTCCAGAAGAAATCTTCATGGATGGTATCAAAACAATCGTAGATTTAGATCGTCAATGGGTTCCAAAAAATTACGGAACTTCATTATACATTCGTCCTACAATGTTCGCTACAGAAGAAGCTGTTTCTGCAAGAGCTTCTAACGAATACATGTTCGTAGTTTTATTAGCTTATGCTCCTAACTACTACGATAAACCTTTATCAGTAAAAATTGCTGATTACTTTAGCCGTTCGGCTCAAGGTGGTGTTGGTTTCGCTAAGTGTGCAGGAAATTACGCTGCATCTTTTTACCCTGCTACGCAAGCACAAAAAGAAGGTTATGACCAAGTGATTTGGACAGATTCTATCGAGCACAAATACATTGAAGAAGCTGGTACAATGAACGTAATGGTACGTATCGGTGACAAATTATTAACTGCTCCTACTTCAGAAAGAATCTTAAATGGTGTAACTCGTGATTCTATCTTAACATTAGCTAAAGATGCAGGTTTAGATGTAGAAGTTCGTCCAATTTCTGTTCAAGAAATGTACGACGCTCACAAAGAAGGTCAATTAAAAGAAGTCTTCGGATGTGGTACAGCTGTTGTTATTAATGCATATAATGCAGTTGGATTTGGAGAAGAAAGAGCTGAAATTGAATTATTATCAGAAACAGAATCTTTCGCTTCTATTTTAAAGAATAAATTAAAAGACATTCAGTACGGATTAATTGAAGATCCTTACGGATGGAGAATCAAAATCGAAGAAAGTGTAACAGCTTAATTTTCGAAAAGATTTAACAATATAATAAGCTGACATTTTAGATGTCAGCTTTTTTTGGCACAATTTTTATTATTATGTTATACAAAGTACTATCTTTATACTTATGAATGTAATTCAAAAATTTTTAGTGATTTGCTCAGGTAGCAGCACAGAAATATTAAAGAAAACTCCAACTGATGTTAACAAACATGTAGGGATTGGTGGTGTTATTCTTTTTACAGGTATTTTAGCCGCATTATCTTCTGGATATGCGCTGTATACCATTTTTGATAATATGTATGCTGCCGTTGGTTTTGGAGCATTATGGGGTTTAATGATTTTTAATTTAGACCGATATATCGTAACCTCAATGAAAAAACAAGGGAATTGGTTTCGTCAATTTTTTATTGCATTACCACGTATTGCCGTTGCTATTTTATTAGGAATTGTCATTTCAAAACCTTTAGAATTAAAAATTTTCGAAAAAGAAATCAATAAGCAATTAAACGTAATCGTCAACCGAAACAAAGCAGAATTACAAAAAAGCATAGATGCCAGATATGTTGATTTAGCAAAACCTGTTGATGAAGAACGAAAGAAAATTTACGCGCAAATTGATACACTCCGTAATCAATACAATTTAGCTTCTGCCGAATTAGAAAAAGAAGTTGTTGGTACACAAACTGAAACTACAACTGGACGCGAAGGTTACGGTCCAAATGCAAAACGTAAGGCTGAATTAAAAGAGCAAAAATTTGCAGAAATGCAACAATATGCTGACCAAATGAAACCTCGTTTAGATGAACTGAATAAAGAAATAGATAAATTAATCGCTCAAAAGGAAAAAGAATTGACAGATGCAAAACCAACAGAAGAAAACTACAATGGTTTTGCTGCTCGAATGCAGGCCTTGAACGAATTAAGTGCGAATAATCCAATTCTTGGTACAGCTGCTATTTTTATCGCTCTGGTTTTTATTTCATTAGAAACTGCTCCGGTTTTAGTCAAATTAATTGCACCAAAAGGACCTTATGATTTCTTGTTAGAAAAACACGAACATAGTTTTAAAATCTTTGCAAAAGAAAGCATCGAAATCATGGATATAAAATCAGATCGACGCATACAAAAAGAAATTAGTCAAATATAATTGATCAAATCAACGTTCAAATTGTTTATCTTTAAACAACTTGAACGTTTTTTTATGAATAGACGAGAATTACTAAAAACCATTGGACTTTCTTCCATTGCACTTCCTTTATTAAGTGCCACATCTGAATTTACAGCCAAAGCAATTCAGTCAACTGCACTTAACTTTAAATTTGGCGAATTAGAATTGTTTTTATTTTCTGATGGTGCAAATGTTTTAAAAGAACCTTTTCCTTTAATTGCTCCTAATAAAACGGAAAAAGATTATCTAAATGCACGCAAAGAATGTTATTTGGATCAGCCGATGGCATTTTCATTGAATATTTTATTGATAAAAAAAGATGAAAAATACATCCTATTTGACACTGGAAATGGTTTAGGAAAAAACGAAAATGTAGGAAAATTATTAGAACAAATGCAAGCTTCTAATATTCCGGCAAATTTAATAACTGATATCATTTTAACCCATGCGCATGGCGATCATATTGGGGGAATTCTTTTACCTGATGGAAATTTTGCTTTTAAAAATGCAAATTATTACATCGGTCAGAAAGAATTTGATTTTTGGATGAAGGAAAACAACGAATCAACAAAAAACATTCTGAATAAAATTCAAACCAAATTAACTTTCATTAAACAAAGTGATATTTTATTTGATTGCATTAAAGTTGAAGAAACTATTGGACATACACCAGGACATTTAGCTTTTGAAATTACGCAAAACGGCAAAATTTTAAAACATATTGCTGATGTTGTTCATTCGCCTATCTTGATTCGATATCCTGAATATGGAATTAAATATGACCGAGATTTCGAGACCGCTGTAACCACTCGAAAGAAAGTATTAGAAGAAGCGTATCAAAAACGACAATTGCTTGTAGCGATGCATTTACCTTGGCCAGGAATTGGATATATTGGTAAACGTGATAATAAATATGATTGGATTCCACTATCTTTTGCCTCAAATTTGAAACAAATAGAACTTTAAAATAAAAGCTTTTCGTAATTTTGCGACAAGAAAATAGATTATGTACAAAATTGAGATATACGGAGAAAGTAAAGAGGATCTTTTAATTGATTTAGAACAAATTGTTCAGCCAATTCAATCAATTGAAGGATATTCTTGGAAACTTCTTTGGATTGATGGTGAGAGTGAAACAGACGAATATTCTGTTTTCGAATTACAAGAGGTAATCGATCAACAAGATGGAATTATCGTTGACCATGATGCTTTAGTTAATTTAAGTCATAAAATGGAAACAGTTACTGAAGCTTTAATCATCGGAGATCGTAACGAAAAAAATCTTTATGTAAATATTGAAGATGAAAATTTATACGAAAACGAAGTTGTTTTAGAATTAGTAAAAGATTCGCATTGGCAAGTTATCGCAAAAGAACAAATCATCATTGATACATTTAAAGTTGAATTTCCGAACAGTGAAATTATTGACTAAAAATAAAAACCTCGAAGTGAACTTCGAGGTTTTCTTTTTTTAATACTTTCCTTTCAAAGCATTATATATTTGTAACGTTTCTTTCGCTTCTTTAACATCATGTACACGTAAAATTGTTGCACCTTTTTGTAAAGCAACCATGTTCAACGCAGTTGTGCCATTTAATGCGTCTTGCGGAGTTGAACCAAACATTTTATAAATCATCGATTTTCTCGAAATTCCGACCAATAATGGATAATCACCAAAACCTAAAACCTCCAAATTATTAAATAATTCATAATTATGTTCTAACGTTTTTGCAAAACCAAAACCAGGATCTAGAATTATATCATTCACACCCAATGCACGTAAAGCGGCTATTTTCTCTGAAAAATATTGATTAACCTCTAAAGTAACATCATCATACGTCGGGTTATCTTGCATCGTTTGTGGCGTTCCTTTCATGTGCATTAAAATATACGGAACTTTTAAATCACCAACAGTTGATAACATATTTTCGTCCAATTCAAATCCCGAAACATCATTAATAATTGAGGCTCCAACTTTAACCGCTTCTTTCGCTACATTACCACGGAACGTATCAACAGAAATAATTAATTCAGGATATTTTTCAATAATTTTTTCGATCACTGGCGCAGTACGATCAATTTCTTCTTGTTCAGAAACCACTTCTGCACCTGGTTTTGTTGAATATCCACCAATATCCAGAATATCAGCACCACCATTCAAATGTTTTTCAACTTTTTGAAAAATTAAATCCATCGAATGATTGCTGCCTCCATCATAAAAAGAATTTGGAGTTGTATTCAGAATTCCCATAATTTTAGGTTCTGATAAATCGATTAATCGACCATTACAATTAATTGTCATATCTTAGAAGTTGTATTCTTTAACGAATTCTATTTATTTTTGAATTCTATTACGAAATTATGAAAAATACGTCAAAACAATTCAATGAAATAATTGCCCAATGTAGGGATTTATATACTAAAAAATTACAAGATTACGGAGCAGCTTGGCGTGTATTGCGTTTACCGTCTTTAACAGATCAAATCTTTATTAAAGCGAGTCGCATTAGAACTTTGCAAGAATCTACTGAACGAATGGTAGATGAAGGTGAAGAAAGCGAGTTTATCGGAATTATTAATTATGCGATTATGGCTTTGGTTCAATTGGAATTGGGTTATGCAGATCAACCTGATTTATCACCAGAACAAGCGTCTGAATTTTATGATAAATATGCTACGATGGCGCACGACCTTATGATGAAAAAGAATCATGATTACGGTGAGGCTTGGCGCGATATGCGTGTAAGTTCTATTACAGATTTGATTTATCAAAAAGTATTACGCACAAAAAGTATCGAAGATAATAAAGGAGAAACAATCGTATCTGAAGGTTTAGATGCTAATTATTTAGATATGATCAACTATTCAATTTTCGCATTAATATTAATTAACGAACAAAAATAATCTATGAGGTATTTGGTTCATTTGTCTCGCATCATTGTTGGTGTATTATTTATCATTTCTGGTTTTGTAAAAGTTGTAGATCCAATCGGATTAAGCTTTAAACTAGAAGAATATTTTTCGCCAGGTGTGCTTAACATTCCATTTTTAATGGATTTGAGTTTACCATTGGCAACATTTTTTGCCGTATTCGAAATCTTTTTAGGAATTTTATTGTTGTTAGGTGTTTGGAAAAAATTTACAATTTATTCCCTTTTATTAACAATAATATTTTTTACGTTCCTAACCTTCTATTCAGCATACTTCAATAAAGTAACGGATTGTGGATGTTTTGGTGATGCCTTAAAATTAGAACCATGGACATCATTTTACAAAGATGTTGTATTATTAGTTTTAATCTTAATTTTACTAATTGGTCAAAAATTCATTCAACCACTATTTATCAAGCCTCTTAATATAGGTCTTGTAACATTAGGAACAATTGGATCTTTAATTTTAGCTTATATTGGAATTAATCATTTACCTGTAATCGATTTCAGAGCTTATGCTGTTGGAAAAGATCTGGTACATGGGATGAAATCTGCTGAAGAATTAGGTTTAAAACCGACAACGTATAAAACATTATTTACGTTAAAAAATAAGTTAGATGGATCTGAAATTATAGTTGATGATAAAAAATATATCAGTCAAAAATTATATCAAGATACATCCGTTTGGGAAATGTTAGTTGATAAAACACGTAACGAAATCGATCAGAAAGGTTACGAAGCGCCAATTCATGATTTCTATTTTGATTGCAATGGAGAAGATAAAACTTCATACTATTTACAACATCCAAAAGTTGTATTAATTGTTGTTCCTTTTGCTGAAAAAATCACAACTGAACAAACTAATAAAATCAACAGCTTAGCGAAAGAAGCAAAATCTAAAGGCTACGAATTTGTAACAGTTTCTAATAATCCTATTCAAAATTTAGAATCAGAATTATGCTTTATGGATCAAACAACCATGAAAACGATCATTCGTTCTAATCCTGGAATTGTTTTAATTTCAAATGGAATTGTTAAAGCAAAATTCCACGACAACGACTTTCCTACTGTTCAACAATTAGATCAAAAATTATAACAGATGATAAGTTATATCATCAATAAATTATTCTACGGTTTTCTGACACTTTTCGGAGTGGTAACCGTAGTTTTTCTTTTATTTACTGTACTTCCAGGAGATCCGGCACGTATGATGTTGGATCAAAAAGAAGATCCTGAACAATTGGCTCAAATTAGAAAAAATCTAGGTTTAGATCAACCCGTTTGGAAACAATATTTGTATTATTTAAACGATTTATCACCTATTTCTATTCATGATAATCATCCGAAAGAAGAAACATATACTTCTTTATCTTCTGGAAAATATGATTATTCAAAAATTGCAGATTTAGGCGATCAAACTTTAGTTGTTAAAAAACCTTTTCTTAGAAATTCGTTCCAAAAACAAGGAAAATCTGTCGCAACGATTATTGGCGAAACTTTACCTAATACAATAGTTTTAGCTGTTTCTGCTATTATTATTGCTACTGTAATTGGAGTTGCTTTAGGAATAGTTTCAGCTTTAGTAAAAGACAGTTGGATTGACCGAACATTGTTAGTTATTACAAGTTTTGGTATGAGTATTCCATCATTCTTTTCAGCTATTATTATTGCTTATATTTTTGCATTCTTATTGCACGAATTTACTTCATTGAACATGATTGGAAGTTTGTACGAAGTAGATGATTTAGGCGAAGGAAAACATTTAACGTTAAAAAATTTAATACTTCCTGCAATTACCTTAGGTTCTCGTCCATTGGCTGTTTTTACGCAGTTGACTCGAAATTCTTTATTAGAAGTTTTAAGTCAAGATTACATCCGTACCGCTTATGCAAAAGGTTTATCAAAGAAAACTGTAATCTTAAAACATGCTTTACGTAATGCGTTAAATCCTGTAGTAACTGCAATTTCTGGTTGGTTTGCATCCATGCTTGCAGGTGCCGTTTTTGTTGAATTTGTTTTCGGATGGAACGGATTAGGGAAAGAAATCGTAAATGCTTTAAACACTTTAGATCTACCTATTGTTATGGGAGCTGTATTAGTTATCGCAGTAATGTTTATCATCATTAATATTATTATCGATATTCTTTACGGTGTATTAGATCCAAGAGTTAGAATAAAATAACTAATTATAAACAAATAAAAAACATAAATATATGAGAGATAAAATTGTAGCTGGAAACTGGAAAATGAACTTGACATTTGAACAAGCATTACAATTAGCGAATGACATCAACACATGGGCTTCGGAAAACAAGCCAAATGCAAAAGTGATCATTGCTCCTACTTCTATTTATTTACAAGCAATTCAAGAAACTGTTGACGAAGAATTTGTACAAGTTGCTTCACAAGACGTTTCTAACACTGAAAAAGGTGCTTTTACAGGTGATATATCGGCTGAACAATTAGATAGTATCGGAATTAATTGCGCAATTGTTGGACATTCTGAAAGAAGAGAATATCAACAAGAAACTGATGCAGTTATTGCTCAGAAATTAGAACAACTTTTTAATAAAGATATTACGCCAATTTTATGTGTTGGTGAAAAATTAGAGGAACGCGAAGCTGATAAACATTTTGAGGTTGTAAAATCTCAAATTTTAAATGCTTTAAATCCTCAGAAAACTGAAAACTTATCAAAATTAGTTATTGCTTATGAACCAGTTTGGGCTATTGGAACAGGTGTAACAGCTTCTCCTGAGCAAGCTCAAGAAATTCATGCATTTATTCGTTCTGTTTTAAACGACGCTTACGGAGCTGATGTTGCTGAAGGAACTTCAATTCTTTACGGTGGAAGTGTTAATGCTGCAAATGCTGAAGAGTTATTCGCACAAGCTGATATTGATGGTGGATTAGTTGGTGGCGCTTCTTTAAAAGTTGAAGATTTTTCTAAAATTATTTCTGCTTTTTAATAGTAAAATTTATTGATTTTAGTGTTCGGTTTTAATAATTCTTCGACAGACTCAAAATCACTTATTCATCATCCGAATTTATTTCAGGATAACATGAAGAATTAAAACGACATATAAATCTATGACGTTTATAAATTAAATAGCATGAAGGATTAAAATGAATTAGTGAGCGAATGCGAATCATTTAATTCATTTCCGAAATGAGATTTAATTTTAGTCAAATAGATTTAAAGTCTTGATTTTTTTGATTCGTTTTTTCATCAAGGAAAAAATGAATACTAATCTTTTAAAAAAAATAACTTCATCCATTAATAATCTAGGATTAAGATATTTTAAACATATTTTAAGCTTGTTTTAAATTCCAAGTCGTAAATTTGCACTTGGCTTTTATAACAAGCTTTTTTTAATAAAATTGTATGACAAACTATATCGAATATAAATTTCAAGTTACAGAAACTGAACCATGGAACGAAATCATTATCGCTAACATCTCGGATTTACCTTTCGAGAGTTTTTTAGAAAACGAAAATGGTTTTGATGCTTATATTCCAGCAACTGACGAAAATGAAGCTGAAATTAAAGAAGTTTTAGAGACGTTAGATTACATCGAGTTTTCTTACAGTCGTACAGAAATCGAACAACAAAACTGGAATGCAACTTGGGAAGAAAACTTTACTCCGATTTTAGTTAACGATCAATGTTTAATTCGTGCAGAATTCCACGAAACAATTGAGAATATTCCTTACGAAATCATAATTCAACCAAAAATGTCTTTCGGTACTGGTCACCATTCAACTACGCACTTAATGGTTGAATACATTCTAGAAACTGAATTCGACGGAAAAGATATCTTAGATATGGGATGTGGAACTTCTATTCTTGCTATTTTAGGAATGAAGAAAAACGCTAACTATGCTGAATGTATCGACATCGACGAATGGGCGGTTGAAAATTCTATCGAAAACGGAAAACGTAATGGAGTTAGCTTAGATGCAAAAATGGGTGATAATTCTTTATTAGGAACTAAAACTTTTGATATCATTTTAGCAAACATCAACAAGAATATTTTAATGTCTCAAATTCCTTCTTATATCGAAGTGTTAAACGAAGGTGGAGATTTATTCTTAAGTGGATTAATGGAGCAAGATTACAACGATATTCACGCATTCTGTATCGAACATGGTTTAACTTTTGTATCTGTTAAACAACGTAACGAGTGGATTGCTTTACACTTTAAAAAATAAGATTATGATTAAATTTTCAACTAAACCTCAATGGGAAACTGAATACGATTCAGATGTTGAAGTTTTAGAACAAGAATCTAAAAAACATCAAATCATTGTATACAATGACGATGTAAACACTTTTGATTGGGTGATTGAATCGTTAATGGATGTTTGTGATCATACACCTGAACAAGCAGAACAATGTACAATCCTTATTCATTACAAAGGAAAATGCGATGTTTTAACAGGTGCTTATGAAGATTTAAAACCTCGATGTACAGAATTACTGAACAGAGGTATTAGCGCAGAAATTGTTTAATAGTTGCTTGACAACTGTTGATCTGAATAAAATTCATCTAAATCGTCTAATGAAATATCGTTAGACGATTTTTTTATTTCCTCTTCTACAAAATAAGATTTATATAAAGATTCATAAACATCATTTTCTAACTTTTGATCCACTTTAGGCGAAACATTTGTATCAACAACTAAAGTTGTTTTATCTTCTGTAGAATTAAACTGCGTATAACCAACAACAAATAAAATTAAACAAGCAGCAACAGAAGATACAGCAATCCATAATTGTCGTACTTTTCCTTGTTTTTGTTTACCTGCTGAATTTAAAATATTCGCTTCTAATTCCGAAAAATAATCCGTCGGTACATCAAAAGCAGAAATATCCTCAAATCGCTTTGTTTCGTTTAAAATTGACTCTTCTAAACTTGCAAAGTAATCTGTTGGCACTTTAAATTCTTTCTTATTATTTAATTCAGTTTTTTTCATTCTATCTATTAGACAATAGTAATATACAAAGGTTTAATCAGACTCTTTAATAAATTGCTCTATTTTTTTAACAGCATGATGATAACTCGCTTTCAGTCCACCAACAGAAGTATCTAAAATAGAAGAAATTTCTTCATATTTCATTTCATCATAATATTTCAACATAAAAATCACACGCTGCTTTTCTGGTAATTGAGCAATTGCTTTTTGTAATTTTAAATCAATTTCTTCTCCCGAGTAATACTGATCATCTTCTAACTGATCTACTACACCTAATGTATAATCTTCAGCCGATTGATGTATTTCCTTTGCTCGCTTCTGAATAAAATTTATAGATTCATTATATGCAATTCTATAAATCCATGACGATAATTTTGCTTCACTTCTAAAATCCTTCAAATGCTGAAAAATCTTAATAAAAATATTTTGAGTCACATCATCAGCATCTTCATGAATCAATACCATGCGTCGAACTTGCCAATACACCTTCTGATGATAGCTTCCTACAAGTAACTTAAACCCTTTATCAATCTGTTGACTTACTATTAAATCAATAATTTCTTGATCTTTATCCAACCAAAATATTTTAAACATCAAACATAGTTAAACGTCAATTGATAAACCAAATTTTAACAAATTTTATGACAGAATATTTTAGGGCGTTCCCTCGCTTATATAGTTAAAATCTTTAGTAGATACTAAAGTAAGCAAAGAAAATTTCACTAAATCGATTATTTTCCATCGCTCGGTTGGGCTATCCGTTCCAATCTTTGCTTTTACATAAATTTATCAAGCAAAATTATCATCTATTGGCATCATATTGTCATTCCGAAGAATTGAGGAATCTTAGAGCAAAGGATTTCCACTGCTATCCCTAACGCAATTCGCGTTATGCGTTATGCGTTTTATATTATGCGTTATGCAAAAATAACAAGCCTTGTCACTTCGAGCTTGTCGAGAAGTCTATTTATTTTATAAACTACTGTATTAGATTCGAATATTTTTAAAACAAACAACTCAATCTTCCTTATATATCCTTATTAAAAATCTTAACCTCTTCGTCATTTCGAGTGTTTAAAATGATTGATTTTAAATTTATAGAGAAGTTAGACGATAAATCATTGTCAAGCTGAATTTATTTCAGCTTCACATGGCACTTTTACTACTTTTCACATAAAACGTATAACTTACAACGTAATACGTACCATCCAAAAACAAAAAATCCCCAATCAAATAAATGATTGAGGATTCTTCTTAAAGACTGGCGGCGACCT
>NZ_RDOJ01000018.1 GCF_003687725.1 Faecalibacter macacae
AAAAAATCAAGACTGTAAATCTATTAGACTAAAATTAAATATCATTTCGGAAATGAATTAAATATTTCCTTTCAGTCACTAATTCATTTTTATACTTCATTCTATTTAATTTTTTAACGTCTTAGATTTAAATGTCGGTTTATTATATATAAGATGCTTCGACAGGCTGCGGAGGATATTGCTGATTGACGATTTTAGATTTTTGATTAATTAAACTATTTTTTTTTATTCTATTTATATTATGTTCATTTTTGGTTTAATCCAAAACGAACCAAAAAATCAAGACTGTAAATCTATTAGACTAAAATTAAATCTCATTTCGGAAATGAATTAAATGTTTCCTTTCAGTCACTAATTCATTTTTATCCTTCATTCTATTTAATTTTTTAACGTCTTAGATTTAAATGTCGGTTTATTATATATAAAACGATTCGACAAGCTAAGCATGACAAATTTTTAGATCCCTGAATACTGGAAGGACAGATTATGGATAAAAATAATGATGCGATTCTGAAACGAGTTCAGGAGGACAGTTGAATAAAACACTTAGGAATGACGAACCGGAAAATATTTTATAAAGAAAAAATGGAAGTGACAGCCGAGATTGATTATTTTGTAATGCCTGCTTATTAAAAAGCAGGTGTTACGAAATACTTTGATGAAAGGACTCGGGAAAATGAGTTACGAAGCAACTCCTCTCTCAATAACTAGTCAAAACAATATTCAAAAAAAAACTATTTTATGTATTGAACTAAATCATTTACTCCTTCAGTAGCGGATTTTTTGATATGAATGACATTATTATTAATAGGTAGTTCGTTTGGATCAATACAAATTACTTTTGCGTCTGTTTTTGTATAATCCAGGAGTGAAGCAGCAGGATAAACTTGAAGTGAGGTACCTATTATTATAAAAATATCAGCTTGAAGAGTTTCCTCGATTGCTGCATCCATCATTGGAACCATTTCGCCAAACCAAACGATGTGCGGACGAAGTTGACCTCCATCTTTAGCTAAATCTCCAAGAAAAATATTTTCTGTACAGTCGAAAGTAACCTCATCATTACGTACACTTCTTACTTTATTCAATTCGCCATGCAAATGGATAATTTTTGATGACCCTCCACGCTCGTGAAGATCGTCTACATTTTGAGTAATAATTGTTACATCATGATTACTATCTAAATTAGCAAGAAAATAATGCGCCGAATTTGGTTTTACCGATTTTAGTTGTGCTCTGCGAACATTATAAAAATCTAAAACTAATTGAGGATTTGCATTCCAGCCTTCAATAGATGCCACTTCCATTATATCGTGATTTTCCCATAACCCATTGGCATCTCTGAAAGTTGAGATTCCACTTTCTGCACTGATTCCAGCTCCGGTTAATACTACAATTTTTTTCATCAAATCAAATAAAATAATTAGTTAAAGATATTAATTAGACACAAAAAAGTCGAATCAATTCTTTTAATTAATTCGACTTCTCAATTGTATGTTGTTAATAAATTATAAGATATCGTCATACACATAAAATGCATAGATTAAAGATAAACAACCGACAACTGATAATAAAATTACATTAAGTGGTTCCATAACAATTTGTTTTATGATTAATACCTATCTCTATATAAATTTACAAAAAAAATACTGAAATTCAACAAGTTATATAATAAAAATAAAAACCTCAGATAATTACTTACCTGAGGTCTTTTTCTCTACTAAAACTTAAGTACCATGAAAACTCAACTAACTTATATAAAAGACTAGTACTTAATATTTATATAACCAAAGGTTGTACCAAACTAACAACCAACTTGTTAAATAAAACAAAAAAGCAGCCTTAAATAAGGCTGCTTTTGATAATTATCACAAATAAATACGTTCTTTTATTAGAATGTATATTTATTTTCAGCGATTAATAAATCTGCGATTTCAGTTTTTAAGTTTACAACATTTGGATATTCGTTGTAACGAGTAAATCTTCTTAAACCAGATAACATCATACGTTGCTCATCACCTTCTGTGAAAGAAATAATACCACGAGTTGCTTCTGTCTTAACAATCTCTACAGATTTAAATAATTGTAATTGCACTAATTTCTCTGCATTTTTAACAGCATCAACTCCATTAGCGTTTGCTAATTTCTCTGCGCGTAACATTGCAGATTCAACCATATAAATTTCTTGCATGATACGAGACGCTGCAATAATTAATTGTTGGTGTTGCTCTAATTCAGCACCAAATTTTTGTAATGCAGCTCCAGCAACCATAAAGAATACTTTCTTTAAGTTGGCGATGATTTCTTTTTCTTGAGCGAATAATTCTGAATAATCAGGAACATCGAAAGATGGAATAGACATTAATTCGTTTGCAATTCCCATTGCTGGCGTCATTAAATCTAATTTTCCTTTGAACGCACGTTTCACTAACATCGATACACATAATAATGTATTGATTTCGTTCGTTCCTTCATAAATACGAGAAATACGAGCATCTCTCCAAGCAGATTCCATTGGCATCTCTTTAGAATATCCCATACCACCGTAAATTTGAATTCCTTGATCCGATGCAACTTGTGCCGCCTCAGAAATCCAAACTTTTAAAATAGAAGCTTCGATAGCATACTCTTCAATACCTTTTAATTCAGCTTCAGCATGCGACATTCCTTTCGCTACATTATCTTCAATAGCATCTTGAACATCTTTCGCAGCACGATAAGCACCCGCTTCTGATGTAAAAGTAGCAACAGCCATATCAGCTAATTTTTCTTTGATTGCACCAAAAGTATTGATAGAAACATTGAATTGTTTTCTTTCAGATGCATATTGTAAAGAGTTATCTAATACACGACGTTGAGCATCTAAACAAGCAGCACCTAATTTAATACGACCTACGTTTAAGGCATTCATCGCGATTTTGAACCCTCCATTTCTTTCACCTAATAAATTTTCAACAGGTACACGAACTTCATTTAAGAAAACTTGGCGAGTAGATGAAGATACAATTCCCAATTTATCCTCTTCTTCACCTAAAGTAAATCCAGCTCCCGCTTTATCCTTTTCTACGATGAAACCTGTAATATTTTTATCATCATCAATACGAGCGAAAACGATAAAGATATCTGCGAAACCTGCATTCGTTATCCACATTTTTTGACCTGTGATGATATATTCTTTACCATCTTCTGATAATACAGCTTTTGTTTTTCCTGAATTGGCATCAGAACCAGCCTCTGGCTCAGTTAAACAATAAGAAGCGAAAACTTCTCCTGAAGCTAATTTTGGTAAATATTTTTGTTTTTGCTCTTCAGTTCCATATAAAGTAATCGGCATTGTACCAATACCAGTATGCGCACCAAATGCTGTTGCTAAAGAACCTGTTGCACCAGAAATGTAATCACAAACTAGCATCGTAGTTACAAATCCCATTCCCATTCCACCATATTCTTCAGGAACTGAAATTCCTAATAAACCTAATTCACCAATCTTACGCATTAACTCTTCAATTAAAGCATAATCTTTTTTCTCAATCCTGTGTTTATTTGGAACAACTTCTTTATCAATGAATTCTTTCGCTGACTCAAGAATCATTCTTTGCTCTTCTGACAAGTCTTCGTAAGTGAAGATATCATTATGTGTAGCATCTTTAATTAGGTATTGACCTCCGATTAATCTATTTGGATTTGTAGACATTGTAATAATTTTTTTATGATTTTGTAATATAGTTTTGAAAAAAGTGAGATCTGAATTAGACCAAGATCACCAACAGACCTCACTACCGCATTATTTTAAGTATTCGAAAACAGAAGCAGCTCCTTGTCCGGTACCGACACACATTGTTACCATTCCATATTTTGCTTTACGCGCTTCCATTTCGTTCAATAATTGAACTGTTAATTTTGTTCCTGAACATCCAAGTGGGTGACCTAATGCAATCGCACCACCATTCACATTCACGATATCTGGATTTAAGTTTAACTCACGCATAATTGCAACTGATTGAGATGCGAACGCTTCATTTAACTCGAATAAATTAATATCATCTAATTTTAAACCTGCTTGCTCTAATGCTTTTGGAATAGCATATAAAGGTCCCATTCCCATAATACGTGGCGCTAAACCAACAGTAGCATAAGAAACTAGACGAGCAACTGGCTCTAAACCTAATTCTTTTACCATATCCTCTGACATTACCATTACGAAAGCAGCTCCGTCTGACATTTGAGATGAGTTACCAGCTGTAACTGAACCTCCGTTAGCGAATACTGGACGTAATTTTGCTAAACCTTCGATAGAAGTATCCGCACGTGGACCTTCGTCTTGTTTGAAAGTCATTTTCTTAGTTTGGATTTTTTCATTCGCATCTAAGAAATTATACTCAACATCTAATGGAACGATTTGAGAATCGAATTTCCCTTCAGCTAAAGCTTTTAATGCTTTTTGATGAGAATTGAATGCAAATAAATCTTGATCTTCACGAGAAACTTTGTATTCATTTGCTACTGCTTCTGCAGTTAGTCCCATACCCCAGTAGTAATCTGGATGATCTTTTGCCATATCCGTTTCTGGAATTGGTTTATAACCTCCCATCGGAATGTACGACATTGACTCTGCTCCACCCGCAATAATACACTCTGCCATTCCTGTACGAATTTTAGCAGCTGCTAAAGCGATAGCTTCTGAACCAGATGCACAGTAACGGTTTACTGTAACTCCTGGAACTTTATCTGTGCTTAATCCCATTAACGAGATTAAACGTGCCATATTCAACCCTTGTTCAGCTTCTGGCATTGCACATCCTACGATTAAATCGTCGATACGTGCTGGATCTAAAGTTGGATAATCTTCCATTAATCTTTTTAACACTGTAGCAGCCATTTCGTCTGGACGAGTAAAACGTAAAGTTCCTTTTGGTGCTTTTCCTACAGCTGTTCTATATCCTGTAACAATATATGCTTGTTTCATTTTTTTTTAATTTAGTTTTTAGTAATTAGTCCTTAGTAATTAGTTTTTGTTGTAATGCGAAATTCATTTTTTGAATTTCAATAATTTTATTTTTTAGATGTAGAAATTCATCCTCTGAACAAAATTTCAACATAAACGAAATTTCTAATTGTGTTAGTAATTCATAACTTGAACCATGAGAAATCGCTAAAAATTGTTTGAATTCTTTTTTCGAATTTCTTCCAGCGCCTTCAGCAATGTTAGATGCTATTGAAACCGATGCTCTTCTCATTTGATTAATCAATCCAAATTTTTCAATTTCAGGAAAGTGAGTCGTTAAACTGTAAATTTCTACAGATAACTCAACTGCTTTATTCCAAACTTTTAAATCATTTAGATTATTCATCTTCCTCTAATTACTATTTACTAACATCTAACTACTATTCTTAGTTACGTAATGGTTTACCTGTTTTTAACATGTGTTGGATACGTTCTAAGGTTTTACGCTCACCACATAATGATAAGAATACTTCTCTTTCTAAGTCTAATAAGTATTGTTCTGATACTTCAGTAGCTTCAGATAAGTTTCCACCTGTCATTACATATCCTAATTTATTCGCGATTAAACGATCGTGATCCGATGCGTAACGACCAGCAACTAATTGATCAGTTCCTACATAGAACATCCCTTGTGCTTCGCGTCCTAATACTTTCACTTTTTGCTTGATTGGACGTGTATATCCAGCTTCAGCCATAATGATTGCATGTTTCTTCGCTTCGGCAATTTGACGATCTTTATCTACAACGATAATATCTTGATTACGAATAATTCCCATGTTTTTCGCTTCGTAAGCAGAAGTAGCTACTTTTGCCATTGCGATATTCATAAACGCATCTCTTAAGTGATTTGTTTTCACGTCATCAGCAATCACATTTTGTGCTGCACGCAAAGCAAACTCTTTAGATCCACCTCCACCAGGGATAAGACCAACTCCAACCTCAACTAAACCAATGTAAGTTTCTGCAGCTGCAACAACTTTATCAGCATGCATTGTCATCTCACAACCTCCACCTAACGTCATTCCGTGAGGAGCAACAACTACTGGAATATCAGAATAACGAACTCTCATCATTGTATCTTGGAACATTTTGATGGCCATATTTAAATCCCACCAATCTTGTTCGGCAGCCATCATCATAATCATAGCTAAATTTGCTCCAACTGAGAAATTATCTGCTTGATTTCCGATAACTAAACCTCTATAGTCTTTTTCAGCTAATTCAATTCCTTTGTTGATTCCTTGTAAAACTCCTCCTCCTAAAGAATTCATTTTAGAACGGAATTCAACATTGATAATTCCATCACCTAAATCTTGTATAGAAGCTTCTTTATTTGACCAAATTTCATTCGTTTTACGAATATTATCTAAAATAATGAACGCATCTTGACCTGGAATCGGTTCGAATTGTTTTGAATTTTGATTGTAGAATAATTTTTTACCACCTTCAACTTTGTAGAAAGAATCCGCTCCAGTAGCTGCTAATTCTTTTACCCATTCAGCTACTACATATCCTTCAGATTCTACTAATTCGATTCCTTTTGCTAAACCAACATAATCCCAAGTTTCGAAAGGACCATATTTCCATGCATAACCTGTACGTATCGCATCATCAATTGGATAGAAAATATCAGAAATCTCTGGAACTCGCTGAGAAACATAAGCAAATAATGATGCAAAATGTTTACGAATTAAATCTCCATGTTTACCATCAGCTTTTAATAAAGTCGCTAATTTATTTTTTGTAGAACCTGCTTGTTTTGCTGCTTCAACTGCACCAACTTTTGCACGTTCCATTGAACGATATTCTAATGTATCTAAATTTAAAGCGAAACGATTTGTGTTTCCTTCTTTATCAACTTCCTTATAATAGAAACCTTTCTTTGTTTTATCTCCTAAGAATTTATTCTCGATTAAGAATTCTAAAAATTTAGATTCTTTTAAATCTTGAATCATTTGATCACCTGTCGTGTTTTGTTGCAAACCTTTAGTTACGTTGTAAGCCGTATCTAAACCAACTAAATCACCTAATTTGAAAGTTCCAGTTTTAGGACGACCAAGTATAGAACCAGTTAAAGTATCTGCTTCTTCAATCGTTAAACCTAACTCTTGCGTTAATTCCATCACTTTCGCCATCGAATAAACACCTACTCTATTTCCGATGAAACCTGGAGTATCTTTACATAAAACTGCTGTTTTTCCTAAGAATAAACCTGCATAATTCATAAAGAAATCTAAAACAGATTGTTCTGTTTTTGGACCTGGAATTACTTCGAATAATTTTAAATAACGTGGAGGATTGAAAAAGTGCGTTCCACAGAAATGTTTTTGGAAATCTTCTGATCTATCTTCAGACATTAAATGAATTGGAATTCCTGAAGTATTAGAAGTAACTAATGTTCCTGGCTTGCGTAATGCATCAACCTTTTCGAACATTGATTGTTTAATATCTAATCTTTCTATAATTACTTCGATAACCCAATCCGAGTTTTTGATTTTATCTAAATCATCATCAAAGTTACCAACAGTTATACGTGAAGCAAATGCTTTATCATAAATTGGGGAAGGATTGCTTTTAAGAGCGAAATCTAGATGAGATTGAGCTGTTCTATTACGAACTACTTTACTCTCTAAAGTTAACCCTTTCGCTTGCTCTTGTGGTGTAAGCTCGCGAGGCACCATATCTAACATCAGAACTTCGACACCGATATTTGCAAAATGACATGCAATACCAGATCCCATCACTCCTGACCCTAATACAGTAACATGTTTAATGTGTCTTCTCATAATTATTTTTTAAATATTTTTCTATCGGATATTAATTGATTAATCTTTACCATTACCTCAAAGAATATCTTCATCTTTTCTGGTTCTATATTTTCATTAATTGCACTATTAAATTGAACTACGAATCTTTTAGATGTATCCCTCATTTTTAAACCTTCATTAGTTAATGTGATTAAAACACTTCTACCATCTTCCGGATTAGGTTTACGTACAATAAATTTTCTATCTTCAAGATTTTTTAAAGTTCTTGATAAACTTGTGGGTTCAATTCCCATTTTAGGCCCCAAAGATGTACTTGGCGTACCTGTTTTTGGATCAATAGACAATAATGTAAATGCATATACCATTGTCGAGTCATACTCGCTTGCTTGTTCATTATACATTTTTTGAACGGCCAACCATGTTGATCGTAATAAGTAGTCTATCGTTAAATCATCTCTCAGCATATCACTCAGTGTATATATGACAAATATATATTATTTTTTATTATGCAAGCATAATAAAAAATAAATTTTTAACCTTTTTTACAATTTATTCATATATCATTTAATTATACTTATTTAAATACAATTTAAATTACCACAAACTGTACTTATTTAGATAAATTTTAAAAAATTTAATTATTAAAGACTATATAAATAAATATAGTGTACTTCTACACTAATAAATAGATTTTATCAACAATAAAATAGCCTGAATTATAAATAATAAGTATTAAATTGAATTTAGCTAAGAAGTACATTCGTAAAAGATTTCAATAGAAATCTTTTTAATAATTAAAATTATATGAGTACAAATTCAACTCACTCAAAAGTTACTTACGCTTCCCTACTTATTACATTTGGAATAATATTCGGAGATATCGGAACCAGTCCACTTTACGTAATGAAAGCTATCATAGGAAAGGATAGACAAATTACAGAAGACATCGTTTACGGAGGAGTTTCTTGTATTTTTTGGACACTATTTTTTCAAACTACAATAAAATACATTTGGCTGACCCTTCAAGCTGATAATAATGGCGAAGGTGGAATAATTTCACTTTACTCATTAATTAACAAAAAAGGTAAAAAACTAATTATACCTACAATTATTGGAGCAGCCATGTTATTTGCTGATGGAATAATTACACCTCCAGTCTCAGTAACCTCAGCCGTAGAAGGTTTAAGATTTATAAAAGGATTGGAAGAAATACCAATTATACCAATCGTACTTACAATAATTACAATTTTATTTCTTGTACAACGATCTGGAACATCTAAAGTTGGTAAAATATTTGGCCCAATGATGTTTATTTGGTTCACTTTCTTAATGGGAATTGGAATATACATGTTGACAAAATATCCTGAAATCATAAAAAGTTTGAACCCTTATTACGCATACAATTTATTAGTTAATTATCCACAAGGTTTTTGGCTACTTGGAGCTGTATTTTTGTGTACAACAGGAGCTGAAGCTTTGTATTCAGATTTAGGACATTGTGGTAAAAACAACATCAGAATCAGTTGGATTTATGTAAAAATTGCATTAATCATCAATTACCTTGGACAAGCGGCTTGGTTGATGCATTCTGGACAAGAATACTTAAACGGAAAGAATCCATTTTTCGCCATGTTACCTGATTTTTTATTAATTCCTGGAATTATCATTTCTACATGTGCTGCTATTATTGCTTCACAAGCTTTAATCACAGGATCATTTACCTTAGTAAATGAAGCTATAAATATCGGATTATGGCCACGTACAATGGTTGTACAACCTAATGAAGAAAAAAGTCAAATTTACATTCCTACAATTAATGTATTACTTTGGGCAGGATGTGTTTTCGTAGTTTTATATTTTCAAAGTTCAGAACACATGGAAGCTGCTTACGGATTAGCCATCACTGTAACCATGTTAATGACTACTTATTTATTAGCCTACTATTTATATCTATATAAAAAGATTCCTAAAGTAGCGATTGCAATAATCATTACAATTTTTACTATTATAGAAGTATCTTTTTTTACTGCTAATATTTTAAAATTCCACGAAGGTGGTTATGTTGCACTTACGATAAGCTTGATATTTATTATTTTAATGTATTGTAATTACTATGGTAAAATTCTAAATGAAAGAAATCTTGAATTTGTCAATTTCAATAATTATAAGTGCATTTTATCTGAATTAAGCGAGGATAAAAGTATCAATAAATACTCTACTTTATTATTCTATTTTACGAAATCAACAAAAAAGAATAAAATAGAGAAAAATATCATCAATTCTATTTTAGCAAAACGCCCAAAACGTGCCGACATGTACTGGTTTATAAATGTAGAAAGAACAAATCAACCATATACTTTATCTTATGAATTAATAGAAATTGAACCAAAGAAGATTTACAAAATTATATTTAAAATCGGGTTTCGAGTACAACCAAAAACTGAATTATATATAAAAAGAATTATTAGTGATTTATACCAATCTGGAGAATTAGAACTAAAATATCTTCAGCCAACTTTAAAAAGATACAATTCAGAACCTGATATGAAGTTTATTTTATTACAAAAATTCCCTTCAATAGAAAGTCATTTCACATTAAAAGAAGCCACTATACTAAAAGTATATGCATTAATTAAAAAAATAGAATATAATATTTCCAAAAGCTTTGGATTAGAGAAAAATGATGTAATTATAGAACAGGTTCCACTTTATTTACATTCTAAAAACAAAATTGATTTACAGCGTATTAAATAAATACTTATATTTAATAAACCTTAAATTACAATACTATGTTTGAAGTATATATTGACAAAGCTGGAGAATACAGATTTCGTTTAAAAGCTAAAAATGGACAAAACATTTTAGCAAGTGAAGGCTACGCACAAAAGCAAGGTTGTCTTAACGGAATTGAATCTGTAAAAACTAACGCTAAAGACGAATCAAAATTTGAAACTAAAACAACTGAATCTGGTAAATACCGATTTAATTTAAAAGCTGCTAATGGACAAATTATTGGTACAAGTCAAAATTACGAGTCTGAGAATGGATGTAAAAATGGGATTGAATCTGTAATGAAGAATGCTCCAGAAGCTGAAGTTATAGAAGTAAAAGGATAAATCACAAACCTTTATAAAAAGCTGAAGCCTTGAACAAAGTCCAAGGCTCAACCTAATTAACACTAATATGAATTAACACTAAAAACTTATGAAGTAAAATAATGTTCACTTTATTTAAGATGCGATCTAAGCATCCAAGCAGTTTTTTGATGTTGCTCTAATAGACCAACTAAATAGTCCGATGTAGATACATCATTTAAATCTTCAATTTCCTTGATAGATTCGTTTAAGAAAGCAATAATAATTTCGTAATCGTTTAATAATTCTTTCATAAATGATAAACTATTATACTCTTCGATTTTGTTTTCTTGTAAATGAGTTAACTGCAAATACTCACTCATTGTAGCAGGCGCATAAACATCTTTTGTTCTGATTTTTTCTGCAACCTCATCAATTATTAACTGTAACTCGTTATACTGAGTTTCGAAATACACGTGTGCTGTTTGAAAATCTGGTCCTTCTACGTTCCAGTGCGCATTACGTGTTTTTAAATATAAAATTGTTTCGTCAGCTAATAATTGTTTTAAAATATTCGCGATTTTGTTTATTTGATCTTTCGTTAAAAAATTCATGATATAGTTTATTTAGATTCTTGTTTGATTATTTCTAGTGCAAATATAGAACCAACTTATCATATTGTTATAGATTTTTCAAATTAAAATCTAATCAAGTAATAAATAAATCTTATAGAACGTCTCTTGTAAATAATACCTTTAATTCGGTATTCTTATAGGACAAAGTTAACGCAGATTCTCTGAAATAAAACAAATTTTACGTTAAATAAAGATTAAAATTCATTAAATCTTTTTCATTATATATTACCTTCACAATAAACATACCACATTACACTGACTAACAATAATATATAAAAATATAACTTTTATAAATTCGAAAATAATTTCTACAAAACAATAAATATTCGGGTAAATATTTATTTATTACGAGTTGATTTAGTTAAATTTTAAATAAATTTTAAGAAAACATAAAGAGAAGAGGAACTTTTTTCTATATGTTTAAAGCTCGTTTATTAAATACTTACCTGTTACACTTTTTTTATTTTTTGCAATTTCTTCAGGCGTACCCTCTGCAACAACTTTACCTCCATTTCTTCCTCCTTCTGGACCTATATCAATAACATGATCGGCTAACTTAATAACATCCAAGTTATGTTCAATAATAATTACAGTATTTCCAAACTCAACTATTGTATTTATTACATTCATCAAAATTCTTATATCTTCAAAATGTAACCCCGTGGTTGGCTCATCTAATATATATATTGTTTTACCTGTTTGCTTTTTAGACAGCTCTGTTGCTAATTTTACACGCTGCGCTTCTCCACCACTTAAAGTTGTAGATTGTTGACCTAATGTGATGTATCCTAAACCAACATCTTGTAACATTTTTACTACTCGGAAAATCTTCGGAATTGGATCAAAAAACTCAACAGCTTCGTTTACAGTCATATCTAAAACATCAGCAATTGATTTTCCTTTGTAACGAATTTCTAATGTTTCTCGGTTAAATCGTTTTCCATTACATGTTTCACAATTTACATGAATATCAGGCAAGAAATTCATTTCAATCACTCGTAGACCTGCTCCTTGGCAAGTTTCACAACGACCACCTTTTACATTAAAAGAGAATCGACCTGGTTTATAACCACGAATTTTAGCTTCAGGTAGATTTGTAAATAACGTTCTTATATCAGAAAAAATTCCAGTATAAGTTGCAGGATTAGATCTTGGCGTACGACCAATTGGCGACTGATCCACTTCTATTACTTTATCTAAATACTCTAAACCTTCTAATTTTTTATATGGCATTGGTTCTTTTTCAGCTCTAAAGAAATGCTGATTTAAGATGCGATAAAGTGTTTCGTTAATCAATGTTGATTTTCCTGATCCAGAAACTCCAGAAACAACTGTTAATGTTCCTAAAGGAATAGAAATATCTACATTTTTTAAATTATTACCTTTCGCTCCTTTTAAGGTTAAGAATTGTCCATTTCCTTTTCTGCGTTCAGCCGGAATTTCAATATTCTTTTGTTTATTTAAATATTGAGAAGTTAATGTGTCAGATTTCAACATCTCATCTGGTGTTCCTTCCCAAACGATTTGACCTCCATTTCTACCCGCTTTTGGACCAACATCAATTACGTGATCGGCTTCTAAAATCATATCTTTATCGTGTTCTACCACTAAAACTGAATTTCCAATATCACGTAATTTCTTTAAAGAATCAATTAATTTTACATTATCACGCTGATGCAATCCAATACTTGGCTCATCCATAATATAAAGTACATTAACTAATTGAGAACCGATTTGCGTTGCTAAACGAATACGCTGCGCTTCTCCTCCAGATAAAGTTTTTGATGAACGATTTAATGATAAATATTCCAATCCAACATCTAACAAAAACATTAAACGAGTCGAAATTTCTTTCAAAATCTCAAAACCTATTTGTTGTTGCGTAGAACTTAACGTATTCGGAACATTATCTATCCAATCAAAAAGTGTTTTTAAATCTAAATTTGCAACTTCACCGATGTGTTTTTCATCGATACGAAAATGTAAAGATTCATTATTTAATCGATACCCATGACAAGATGGACATTCGACCTTTCTTGATAATAATTTTGAAACTGCATTAGAATTTGAGTTTGTTTTATCATCAATTATATCTTGTAAATAAGGCAATAAACCTTCAAAATCAATTTTATAAGTTTTTTTAACAGAAGCGAATTTTAAATCAACATTTAAAGTTTCTACCAATCCGTGTAAAACATCATGTAATAATTCTTTTGAAAGATCCTTAAATTTTGTTTTCTGATCTGTATTGTGCTTTACAAAAATAGCTTCCAATTGTTTTTCAACTCTTGATGTATTTTTGATAATTTCAAACACTTCTTCCAAGTTATCATTTAAGGATTTTTTAGGATCTGTAAATAATTTTTCCATATTTACTTCTTTCAACTCCCCTAAACCAGCACAAGTTGGACAAGCACCTTTTGGCGAGTTAAATGAAAAAGTATTTGGTTCTGGTAAAGCATAAGACGAACCAGTTGTAGGACACATTAAATTTTTAGAATAAAATTTGGCCTCATTTGTTTCGTAATTCAGAATCATGATGATTCCGCTACCTTGATACATTGCTTGCGTAATCGAAGATTGTAAACGCTCGTCAGAAATTTTATCGTTTAATTTTAATTTATCAATCACCAACTCGATATCATGCGTTTTGTATCGATCTAACATCATTCCTGGAGAAATTTCTTTTACTTCTCCATTGATGCGCATCTCCAAAAATCCTTTTCGAGAATATTGCGAAAAAAGTTCGCGGTAATGACCTTTGCGTGATCGAACCAGCGGTGCTAAAATTGCAATTTTTTGATCATTGAAATTAGTTCGGATTAAATTAATGATTTGTTCTTCTGTATAAGAAACCATTGCTTCGTTTGTTTCTGTAGAATAAGCCGTAGAAACACGAGCGAATAATAAACGAAGAAAATCGTAAATCTCGGTAATTGTACCAACCGTTGAACGTGGATTTTTAGAAGTCGTTTTTTGCTCTATTGCAATAACAGGAGATAATCCATCAATTTTATCAACATCTGGACGCTCTAAACCTCCAAGAAATTGACGCGCATAAGCCGAAAAAGTTTCAATGTAACGACGTTGCCCTTCCGCATAAATCGTATCAAACGCTAAAGAAGATTTACCACTACCACTTAAACCAGTTATTACTACTAATTCGTTACGAGGTATTTTAACATCAATATTTTT
Organism: Faecalibacter macacae; assembly: GCF_003687725.1. Taxonomy (GTDB): domain Bacteria; phylum Bacteroidota; class Bacteroidia; order Flavobacteriales; family Weeksellaceae; genus Empedobacter; species Empedobacter macacae. The sequence goes on from NZ_RDOJ01000018.1 coordinate 14,678, forward strand.
TAAATTGTGTTCTCTGGCTCCGTAAACTTCAATAAAATCTTTATCCATTGCAATTTTTTGATAAGTGGCAAAATTACAATAAAAAAGCCACATTTCTGTGGCTTTAAAGACGTTAAATTATCTTAATTTGTTATTATCGGAATATAAATTCGTGTTTTTAATTGTAGTGAATCCGTTTCCTTCGGATCGTTTAAAAATACTTCTAATTCTCTATCTCCTAATTCTATTTTTTTACTTTTAGCATAATTCCTCATCAATTGCAGCGTATGTTTCTTCTTGTTACGAGAACCTTGATGCATTGTCAATAAATATTCACCTTCAGGAACTATAACTCTTTGCATTCCTTTTTGCAACGTTAATCCTTCTACAAAATTAATTCCGGCAAATAATGTTTTTTTCTTTTTTTCAGAGTCAATTTCAGTTGTATAAACTGTTGGAAAACCTAAATCAAAATCATAAGAATCTTCTTCATTAATTAATGATTTATAAATCACCTCAAATGCTTCATCTACTTTTTCCATCGCGTCGTTATCATCTAAAGAACTCGATTTTTTTATAGCCATAAGCACTTGTTTATTCAATTTAATTAATCTGAATTCTCCATAATTTAATTTACCTTCTTTTCTTTCTTTATCTAATCTAACTTTAACTAGTTCATTAAAATTTTCAATAGATTTTTCTACCTTTTTTAATGGAGATTTGAAGAATAAAAAATAACGGTAATAGAATGGAACTTCTTGACTAGTGTAATGTACATTTAATAACGTATTTCCTGATGAAGTTTGTTCAAAATCTATCGATAAAGTATCTTCATCTTCCCAACCTTCGTATTTAAAAATATAGTCAATCGATTGATTCATTTCAAAATTATCGATTTTTATTTTTCCATTTCCTACATCTGATTTTGTACTTTTCCATTCAGAGAATTCTTTCTCGATTTCCTCTTCACTAAAAGTCTTTATAACTGTAGAATCTTGCCCTGTAAATTGTTCCCATTTCGAGAATTTTCTTAAGTCTAAAAATTCATCGTAAACTAATCCTATTGGAGCTTCAATCTCATAAGTTAATTTTTCATCAACCTTATTAGATAAGAAGAATGGAAAAAGAACAAACAAAAAAACCAAAACGATTAAAAATATATTTATTTGCTTCATTATTATGTTATAATGTACAAATTTACCATTTCGATATATATTTATCAACTGACATAAAAATATTTCAACAAAAAAGATTATTTTTAGAGATAAAGAAATTTAAATACTATGGACTTATCAACATTATTACAAGGCGAAATGGGACAAAAAATTGTAGGTGCTGCTGCCCAACAATTAGGTATTAACGAATCTCAGGCGCAAACTGCTGTTGGGGCTGCTATTCCTTTTTTATTATCTGCTTTAAATAAAAATGCACAAAGTGGAGGAGCTAATGGAATTGAAAATGCATTAAACCAGCACGATGGTAGCGTCTTAGATAATCTTTCTGGATTTTTAGGACAAGGAGGAAATATGCAAGATGGTTTAGGAATCTTAGGACACGTTTTAGGAGGAAACCAACAAACTGTTGCAAATAATATTGGAAAACAATCTGGATTAGATTCAGGACAAATGATTAAAATTTTAGCTTTGGTTGCTCCAATCGTAATGGGATTTTTAGGAAAACAAAAACAAGCTCAAGGAGTTAAATCTGACGGTATCGCTGGATTATTAGGCGGATTAGTTGGTGGAACAAATCAAGCTTCTGGTGGTATAAATTTAGGTGGTTTTGAAAAATTATTAGATCAAGACGGTGACGGTAAATTAGATGCTGGAGATGTAATGGGATTATTAGGAGGTTTCTTCAAAAAATAAATCTAATACAATTTTAATATATCATGCGAGTTTATTCAAACTCGCATTTTTTTGTCTATTATTTTTTCAACTTCGCAATAAAAAAAGACTTTTCAACTTTGATTAATAAATTTAAACCATTCTGAATTAAATTGCAATGGATAAAACAACTACAAATTTTACTTTTTATTAAATTTAGCCTACACATTAAACATAAAATGAACACAATAGACCATTGCACAGAATTTATTGAACAAATAGCTTCTAAAAATCCGAATGAATCGGAGTTTATTCAAGCAGTAACTGAAGTTTCTGAAAATATTTTACCATTTATTGAGGAAAATCCTAGATATAAAAAATTTAAAATTTTAGAACGAATTACAGAACCCGAAAGAGTAATTCAATTTAGAGTTACTTGGGTTGATGATAAAGGCGAAATCCAAATCAACAAAGGTTATCGCGTTCAAATGAATTCAGCAATTGGACCTTATAAAGGTGGTTTACGATTTCATCCAACTGTAAATCTATCCATCTTAAAATTCTTAGCTTTTGAACAGGTCTTTAAAAACTCTTTAACAACATTGCCTATGGGCGGAGGAAAAGGAGGTTCTGACTTTGATCCAAAAGGTAAATCTGATATGGAAATTATGCGTTTTTGTCAAGCATTTATGACAGAACTTAGTAAACATATTGGAGCTGATACAGATGTACCCGCAGGAGATATTGGAGTTGGTGGTCGCGAAATTGGTTACTTATTTGGTCAATATAAAAAATTAAAAAACGAATTTACAGGTGTTTTAACTGGTAAAGGATTAGAATTTGGCGGATCATTAATCAGACCAGAAGCAACAGGTTATGGATTATTATATTTTGTAGAATGCATGTTAAATGAAAATGCAGATACATTAGCCGATAAAGTAATTACAATTTCTGGATCTGGAAATGTTGCACAATATGCTGCAGAAAAAGCTGTAGAATTAGGTGGAAAAGTTGTAACATTATCAGATTCGTCTGGATTTATATACGATGAAAAAGGTTTTACTTCTGAAAAATTAAAAACAATTTTCAAGATCAAAAATGAAAATTACGAGCGTATTTCTAAATATTTAGAATATCATCCTGAAGCAGAATATTATCCCAATGAAAAACCTTGGAACATAGCTTGTGATATTGCTTTACCTTGTGCCACTCAAAACGAACTAAATTTAGAAGACGCGATTATACTACATAGTAATGGATGTAAATTAATTGCAGAAGGTGCAAATATGCCAACTACGCCAGACGCTGTTCATTATTTCATTGCAAATGATATACTATATGGACCAGGAAAAGCTACAAATGCAGGTGGCGTTGCTACATCTGGACTAGAAATGTCTCAGAATTCAATTCGTCAGAATTGGAGTAGAAATAAAGTTGATTCATACTTAAAAGAAATCATGATAAAAATACATGAACAATGTAAAACTTACGGAACTGAACCCTACCAGAAAAACATTAACTACTATAAAGGCGCAAATATTGCAGGATTTGTAAAAGTCGCAGATGCAATGCTTGCTCAAGGAGTATAGTTTTTTCCAAATATTTAATTCTTTTATAGCCAAATCTACGATTTGGCTATTTTATTAAAAAAAATTAGTTTAAAATTTCCTTAATTTTTTGTTGAATTGCAATAGTTTTTCTTCTTTTATTATAGATAAAAAATCCTAAAATTCCACTAATTAAAATTGCTGAAATTATAAAAATCATATTCATTCGATTATGAGTTTCTTTTAATTTACGAGTTTCTTCTAAATTAGATTCAAACTGATAATCAATTGATTTACTTATAGACTGCAACTCATTCTGATTACGCTCAAAAGTAATTTTCTGAAATTTTTGATTATAGATTTTATAATTTTCAAATTCATTTAAAGCCAAATAATTTTTTGATTTTTCTTCATAAATTCCTTCATTCAACACTAAATCACCAATTTCTGTAGACAATACTTCTGCTTCATCTAAAAGTTCTAAAGCTTTTTTATAATTACGTTCAGAAAAATATACTTCTGCCATTCCTTTATTCGCGAATGCTAATAAACTTTTTGCATTGCCAACTTTCGCAAATTCAGAAGATTTTTCAAATGCTTTTTTTGCATTATCTAATTCATTTAAATTAATATAAGAATAACCAATATTGTAATAAACTACACTTTGATTTGGACTTGCTTTATGTGTTAATCTATTAAAATACTCTATAGATTCTTTGAATTTCGCAAGAGCTAATTCAGGATTTGATTGACTTTTATAAATAATCCCACGTACAGCGTAAATCCTACCAAGTATAGAATATTTAGCGTTATTATTTTCAACTTGTGGCGCTAAAAGTTCTGCTTCATTTAACGTTTCTAAACTCTTATTGTATAATTGCATTTGTTGATATTGAATCGCAATCTGAAGTAAAACATTTGTTTTATTTTTATCATTGGTTACAGAATTCAATAATCCTTTTGCTTTTAAAATTACATTTAATGAAGTTTCGTAATCTCGTTTCGCCAAATAAGCTGTTGATAATAAAATGTAAAAATTTATTTTCTCATCAATAGAAACATTTTGTTTTAGCACCTCATTTGATAACTGTATACTGTAATCTGGATTTTTATACAGATTTTTTTCAGCCAAAACATAAATAGAATCCAACTTATCTGCTCCAAAAACAAAACAAAAACATGAAAATGTTATCAATAAAAAATATTTTTCAAACCTCTTCATTTCTCATCTGATTAAGTTGTTGAATATATACATTTGGAGACATTCCTGTAATGGATTTAAAAACTGTTGTAAAGGAGCTGTGTGACGAAAAACCTGAAACTTCGGCCAAATAACTCACTTTATAATTCAAAAATTCTGGATTTTCTTTCATTAAATATGCGATATAATTCACCCTTAATTCATTAATATAAGAATTGAAATTTTTGCCTTTGTATTTGTTAATTACTTCAGACAAATATTTTGTATTTGTCTCAAACTGTCCAGCTAAAACAGCCAAAGACATTTCTTTACTTAAGAATCGATTCGATTTTTCAAAATCTTTTAACTTCTCTAAAATCTCATCTTCAGTTTCTTTTCCAATTATTAAATTTCGTTTCGTTTCTTTAATTTGAATTTCATCAACAATTTCTTCTAATTTATCTTGTTGATAACTATTAATAGCTTGATCTAATTTTTTATTTTGCTTCTCAAAAAAAACAAATTGTTTCTTTGCTTCAATACTCCTTTTATTCTCTGATATTAAATAAAATAATAAACCTACAACAAGTATACAAGACGCAATACCTATATAAAATGATTTAGATTTTTCTGAGTCTGCTAAATATGAAAAAGAATTACTTTCATGAGCTTCAGTTAATTTTAATAAATATCTAATTCCTTCTTTTTGATTTGATTCTAATTCAACTTTTGATTCTGAAAATAATGTATTATTCTCTTTATATTTTTCTTTATTATTTATTGCTAAATAATTTTTGGCTAAACTTGAATAAATCACATTTTTCATTCCTAAATACTCATAATTATCAATTCTATTTAATGCTTTTTCATTTACATCTATAGCTAATTGATAATTATTTTCTAAAAAATAAACATATGCCAATCGATGACTAGCTAAAGCAAAAAGAAAATTATAATCCGGATTAGACTCTAAATCCTTTAATATATTTAACAACTGAGCTTTTGATTCATCTAAATGCCCTATTTGTCTAAAAACAGATGCTCTAAAAATTGAATTTTCTATTAATAGAATTTTATTCTCCTTTGAAGAAATTTTTAAACTCTCATCACTTTTATTAAAAAACTCTAAAGCTTTTGTATAATCTTTTAAAACTAAATAGTTAAGTGCCTGAAGTTGATATAATTTTGCAAACGTGATCAAATAATTCGCATTATCTTTTAATGATGGACGTTCTTCTTTAAGCAATTGATCTATTAACTTCTGAGATTGATTGTATAATTGTAGATTTTGATACTGCTCTGCCAATACATAGTCTGAATAAAATTTAGCAAAATCAGAAGGTGTGTTATACGAATCTAATGTCTCTACATCTAAAGAAACACGAATTGACTGAATATACTCACCCTTCATTGCATAAGCCTGTGAAATAACATTTTGAAGTAAATTTCTACGCTCTATACTCTGTTGATTTAAAATAATACCCTGAGTAAAGACAATACATTCTTCAGGATTTTGATATAGCTTTTCTATGCTTTTATCAAGCAAAGTGTAGAAATCGTCATTTTTTTCTGCTTTCAACACATTAGACAAGTGTAAAAAACATATTAAAATAACGAAAATCAGTCTTTTAGACATAATTCATCAAGTGTTAAATTGAATTTAAATTCTTAAATCAAAAAACTTAATCCATTAATAATTAATGAATTAAAATTTTAGACTTTCGAATTTCACGAATTAAAAAAAACTATTATTTCATTCAAAATATTTAAATCATTAAAATTGATAAAAATTAATAATTAACACAGTTATGAAGAAATTATACTTTTTTACCTAGCTTATTATTAGGTGCTTCATTATTCATGAGTCAAAGTGCTAACGCACAATTACATTTATTAGGAATTGGAATTCAAGGTTCTGATGTAAACAATAGTGGTTTAGTTGGAGCTACTGCGAACAATGTTTCTAGTTATTTTTGGACAGCTGAATCTGGATTAACTCAAATCAACACATTAGGAGTAAATTATTTAGCAGGTCGTACGTTAGTTTCTGAAAATAACGACAAAGTTATTGTTTACGCTACTAATCCTGAAACTGAAACAAATACAGTCGCTGAATATACAATTAGTACAGGAGAATTAGTTTATTTACCAGATTTCTCTGGAAATATGGATGCAAGTTCTGCTTCTCCATGGGGAATTAGTAACGATGGTAACCATATTGTAGGTTTAGGATATTTTCCGAACGCTGATGCACACGCTATTAAATGGGATGGTGCAAGAAATGTTACAGATATGGGTACTACTACTGAAGATAGAGCCAGTAGAGCAAATGCTGTGAATGATGATGGTACTGTAATTGTTGGTTGGCAAGATGCTGATAGTGGTGCAAGACAAGCTGCTCGTTGGGTAAATGGTGAACAAACAATTTTAACGGATAACAATGGAAATGTTTTAGGTGAAGCTGGTGCAGTTTCTGCAGATGGTAACACTGTTATTGGTTTAATGGGATTATATCCATACATCTGGACACCTACATCTTATACAGAAATTACTCACCCACAATCTGGAACTTTCTTCAGAGGTGGTGCAACAAGTCTTACAGCAGATGGTAACACTGTTATTGGATACTTCAGAGGATGGCCAGGTGCACCTCATTTCGGTGAAGGATTTATCTGGGATGCTGAAAACGGTAGAAGAAATTTAAATGAATATGCTGAAAGTTTAGGAATTGATACGCAAGGTTACATTTTAGCTTTACCTCTTGCAATTTCTCCTGACGGAACTAAAATTACTGGTACAGCAAAAGCGCTAGACGGTGGACAAATGGGATTCTATTTAGATTTATCAGCTTATTTAAATACTTCAAATATTGCTGAATCTAAAAACAAAGTATCTATCTACCCTAATCCTGTAATTGATGTATTAAATATTAGTGGTTTAAAAACTGAAGCAAAAGTTGAAATCACAAACATCTTAGGACAAAAAGTTAAAACTGAAGAAGTAAAAAATAACAAAATTAATGTTCAGAACTTAACTAAAGGAACTTATGTTATTTCTGTAACAGAAAATGGAACAACAACTAACCATAAATTTATCAAAAAGTAATTTTTCGATAATTCAAATGAAAAAAGCTCGGTTAAAACCGAGCTTTAATATTTTATTGGCAAATTAATTCTATAACCTACACCACGTACAGATTCAAACTTAATCGATTGATCATCTTGAAAATATTTTCTTAATCTTGTCATAAAAACATCCAAACTACGTCCAAAAAAATAATCATTTTCTCCCCAAATCGATTCCAAAATATCTTTTCTTGGAATTAATCTTTGGTTGTTTTGAATAAAAAAATTCAACAAATCTGCTTCTTTTTCGGTTAATTGAATCAATTGATTTTGATATAATAAACTCAAATTTAGTTTATCATATTCGTAATCACCTATTTGAATAATATCCTTTTGGATTGAAGCTGATCTTTTTAAAATATTTTTAATTCTCAAGACCAATTCTTCTGGATCACAAGGTTTTGTAATATAATCTTCAGCGCCAAGTTTTAAACCTAAAACACGATCAAAACCTTGCGCTTTCGCTGTTAAAAAAAGAAATGGAATCTGAACTTTTTGACTAACTATTTTAGAAAGTGAAAAACCATCTATTTCAGGCATCATCACATCAAAAATAATTAATTGATATTGATTCATCTTCTCTATTTTCTTTAATAAATCATTTGGATGATTGAACCAATTCACTTCAAAATCAGAAAATTCAAGATATTGTTTTAAAACTTGACCTAAATCCAAATCATCTTCAACTAAAATAATTTTATTTTTCATTTGGAATCGATATTTCAAATTTTACACCTTTCGATTTTTGATTAACAACCAAAATATTGCCATTATATTTTTCAATACATTTTTTTACCAAATACAAACCTAGTCCTACTCCACTTATTTTTTGGTTAATCTCACGGTTTACGCGATAATATTTACGAAATATATTTTCCAAATCTTCGGTAGGAATTCCTATTCCGTTATCTGTTACGGTAATTTTTATGGATTGACTAAAATTCAAATCAACCTTAATACTACTTGCGCCATATTTTGCTGCGTTTTCTATTAAATTATTTAGAATCAATTCAAAATCATTTTTTGTAAGATAATTGTTAGCATCAAAATTAATAGAAGACAAAAGTTGAACGGTAGAATATTGGTTTTTCAATTCTACTAAATAATCATCTATATGTTTTTTTTGAACCAAATATTCTTTTGAATTTTGTTCTTGAAAAATAGCCTGTACACTTTTTTCTAAACGATTAATTTGACGTAAAACAATGGATTTCGTTTCTGATTTATCAATTTGTTGAGCTGCAAATTTTAGAGTTGTGATTGGCGTATTTAATTCATGTGCGATAGAATCTATTGTCAAATATAATTGTTTATTAACAGTCTCTTGTCTATGAACATTCTTTAGTGTTTGAATATATAAATAAATGAGAAAGAAAAGAATAATTAGACTGACAACAATTAATGGAATAATCTTCTTAAACACTAAAAAACGAACATTTTTTAATTCAAAATCAACAGAAGATTTTATACGGTATTTATGTTCTTCTTTATTGTTAATTCCTAAATCTGTATCAGTTTCATTACTCAAATCATTCGTCGCCCAAATACCTTCATTTATCGTTTTAGGCTCTACTATTTTAGCACTCGATTGATAGATTAAAAGTGGTTTATCCCCTAAGATTTCTTTCGAATTTATTTCATCATAAATAGAATTAACCTTCTTTTCTAAAGCTATTTCATACCCATAATCAGAAGAAGCTTTTAACAACAATGCATCTAATTTTTCCGATAACTTTTTGAATCGTAGATTTACTTCGGATTTAATTACATTTAATTCACCAAACTGTTCATTATTAATATGAGACATTTTCTTAAAATTCTTAATCAAATCCTCTTCACTTTCATCTTCTAGATTATCCATTTCTGTCAAAATTGTTGTAGCAATTTTAACTGCATCACTTTTTAATTCTTTTTCTTCTAATTGAAACGAATTAAAAATATAATACCCTTGCAAACCAATCAATACAAAAACAATGATCGCATATAAAACAGCATAATTTTCAGGGAGACGCCAATGCTATTTCGACAATCATTCATAATTTAAATCTGACTTACACGTATAAAAACTCGAATTTTGAAGCTTATTATCGTTACGAAAAAAATCCAGCAATGGAAATTTCCATTCAAAACAACGAAACTTTCGAAACGGTTTATCACTTCACAAATATCAAAAATGGTGAAGCGGTTGGAATAAATTTATCGAAACAAATTGATCTTAAAAATTGGTGGAAAGTGAATATTTTTGCGATGTCTGAATATAATTCGAATTATTATATAGGTGCCGATCAGCAACAATATAAAAATGAAATTTTATTTTATAACCTCAACTTAAACACACAAATTGATTTGAATTCGGATAAAACATTTAGTGTTTCGGCAGGATATGTTTACAATTCTAAAATGATTCAGGCATCTTTTGATATCAGTTCTTCACAAAATATGTATGTAATCATTAATCGAAAATTTTGGGATAAACGATTGGATATTGGTTTAGTTTTTAATGATATTTTTAAAACTGACCGCAATACAATTAGCACCAATTATGCAGACCAGAATCAATATTTTAAAGATTACCAAGACACACAATATTTCATGCTGAATGTAAAATATAATTTTGGCAATCAGAAAGTTAAAGAAGCAAAAAAAGTTCAACAAACTGAAGAGCAAAATAGGATATAAATCAGAAAGCCTCTATTTTAGAGGCTTTCTGATTTATATCCTATTTTAAAAAAATCTATTTTTTATAAATCGTCGCTCCTCCAGCTTGTGCCTTCGGAAAAATAGTAACATCTGCAATCTGCACATGTTTTGGCGCATTTAAAGCATAGGCAATAGTATCAGCAATATCTTCTGCAACTAAGGGCTCAAAACCTGCATATACATTATCAGATTTATCTTGATCTCCCTTAAATCTAACCAAAGAAAATTCAGTTTCAACCGCTCCAGGTGCAACGTTCATCACTTTTACACCATAAGGCAATAAATCATAACGCATTCCTTTACTCAAAGATTCAACTGCAGCTTTTGAAGCACAATAAGTTGCTCCGTTTGGATACACTTCTTTTCCTGCAATTGAAGAAATGTTTACAATATGTCCATTTTCTGATTGTTTTATCAACGGAATTACTGCTTTAGAAACATAGATTAAACCTTTTACATTGATATCAATCATCGCTTCTAAATCTTCTAATTCAGCCGAATCAAATGTTGCTAAACCATGAGCGTTTCCTGCGTTATTTATTAAAACGTCAATTGACTTCCATTCTTCTGGTAAATTTTCAATTGCATTAAAAACTGAAGCCTTATCGCGAACATCAAAATTTAATGTAAAAACATCAGTTTCATTAGCAAGAACGTCCTTCAATTCGTCTAACCTATTTTGTCTTCTACCACATAAAATTAAACGAAAATCTTTTGCTATTTTTTTGGCAGTTGCCATTCCAATCCCTGATGACGCACCAGTAATCAAGGCTGTTCTTTTTATATTCATTATGTAATAAGAATTGTTTGCTTTTAAGCAACTAAGTTACGAGCAAAATTTATGATTAAAAAATTAACAAAGTCTGTTTTAAACCGTCAAGTAAACAAGCTAAAAAGAAATTAAAAAACGATTTTTCTTGATCGCGCTCTACCTCCTTTATTTCAGTTTGTTTCTCCTCTTCTTTTTTATTATCTTTAATCACGACATTAGCAATTTTGGAAAGAAATTTACGTTCCGTCCCATCGTCTTTAAGTAAATTAACTTTTAAATTATTGTACCTAATATCAAATTCTCCTTTTGCTTTTTTATCATTTCCTAAGATATCAAAATTAACCTCATCAAATTTCCCTTCTGCCGAAACCTTTAAATAAGGCTTTAAAAATGGATCCATGTCTTTTAATGAAAGATTTTTTATGTAGCCTTTAATTTTAAAATCTTCATTCTTGTTCATTGGATTAAAAGTCCAATTTGCATACATATTTCCACCCATAAAATTAGATTTCCAATCTAAAGTTAAATCAGGTAATGTTTTCATTTTGTAGCCAGAATTAATGTTTTTGCCCACCGCATTAATATTAGAAAAAGTTAATTTTCCACTCCCAATACTATTTGGTCCTTCTTCAGCATACTCTAATTTAGAATTTATTATATCTAATTGTTTAACAGCTAAACCAAATTTCATTTTTCTTAATTTTTCAGAAAACATCGTTTTTCGCGATGTATCATCAGGCGGAATTTTGCTTCTAAAAATATTAGCGTTAAGTCCATTTAATGAAAATCTATTAGCGTTAAGATTAAAATCTTTCTGAGCATCAATATTCCACTTCACTCCTTTTCCGGTAATTTGATTGATAGAAAACGAATATAAATCTTGTTCTTTTTTTAATTTCGACACAAAAGCACTACGAGAAATTTTAGGATTTAACTTTAAATTTTTAACTAATAAATCTCCATTACTAAATTTTAGCAAATTGGTATTTAATCGATAAGTTTCATTCATATCAAAATCTAATCCTTGCGATTGTAATAATACTTTATCGTATAAAAACGGAATTGAATTTTTAATTGTCGATGGATCTACTTTAATATTACTAAAACCTAAATCAAAAGTTTTTAATGTAAAATTCGGATTTGTTTTACCGTACGGAATCATTTTTAAAGTTCCGTTTTGCACAGATGTATTCTTTATTTTAATGATGTCATTAAATGAATTTGGAGTAACTGCATCTCGCTGAGCTACACGTTCTGGTTGACCAAATATTGTAAATTGTGGATTTCTTACGATTAAATGATTTGCAACCAATTCCTTTGAATAATAATTTTTTAAACCAAGAAGTGTAATGTTCACATTGTTAAAATCAAACTTTTCGTTGGCTATAAATCGAGATTTTTTAATTTGAATTGTATCCACAATCAAATCAAAATCAATTAAAAATTTCTTGGTAGCATTTTCAGCTTTTTTAGCTATCGTTTTTTCATTTTTTTGATTGATGATTCTAACATTTACATCATCCAATTTAATTGCATTCGTTTTAAAATAAAATTGTGATTGATTAAATCCCCATTCATTATTCGTCATTCGTAAAATCGGAGCTTCGATATCTAATAATGTATTGGACGAAGTTCTATTATGAACAAATTGTTGATTAGATATCAATGGTTTCATTTTGAAATCTTGTAAAACCAAATTTTTCGTTGTAAAATCTAATTTAGATGCACATAGGTATTGTACTTCATTCAACTCATAATACATTGAATCAAGTTTAATTTTAAAGGTTTTATAATCTATCGGAATTTCTGAAGTTCTTGTGATCGAATTCAATCGAATTCCATCAATATTACAAATTACATTATTGATATAAAAACGAGGCCTAGATGCGTCAGGATACCACATTTTAATACTTCCATTTTCAATCTCAAAACGTTTTACGTTGATTAATTCAGCTTCAGGTTGCTTTATATTTTTAGTCGGTTTTACTGTTTTATTCGCAGGTTTTGCCGAAATAATATTTATCGTTGGATTTGTAAATTTTATTAAATCAGATTTAAAGTAGAGTTTATCATGATTATCAAAACCCCAATCGGTATTGGTTAAAACTAATTTCGGAGATTCTATATCAAAAATATCTGCATCGGATCCATTAGGTGCATATTTTTTTCCATTTTTCTGAATCGGTTTTAATCTATAATCATTCAGAATTAATTCTTCATCGCTCCATTTTACATGACTTGAAACCATGTATTGATGATTATTCATTCTAAAAACCATTGTATCAACCTCAATATTAAAACTTGAAAATTGAAAAGGAATTTTCTTTTCGACAGTACGTTTATTGAATCTTATACCGTCAAAATCAATATTAATATTTTGTATGTTAGCTAACTTATCATTTCCTGTAGGAGAAAATAGATTAAAATTACCACCTTTAATCTCTAATGAATTAATATCTATACTTTGACCTACTTTTACTTGCGTTGTGTCTTTCTTAGCTTTGTTAGTAGGTTGATAATAATTTACATTTGGCTCTTTAATTTGAATTTTTAAAGCAGCGAGCTCTTTATTTTTAAAGAGTTTTATAAAATTTACACCAACTACATTTATCTCTTTTACCTTACCAGTAACTTCTATTGAGTCTTTAATTGTAGCTGAATCTTTGGGTGAAACTTCTACATCACTTAACGAAAGTGAACTTTTTAAAATAGAAAAATTAACATCTTTATAAACAAAATTATAAGGTGTATCATTTTTCTCTGCAATAATACCTGGAAGTCGTTGATGAATAAGAAAGGATATTAAATAACCTAAAACAAAAAGTATCGCAATGACTGATGCCAAAGCGATACCCAATATTTTTATCCATTTTTTTATTATCATATTAGGTTAAAGTTAATTAACTAAATACTAACAAATTTTAATCCAAATATTTAAATCGAATTACTCTGTGATGTCGTAAATTTCTTTAATGTCTTTCAAAATTTTATCAAAATCAAGTTTTAAATCAATAATTTGACCTGAAAACAAATCAAAAACCCATCCATGAACAACTAAACCACCGTTTAACATAGCTCTTTGTACAAAAGGATTTTTAACCGCATTTACGCATTGTTCTTGTACGTTTAATTCAACTAAACGATTATATCGCATACCTTCATTTTCAATCGCATTTAATTCATCCGCATGTAAACGATAAACATCACGAATATTGCGTAACCATGGATTCATGATTCCTAAATCTTTAGGTATCATTGCTGATTTTATACCTCCACAATTGTAGTGTCCACAAACAATAATATGCTTTACTTTTAAATGCTCTACAGCATAATCTAAAACAGAAGTAGTATTCATATCCAAACCAATTACCATATTGGCAATATTTCTGTGTACAAAAACTTCTCCTGGTTCGGCACCTAATAACTCTTCAGCTGTTACGCGACTGTCCGAACAACCGATATACAAAACTTCAGGATTTTGACCTGAAGATAACTCATCAAAATACGATGGATTCTGAGCTAAACGCTTATCAATCCATTCTTTATTATGCTCAAAAATTTTTTCTATATTCATAATCTAAACTACGTCTTGCACCTCTGGATGATTCCCAATATAAACACTAACATATGAACAAAATGGACGAATTTTAAGCTGATTTTCTCTTGCATAATCTACAGCTTTTAAAACCAATTTTTCAGCCAATCCTTGTCCTCTAAGATTTGGATTAACTCCTGTATGATTAATGATCATTTCTTTATCTCTCAATAAAAAAGTTAATTCACCTACTGCAAATTTTTGATCATCTATTAATTCAAAAACACCATTATTTCCGTTCAATTTTAATTCAATATTCATAGTTAAATTTTTATATGTTAGTAAAATATTCAATTATCTATCCAAAAGCATTAATTTAATTGTAAAATTTCATAACAAATTTAGCGCACGAAATTTTAAAAATGATGATGATTTTGAGTTAATTTTTCGAATAATTTACAATTTATTAAACCATTGATTAACAATATGTTTATAAATCGTTATATAAATAATGTATAACAAGCGATTTTATTCGTTCGATATTTCTTACATTTGTTAGATATATTTAGGAAAATATTCTTCTCTTATGAAATTTATTGTATCAAGCAACACGCTATTAAAAAATGTTAACTTAATTGGTGGTGTTATCAACTCGAATAACACATTACCTATCCTTGATAATTTTTTATTTGAATTAGACGGAAATCAATTAACAATTACTGGATCTGATTTAGAAACTACAATTTCAACAACTTTAGAAGTTGAATCAAACGACAGTGGAAAAATTGCAATTCCATCTAAAATCTTAACTGATACGTTAAAAACTTTCCCTGCACAGCCTTTAACTTTTATCCAAAAAGAAGGTCACACGTTAGAAATTGTGTCAGAACAAGGAAACTATCAGTTAGCATTTGAAGATGCTAATGAATATCCTCAAACTCCAGATATCGAAGATGCAAGCAATACAACAGTTGGTGCAAGCATTTTATCTGAAGCTATCGTAAAAACAATTTTTGCTACTGGAAACGACGAATTACGCCCAATTATGACAGGTGTATTCTTTCAAGCAGATAATGATATTTTCCGTTTTGTTGCAACTGATGCGCACCGTTTAGTGAAATACACACGTACAGGTTTAGAAAACGCTGGAACTTCTGAATACATTATGCCTAAAAAACCTTTAAACTTATTAAAGAATATTTTAGGAGGAAATAATGATGATGTAACAATCGAATACAACAAAACAAATACTCGTTTCTCTTTCCAAAACATCGTTTTAACTTGTCGTTTAATCGACGGAAAGTACCCAAATTATGAAGCGGTAATCCCAAAAGAAAATCCAAACGTATTAACAATTAACAGAAACTTATTCTTAACATCGTTAAAACGTGTGGCAATTTTCTCTAACAAAACAACAAATCAAGTTCGTTTAAAATTAATTGGAAACTCATTAACGATTTCAGCAGAAGACGTAGACTTCGCTAACAAAGCAGAAGAACGTTTACCTTGCGATTACAACGGTACAGATTTACAAATTGGTTTCAACTCTCGTTTTTTAATTGAGATGTTAAACAATTTACAATCAGACGAGATTACATTAGAAATGTCTGAACCTAATCGTGCCGGAATCATTAAACCAGTTGATGGTTTAGAAGATGGTGAAGAAATCTTAATGTTAGTTATGCCTGTAATGTTAAACGCATAATCAAACAGATAAAAATCTTTTTTTCAAATAACAATGAAAATTTCATATAATTGGCTTAAAACCTACATCGATACTGAAGTTTCTTTAGACGAAATTTCAGCGGTATTAACAAATATCGGACTTGAAGTTGAAGGTGTAGAAAAAGTAGGTGGAGCTAAAGAATACTTAGAAACAGTAGTGGTTGGTAAAGTGTTAGAAACTCAACCTCATCCAAATGCTGATAAATTAAAAGTTACTAAAATCGACTTAGGTGACGGACAAGCAACGCAAATCGTATGTGGTGCGCCAAACGTAGCTGCAGGACAAACTGTACCTGTTGCAACAATTGGGACTGTTTTCCCTGGTGATTTTAAAATTAAAAAATCTAAAATTCGTGGAGAAGAATCTTTCGGAATGATTTGCTCTGAAGTAGAGTTAGGAATCGGAGAAGATAATTCTGGAATTTTAGTATTGGACGATGCCTTAGTTGCAGGAACTCCATTAGCAACAGTTTTTGTTGAAGAAGAAGATCATTTAATTGAAATTGGTTTAACACCAAACCGTGCAGATGCTATGTCTCACTTCGGTGTTGCTCGTGATTTATATGCTGCTTTCAAAGCGCGTGAAATCAACGGATCTTTCACTTCTTACAATGTTGATACTTATCCAACAACAGATTTTGGAGCAAATCCAATCGCTATCGAAGTTGTAGACACAGAAGCTGCACCTCGTTACGCTGGGATTTACTTAAAAAATGTTACGGTTAAAGAATCGCCAGATTGGTTAAAATACAAATTACGTACTATTGGTTTATCGCCAATTAACAACGTAGTAGATATTACAAACTTTATTTTACACGATTTAGGGCAACCTTTACACGCATTTGATGCTGATAAAATCGAAGGAAATAAAGTTAAAGTTCAGAAATTAACTGAAGGAACTAAATTTACAACATTAGACGGAGTTGAGCGTACGTTAAAAGGTCACGAATTAATGATCTGCAACGAAAATGCGCCAATGTGTATGGCTGGTGTTTTTGGAGGACAAGATTCTGGAATTTCAGAAACTACTAAAAACGTATTCTTAGAATCAGCTTACTTCGAGCCTGTAACAATTCGTAAAGGAGCAAAAGCGCACGGTTTAAACACGGATGCTTCTTTCCGTTTCGAACGTGGAATTGATCCTACAATTACAGTTGATGCTTTAAAGAAAGCTGTAATGATGTTAGTAGAATTAGCAGATGCTGAAATCTCTTCTAACATTACAGATATTTACCCAACTACAATCGAAAACTTTAAATTCGATTTACGTTTAGCGAAAGTTAAAGAATTATTAGGTGTTGAAATTCCTGAAGCAACAATCAAAACGATTTTAGCAGCATTAGACATCAATATCTTAAACGAAACTGAAGGAACATTAGCAATTGAAGTTCCTGCTTACCGTGTAGACGTACAACGTGAGGTAGATATCATCGAAGATATTTTAAGAATATACGGATACGATAACATCGAGATTCCTTCTAAATTCTCATTCTCATACGTTCCTACAACTTCTATTGATCCTGAAAAAACAGAAGATTTTGTTGCAAGACAATTAACTGCTTCTGGTTTCAACGAAGCAATGAACAACTCTTTAACTAAAAAAGAATACGAAAATGTATTCTTCTATCCAGAAGGAGAAAGTGTTGAAATGTTAAACCCATTATCAGCAGATTTAGCTGTTATGCGTCGTACATTATTAAACGGATTATTAGAAAATGTTGCATTCAACGTAAATCGTCGTAATACAAACGTTAAATTATTCGAATTCGGAAAAATTTATCGTAAATTAAATGGTATTTACGAAGAAAAAAGATGTTTAGCAATTACATTATCTGGTAACTACACTTCTGAATCTTGGACAGGAAACTTACGTAAAGCTTCTTTTGCAGATTTAAAAGGTTTAGTACAACAATTATTTGTTCGTTTAAAAATCGAAATCACTGCTGAAAAAGCAGCTAATAACGATAATTACACAGATGGAATTGAAGTTTTCCACAACGAAGTTTCTTTAGGAACTGTTGGAATCATCAATAAAAAATTAGCGAAGAAAATTGGTGTTAGTCAAGAAGTATTTTACGCACAATTAGATTGGGATGCGATTCTTACTTTAGCTAATGAGCAAAAATTAACATACCAAGATATTGCTAAATTCCCATCGTCTCGTCGTGACTTAGCTTTATTATTAGATAATACAGTTAAATATGAAGAATTATATAATGCAGCTCGTACAGTTAAAACGAACTTATTAAAAGATATTAATTTATTCGACGTTTACGAAGGAGATAAATTACCTGCAGGTAAAAAATCATACGCGTTAAGCTTCATCATTCAGGATGAAAATAAAACATTAAGCGATCAAGAAATTGATGGAGTAATGAATAAATTAATCAAAGTTTACCAAACACAATTCAATGCTGAATTGAGATAAAATATAAGCTTATGAAATTAGTAAAAGTATTATCAGTTTTCGCTTTATCAGGTTTACTATTAACTGCTTGTTCTACATCAACAGGTGCATCAACAGGCTATAACGTATTATCTAAAAGTAAATCTTCATTAACAGATACACAATGGAATTTAGTTGAGGAAGACGAAATCGTAAAAGGTTTTAACGGAGATAATGTACATATAACAATTACTGAAGATGGTAAATTAAATGGTTATGCAGGATGTAATCAAATATTTTCCGAAGGTGTTTTAAATGGTTCTTCTATTAAATTTGATTTGATTGGAGGAACAAAGATACTTTGTCCATCTAATAAAACTGAAGAATCATTCACAAGTATTTTAAAATCTGTTGATCGTTACGAAATCAAAGGAAACGAATTATATTTTTACAAAGGAAATATGCTTTTATTAAAGTTTAAAAACTAAGAGAAGAATATATAAATAAAAAAGGCGAACCAATTGGTTCGCCTTTTTTATTTTATCTAATGTGAAGTTTCTGCTTCAGATTCTTCACCAGAATCATCTTTTAAAAGTTTATTTGCTACTTTTCCTACTGTTAACCCTTGTACAACAATTGAGAATAATACGACAATATATGTGATTTCTAATAATAAATCTTTCCATTCACCATTAGGCAAAGACATTACAAGTGCAATTGAAACACCTCCTCTAATCCCTCCCCAAACCATTACTGGTAGAGAACCTTTAGAATATGGATTTCTTCTTAACAATGTCTTGAAAGGAATTAAAATTGATAAGAAACGAGAGAATAACACAATAAAAATAGATGCTACACCTAATAAAATCTGATCTAATAAATCGTCAATTAATAATAATTCGAATCCAATGAATAAGAATAAAATAGCATTCATAATCTCATCGATTAACTCCCAAAATTTACCTAAGTAATCTTGTGTTTCTTTAGACATTGCAACCGATTTACCATAATTCCCGATAATTAGACCAGCAATTACCATAGCTAATGGAGAAGAAACATGCGTTTCTTTTGCAATTAAGAAACCTCCCATTACAATAGCTAATGTCATTAAAACAGAAACTTTATAGTCATCTATCTTCTTCATTAAATTAGATGCTGTTAATCCTAAGAATGCTCCTAAAGCAATTCCACCGACTGCTTCTAATAAAAATAATTTAGAAACTGAAACAAAATTAGCATCAAAGTTTGGATTCGTTGCAATTTGTAAAACAACTGCAAACATAACTACCGCAACCCCATCATTAAACAAAGATTCTCCTGTAATCTTAGTTTCAATTGATTTAGGGACTTTAGCTTGTTTTAAAATTCCTAAGACAACGATTGGATCTGTTGGTGAAATTAATGTACCAAATAACAAACAGTAGATGTAAGGAATGTTAATTCCGAAATAAGGTGCTAAGTAATACAAAATTCCAGAAACTATAAATGCAGATAATACAACACTAATAGTTGCATAGGTCATAATCGCCCATTTTTGATCTTTCAGATCACTAAACTTAACATGGAGCGCCCCAGCAAATAATAAAAAATTAAGCATTGCACCCATTAAGATTTCATTAAAATCTAAATCGGTAAATAATTCGTACAATTCCTTAGTTGCATCAGGAAAAAATTGATCTCCTAGTAAACGAATAACAACAGAAACTAACATAGCGATAATCATAATTCCGATTGTTCCCGGAAGTTTCAAAAACCGCAGATTAACGTAAGCAAAAATCGAGGCAAGCACAATCAAAGCAGAAAAAGAGTAATACAATTCCATTGGCTGAAAAATAATTGTTTAAAAATTTATGAAGCCTAAAGATACGAAAAAAGCCACTTTTCAGTGGCTTTTAACATTTATAAAGAAAAATAAAATTCTATTTTTATGAAATCATTAATCTTTTGGAGCTTGACCAATTAATTCCATAAATTGATCTAACTTAGGTAAGATAATAATTTGTGTACGACGGTTTTTTGAACGTCCATCTTCTGATGCGTTAGAAGTTAATGGGTTGTATTCACCACGTCCACCAGCTGTCATACGTTTTCCATCAACACCATATTGGTTTTGTAATGCTTGTACTACAGATGAAGCACGTAATGCAGATAAATCCCAGTTATTACGGATATTAGTTTTATTAATAGGCACATTATCTGTATTACCTTCAATTAATACATCGTAATCTCTGTAATCATTAATAATCTTTGCAATTTTACTTAAAGTCTCACCAGCTGCTGGAGAAATTTCGTAAGAACCAGATTTGTATAACATGTTATCTGATAACGAAATATAAACCACACCTTTTAATACTTGTACATCAACATCCTTAGTTTCTTCACGAGATAAAGAACGAGTTAAATTGTTCGTTAAAACCATGTTTAAACTATCAGACTTATTTTTAGTATTAACTAAATGCTTGATGTATTTATTTGATTCGTTAATTTCTTTTACTAATTCAGCAACATTTTTGTTACCACCTTCAATACAATTCGATAAAGCCTTTTGTAATTCACGTACTTGTGCACGTTCGCTAGAAACTGTGTTTTCGAATTGATTATTTGAGTTCTCGAAATTAGCTAATTTAGATTTAGCTACAGCTAATTCAGTTTGACATCCTTGGTTTTCAGAATAAACTGAATTAAAACGGTTTGATAACTCGTCATACTTTTTTTGACTCACACAACTAAACATAGTTGTCCCAGCGATTAACACTAGTGGGAAAATTGAAACTTTCATAAATATTCTAATATTTAATTAATACGAATTTATAACTTTATCACAATAAGTCTAATATATTCATTATGCAATGAATAATACATTAAAATTTTGTTGTGATACTAATTAGTAAAATTACTTCATATGTAGTTATAATATGATATTATTAAAGCTAATATATTACAAAAAGCTCTCCAAAACATGTTATTGAAGAGCTTTTTTATTAACAATTATATTTTTCTATAATCTATCCTTGCGGAATGTATAACACTTGTCCTGGATAAATTTTATCTGGATCAGACAACATTGGCTTATTTGCATCAAAAATAACAGGATATTTCATTGGATCTCCATAAACTTCTTTTGCAATTTTAGATAATGAATCTCCACTTTTTACAGTATACATAGTAACTGCAATATCTGGAATTTCAATTTTTAATGGTGTTTTTAAAGTTAATTGATCCTCTACTCCTTCTACTCCATCAACGTTACCAGCTGTTGCTAAAATTTTTTGTTTTTCATCAATATTTAAAGCTTGTCCAGAAACTACAATAGTATCTCCATTTGCTGAAAAAGAAACATTAGATAAATCAAAATTAAATTTTGCTACGTGTTCTTTCACTTTAGCTGCTTTTTCTTCTGGAGTATCTGCTCCTCCAAAAATTTTTTCTCCTGCGTTTTTAATAAAAGAGAATAATCCCATAGTTTTATTTTTTTGTAGTTAATATGTAATTAAAATATTGGTTACTATAAATATAGGATTTTTTTCTAATTATTAACGCTCTATAGATTCAAATTTTGATTTAAGATTATCAATTGCTGATCTTTGTGTTTGTAACTGCGATGTAACCACATCTATTTGGCCATCTAAAACGTTATTATATTCTTCAGCCATTGTTACTTTACCAGTTAAAACCTGAATTTTATCTTCCAAAGTTTTAAACTTATTCACTTCCTTCGTCTTCTTTTTCATCAAAACATCAATTTGTTTATCATCAGAAGCGCGCTCCAATTGATTTTCTATCAATTCTAACTTTTCACCAACTAAAGTTCTTTTATTCTCTAGTTTTAATAATTCGTTATTCGATTTTAAGTAAGATTTTATAGACGAACCTTTCTTTGTTTGTAATTCTACATTTTGTTTACTCAATCTAATCATAGATTCATTAGCAACTCTCAAATTATTACGTACACAAGCTCTTCTTGATTGATAAGATAAATCTCTTAATTTCTCGTAAATTTCATTATAATCTGGATTGTTTTCAGAAAAATACATTCCATTTTGATCTTGTAATGTATTAATCAAAGTTAACTTTGTTGGCGAATCTTCAACAATACTTAAAATAATTTTATAACTATCCTGAGAGTTTTTAAACTGAAGATTATTTGCTTCATTTTTCTTTAAAATATTAAACGATCCCGCTTTGTTTAATACCCAGTTTTGCCAAGTATTATGAACAGTTGTTTGCGAACAATTTTCTACCGAATAGGCATACGAATTCATTTGTCTTCCATTCATTTCATATT
The DNA here is from genome assembly GCF_003687725.1 of Faecalibacter macacae. Lineage (GTDB taxonomy): Bacteria > Bacteroidota > Bacteroidia > Flavobacteriales > Weeksellaceae > Empedobacter > Empedobacter macacae. The sequence continues at coordinate 37,738 of NZ_RDOJ01000018.1, forward strand.
CCACGGCAAACAATCCTTCATTTTCTTGTGCAAAACTAACTCCTGAAAAAAATAGCGAAACTGCTAAAGCTAAATATCTCATTGTTTTAAATCTTGATGTATTAATCTTATTTCAAAAAACAATTTAATCAAATTTCATACAATGTTAATATTGTTGTACAGATTTTTTTTAATAATTACTTTTATACATATTTTCAGACTACATGCAAACAAAAATTTTATTAGTATATACTGGTGGAACTATCGGAATGGCAAAAGATTATGGAGACCAATCATTAAAACCATTCAATTTTGATAATTTGATAAAACAAATTCCTGAATTATCATTAATCGATTGTAAAATTGAATATCACAGTTTTGAAACACCGATTGATTCTTCTGATATGAAACCTGAATATTGGATTGAAATTGCTAATACTATTGAAGATAAATACAACGATTATGATGGATTTGTCGTTTTACATGGAACTGATACAATGGCTTATACAGCTTCTGCATTAAGTTTTATGGTTGAAAATTTAGAGAAGCCTATCATCTTTACTGGATCGCAATTACCAATTGGTGATTTACGAACTGATGCCAAAGAAAATTTAATTACATCCATTCAATTAGCTGCAATCAAAAAGAATGATAAACCTATTATTCAAGAAGTTTGCATCTACTTCGAGTATAAATTATTTAGAGCGAACAGAGCTACAAAAATCAATGCTGAAAACTTTGATGCTTTCGAGTCTCCAAATTATCCAATCGTTGGTGTTTCTGGTGTACATCTAGAAATCAAAGAAAATTTATTATTAGACAAAGAAATAACTGGTTCTTTATCATTCAATAAAAATCTTTGTGCTGATGTTGGCGTTTTAAAGATTTTTCCTGGTATGAATCGTTGTTTTATCGAAAGTGTTTTAAATGCTCCTTGTACAAAAGCTTTTATTATTGAAGCATTTGGGACTGGAAATATTTTTACCGATCAATGGTTTATCGATTTATTACAAGAAAAAGTAAATCAAGGAATTCATTTAATTATTAATACGCAATGTTCAGGCGGAATGGTAGAAATTGGTCGTTATGCAACAAGTGATGCGTTGTTAGAAATGGGTGCAATTTCTAGTTATGATTTAACGATGGAAGCTGCCATTACAAAAGCAATTTATCTACTTGGTCAAGATTTATCCAGAGATGAATTCCGCACACAATACGAATCAAATTTAAAAGGTGAACTAAGACATCACTTTTACAATTAAATAAAACAAAAAGGAGCTTATCATTTTGATAAGCTCCTTTTTGTTATTCTTCTATCTTTCCAGACATTGACGAACCATCATTTGCTTTTAACAAAAAGAAAATATAGGTTGATAAAATAGTTAAAATTCCTAAAGTTAAAAACGAATATCGAAAGGCTTGGACATCGACACCATTCGTTATAAAATCTAATTTTCTAAATATACCTAAAACCAAAGCCGCTACAGATATCCCAAAAGTTAGTGATAATTGTTGCGTGACAGAAAGTAAACTATTTCCTTCGCTTGAAGTATTTTCATCCAAATCAGCAAGTGACAATGTATTCATCGCGGTAAACTGAATAGAACTAAAAAATCCATTTAAAACCATTAAAGGAATCAAATAAGTAATTGATGTTTCTGAATTTAATAAAGCAAATGAACAGATGATTATTCCTAAAATAATTGTATTACCAATTAATGTATTACGATAACCAAATTTATTAACAATTGGCACAGCAAAAGATTTTGCAATTATGTTACTCGCTGCTGCCGGAATCATCATCAATCCTGCAACTGTCGCTGTGTAACCATACCCTACTTGTAGCAATAACGGAATTAAAAACGGTATTCCTCCGATTCCTAATCGGGTAATTAAATTCCCAATAATACCAATTTTTAAAGTTCTAATATTGAATAAATTCAAATCAATCAAAGGATGTTTCTTTTTTCTTGCATGATAAACATAAAAGACAATCAAAATCAAAGCTATAACCGAAAGAATTAATATTGATAACCAACTAATCCCATGAGAAGAAACCAATTCCATCATCAGAGTGATTACAATCACTGCTCCTGAAAAGAGAATCAATCCCATCATATCAAATTTAAATACTTTATTGGTGAAATTAGGAATTGCAAAACTCGTCATCCATAAGGCGATAATTCCGAATGGAATATTAACTAAAAAAATCCAATGCCACGACAAAGTTTCAACCAAAACACCTCCTATTGTTGGTCCTAATAAAGGTCCTATTAAACCAGGAATTGTAATAAAGTTGATTACTTTTAATAATTCTTTTTTGGGATAAGCATATAAAATAGCTAATCGCGAAACCGGAACCATCATCGCTCCTCCAACTGCCTGAATTACTCTTGAAATAATTAAAGATGTTAATGAGGTAGAAAATGTACAAAGCACCGATCCTAACGTAAAAACCAATATTGCTAATTGAAATATTTTTTTTGTTCCATATTTATCCGATAACCAACCACTGAGTGGAATTAATAACGCAACAGTTACAGAATAAGCCACTATAATGGATTGAATTTCTAACGGCGATTTTCCTAAATCTTTCGCAATTGATGGCAATGAGGTATTTAAAATCGTAATATCCAACGCATGCATAAAAATAGCCATAGCTGCTAACCATGGCAAAAATTTCAACATTTTTGGTGTTACTTCAGTTGTTGAGTTCATAATTTAATAGCCGCAAATTTTATTCCTCTTTCTAGCTTATAAAAGTATTTATAAAAATATTATTTTTGGTAGATGTTAATCAATACACATACACATCATCTTACAAATTCTTCTAAAAAAATTCTGGACATTTACAATCAATATCCTTGGAATTTTATAGAAAACGATGCGTATTACTCAATTGGAATTCATCCTATTTTTATCGATCAATCAACTCTTGAAAAAGATTTATTAACAATAGAACATCATCTTCTTGATGAAAAATGTTTAGCAATTGGAGAAATTGGGTTAGATAAAATAACACCTATAGATTTAGAAACCCAAACCAAAGTTTTTAAAGATCAACTTAAAATTGCAGAACAGCATCAAATTCCGGTTATTATACATTGCGTACGTGCTTATCAAGAAATTTTACATATCCGAAATGAAATGAAATTGACAGTTCCTTTTATTTTTCATGGATTTAATAAAAATCAACAATTAGCACAACAAATTATAAGTAATAATTGCTTGCTTTCATTTGGAAAAAATTTACTTCAAAACCCAAACTTACAAACTATATTTGCAAACCTTTCGCAAGAAAATTTCTTTTTAGAAAATGATGACAGTCAAATCCCTATTGAAGAAATATACTCGAAAGCAGCAGAAATTAGAAATACGTCTGTTGATGAAATTCAGAATATTATTCAGAATAATTTCAATCGTATTTTCAAAAAATAAGTAAGAAAAAATAAATTTATCATATGGCAATTTGGCAAGAAAGAGCTGAGTTATTATTTAAAGAAGAAGGTTTAAAAAACCTTAAAAATTCTAACGTTTTAGTTGTAGGTTTAGGAGGTGTTGGATCGTTTGCAGCAGAATTTATCGCTCGTGCTGGAGTTGGTAAAATGACAATTGTAGATGGCGACACTGTTGACATTACAAACATTAATCGCCAATTACCTGCTTTACATTCTACTGTTGGAATGAATAAAGTAGATGTAGTTGGTGATCGTTTAATGGATATTAATCCTGAATTAGAATTAACTCGTATCAACGAATTTTTATCGCCAGAGCGTACACACGAAATAGTTACAGAAGATTTTGACTATGTGATGGATTGTATTGACTCGGTTACTCCAAAATTAAACTTAATTATTGCAGCAAAGCGCAAAAAGATTAAAGTTGTTAGTAACATGGGAGCTGGTGGAAAATTTTTAGCAAGCAAAGTTCAAGTTAAAGATATTAGTAAAACTGATGTTTGTCCTTTAGCTAAAAATGTTCGTAAGAGATTAAAAAAAGCTGGAATTTCTAAAGGTGTAAAAGCTGTTTTTTCTACTGAGGTTCCAGATGAAAGTTCAGTTAAATTAACGGACGGAACTAACTTTAAAAAATCTTTTTACGGTACGAATAGTTGGATGCCTGCATTATTTGGATTACATGCTGCAGAAACTGTCATCAAACATTTAATAAAAAAGGACCAATAATATCGTATTTTACGAAGTGTTTTTATTATTTTAGAGACCTTAAAAAACATAACACATTAAGAAATGAATATCAACTACGATTATATCACGTACGATGATGTCTTACGCGCCCGCCGTGAGATGTATGAAAGAGCATATGAAAAACACGCTACGAATTCAATTTTAAATTCTGCACGTGATTTGTTTAGTCAAGGAGCATTCGATATGTGTATTAACATTTGTAAAGGATTATTAGACACAAATGATCCTAAGCAATTATACGATGCAAAAAAATTAATAGCTTTATCTTATTACAGCAAGCAAGACCATGCAAATGCAGATGAAGCTTTTTATGATTTAACTATAAATTCTACGAATTCTGATGATTACTTTAATGCTGTTATTTCTGCTGCATTAAATAAAAACTTTGACCGTAGTAAAGCTCTTTTTGAGGTTGCTTTAGAAAAATATACACACCACGGTACACAAAAAAACATGCCTTCTGTACAATTAATTCTTCATTACATGATTACTTTAATTACTGTCGAAGAATTTGAATTAGCAAAAGAGCAGTTTCATTTATTGAAAGAAATTTACATCAAAGTTAAAAACACAGACGAAAAATTTTTACGTTCTCGTGCCTTAGAACCTATTGAAAGATTTTTAGAATTATCTACACCAATCTTACAGCAATATTCTGAAGACGAGTTAGAAATTATTTACGATGCATTACACAGTAACATTGACGAAGCTGGTAAAGAAAAAGTAGAAGATTACTTCAACTCTATCGTAAAATAAAATATTTCATCTCTTTTAAAATATTCGAAAGCATGCCAATAGGCGTGCTTTTTTTTTAGATAATTATAACATTTTTTGTCATTAATTAAGATTTAACGGAATAATTCATGTTTTTAAATACTTAGTTATAAACTAAAAAAGAAACATATGAAAACATTAATTAAATCAACTGCGTTAGCAATCGCAGGAATCGTCTCCTTCTCATTTACCTCTTTAGATGATAAAGATCCAAAAGTTGTAATTATTGATATTGTTGATAACATTGAAACAACAAACAATCAAAACTTAACTGATTCATTTAAAAAGTCTATTGATTCGATTAACCAAACAGAAGAAGTTAAAGTTTTAGATTGGAAGCAAATTACAAGCGGATTAGACGAAAATAAAAAGCAAGTCTTACTAGACAGTATAAAACCAGATGTTGTATTAACGCTAAATTTCAAAAATTCTGAAAAAGGGAATAATGCAGTTACAGCAGTCGTTTTTAAAGGAAATAAACATTTTGAGCATTCACTTACTTCAGCAAAAGAATTAACAAGTTCTTTTAACGAAGCTGTTATTAAAAACGAAGGTGTATTTCAAGCAGATTCGGAATACGTACAAGATAACGCAACACCAGCATTGTTCGTAAGTATCGAAACGAAAAACGATTCATCATCTAACAAAGAAATCGTTTCGACATTATCTGACTTTATTAAGAAAGTAGATTCAGACCAAGCCAATTCGAATCAAGAAAATAAATCAGAAATTATCCAAAAAGATATAAAAGTAGAATAGTTTAACTATCATTCTTATTCCACACTATTTTCAAGTAGTACTCAAAAATTGGGTACTACTTTTTTTTTACTTTAATTTCTTTAAATTTGTTTCAAAGCAGAAATCAATGTCAAAACAAGGATATATCGCGCGTTACTTTAATATTGTAAGAAAATTATCTCAACAAAAATATTGTTCATTCGAAGATTTATCTTCTTTTTTAGAAGATCAATTCGAGATGATGCAAATCTATGATGATACGCTAGAATTTAATTTTTCTAAAAGAACTTTACAAAGAGACATCCGTGAGATTAGAACAATTCTTGGAATTGATATTGTATATAGCCGATCGAACAAAGGTTATCATATCGAACAAGACGACTATTCTTCTGATTTATTTTTAAAAACAATCGAAGAAATAAATAGCTTTTCTGCATTAAAACTAACTAACTCATTAGATAATGTAGTTTATTTAGAAAAACGTCAGCCAAAACGTGCCGAATATTTGCCAGATATAATTCAAGCAATTCAAAAGAAACGAAAATTAGAATTTAGTTACTTAAAATTTGGAGAAACTGAAGAATCTTCACGTAAAGTAAATCCAATTGCAATTAAAGAATTCAATAATCGTTGGTATCTAATTGCGGAAGAACAAAATTTAATTAAAAACTTTGGAATTGAACGTATGTCTAAAGTTTTGATTTCTGATGAACGAATTGGAAAAAAAATTGAATTTGATTACGATGAAAAATATCAACATTGTTTCGGAATTATTGCGCCAAATTCTGAGGAACCTTTTGATGTTCAATTAGAAGTAGATTTAAAACAAGGCGCATATCTAGAAACTCTACCGCTGCACAGTTCTCAAAAAGTAATTAAAAAAACAGCTGATAAAATGGTGTTTGGACTAAAGGTCTACATCACAACAGATTTTATCAGCGAAATATTATCAATGGGTAAATTTATTAAAATAATTGAACCTCAAATTTTAAAAGATCGTATTAAAGCACATCTTAGAGTTTTGAACGAATATTATAATTAATTATCGTTCAAAATCTAATTTAAACATCGTATCTAAAATCAACTTAGCATCAAATTTTTCGTTCGTATTTGCATCTACAAAACCTTTAATTTTAGTTGTTTTCTGTTTCGTTAATAATTGATGAATTTGGTTGTCAGTTAACTTCTTTCCACCAATTTCAAATGGAATCATAAAACCACATGCCTTAAAGTTAGCGCAACCATAAGCCGTTTTACCTTTCATTATTTTATGCTCCTTACATTTAGGACAAGTGGAATCTTCGATAACGATTTTCTCTTTTTCCTTTTTAGGTTTTACCGTTTTCTCCGCAACCGTTTTCGTAGTATGCGAAGCAATTGGACGGAAATAACTTTTCTTCACAGAATTTGTTAATTCAGTTACCATCAAAATCAATTCTTGCTTAAAGGTTTCTAATTCATATTCACCTTTTTCCATCAAACGCAATTTACGTTCCCAAACACCTGTCAATTCAGGTGATTTTAGTAATTCGTCCTGAATCATATCAATCAAATCAATACCCGTTTGAGTCGCAATAATATTACGTTTTTTCTTTTCGATGTACTTACGTTTAAAAAGCGTTTCAATAATATTGGCACGTGTTGAAGGACGACCTATTCCATTGTCTTTCATTAACTCGCGCATTTCTTCATCATCAACTTGTCGTCCAGCTGTTTCCATGGCACGCAATAAAGTTGCTTCTGAATAAAATTTTGGAGGTGTCGTTTTTCCTTTATGGATAAATGGCTCATGAGGACCTTTTTCACCAATCGTAAAAATTGGCATTAGTTTTTCTTCCTCATCTTTTTTATCGTCTTGTTTGTCTTTGGCGTAAACTTCTCTCCAACCCATTTCAAGAATCTGCTTTCCAGATGCTTTAAAATTAATTGCCGATAAATTACCATCTTTCCCATTATTCTCTACTTTTCCCTCCACATTCGTGTTGGCTACTTTACATTCTGGGTAAAAAACAGCAATAAATCGACGAGCAACTAAATCATAAATTCGTTTTTCATCTAAATTTAAACCTTGCGGGAAGATTTCTGTTGGAATAATAGCATGGTGATCCGTTACTTTAGCATCATCAAAAACTGCTTTCGATTTCGGAATCGGTTTCATTAATAAAGGAGCAACCAATGGTTGATAAGCAACTAATTTCTGTAAAATGCCCGGAACTTTTGGATAAATATCTTCTGATAAATAAGTTGTATCTACACGCGGATAAGTCACAAACTTCTTCTCATATAAACTTTGAATATATTTTAAAGTATTCTCTGCCGAATATGCATATTTCTTATTCGCTTCTACTTGTAACGATGTTAAATCAAATAACCGTGGATTTTTTTCTTTACCTTCTTTAATTTCGAAGTTGATAATCTCAAACTCTCTATCATTAATAAAAGATAAACCACTTTGCGCTTTATCTTCTGATTTTAAACGTGGAATATCAGCCGTAAATTCTACTGACTTATATATAGTCTTTAATTCCCAGTACTCCTCAGAATTAAATGCGTCGATTTCTTTCTGTCGTTTGACAATCATCGCTAAAGTTGGCGTTTGTACACGACCTATAGATAAAACTGTTTTGGGTGGAGCAAATTTCTTTGTAAATAAACGAGTAGCATTCATACCCAATAACCAATCACCAATTGCTCGAGCTTGCCCTGCTGCGAAAAGGTTTTCGTATTGCGCACCTAAACGTAAATTAGCAAAACCTTCTTTGATAGCTTCTTCAGTTAATGAAGAAATCCATAAACGGCGTAATGGTGCTTTACTTTTAGCTTTTAATAAAACCCAACGTTGTATTAATTCTCCTTCCTGCCCAGCATCGCCACAGTTAATCACTTCTTCTACAGCATCATTAGTTACTAAACCTTGAATTATTCTAAACTGTTTTTTTACTCCTGCATTTTCTATCACCTTAATACCAAAGGATGATGGAATCATTGGTAGATAGTTTAAATCCCAACTTTTCCATTCAGGCGCATAATCCTGAGGTTCTTTTAAAGTACATAAATGCCCAAAAGTCCATGTCACTTGATACCCGTTACCTTCATAGTAACCATCTTTTTTTTGATGAGCTCCTATCACTTTTGCGATATCTTTAGCAACACTTGGTTTCTCTGCAATACAAACTTTCATGGGATTAATTTAAAGAAGTACAAAATTCCTGATAAAATATTTAATTATAAAATATTTTTTAAAAACTAATAATTAAAAAACACAACATATAGAAAAAAGAACTAAATTAGATGTTTAGATAATTAAACATCAGTATTTTAAATGAAAATAAAGCGAATATACATATAATTTAACCACATTATCATTCTCATAATAATTGAATATAAAATCATATTTATTATAAATTTAACGTGATATGTGAATAAAAAATATAGATGATTTAAAATATTTTCACTTAATTTACACCCACATTAATAAAAATCATAATATTTAAAAGAATTAGTAAATGGAAAAGAATGTATCAGTACCAGCTAAAGGTAAAAAAGGAGGTATAAATCCTGTTATTACTATTATCGTATTAATCATCGCTGCAATGGGGCTTTTTTACGGTGTATTTGGAGCTGAAGGAAACTTCGAAGGAGGAGACACTGCTAAAGGTCACCCATTAAACATGTTAGGAATCATTTTTAAAGGAGGGGTAATTATCCCATTCTTAATCTCATTCTTCTTTATGGTAATTGTTTTCTCAATTGACCGTGCTATCGTTTTAAACAAAGCGAAAGGAACAGGAAGTGCTGATAAATTTGTAAATGACATCCGTGCATTATTAAACAAAAACGAAATTAACAAAGCGTTAGAATTATGTGACAAACAAAAAGGTTCTATCGGTAACGTAGTTAAAGAAGGTTTAACAACTTACAAAGCGTTAGAAAACGATACAACTTTAAACAAAGAGCAAAAATTAGCGCAATTATCTAAAACTTTAGAAGAGGCAACTACTTTAGAAATGCCAACTTTAGAGAAAAATATGACAATTATCTCTACTATTGCTTCTGTAGGTACATTAATTGCCTTAATGGGAACAGTATTAGGTATGATTAAATCTTTCTTCGCATTAGGAGAAGGTGGAGGATCTGTGGATTCAGCTACATTATCTGTAGGTATCGCGGAAGCCTTAATTAACACAGGTATTGGTATTGGTGCATCTGCATTCGCAATTATGGCATACGCTTTCTTTACTTCTAAAATTGATGATTTAACATTCAAAATTGACGAAGTAGGTATGAGTATCCAACAATCTTTCTCTGCTCACAATTAATATTCAACAAATCGACACAAAGTTTACACTTTGAGATTTAGTAAAGCAAATTAGAATATTAATATAAATACAGAGAAAAATGGCAAGAGTAAAACCGAAAAGAAGAGGTCCTTCGATGGACTTAACAGCTATGTCTGACATGGCTTGGCTTTTGTTATCTTTCTTTATCTTAACATCTAACTTCCGTGAGCCAGAAACTGTAGCAGTAGTTACTCCTACATCTGTTTCTAACGAAAAAATGGCGGAAGAAAACATGATGATCGCTAAAATTGATGGAAAAGGAAATTTCTTGATGTCTTTCGAAGAAGACGATAGAATTCCAGCTCTTGAAAGAATGGGTGAGAAATATGGTGTTAAGTTCACAGACGCTGAAAAGAAAGCATTCAAAAGTTTACCAGAATTTGGAGTTCCAATGGCAGAAATGAGACAATTCTTAAATCTTCCAGCGGACAAACAAGCAACATATAACCCAGGTGTTCCATTAGATACTATTGGTGGAGCTAAAGTGGAATTAGTTGATTGGATTTTTGAAGCAAAAGAAACAAATCCTGATTTATTCTTAGCAATTAAAGGTGATGAAGCATCTGAATACAAACAATTTAAGACTTTAATCAAACAATTGCAAGAGAAAAACATGAACAAGTTTCAGTTAATCACATCACAAGAATAATTAAAAGAAGTTTAAGAAATGGCGCAAATAGATACATCAGCCGATAGTGGCGACGGAAAAAAAGTCCGTTCCAAGAAGCAGTCAACGAAAGTTGATATGGCACCGTTAGTTGACTTAGGTTTCTTATTAATTACTTTCTTTATGTTCGCAGCGACGCAAATCAAACCGAACGTGATGAACTTAAATATGCCTCCGAAATTAAATGAACAGGTTGAGAAACAAGTAAAACCAGAAATTGATTTACGTAACTCATTATCTGTTGTATTAGGAAAAGAAGGAAAAATCTTCTGGCATCAAAAGGACCAAACTTTAACTGCAGCTGATTTAAATGAAACAGATTATTCTGCTGAAGGTATTCGTAAAGCCATCACTGATGCTTATGCGAAAGCACCTCAAAAAGAAATGTTTACTGTTATCATTAAACCAACAGACGGAGCAAGTTATAAAAACTTAGTTGACGTTTTAGATGAAATGGAAATTACGAAATCTACTAAATATGGTATCGTTGAAGTAGCTCCTTACGAGCAAGCTGCATTAGACGAGAAAGTAGGTAAATAACGTAGATTGATTAATTAAAAAAGAAATTTTAAAATGTCAGATAACAATAAGAATATAAAATCTTTAGACGATATCGTATTCGAGAACAGAAATAAAGAGTATGGGGCGTACGATTTACGTATGACTGAGAAAAACTCTTTATTACGCGCTCTTTTACGTGGAGGTCTTATCATTTTATTGATGGTTGGTGGAATTCTTTTCTCTGTTTCTGATTTAGCAGGAGGAAATAAAAATGAAGATATTTCTGTTGAAGTAGATTTATCTCAGATTGATATCCCTGAAGTAGAAGAACCAGAAGAAGTAGAACCAGAACCGGAAGAGCCGGAACCAGAACCAGAACAAAATCACTACCAAGAGGAAACGGCACAAGAGAAATTCGTGATGCCAGAACCAAAACCAGAACCTAAAGTTCAGGAAACGGTTCCTCCAACGGAAGATTTAAAAGGTAAAGATTTATCTTTTGAAAAACGTGAAGGTAAAGAGTCAGCAGGACAAACTGGTGGTGGACCAGTTAACTTAAATCCTGAGGCTCCTAAAAATACAACACAAGCTCCTAAAAACGATAGTGACAGCAACAAACCAGCTGCTCCAGCTACAGTAACTGCTCGTTCAGCAACTGTAATGGCAGTTTACCCAGGATGTGAGAAAGACGCAGCTAAAGGTAAACAACAAGCAATTGATTGTATGTCTAAACGTTTAAGTGCTGATATTGGAGATGAATTAGCAGATTTCGCTGAAATTGCAGAACGTGATGGTATCACTAATGCAGTAGCTAAATTAAACTTCCAAATCAACACACAAGGACACATTGTAAAAATCTCTCCACAAGGTGATGCGAAATTAGGTCCTGAAGCTAAAAAAGCTTTAGAGCGTATTACGCAAAAACAACAAAGAAGAGGTAAAACAATTAAACCTGCAGAATCAGATGATGGTAGACCAGCGATCTTAAACTTTAATATCCCTGTTCGTTTCCAACAGATGTAATCATATAAAAAATGGATATCAATTTGATATCCATTTTTTTTTGTTTAAAATAAAAGGCGAATCTTACGATTCGCCTTTTTAAAATCTATTTATTAGAAATTGAAATCTTTTAATAATTTGATGTAACGATCAATTCCGTGTTCTATTTCTGAAATTAAAATATATTCATCAGGGGTATGCGAACGAGCTGAATCTCCTGGTCCAATTTTAATTGTATCAAAAGCCATCATCGTTTGGTCTGACATTGTTGGCGATCCATAAGTAGAACATCCTAATGAGATTCCTTTTTGAACTATTGGATGATCAATTGAAATACGTGACGAATTTAAACGTAATGATCTTGGTTTAACTTCAGCGTTTGGTAAAGCTGTTTTTATTATATCAGCAACTTCTTCGTTTGTGTACATTTCGTTCACACGACAATCAACAACCATTGTACATTCATCTGGAACTACATTATGTTGTTTTCCTGCATTGATTTGCGTCACAGTAGTTTTTACTGGTCCTAACATATCAGAAACTTTATCAAACTGAAATTCTTTAAACCAATTAATTACTTCTAAAGCTTCATAAATTGCATTCACACCTTCTTCACGTGCTGCATGCCCAGTTTTTCCTTTAGCAATAACATCAAAAACGATTAAACCTCGTTCAGCAATAGCCATATCCATTTTTGTTGGTTCTCCTACAATTCCTAAATCAATTTTAGGTAAAGAAGGTAATAAACTTCCAACGTTTAATTTTCCTGAACTCTCCTCCTCTGCTGTAATTGCTACAATTAAATTGAAAGGAATATCTTCATTTAAATAATTAATAAAAGTTGCCAATAAACTAACTGCCGATGCTCCTGCATCATTAGATCCTAAACCTGTTAATCGATCACCTTCTATTGTTGCTTGTAATGCATTATATGTCCAAGAAGATCCAAATTTTACCGTATCATGATGAGAATTTAATAAAATTGTTTTCTTAGATTCATCAAAACCAGGATGTATTGCGTACACATTATTATCTTGGCGTTTTGGTTCTGCTCCATTTTCTTTTAAGAAGTTGAAAATAATCTCAGCAGTTTCATGTTCTTCACTTGAAAATGATTGCGTTTCGATTAACGTACACAATAAATCAACTGCTTTTTGTTTTAAAACGCTTAATTCTAACATAAAATAGTTTTAATATCTCCGTTAATATTATTTGCATGAACTAGAGTTACTTCTTTCACTCCATTGTCAATTACACGGAATGCATTATCTAATTTCGGAATCATTCCTTCAAAAATTACACCTTCAGCTTTTAACTCTTGGTATAATTCTTTATTGATTACTGGAATTAAAGTAGAATCGTCATTTACATCACGTAGAACTCCTATTTTATCAAAACAGAAATTTAATTGTACTTCATTCTTCACAGCTAACGCTTCAGCAACCGTAGATGCAATTGTATCTGCATTCGTATTTAATAATTGAGAATTTCCGTCGTGTGTAATTGCACATAAAACAGGCGTGTATCCATTATCTATTAACAATTGTAAAAAATCAACATTAATTCCGTCCAACGTAATATCACCTACAAATCCATAATCAATCGTTTTAACTGGACGTTTATTTCCTTTAATTACATTTCCATCAGCTCCAGATAAACCAACTGCATTAGTTCCGAATTCTTGTAAATTAGCAACAATAGATTTGTTTAAATTACCTGCGTACAATCCTGTCACAACGTCAAGTGTTGGTTGATCTGTAATTCGACGACCATCCACCATTTTTGGTTCAATTCCTAACTGTTGTAACATCTTAGAAGCTCCTTTACCTCCCCCATGTACTAATACTTTAGGACCTTCTATCTTAGAAAACGCATTTAAAAATTGCGTTAACTCTTGCGGATTATCGATAATACCGCCTCCTATCTTAATAATTTTAAGCATGTTAATAATTATGTAAAATTTATTGTGTTTTTTTGGTAAGACAAAAATAAAGTATTTAACTTTGCACTTCAGTATAATAACTGAATATCTTGTTGATTAATGGAAGAAATTTCTAAGAACATTCTTCTCTTCTCTGAGAAAAAATCTTTTAATGTAAAAGTTTCTAACACTTTTAGAAACTTTCATGGTAATGATGGCTATTGGTCATCCTTTTTTTTAACCTCTATTTTCTTAATCAACTCTCCTAAATTATGTATGTAAGAATAGCAAATGCAGACGATGCCAAGTATTCAGAGCTTTTGTGCGAATGGTATGAAGAATCCGCTCGTATGAGAAAGACTGGTATCGCGAAAAGAAATCCGGTTTACCTGGAACGCAAAATGCGAAACGGGAATGCGGTAATTGCTTTTGATGACGATGATCAAGTAGCAGGATTTAGTTACATCGAAACCTACGAAGAAGAAAAATTCGTAGTCAATTCAGGTTTAATTGTACGTACTGATTTAAGGAGTTCGGGAATCGGAAAAGAAATTAAACATGCAGTGTTCAAATTATCTCGAACGAAATTCCCTAATTCTAAAGTTTTCAGTATTACAACGTCACTTGCTGTGATGAGAATGAATACTAAACTGGGGTACAAACCAGTAACTTTTTCAGAATTAACTCAATCAGATGAATTTTGGAATGGTTGTAAAAGTTGTAAAAATTACCACATCTTAATGGATAACGACCGTGATAGATGTATTTGTACAGGATTAGTGTACGATAATTTAGATGATGATTATGCAAAGGAAGCAAGACAACAAAACAATGATGATAACAAGAATGAATAATTATTCGTTCTAAGGTTTTTTTTTGCCTAAAATGAGTATATTTGCAAAAATATTCGAATAAATATTCAAAATGAGTAATAAAAAATACAGATTTCAAGTCATTAAAGATTTAATCGCTACAGAAGAAATAAGTAGCCAAGATGAATTATTAAAAAAATTAATGGACATCGAAATTGTAGTAACTCAAGCAACTTTATCGAGGGATTTACGCGAATTAAAGGTTTCTAAGTTTCCAAATCATCACGGAAATTACATTTACAAATTAACAGAAGCTGAGCCTACTCATCAAACAGTTACGCATAGTAATCACATTACTCTAACTTTTTCACAAAATTTAGGAGTTATAAAAACAAAACCTGGTTATGCTACAAGTTTAGCATTTGAAATTGATAATGCAGCTTTCAAAAGTATAATCGGAACAATTGCTGGTGATGATACGTTACTTATCATAATGAAAGAATCTAGCACAAGAGAAGAAGTAACACATGAATTAAGAACAATAGTTCCCAATATAAACAAATAACAAACAACGATGAGCAACAAAGCAGTTTTAGCTTACAGTGGAGGTTTAGATACATCTTACTGTTTAGTTAACTTAACAAAAGACCAAGGAATGGAAGTACACACAGTAATTGTAAATACTGGTGGATTTTCTGATGAAGAGTTAAAAGAAATCGAAGCTCGTGCATATGAGTTAGGTTCTTCTAAACACGTAACAATCGATATTACAGATAAATATTATAACGATTGTGTTCGCTACTTAATCTACGGAAACGTTTTAAAAAACAACACTTACCCATTATCTGTAAGTGCAGAACGTATGTTCCAATCGATTGCTATTGCTCAGTACGCAAAAGATGTAGATGCAGAATACATCGTACACGGATCGACAGGTGCAGGAAATGATCAAATTCGTTTTGATGTTGCTTTCGCTGTGATCTCACCAAATTCAAAAATTATCACTCCAATTCGTGACGAAAAATTATCTCGTCAACAAGAAGTAGATTACTTACAAGCGAATGGAGTAAGTTATAGTTGGGAAAAAGCAAAATACTCTATCAACAGAGGTATTTGGGGAACTTCAGTTGGAGGTGTTGAAACATTAACTTCTAACGAAGCTTTACCAGAGGATGCTTATCCAACACAATTATCAAGAACGGAATCTTCTGTAATCGAAGTAGAATTTGAAAAAGGAATTCCAGTTGCTTTAGATGGAGAAAAAATGTCTCCAGTTGCTTTAATCCAAAAATTAAACGAAATCGGTGGTGAATATGCTATCGGTCGTGATATCCACGTTGGTGATACAATCTTAGGTATCAAAGGACGTGTTGGTTTTGAAGCTCCTGCTGCTTACATCTTAATCAAAGCCCACCACTTATTAGAAAAACACACTTTAACAAGATGGCAATTATTACATAAAGATTCTTTATCTAACTGGTACGGAACTTTATTACACGAAGCGCAGTATTTAGATCCTGTAATGCGTGATATTGAAGCCTTCTTAGAATCTTCTCAAGAAAGAGTTACTGGTAAAGTTAAAATGCAATTAAACCCTTACCACTTCTCAATGATCGGTATTGAATCTCCATACGATATGATGCAGTCTAAAGTTGCTGTATATGGTGAAGAGAACGATGCTTGGGATTCGAGAGATGCAAGAGGATTTATCAAAATATTTGGTAATCAATTAAAGATTGTTCATAGTTTCGATTAATTGATTCGTTAAAGTGGGTTCATTGACTTGGATCCACTTTATTTCAATATAGATTACAATAAACACGCACAACAAACAAAAATGACAAATAAAATTAACGTTAGTATCGTAGGTGGAGCTGGCTACACGGCAGGAGAATTACTACGCATTCTGATTTATCATCCGAATGTAAACATCTCTTCTGTGTACAGTACTTCTAATGCTGGAAACCCCGTTTCTAAAGTTCACGACGATTTATTAGGTGAGACCGATATCGTATTTTCAGACAAAATTGATGAAAATGCTGATGTCGTTTTTTTATGTTTAGGCCATGGTAAATCGGCAGAATTTTTAGCAAATAATACATATGCTGAACATA
This sequence comes from Faecalibacter macacae, assembly GCF_003687725.1. GTDB lineage: Bacteria > Bacteroidota > Bacteroidia > Flavobacteriales > Weeksellaceae > Empedobacter > Empedobacter macacae. Next base: position 54,791 of record NZ_RDOJ01000018.1, read on the forward strand.
CTGTTGTGATCGATTTAAGTAACGATTTTCGATTAGATGCTAATAATGAACATGAAGAAAGATCGTTTGTTTACGGATTACCAGAATACAACCGCGCTGCAATTTTAGAAGCAAAAAACATTGCGAACCCAGGATGTTTTGCTACTGCAATTCAATTAGCTTTGTTACCATTAGCTGCGAGTAAATCAATCACAGAAGATATTCACATCAATGCTGTAACAGGTTCAACAGGAGCTGGACAAGCTTTAGCTGCTTCTACACACTTTAGCTGGAGAAATAACAATGTTTCTTTTTACAAAGAGTTTTCACATCAACACGAAGGAGAAATTTATCAAACTCTAAAATTATTAGAACCTGGTTTTAATAACAAAGTGTACTTCTTACCAATGCGTGGAGATTTTGCTCGTGGAATTTTAGCTGGTGTTTATTTAAAATCTGATTTATCAGAAAAAAAAGCAATTCAATTATTCAAAGAATATTACAAAGACGAGCCTTTTACACACGTTTCAGATGCACCAATTGCATTAAAACAGGTGGTAAATACAAACAAGTGTTTATTACACATCCAAAAACAAGACGACGTTTTATTAATCACTTCGATTATTGATAACTTAACAAAAGGTGCATCAGGTCAAGCGGTTCAAAATATGAACATCATCTTCGGATGGGAAGAGAATTTAGGACTTAATCTTAAAACGGTAGCGTTTTAATTAAGTTATGAGTATTGAGTTATAAGTTTTGAGATTATGCAAGACTACAGAAAATTAACAGTTTGGAATCGTTCACATCAATTAGTATTAGATTTATATAAACTTGTAAATCTGTTTCCTAAAGAAGAACAATTTGGACTAATTTCTCAAATCAAAAGAGCAGTATCTTCCATGCCTGCAAATATTGCAGAAGGTTGTGGTAGAAACTCAAATAAAGACTTTGCTCAATTCTTAAATATAGCTTTAGGTTCTTTGAATGAAGTTACATACTTTATTCTATTAGCCAAAGATTTAAAATACATTAATATTGAAGATTATTCAAAATTAACCGATGAGTGTAATGAAATAAAAGCCATGTTAATTTCACTAATTAAAAAAATTAGAGAAAAAAACTAACTCATTACTCAAAACTCATCACTCAAAACTTTTAATATGAAACTATTCGACGTATATCCATTAATGAACGTAACTCCGGTTAAAGCCAAAGATTGTATTCTTTGGGACGAAAACGGAAAAGAATATTTAGACTTATACGGAGGTCACGCAGTGATTTCTATCGGGCACGCACACCCACACTATGTGCAAAAAATTACAGAACAGATCAACAATATCGGATTTTACTCTAATTCAGTTCAAATTCCAATTCAAACAGAATTAGCTGAAAAATTAGGACGTTTATCTGGATATGATGATTATACATTATTCTTATGTAACTCTGGAGCAGAAGCTAACGAAAATGCAACAAAATTAGCTTCTTTTCACACAGGAAAAGATCGCATCATTGCATTTAACGGTGCTTTCCACGGACGTACATCAGGATCGGTTGCTTTAACAGACAACCCAAAAATTGTTGCACCATTCAACGCACACCACAAAGTTTCTTTCGTAGATTATAACATCGACGCAATCAAAGAAATTATCGCTGGTGGAGATGTTGCAGCTATCATTTACGAACCAATTCAAGGAGTTGGAGGAATCATTTTACCTTCAGACGAATTTATCCAAGAATTAAGAACTGTTTGTACAGAAAACGGAGTGATTTTAATCGCAGACGAAGTTCAATCAGGATACGGACGTTCAGGAAAATTCTTCGCTCACCAACATTCTAACATCAAAGCTGATTTAATCACGATGGCGAAAGGAATGGGGAACGGATTCCCAATCGGTGGAGTTTTAATTTCTCCAGAATTTAAAGCTTCTTACGGATTATTAGGAACAACTTTCGGAGGAAACCACTTAGCGTGTGCGGCTGCAGTTGCTGTTTTAGATGTAATCGAGCAAGAAAACTTAATCGAAAACGCAAAAGAAATCGGTGAATACATCGGTATTCAATTAAATAAATTCCCAAAAATAACTGAAGTTCGTGGTCGAGGATCAATGATCGGAATCGAGTTCGACTTCCCAATTGCGGAATTAAAGAAAAACTTACTAGCGAAACACAACATTTTTGTTGGATACGCAGGAACAAATGTAATTAGATTACTACCACCACTTACTATTACAAAACAATACGTAGATAAATTCATATCAGCTTTAGAAACTGAAATTAACATTATCATCAATGGATAAGACAGTAAAATTAGTATTCCAAGACGGATTAGAAATCGAAGGAAAATCTTTCGGTGCATATACTTCTGCCGCAGGAGAAGTAGTATTCAACACAGCTTTAGTTGGATACAATGAAAGTTTGACTGACCCTTCTTACAAAGGTCAGATTATGGTTATGACAGCTCCAATGATCGGAAACTACGGTGTTCCTGATGATAAAGCAATGATCGAATCAATCGAAACTTGGATGGAATCTAACAAAATTCAAGTGACTGGATTAGTTGTTTCTTACTATGCTGATGATTATTCGCACTGGAACGCTATTCAAAAATTAGGAGCTTGGTTAGAAAGTCAAAACATTCCTGGTATTTATGGAGTTGATACACGTATGATTACAAAAAAATTACGTGAGCAAGGTTCTACTTTAGGAAAAATTGTTGCAGATACAGACGTAGAATTTTACAATCCAGATTTAGATAATTTAGTGGATCAAGTTTCTTGTAAAGAAGTAATTCGTTACAACGAAGGTGCTGATGTAAAAATTGTTTTAATCGACTGTGGAGTTAAAAATAACATTATCCGTTGTTTCACAAACCGCGGTGTTGAAGTAATTCGTGTGCCTTGGGATTACGATTACTCAACGTTAGAATACGATGGATTATTTATTTCGAATGGACCTGGAGATCCTGCTTTATGTGTTCCAACAATCAACAACATCAAAGCATCTTTAAAAGGTGATAAACCAATCTTTGGGATTTGTTTAGGTAACCAATTGGTAAGTTTAGCGGCTGGTGCATCTACATTTAAATTAAAATACGGACACCGTTCGCACAACCAACCCGTACAATTAGTTGGTACGAAGAAATGTTTCATCACTTCTCAAAACCACGGTTTCGCAGTAGATGATTCTAAATTACCAGAAGGATTCAAAACATTCTTCACGAACTTAAATGATGGTACGTGCGAAGGAATTCGTCACGAATCTAAACCAATCTTTACAGTTCAATTCCACCCAGAAGCAATGGGAGGTCCAGTGGATACAGAGTATTTATTTGATGAATTCATCGAAGAAGTAAAAAAATATAAAAGCGCTAACGCATAATCAGAAGCACGATGTTAAAAAAAGATATTAAAAAAGTATTAGTATTAGGATCAGGAGCATTAAAAATTGGTCAAGCGGGTGAGTTTGATTACTCTGGTTCTCAAGCGTTAAAAGCCTTAAAAGAAGAAGGAATTAAAACAGTTTTAATCAATCCAAATATTGCAACTGTTCAAACTTCTGAAGGTATTGCAGACGAAGTCTACTTCTTACCTGTTACCCCTTACTTTGTAGAAGAAGTAATTAAAAAAGAAAAACCAGACGGAGTTTTAGTTGCCTTTGGAGGACAAACAGCTTTAAATTGTGCGGTTGAATTAAATAAAGAAAACATCTTTGAAAAATACGGTGTTGAAGTTTTAGGAACACAAATTCCTGTCATTGAAGCAACAGAAGACCGTGATATTTTCATCGAAAAATTAGACCAAATTGGTGTTTTAACAGCGCGTTCAGAAGCGGTTGAAACGGTAGAAGATGCAATGGCAGCTGGTAAACGTATCGGTTTCCCATTAATCATCCGTGCAGCTTATGCTTTAGGAGGTTTAGGTTCTGGTTTCGCGAACAACGAAGAGGAATTATTAGAATTAGTAGAAAAAGCATTCAACTACTCTACGCAAGTATTAGTTGAAGAGTCTTTAAAAGGATGGAAAGAAATTGAGTACGAAGTTGTACGTGATGCATACGATAACTGTATTACCGTTTGTAATATGGAAAACTTCGATCCAATCGGTGTTCACACAGGTGAGTCTATCGTAATCGCTCCATCTCAAACGTTATCAAACTCAGAATACCACAAATTACGTGAAGTTGCTATCCGTACAATTCGCCACCTTGGTGTAGTTGGAGAATGTAACATTCAATACGCATTTGATACAGTTTCTGAAGAATACCGTGTAATTGAAGTAAACGCTCGTTTATCTCGTTCTTCTGCCTTAGCATCTAAAGCAACTGGTTATCCATTAGCTTTCGTAGCAGCTAAATTAGCATTAGGATATTCATTATACGAATTAAAAAACAGCGTGACGCAAACAACATCTGCGATGTTCGAACCAGCGTTAGATTACTGTGTAGTTAAATTACCTCGTTGGGATTTAAACAAATTCTACGGCGTTCGTCGTAACATTGGTTCTGCAATGAAATCAGTTGGTGAGGTGATGGCTATCGGACGTTCTTTCGAAGAAGCAATTCAGAAAGGTGTTCGTATGTTAGATATCGGACACAGAGGTTTTGTAGCAAACTCATTTGTTATCCCTGAAGGAGAATCATTAGATACTTGGTTAGCTGAGCCAAATGATGAGCGTTTATACGCGATTACTGAAGCGTTCAAAGCTGGATATTCAATTGAGAAAATCCACGATTTAACGAAGATCGACTTATGGTTCTTACAACGTTTAGAAAGAATTTTCAATATTTCTAAAGAATTTGAAGCCTTAGAAAGATTTGAACAAGTGGATGCTGACTTAGTGAAAAAAGCAAAATTAGCTGGTTTCTCTGATCAACAAATCGCAGTTTTAGTAAAAGGTAACCAAAATGTTCACCGTAACGAATTAACAGTTCGTGAATTACGTAAAAACTTCGGAATTGTTCCGGTTGTTAAACAAATTGATACGTTAGCAGCTGAATTCCCAGCGCAAACAAATTATTTATATGTAACATACCACGGTACTGAAAATGATATCGCAACTGAAACTGAAAAATCAGTTTGTATCTTAGGTTCTGGTGTTTACCGTATCGGTTCGTCAGTTGAGTTCGACTGGTGTTGTGTAAATGCTGCTCAAACAGCGTCTAAAAACGGATACAAAACAATCATCATCAACTATAATCCAGAAACAGTTTCTACGGATTATGATGAGTCAGACCGTTTATACTTCGAAGAATTATCTTTCGAACGTGTAATGGATATCTTGGATTTTGAACAACCTGATGGAACAATCATTTCGACAGGAGGACAAATTCCAAACAACTTAGCGATGAAATTGTACGATGAGAAAATCAATATTTTAGGAACTTCTCCTTTACGTATTGATGATGCAGAAAATCGTCACAAATTCTCTGAGATCTTAGATGAATTAGGAATCGACCAACCACGTTGGAAAGAGTTATCTTCTTTAGAAGCGATTCACAATTTCGTAGAAGAAGTAAACTTCCCAGTTTTAATTCGTCCTTCTTACGTTTTATCTGGTGCAGCGATGAACGTAGTATCGAATAAAGAAGAATTAGATGCATTCTTAAAATTAGCGAAAGAAGTTTCTCCAGACTATCCAGTTGTCGTTTCAGAATTCGTACAAGGAGCAAAAGAAATCGAATTAGATGCAGTTTGTCAAAACGGAGAAATTGTAGATTACGCTATTTCTGAGCACGTGGAATTTGCCGGAGTTCACTCAGGTGATGCAACAATGTACTATCCACCTCAAAAAGTGTACATCGAAACGATTCGCCAAATGCGTAAAGTTGCAGCGAAAATTGCAAAACGTTTCGAAATCTCTGGTCCAATGAACATTCAGTTCTTATCAAAAAACAATACAGTTCGTGTAATCGAAACTAATATTCGTGCATCTCGTTCGTTCCCATTCGTATCGAAAGTTGCAGGAAACAACATGATCGAAAAAGCGACTAAAGTTTTATTAGGATTAGAAGTAGAAAAAGGGCATTCAGAAATCGTTTACGATTTAGATTACGTCGGTGTTAAAGCCTCTCAGTTCTCATTTACTCGTTTAGCTGGTGCTGATCCAGTTTTATCTGTAGATATGTCGTCTACTGGTGAGGTTGGATGTATTGGAGATACAGCGGAAGAAGCCTTATTAAAATCGATGTTATCTGTAGGATATGAAATTCCTGAGAAAACAGTTTTAATTTCTGGTGGACCAATCGAATCGAAAGTAGCATTATTAGGACCTGCGAAACAATTAATCGAAAAAGGTTACAAAATTTACGCGACTGAAGGAACACACAAATTCTTTACAGAAAATGACGTGTACTCTACGTTAGTGTATTGGCCATCTGATAAAAAAGAGCCAAACGTAATGTCGTACTTACACGATAAGAAAATTGATATGGTGATCAACATCCCGAAAAACTTAACTAAAGCGGAATTAGATAACGATTACCAAATTCGTCGTACAGCAGTAGATTTCAACATTCCATTAGTTACAAATGCACGTTTAGCTTCGGCTTTCATCAACGCATTTACAACGTTATCTATGGAAGATTTAAAAATCAAAACTTGGAACGAATACCGTAACAAGTAATACGTTTTAATTAGTAAGTTATAAGTTTAAAGCCTCGCAATTGCGAGGCTTTTTTATTTAGTTTCCGTCATATTAAACTTGTTTCAACATCACACATAAAAATCAAAAACAGGATGAGAAGCTGAAATAAATTCAGCTTGACCAACGAAATTTGTCATTACGAGCTTGACGAAAAATCTAACTCTTTCTAAAATTAAATCCTAAACTCACAATTAAAAGTATTCCTAAAACGCCTAAACCAATCCAATAATATTTCTCTTTTCTTTCAGCAGTTAATTGATACAAATCATTTTTTTTTGATAATATCACTATATCATCATTTTCATAAGAAGGCAATATGATTTCATTAGATGCAATAAATTCTTCATTTAATTTTTGCAATTGATTGATTTCTTCTTCAGAAACATTATTTAATGCATCTGATCTTGTACATATACTTGTTGAAACACCAAAAGAAGTTGGATAACCATAGACCAAATATTTTTCATTTAAATTGAATGTCATTCCACAACCACCAAATAGACTTCCTAAAGGGGTATAAATTGTGGTATAATATTTCTTTGAATTTTGCTTAGATAATTCTCGTTTAAAATCTTTTTCGATTTCAAAAGTATAGGCATAAACTGTATTGGAAGAATAATCATACTTAGATGAATCGACAGCTATAACTTTACCAATAAATATTGCATCAGAATTTTGATAAGAATCTTTTATTGTAGGAAATGCACAACTACAACCAAAAGCAGAACTAGAAAATAAGAATAGTAAAAAAAATATGTATTTCATAAATGTGAATATTATACGTGTAGATAAGAATAGATTACGATTCCAATGATAATTGTAAAAAAGATAAATGAATTTATTCCAATCAATATTAATCCTTTTAGTAATGTTATAAATCTATTCTCTTTATATCTTCGGTGTAATGCCAATATAAAATTGATTATTGTGAAAATTCCAATAATAACAGCTATAAATCTAAGAATTGAAACAATAAAACTTATTTCAATATAACTAGATAATGCGGTTAAAATATAAATTGTTAGAACGGCAAGTAAAATAACAGAGAAATAATGCAGGGTGAAAATCCCGTGATCGAAATACCAATATTTTTTCTTGTTGTAAAATAACCAAAGTAAGAATGAAAAGATTGGCATATAGACAAATAAAGCCTTTGGAATTAATTTTAAGCTATGTTCTATAATACTTTCAGCAATTTGTTCAGTAGAAATATTATTCGCTTTTAATTCTTTAAATTTACTGATGAAACGTGTAAGTATAGGTGCTTGTGCATCTACTTTCTTTTCTATTTGTTCTATTGTTGCTATATCAACTTCATTTAAAGAAATCTCAGTATTATTCTCAACCGCTTTATTAATTAAATCTTTTTGCTGTTTACTAATTACACTATTTATAGCCAAACTATCTAAGCTTTGTTTAACTTCAGCTTTTTTATCAATCTGAACTTCTTTCGGAGGATTTACCTTAATATTATCTTCAGTAACACGAGTTTTAGTTGGAATAATGGCAATTAAAAAAAAAGTAATAAAACTGATAAAGATATAGAGCTTAACAGGATTTACGGAACTATTACGTTTTCCTGATAAGTATTCATTAGTGATTCTTCCAGGCTTAAAAAATAAATTCTTAATCGTATGCCAAAAACTACTATCGTAATGAATAAAATCTTCAATAAAATGGGTTATTAAAAAATAAAAAGGCTGCCTTGTTTCTGTATTTTCTTGTCCACAATGCGAACAATAATTTTCAATAACTGTGTTATTGCAATTCTGACAGATATTATCTTCTCTTAGCTTTCCGTCGCTCATTTCATATGTATTAATTAGAAACAAGTTAAAAATAAACAATATTTAAACACAAATTATAAATAAAATTTTATAAATTAATGAATAGCAAGTGTTTAATTATTTATTTATCAATTATAAAAACCTTTACTTATGAAAAATTTATTGTTCTTAATAGTTTTAAATTCTTTTCTTCAAGCGCAAGATTATATTCCATTTATACAAAACGGAAATGTTTGGAAATATTCTCTAACTGATAATCCAATGTGTTTTCAGGATGAAAATGATAGAATTGATGTGGTTTATGATTATTCTTTAGGTAATGAAGTTATTATAAACGATGAAGTATTTAAAGAATTATACGTTCAATATCATTTCAAATCATTATCTGATTTTATTGAAAGAAAAAATTGTGATGATGAATACGATTTAAGTATACATTTAGGTCATTTAGATATAAATAATTATAATACGCGTCATCTAATTGGTTATGTAAAGGAAGATATTCAAAACAAAAAAATTACAATTAATAGTATTAACAATTCTGGAACAAGAATATACGATTATATTAATAATAATAGAACTTTATTAGCAATCAATGAAGTAACAAAATATAACATTCATACAAAAGAATATGAATATGATTATTTAGCTTATTCACCAAACAAATATTACTTATACGAAGGAATTGGTGATGGATATGATTTTTTTCGATCAACGTTCGATCATATTGATCCTCCTTTCAGTGGTTTATATGCATTCTCTTCAGATAATGGGACAACATTTTATACATCAAATAATCAACTATTAGGTTTAAAAGATATATGTGTAAATTCAAATTACTCTATTGTCAATAATCCGAGTAAAGACTTAATTCAATTAAATACAATTGAAGGGATAAATTCAATCAAAGTTGTAAATATACTAGGACAAATAATATTTGAACAAATGAAAGATTTTGAAAAAATTAATATAGAAAATCTTCCATCAGGAATATATTATTTAGTAATTGAAGATAATATAAGTATCAGTAAACTTAAGTTAATAAAAAAATAAAAGTCTTTAGAAACTAACCTAAAGACTTTCGACAAAGACTGGCGACTACCTACTCTCCCGCAATAGCAGTACCATCGGCGCTGAAAGGCTTAACTTCTCTGTTCGGAATGGGAAGAGGTGAGCCCTTTCGCTATAATCACCCTAATATTTTAAGTGTAATTTTTAGTCAGGTTTACATCCTGATATGGGATAAAAAAAGCTCAATCTTGATAGAATGAGCTTTTTAATAAAAACTGGCGGCGACCTACTCTCCCGCAATAGCAGTACCATCGGCGCTGAAAGGCTTAACTTCTCTGTTCGGAATGGGAAGAGGTGAGCCCTTTCGCTATAACCACCCTAATTTCTTAAGTGTCTTTGAAAGGTGTGTTCCTTTATGTTGTTGACATTATTAGTCTTTGATATTGTTCTTTTTGTTAACACAATCCAGTATACAATTCAAATAAGATTAACTAACCTTCTCTATGACGGTTAAATTAATATT
>NZ_RDOJ01000019.1 GCF_003687725.1 Faecalibacter macacae
TTCTGAAGGAGATACGCGTATAAATCAAGTTATGATTGGTTATTTTGAAGGTGCAACTGATGATGAAGATTTTCAGCGAGATGCACGTACTGTAGAAACGGGATCAAAAAAAATCTATACATTAATAGATGAAAATCAGTTTTCAATTCAATCAAGAACTTATCCATTAAATCAAGAGGATGTTGTTAAATTAGGATTTGTAACAGATAAACACGGTCAATTAAAAATTTCATTAGGTGATACTGAAGGGATTTTTGGCAATGAGCAGAGTGTTTATTTAAAAGATAATTTATTAGGTATTATTCATGATTTAAAAGATTCTGATTATGTATTTGAATCTGAGGAAGGAAAGTTTGATAATCGATTTGAAGTTTTATATACAAAAGGAAGTTTAAGTACAACAAATGAAATTAATGAGAATTCGAATGTATTAATTTATAATGATGTTACGGGAGTTATTATAAAGTCTAATATTGATTTATTACATGATCTATTTGTTTACAATCAAAATGGTCAATTGGTTTATTTGAAGAATAATTTAAATTCTAAAGTTTTATCTTTAAATTTAACATCAGGAATATATTTTATAAAAGTTATTTTAAAAAATAATAACGTATTCAATAAAAAAATAATAGTTTTGTAATAAATAAGATTTGATTTAAACGATATGAATAAATTAATACTAATATTATTAGGTTTTTCTTTGAGTGTATCTACATTGAAAGCTAATGATTTAAATGAAGGTTCTGATGATGTTTCATTTTTCCAGACTACATCTAATCCAGGAACAGGAGGAGGTAGTGACGGAGATGGAGACGGAGATGGAGATCCTATGGATAATGATGATTATGCTCCAATTGATGATTATTATCCGTTATTATTTTTAGGTGCGATTGGATTAGCACTTTACTATAAAAAAGATTTACAGAATATAGTTACTAAATAAAAAAAAGCCTCTTATTAAAGAGGCTTTTTTTATTTAGTAATAGTTATATTATAATGTTTAGCATCTTGGTCAACTTTATAATTGAATTTAAGATTTAATTCTTGACTGTGTTTTATACAGAAATAATCAATATCAATTGTTTCAGGAAAAATATCTTTATTTAAACTAAAATACAGTTTATTCCAATTTGTATTCTGTTGTAGAATTAAATCAAATCTTCTTTCCCAGTATTTTAAAAAGTGATTTTCTTTGGCTTTAATTGTTTCTTTCATAGGAGTTAGTTTGTTAGATTGTAAAAATACATTAATTATTTTATTTAAATAATTAACATAATAAATATTGTATTAAAACGTAAATTATTGATATGCAGTAGGTTTTGTTTATTTGATTTATTGTATTATATCTAATTGTAATACAAGTTATTACTTGTTGAATAAGAGTTTAAAAATATTATAAATTTTTGATTTATAAAGTTGTTTTAAGTATATTTGCCGCGTTTAATTAATTCCTAAAAATAAATACTTACATCTAATTAATTTTCATTAATAACAAAAAAGTTACGACCAAAGAATATCAAATTATGAAGAAAACATTTAGTTTTTTATTGCTATTTATTATAATAATAGCACAAGCTCAATCAATTACACCCAAGAATAATATTATTTTTAATGAAGATTTTGGAGAATCTGAAATTAGAGAGGTTTCACAATATGTTCCTCAATCTGGATTAGATTTATTGTTATCTGGACAATTTTCTCACGGTTCAAAGTTTTATCGTTTTGCAAAAATTACAAAAACTGTAGATGAAGAATTTAAATCATTATCAATTGATGATGGGTATTACGCTGTTACTAAGCCACAGAGAATTTATAAATATGTAGAATCTGTTTTTCCAAAAGTTAATTTTCCACACAAATGGTGGTTGACTTTAGATGGAGAATATACAGTTCCATATTATAATCAACCTCCGCGTTATAATGGAGATGATTATAAACAAGGAAATGTGTTAGTAGTTAACGGAGGGATGGTTTTAAATCAATATTATCGTCGTGGAGTGCAATTAGAACGCGGAAAAACTTATGAACTTTCGGCAGATTTTTATGCTTTAGATACTAGTTTTGGAATTCATTTTGAAGCGCAGAGTTTAACAACAGAGAAAGTATTAGGTAAAACAACTAAAGCATTAACTTTACAAAATATTCGTACTTGGGAAAATAAGAAATGGGTATTTAAAGTACCTGAAGATTCAAGATGTTCAGATCAAATTGCAGTATCAATAAGAAATGCCGTTGCAAGAAATTCTGGAAATGATTTTTATGTTGATAATATTATATTAAAAGAAGTAGAAGATCAAGATATTCCGCCAATCGATTGTTACGATCCAACAACAACAACTATTGTAGCAAATGATGATTTTGGTACTTATGTTAATGATACATCTAATAATTTAGTAATGTTATCTGGTGTTACTGTATTAGATTTTATTAAAAATGATATTAATAATGGAAACTTAATTACAGACTATAATAGTATTAAATTTGTACAATTAGATCAAAATGAAAACTTTAGATTAAATTTAGATGGGTCAGTATCTGTTTTAGAAAATTTAGCTGATGGTCAATATATAATTAATTACTTAATTTGTAATAGTGTTGAATGTTCTCGTGCTAAGGTTTTTGTTACTGTAGGAGATGATGTAGAAATAGTTCCAGATATAGATGGAGACGGTATTCCAGATAATATTGATTTGGATAATGATAATGATGGAATTTTAGATATTGATGAAGGTATAGGAGGAAGCTGTATTTCAGGTTTAAATGGAGATTTAAATGAAGAAGTATGGAGTTTTAATGGATTTGATGTAACAGTTGATACTGGATCTCAATATTCTCCAACTCAATATGAACCTAATTCTCCAATTGAAGCTGTTAGGGGATCTGAAATTTCATATAGTTTTTCAGAGATAGCTAAGAATGTAAGTTTTAAAATATCAGAACTTAATGAAGGTGAAGTTATAAAAGTTAGATTTAAGAATAACGGAAAGATTGTACCTATAAACTCTTATAACTTAATTAAAAGTTCAAGCTCAATTACTACATCTATTTCGCAAGGTGAATTAACTTTGAGAGCTTTACAAGGTGGTAATGAGGAAAATATTATCGTTAAATCAGGATTTGATTTTATAGATCGTATAGAACTTGTATTTACAACAGAAACGCCTCCGTTCATTGGAGATAACGTTATTCCAACTGCTGTATATGACTTTGAAGGATTATGTTATGGACCAGATTTGGATACTGATGGAGATGGTATTCCTGATTATTTAGATACAGATTCTGATGGAGATGGTTGTCCAGATGCTTTAGAAGCTGCAGTGAGAGGAGGTAAAATTATTATTGCAAATTTAGATAGTAAAGGTAGTATTATCGGAGATGTAGATAATAATGGGGTTCCTGTTTTAGCTAATGGAGGAAATGGAGTTGGTAGCTCAAAAGATGTTGCAATTTCTGTGTGTAAAACTTTAGCTCATTGTACTAATTCAGCAACTAGTCTTGGGGCTTTTGAGGAATCAGTTGTTGGTATATCTACTTTCTCTACAACAGCAAATGCTTTTATTAATGGAGATAGTACAACTAAACAAAGAGAATCATGGCCAAAATTAGTTAAAAATGCATATTTACATCTAGATACTGGAAATAAAGGATTTATTATTACTAATGCAATAGCTGAAGATATAAAAGAGCCATTACCAGGAATGTTAATTTATGATACAAAAGATAAATGTATCAAGTTACGTAATGGTAAAGAATGGAAATGTATTAAATCAACATGTGATATAACTAATAATTACTAATAAACCTAAAAATGAAAAAATATATATATTTGTTGTCACTATTTTGCTTAGCAAATTTTACATCTGCTCAAATGAAAATAGGTGAAAATAATAAAATTACTAACTCATCTGTCTTATTAGAATTTGATAATTTAAATGGGGCTAATAAAAAAGGTATAGTTTTACCAGTTTATTATATGCCACCATCTAGAAGATCTCTTGAGAATATTAAAAATGGAACTTTTGTAGTTGATTATGCATCTAATCAAATAAAAGTATATGAAAATGATAAATGGGTATTCTTAACTCCAACAGATAGAAATATTTTGAGAAAGCCAATCAGAAATGATGATAGTAATAATATTGGTAAAGGTGTCTTAATTACAGATGATAAGAATGTTTCAGAAAATTATGAGTCTCAAGGAGGTTTAGAATTAGTGTCTGAAACTAAAGCTTTAGTTTTACCTCATATTAAAAATCCTCATTTGAATGTAACACGACCTATTATGGGGTTTATGTGTTATGATACAGTTACTGAATCAATAGCTATGTTCGATGGAACATATTGGCATTATTGGAAATAAATAAAAAAAAACGCTTAGAAAATCTAAGCGTTTTTTTTTGTTATTATTTTTTGTCTATCTTTTTATGAAGTGATAATGTTGCAAATGGTATAAATGCAAACATTATATAGAATATAAAATCTTCATCATCCCATTTATAAAACTTTTTAGTCACAAATAGTAATATTAAGTATGCTGAAAACCAAAATCCATGAAAAATACCAGCAAATGGCATTTGAAGTACATAACCAAATTGATATTTTATAGGCATAGCAATCAAAAATAGAATTGCACAACTAATAGCTTCCCATGTACATGTGATTCTAAACCATTTTTTTAATTTTTCTTCGGATATATTTTTCATGTTGCAAATTTACATTCTTCTTTCTCCAAAATATCTAACATTTATCACATTACTATTTCTTTTTGTATTATATATAAAAATGATAATTGTTATTTACTTTATCAATAATATTTATTAAATTTGAACTATTCAAAATTCATATATTTAATGCAAGTTAATAACATTTTATCAAAAAAATTAAATCTTGACTTACCTATTTGGACCATATTGTGTCCAATAGTGGCTGTCTTGGCTATATTCACAATTTCTAGTGATAGTATATTTGTTTCAATTGCTTTAGGAGCTGCATTAATTGCTTCTGTTCTATCTGCCGTACATCATGCAGAGGTTGTTGCACATAAAGTAGGAGAGCCCTTTGGTACAATTATTTTAGCGTTAGCAATAACTGTTATAGAAGTTTCATTAATTGTTGCTCTAATGATTTCTGAAACTGGAAATACACCTTCTGTATTAGCAAGAGATACTGTTTTTGCTGCTATTATGATTATTCTTACCGGAATTATAGGTGTTTGTCTATGGGTTGGAAGTGTGAGATATCGTGAACAAAACTTTATTAAACAAGGTGTTTCTACAGCTTTAATTACATTAATTGCTATTTCTGTATTAACATTGATTTTACCAAACTTCACTACTTCTGAAGTTGTAGGTGTATATTCAGAAAGTCAATTAATATTCGTTGCAATTATTTCATTAATATTATATGGTGGCTTTATTTCATTACAAACAATTAGACACCGTGACTATTTTTTACCACAACAAAATAAGGATGGTACTGCATCAGAGTTACACGTAGCTCCACCTAATGGTTTAACAACTACTGCATCATTAGTATTGTTAGTAATAGCATTAGTAGCTGTTGTGTTGTTATCGAAGAAATTATCGCCAACTATTGAAGACATGGTGTTTAATTTAGGTGCTCCTAAATCTTTAGTAGGTATTATTATTGCAACTGTAATTTTATTGCCTGAAGGATTAGCTGCTTTTAAGGCTGCAAGACAAGATCGTTTACAAACAAGCCTAAACTTGGCCCTAGGATCTGCATTAGCATCTATTGGATTAACAATTCCGGCTGTAGCAATTGTATGTTACTTTACCGGAATGCAAGTGACTTTAGGAATCGATGCTAAATCTGTTTTATTGTTAGTCTTATCATTGTTTACAGTTTTCCTATCATTAATCTCTGGCCGAACTAACATTCAGCAAGGAATTGTATTATTAGTATTGTTTGCGACATATTTGTTTACGACAATTGTACCTTAATAGAATTTATAAAATAACAAAAAGCCTCCCAATCGGGAGGCTTTGTTATTTTAAAGTATTGTACTGATTAATCGTATGTATAATGGATTGTTCTAAAATATCGCCCATAGATGTGCAGTCATCAAACTGTGTTGTTTTATATAATTTTTTAAAACCAGTTTTCAATTGATCAATATGTTCAGTTGGTGAAATATTATCTCCTTTCATTACCCTTAAAAGATGTTTAATTCGCTTTTGACTATTAGAAATTCTTTTTACAGTAATAGCTCTAACTTCTTTACGGTATTGTTCTATAGAATTTGGTTTTAATCTATTATTAACCAATTCTACCATTGCTTTATTTTCCTTAAAATATTGTGGACGATAGATTTTAAGGTTTCCTTCATAATTCTGTTGGTCAAAATCTATCGGTCGTATGCGATAAAAAACTTGGTCAAAATCGTGCATCGGAATCACCACATAATTATACGAACGCATATCGCCAAGTAATCCAATAAAACAACGTTCATTAAATTTTACAAACTCTTTTGCAATTTGATTTTTCTCTAATTCGCCACAATCATCCAAATATTTTTTTATAAAAACATCACCTGGTATTCCAAGAATATGTTCTTCAATTAAAGTATCGCTATCAACTAAAAAATTAATTCGGTGTGGAGATAAAATTTCTTCCATTTCTAAACCATAAATTCTGGATGCATCTGCTTTTTTAATATAATAATTGGTGTAATTATCATTCAGAATATTTCGAACTCGAATTCTAAATGGTTTCGAATTTCCGAAAGTGCAATAATCGATAGAGTCAACTGTTAGATATGGTAAAGAATCCTCATCGCCGTCCGAATGTAATAACGTATAAATCTTATTCAGGCTCGCTTCAATTTCTTTATGCTCAAATTCTGTATAGTAAACTCCCAACCAATGCGTGTCATTTCCTTCTTTATCTTCTAAATTTACAAAGTCGGTAAAACGTAATAAATCGTCGTATTGCAACGAAGTTTTTGTTAATCGATGGTATTTGTTCAAATACTCATTTAATTCTTTATTAATTGGATATATAGGTTTTCTAAACTCAATTTTTACATCTTTCATAGCGAAGTTCTATTTTACGAAGTTAAGTAGTTTATGGATTAATTTCAAGATAATATAGTTGGTTCAGATTTTGATACTACAATATCCTAAATACTTAAAATTAAACTTTATGAATATAGAAGTTAGAAAATTGACTATAGAAGATTATAATGATGTAACTCAATCGACTTTGGAAGCCTACGAAAATAAGCTTGGAGTTTGGTCTAAAGAAGAAATTTCTGAATTGTTAGCTATTTTTCCAGAAGGTCAGATTTGTGTATCTGTTGATGGCAAAGTTGTTGCAACAGCTCTTAGTATTATTATTAATTCTAAGAAAACAAATCTTCATTCTAATTACGATTCTATTATTTCTAACGGAAAGTTTTTAAAGCACGATCCTGAAGGTGATATTTTGTATGGAATAGAAGTTTTCGTACATCCCAATTATCGTCAGTTACGATTGGGACGTAGATTGTATGATATTCGTAAAGAATTATGTGAGGAGCGAAATCTGAAATCTATTGTTGCTGGTGGACGAATTCCTAATTATCATCAATATTCTAGTGAGATGTCTCCACGAGAATATATTGAAAAAGTGAAACGAAAAGAGATTTATGATTCAACTTTAGCTTTTCAATTATCCAATGATTTTAATGTGAAAAAGATTCTAAAAAATTATCTAAAAGATGATAAAGAATCGATGGAATATGCAACGCTTTTAGAATGGAATAACATTTATTACGAGCCTAATTTATATTCTAATTCTCCAACAAAGCGTAACATACGTTTAGGACTTGTTCAGTGGGAAATGCGTTTGTTTAATGGATTACAAGATTTTTATGATCAGGTAGAATTTTTTGTTAGGACTGTTAGTGATTATGGTTCCGATTTTATCTTATTTCCAGAGTTTTTCAATACGCCATTAATGAGCCCGTATAATCACTTAAAAGAAGTAGATGCTATGCATCAATTGGCTCGTATGACAGATGAAATTGTTAAGAAAATTCAAGAATTTGCAATTACATATAATGTAAATATAATAGCGGGATCGATGCCAAATCTGATTGATGAAAAATTATACAATACAAGTTTCTTGTGTCATCGTTCAGGAAAATTAGATTCGTTTAGTAAAATACATATTACACCAAACGAGTTTAAGTATTATGCGATGGAAGGAGGGAATGAAATTAAAGTTTTTGATACAGATTGTGGAAAAGTTGGACTTTTGATTTGTTATGATGTTGAATTTCCAGAAGTGAGCCGCATTTTAGCAGATCAGGGTATGCAGATTCTATTTGTTCCTTATATGACTGATACGCAAAATGGATATACACGTGTAAGAAGTTGTGCACAAGCTCGTGCCATAGAAAACGAATGTTATGTTGCAATAGCAGGTTCTGTGGGTAATTTACCCAAAGTAAATAATATGGATATCCAGTATTCGCAATCGGCAGTTTTTACACCTTCAGATTTTTCATTTCCAAATAATGGAGTAAAATCAGAAGCAACTCCTAATGCTGAAATGGTTTTAATTTCGGATGTAGATCTTTATTTATTGAAAGAATTACATGAATATGGAACTGTAAAAACTATGAAAGATAGACGCAAAGATTTGTATGATGTGATATTAAGGAAATAAAAAAACTCAGCTAATGCTGAGTCTTATTTTATCTTGTAATTGTTAAATCAAAATTGTTAGAGTTTACGTCTAATTTGTAGTTGATTGTCAATTGGAAATCTTGACTATATTTTGAACAAAATTTGTCAATATTTAAGTTAGTTGGCAATGAGTTTTGTTCTAATGTCAAAAATAACTTTGTCCAATTTGTGTTTTGTTCTAAAATTCGATTAAATCTTTGTTCCCAATATTTAATAAATTTTAAAGTATTTTCATCTTTAATCTCTTCCATGATTATTCAAATAGGGCACAAATTTAAGATATAATCATGATAAAGTGTTGTTAAATCAATTTTATAAATGTTAATTATCTGTTTTAAATAGATAAAATAATGATATTTAAAATTTTAGCTAAAATGATTTTTTACAAAAAAATATTAAATCAATAAATTATATAGGTAATTTTATCTGGTTCGATATTTGTTGCTTTATTTTTAATCAACTATTAATAATTATTATATGGAAGAACATTTTTATTCAAATGGTGAAATCACTGTTGTATGGAAGCCAAAATTATGCGAACATGCCGGAATTTGCGTTAAATTGTTACCCAAGGTTTATAATCCAAAAGCAAGACCATGGATTCAACCAGAAAACGCAACTTCAGACGAATTACGAAATCAAGTATCAAAATGCCCATCAGGCGCTTTATCAATCAAAGAATAATAGAAAGCTCTTTCATTTTAAATGGAAGAGTTTTTTCTTTTGATTCTATTATCTTTGCACCACTTATTTTTATAGAATTTATGATTACAGTTAATGATATCGCCGTTCAATTTGGTTCTACAACTTTATTTAGTGGTGTAAGTTTCGTGGTAAACGAAAATGATAAGATTGCCTTAATGGGAAAAAATGGTGCTGGTAAATCTACTTTATTAAAGATTGTTGCCGGAATCAATAAACCATCTCAAGGAAATATTGCTGCGCCAAAAGATGCCGTTATTGCTTATTTACCACAACATTTATTGACCGAAGATAATTGTACCGTTCGCGAAGAAACATCTAAAGCTTTCGCTGAATATCTTGCAATGAAAAACGAAATTGACGAGATTAACGAGCAATTAACTGTAAGAACAGATTACGAAAGTGATGCGTACATGAAATTGATTGAACGTGTTTCTGAAGTAAGCGAAAAGTTTTATTCTATTGAAGAAGTAAATTACGAAGCCGAAGTAGAAAAGGTTTTAAAAGGAATGGGATTTTCACAAGAAGATTTAGATCGTTCAACTTCTGAATTTTCTGGAGGTTGGCGTATGCGCATCGAATTAGCTAAAATATTATTAAAACAACCTGATTTAATTTTATTAGATGAGCCAACCAATCACTTAGATATCGAATCGATTCAGTGGTTAGAGGATTTCTTAAAAAATCAAGCGAAAGCGGTAATGGTTATTTCTCACGACCGTGCGTTTGTGGATAATATTACAAATCGTACAATTGAGGTAACAATGGGACGTATTTATGATTATAAAGCGAAATATTCAGATTACTTAGTTTTACGTCAAGATCGTAGAATTCATCAGCAAAAAGCTTACGACGAGCAACAAAAATTTATTGCAGAAAATAAACAATTTATCGAACGTTTCCGAGGAACTTTCTCAAAAACAGAACAAGTGCAATCGCGTGTTCGTATGTTAGAGAAGTTAGAAATTATCGAGATTGATGAAGTAGATACTTCTGCTTTAAAATTAAAATTTCCACCTGCAGCAAGATCTGGTCAATATCCAATTACGGTGGAAGCGTTGTCTAAAAACTACGGAGATCATGTGGTGTTTAAAGATGCTGATATGGTAATTGAACGAGGTCAGAAAGTAGCTTTAGTTGGTAAAAATGGTGAAGGTAAATCGACAATGATTAAAGCAATTATGGGCGAAATTGATTTCGAAGGTAAATTAGAAATCGGTCATAATGTACAAATCGGATATTTTGCACAAAATCAAGCGGCTTTATTAGACGGAGATTTAACAATTTTTGAAACGGTTGATCAAATCGCTAAAGGAGATATCAGAACTCAAATTAAGAGTATTTTAGGTGCTTTTATGTTTAAAGGTGATGATATCGATAAAAAAGTAAAAGTGCTTTCAGGAGGTGAAAAAACTCGTTTAGCAATGGTGAAATTATTATTAGAACCTTATAACGTTTTAATTTTAGATGAGCCCACGAATCACTTAGACATGAAAACGAAAGATATCATTAAAGATGCGTTACGTGAATTTGAAGGAACTGTGATATTAGTATCTCACGACCGTGATTTCTTAGATGGTTTAGCTGAAAAGGTGTTCGAATTTGGAAACAAACGAGTGAAAGAACATTTTGAAGATATTAAAGGTTTCTTAGAAACGAAGAAAATGGAATCTCTTAACGAGATTGATAAATAAAATTATATAAAAAATGAAAACCCTACAAATTTACCTTGTAGGGTTGTTTTATTATTACTTGCCACACGATACAGTCGTGCGGGAGCGGGGATTCATTCTGCTTTTGGGCATTATTTATAAAAACTTTATAAAATAACAAAAGGCAAACTAACGTTTGCCTTTTGTATTATTGTGAACATTGGGTTGAGAATTGTATCTTCTATAACTTTTTAAACAAAAAAATAAATTTTTCATTATTTTTTATTAGGATAAGAGAATCTGAATATTCTTTTTTTATTATTATATCTCCCTCTTTTGCCATATGATCAAAAATAACTCCTTTATCTGTGTAAGGTAAGAAAACAAACTTTCTATTGTCTACTAAAGTTATTTTAGTACCACCTGTTCCTGCAGATATAGATTTTAGTTTTGAATTTATTGATGTTGAATAAAATAATTCAAATTCCTTTTTCCCTATTTGTCTATATTTAACCTGTATTAAAGTAACTAATACACCCATAATTATAAAAATAATGGATCCAATCGTCATTGTTTTTTTCATAATTATTTTTTAAAATCTTTTAGAATGAAAGTATTGCTAATACCTCCCGAACCATTAACAGGAAATGGACCTGCAGGTATACCTAATCCTATGTTAATTTGACCTCCAATTATTCCATAACCAGTAGTTGTAGTTGTATATGTTCTAGTTACACCTATTTTACCTCCTTCTGTTAACCCTGCACTTCCCCAAAGAGTAGGGAAATCTCCATTTGCTGTATTAGTTTGAATCATACTTCTAGTAATATCATTTGAAGAACCTAAATAATATGATTTTCCTATATTAAAAGTAGCGTCTAAATTAAAACCACCACCAACAGGAGTTGTAGTGCTTAATATAGGTAAAATAGATGCTTCAGGTCCATGTAAAACCCAATTAAATTCAAAACTTGCTCCAGAACCAGTACCTACAATACCTGTAAAACCTACTCCTATATTTACAAAATCGCCTATAACACTCCTTACAAGATTACTATCCCATAAATTACCTAAAGAACTTTTAGTTTGTGAACCCTGTATAACAGTCTCTCCCAAACTATAAGATTCATTTAATATATTTTCAGAACCATTTTTTCCTACCCAAAGATTTTGTTTACTATCAAATTCCCATTGCCCAGTACTATCTTTATGAACTTGACCATTTTGAGGATTTCCTCCTATAGGAGGGTCTGGATTTCCTATAAAATGTGGTTCTCTATTAAGATTAAATATTTTTTGTTCTCGATCTTCATCAATTACGTCAATTGCTATCATCCCATCAGGGTCTATAAACCTTATAGGATTATTAAAAGCGTAGTTGTAAGGAGAATGAAGTCTCATTTTTTCTGCCAGCGGGTCGATGTTAAACCAACGCCCGATTGCGGGGTCGTAATTTATAGCACCGTAGTCGTAAAGATTTAGGTTTAATTCATCTTGCAGTTCATCACTTCGTTTGGTATGTTCGTCAAAAACTTTATTAAATTTTTTGCTCCATAATCGTTGTATTTGTACTTATAGTTCGGATTAGCTGTATTTGCAATTGTTTGGTTATCGTGCTTTAATCCAAATGGATAATAGTTATTTTCATCTACTATTTTAAGGTTCCCATCTTCACCTTTCTTATAACTCACGCGAACGTTTCCTAAATGATCGGTATAATTATAGACATATTCAAAAACACCTTCATTTACATTTACATATTCTTCTGCAGTAGGAAAGAATTGTAAAGCGATGTTATTACTACGTCCTGGTACTTGTTTGTATTGGAACCCATTATCGTAGAAAGTGTTTTCAGAATAAAGGATTAATAAATCGTTATATACATACTTTGAAACTTTAACACCAGAAGCATCATAATTATATAGAATTTTACTTAGTACACCATCATTATTAAAAAGAACTTCTATTGGTAAATTTAAGTAATTATAAACAATATTGGTGATTCCTTTGTTTAAATCTTTTATTAGATTTCCGTTTAAATAACCTTCTGCGGTAGGAAAGAATTGTAATTCTAAGTTATTACTTTTTGTTTTAAGTTTATGAAGCTTGTAAATTATAATTTAATATACAATATCTATTTAGAGTCAATTTAATAAAAAAATATGGTTCATAAGATTTAATTACTTATAATTTTCACCCCCAAATACTCTCCTAATTCTTCCCAGGTAATAACTTGATGAGGTTGTTTGTTGTAGTGCTTTTTGATCTGATTATAGATGCGAAGCGATTGCCTATAACTTTTGCCTGTTATGATTTGGATATCCTTTGGGTAAACGCAAATCCGTTGTAGCTTCTTGTTTTGCATAATTATACATTTTCATATACTATCCATACTTCATCTATGCTGTATCTATACTTCACCTATAGGTCATTTAGGGACATTAAATGATAATAACGCCATTCGGTATTTGCTGGTTTTAATAAAGTTACGGTTTTTTCTATACTTGTATTATATACCGGTAGAATATAGAATGTTGAATGATTAAAATGTTGAAGAAATGGCAAGGCAAAAGGGCATTATTAAGCTATTAGGTACTGTTGGTGACATTACTTTTTATAAAGCGAAAGAAGGATTTTTAGCACGAGAAAAAGGTGGCGTGGATAAAAGCCGAATTATGAATGATCCAAATTTTCAGCGTACTCGTGAAAATGGAGCAGAGTTTGGATGAGCAGGTGCATCTGGAAAGATGTTGAGAACTGTGTTTCGTGCGGTGTTGTTGAAATCAGCTGATTCGAGAATGGTTGGTAGTTTAACGCGTGATATGGTCAAAGTGATTAAGACTGATACGGTGAGTGAACGTGGTCAATGTAATGTGAATAACGGTGATTTATCGTTGTTGAAAGGTTTTGATTTCAATATCAATGGGAAATTATCTACAACCCTTTATGCTCCGTATACGACAAGTTTAGATCGTGTTGATGGGGAAGTGGTGGTAGATATACCGGCATTCGTTCCGATTAATATGATTAATGCTCCTTCAGGAACAACTCATTTTAAATTAAAAGGAGAAGCGACGGTGTGGCTTAGGTATTCTAAATTTCTTTATCACTTTTTTCTTGATAAAAAAGTAATCAATACTTCGACAGGCTCAGCACAAGCAATCAAGGCTTCAATTCTCGACGGTCAATCATCATTTCGCTACTCTAAAATGTTTAAATCGCTCCCTCTGGTCGGTAAACATTTTTACGTTACTCTCAATGGATTGACGCTCGTCTGCGAATTGTTATGCCGTTTTTATTTCTGAAATGATTTTCTTAACGGTATCGTTTTAATGCCAGATTCTTGAAAAGAAAAAACATAAAAAAAGAAAGCTAATCTGCTTTATCAGAAGCATTTTTAAGGGCAAGGTTTTACATCCAAATACGACCTATTAAGGTGGAGATTTTGATGTAAACCTGTAAGGCTTGACCTTGGCAAAAAATGAAGCTGATAGACCTCTGCGATTTTTTTGTTGGATTTGTAATTAATTTAATTAATGAAATGAATAATAGATATTCTTAGAGTTTAATCTTAGTTAAGTATTTTTTTATTGTAAAAAAAAAAGCTGATTCCCTTACGGAAACAGCTTATTATGATTTATTCGAAATTAAATTTAAGTTTACAACGTTTAGATGTTTACTCCATATTTAATCACTAAAGAAATTCAATTTATATTCTTTTCACATTTGTAGCCATAAGCCCTTTTTGACCTTGCTCAATTTTAAAAGAAACCTTATCGTCTTCTCTAATATTATCAATTATTTGTGATGTATGAACAAAAATTTCATTTCCTGTTTCTTTTACTGTAATGAAACCAAAACCTTTTGCATCATTAAAAAATTTAACTGTACCTTCTTGCATAATATATATTTTTAAAAAAAAGAGAATAAATCAAAACATCATTCATACTTAAAGGAACTATTTTTTAATCAAAATCGTTCATCATTATTCTCAAAATAATATCAACTTAACGTGTGATAAAAAACGTTTAATATTTGAGATGAATCAATTTTGGAATTGAAATATTTTAAATTATAAATTGAAAAAAGAAGAATACGATAGTTTAAGAAGTGTTTAGCTTTACGCCAAAAGTATAAAAAATGGTATGTCAAACTATTTTGTTTGTTAATAAATAATATCTTATCTCTGATATTGGTACAAATGTATGACGAATTTTTAAATAAATAACAATTTAATAATGAAATAAATATTTTATTGAATTTTATATAAAATTTCGTTTAGATAATTAATAGTTTTTTAATGTTTTGAATTGGTGCTTAATTAACGCTTTTTATTCGTCGAATTCATCTCTATCAGGTAAATTACAAAGAATTGAATTTTAACAAAGTTGCTTTTTAATTTCTGTAAAATATCAAATATAAGTTATGATTATATAATTCTTAATTTTTGCGTATAATTATTTATATCTTCTAACAAAAGCTTTAATTTATTATTAAATTTTTATTTCAGATTAGTTCCATAAAATATTTATTGTATATTTGCATCAAATAAAAGTTACTTCTTTCATCACTTTTCGTGATTTTTTAATAATGAAATTACAATCCTCATTAATCTGGATTTTACTTCTTCATACATTGGTACTTATTTATTTTCACAAACAATTTAATATAACATTACGTTATAATCGCTTATTTATATGCAGAATTTTTAGAAATCGCATTAACCAAAATTTAATTTATGAATAGAAAACAACAACACACAACATTATCAAACATTACATTAGAAGATTATATCATAAACAATAGTGCAAACGGATGGTTACTTCAGGTAGCGCCGGCTATTACAAATTATCTTCAGAATTTAACTTCAAAGATTACGGATTATTTTACTGTAATTGATTGGGGAAATTTATTATCAAATAATAATAGGCAAGAAGGAACTGTGAAGTTTTTTAATAAGACTAAACGCTTCGGGTTTATTACAACTGATCAAAAAGATATTTTTGTACACATTAGTGGTTTAAAAGATAATATCAGACAAAATGATGAAGTTATTTTTGAAATCGAAACTGGTAATAATGGTCTTAATGCAGTAAATGTTAGATTAGCTAATAATCATCATTAAACCGCAATACTTTACAAAACTTTTATAGCATTCAGCTATACTATTTAATCAATTTTAATAATAACTCATTTTAATTCTTCGTATCAAGTTATTATTAAAATTATGATTGAAAATATTATTTCTTATTTATAAAATCTTTCTAATAGATTGTTGTAAAATAAAATATTTGAGATTTTTTCAATGTACATGAGTACTTATATCCAATTTCTCTACAATTTTAAATAATTAGAAATTATCATTAAACTGAGTTATCATAAGTTCTGGTTTTTCTGTTGAATATTTAACCATTACACTATCTCCTTTATTTATATTATCTCTTTCATCTATTCCGTCAGATTCTATGTAAGATTTACCATTTACGATATATTTTACATTAATAGAACGACTTTTATAAACCGTTTTCTTAATGACTATACCTTTAGTAAAATCAAACGAATTATTTATTATTTCTATATCTTCTTTTCTTGAATTTCTTAAATAGAAATAAATCCCCATTATTATAAGAGATAGTAGTAAAATAGTTAATAAACTTAAAATTTTATCTTTTATTTCTTTTGTCATAATCCAAACACTACTCTCGTTCTTGATATACTTTTCATTTTGATAAATATAAATATTTAAAAATTTAATTCCAGTTAAAGTTTGTTTGAATGTAGGCAAAGCGTAGATTGAAAATCTTAATCCATAAAAAAAGCCTCGAAGTAATACTTCAAGGCTTTCAGCGGAGAGTGAGGCTCCGGAACTATATTTTGAAAGTACCATTAATAGCTGAATGAAAACCTTTGGTTTTAAAAGGTCGCTATTTGGTCGCTTATTTCTAAAAATTGATGTAAAATGAACTTCTTGATTGAGTTACAAAGGTATGAAATCTATTGTTTTAATAGTGATTTACTTAGCCGAATTTTGGTAAAGTAAACGTTAAAAATTATGATGCAGAGTATTCATTTTGCTTTTGGGCATTATTTATAAACTTATAAAATAACAAAAGGTAAACCAATGTTTGCCTTTTGTATTATTGTATCGTTTAGACTTTAAAGATTTGATTTTACTTATAAAGCATAAACTATCAAATTATCTACCATTCCTTTATTACCTGCATAGTCTATCGCACTACTATAAAGATAATCTTCTGGTTTACTAACAATTCCATCTTTCACGGGATTATAATGAATATAGTTGATTTTTTCTATAATAACACCATGGCTCCAAAGTTCAATAGGTTTATTGTCATGTCTCCAAAATTGATATTTCTTAACATTAGAAGATGCTGCACCTGCTTTGGCAAATTGTTCTAAAAGATTTTCCTTTCTACTTTCTGCTGGATTTTCTGTTATAGCTTTTACAATTTTTTTACTTGTAAATCGTATGAAATCTCCTAAAAGTAATTCTGGTTTTTATTCCTTCAGTACTTCTAAATATCAGGTGTACATGATTGGTCATAATGCACCATGTTATGATTTTCATTCCTTTTTCATTCTGACAATAGTTAAGGCTTTCAACCAAAATATCTTTGTATTCTTTCCTAGTAAAGACATCTAACCATTCTACCACAGCAAAACTGACAAAATATAATCCGTTGGGATTATGAAATTTATAATTTCTGCTCATTAGTCTTAGGTTTTTAGTTGAAGATATTAAAAAATAATAGTTTTATAAAATAACAAACCCTACAAATATTACTTTGTAGGATTGTTTTATTATTACTTGCTACAAGATACAATCGTGCGGTAGCGGGGGCTAATGAACGTTTAAAATTACTTGAACAACTTGAAGAAGAGGATAAAAATGCAGTTTATCGTATTATAGATACTATGCTGACTAAATCTAAGTTCAAGTAATTTTTCAATAAAAATGTAGCTACTTTATAAAATAACAAAAGGCAAACGTTTGTTTGCCTTTTGTGTTATTGTGAATTAAAACGTTGTGTAAAAACAATACATTTTGAAAAGTATCCAGCTTATTTAATACTATCTCTTATCTTAATCTTTAAAACTTTGTTTTGGTCATATTTAGTCTTATCACAAAAATTTTCATAGCTTATAGAAACGACAGTATCTTTTTTATAAATATACATAATAGCTTCACCTTTCTTTTTTATTACTGTATCTCCTATTGAAATATATTGTGCGAATGGCTGCCATCCTCTGTCTCCATGAAATTTTTCATTTTCATTTGTTTTAATATTTCTTCCTTGAATTTTTAGAGTACCTAAAGCAAAAGAAGACTTTTCTGTATTATAATTTTTATCTATAATGAGGTTACAATGTTCTTTGAGTAATAATTCTTGACTTTTTTCACAGCCATATTTTCCACACGAATAAAATACAAATAATGTGATTAATAATAATATTTTTTTCATTTTTTTATTTTTTTATTTTTTGAAAGGTCTCCATATTATAGAATTAGAAAATTGTTGACTAACTCCTAACCCTGGTTTCCCTAATCCTAAACTAACACTTTTTGTACCTGTTCTAGTATTATAAGTACCATTATCTGTCATTGATTGTGAATAATTAGTATTAAGTGGCCCTAATGTAGTATTAGTATTTAAAGCTTTCCCTTGCA
Source organism: Faecalibacter macacae (assembly GCF_003687725.1). Lineage (GTDB taxonomy): Bacteria > Bacteroidota > Bacteroidia > Flavobacteriales > Weeksellaceae > Empedobacter > Empedobacter macacae. The sequence goes on from NZ_RDOJ01000019.1 coordinate 18,741, forward strand.
TACCATCTATAACATCTGTCGTTGTGCCATATTTATCATGAAAGCCAACAGATCCATACAGACCAACAGAAGGACTTATACCCGAAAATCCAAAACCACCAGAATAATTAAAACCACCAGCAATTTCTCCTGGAGCAAATATTAAAGATATAGAAACATCATAATGCCCCACAATACCATTTGCACCAGCGCCAAAATTTAAAGATACAGCATCAGGATTATATGGAGAAAATCTAGAATCATAATTACCACTCATGTAAGCTCTACGGGCAAATCCTGTCATTGAAGTATCATTATCTATATTTGATATTACAGTTCCTGCCCCTGTTTTAAATTCACTGCTCATAGATGAACCTTGATTATCCATAACTGAACCATCAGCGTTTAAGGAATAGTTATAATTACCATTAGCTTCATCATTTGTTGTACTAAATATATTTCCCGCTTCCATATATTCAGAAAATCCTAAACTTTCAAAATTATCTTTAGTTATATGTTTACTGTATTCCCAATATGACGTACCATTTTTATCTATTCTATTACCCCAACCTTCAGCCTGCATCCCATCAGGATCTATAAAGAAAACAGGATTATTAAAAGCGTAGTTGTAAGGAGAATGACGTCTCATTTTTTCTGCCAGCGGGTCGATGTTAAACCAACGTCCGATAGCAGGATCGTAGTTTCGTGCGCCGTAGTCGTAAAGATTGATATCTAAGTCTGTTTGCAGTTCCTTCCCGTTGTATTTGTAATTATACGTCGCAGAACCTGTTGTGATAGGACTATTTTCAATTAAACCAAAATCACCACCTATAGCAGCTTTAGCAACAATTGATGTACGCGCACCATCTATCGGATCTGTTGGTGTAATAATTACTTGTTGTAAAGGTTGATACCCTGTGTGTTTTAAACCGAATGGGTAATAATGGGATTCATCCAGAATCTTTAATTTATTTTCTGTGTCATCCCAAGCATAAGATGTTCTTACGTTACCTAAATGATCGTTGTAGTTATACACATAACTGTAAGTTCTACTATTCTGACAAGTATCACACGTTACCACATTTACATATCCTTCGGCTGTTGGGAAGAATTGTAAATTGTTATTCACGTATTGGAAACTTCCTAAGTAATCTGTTGTTGTTACATTCGATCCATCCGTTACAATCTTACGAAGTTTAACCCCTGTTGCATCATAATCGTACTTAATCTTCTTTGTGCTATTCCAAATAACTTCTGTAGGTAAATTTAAGTAATTATAAACAATATTGGTAATTCCTTTGTTTAAATCTTTGGTTAAATTCCCATTTACATCGTAATCGTAATCTAATCCATTAGTATTGCCATCCGAAAAACCATTGGTATTGTTGGATGAATCAGTTACTCGATTTAAACGATTTGAGAGCTCCGTTAATTGATTCTCTTTATTGGCGTATTTATAGCTTAATTGATCAATTAAAATAGGTTGTGTTTCATTGCTACCATAACGAACTAATGATTGAATGTTACCATTTTTATCATAGGTTAATCCTTCATTATAGTATTTAATTTGAGTTCCTCCAGATCCTTTATAGAAAAAAGCATCTTCTAAGCGATTTAGCCCATCATATTTATAATCATAGCTTCTAACTGATTGGTTTGGCGTTTTCCAAAATGTTTGACTGATATTCCCATTGTATAAAGGTTTAGAAGTTTGAGATCTTGGACCAGGATATTTAATTTTATCATAACTTAATTTAAAACTAAATAATTGTCCTCCTTTGTTTAAATTATTGGTTTGATCTACATTATTAATATCCGTTAGCCATCCGCGTACGTTGTATTTATAGCTAATGGTTTGGTAAGGATCGTCTTTTAAATTCCCTACTTTTTTAGTCATTAGCTGCCCAATGGAATTGTATGTATTATCGGCCAGATATTCTTTTCTACCTCCATTGATTTGATGTGTATGCGTTAATACACGTCCAAATTCGTCGTAAGAAAATTCTTCTATAATTGTAACCTCTTCTGTATTTGTTTTTTGACGATGTTTTGTTATGGTTTTTGTTACTTTACCCGCAAAGTCTAATTCAGTTGAAGTCTTGGTATAGCCTTCTAAATGATTATAACTAATTGCATATACAGGACGAATTTTGATCGCATCATAAAAAGAGTAATTTATATTCCAATTATTAGTTCCTAATACACGAGCGAATGATGCTATCGGTAAACCTTTTAATTTGATGTTATTTCCTTGTACTAATAACTGTCCATCTAAGCTGTTATAATCAGGATCTAAATTATCGTAGGTGTCGTAATAATTTACAGTTAAAATTTTATCCAACTCTAATAGTGCGCCCGCATTATTCGTATATAAAAATTTAGCTTTTGCATTTCCTAAATTGGAACCAGCTGAAGTTACTCTCTCTTCAAATAATATAGTTGCATTATTATAAATACTTTGTAAACTACTTCGTTCTGATTTTGGATAAGTACCCGAATAAATTACACGCCCGAATTTATCGTATTTAGTAATGATCCAATCATTCATACTATCACGTGTTGCTACAAGACGATCTTGTTTGTCATAGACCATGTATTCCCATTCTTTCCCGGGAAGTTTTTTCTCGATTAAGCGATTCTTATGGTCATAAACATATTGATAACCTAATTCGTTTAAATGAGTAGTATAACTACCTGATTGCACCAATAAAGGAGGAAGAACGTAAGTAAGATTTCCGTAAACATCATAAATGTAATAAGTATCGTGTTTGCCTGAAGAATTCCCATCTTTTGTAGGTTCAATATCAATACGTTTTAAAATGACTTTACCTTCTTTGTCTTTAAATTCTTGTATTGGTTGCCCATTTTCGTCGATGGTAACAGTTTTGTATAAGGTACCATCTTGATATGTTCCATTTTGATTTAATGATGGTGTTAAATTATTAGATAAAGTAACCTCAAATCTTAAAACATTATCAACAGTATTATTTGTTTCGTATTTGAATTCTATAGCCTTACCACCATCAACTTTCCACGTTGCACCTGGAGCACCTTGTTTTTCAACACGATTAAGAGGAGAATTCTCGTATTGCTTTTGAGTATATAAATTGGACGTTTCAGGGTAATCAGTATAGTTAAAACTTTCTGTATAGCCTAAAGAAGGAGATAAACTACCTGGTAAAAATTCTTGATCCACGCGGCCAAATCCATCATAGGTTATCTTGGATCCAATGGCAGAAGTAGAATTGTCGTTATTCGCTTTAGTAATGGTCACTTTTTCTCTTCCTAGACCATCTAAATAGACAATAGATTGTGTTTTGTTTTCGCAATCATCTGTTTGACAAATTGTGCTAAGTACATAATTTTTAGTACGATCTTGTGCAAAATTTTCGTGTGTACAACCAAAATAAAAAGCTGCACTCAAAATTAGTGTTAATTGATTTTTCATTGCATTAGTTATTGAGGTTGTGCATAATTGTATTCGAATTTCTTTAAAACTTCGCCTTGATCATTTTTGATTTCTTGTAAGCGATTGGCTGTATCATATTTGTAATGTTCAGCAATTCCATTCGGTTGGATAATCATAGTTACTCCAACTAATGGATTGTAAATGTAACCTGTAACTAACGCATTAGGGAATGCATTGCGTAAAGCGTCAAAAGAAGTTTTAGTTAATGAATTACTATTACTCGCTGTTTTTAAATCATTTTCAAAACTTGAAACTAGATCAAAACTTGCTCCTTCAATTTTAGCAATTGGATATTGACCATTATAACCCCAAATGATTGAAACAGGAATACCATTTTCAACAGTATATTGAGTTAGATTTCCTTGAGTATCATAACTGTTGTAGGTAATTTTACGATCATCATTATTCACATCGGTACCCATAGCACCTTTTTTTGTATATACATACTGAGGTAAAATCAATTGAGTATTGTTTGTGCCTGGGTAGTAATTGAATTTAGTACGTTGCTCTGAAAGAACTGTTGTGTTGTTAGAAACTTTTGTTTCAACAGGAGTAGCAATCATATTACGTTCAACCATTTTATCCCAAATAGAATTTGTATTGGATGCTAAATCCACAGGGTATTTGTATTCTGTAGTAATTGTTTCTCCTTTGGAGTTGGTTGTAGTTTGTTTGGTTAATTGTAAATGATGTTGGCTGTCATAATTGTAATTAATTTCTGTTATGACAGGGGGTGTAGAATCTTCGAAATATTCAGTAACAGTTGATTTTGATAAATATACTTGTTCACTAGATGATTGAGAAATTAATGGTACAGACCATCCCATAGATTGATCTATATTAAAATTATAATCATATTTACCATTTAATTCATCGTATGTAAAAATATAATTATTCGATATTTCTTTTATTAGAGTATTATTCTTATAAAATAATTGAGATTTTAATAAATTTTGTCTCCATTGTGGTACATAAGGGTATATAGTTGGAATTAATGGGAGTCCTCTCAGATTGAAAATAATTTGAACAGGAGTATTTCTCTTAGGTACAAGTGAAAATTCTAATGGAGGAAAATAAGTATTGATTATTTTATGTTCTAGATTATTTTTTACATCTTTAATAATTTCTGATACTCTAGTATAAATAATGCCATTAAAATTAATTGCATTCTTAGAATATGAATTCAATCTTACATAATACCCTGCATTTTCTGTAAAATGAACACTTGAAAATAAACCTAAATCAGTATATTCACCTGTTGAAATTCCATTTTTATCATTATAATTATATAATTTTTCTAAAATTCTATCACCATTGTTGTCATAATGAGAAATTGATTTAACTCTTAGTCCATTTGCATATTTATTTTTTTTAGCTTCATTTTTAATTTTGTTTTCGATACTAACAACTATGTTTTTTCTTTGGAATTGATTTGGAGATAGATTTTCTACCACCAAAGTGTAGTTACCTGATTCTAACCATGTTAAAGAATTGTCATCTATTTCATATAAATTAATTGAAAAATTATTTCCTAATATGTATACTTTTGGGCAAGTACTATTTAATGAAATACAGTTATCATCTCCAATAAATTGTTTAATTAACCTTATATTTACTAAAGATCGTTCATTCAAAGCAAAATTTTCATGGTAAGATGTAGGAAAATTACTATTTTCATTCATCTCAGGTCCTAATACAGGTTCTGTTATAATTTTCGCAATGCTTTCATAATTATAATCTTCTTCATCTTCTAAATGCAACATTAATCCACCAACATTTGTCAATCCTATATTTAAATTCTCGAGTAATTCTCTTTTAACATCATTTGGTTCTGTATCAATTAGAATTTTACCTTTTGTAGGTAATGTAATAGATTTAAGAATTCCAAATTTCAAATTATCAGAATTAACTTTTCTATCAGAATTATTATAGATTTTATTTTGAAAAACATACGATGGTATTATAGTTGAATTATTAGCATTGTTGTAAAACCCCCATAAATCTAACTTTAGAGATAATCTTCCTGGCAAACCGGATGGGTTAAAATAATCAAATGAATAATAATCTTCTATTTTATTATTATCATACTTTATTGAAATTTTATCTAAAAATGTACGAATTGTAGTATTATTAGTATGATCGTAAGAAGTGTAATTACTCATATTGAATAAATATTTATAAACTTCTTTACTATTTTGTAAAACTGTTATATTTTCAATCTTTTTTAAGCCTGTATGATTATCATTATTTATATAAGAAAAATTAACATGGAGGTTTTCATAATGAATATTTGTAATATATGGTTTATAGATAATATTAGTTGAATATAATTTATTACTAGGATATGGATTGTATGGTTCATTTCCTTGAAACGTATGGGTTTCTATAGTTTTATATTCATCTACAAAAGATTGATAGACAGTTTTTAAATTATCATAATCAAAAGTTACAATGTTGTTATTATTAATTATTTTAGTTACATACCAACTTGTTGTATAATTACTAGAATTTATTTCTCTAGACTCTTCTAAATCTCCAAAATGATATTCAGTTCCGTTAGAATCAACAATTTTTATTGAATTAGGGAGGTCTGGATAAATTTTCAAATCTTGAAAAGGATACGTAATTATTTCATAATTTTCATCTTTAAACATGAAATAACCACTTTTTCCATTAATGTTAAAGTAAAACTTATCAGCTTGTAAATCATATTCACCTATGCCTGCACGGTTATAGATATCAACTTGAATACTAATATCATTATCAGGATGTATAGTAGGATTATTTGGGTTTACTCTAAAAGCTTTATCAGCCATGTTTGCTGTGCTATATCCAGTTTGAGGATTTAAGTAACCAAAACTAAATTCATCGGGTATGCCCCTTACTTCTCTTGAAATTTTAGGAATATTTAAAGACCAATCATGACCAAATTCATTTGAAATATCTCCAACCTTAACACCATAAGAAGAATAATTTAAGTTAAAACTAATATCGTTATTTTTTAATTGAACATTAAAAAGAGGTATACTGTATGAAATTCCACCTGTATTTAAATTAATAGGATAATCTATATTTTTTGAAAACTTTTTAAATTCGGGAGTTGTAGGGAAATTAATATTTGGTTCTTGCGCAAACAATATATTCATCATACTTAAGAAAAGTATGAAGTAAAGATTTTTCATATATTACTTTTTAATAACTTTAATAGATTCTGATTGACCATCGTATTTTACATTTACAATGTACACTCCGGATGGTAAATTAGTTAAATTAATAGGAGTAGTATGGTATTTAACTTGTTGAGATTTTATAAATTGACCATTTAAATTGAAAACTTCAATTGTAGCGTTTACAAAATCTTTATTGATGATTACGTTTGTAAAATCAGCAGTAGGATTAGGATAAGCTTCTATAAATTGACGCGATGAAGTAGTTGTTTTGTCGCCTAATTTAACAATCAAGAAGTCTTGCCCTCCATTTGTTGAAGAAAATTTATTACCACTTTGATTTGAGTCAGAATTTCCAATTAATACTAATGATCCATCGCGTGTAGTGATTGCTTTGGATAGAAAATCATAGTGTCCGCCTGAAACTATTTTGGACCAAATAACTTCTCCGTTTTTATTGTAAATTTCAGATTTGAAACTACTAACAGCATTAATGTTACCATTTTTATTTTGGTATTTTACATTGTTTCCACTGATTAAGAAGGTTGTAGAATCCAATAATGAAATATCCTTTATAACATTTGCAGTTTCTATTTTTTGTTTAAATTTTTTATTTAATATCAAATCTTGATTAATCGAAGAAACAAATATTTCTCTTTGCTCATCTTTAATTTGAGTACCTACTAGTATTATTTCATTTAAATTTTGATCAACATAAATGTTATCTAGTTGTTGTTCCTTCTCTGCATAATGATTGTATTGATCAACTAATTCTCCTTTATCATTTAATTTAGAAACTTGCCAATATTTAATCTTCTCTCTTATTATATCTGTTTCAGAATTTGAATTACCGAGAATAAAATAACTATCATTGATTTCAGTAACACCTATAATTTCTTCTATTCCATTACCTCCGAATGAATTTTCCCAAACTATTATCCCATTAGCATCTAGTTTTATGACCCAATAGTCTAATGATTCATTTGCGCTTACTGATTTTACAGAAGATTTAGGAGAATCAGAAGTACCAGCAACTAAAAAACCACCATCTGAAGTTTGCATTATTTTATTTAGGTATTCATTTCCTAAACCACCAATCGATTTTTGCCATTGGATTTCGCCTTTAGGATTTAGTTTAATAATCCAATAATCAGAATAACCAAAATTTGGCTCTGTTTTATCGCCAGATAAATCGGAATTAGAATATCCCGCTAAAAGATATCCACCATCTTTAGTTAAAATGGCAGTTGAAAGAATATCGTCTTTATTTCCTCCAAAAGAATTCTGCCATTCTTGTTTTCCGTTTTCATCCATTTTCCAGATGAAGTAATCTAAACCACCTTGGTTATTTTTTTGAATATCTCCTGATGCATTTGAAGTTGAACTTCCGATAAGTAGAAAACCATAATCGGGTGTAGCAATTGCGTCAAAAAGATATTCTCCATTTTCACCACCTATACTTTTTTCCCATAAAACATCATCAAATTTATATTTTTGATGATCTTGAGCATATATAAAAGAAGATATGGTGAAAAGAAGTAGAAATTTTCTTTTCATATTTTAGTGTTATTGCGTATAAAATTAAGTAATTACATGATAAACAATTATTTAGTTGGTAAATATTTGTATTTTTTGACGAATAATTTCTTTAATTTTAAAATTTATATTATTGATTTTCAGCATCTTGTAGATTGCGAATAATTTTCACCCCCAAATACTCTCCTAATTCTTCCCAGGTAATAACTTGATGAGGTTGTTTGTTGTAGTGCGCTTTGATTTTGTTATAGATGCGAAGTGATTGCCTATAACTTTTACCGGTGATGATTTGAATGTCCTTTGGGTAAACGCAAATCCGTTGTAGCTTCTTGTTTTGCATAATTATACATTTTCATATACTATCCATACTTCATCTATGCTGTATATATACTTCATCTATAGGTCATTTAGGGACATTAAATGATATAAACGCCATTCGGTATTTGCTGGTTTTAATAAAGTTACGGTTTTTTCTATACTTGTATTATATACCGGTAGAATATAGAATGTTGAATGATTAAAATGTTGAAGAAATGGCAAGACAAAAGGGCATTATTAAGCTATTAGGTACTGTTGGAGACATTACCTTTTACAAAGCAAAGGAAGGTTTTTTAGCACGCGAGAAAGGTGGCGTGGATAAAAGCCGAATAATGAATGATTCCTTTCAGTCACTAATTTATTCTAATCCTACTCACGTTTCATTTTCTTAACGGTATCGTTTTAAGGCCAATGCTTTTTAGTAATGTTTAATTTTAAAAATTATCGGATGAAAATAGTTGATCGAATTCAATCCCCGACGCCTAAGTTGTTTCAATTGCTCCGAAATATTGGTTTGGTATTAGCTGCAATTGGTGGAGCGCTTTTAGCCTCTCCAGTAGATTTACCAAGTTGGTTAAATGATCTTGGCGGATACTTAACTGTTGCAGGTGGAATACTAAGTTCTGTCAGTCAATTGACCGTTGTAGATGGTGTCAATACACATGATTCAGGATAGTCAATTGAAAATGGGTACACTTTGGGGTACACTATTTAGTATTGCGGGGAACTTAGGCATAAATGATTTAGTACAAACTGCGGTTTTAGCTGGTGTAGGTGCATTTGTGAGTTTCGTAGTTTCGTATATTCTTAAAAAATTAGAAAAATAAATAAAAGGCTCTTCGTTGGAAGGGCCTTTATTTATTAAATATCTTTATGTTCTTTTTTCCTTGATGAAAAAAGGAACCAAAAAAATCAAGGCTTCAATTCTCGACGGTCAATCATCATTTCGTTTCTCTAAAATGTTTAAATCACTCCTTTCAGTCGGTAAACATTTTTACGTTACTCTTAATGGATTGACGCTCGTCTGCGAATTATTATGCCGTTTTTATTTATGAAAATGATTTTCTTAACGGTATCATTTTAAGGCCTATTTTAAAATTAAAAAAAGGAAAAAAAAGAAAGCTCTACGATATAGCAGGAGCATTTTTTAAGGCAAGGTTTTACATCCAAATACGACCTGTATAGGTGGAGATTTTGATGTAAATCTTCAAGGCTTGACCTTGACTAAAAATGAAACTGATAGACCTTTGCGGTTCTTTTTGTTGGATTTTTGGAAAATCGAATTGTCTTGATTCCAGGTTTTAATTTGGAAGTGGAATTGTCTTTTTTCAATGTGGGATTTGTTAGCATTAAAAATTTCAATCGGGGAAATATGCGCAGGCGAAGAAAAGCATGCTTCTATTTTAAAAAGGTGGTGAGGATATGTAGTGGAACATCCTTCAGGATGTTTTACTACACCGAACCAATTTGTGTGGGCTAATAAGCAATCAAGCAGCACAAAAGTGAGGGGTTACGAATTGCTTGCAATGGAGTACTGAACGATGTGATGCGACTTGCTGTTTAGCGCAATCACAAATGAACCTTGTATAAAACTTTGCTTTTCTGAGCCTGTAGCTACTAATGGGGTGGCGGGGAAATGTGGAAATCTTATCGCTTATCAAGCATTTTTTGTGTAGAACGAAAGCCCTTATCAGCATTGGTTGCTTTTGTTTTTCTGCTTTGTGAAAAACAGTTCTTAGCAACGAATGCAAGGGCTGGTTTGTGGAGTTTGGTGAATGAAACGACACGTAATGAAATGGAAGTACATTATTTTCATACTGAAAATGGAATGAAGTAAAGTGGAATGAACCTAACGGAGTAAATCGTTTGTGCAAAAATGCTTGTTGCGATAATTTAAAACCTCAACAAGTGCAAAAAACGACATGAGATGTTTAGATCTTCGGACAGTTAAAGGAGCCGCTATTTTACATAATGTGATTATAGCGGGCTTGTCCCCGTTAGCCCGTCAGGTGGCTATAATGCCACGTTATGTAACTTAGCTAGGCTTCGAGTTGTGGGTTTTGAGTGATGAGTTTTGAGTTATTTTGCTGTTGTTGGCAGCTAAAAAATCCCCAACTGAATTTGAAATTGAGTTGGGGATTTATATTTTATTATTGTTCAAAATTAATTAAGCCAATATGCAACACCGCCATGATGAGAACAAGCTCCCCTACCAGTAGCTGAAGATTGAGTACCATCATTACAAATTGCTCCAGATCTATAATTAAAATTAGTTTCATTATAATCATAATTATTCCGAATAGTTTCGATATCATTCACATCATAATTATTTTTAAAATCAATAGATTTATCTATTTCATAATTTGATTCTAATACTTTATTATCTGATTTATTTGGTTCATTTTTATTTTGGAATAAAGAGGTTACAATAGCCATAAATAAACAAAATAAAAGTAGAATAATAGATGAGAATATAATCTGTAAGCACCCTTTCATTTATTCGATTTCTAAAATTTCGACTGAATTCGATGTGTTAGGAATATTTAAAACAGCACCCACTTGTTTCTCAAGTAATTGTTGGGCAATAGGTGTAGTATAATGAATACCAATAATATCATTTTTAGTTATTGCATCTTTTGGTAAAGCAACTATTTTTAAGGTTACAATTTTTTCATCTAATGCATATTTGACTGTAACAAGAGAGTTTATTTTTACCTTAGGAGTAGTATCAATTATAGTTGTTATAGATACTTCATCTTCCTCTACTATCAAATCATCAATATAATTTTTCTCTATTGATGGGATATTTAATTCAATTTCATTAGGATCAAATAAAATCTCATCACTATTATCTTCAAAAAGAATTTCTTCTTCTTGAAAATCTAATTCTTCAAGCTTTAAACGTTTTTTCTCAATTTCGTCTTTGTAAGTTTCAATAAAATCTTTTAAACGATTAAATTCAAATTCTGGATTTCTCCACCAGTCTGTACTCCATATTCTATGAAAAACAAAACCATAACCTTCTAGAATTTTTTGTCTATGAATATCGTGTAGATAAGCTTCATCGCTTGAATGGTATTTAGCACCATCGCATTCAATTGCTATTTTAGGAATACCAGCTACCTTAAAATCATACACAATATCAATTCTGAAACCTCCAAATTTATACTGTGTATACAGATTGTCTACACCAAAATATTCTGCTAAGTATTGATAAACTTCATCTTCAAATGGAGATTCTGTTTCTGCGTATAAGAAAGTAGAAGGCCCTACCTTATTTAAAGTATTTTCTTTTAAAGCTTCTAAAACATTATTTTTAAGTTCTTCATTGTTTTCACTAACTGCCTTAGCATATGCTAAATATGCCATAAAAACAGCTTTACGGTTATTTGATTTTTCTAATGCTAAGTACTGTCTAAAATTTAAAATTTTATCTTCAGGTATAGAAGTAACCACAAAACATTTATTTTTAGCACGAGTGACAATAACATTTAATAATTTGTACCCTTTTTGGAAATTTAATAATCCATATCTTTCACTTTGTCTGCCATCCTTATCTTTTCCGTATGTAGTAGAAATAATTATAATATCTCTTTCATCCCCTTGAATATTTTCTAAGTTTTTAACAAACATTCCATTCTCTAATAATTTATTTATTTTATTAGAAAATTTTACCAATTTTGGATCTTGTTGTTTTTCCAAAATAAGCTTCTTAATATAATTACGTTGCTCTATGTTAAATGTTGCAATCCCTACAGATGGATATGATCCATCTTTATTTGGATGAATGTCATTTTGTAAAATTTCTAAAACTTTAATAGCTTCCGCTTTATTAATACGATCAATAAACGCCCCATCCATATTATCATATTGAATTGCATTGTATTGATGTGACGGAGGTAATGCAATTAATTTATTGTTATAAAAAGCAGCATTCGAAAATTCTATTAAATCTGGGTGTTTCGATCTATAATGAAAATCAAGTGAGATATTTTCAAATTTTAATAAAGATGCAAAGTCTAATAATGAAACAGCATTTAATATTTGCGCTTCAAAATTATTTTTATCGTCAATAAATATATTTTCATCATCTTCTAAATCATCTTCACTATCAATTTGACCATCAAGAATTTTTGTAAAGAAACTTGAAGGTGGCATTTGATGTTCATCACCAGCAATAATTATTTGTTTACCTTTCATCATTGCTGGTAAATTATCCTCTAATCTTAACTGGCTGGCCTCATCAAAGATTATTATATCAAAATATTTATTTCTATTTCTAAATAAATTACTTGCTACTTCAGGAGTAGTTAAAATGATAGGGAAATAAGTTGTAAATAGATCAATATCCTTTTCTACAATTTTTCGTAATGGATTTCTAGAAACACCATTTGAACCTCTCTTATTATATAAATTTTTAGCTTGTAAATAAGGATTATTAGCATTATATCTTAATAAAGCTAGTTCTTGATTTTTATACCAAATCTTGTTTATTTTATCAATCTGTTTCTCTTCAATACTTTTTTTAATGATTTTACTTCAGAAGATGTTAGAGAATAATTACTAACTTATAATCCAATAATTATCAAATTAACCGCTGATAAATCTATATTATCAGCGGTTTATTAAGTTAGAATTAACTTCTTTTATTCCAAGTTCTACCTTCGTTTTTAGAATAATATAATCCTTTACTTGTTTTGGCAAGTAATTCTTTACCATTATCAATTAACTCTATAAAGTTTCCATATGAAGACCCTGAGAATCTTGTGTTCCATGTTCTCCCATCATTTTTAGAATATTCTAATTTGTTTGAGTTTGTTGAATTGATACGAATCATTTCGCCATTGTAATTAATCATTTGTGACATAATTTATAATATTTATAGTTTTTGTTAATTTGGATAGGTTAATCCATGTTTTAAATATATTTTTACGGTTTAACGTAATTGTATTATTTAATTCTCTTTTAAATAATAAAGTGATAATTCATAATCGTAATTTTCTGTAATATCATGTTCTTCAATATGCATTACAATAGAAGCTTTATTAAGCATTTCTTTTTGAATAGTATCATTCAATAATCCAATATCATCCATCGTAATTTCTTTAGATTGATCGCATCTAATTTTTAAAATAATTTTTTCTTGGAATGATTTATCATTTAAAAATGATGATATTTCATTTATTATTTGTTCAAAACCTCCTCTAAAAGTTTCTTTTAAACCATTTTCTAAAATGTGCTTTTCAATTTTATCTTCGCCTTCTTTCATGATTATTTATTTATTTATTTATTTCAAAATTAATCTGAGGTATGGACATAGTATGGTCTTGGCTTTAAATAAATTTGAAAATAATTTTTTTTTAAAAATTATGCACGTCTCAATATCTCATACATTGATATAAAAAATTTCAAAAAAATGATTGAAGAAAATATCAACAAAGTTGATGAATTAGTAGAATTGATAAAAGAATATTCATCTAAAAATCCTGAACAACGATTTACACAAATCTTATTTAATTTAAAAATAAACGAATTTAAAGCTGACGATTTTACTCAGGGTTTGAGAGATAACTACCATGATCTTGATCAAAATGTATTGAAAAGAATTCGAGAACGATTAGAATTATTGGAATCTTAATTTTAAGAATAGCTAAAAGACATTGCTTGTCTGTTAACTATTTTATGTTTGCATTAAAATTACAAAATATGGCTAAAAGAGAACAAATGTTTCGGTTGATGAACATATCCAACTTCCTAAAATCAAAACCAAAAGGAGTTAGTTTTAGAGAAGTACAGAATTATTTAGAAGAAAAATATTATCATGATGAAGACTTTGATGGTGAATTAGCTTTCAGTGAAAAAACGTTTAAGCGTGATCGAAAATTACTTAAAGAACTTTTTAAATTAGAAACGAAGTTTAATCGTTCTACTATGCTTTACCAAATTGTAGATGAAATAGAACCTAATCAAACAATTTTTGATAATTTATTATTAGTTAATGCTTATAAAAAGGCAGCTGACCAAGCGAACATCTTACTTTTTGAAAAAAGACAAGCTTCTGGATTGGAAAATCTTGATGGACTAATTCATGCGATTAAAAACACAAAAATTATTAGTTGCACTTATACGAAATATTGGGAAGGTATTCCTAATAAAAAGGTTTTAGAACCTTATGCGATGAAAGAATTTAGAAATCGTTGGTATTTGATTGCTAAAGATCGTAATGATAATGACTTTACTTTGAAAACGTATGGATTGGACAGAATTTCAAATTTAGAAATTCATTCTTCAACTTTTGTAAAGAATAATATTGTGAATGTTGAAGATATGTTTGTCAATTCGTTTGGTATTATTTCGACATTAGGACAAGAGCCAACTAAAATCACTTTATCTCTGATTCCATGGCAAGGAATGTATGTAAAATCCTTACCCATTCATCATTCTCAAAAGATTCTTGTAGACAATGAAAATGAGTTGAAACTTGAACTAAATTTAGTTCCAACTTATGATTTTTACCAAGAAATCTTAACGCATAATGAACGTTTATTATCATTAGAACCAAAAGTTGTAAGAGAGAAATTTTTAAAATTTTTGGAGGTAGGATTAAATAATCTTAAGAACCAAAAATAAAATTTTCAATTACGTAAAACCGTAAAATAAATTTTTAGAAATAAAATATTTTTGAATAATTACTAAAACCAAAATTATGAAACAAATAGAGTCGCTTTTTGATACCTATAATAAATTATATGAAGAGCTTGACAATGATAATTATGATGTTGAAGATGAAGTTTATGAGTTAGAAGATGAGGTAAGACTTTTGTTAGATGAATATAGTTTTCAGGATGAACCTATGTTTGAAAATCAAGAAACTGAATTAATTAAGCTTAGAGAACTTAATAGTTTAGTAAAAGAAATGAAACAAGAGTTTGATTTTTATAATGAAGAAGCTGAATTAGATATGATGTTTCCAAATAGACATGATGATGATTTTGATGAAGATGATATGAGTTGGCGTAATGTTTTTGGAGAATAAGTAAAGAATTTTAAAATGAATGAATCAAGAATAGCAAAACAAGAAATAAAATCACTAAAAGAAATTATTTCTAATAATAGTTTAAAAATACCTCCATATCAGCGACCTTACAAATGGGACGAAAAACACGTAACACAATTATTAGATGATATTTATGAACATATTATTATACAAGAAAAAACATATAGAATTGGCAGTGTTATTTTACATGAAGTAAATAAGAATGAATTAAATATTGTTGATGGACAACAGCGTTTAACGACTATTTCTATTCTTTTAAAAGCATTAGACAAGGAAGATTGTTTATTATTAAATCAAAAATATAAACATAAAATATCGAAAGAAAATATTGTTTACAATTATAGAGTTATTAATAATTGGAAACAAAAAATATCAAAAGAAAATATCGAATTTTTCTATAATAAATTGATTGAGAACTGTGAGTTTGTTTTATTTACGGTTTTTAATCAAGATGAAGCATTTCAATTATTCGATTCTCAAAATGCAAGAGGAAAAGAATTAGAACCTTATGATCTCTTAAAAGCATTTCATCTTAGAGAAATGAAGTATAATACTGAAGAAGAAAAATCTAATTGTGTGAAAAAATGGGAAGAATCTATCGAAAACCATACTTTGAAACCAATTTTTGATAATCATCTTTTTAAAATTAGAAAATGGGCTAAAAATGAATCTATTTATAATTTTACTAAAAAAGATATTGATGAATTTAAAGGGATTTCATTATATGAAAAGCAACAATTTCCTTATGAAGAAAGTTTGCGTACACTTGATGGGGTTATAACAAATGCTCAAAATGATTATTATCTTAAGAATCATAAAATGTCCCAAACCTATCCTTTTTCTATAACAATGCCTATTATTAATGGTAAACGATTTTTTGAGTATATAGAACATTATATAGAACTAAAAAATAACTTGATTCCGTTAGAGCAAAAAATGGAGGTGTCTGCATTTAATAAGTTTTATAAAAAGTATTGTTTATATTATCAATCTGACCGCGCTGGAGATCAGAAAGTAAGGAATTTATACGAAAATATTCTTTTACAATTTATAGATAGATTTGGTTTTGTGAGTGATTTTGAAAACTATTACATAGCATTTTATAAAGAAGTGTTTTTTATTAGATGTAACTCTAAATCTATTCGTTTAGAAACAATTTTGAATAGCCCATCAAGAAAAATTATTCAAGAAATAAATAATTCATTAGATCCTAATCAATTGAGAAACTATATTTTCAAACCAATTAAAATTAAGGAAGATTTGGATTTAGTGAATAATATTGAATTTATTAAAGAAGCCATAAACACAAATAATTTTAGAGAAAATGAATCAAAATAAAGCTATTTCGTTAAAAAATATATTATCTCAAAACCAATATGTAATTCCTATTTATCAAAGAAATTATTCATGGGGAAAGGGAGAAATATCGCAGTTGATTACAGATATTAAAGAGTATTTTTCGGGAGATAAAACAGATGAAGATAAAACAGATGGAGATAAAACTTATTATTTAGGTTCCTTAGTTTATTTTAAAAGAGATAATGGAGATTTAGAATTGATTGATGGTCAACAAAGACACACGACTTTAACACTAATAAATCTTGTTTTAATGAGTAATGATTACGGTCAAGTTAAATCAACAAATTTAAAATTCGATTCAAGAAAAAATATTCAAAATTATATAGAAAAATTATACAGTAATTTTTCTGATTTCGATAAAATATCATCACAAGGTGTAAAAAATATACAAGCAGCAATCAATATTATACAAGAAGAATTGAGTCATATTGATATGCAGAAATTTTCAACCAACTTCTATGAGAACGTGAAAGTTTTTTTGGTTGAAGTACCTCAAGATACCGATTTGAATCATTATTTTGAAATTATGAATAATCGTGGAGAGCAGTTAGAAAAACACGAAATTGTAAAATCTTTGTTAATGGGGAAAATTGATGATAATGATAATGAAACAAAACAAGTAAAACAGGAAAAGTTTGCCAAAATTTGGGACGCTTGTTCTGATATGACTGATTACGTTTGGTCTAATTTTAATTCAGATGAAAGGGAAATAATTTTTAAAGAACAGGAAAACATAATTTTTGATGAGATTAATTTTAAAACCAATTATTCAATAGATCAAGAAAAGACATTGAGTGAAATTCTTAACGATGAAAAATCTATTGACTTAAGCAGTTTATCTCAAGAAAAAAAAGAAATAAAAGCAAAATATCGTTCTATAATTGACTTTCCAAATTTTTTAATGCAAGTTCTAAAACTTGTAGATGAAAATACACCATTAGATGATAAAAAATTATTAGAATATTTTCAGCATAAAGACGAAGTCTTTTCATTAAAATTTATTAATTATTTATTGAAATACCGTATTGTTTTTGATAAATATGTCATTAAGCAAGATTTGACAGTATCAGAAGAAGATAGACAAAATTGGGGGATTAGGAAATATAATGAAACATTAGATTATAATGTTAAAACATTTTCTGAAAATGATGATGAATTAATAAAACTTCTAACAATGTTATATTATTCGAATCCATCAAATTCAAATAATAATTGGTTACATGATATTTTAAAATTTAATGATTTTTCATTGAATGGATATATTGAAAAATTATTGAGCATTGCTAAAGATAAATATGATGGAAAAAAAATAACCTACCCAGAAATTACTATTTATAATTTCTATTACATTGATTTTTTACTTTGGAAATTGTATAAAGAAGATGAATTAAATAAAGAAGATAAATTATATTCATTAAAGGAAAAAATCAATCGTAAAAAATTATGGTTTAAGGATTTTAAATTTAGCCAACTCAATTCTAAAGAGCATTTATTACCACAGTCTAAAATAAATGAGAATACGGAGGAAGCTAATTACTTAAATAACTTGGGTAATTTATGTTTGATTTCAGTTTCACAAAATTCATCAGCTAATGACCAACACCCAGAATATAAGAAGAGGCATTTTGCTAATGATAATTCATCCTTAAAACGTTTAGTGATGTTTGAAAGTTATGATAACGAAAATTGGGGAAGTACTCAAATAAAAGCTCATGAAAAAGAAATTTTACAACTATTAGAGAAATATAATAATTAATTTCTACATATAGACTCATCTTTAGATGAGTCTTTTTTTATTCTCTAATTTTTTAATAGACACATATTGTCTTTATCTAAAAATACATTTGTTACAAATAATTAGATAATGGAAAACCTTAACAAAAATCAAATCTTAGAAAATATTGGTCTTTTATATGAAAAAGCTGAAAATTGTAAATTAGAAAACTCATTTTTTGAAAGAGCAAAAGATGAAATAAATTTACTACAACGTTATTTTAAATTATCTGAAAGTCAAATATTATTCATAACTGTTATTATTGCTTTAAATTATAAAGGGAGAACTGTTGATTTGAATGATTTAATTCAATATTTTGATTGTAATCCAATGAGAATTCTTGAATTTTCAGACGATTTAGATTTTTTGCGAAAGCAGAAATTTATAAAAAAAGAGAAGTCTAGACACCGAATAAAACTTCAAGGAATTTATGATGAGTTTACAATCAATGAAGAAATTACTAATGCCATTCTTAATAATAAACCTTTTCCTAAAATTCTGGATGAGAGAAAAAATGATGTCATAGATTGTTTGGAAGAAATATACAATTT
This sequence comes from Faecalibacter macacae, assembly GCF_003687725.1. Lineage (GTDB taxonomy): Bacteria > Bacteroidota > Bacteroidia > Flavobacteriales > Weeksellaceae > Empedobacter > Empedobacter macacae. The sequence goes on from NZ_RDOJ01000019.1 coordinate 37,951, forward strand.
GGGAAATCGTAGAGATGAAGACGAAATTTCTACTTCTGAGTTATTTAGATATACAAGACAAATAATTAATCTTCATGTCGATTTTCCATTAATTAGAAAAGTGAAACAATTTAATTTTACTATCGATGAAAATTATCTTTTCCTGTATTTGATTTGGAAAACAATTACGGGTAAAGAATCTACACATATTGGTAGAGCATTAGAAGGAATCTATGAAAATGCTGGTAAGCGAATTGATGTAATGCAAAATTTAATAAATGCTAATCATGTATTATTAGAAAACAATTTAATTGAAATTGTGGAAGCGAAGTTTTTTAACGATACTGAAATGAAATTATCGAGTAAATCGTATCAACTTCTATTTGATTGTGGAATTAAATTAATGCACAATAAAGTAAAAAAAGATAATGTTATTGAACCATTAGAAATTGTTGCACGTGAATTGATTTTTGATCAAGATGAGATGAAGCAACTTAGTTTTTTAGAAAATTTATTAGAAGAAAGCAAGTTTAAAGAAACACAAAGTAGATTAAAGGAAAAAGGTTTACCAAAAGGAATTTCAATATTACTGCATGGATTTCCTGGTACAGGTAAAACAGAAGTAGTTAAACAATTAGCAAAATCAACAAATCGCTCAATCATGAAAGTTGATATCAGTCAATCAAAATCAATGTGGTTTGGCGAAAGTGAAAAAGTCATTAAACGTGTTTTTACATCATATAAATCGTTTTTAAATGAATGTAATCACACACCTATTTTGTTATTTAACGAAGCTGATGCGATATTTTCTACAAGAAAAGAAATTAATAGCTCTAATGTTGCCCAAACGGAAAATACAATTCAGAATATTCTTTTGGAAGAACTGGAGAATTTTGACGGAATTTTGATGGCCACTACAAATTTGGCAACGAATTTAGATACCGCATTTGAAAGAAGGTTTTTGTATAAAATATTTTTTGATCAACCAAAAGAATCAATTAAAGCTAAAATTTGGAAATCAAAATTTCCTTATTTAACGAAAGATTCCTGCAAAAAATTAGCTGCAACATTTAATTTCTCTGGAGGGCAAATTGAGAATATTTACCGTAAAAGTGAGATTAACGAAGTGCTTTATGATAAGAAATGTAATATTAACGAAATACAACAATTTTGTAATGACGAATTAATAAATTCTGAAAGTCCTAAAATTGGTTTTGGGAAAAGCAATTAGGTAAGTATTTTACAGATTTTCTAGTTAAATATAACCGCTGATAAAGCTATATTATCAGCGGTTAATAATAAGATTTATTCTTCCAACAAGTAATAAAGTGCTAATTCGAAGCCATTATTTTCGGAAAATGGTTCATCATTAATATGCATAACAATTGAAGCCTTATTATTCATTCCATCTTGAATTGTGTCACTAATTAATCCAATATCATCCATAGTAACTTCTTTCGATTCATCACATTTAATTATTAAGAGGACTTTTTCTTGAATAGAAATTCCAAGTCTATTTGTACTAAAAAAGGATGTCATTTCGTTTATTACCTGTTCCAATCCTCCAGTAAAAGTTTTCTTTAAACCATTCTGTAAAATTTCTTTTTCGATTTCATTAAAGTGCTCTTCCATATGTATTATTTATTTCTAAAATTAACTTAAGAAACAGACATACTGTGACGTTTAAAAAATCTCTATTCAAAGGGATTTTACTTAAAAAAATAATTAAAAATTACTCTTCAACACTAACAAGTTCAAACAATTTATTTGCAATATCAGTTAAAGAATCTTCTTTCGTGCTTAATCCACTTCTTGAACCAAGCAATGGGCTAACTTCACGCAGTTCATCATAAGTAGTCTCATGTACAATTGGTACTAATAAATCACGTGCTAATAAAGCAGAAAGTTCTTTATCCGCAATTCCTTCTCCTTTTATACGTTTCAAAAAAGAAGGAGTTACAAGCACAATTCCAACACGAGATTTGGCTAAACCTTTATCAATTTCTCTTAATAAAGATGATCCTAATAAAACGTCTTTTTCGCTAAACCATACTGTAATTCCTTTTTCTTCTAAAAGGTCATGTAATTGTTTTGCAGATTCTTTACGATCATCCCACGCATGACAAAGAAAAACATCTCTTAAGTCAGGTAATTCTATACGTTTTTCTACATTTTCTCGAATTGGAGTTAGTGTACGAATTTCAGAAGGAGTGTAAAGAACAATAGAAGTAGGAGATGACCATCTAGCTTTTGTTTTACCACTACTACTATTGCCTGAACTACTTCTGGTAGATCCGTATGATCTAGAATAAGACGATGAGTAATCTGAGTAGCCTCTATAACTACTGTAACCACCACAAGCAGGGCAGTTTGCTCTTGCACTTGCAGAGCGATGTCCATTAACTGGAGCTGTACATCTTGCCATAATACTATTATTAATTTCTATTGCAAGTTTACAGCTCATCAGTGCAGTCTATTTGCATAGATGTTTTTATTAAAAAATAAACCACATTTTTAAAATATTAGTTCATAAAAAAACCTCAACAGGTTTTCTGTTGAGGTTTATATTTAAAATATATGTTATCTAATTTTACGCAACACAATTATCATTTATTTCTCTGATAGTTCCTGCAATCTTAGTTGAAACTTCTTGACCAAATAAGTTAATAATACCTCCTGAATACACATCCGAAAAAGGTGGATTAAAAAGTTGATTTAAGTCCATCACTCCATTTACTGCAAAGTAATCTATAACTAAGTCCATAAACTGAATTTGCTGATTATTTAAATTGGCAAAGTTGACCAATTTAGCAAATGCATTTTTCGCTTCTAACTTATCTAATCCAACTACTGAACGTATAAACTCACCTAATGGCTTATCTCCATAAACTTCCTGAAATAATGATTTAGAACCTAGACTTCCTTTCTCAAATAAGAAGCTTTCTATATAATTTAAGTCAGCAGGAGTTATCTTAATGTTCTTTTTAATTTTATCTATGGTTAAATCATACTGATTCTCCTTGATATATCTTTCTACCTTTTCTTTGTAAGCTTCTTTATCAAATGAATGAGCTTCATAGATTTCAGGTGATTCTTTAACAGAAGTTATATTATCCTCGAAGCTTGTAGTTACTATTTTCTTCGCTTCTTCTGTTAAAAACTTTATCAAATCTCTTAGTTCAACTCTTATATGTTCTAAACCTAATACACTCATATCACTCCAATAATCCTCTTGTGTAATATGATTTAAGGTATTCAACTTTGCTTTTACTTGAGGAACTGAAGTTTGCTTCTTTAATTTATTCGATATTCCAATCACTTTCTCAGTTAAATAAACTTGTCTTCTTTCTCCATTAAGATTAGCTGTCATAAAATCTAACATCATCAAATCAAAAGATAATGCAGAAGTATCTTGACTCTTTTCAAAGACTAAAGGAGCTAAGTCATTTAATAACTCATAAGTATCAGCTTTAGACAGGTCATACCATTTCTTCTTTTCCAGGTATTTGTCTAATGTTTTTAGATAAGGTTTTACGACAAAGCTTTTACGCTTTTCATTGTTGATATTTACTACTTGTTGATGAACATAAGCTAATATTTCTTCACCTAAAGCTTTTAATTCTTCGTCTTCTTGAATTAATAAAACTTGTGCAAGATTCAGTCTTATTCTGAAAATACGTTCAGCTAAAGACATCTGTTTTACAGGTTCTATTCCTTTTGGATTTTCCTCAAAAAATTCAAAATTTTGACAAAAATCTAAGATTAAGAAATCCTTTTTATGCTCACCAAATCCAAATAGATTTTCGCATAATCGAGTTCCTCTACCGATCATTTGCCAGAATTTCACCCTACTTTTTACAGGTTTTAGAAAGACTAAATTTACAATTTCAGGCACATCAATTCCAGTATCTAGCATATCTACAGAACAAGCTATTTGAGGATTTTTGTATTTAATCTTGAAATCATTTAATAAGTCGTGTCTGTATTCTACTGTATAATCAATTACTTTTAAGAATTGATCTCCATATTCAGGATAAGTAGCATTGAACCTTTGTCTTAAAAATTCTGCATGTTTATTTTTCTTTGCAAATATGATGGTCTTCCCTAATTTATTACCACCATCTACTTTTATTCCATGCTCCATCAGATACTCTAAAATGGCATCAGCAGTATTGGTGTTATAAATCCATTGGTCTAAAGCTGTAGATTCTATTTCATCAGGAAATTCTCCTGTGATTGGGTCTGCAAATTCTTCTTCGTATTCTTTCTGTTCTTCGGGAGATAATTCACTATACTTAATTCCTTCACGTTGAAATTTTGTCTGAACAGAAAATGACTTATAAGGTACTAAATATCCATCTTTTATGGCTTTATCTAAATCATAGTTATACGTAGGATTTCCTACAGTTAATCCAAATAATTCGTAGGTATTTCTTTCAGAAAAATCGACAGGAGTTGCAGTTAAACCAATCTTTAACCCATCAAAATAATTAAAAATTGCTTTGTATTTGTTGTAAATAGAACGGTGAATTTCATCAAAAATAATCACATCAAAATGTCCAACTCCATAAGTGCGAGTATCTCCTGTTTTATCTTCGTCTATTAAATTGATTAACGTTTGATAGGTAGAAAACACAATTCTACTTCCTACATCTTCTTTTTCTTCTCGTAAATCTACAGAAGGAAGATTAGGCAAATAATCGTTTAAGTTGTTCTTGGCTTGTGTAACTAAAGCTGTTCTATCTGCTAAAAATAAAATCTTCTTTGCCCAATTGGCTTTTGATAACACATCTACCAAAGAAGCAGAAGCTCTTGTTTTTCCTGTACCTGTTGCCATTACCAATAAAGCACCTCTGTGTCTGTCTTCAAATCTTTCGGCAACAGCTTTAATAGCTTCTATCTGATAATAACGATTGGTAATATCTTCATCAATAGGCATCTCATTTAGATTACGCTTATTGGTTCTTCTTTGGATGTTAAGTTGTAACTCATCTTTGGTGTAATATCCTTGAACTTCTCTAATTGGATAAAACCAATCGTAAAAAGAAATTTCGTACCCATTTGTTAAGAAGATATTTGGTAATTGACCAAAAGTTTTTTCTAAACATTTGGCATATAATTCGGCTTGATGTCTACCTGAATTTAGATCTCTTGAAGTTCTTTTTGCTTCTACAACGGCTAAAGGCTTTCCGTTATCTCCCCAAAGGACATAATCTGCAAAACCTTCTTCTTTGTTGTTTGGCATTCCTTCTACCCTAAACTCTTTGACATTGGCTTGAGAGATATCCCAACCCATTTCCTCTAACATATAATCGATTAGAAGTTCTCTTGTTTTGGCTTCATTAGGATCGGCAGGTGGTAAGATTTGTTGTTGGGTTTCTTTTCTGTTGGCTTCTAAAGCTTCTTGTTCCTCTTTTTGTTTTTTCTCAAGTTCTGTCTTTGCATTTAATTCTTCTTGCAGTTGTTGAATCATCTTTTTTTGCTCATTCACCTGAGAAGAAAAAGATTGTGGAATTAAATCTTCTTGAAAAAGAGGTTTGCTAACAACATCTCCACTATATAAGGTCATTAAATAATAACTAACCGAATGCAAAAGTTGCAAAACATGTAAAGCTTGGTCTTCTGTTATCTTGGTTTTACCTGTATTATGCACTGCTTTATTCCCTAATTGGCGAATAGCGTGCATCATAGACAACAGTTCTGGACTTTCTATAATTTCTATAAAGGCAGGTTCTTTCATCAAAGAATTGATGGAAGTGTCATAAGGCAAACGCAAAGTAGGCTCACTCTCGTAGATAAAGTTTACCCACGTTTCTAATGTTTTCCTCAAATATAAACCTGCAATGTCTAAATTCTCGTAGATGTATTTTTCTGCTTCTTTGGCAGATGAAATAACAAATTCGAATTCAGTAGGATAATTATAAAAATTACTCATGTTGTTTTAATTATCATTAACTGGTAAAAACCCCTCTATATCTAACAAATGTATAACTCCTCTTAGAAGGTGATTGTTTTGAAACATCAAAATATATCTTCTTGCACCTTCTTCTTCTGGTATCAGCATCTTTTTATCAACTAATTTTTTAATTTCTCTAGAAATTTGAGAAGTGTTTTTATTCGATAAAATATCTTTTAAATCATCGTTTTTGATGACTTGTAATTCTACCGTTTTTTTTAGAATTTTTGCTTCTACGTCTGTAACAAATTTTCTTTCTAAAGAATAATTAATTGCAGGAATAAGAATTTTAGATTTCAGGTAATTATAATCAGATAATTTATCTACTTTTTCTATTTCTTCTTTTAATCCTCTCAATACATATTCGCACCATTCTAAGATTCCTTCTTTTGTTCCTGTATCAGCTTTTGATAACATATCGTAGTATATGTTTCTGTTACTACAAAAAACGGCAGTTGGATTTATGATACGACCAGCATTTATGTTAAGTCCACTTTTTACAAGCATAGCATAAGTAAAAAGGCGTACTGTTCTTCCATTTCCGTTGCCAAAAGGATGTATCCAAACAAAACGATGATGCGCAATTGCTGCTTTTAACAAATCGTATTTGGTTGAATTTTCTGAATTAATAAACGAAAATAATTCTTCCATATAACTTTCTACCAAATAAGGTTCTGGTGGCAAATGGGTAGAATTATTAATTTTTAAAGAATGATTTCTATATGCTCCAGGTGTTAAATCGCCTTCACCATGAGGTGGAGGAGGTAAATTGTTAACAGCTATTTTATGCAATTCGCTAATCATTATTCTGTTGATAGGATATTCTTTTACCTTGTCTTCTATAAACTCCATTGCTTCATCAATGTTATCTATTTCTAATAATTTTGACGTTAGCGCTCTTGGAGAATCATCAATTTTGGTTTCTACATATTCAGCAATTGTTGTATTGTTTCCTTCAATCCTTGCAGATCCCATACTTTCTAACCAATGAAAAATACTTTTTAACTGAAAAAAAACAGCAGGATGTGTAGAACCACCAAGGTCTTTTTTACGTAAATGTTCTAACTCTATGATGAGGTCGGTAAGAGGCGAATCGAAATCTGGTTGAATTAGACTTAATTCGTAAGGACTAAACGTTGCTGACATGATAAAATTATTTGCACCAAATTAAACAATTATTTGCCAATAAAAAAATAATTATTTGCCAAACAACAACAACAAATGCTCTACTATCAAGAGTTTATATAAAAAAAAATCGTGCAATTTTTTGCACGATTAAAATAAAACATTTGCGTATTTACGTAATTTTATTTGCTTTTTTATGTGAAGCTAAAACTTTCTTGTAACAAGGCTTGGAATAAGTTTTCTGATGCTTCAGCTTGTTTCTTCACCAATTCTTTTTGTGCTTCTATATTCTTGATTTTTTCTGCAAATTGGTTTTGGAGTTCAACTTTAATATTAGGTATGAATTCTTTATGAACTATTTTTCTGTCTAAAGTAGGAACACCTGCCCCATGAGCAAATCTATCTATTCTTAGATTATTTAATAGATATTCTAAATAAGTAATGTTATTATCATAAATTTCATAACTATATAATGTAGTATTTAAAGGCCAACAATTTTGTTCAGTTCTATGAACTTTCCCTATTGTACCTGATCTACCTGTAACAATACAAGGCTTGTTAGTTTTTGAAATTGTATGATAATCTAAAATTCCATTTGAGCCATAAACAGGTATATTACCATTTTGATTTCTATCTTGAACTGGTAAGTCATATCCCCTTTTTAACTTTAAAACTTCTTCAAAATTTATTAAATCCCACCCTTTCTCATTTTGCACAGGGTCACCAAACATATCGATAAAAATAGATTGGGCTAACTCATCATATTGCTTTAACAATTCTTGGTCTTTTTTGCGTAAAGCATCAGCTTTGTCTAACTTTTCTGCAATTGCTTTTTGAGTTGCTAGTGGTGGAAGGGGGATTTGGATTTTTCTTAAATTTCCAACAGATAACTGTTTTAAAGCTGTACCTGTAGTATTATTATCTAATTGATTTTTAACAAATGGTATAGAAAAACTATGCATTAAATATTTAGGATAACAATTTTCCTTACATCTCAATAATACTATCTGAGCATTAATATTAGAATTTTCATGTCTTTTTGGAACTAATGCAGTTTTACCAATATTCCCTCTAGTAGTAATTAAAACATCATTATATTTTAGATGTCCTTTTGTAATTGTAGAATGCTTTTCCTTTGAAATAAATAACATATCCTTATCAGATATTGTTGAGTTTTCAAAATTATTTGCACGTATAAAAGGTACACCTTCACTTATAAATTCATCATTTCTAGGATATTTTGACGAATAATTACCATCTGCAATAAAAGCAATAGATTCAATTGATACTATATCCATTATAATAAATCTGTTAATATTTTAATCAAATCATTTCTCTCCTTATCCAATTGCTGAATAGAAGCTATAATATCCGCAGGTTTTGCATACACCTTTTGCTCATAGATTACTTCTTTGTATTTGTTAATACTTAAGTCGTACGCATTCTTTGCAATTTCTTCTTTTGGTACACAAAAGCTTTGGTCTGTTCTTGCTCTGTCCACTTCGTTCTCTCTTGTATGGAATCTTGTAATAATATCTGGGATATCATTTTCCTTAACAGGTGCACGTTTATCATCTAAACTATACCCATCTGCTTTCATATCATAAAACCATACATTTTCTGTACCACCTGCATTGGTTTTTGTAAACACTAAGATGGCAGTAGAAACTCCTGCATACGGTTTGAACACACCACTTGGCATAGAAATAACTGCTTCTAACGCTTGGTTTTCTACAATTTCTTTTCTAATCTTTTTATGTGCAGTAGAAGAACCAAATAATACCCCATCAGGAATAATTACGGCACATCGACCTCCAACTTTTAGTCCTTTTAGTATTAAACCAAGAAAAAGTAATTCTGTTTTCTTAGAATCAACTAAAGCAATTACTTTTTCGTCTACAGCATCTTTATCTAAACTTCCTTTAAAAGGAGGATTAGCTAAGATTAAAGATACTTTTTCTTCAAAATCTGCATTAGCTTGTGATAAAGAATCTACATCTTTTAGTTGAGGATTTTCAATCCCATGTAGAATTAAGTTCATTGCCCCAATTCTAATCATGGTTGGGTCAAACTCCATTCCTGTAAACATTTCATTTAAGTAATGTTTTTGTACTTCAGGTTTTAGCAAATCCTCTTTATAATTTTCTTGTAGATATTCTGCAGCACCAACTAAAAATCCACAACTTCCCGATGATGGGTCGCAAATAGTATCTTCAGGAGTTGGCTTCATCATTTCTACCATCATTTTGATGATATGTCTTGGTGTACGGAATTGTCCATTACTTCCTGCAGAAGCAATCTTACCTAACATATACTCGTATACATCACCTTTGGTATCTTTGTCATCCATGTCAATTTTATCTAACATCTCTACCACTTGTGCTAATAAACGAGCAGTAGGAATCATAAAGTTGGCATTCTTCATAAACTTAGAAAAAGCAGTACTTTTCCCTCCAAAGTTTTTCATAAAGTCGAAGACTCCATTCTCTTTTTGGAAAAGCTTATACATTTCTTCAGGAGAAACATTCTTAAAGTTACTCCATCTTAAATCCTGGTTTTCTTCTGTGTATATGTAGTTTGATGTATTACCTGTAATAATAGCTTGTTGCTCGGCTCTATTCTGTAACTCATCTAATTGTTTGATAAAAAGTAAAAAAGTGATTTGCTCTATAACAGATAAAGGATTTGATAATCCTCCACTGTGAAAAGCTAACCAAACTTGGTCTATTTTAGACTGTAATTCTTGTGTGAACATGGTAAAAGTTTGAAGGGTAAAGATAGATAAAAATGCATAGTATATGAGTGTTTGCGACTGATTAGATATTTTCTGGATTATTATGTTTTAAATGCACAACCACACGAATTTGTTGTTCTGGATGCTCGGTCGGATCTATTTGTTGTATCGCTGCGTCAAAGATTTTATTATAGTTCATCGTAAGCAATTTATAAAAGACTCTATTTTCGGTACGTGGTACAAAACCTAATTTGTAATCTTTGTAATATATAGCTACGGCTCTGGCATCGAATTTATTTTCGGTTTCTAATTCTAACCTAAGTTCTGTTCCAACTTTTAGTTTTTTGAAACATAATGCAGCTTCGTAAAATGTAAGTCCTGCAATATGAAAGTTTGCTAAATGTTCTCTTTTTGTTTTCATGATTTGAATTTTTTAAAAGATTATTTTGCAAACTAGTTTTGATCTATGCAGCTTAATTGCATTAGTATAAATCTTGTAATTTTTCAATTCTTTCTTTTAATCTCTGAACTAATTCTATTGGTTCTATTACTTTCATATTTTCGCCATACGAAAGAATTAAAGATTCTAATTCGTAATTTAACTTAACTTTAATTTGTAATCTATTCTCTGCTATTTTTTGAGAACCATGAATCGGTTTTGATTTGATGTAGGGGATGATATGATCTGACAGCTCTATCCTAACAGAAACAAGTTTATTCTCTATATTATTTGTAACCCCAATGATATCCTCAAAATACTCATCAAAATCCACCTCTGTTGGAATGTAAGTTTCCTTATTAATTTCGATCCCTTGAATTCGATCTAATGCCAAATTTTGAAGGTATTGATCCTTATGGTTCCACCCAAATAAAAACCAACGTTTATTGAATTGTTTTAAGTGATAAGGTGAAATACAGAATTCTTGTTCATTTTCTGTTTTAAATGATTGATAAACTATTTTGATTGTTTGGTTGTTTTTGATGAAATTATATAAGGGTGTTAGATGTTCTAATCCTATCAAAAATTCGCTTTCCTCGAATGAAATTAATTTTTGATTGCCTTTGTTATCTTTCACTTCATTTAATTTAGCTTCAATATTTTCTATTGCATCAATCCCAGGAATCCCTTTCATACGAGAAAGTAATTCTAACGTATTTTCTAAGGCTAGTTGTTCTTCTTGGTTTAATGGTTTATTTTGAATTGTAAAATTAGGATCTTCATAACGGTAAAATTTTTTACGGCCGTCTTTTATTCCAATGATAGGTGCTTCATATCCTGCATCGCTTTCCATAAACTCCATATCATATAAAATTTGACGACGAGAAACAGATGTATCTTCTCCATAAAGTTCTTTTAAAACAATAGAACATTCATTGATTAAATCATCGATATAATAGTTACGAAATTGATTGCTAAAACATTTGTCTAATGTTTTGTAACGAATTAATGCATTTTTATTGACTGCCATAAACGAATACGAATAGTTGTAAATTTAATAAAATAAAAAATGCTTCGAACGGCAAAATAATTAAAAAAGTGTGTAAAATGTTTTATTAGGTTTTGGATTATATGTTTTGTGTGTAATGGTATTATGATTTAGTTTACTTGATTAGATTGAAGAATTGATGTGATGAGGTCCTGATATGAGTTCGATGACATTACTTTTTTCTTGATAAAAAAGTAATCAAAAAATCAAGGCTACGATTTTCGACGGTCAATTTGCATCTTGTTTCATTAAAATGATTAAATGATTCGCTATCGCTCACTAATCATTTTTACATTTCATTTCGATGAATTGACACTCGTCTGCTAATCGTTATGCCGGATTTACTATTTGATTAAATTAGTGAATTGATGTGATGAGACCCTGAAATAAATTCAGGGTGACATCAGGATCGTTTGTCTTTACGGTCTGCAGGAACTGCTAATACATTCATCATTTGGCGAAGGCGAGAGCGTACACGTTCGGTGTAATACTTTTCGATTTCGGAAGCTGATAGGTTAGTGGTGATGTGGGTTTTGATGTTGAGGTTCATGAATAGATCGTAACGGCTAAGAATGATTTCTGCCATTACATTGCATTCGTTGCCGAAATATTTGATGTTGTTTTCTGTTCCTAGATCATCAAAGCAAATGTTTTTCATTGGGAAATCGAAAGGAATTCCTTTGCTGTACTTGTTAATAGTTTGATATCCGTCTCGGATAAATTCAAATGAAATATCTCTGCATGTTGTGTAATAGAATTTTTGTTCTTTGACCATAATCGTTTGCATTAATCGAAACCAGGTTGTTTTCCCAATACCGATAGGTCCAGTTAATAAAATCCCTTTGCTGAGATCTATGTTTAATTCTTTGCACTTTTCTTCATCGTTAAGAAAATATGCAGCTAAACGAACGATGTAAGGAAAATCATCTTTGTGAATGGTATAATTTGGATGAATTTGTTTACGTGCATGTTGTTCTAAGTGAAATATAAGTTTTTGGTAATTGATCATGGTTGTAAATTTTGGTTATAATGGTTCGTCGTATTTTTTGTTTGGTGATGTATCTAATGTTTTTTGTAATCCGTTGTTTTGATTTTTAGAGAATACGGTTGCGTTAATCATCCAATTATTTGCAGCAGCCTTCCAGTTTTTCATTTTGGTTTTTCCTCCAACTAACCATCCATTGGATTCGAAATAGTAAAAAAACTTTTCAGCTTCGATTGATGTATTGTCTTTTTCTTGAAAGAATTCTTTGACTTGGTCTAATGTTGGATTTGTACCTTTTTCTTTTTTGACGGAACTTTTTTCTTTTTGGAGCATTTCAGATTTAACAGCTGATTGATTTTTAGCTATGTTATTTTTAAAATTTTTATCAAAAATTAAAAAAGGAATTTGTGCTTGCTTACATAAGCTATTTATGTTTTCCTGTTTATTGTTTATATGTTTATATATAGGCTCTATGGGTGTGTTTATAGGTGTGTCTATAACCTTGTTTATTGGTTTGTTCTTTTTTGGACTGGTTTGTTCTAAAGGTGTATCAATAACTGTGTTTATTGCTTTATTCTTTTTTGGTTGGGTTGTATTGTTGTTTTTTAATTCTAATGTTAGGTCTTTGAAATAGATTTGACTTCCTATGTATGGATTATAGGATGGAATGTAAATGATGTATTGATTATTGTGTAATATTTTCATGGAGCGATGATAAGTGCTTTTGGATGTGATTTTGCTTAGTCGCATAACTTCATCTCGAATGATGTGTATTGGATTTTCAAACCTTTGTTTGTTCCAACATTGAAATAGTGCTAAATACAAAGCGATTTGACATGGTGCTATTTCGGGATCTATTTGTATTTTATTGTAGAAGTTATTAAGGTGTTTGATGTAGTTCATATTTTTAGATTTTAGATTCTTCGATAGGTTCAGAATGACTAGTTTATATTTATTCTACTTTCATTTTTGTCTTGACACAAAAACGAAACAAAAAAGTCAAGGCTACGATTTTCGACGGTCAATCATCATTTCGTTTCTCTAAAATGTTTAAATCACTCCTTTCAGTCGGTAAACATTTTTGCGATTCACTCAATGGATTGACACTCGTCTGCTAATCGTTATGCCATTCTTAAAATTTATCATTCTATTCCAATGCACTTTTGCTGAGCAACGAAAATCACTCGAACTGACGAGAGATTCTTCGATAGGCTCAGGGTGACAGATTTTAATATTTACTTTATGTTCATTTTTTTCGTCATAAAAACATTTGAAATTAAAAGGAGAAGCTCTGGTAGAGCTTAGGTATATTACTTTTTTCTTGATAAAAAAGTAATCAAAAAATCAAGGCTTCGATTTTCGACGGTCAATTTGCATCTTGTTACATTAAAATGATTAAATGATTCGCTATCGCTCACTAATCATTTTTACATTTCACTTTGATGAATTGACACTCGTCTGCTAATCGTTATGCCATTTATTTATAATTTCCCTTAAATAGAGGATGTAATTGATTAGGTTGAAATTAAAAGGCAGGAGAATTACTTTTTTGTCGTAATAAACCTGCCTAACCTAACCAACTTAAAACCAAATGAAATAAGATTTTACTGTAGAATTTTATCTACTTTATTTTGTTCGAGTATATGTAATATTTCGTCTGTGTCGTAATAAATGTTTCTTCCAAAATTTGAATAGGTGATGAGGTTTTGTTGTCTCATCTTTTGGAGTTTTGAATTTGAAACACCTAAAAGTTTTGAAACTTCTTTTGATGTAATCCATTTGCAGGATTGTTTAATTTCTAATTCTTTTTTTAGAAGGCTAATTACAGTTTCTGAAATTAGTTGAATGTCTTCTGGGTTAATTCGTTTTGTTTTCATTTGTTATTAGGTTTATGACTCTTACAAATTTGAAAACTTTAGAATTTATTTTTTCCATACTACGGTACATACTATGGTGTTATTTTTAATGAAAGTGTTTATTTATGGTAGTTATGTTAATAAAATAATCCGTAGCTGAATAACAACTACGGATTATTTTATGTATCTAATTTGTTTGAGAGGACTTCTTTTAATTGATCTAATAACTTGAATTTATTTATCTTTCTCATTTTAATATCTTGAATGATGTTGTTATGATTATTGAGTTCAATATCAAAATTTGTTTCAAAAAATAGAACTAATTCTGTTAATTCAACTTTACCTTGATTTATAAATCCGATAAGGTATAATGAATATATAAGCTCCATTAATAATACTTTTGAAGCTGTCCATTTGAGTTGATATGTTGTTGGTGGTCTGCAATTTGATAATTCGTGAATTTTATTGTCTGAATAAATAATAAGTTTCTTAATGGCTTTGTGCTTGCCGACAACATTTGAAACAGTATTAAATACGAATGATTCACTGATGAAATTAGTGAAATTTTTACGCCTCCATTTGTAATTTTTCCTGAGAAATAATTTTTTATCGATATTACCTGGTTCTGGTTTAAACAGTTTTAATACGTCTAAATTTGCATCGTTAATATATTTTAGTTTCTCTTTAAATTTGTTATAAAATTCTATCTCTTGCTCTTTAGTTAAACATTTTTGATATTTTTCATTCTCTAAATTATATATCGTGGTGTAATAATAATGTACATTGAAATATTTGGGATAAAAGAATTTGAAGTATTCAATTTCACTTTGTTTTGAATGAAATTTATTGATTAATAATTGTTCTTCTAAAAGATTTAAGTACTTAATAGAAATGTTAATTGCTTGATAAGCTTTTTTGTTAATATCAATATCAGTCATCTCTATTTTAGTAATTTCTTCTTCAAATTGGTAATACATTTCAAGTAATGGCGATTGCATGAGATATGGATTTAAGTAGTTAATTTAGAATAAATTACAAAAAATAATTAATTAAACAATAAATCTATATTGCATTTTTATTTATAATCGATTTATTTTCAATTACTTGTTTTAAGTTTTGCATATCATTGCTAATTTTTTGTTCTGTTATTCTTGCATAATGTTGCGTAGTTTTAATATTGGTATGTCCTAACATTTTAGAAACAGATTCGATAGGTACTCCGTTGGATAAAGTAACGGTAGTAGCAAACGTATGTCTGGCGCAATGAAAGGTTAGATCTTTATTAATTTTCGTGATTGCAGTTATTTCTTTTAAATACTCGTTCATTTTTTGGTTCGAGTAAATAGGTAATAATTTTCCAGTAGCACATATTGGATTGTCCTTGTATTTTTCTAATATAGCAAGTGGTATTTCTAATAATGGAATTTTGGTTGGAGTTGAAGTTTTCTGTCTGTAGGTATGAATCCATAATTGTCCATCGATACCTTTTACAATATTGTTTTTTGTAAGATTTACAATGTCTATATAGGCTAAACCAGTAAAACATGAAAAAATGAAAATGTCTTTTACAAGTGTTAATCTATCTGTTGTATATTCTTTGTTGTATATGGATTGAATCTCTTCTGTTGATAAGAATATTCTTTCAATTTTGTCTAACTTAGATTTGTAGTTTGTAAATGGATCTCTTTGAATCCAATCGTTTGCTATACATAAATTGATTATTTTCTTGAAGTTTTTAAGATATTTAATTGTTGTGTTATTGCTGCAATTACGTTCTGTTCTTAGGTAGAAATCATAATCCATGATAAACGCATGGTTAATTTCGTCCAGAGAAATATCTTCCTTTTTGTATTGATGCTTGATGAAGTTTTGTGTGTGCCTTAGTGAGGTTTCGTATCTTTCAAGTGTTCCTGGAGAATATTCTTTTGGAACTAAGGCTTTCATTTGTTTGTTATGATTTTGGAATATTGGAATAAGTGTTCGTTTATTCTTATTTGTTTTTCCTTGTATTTCTTCTTTTAATGTGTCAATAGTTAGGGTTTCGTTCTTGAAATTGTATTCTAAGAATATTGTATTAATCTTTGATTTTGTGATTTCAACTTGTGCATTTATTGTACTGGCTGTTTTGTTGTTGCCTTTAATTTTGGAATTTTTAGCATCCCAAGTTTTAGGATCAATGTATTGTTTTGTACTGAATTCCCATCTTTTTCCGTTTACTCGTACACAAAAATAAATAGGTTGTTGTCCTAGTTTATTGGCTTTGGCTTGTCTTGGGTAGACATGGATTTTAAAATTGTTCTTCATTTGATTCAATTTTTAATGGTTAGTAAAAAATTAACTGGTTATTTGTTTTGAATCAAGATGTTCATTTATCGAACTTGTTCGTGGTTAGGTTATGAGTACAGCTATAGTGATAGTTGTCCGTAATCCTATTGTACGATTGAGATAGGGGAGATTTTGACGACCTTTTTTGATTTTATTTTTTAGGTCGCTATTGGGTCGCTCTTGAAATGTGTTTAGATGTGTAGAATCTAATTTCAAGGCATAAAAAAATCCCTTATTTCATATGAAATAAGGGATTTTACTGTTACTTATTAAATAAGTTGCGGAGAGTGAGGGATTCGAACCCCCGGAGGTATGACCCTCAACAGTTTTCAAGACTGCCGCATTCGACCACTCTGCCAACTCTCCAGTTGTAAACGCTGGTCTATTGCGTTAATTGTGGTGCAAATATAGAGCGATAATTTTAATTACCAAATCCTATTTAAAACTTTTTTTAATAAAATTATCTATTAAATTCATTATCAATGAAATATTTTTTAATAAAAATTAAAATAATTATTCAAACTTGATTTTTTACCTTTACGCTTCTATTAATACAACATGCAAAACACAGTTTCTACGCCAAAATATCAATCCAAACAAATACGTTTGGCTGTTACCATTTTCTATTTCTGTACAGGATTAATTTTTTCTTCTTGGGCAAGTCGAATACCAACGATTAAAAATGCATTAGGAATTTCCGAAGGCGAATTAGGTGGATTATTATTAGTCATGCCAATCGGTGAAGTTGTAACTTTAGCTTTAGTTGGTAAAATGGTTGCAACTTATGGTAGTAAAAATGTTTTTCGTATTGGGATTTTAGGATATGTATTTCTATTATTAGCGATTCCTTTTGCTACTTCATTCTTGACGCTTGCCGCTATTCTTACTTGTTTCGGAATATTTAGTAATTCGTGTAACATTGCAATCAATACACAAGGTGTTGATGTAGAGAAGGTGTATAATCGATCAATTATGTCGTCATTTCATGGCGCGTGGAGTTTAGCAGGATTTGTTGGTGCATTAATTGGTTTAGTTCTGATGAATTTTGATATTGATATATTAACTCATTTCATCATTATTTTAGTTATTATTTTAGGAATCTTCTTTTCTCAACAAAAATATTTATTCGATCACGAACCTGTTTCAGATGAGGAAAAGAAAGGTTTTGTGAAACCAGATAAAACTTTAATTCAATTAGGAATTATTGGTTTCTTAGGTATGGCTACTGAAGGAACTATGTTCGATTGGAGTGGTGTTTATTTTCACGAAATTGTACAAGCGCCTGAAAAATGGACAACACTTGGTTATGCAGCATTTATGATTACGATGGCTTCAGGACGTTTTATTGGAGATAAGTTTATTGAAAGATTCGGTAAGCGTCGCGTGTTACAAGTAAGTGGAATTTTGATGGGAACCGGATTATTGATTTCAGTATTTTTTCCTACGTTGATACTTTGTACAATGGCATTTATGTTAGTTGGTCTTGGAGTTGCTTGTACCGTTCCTACTGTTTATAGCGTTGCAGGGCAGCACAAAACAATTAATCCAGGTGTTGCTTTGGCTATGGTTTCTAGTATATCCTTTTTAGGATTTTTATTAGGACCACCTTTAATTGGATACATTGCTGAGTTGTTTGATTTAAGATATTCTTATGCTTTATTCGCAATTTTCGGATACATTTTAGCGATGATGGTAACTAAAATTAAATTATTTAAAGGATAATTCATTAATAACTATATAAAGATCTTACTTCATTTGTATTGGTTTTTAATTTTAAATAAAAAAATGTAATAATAGTAAATTGAAAATCAATGTTTTTTGTATATTTAATAAAATTAATTAAAAACACTAAATATGAAATTATTAAAAGTATTAGCATTGGTATTATTACCAGTTGCATCTTTTGCCCAAGAATCAAAAAGCGCAGCAACACAAGATTTAAAGTCAACAGTTTCTGCTGAGAAAAAAAATGAAACAAGAGCAGCTAAATTAGCAGAAGTATCTAAAGAAGAAGCGGCAATTAAAGAAGAAAAAAGAAAAAAAGTAGAAGCTGAAAAAGCAAGAGTTGAATCTCAGGCTAGAAAGAAAAAGTAACTAAATATATTTTTTTAAAAACTCAATCGTTTGATTGAGTTTTTTTATGTTTAAAATGTATAAAGAATTGATTTTTAAGCTTTAGATATGAAGACGATATATTTATTATTTATGATATTCATTCCAATGTGTAGTTTTGCTCAAGTAGATGTAAAAAATAATACAGTGAATAATAACTTGTGGTTTGAGTTTAATCAATCATCAGTTTCAATAAAACGTAAAGAAAATAGTGATTTATCACTCGAAAAAAGCAACGAACTTATTAATCAAAGTTTCATGAATTCAATCAATCAAAAAACAAGAATTTCATCTCTGAAAAAAGTCGAAGAACACATTCCTTATGAATATGATGAGAAGATGTCATTCAGTCAAAATTTTGTACGATCAGTTATTCATGAAATGTTTTTTAGTAAACCAATTCGTTTGTAAAATCTAAACTAAATAAAAAAGCCTAATCTTTCGATAAGGCTTTAAAAATGAACTTGAACTATTAAATTTCTATTTAAGTAATATTAAATTAGAATTTGATTTCTTCTGTAGTACCGATTAAATCTTGTAAAGTTTCGCGACGACGAATTAAGTAATCTTTATCATCAATCAATAAAACTTCAGCTGGTTTTAATCGTGAGTTGTAGTTAGATGCCATAGAGAAACAGTACGCACCTGCATTGTGGAAACATAAAACATCTCCTTCGCTAATCTCATTAATCTTACGGTTAGACCCGAAAGTATCTGTTTCACAAATGTATCCAACAACTGTATAATAACGGCTGCGTCCTTCTGGATTCGAAATGTTTTCAATTTCGTGATGAGCGTTATAAAACATTGGACGAATTAAGTGGTTGAAACCAGTATCAATTCCAGCAAATACAGTAGAAGTTGTTTGTTTAACAACATTTACTTTTGCTAAGAAAGATCCAGCTTCAGAAACCATATATTTTCCTGGTTCAAACATTAATGTTAATGGCTTACCATAAGCTTTTTCAAATTCATTGAAACGAGCTGATAATCTTTCACCTAAATACTCAATATCTGTTTCGTCAGCACCAGGGTAGTAAGGAACTTTAAATCCTGATCCGAAATCGATGTAAGATAAGTTTTTAAATTCTGCAGCAACTTCAAATAAAATTTCTGCTCCTTGTAAGAAAACATCAATATCTAAAATATCAGAACCTGTATGCATGTGAACACCGTCTAAATGTAAACCTGTATTCTCAACTACACGTTTAATGTGTGGTAATTGGTGAATAGAAATACCGAATTTAGAATCTATGTGTCCAACAGAGATGTTTGCATTTCCTCCAGCCATAATGTGTGGATTAATACGAACACAAACTGGGTAATTAGGAAAATCGTGACCAAATAATTCTAAAACTGATAAATTATCAATATTGATACGAACTCCTAAAGCAATTACTTGTTTAATTTCTTCGTAAGAAACTCCGTTTGGCGTATAAATGATTTCTTTTGGTTTGAAACCTGCCATTAATCCTAATTCTACTTCCTGTAAAGAAACAGTATCTAATCCTGAACCAAGGGATTTGAAGTACTTTAAAATATTAAGATTAGTGTTTGCTTTACATGCATAATTTAACTTTAAACGCTTGACAGTAGAAAAAGCATTCGTCATCTTCTCATATTGCGATTTAATTTTGTTCGCATCATATACATATAACGGCGCATCGTATTTTTGCACCAATTCTAATAGACGTTCTCTATTCAGTTCCATTTTGTCTAATTTTTTAATTGTTTAAAGTTAAATTTCAGATGGCAAAATTAAGTCGAATAATTGGGTTTTTGATGATAATTCAAAATAAACTTACTAAAAATCAATTATTTCGAATTTTATTAAGAATAGTTGTAGTTTAATTGAATAATGTTCAAAATTATTAAACTTCACATGATGGATTTTTTTGTTAATTTTAGATGATTTTATTCTTTCCACCATTCTTTAAACTTAAAAATCGAATCATTTAGATTTAATTTCTCACCAATCATAGGTGTTAATACATGGAAATAATTTTTTAAACCATTTTCAGTTACTTTTTCCAACGGTTCGTTCCAAGCATGTTTCGCTAGCGCGAATTTACCTGAATGGACAGGAATAGTATATTTCACATTAAGGTCTTTTACAATTTGCGGAATATCATTAGGCATAGCATGAATGTATTTCCAAGCATCATTGTATTGTCCATTTTCTAAAATAGCAAAATCAAAAGGTCCATATTTTGTTCCGATATCTTTAAAATGTGTATCATATCCACTATCACCACCAATAAAAATTTTATGATGAGAAGTTGCTAAAACATAAGAAGTCCAAAGAGTATTATTTCGTTTAAATTTTCGTCCTGAAAAATGTCGAGCAGGTGTAAATGTTATTTTGATTTGATTTTTTAATTCAATTTCAGTTTCCCATTCTTCTTCGATTAATTGAACAGGTTTATAATCCCAAAACTCGAAATGAGCGCCTACGCCTAATGGTAAAATCACTTTTTCAACTTTTGGTCGTAATTCTTTTACCGTTTCATAATCCAAATGATCGTAATGGTCATGTGTGATAATTAAATAATCGATATTCGGAAAATCATTTACGTGATAAGTATTTGCGCCTTTAAAAGCTTTATTGAAAATAGGCAAAGGAGAACCATATTCACTAAATACGGGATCAATTAAAAAATTAACTCCATCTACTTGCATGTAATAAGACGAATGTCCTAACCAAATAAAAACATTTTCTGATTTTGGAATCGATTTTAGATCCGTTTTTTGATGAGGTATCGAATCTTTCGGATTAAGATTTGGATCTTTCTTTCCGAAAATAAAATCAATCATGACTGATTTTCCATCATATCCTTCAGCAAATGAAGGCGTGTGATTAATATTATAAAAAGTACCTTTTTTATAAAGTATAGATTGTTGCATACGTTCTAAACGTTCACCAGAAGGTTCGGCTCCAAAAGTTTTTAAATTTAAAATGTAAAATCCTGCACCTAAAAGTAGGATTACTATTGAGGATAGAATGTAAATCATTCTTTTGAATATTTTTTTCATAACCTATTCAAAATTACATATTATCTTGAAACTGATATCAATTCGTGTCTATGTAACATTTGTAACTTAACATATCAAAAACTTTCCTCAAATTTGCTTAAAATTAGATAGTAAAATATGGAAATAATCATGCAACCTTGGCCATGGTATATAGGTGGACCAATTATAGCAATTGTAATGTTGCTTTTAATCTATTTCGGAAAAAGTTTTGGTTTTTCTTCCAATTTCAGAACTATTTGTTCTTCTTTAGGAGCTGGAAAATCTTGTGATTTTTTTGCTTTTGATTGGAAAGCTCAAAAATGGAATTTATTATTCTTAGTCGGAGCAGTTTTGGGTGGTGTGGTCTCTGTTTTATTTTTGTCCGATAATCAAATTCCAGCAATTTCAGAAACTACAATTGCTCAATTAAATGAGTTGGGTTTTGAAAGTGCAGGTAAAGCATATTCACCAACAGAAATTTTTGAAACGATGTCAATCAAAAATATCATTTTATTATTAGTCGGAGGATTATTCGTAGGATTCGGAACACGCTACGCAGGTGGTTGTACTTCTGGACATGCCATTTCAGGATTAAGCGATTTACAACTTCCATCTTTAATTGCTGTAATCGGATTCTTTATAGGTGGTCTTTTAATGACGCATATTTTATTCCCTTTAATCTTCTAAAAAATGAAAAATTTAATTTATATCATATTAGGTGTAGTTTTTGGTGTAACGATGTACAAAGCAGAAACGGCCTCTTGGTTCAGAATTTACGAAATGTTCAACTTTCAATCGTTCCACATGTACGGATTTATTGGTTCAGCTTTAGCTGTTGGATTAATCGGAGTACAGTTAATGAAAAAGAAAGAAGCAAAAGATATCGACGGAAATCAAATTAATATTCAACCAAAAACAAAATCAATTGCTCGTTATTTAATAGGTGGAATTTTCTTTGGATTAGGTTGGGCTTTAGTTGGTGCTTGTCCAGGTCCAATTTTTGTTCTTGTCGGAGCAGGTTTATATCCTATGTTAATTGTAATTTTTGGTGCATTAGCTGGGACATATTTATACGGGATTATTAAAGATAAATTACCTCATTAAAATGATTAAACAGAAAATAGAAGCAACGTATCCATTTCAATTCGAAGAAGAATTATTAATTGAAATTGACGAATTAGGTAATTTAATTGATTTTAAAGCGAATGATGTTTTAATCGATTTAAATCAATTCATCAAAGGAATGCCCGTTTTGTTAAATGGAGCTATTAAGGTTTTGCGCGAAGATTATGATGAAGGCGAATTGTTGTTGTATTTTCTTGAAAAAGGTGATACTTGTGCCATGACAATGGCGTGTTGTTTAGGTGATAAACAAAGTAAAATTAGAGCAGTTGCCGAAACTGATGGCCAATTGGTGATGATTCCTATTACCAAAATGGACGAATGGCTTGCGAAATATGCATCTTGGCGTCGCTTTATTTTTGATAGTTACAACAATAGGATGGAGGAGATGCTTGGCGCAATTGATAATTTAGCTTTTAATGATATGAATGGTCGCTTGAAAAAATATCTTTTAGACGTTGCAAGTATTAACAATGGAAATGTGATTAATAAAACGCATCAAGAAATTGCCTACGAATTAAATACTTCTCGTGTTGTGATTTCCCGTTTATTAAAAGCTTTAGAAAAGGAAGATTTTTTAACTTTAAATAGAAATGTAATTACTATCAATTAGTACTATTATCTTTATCTCATGAATAAATTAATTGATTTCTTAAAAAAGAATCGTTCAAATATTTTTGTTTTAGCCATCGGAATCACGTTATTGATTTCAACAGAAGCTAAAGCGTTTTTACAACAAGGTTTGATGAAGGTTGGTTTGTTTCAGCCTAAAATAGAAAAGGAAATTGTTATAAAAGATAACTCGAATAATCTTAATTTCGAGATGAGAGATCTTAACGGTAACGTCGTTTCACTTTCAGATTTAAAAGGAAAAGTTGTTTTTCTTAATTTCTGGGCAACATGGTGTCCGCCTTGTATTGCCGAAATGCCATCGATTCAGCAACTCCATGATAAATTCAAAAATGATGATGAGGTTTTAATCCTAACTTTAGAGGTAGATGGAAAGCAGGAGAAAATTCAAAAGTTTATTAATCGTAAAAAACTAACAGTTCCGGTTTATATTCCAAATTCTTCGATTCCTACCGAACTTTTTGAAGGTACTTTACCAACGACAATAATTTTCGATAAACAAGGAAATATTGCACACACAACTTTAGGTATGGCAGATTATTCAGGTCAAGACATTGTCGATTTTTTGAATGAAGTCAAAGCTTTGCATTAAACAGTCACTTAAATACAATAATATAAAAAGCTCTTTTTTCCCGGATTAGAGCTTTTCCTTTTTTTAATAGCTGCAATTTCATTTTCTAAATAAAATATTACAGTTACTATATATAATAAAGTATATGTATTATTTTAATAACGTTCGTTACTTCGCAACTCATTTTCCCGAGTCCTTTCATCTAAGTATTTCGTAACACCTGCTTTTTAATAAGCAGTTATTACAAAATAATCAATCCAGGCTATCATTACCATTTTTTCTTTATAAAATATTTTCCGGTTCGTCATTACGAAGTATTTTATTCAACTGTCCTCCTGAACTTGTTTCAGGATCTCATCATTATTTTTATCAGTAATCTGTCATTCCGAGGTATCGAGGAATTTCAAAAGTCTTTCGAAGCATTTTTTTATATAAACTGGCCTTCCGATTAGCAGACGAGAGTCAATACATCGAAATGTAATGTTCGAAATAATTAGTGAGTGAAACGAATCATCTAATCATTTCCATGAAATGAGATGTAAATTGACCGTCGAAAATTGTAGCCTTGATTTTTTGAATACTTTTTTATCAAGAAAAAAGTATTGACTATATAATATAAGTCAAGTCCTCCTGAACTTGTTTCAGGATCACATTATATATAAATAGTAGTGAAATGTCATTCCGAGATATCGAGAAATTTAAACTTTCTGTCGCTCTATTCAGTATACTAATTGTTGTCCTCTTTAACTTGTTTTAAAATCTCATTCCGAGGAGTCTAATTCACTTGTCATGCTTAGTATAATAAACTGACATTAAATCTATGACGTTACAAAATTAAATTGAATGAAGGGTATAAATGAATTAGTGAGCGTTAGCGAATTATTTAATTCATTTCCGAAATGAGATTTAATTTTAGTCAAATAGATTTACAGTCTTGATTTTTT
>NZ_RDOJ01000002.1:0-534 GCF_003687725.1 Faecalibacter macacae
GATGTTTTCTTTCAGCATTCAATAATTTAATTTTTTCAATCACTTGAGAATTAGGTTTCCACTGTTGAAGATCCATATAATTTTTCAGTAAAAACACAGCAATACGTTCGCTGTCAATTTTATCATTTTTACCTCTAACTAATCCCATGCTCTTTTTTAAATGTAAAGGATTTATGACATAAACAGTAAAAGAATGTTGAATTAATACGTTGTAAAGAAGGGTGTTAAATCGACCTGTATTCTCCATTCCAATTAGAACATTTTGTTTCTCAATAAATTGTTTCAAAAAAGATTTGATAGCTTTTTCAGTATTAGCAATAGTATCAAAACGATTCACTCCATTTTCTTGAATGCAGATGTCTAAAGTTAATTTACTCACATCAATACCAATAACAATTTTTTCCATAAATTTGAATTTAATGAGAAGAGAAACTTATCAATAACTCGATTCCTTACTAATGGGTTTTTAACCCGAATTTCTATTTGAGAATTTGATAAGAAAGAGTTGAGTCTTAATCAGAATATGAGATTATA
>NZ_RDOJ01000002.1:544-1238 GCF_003687725.1 Faecalibacter macacae
TAGAATATTTTGTTTCTCAACAAATTGTTTCAAAAAAGATTTGATAGCTTTTTCAGTATTAGCAATAGTATCAAAACGATTCTCTTTATTTACTTGAATACAGATGTCTAAAGTTAATTTACTCACATCAATTCCGATAACAATTTTTTCCATAAATTTGAATTTAATGAGAAGAGAAGCTTATCAATAACTCGATTCCTTACTAATGGGTTTTAAGCCCGAATTTCTATTTGAGAATTTGATAAGAAAGAGTTGAGTCTTAATCAGCATATGAGATTATATAGCTCTGAACTCGTTATAGTGTACTCAAACTCTATTCTCTTCTTTTTTTTTTTACAATTTAAGATTTTCAAATCTAAAGGAAGTGTTGAGGAATCTTATAAGATTAGCTATTAAAAAGAGGAGTTACTTCGTAACTCATTTTCCCGAGTCCTTTCATCAAAGTATTTCGTAACACCTGCTTTTAAAGAAGCAGTTATTACAAAATAATCAATCCAGGCTATCATTACCATTGAAGCGTAATCAAATAATTTGTGGTTTATCATTCTAAGGCATCGAGGAGTCTAATTCACTTGTCATGTTGAACTTTTCGAAGCGTTTTATATATAATAAACCGACATTTAAATCTATGACGTTAAAAAATTAAATAGAATGAAGGATAAAAATGAATTAGTGACTGAAAGGAAACATTTAA
>NZ_RDOJ01000002.1:1248-259361 GCF_003687725.1 Faecalibacter macacae
ATACTACAATTTAAGATTTTCAAATCTAAAGGAGCTTGTCTAAGAATCTTTAGTCATATTTTCATCCTCGTCATGTTAAACTAGTTTCAACATCACATTAATCTTCATGTGTTCCTGAAATAAATTCAAAATGAGACACACTTTTCGAAGAATCAACCAAAGCCATTCAATATCATACATCAATTAATTTTCGGAACGGTGGTTGTAAATTTGTCCTATTAAAAATTAGAAACTATGGAATTAGGAATCGGAATGTTCGGAGATGTTCGCATCGACGAAAAAACAGGATATATTCAAACACCACAACAAAGACTTGCTGAAATTATTGAGGAAGTAAAATTGATGGACGAAGTTGGATTAGATTTCTTCGGAATTGGAGAACACCATAGACCAGATTATGCTGTTTCTTCACCAGAAATCGTATTAGCTGCGGCAGCTACTGTAACTAAAAATATCAAATTAGGAAGTGCAGTTTCTGTAATTAGTTCTACGGATCCCGTTAAATTATTTCAAGATTTTTCTATGGTTGATAATTTATCAAACGGACGTGTCGAATTAATGGCCGGTAGAGGTTCATTTATCGAATCTTTTCCTTTGTATGGTTACGATATGAAAGATTACGAAGCGCTTTTTGATGAAAAATTAAAATTACTTATTACATTAAATAATAATGAAGTAATCAATTGGCGAGGAAATTTTAGAATGCCAATTCATAATCAAACAATATATCCTCGTCCAGTACAAGAGCAAATACCTATGTGGGTTGCAGTTGGTGGAACAACATCGTCTGTAATTCGTGCTGGTAAATTAGGTTTACCTATTATGTTTGCAATTATTGGTGGCGATCCAGCTAATTTTATGCCTTTATTCGAAGTGTATAAACAAGCTTATTTAGACAATGGACACGACGAGGCTAAAATGCAAATCGGTGTACATATGCATTCTTTCTTTGGTGACGATAACCAGAAAGTAGCAGATGAATATTTCCCTATTTATGCTGCTCAAATGGACCGAATCGGAAAATCAAGAAATTGGCCACCTTACCAAAGAAATCAATACGATTTTGGACGCAGTGAAAATGGAAATTTAGTAATTGGCGATGCTGATTTAGCAATTGACCGAATTTTAAAATACCAAGATATGTTTGGATTAACTCGTTTTTCTGCACATATGGACGTTGGCGCACCAAAACATACAGATATGCTGAAAGCTATCGAGATTTACGGAACTAAAATTGCTCCAAAAGTTAAGGAAGCATTAAATAAATAAAAACATGACAAAGGTTCTCTAATAATTAGAGAACCTTTTTTATTTTCGTGAGTCAATGAAACGGAATGAAAAAATACTTAATCGCATTTACATTAGTTTTAGGACTAACTGCGCAAGCTCAGGATAAAGATTTTAGAGCTTGGGGAACTTTGAATACCAATCAAAAGATTGATGAAAAATTCAATTTTCAATCAGATGTACAATATCGAACGTACAACGATTTAGATCAATTTAATCAGCTTTTAGTTAGAGGTGGTCTTGGATATAATCTAACCGAAAATAATAACAATTTATTGTTGGGCTATGCTTTTGTACATACAAGAGTTCCGATTATGGATGATGATTATACCACGTTTAATGAACATCGTATCTACCAACAATTTAATACCAAACATAATTTAAGTAAAGTTGGATTAAATCATCGTTTTCGTTTTGAAGAACGATTAATGAATGACGATATTTATTTTCGTTTTCGATATCAATTAACAGCTACAATCCCTTTAAACAAACCCTCAATTCAAAAAGATACCTGGTTTGTAAAAGCTTCAAATGAAATCTTTTTAAACGCTATCAAGCAAAATAATTTTGATAGAAATCGTTTAAATGTTAACCTTGGTTATGTACTATCACCTACTTTAACAGTAGAAGCTGGTTACATGAAACAACATGTACAGCATACACAAACGAATCATTTACAAGTTGGACTTACAATAAATAATCCTATAACAAAAAAGCCAAGTTAATACTTGGCTTTTGCTATTTAATTAGCTGATACAGCTTTTAATCCTACGATTGATCCAATTAAGGTTATAATAAAGAAGATTCGCCAAAAAGTAGCTGGTTCTTTAAAGATAAAAATCCCAACTAAAACTGTTCCGACAGCTCCAATTCCTGTCCAAACTGCATAAGCCGTTCCAAGTGGTAAAGTTTGTGTTGCTTTCATTAATAATACCATACTTGCAACTAAACAAAATAAGAAACCGCCATACCATGCGTACATTTCACCTCCTACTGATTCTTTTGCTTTTCCCAAACAAGAAGTAAATCCTACTTCAAAAAGCCCTGCGATAATTAAGATTATCCAATTCATTGTTCATTTATTTTTTACAAATCTACAATCCTTTAGGAAACTAAAATTTTACCTATGTTAAATTTTAGCACGAATTCTACTCAATGAAACTTGGGTAATACCCAAATACGATGCGATATATTTTAGTGGAATACGTTGTAAAATTTCTGGATAAGTTTCAATTAACTTTATATAACGTGCAGTTGCAGAAAGTGATAATCTATCTATAAATCTTGACTCTGTATAATATGCAAATTTATCAGCCAATACACGTCCGAAATTAGCTAATTCTAAATCTGTTTCGTACAAATACTTTAAATCTTCTGTATTCAATTCATATAAAACTGAATCCTCTAATAATTCGATGTATTCGTACGATGGTTTTTGGTGGAGATATCCATCAAAAGAAAGCAAATAATCTTTTTCTAAAAACAAAATATACGAGACTTCGTTTCCTTCATCATCAACAACATACACTCTAGCACTTCCTTTTGCAATGAAATAAAACTTTGGTTCATATTGTTTCGGGTCAAAAACAATTGTCTTTTTGGGCATTTCAACTTTCATGACTAATGCTTCAATTTTATTAAATGATTGCTCAGAAATTGGATAATAATGATGAATTATTTCTTGAAGTGAATACATTTTTGATTGTTAGATTTATGAATGACAATTTACGATTTAATGGAAAAAGAAAAACCCACTCATTGGAGTGGGTTTGATTTATTTTATATTTAATTCAAATTTATCTAAAAGTATATCAAAAAATCTTCTTACCTGCTTCCTAAAAAATAAAGAATTAAAATACTTACTGATAAGTATGGATGTTCTTGAATAATATTATTAATACTTAATAGTAATAACATATTTTCTTTTAAAATTCCTGGGATATTTTCGGTTTTAAATACATATCCTAAGACTCGCATGAAGAACAAGAAACTAAATTAGTTACTAATTCTTTAGAAACTGATTGAGAACGTTGGTAGTATAAAGTTTTTACACCTAATTGCCACGCCTCGATCATTAAGCGGTTTACATCTTTTACAGGTAAATCTGATGGAATATTTAAGTTTAAAGATTGTGATTGATCAACAAATTTCTGACGAATTGCAGCTTGTTGTACAATCTCTAATTGAGATAATTCTTTAAATGTTTTGAAAACATCTTTTTCTTCTTGCGTTAACTCATTCATATGTTGTACAGAACCTCCGTTCAACATAATTCCTCTCCAAACATCTTCGTTATCTAAACCTTTTTCGCGTAATAACTTCGTTAAGTATTTATTTTTACGCATAAAGTTTCCTTTCGATAAGCCTGCTTTAAAATAATTTGAAGCAAATGGTTCGATTCCTGGGGAAGTCTGACCTAAAATTGCAGAAGACGATGTCGTTGGCGCAATTGCTAAAGTTGTCGTATTACGACGTCCGTAACCTTTTAACACTTCTGGTTCACCATAGATACGAGCTAACTCTTCTGTCGCACGATCCGCTTTTTCTTGAATGTATTTAAAGATTTCAGTTGTACGTAATTTTGCTTCCATACCTTCAAACGGAATCATGTAACGTTGTAAGTAAGAATGCCAACCTAAAACTCCTAATCCTAATGCACGGTGACGTTTTGCAAAACGATTTGCAGATGCTAAATAGTGATTACCTTCTGTTTTTTCAATAAACTCTTGTAAAACTGCATCTAAGAAGAAGATTGCTAATTTTACAGCTTCTGTATCTTTCCACTCATCGTATAACTCTAAATTCATAGAAGATAAACAACAAATAAATGATTCATCTACAGAAGATGGTAACATAATCTCTGAACAAAGATTAGATGCATTAATACGCATTCCTAAATCTTTATATACCTGAGGTTTGTTTTTGTTTACGTTATCCGAGAAGAAAATATAAGGAAGACCTTTTTCTTGACGAGATTCAAGAACTTTAGCCCAAATTTCACGTTTTTCACGATCACCATCAATCATTTCTTGCATCCAATAATCAGGAACACAAACTCCGTAAAATAAATTCTGGATTGAACTACCAATCGATTTAATTTTAAGGAATTCTTCGATATCTTGATGATCAATATCTAAATATGCAGCGAAGGCTCCACGACGCGTTGACCCCTGAGAAACCACGTTCATAGCAGAGTTAAATAACTCCATAAAAGAAACAGCACCACTACTCTTTCCATTATCTGTAATTGCAGCACCACGCTCGCGTAATTCGCCAAAATAACCAGAAGTACCACCTCCAATTTTAGTTTGCATAATTACTTCTCCTAATTTGTGGGTAATTCCTTCGATACTATCCGGAATATGTACATTGAAACAAGAAATTGGTAATCCACGTTCTGTTCCCATATTGGACCAAATTGGAGAAGATAAACTCATCCAACCTCTTTCAATCATTTCTTTAAAAGACTCTTGCAATTCAGGCTTAAATAAACGTTTCGCAGCAGCAGCTGTAATACGATCAATTGCGCCTTCTACAGTTTCACCTTTTAATAAATATCCTCTATTTAAAATTTGTTCAGATTCTGAGTTTTTCCACCAAAGTTTTGGCGCTTCTCCTTCAAAAAACGTGAAATCGTCTAAGTTTGTTTGTGGTGTATTATCCATGATTGTAAGGTTAATCTAGTTATATTTATATTGAATTCTAATTGTTTATAAGTTAAGGATTTCTATAAAACATTTATGTTAAAATAAATCGTCTGCCGAAATACTTTTATCATGTTTTGTATAATCTACTGGACGTTTTGCAAAGAAATCATCTAATGTATTAGCAAAAACTTCTTCTTCAAACCAAGCCATTGGCTTATATTGTTCAGCTGAAATATGGAAAACTTTATTGTATCCAATTTTTTCAATAGCTTCATCTAAACGATGCTTCATGTAATTTAATAAGTCATTTTTAGAATAATGGCTTAATTCACCTGCTTCGAAAATCCAATCTAACATTAAACTTTCTTGTTCTATATATCCCAAAACAGCATTTTCAACCCAATTTTGATCTAAAATTGCTGGTAATAATCCTTCTTCCTTAATCTTATTGATTAAATAAATCCCTGCATTTGCATGAATTTGCTCATCAACCGAAGTCCAAGCAATAATATTTGCAGTGTTTTTCATTAATCCTTCAAAGCGAGTGAACGACAAAATATTTGCAAATTTTGAAAATAATGAACTATCCTCGATTACTAATGCAAAGAATAATAATTTTTCTACAATTGATTTTTCTTGATCTTTTAAGATTCCTGAAACAAAATCATTGTAACTTTTAAAAACAGGATGATTCAATGCGTTTGTAAACTCATCTAAATATCCGTTTACTTCTAAAATACGAGAATAAGCCTCGCTGTGTCTAAATTCACTTTCTGCGAAAGTAGCTCCTAATCCATTTAATTCTGGTTTTGGAAAATATCTGTATAAATCTCCCCAAAATCCTTTTACACTAACTTCTATCTGTGCAATTGATAAAATTGATCTTTTATGAATTTCACGTTTTACATCATCTAAATTAGCTCTGTAATCTTGAATATCTGATGTAAAATCTACTTCGCTGTGCACCCAATATGCTTTTTGGATTGCTTCTGTGAAAGTTAAAACCTCTGGATATTCAAACGGTTTATAATTTACTCTTTTATCAAAAATAGACATAGTATATGGACTTTTAGTATTAGTAATTTTTATTGCGATTTTGTTGAAATTCGATTTTGAACAATTTTCAATTTGTTTATAAATTGTGAATCCTTTGGTATAAAGGGATTACGATATTGTTACTTTTCAACCTCGATATTTTCAAATTTAGGATAACATTTTACAATTAAAAATTTTAGAATATTAAAAAAATAAAAGGTTATCAACAAGTTGTTAATTACTTTAAAAACAATAATTTAAGCGTAATAAATATAATTGTTTTTTATCCAATTCTCTCTTTTAAAAGACATTACAACCATTTGAAAGTATGAATATTAAAGACAAAAAAAAAGGACCAACTTTACGTTGATCCTCGTTTTATATAGGTGATAATTTGTTTCTTATCTTGCGATATTTACAGCACGCGTCTCACGAATAACTGTAACACGAACTTGACCTGGATAAGTCATTTCGTTTTGAATTTTATCAGAAATTAAGAAAGATAATTCAGCAGCTTTTGTATCATCTACTTTATCACTTTCTACAATAACACGTAATTCTCTTCCGGCTTGGATTGCGTAAGCTTTCTCAACACCATCAAAATTTAATGCGGTTGTTTCTAAATCTTTCAAACGTTGAATATATGATTCAACAACTTGTCTTCTTGCTCCTGGTCTTGCTCCAGAAATAGCATCAGCAACTTGGATAATTGGAGATAATAATGAAGTCATCTCAATTTCGTCGTGGTGAGCTCCAATGGCATTGATTACATCCGGATGTTCTCCGTATTTCTCAGCCCACTGCATACCTAAAATAGCGTGAGGTAATTCTGACTCCTCTTCAGGAACTTTACCAATATCGTGTAGTAAACCTGCACGTTTCGCTAATTTTGGATTTAAACCTAATTCAGCAGCTAAAGTACCTGCTAAGTTAGCAACCTCACGAGAGTGTTGTAATAAGTTTTGTCCGTAAGAAGAACGGTACTTCATACGTCCAACAATCTTAACTAAATCTTTGTGTAATCCGTGGATTCCTAAATCTAAGATTGTTTTCTTACCGATTTCTATAATCTCGTCTTCAATTTGTTTGGTTGTTTTAGCAACTACTTCCTCGATACGAGCTGGGTGAATACGTCCATCAGTAACTAAACGGTGTAATGATAAACGAGCAATTTCACGTCTTACTGGATCGAAACAAGATAAAATGATTGCTTCTGGCGTATCATCAACAATAATTTCAACACCTGTTGCTGCTTCAATCGCACGAATATTACGACCTTCACGCCCAATGATACGACCTTTGATTTCGTCTGATTCAATATTGAAAACAGAAACTGAATTTTCAATTGCTTGCTCTGTTCCAATACGTTGAATTGCAGATACTACAATTTTACGTGCTTCATTTTTAGCGTTTAATTCTGCGTCCTCCATAATTTCTTGGACATGTGCTTGTGCTTTTGTTTTCGCTTCGTCTTTTAAGACTTCGATTAATTCAGCACGCGCTTCTTCAGCAGAATAATTTGAGATTTTTTCCAAGACCTCAACTTGTTTTTTGTGCATCGTATCAACTTCCTTTTGTTTGATATTTAGTTTATCGATACGTGACTGTAAATTACCTTTTTCAGACTTGATATTGTCTTTTTGTTTTTGAATTTCAGAAAAATCGTTTTTAATACGATCTTCTCTCTCTTTCACTTTAAGTTCAGCATCAGAAACCTTACGTTCACGTTGATTAATTACCTCTTCGTGTTTTGTTTTTAATTCAAGAAATTTTTCTTTTGCTTGAAGAATTTTTTCTTTTTTAGTGGCTTCGCCTTCCTTTTCAGCTTCATTAATTATACTTTGAGCCTTGCGAGTAGCTTCATCAATTAATTCTTGGTTTTGTTTATCAACCGATTTTTTTGATAAAAAATACCCCACTACAGCTCCTATAATTAATGTAACAAGTGCAATGATAATAGTACTTGGTTCCATAGCGTTTTGTAATGTTATATATATAAAAAACCTACATTAGTCCGTATATAATTGTGTTAACTCCTGTAAACAGGATTTGAGTTATCTTAATCGGCAAGTTTCCACTGTCATATAAATATGTACCCGAAGGTTGTGGCCTACTTTTAGATTAATGTTCACTCGGTAACAATATAAGTGTTGAGTTAACCAAAATAGCTAGAACTAATGTAGGAATATTTTTAAAAGTATCTAATTCGTTAGTTTAGATACCAGAACTTCTCTTATTTTACGATTGACTGATCAATCAATTCTAATAACTTTGAGATTCTCTCTGCTGTAATCTCTTCGTTATCTTTCATCTGTTTTTTTAATTTCGCTTCACGAATAGCTAACTGAATGGCTGCCATCGCCAAGGCATCTTGTTTATCAGATACAGAGTATTTCTCTTCAAACTGACGTAAGATTCCTGAAATTTCTTGCGCACATTCTAATATCATCGCTTCCTCTTCAGGATTGATGGTCATTGGATAGATGCGTGAAGCAATTTTAATCTCAATTCGTTGAGTTGACATTCTTTTAACTGTTTGTTTTAATTTGAGCGATACACGAGTCGACCTCTTTGATTAATTTATTCATTTTGAGTTTCATCATTTTTTTATATTCCTGATTACCGCTCATTCCATTCACTACTTTCAATCTTTTTACTTCTTCCATTAAGTTAAGATTATGAACCTGTGAATCTCTCAATTTATTTTTTAGTCTTGTGTTCTCTGATTCAAGAACAACTAACTCTTCTTTTATTTTTGTATAATTCTCTAACAGATCTAAAACTTTGCTTTCAAGCTCGTTAAATTTTATATTTTCTTCCATCATTAGAGAATTACTTTTATTCTAGCTTCTATTGCAAAAATAACAATTTTTTAAATCAAATCAATATAGAAAACTAAATTTTATCAGTTTTTTCTTATCCTTTGAAAAATAAGGATTTAATTAAACAGTTTTATTATTTCTATAGTTTTTAAAGATTTTTTTGGCGTATTTAAATAATAACACAACTACACCTATCGCAAGAATAGTTGGTAAAAGTTGAACTATAAAAATTAAAATCTTCTTGAATGCATAAACTCCATCTTTCAATGCACTTTTTAACTCTAATGCTAAATTTAGCTCTTGATAAATATCTAAATCGGTTCGTTCAGCTTCGTAAGTAATAATTGAAGGCGCTTGAGTCAATTCATAAGAAATCGATGCATATTTTATATTATCAGCGAGTATTGCTTTTGTCACTTTTTCTTGTACTTTTTCACTTGCTTTCAATTTATCATTTTCAGATAACTGTAAATCATTCTCATTTTTTTGAAAAGTCAACTCTTCATTTTCTATTTCGATTGAATTAATAATTAATCCTTTATCTAATGAGAATTTTAAATGTGATCTTAAATTATTTACAGGAACTTTTAAAACCACAGTATTGTGTTTTTCTATTTTGTCCATCATTTTTAAAGTTTGATCAGAAACTTTCACATTTTCTGAATCTAAAACTTGTGTATAAAATTGATTACTTAATATAAAACCTTTGTTTATAACCGCATTATCTTCTATTTCTGATCCAATCTTAAAAGCATCTGAAACTTGCATTTTTACAGCTGCATTACTTTTAAAAACTTTTCCTTCAACTTCCGGATTAATACTGTTTGATTCTGAATAATCTGCAACATCTTCAGTCACCACTTCAACTCTTTCTGCTTGTTTACAACCTATAAGATAAAATGCAATAACAGTGCTTAGAATAATTTTTTTCATAGAATTTATTTTTTTATTGAAATAAAATTAGGCTCATTTAATTTTAGATTATTGTAAACTTCTTAACTAATTATAATTTAATATTTTACAAATAAAACTAACTGATAATCAGTTAAATAAGCATGTATTACAAAAAGTTATACTGAATTAATTTTCAGATATTCAAAACTTTTAGTGAAGTTTGTAAAAGATTTACACTATTTTTAAAATATACAATCCAATAGAGAGATAATGAAAGTGATTAAGCCTATATATTTTAGTTTATTTTTAGCCTCGATGGCTTTTGGTCAACGAGCAGAACAACCAAAATCAGACACATACCCAAAGAATGATTTCATCAATCCAATGGAAATCAAAAATTTATTAGCGGGTAATTTTGGTGAATTAAGATCAAATCATTTTCATAGTGGATTAGACATTAAAACTCAACAACGCGAAGGATTAAAAATTTTCGCAATTGGAGATGGCTACATTTCAAGAATTAATATTTCACCTACTGGCTATGGAAACGCTATTTATATAGACCATCCTAACGGATATACTTCTGTTTATGCGCATTTACAACAATTTGACGGACCAATCAAAGAATATATTCGAAAGAAACAGTATGAGCAACAATCATTTAAAGTTGAAATTTATCCAGAACCAAACGAATTAAAAGTTACAAAAGGACAATTAATCGCTTTGTCTGGAAATTCTGGTGGATCGGCTGGTCCTCATCTACACTTTGAAATTCGTCATACAAAAACAGAAGAACCTATTAATCCTTTCTATTTTGGATATGATATACCAGACACTAGCAAACCTAGTATTTTAGGCACTTATGTATATCCAATCCAAGGAAAAGCAAATGGATCATCTAATCGAATTACTGTTGCAAATGGTGCGACTATAAATGCATCTGGTCAAATTGGGTTTGGATTAAAGGCATATGATAAGCATAATGGAGCTGACAATAACAATGGAGTTCATCAAATTGATGTCTTTGTAAACGACGAACCTATTTATACGTTTACAGCAAATCGTTTTTCTTTTGATGAAAC
Source organism: Faecalibacter macacae (assembly GCF_003687725.1). GTDB lineage: Bacteria > Bacteroidota > Bacteroidia > Flavobacteriales > Weeksellaceae > Empedobacter > Empedobacter macacae. The sequence continues at coordinate 12,016 of NZ_RDOJ01000002.1, forward strand.
TCGTGCGATTAATTCAGTTTGTGATTATTCAGATTTAATGCGAAATAACAGTTGGGTATACCAGGCTTTTGTTAAAGACGGAAATCCGATGCGTGTTTTTTCTAACTTAAAAAATAACGGAATTCTTACTATTGAAGAAGGTAAAACTTATAATGTCAAGATTGTAACATCAGATTATGCTAAAAATTCATCTTCTGTTTCATTTACAATTAATGGTCAAGCACATACCGAAACAGCTGCTAAATCATTTATTAATCCAATGTATTGGAACAAAGAAAATACGTTTAAAGCTGAAGGAATAGAAATCTTTTTCCCGAAAGGAATCTTCTACGAAGATTTTGATTTAGCATATAAAAAGGAAGGTGTAAAACATAAAGTTGGCGATTGGAATTTTCCTGTTCATCAATATTACACACTTTCATTAGATCCAACCGCAGATATTCCGACTGCACATTTAGAAAAAGCAGTTATCGTAAGACAATATCAAAAAAGAGGCTCTTGGAAAAAATCTTATGAAACAACAGAATTAAAAAATGGAAAATTAATCGCAAAAGTGCGTGATTTTGGTTTATTCTCGATTGAAATCGATTATACTAAACCAACAATAACTCCGTTAAATATCAAAGAAAATAGTCAATTCTCTAACATAAAAGGTAAAATCAATTTTACAATTAGTGATGGGCAATCTGGTATTAAAGAATACAATGCTTATATTAATGGTAAATGGGTTTTAGCAGAATATGACAAAAAAATAAATAGATTATCGATTGATTTAAATGCAGAAGGTATAGCAATCGGTGATCACCAACTAGAACTAAACGTAAAAGATGAAAAAAACAACACTTCTACCTACAATGCTACATTCAAAAAAATATCTTAGCACTTTAGGATTTACCTTATTAGGAGGAGTTTTATTTGCACAAACAGCTCAAGTCACTGGTAAAGTTGTAGACGAAAATCAACAACCATTAGCTAATACAGAAGTTGTTTGGCAAGACCAATCTATTTTTACTGATGCAGAAGGAAATTTTAAAATTCAGATTCCATCAAACGAATCTGTAACAGTCACATTTCATCACGAAGGTAGATTAGAATATGCTGAAACATTCAATTTAAAAGATAATAATCGTAAACAGTTATTTGTTCTTTTAGCTCCAGATACTCGTAATTCAATTGATTTAAAAGCCGCTGAAATTACATTTCAATCCAATAAAAATAAACCTTTTCAGAGTACAACATTAAGTGCTGCTCAGATGCAACAAGGTCCAAGTTTAACGGGTGGAGTAACCGATTTATTAAAAACCTTACCTTTCGTTAATTCGAATACAGAATTAAGTTCGCAATACATGGTTCGTGGAGGTAACTACGACGAAAACCTAATTTATGTCAACGGAATAGAAATTTATAAACCGCAATTGATTCGTAATGGTGAACAAGAAGGTTTAGGATTCGTAAATCCGTACATGACACAATTCGTTAATTTTTCTGCTGGTGGTTGGGAAGCTAAATATGGAGACAAAATGTCTTCTGTTTTAGATATCTACTACAAGCGTCCAAAGAAATTCGAAGGACAATTAGAAGCCAGTTTAATGGGCGGAAGTTTAACACTAGGAACTGGATCTAAAAATCAAAAATTCAGTGCGATTGTTGGAGCGCGTTACCAAAACAGAAATTTAATTTTAAATACGTTAGATGGTGATACAAACTTCAATCCGGAATACTATGATGTTCAAGCGAATTTGAATTATCAATTGAATGAAAAATGGAACGTAAATTTCTTAGGAACTGTTTCTCGTTCTCGTTTTGAGATGATTCCAAATAATCGTGATACCTATTTCGGAACATTAACTAATCCTTTGTTATTAACAGTTCATTATAATGGTAAAGAAGACGATCGTTTCGGAACAGAAACAGGAAGTTTAACTTTTAATTATAAACCAAATGAAAAATTAGATTTAGGAATTGATGCTTTTGCCTATCATTCAAAAGAGCGCGAGTATTTTGATATCCAAGGTGCTTATTTAATTTCGGAAGTTGATCAAGAAGGAAATACCATGCAAACGTATGATGTGGGTGCCCAAATCGATCACGCACGTAATAATTTTGATGCTTTAGTTGCAGGAGTTCAACACCGAGGAAAATATAAAATCAATACAAATAATGATATCGAATGGGGTTTTAAATTCCAACAAGAAGATATTCGTGATTTATTAAACGAATGGCAAGTCATTGACTCACTAGGTTATTCTGTTTCTAATCCAAATTTGGGTGACGGAATGCAATTGAATTATTATGTAAATGCACGTAATAATGTGAAATCGAACCGAGTTTCTGGATATGCGCAATATTCTACAAAATTCATGTGGAATGATGCCAAAGTAATGGTTAATGTTGGTTTACGTTCGTCTTATTGGGATTACAACGAAGAAACAACGTTCTCTCCACGTGGACAAGTTGCCATTAAACCAGATTGGGAAAAAGATATGTTGTTCCGATTTGCGGCTGGAGTTTATTATCAACCGCCATTCTATCGTGAAATGCGTCGTTTAGATGGAACTTTAAATCAAGATATTAAATCACAACAATCAATACATTTTATTTTAGGTCATGATTACGAATTTACATGGATGAATCGCCCATTTAAATTAACGACTGAGGCATATTATAAAATGTTAAACGATTTAAATCCATATTTTGTAGACAACGTTCGTGTGCGTTATCAAGCGCATAACAATTCAGAAGGTTATGCTTATGGAGTTGATATGCGATTATTCGGGCAATTTGTTCCAGGTGTAGATTCTTGGTTCTCGGCATCCTATGCAAGAGCTTATCAAAATATTGATAATCGTGGTGATATTCCTTTACCAACAGATCCTAGATTTAAGGTTTCTGCATTTTTCCAAGATTACATGGATTTCTTACCATCGTTTAAAGTGAATGTGAATTTAATCTATGCTTCTGGTTTACCAAATGGAGCTCCACAATTTACAGATCCTTACAGCTACACTTCGTATTTACAAGATTATAAACGTGTGGATATCGGGTTTGTGAAAGAATTTGTGAATCAAAAAGATTTAAAACCTTCAGCTGGTTCTTTCTTTAGCAAGTTTAAAGAAGTTTCTGTTGGATTAGATATCTTCAATATTTTTGATATCCGAAACGAAATCAGTAACACGTGGATTACAGATGTAAATACTTCTAACGTTTACGCAGTTCCAAATCGATTAACTGGACGTTTCCTAAATGCAAAAGTCAATTTTAAATTTTAATATAAAAAAGACATCTTTTTAAGGTGTCTTTTTTTGTGAAAAAAAATTTTCTTAAATTCAATTAAACCATTTACTATGAAAAAAATATCTATTCTTTACTTTACAATCCTAATTCTTGTCTCATGTCAATCAAGACAAAATATGTTCGGAAAAAATAAAATGAATAGTTTAATTGATACTTTTATTGAACTAGGAGAATCTGAAAAAAAAATTAATCCTGACGAATATTATCTTCATTTAATTCTCGCTACCCTTACAGAAGAACAAAAAAAAGCTTTTAATGCAGATTTTGGAGTTGGTCTCGAATTCATTAGATATACTTCTTCATGTCATGCTAATGAAAAATCTCCTCAATACTTATATAAAGGATATACAATCAATGTAATTGATTCTGTAAAAATGGATTTCAATAAATATTCATTTCTACAAAAAGTTGATCAAAAAAAATTAAATATTTCCATTTTCCCATGTGAACATCTCATTTATGACCCTCTATTTTACGGTGTATATTTTAATGAAAAAGGAATAATCCAAACTATTGAACCTTGGGCTAAAAAAAGAAAACTAAGAAATTTATTATTAAAAAATAATTTCAAGATTAATCTAGATTCTGAATATGTTTATTCAAATGATTCTATTGGAAAGGAAATAATATATGAATAGTTATCAATATAATATTTCTTCAAATTGTAAATTGAATCCAATAAATCATCATACATTTACACGCACTTCTCCGACAAGAAGCGCTTATTTTATTACTAATTCTGTCAAAAAGTCACACTATGCGCATTGGCAAACTATTTGATTCCTTAAGAGGAAAAAATAAGCATACTATGTCTGAACAAAATATAAACGAAGAAATTCAAGATCAAAATATCAACCCAGAAGTACAAAACGAGGAAACTACTGCAACTGAAGAAGTTGTTGAACAAAAATCTGAAGTTGAAGTATTAAAGGAAGAATTACAAAAAGAAAAGGAACAATATCTACGTTTATTCGCTGAGTTTGATAACTTTAAAAAACGTACATCTCGCGAGCGTATAGACATTTTCAAAACTGCAAACAAAGAAGTAATCACAGCTTTATTACCAGTAATTGATGATTTTGAGCGTGCTATGCCACAGATCACTAAATCTGAAGATACTGCTTTAGTAACTGGAGTTGAATTAATTCAAAATAAATTAGTTGAAACTTTACGTGGAAAAGGATTAATCGCGATGGAAGTTAAAGCTGGTGATGATTTTAACACTGATTTACACGAAGCTATTACACAAATTCCTGCTCCTTCTGAAGACTTAAAAGGAAAAGTTGTTGATTGTGTAGAAACTGGTTACATGTTACAAGATGTTGTAATCCGTTACGCAAAGGTAGTAGTTGGAATGTAATTAATTGAATTTTAATCATGTCTAATAAAAGAGATTTTTACGAAATATTAGGTGTTTCTAAATCTGCAAATGCTGCAGAAATTAAGAAAGCCTACAGAAAACTTGCCATTAAATTTCACCCTGACAAAAATCCGGATGACAAAGAGGCAGAAGAAAAATTTAAAGAAGCTGCAGAAGCTTACGAAGTTTTAAGCGACGACAACAAACGTGCTCGTTATGACCAATTTGGTCATGCAGGTATGGGCGGGGCTGCTGGCGGAGGCGGTGGTTTCGGCGGAGGCGGAATGAACATGGAAGATATTTTCTCTCAATTTGGAGATATTTTCGGTGGTGGTTTCGGCGGATTTGGCGGTGGTCAATCTCGTGGTCCTCGTCGTATCAAAGGATCTGATTTACGTATTCGCGTAAAATTGAACTTAGAAGAAATGGTTAACGGAGTTGAGAAAAAAATCAAAGTTAAACGTTTCAAACAAGCTGAAGGAGCAACTGCAAAAACTTGTCCTACTTGTCAAGGTTCAGGACAGCAAGTTCGTGTAACAAACACGATGTTTGGTCAAATGCAAACTGCTGCAACTTGTGGTACTTGTCAAGGAATCGGAAAAGTTGCGGATCATATTCCACCAGGAGCTAACAACCAAGGTTTAATCAAAACGGAAGAAACTGTAGAAATCAAAATTCCTGCTGGAGCAAGAGAAGGTATTCAATTACAAGTTCGTGGAAAAGGAAACGATGCACCATTTGACGGAATCCCTGGAGATTTATTAGTTGTAATTGAAGAGGAAGAACACGATACTTTAAAACGTGACGGTAACAATCTTCACTACGATTTATACATTTCTATTCCAGATGCTGTTTTAGGTAGCTCGCAAGAAGTTCCAACAGTTAACGGAAAAGTTAAGATTAAAATTGACAAAGGAACTCAATCTGGAAAGGTTTTACGTTTAAAAGGTCAGGGTTTAGCTGATTTAAACGGATACGGAAAGGGTGATTTATTTGTTCATGTTAACATCTGGACTCCAACCAGTTTAACAAAAGACCAAGAAGCTTTCTTCGAGAAAATGAGAGACGATTCTCACTTCTCTCCTGAACCATCTAAAAATGAAAAATCATTTTTTGATCGTGTAAGAGATATGTTTCAATAAGAAATAAAATAGTACTAAACTATTATATAGCGCATTCTAAAATTAGAATGCGCTTTTTTTTTCAATTGTTTCAAAAAAGTAAGGATTGTTTTAAATAAAAATTCTATTTTTAAACTACACTAATTCAAGAATTAATATTCTAAAAACAACACAATGAAAAAAAATTTTACGCTTGTCCTATCAGCGTTTATTTTGTCGTGTACTGCATACGCGCAAGATTTTAACTCAATAATAGGAAGTCACATTACAAAAACTTCTCAAAACATTACGGATTTTAAGATCACTCAAAATGTTTATAATAACAAAACAAGTGGAAATCAAATTCATGTTCAAAGAACTTATCAGGGAATTCCAGTATATACAGCATACGCAACATATCTTGTTAAAAACAACCAAGTAGAATGGGCTGCACGAAGTGAAATTTTTGATACTCAATTAGAAAAAATTGAAACTACACCTCAAATTTCATTTGAACAAGCAACTCAAAAATTAGCACAAGTTGAGGGATTAAATTTATATAAAACCCTTTCTTCAGATGTTAATTCTATAAATAAAGGTATTTATACATTTACAGATCAAGAACCACAAATTAATTATTTCATTGACGAAGATAAACAAGTATTTTTAGCTTATGTTTTCTTAGTTAAAATCAATGATGGTCAACATTCTGATCTATATGATGTGGTAGTTGATGCAAAATCAGGAACTATTCTAGAGAAACACAATCAAACTTTAACTTGTGGTTTCAACCATGATTCATTTGCAAACGAAAATTTAGCTAATTTCAATAAAGCTGAATGGTCTTGGTTATACGATTCTTTTGAAGCTACAAATGAGAATCCATCATACAACGTTTTCAAACTACCTGTAGAAGCTCCTACTTTTGGTGATAGAAGTATCTATAACCAAGGTGCATTTAATTTAAATGCTTCACCAAACGGATGGCATAATTTTGACGGAACTGAAAATACAATTACTAGAGGAAACAACACAAGAACTGTACATGATCATCAATCTGTTGGTTACCAAACATACACAGGAAGCAATGCAACAACAACTGATTACGTAGACGGTGGTACAAATAGAAATTTTGATTTCTCTGTAGACAGAAATACTCATCCATATAACTATAAGGAAGCGTCAGCAACAAACTTATTTTATATGACTAATGTAATGCATGATATTTTCTATCGCTTCGGATTTACAGAAGAATTTGGAAATTTCCAAGCTGATAATTATGGAAAAGGCGGAACAGGTAACGATCCTGTAATTTCACTAGCTCAAACTGGATTAGCTATAGGCTCTACAGATAATGCAACATTTTCTACACCTTCTGATGGAGGTCACCCACGTATGGCTATGTATTTATGGAGCCCTCCTTCTACATTTACAGGAAAACCATTAACTATTAATGCACCAAGTATAATTAGTGGTGATTATGAAGCCTTACATGGTAATTTTTCAGCTCCATTACCAACAACTCCACTTACAAGAGATTTTGTTTTGGTAAGAAAAAATGAAACTACAGGCACTCCTTACGATGCTTGTGGTACTATCTCTAATGCAAGTGAAATTAATGGGAAAATAGCAGTTGTTTTACGTGGAGATTGTACATTCGTTGATAAAGTACAAAACGCACAAGACGCAGGAGCAGTTGGAGTTGTCGTTGTTAATAATGTTGCTGGAGGAATTAGTATGGGTGGAGAATCTACAACAATTACAATACCTGCTGTTTCTGTTACAAATACAATTGGTAATCCTATTGTATCAAATTTAGAAAGTAATACAGTTGTTAACGGAACATTAAAATTTATTGATATTCCATACATTGATGGAAGTTTTGATAATGGTATTGTTGCACACGAATATGGACACGGAATCTCTAATCGTTTAACAGGTCCACGTACTAATGCTTCATGTTTAAATAATCTTGAACAAATGGGTGAAGGATGGTCTGATTTCTTCGCTTTGATGATTACTCAATTACCTACTGATACGGCTACTAAGAATAGAGGGATTGGTACTTTCGCTGTTAATCAACCGATTACTGGACGTGGTATTCGCCCTACTCCGTATACAACTAATATGAGTGTAAATCCTGTCACATATACAAATGTTGCTAGTTACGGAAATAGTGATTCGCCTCACCGTACAGGGTATGTTTGGGCAACAATGTTATGGGATTTAAACTGGAAAATGGTTGAAAATTACGGATTCACTCCAGATTTAATAAACGGTGAAGCTGGAAATACAAAAGCTATGGATTTAGTAATGGAAGGATTAAGATTACAACCTTGTCGTCCTGGATTCGTAGATGGTCGTGATGCTATTTTAGCTGCTGATGTTGCTTTAAACGAAGGAACTAATAAGTGTGATATATGGTCTGTATTCGCTCGTCGTGGATTAGGATATTCTGCTAATCAAGGGTCTTCTAATAGTAGAACGGACGGAACTGCAGCATTCGATATGCCACCAGCAGAAGTTTTAAACTGTGAATTAAAAACGACTGAAATCAAAGATGAATCATTCAAATTATTCCCTAACCCTGCTAAAGATATAGTTCATTTCTACGATGATTCTTTAACTGGTAAAGTAAAAGTTGAGATCGTTGATATGGTAGGTCGAGTAGTTTCTACAGAAAATTTAGAGTTACAAAACAATAGAAATTCTATTAACACAGCTAACTTACCGAAAGGAGTTTACGTTTTAAAATTCCATACAAATAATGGTACAGTTTCTAAAAAATTAATAAAAAACTAATGCTTTAGGATTATTATAATATAAAAGCCACTCAAATGAGTGGCTTTTTAATTCATTATGTTTTTTAATGCTGATGAGCTGAATGATCTTCTTTTTTCATCATTTGTTGCTTTTCTTCTGTAATGTGTTCACCTTCATCCTCATCACGCTCGTACAAACAACATGTATGTAAAGATTGATATACTTTCTCATCTGCTTTCTTATCATTTGTATCATGACCTACTGCTACAATTGCATTTTCTACTGCAGCAACATCATTTTTCTTTTCATTTAAAATGATACGTAACGTATGCGAATCTGCATTCCAATCAGCTGTTTTTACGCCTGAAACACTGTAAGCAGCTTTTTCAATTCGCTCTTTACACATTCCACAGTTTCCTTTTACGTGTAATTCGTGTTTTGCATTTTTATTTTGAGCGTTAGCACTGATTCCCATCACAGCAACTAAAGCCATTGTCATTAATGTTTTCATTATATAATTTTTTGTGTATTAGTCTTTTTATTTTTTTATCATATTGAACTTGTTTCAATATCTCAATTGATGACTCAATTATTAAGTTTCCTCATTTCTTCGGAATGACTCAATTTTGTCATTCTAAGCTTGTAGAAGAATCTTACTTCAAACTAAATCGTAAACCTGCATAAAACATTTGTCCAAAAATTGGTGCATACACAATCGTACTGTCAAAATTAGATCCAAATGGATTATCTGCACCAAGAATTACACGATGTTGCTGATAATTGGTTATGTTTTCACCTCCAACATACACTTCAAATCTATCTGAAAAAACTCGAGTTATTTGAGCATTAATTGTTCCGAATGGATTTGAATATTCACCTAATTGATTTTCTGGTAAATTGTCTGATGTATTTGGTAAACGTTGCTTTCCGATCCAATTATAAGTCATATCAAAACGCCAATATTTTCCATTTCTTTCGTGCGTTTGATATTCTACATTTGCAAAAAATCGATGTTTAGCTTGTAAAGGTTTTTCTAATCGTCCATTTTCGTAATCGGTCTGAATATCGTAATGTTTATACGCTGCGCGAATATTAAAATGTGTGAAAGGATTATAATTAAAATCGAATTGGAATGAATTTGCGAATGAATCTCCATCTAAATTATAAAATCGAACTTGACGAGCTGAATAATCAATATCTGTTACAATTTGATTTTCGAAATCGGTACGATAAAAATCTGCTGTTACATCCGCATTACGACCAAATAATTTAAACTTCTGAGAAATACTAATTCCATAATTCCATGCAATTTCTGGATCTAAACCGTAAATCTCACCTCCTTGCCCAATAATATTAAAATTTCTGGCTGAAGCAAATAAGTTTTGATTTTCCGCAAATATATTATTTATACGTTTTCCTCGTCCTACCGAAGCTTTTATCGTCGTATTTTCCCAAGGCGTATAACGTGTATGAATACGCGGTGTTACAAAAACTCCCATTCGATTATGGTAATCGATACGACCACCAACAATTGCATTAAAATTCTTTAAATTATCATACGTATATTCGAAAAATGCACCAACCGAATTATCAATTCTATTGAACTCTTGCACATTTGGTAACATGGTAAATTCTTTAAATTTATCCCACGTAAAACTTGCTCCTGTCGAGAATTTATTCTTTGTATTACTTATGATTGAGCTAAAAATATAGTTGGAATAAAAACTTTGATGATTGGCATTATACTCATTTAAGCCAAAGAAAGATTCTTGATCATAATAACTATAAGCCGTTTGTAATCCCATACTTTGAAAAGGCATATCTGGAAAAACATAACCTAATTTTGCAGAAACATCTACTTTATCCGTTGCAATTTCTGATCCCCAAAATGTTTCAGAATATCGATGTTTACGTTGATCAAATTCTTTTTGACCTCCTTGTTTTAAATCTGTTAAATATCGTCCAGAAATAAAAGCTACAATACCTTTTTCAGCATTTGTATATTGCCAACGATTCATGATGTTTACTTGATTTCCCATTGGATTATCCAAAAAACCATCCTCATTCATATCGTTTTCTTTTGTACGCGCATTTCCGTGTAAGAATAAGGAAGTTGCCCATTTATCTGAAACTTTTTTATTTAAATGAACATTTGCTTCGAAACGAGAATCTGTCGATCCAAATAAATTTACAAACAAAGGAATATCATTCACAGGTTTGATTAATTCTGTATTTATTTGTCCCGAAATACTTTCGTATCCATTCACTACAGTTCCTGCTCCTTTTGTAACCTGTATACTCTCTACCCAAGTTCCTGGTGTAAAACTTAAACCAAAAGCTTGCGAAGCTCCACGTACAGAAGGAATATTTTCTTCGGCAATTAAAATATAAGGAGAAGTTAATCCTAACATTTTAATTTGCTTATTTCCCGTTACTGCATCAGAGAAATTAACATCGATTGAAGGATTTGTTTCAAAAGATTCTGCTAAATTACAACAAGCTGCTTTCAACAATTCTTTATGCGTCATGACCGACATATTTGTTGCGCCTGCAGACTTACGAATCGTTCCTCTTGTATCTGTAATTCGAACCTCATCTAACGAATTTTCTTCGATTGGCTGAATAGAAAATGTGATGGTTTGAAATTGGTTTTGAGTGGGATTAAAAGTTATATTTTGATTTTCGTAAAACACTTCTAATTCGCCATCTTTAGTTTCGATTTCGAATTCACCATTTTCATTAGTTAATGTAGAAATTGTTGTCGATTTCCAAGTTACCTCAGCACCTATAACTGGCTGATTATGTTGATCAACAACTTTACCTTTTAAAACGTCTTGCGCAAAGGCAAACGCAGCACTCAATACTAAAATTGGAGTGATTATCTTTTTCATGTTTTCTGTTTCGTGCGTTAAAAAAATTGCATAGTTTTTCCGATCCGACTTGTCATCCAATCGAAAATAGCTGAAATACAACTTTTAGGCCTCGTAGAAAACTAATTTTTTATGAAGAATATAAATTGGTGGCGCATTAGATTCTACATAAAAATCTAAATACTTTTGAAATGTAGTTGTCGAATTTTCAGTTAAAAACTCGAACATTTGAATCACTGGAAATTCTTGAAAAACTATCGGAGAAACCTTTAAAACATCTACCGTTTGTTGATCTTGTAACTCATCAGCGTAAGCTAAATCTTTACAACAATCGTCTTTATTCTCTTTCTTTTCTACTGGAATTTCACAATGCTTTGTTTCTTCTTTTTCAGCACAACAAGAAGTTGGCATTTGCATTTTGCAAACTTTATTATCAAAGTGATTTAACTTTACGTTTTCCACTTGACCTTGGCAAAAATGCATAGAAAATGCGACACTTAAATTGGAAACAACCAATAAAAGTGACAATACAACTCGGGTATAATTTTGCATTTTCATTGGGACAAATTTAATCAAAATCATTAACTTTTCTAAAAATAAACAATAAAAGTGGAATGTTTAAAGATTTCATGGTTGAATCCTTTTCATTAGTCATCAAAAATCCTTAAAATTGCACTTTAGAATAGAACAAACATTTATTATGTCAGAAGATATTTTCAAGAAGGTCATTTCTCACGCAAAAGAATATGGATTCATTTTCCAATCAAGTGAGATTTATGATGGATTATCAGCAGTATATGATTACGGTCAAAACGGAGCTGAATTAAAAAATAACATCAAACAATATTGGTGGAAAGCAATGGTACAGATGAATGAAAACATCGTTGGTATCGATTCTGCTATTTTTATGCACCCTACTACTTGGAAGGCTTCTGGTCACGTTGATGCTTTTAACGATCCATTAATCGATAATAAAGATTCTAAAAAACGTTACCGTGCTGACGTTTTAATTGAAGATCACTGTGCAAAAATCGAAGCTAAAATTGACAAAGAAGTTGCTAAAGCTGCAAAACGTTTTGGTGATGCTTTCGATAAAAATGAATTCGTTTCTACAAATGGACGTGTTGTTGAATATCAAAATCAAATCAATACGATTTTAGCTCGCATGGGAAAATCATTAGAAAATAATGATTTAGAAGATGTAAAAGCTTTAATTGAAGAGTTAGAAATTGCTGATCCGATGACAGGTTCTAAAAACTGGACTGAAGTTCGTCAATTCAACTTAATGTTCGGAACTAAATTAGGTGCAACTGCTGACCAAGCAATGGATTTATATTTACGTCCTGAAACTGCACAAGGTATTTTCTTAAACTATTTAAACGTACAGAAAACTGGACGTATGAAGTTACCTTTCGGTATTGCACAAATTGGTAAAGCTTTCCGAAACGAGATTGTTGCTCGTCAATTTATCTTCCGTCAACGTGAGTTTGAACAAATGGAAATGCAATATTTTGTTAAACCAGGAACTGAGTTAGAATGGTACGAAAAATGGAAAGAAACACGTATCAAATGGCACCGTGCTTTAGGTTTAGGTGATGATAATTACCGTTTCCATGACCACGAAAAATTAGCGCACTACGCAAATGCTGCTGCTGATATTGAATTTAAATTCCCATTTGGTTTCAAAGAATTAGAAGGAATTCACTCAAGAACTGATTTCGATTTAAAAGCACACGAACAACACTCTGGTAAAAAGATTCAATTCTTCGATAATGAAACTAACGAATCTTACGTTCCTTACGTTGTTGAAACTTCTGTAGGATTAGACCGTATGTTCTTATCAATTTTCTCTAACTCTTTAAAAGAAGAAGTTTTAGAAGATGGATCTGAGCGTATAGTTTTATCTTTACCTCCTGCATTAGCACCAGTTAAAGCGGCTGTTTTACCATTAGTTAAAAAAGATGGATTACCAGAATTTGCTGAGCAAATTTTAAAGAAATTACGTTTAGATTTCAACGTTTCTTACGAAGAAAAAGATTCAATCGGAAAACGTTACCGTCGTATGGATGCAGTAGGAACTCCGTTCTGTATAACAGTTGACCACGATTCATTAAACGATAACACTGTTACTTTACGATACCGTGACACAATGGAACAAAAACGTGTTTCTGTTGACGACTTAGCTCAAATTATAGACAAAGAAGTAAATATGAAATATTTATTAGAGCAAATCTAATTTCATTTTAAATAATCAATAAAACGCCTTGAAAATTTCAAGGCGTTTTTTATTTTAGTATATTGTAAATAAAAATTCAAATGAAATCATTAGTCATTAAATTATTAATTTCTGCATTAGTTTTATTACTTGGAGATTATTTAATGGATAGCGTAACAATTAGTCCTTACTATTACGCAATTATTTTAACTGCTACTTTAGGTATATTAAATAGTTTAGTAAAACCAATTTTAAAAATTTTAGCATTACCATTTACTATTCTAACGTTAGGATTATTCTCGTTTGTTATCTCTGCTTGTATTATATTATTAGCTGATGGATTAATGGGAACTCACTTTGAAACAACTGGTTTTTGGTCGGCACTTGGTTTCAGTATACTTATAAGTATATTAAATACAATTACTGATATGTTAATGCCAGACAACGATTAAAATCAATATACTTTTGGCAGAATATTTGATTAAGAAATTACATTAAAATAAACCACTATGAATTTCATTATCAATTTATTAATTTCGGCATTAGTAGTTTTCGGCTTAGCCAACATAATGCCAGGTGTATCTATCAATGGATATGGAACTGCAATTATTGTAGCTCTTGTAATTGGACTTTTAAACGCTTTTATAAGACCGATTTTATCCATCTTGAGTTTACCAATCACAATACTTACATTAGGACTTTTCTCTTTTGTAATTACTGCAGTAATTATTTTATTAGCCAGTGCAATTATGGGAGATAGCTTCCATGTAGATGGCTTTTGGTACGCCCTTTTATTTGGTGTAGTATTAGGAATTGTAAACTCTGTAGTAGGATCATTTGTAACAAGCGACTAAATAAAAAAAACTCCGTTCATATGAACGGAGTTTTTTTTATTTAGTCGCTTGTTCAAGTCTACGTTTTATATTTCGTTTTAATAGTTTTGGTGCAATCACTTCTAATTCTTCACCAAATCCTAATAGTTCACGTTCTAACTCAAAATTATGAACGACATCAATACAAAATACAGTACCAACCTCATCTTCATTTATAATTTTTTGTGATAAATGAATTGGTTTAGTAATCACATAAGGAGCTAATTTTTTGTTGACTCTAAAAACTACTTTTTGCTCTCTCTGTGCTAAATTTTTGGTTACACCTAATGCATTTCATAATAAGTTTCCAAATCAATTTCAGTAGCATCAATATATGGTTCATTGGCCAATTCATAAAATTCTACAATTCGATCCAATGCCAATGTATAATACTTTTTATCTTTTCTTGCTTTACAAAACAAAAACCAGCGATTTCGGTATTCTTTTAACAAATAAGGATAATAAACTGCTTGTTTAGGTTCCTTATCTTTTCGTAAATTATTAAAAGATTGATAAGAAATTAACAACGATTGCTTTTTTACAATTGCCTGATACAAACGATTCAAATGTTCTAAACCTTTAAGCAAAGGGTTTTCTTCAAACTGAATATAAGTTGGTTGTTTTGTATTTTGTTTAGATAAATTATTTTCTAATCGAATAATCATTTCATTCATATCATCAAAATAATTGAAACCGTTCAGTTGTTTCATTACAGAAATTACTTCTCTCATCTTATCCAAATCTGCAGAAGAAATTGGCGAATTATGAATCGAATAATCACTATCTTCATATTCATAAAACTTTTTATCTCTAACAATAATCGGTGCATTATAACCCAATTTATCACTTCGCATCACCTGTATATCACCTTGAATTGTACGTTTGGATACTCCAGAAGATATTCCTTCATATTCATATAATGCTTCCGAAACTTTTTCAATCAAGTCTTCTAAAGTCCATTTTCTGAAATGATTTTGCAAACATTTATCGATGGTTTGATAACGGATTAAAGCAATTTTGTTCGTAGCCATGGTTAATTTCTTTCTATAATAATACGAATTTCTACATCAACTACGCAACTTATCTGCGTAGTAAAGTTCAAAATGAAATTTTTTTAAAATAATTCTCATTGTATTCCCTTTATACATCAGTATTTATAAAAATAATTTAATTATTATTTCAACTACGCAAAACAACCGCATACATCTACTCCAACTTTGTCAAAGGTTTAACAACCAAAAGATTTTAGTCGTCCTTGTCTTGTGTTTCAGTACAGCACGGAAGTAGAATAAGTTTCATCAATTCTATCCTGACAATTATAATCAAAACTTGATCAGTCGTAGGTTCGAATCCTACTTTCAGGAAACTGAAATAACTCAGTCCGGTTAGAGTAATCAAACAGACTTTAAATCTGTATTTATCGCCCGAAAGGGTACCATTGGAAACAAAAAGCTGAAAAGTTTTCTTTTCGAATTAAGAATTTATTTCTTCTGAAATGAATTTAAAATAAGATCAAAAACTTGCTTAAAACCTGAAGTTGATACTTTGTAAGATGATTGAATTTCAATTTTAACTGTTTCAATTCTATTATTAGATGAAATATTTAAAAGTAATTTCAAGATAAGCTCAACAAACATCTTCTTCCGTTTTAAAAAGGATAATGATTTAGCTTTTTATTAAAAAAATTAATAAAAAAATAGATTCTTCGATAAGCTCAAAATGACAAGAATTGAATAAAAACCTAAAAATATATAAAATGAAAAAAGTAGTAATCAACAACCAAGAAATTGGTTTACAAATAAAAAATAACGAAGTAGCAAAGATTTATTCAAAAGGAAATTATTGGATTTTCTTCAACAAAAACATTACAAAATTAAATTTCAACGAAATAATTGAAGAAAAACATCATGCTTTAATTTTAGAAAATGAAACATTAAAATCTATGGTTGATTTTATTGAAGTTGTACATAATGAAGTTTTGATCGTTTATAAAAACAATCAATTTTATCAATCATTTTACAATGAGAACGTAATGATTTGGAAAAATACATCACAATTAAAAGCAGTAAAATATGATTTAAACGATTCTAATTCTATTCAAAATCTTACAAAACGAGAAATAGAAATCTTGAAAAAAGTATCGATAATCAAAACAATTTCAGTTCAGCCATATTTTGAAGGAATTTTGTTTAAAGACAATCAATTTGACTCAGTATTAAAAGCTGGTGAATATAAATTTTACAATAACGAAACAAAAATATCAATGGTTTCATTTGATATGCGTCCACAAACATTGGAAATTTTAGGTCAAGAAATTTTAACAAAAGATAAAGCGCAATTGCGAATCAATTTTATGGTGCAATACCAAATTACTGATTTGTTAAACGCTTATCAATCGAACAAAGATTTTGAAAAAATGATCTATCAAGCGATTCAATTAGGTTTAAGAGAATTTATTGGAAATATGAATTTTGATGAACTAATGTCGGATAAGAATTCGGTAACAAATTATATTCTTCAAAAATATAAAATTCAGTTCGAAGAACTTGGTATAAAATTGATTGATGCAGGCATGAAAGATATTATTCTTCCAGGAGAAATAAGAGAAATTATGAACCGTGTTTTGATTGCCGAAAAAACAGCGCAAGCCAATTCGATTACTCGTCGTGAAGAAACTGCTGCTACAAGAAATCTATTGAACACTGCGAAACTGATGGAAGAAAACGAAACTTTATGGAAATTGAAAGAGATGGAATACATCGAAAAAATTGCGGATAAAGTGGGTGAAATTTCCATTTCAGGTGGATCAAATGTTTTGAATGAATTAAAAACAATGTTCTCGAAGTAAAATTCGAGAACTTTTAAAAACTTAAATTACGAATACAATGACACAAAAAACAGAAAATAAACCAATCAATGGGAACGATTTAATTGCTTTGGGATATCCTGAAAATGAGATTTTAGGAATTGCACTTAAAATCAATAAAAAACGTACAGGTTTCACAAAAGCAGAAATGCTCGAAAAATATGTGCAAGTAATGGCTTCGCCTCAAGATTTCGTCGAAGATAAAATTTTCAAAACTTTAGCGGAAGGATTTATTAATGGAATTCATATTATAAAAGAAGATGAATTTATTCAATTGAACGAAAATCCTAACGATTTTAAACTTTATGGTGCTGAAAAAATAGAAGATGGTGCATTAGAACAAATGAAAGTGGCCATGAAATTACCTGTAACTGTTGCAGGTGCTTTGATGCCAGATGCGCATCAAGGATATGGTTTACCTATTGGTGGAGTTTTAGCAACTAAAAATGCGATTATTCCTTATGGTGTCGGAGTGGATATTGGATGTAGAATGGCGTTATCAATTTATGATTTGCCTGCTTCACATTATTTTGAACATCACGATATTTTGAAAGATATAATGTTAAAAAACACAAAATTTGGCGCAGGACATGGATTTCATGGTCAATACAAAGCTGAACATCATGTTTTAGATGACACAAAATTTGAAACAAATGCTTTTATTAAAAATCTAAAAGATAAAGCATGGTCGCAATTAGGAACTTCTGGCGGTGGAAATCATTTTGTTGAATTTGGTTTGATTGATTTTAAAACAGATGATAAAAAATTAAATATCCAAAAAGGAACTTATTTAGCTTTATTGACACATTCAGGATCAAGAGGATTTGGCGCTACAATCGCTGGACATTATACAAAAATTGCGAAAGATGTATGTAAACTTCCTTATAAAGCACAGAATTTAGCATATTTAGATATGAATTCGGAAGCTGGACAAGAATATTGGTTGGCGATGAATTTAGCAGGCGAATATGCTTCGGCTTGTCATGAAATTATTCATCAAAAAATGGCGCAATCATTAGGTGCAGAAGTTTTAGCAAAGGTTGAAAACCATCATAATTTTGCTTGGAAAGAAATGTATAATAATGAAGAAGTTATCGTTCATAGAAAAGGATCAACGCCAGCTGCAAAAGATGTGATGGGAATTATTCCAGGATCGATGACTGCACCAGGATTCTTAGTTAGAGGAAAAGGCGAAGAAAATGCAATCAATTCTGCTTCACATGGTGCTGGTCGACAAATGAGCCGTACACAAGCGATTAAATCCTTGTCACAAAACAAGATTAATGATTATTTGAATGATTTCGGAATTACTCTTATTGGTGGTGGAAAAGATGAAGCGCCAATGGCGTATAAAGATATCCATGAAGTGATGGCTGCGCAACAAGATTTAGTTGATGTTGTAGCAACATTTACGCCTAAAATGGTAAGAATGGCTGATGATGGATCAAGAGAAGATTAAAAAAACCTCTGTTCAAAATGAACAGAGGTTTTAACTAATATACTCTATACGTTGGCAAATCTTTCTTTAAAACGTAAGGAATGTAAAACGATTTTGAAATAGGATTTCCATTTGCATCCTTCGCTGGAACTATTTTTTTCTTCTTTTTGTTATATTTATTCAAATACATATCAAAAGAATCTTTTATTAATTCTTTATTAAATTCATTTCCAATAAACTCTAATGAAGTAAAATTACCATTTTCATCAATCACAAATTTCATTTCTGCTCTTATATCTGTATAAGCAATTTTCTTACTTGATAAAATAAAAAGAGATTCTTGCCCCATTTCTTCTATAAATTTCCCTAAAAAACAAGATTGTAAACTTTCGTTTCCATCTATTATAAATTTTTCACATTTTGGATAAACTAACATCGTTTCTTGGGAGTTATTTTGTCCAAATAAAAACGAACTAAATAACAGAAAAGTAAGTAATAGTTTCATACTTTTTTTAGATTAAATCCATTCTTTTGGGTGCATTAACACATCTAATAATTTTGCTTCTGGCGAACCAGCTTCCGGATGATGATTATAATGCCATTGAACATGTTTAGGTAAACTCATCAAAATAGATTCGATACGACCATTTGTTCTTAAACCAAATAAAGTTCCACGATCATGAATCAAATTAAATTCAACGTAACGACCTCTACGGATTTCTTGCCACTCTTTTTGTTCAGCTGTAAATGGATCATTTTTATGATTTTCTACAATCGGAACATAAGCTTCTAAGAACGAATTACCTACTTCTGTAACGAAATCAAACCATTTTTCAACAGGCATTTCTGCTGTAGGTTTTAAGTAATCAAAGAATAAACCTCCAACTCCTCTCGCTTCTTCACGGTGCGTATTCCAAAAATATTTATCACATTCGTGCTTATACTTTTGATAAAAATCTGCATTATGCGCATCACAACTTTTTTTACAGATTGTATGCCAATGAATCACATCATTTTCATCTAAATAATAAGGTGTTAAATCTTGTCCTCCACCAAACCATTGATCTACTACATTTCCATCAGCATCATACATTTCGAAATATCTCCAATTGGCATGAGTTGTAGGAATATGAGGACTTTTTGGATGAATTACTAAACTTAATCCGCACGCAAAAAATTGACCAGAAGAAACGTTTAATGCTTTTTGCATTGTAACAGGCAATTCTCCATAAACCTTAGAGATATTAACTCCGGCTTTTTCGAAAACTGCTCCATCAGTTAAAACACAAGAAAGACCTCCGCCCCCTTCTTCGCGCTCCCAGTTATCTCTTAAAAAAGTTGATTGTCCGTCAACCTCTTCTAATTTGGCAATAATTCTGTTTTGTAAGTCTTGTATATATTGAAAAAATTGATCTTTCATTGTAATTAATTTTTGCAAATATAGGAAGGTTATCAATAATTATTATATCAAATTAAATGATGATATTATAAGTAGAAGCTTATTTTTAATGATTAATAATTCTAAAAGGAATATCAAATCTTAATAAAGCTGGTTCTCCTGTTTTAGATTTTGCAGGAATTATAATTTTACCTTTTTCTTTTAATTTGATTACATAATTGTAAAAAGATTGATGTAAAATCGATTTCTCAGCTTCAGTACCAATAATTTCTAAATTTTGATATTCGCCTTCTTTACTTATTTCATATTTAATTTTTGCATTAATATTTACATTGTCAACTGATAAATTATATGAATTAAGCACTTGCTTTACTTCATATGTAAACAATTCATTAAAATTTTTACCATAGCAGTCGATTAATTTTTGATTTCCTTTTGTTTCGAATTTTTCACAACCGGGAAAAATTAAAAATTTAGAAGCTTTTTCTTGACCATATAAAGTTGATGATAGGACTAATAAGAAAGATAGTAGTTTTAATTTATTCATATTTTAAATTTAAGAATACAATATTGATAATATTGATAATAAAACAAAAACTCATTTACAAAATCTATTGTTATGAAAAATATAATTTTCTAACAAATAAATCATTCAAACACTCAATTACAATTAATTAAACAATTAATCTTATTTTAAAACTCAATTTATAGTTGATAACAATACCTTGCAACAAAAGTTATCAACAATATTATTCACATTTCAAAAGTTTATTTAACTTTGTGAAACATTTTAATACAAATAAAACATATATAATGTCACAAACTGGAATACCATCAGTTAACCTTGCAGATTTCTTATCAGAAGATCCAGCAAGAAAACAAAAATTTGTCAACGAAATTGGGAGAGCTTATGAAGAAATTGGATTCGTTGCTTTAAAAGGACATTTTTTATCTGACGAATTAGTTGATAATTTATACAGTAGCGTTCGTGATTTCTACGCGTTACCAACTGAAACAAAACAAAATTATATTGTTGAAGGAATTGGTGGACAACGTGGTTATACAAAATTTGGTAACGAACATGCTAAAGGAAGTAAAGTTGGTGATTTAAAAGAGTTTTGGCACTTTGGACAATATTTAGCTGAAGAAGACAAAGCTAAATACAACTACCCAGAAAATGTAAGCGTTGCTGAAGTTCCTACTTTCACTCAATACGGTGAAGAAACATACAAACAATTAGAAAAAACTGGTGTTTACGTTTTACGTGCATTAGCTATTTTCTTAGGTTTAGATGAATTCTATTTTGATGATAAAGTAGCTAATGGTAATTCAATCTTAAGAGCAATTCACTACCCTCCAATTACAGAAGAACCTAAAGAAGGTGCTGTTCGTGCAGGAGCACATGGCGACATCAACTTAATTACTTTATTAATGGGAGCGCAAGGACGTGGTTTACAAGTACAAAAACACGACGGAACTTGGGTTGATGCAATTGCAGAAGATGATGAGTTAGTGATTAATGTTGGAGATATGTTATCTCGCCACACAAACAATCGTTTAAAATCTACGATTCACCGTGTAGTTAATCCAGAAAGAGAATTATGGGGATCTTCTCGTTACTCTATCCCTTTCTTTATGCACCCTGTTTCTGATATGGATTTATCTGTTTTAGAAAACTGTGTTACTGAAGAAAACCCAAAACAATTTGATGATATCACTGCAGGTGATTTCTTAACGCAACGTTTAAGAGAAATCGGATTAATTAAATAAGAACTATTTAATCATTATTTCAATAATAAAAAAAGGTATTCAAATTATTTTTTGAGTACCTTTTTTATTACATCCCACGGACGTACATATTGTAATTAAAAATATCCAAGCATAATAAAGTGTATTTATAATCGCTTTTATTGATATTAACTTCTAAAATGGGGTCTGAATTATAAAATCTAACCTTCAAATTTTCATTTTTATCAAGCGTTAAATAAATCTCAGAAATTGTTGGTCGTATATCTCTCATCCATTTCATAATTGCATCTCCCGAATCCTTTATAACTTGAAAATTATTAAACTTTTCTTCAAAGTAATTCTCTAAATGTTGAATTTGAGTTAATCGATCCAATTCCCGATATAAATCTATAAATACGCACAAATTATCTCTTTTGGGACAAACACATGGATAAGGATGCTCTCCTTTATATAACCATCTGGCCCATTTTTTACATGAAGTTTGATTTATTGCTTCTTTAAATTCATCTTCATACTTCAACAACCACCAATTCATTCGGCAAATTCTAAGATTTCCTTTTGATAGTTGTTTTAGCTCTTCAATGTAGTTCTGCACATCATTCATAAAAAACTAACTATGAGTGATATAAATTTACATAAGTTTTTCGAATATTTAAAAATTAATCCTTTTAAAAGAAATGATTTTGAAATCTTTATCTAAATCAAAATGATAGAAATAATGATTTGTAATCACATCACCATTTTTAAAATAAACATTTTTAACAGGAATCGTTACCGAGGAAAATTGAGGTTTATCGTTTTGTAAAAGATATTGAAATGTGTGATGTATTACAGTATACCAATGATCTAAAGGTGCATAAATACCATAAAAATCGGTATACTTTTCATCTTTATGTTCTTGATAAATCTTACTTAAAGTAAATTGATCAATTTTTAATTTATCAACGCATTTGGTATTATTTAAAATCTTACAAAACTCTTCATCATTTACATATTCCGGATCCGAAAGTTTTACTCCATAAGAGGTCATTTCTATATCATCAAACTTATTTACAGTAGCATCTACATATATTTCTTTAATTGTATATATTTTACGATTATTACTAATATCATTTAATATGCTATCATAAACTGCTTTTCGGACATTATTTGGATGAATTTCTTGTGCATTAAGCATAGAAAATAATGTTGTTAATACTAATCCGAAAATCTTTTTATTACTCATTTTTGATTATTTTTATTAAAAACTATCACTTTTTGAAACGAAAATTACATTTCGGTAATCATAATTTGCAAAAGCAAAATTATAATAAAAAGTTAAAGTTGAATTTTTACACATTTCTTATTTTACATTTTACACCATATTGAAACACACTTAACTTATCTATTTATAAACATTTGCAGGTTAATAGGAAATCTTTAATAAATTTTAACTATAGCCGCATTGAATAATATATATAGCATTTATTGCATCAAGTCAAAAATATCACGAGATTTGCAGTACAAATAAATTTATTCATAGATAGTAATTACAAAGGAGTTCACTTGAGAAAATGAAACTGATTAATGAAGATGAAATTATCTCGAACCCTTTTTACTTTTTAGAGTTTTTTATAGTAGTTTAGGTTGGTTAGTAATCCGTTCTTTTGGAACGGATTATTTTTTTTATAAACCAGCTACAAATTTAATCAATAAATCTCGAACATTTTCTACGTGAGATAAATCTAAATTTTTGTAACTATCATATATATTATGGTAATTTCCCTTTCCTCCCAATGTATATATAAAAAAAGACGGAACACCCTTTTGGTCAAATGGACAATGATCTGAATTACATGATTCACCCCTAACTTTAACTTGTTTCAAAAAATTGTTTTCTAAATTAATTTCAACTAAATCATTAAACTCTTTTTTATATTTAGTTCCATTAACTACCTGAATTCCTTCATCACCAGCGCCCATAATATCTAAATTTACTAAAAACTTGATATTATTTAATGGGAATAAAGGTGAAGCAACATATTTATAAGAACCAACAATTCCAGCCTCTTCAGCTCCGAAAAGCATAAAAACAGTTCTATATTTTGGTTTATTTTTCGAATAATATTTTGCTAATTCTAACACCATCGCTGTTCCACTTGCATTATCACTCGCTCCTGGGAAATATGATTTATTTATTCTTCCTAAATGATCGTAATGACCTGTAATTACAACAACAGAATCATTATTATCTCCATCAACATATCCGATAACATTGTTGAACTTAAATTTAGGATTGAATTCAGATTTTATCGAATATTTATTGATTTTTAAATCTTCTGAATAATATTTATTCTTGATTATAAATTCACTTATTCCGGCTTGTCTTTGACTTAAACTGCTTAATAATGAATCTTCAGTAAATCTGAAAATAGCACGGTTTGCATTATTATCCTTTTCATAAATATTCGCCCATTGTTTATAATAATTCTTGATTGAATCTACTTTTGTATTCAGCGCTGGCAAGATGATGTGTTTTCCCTTTTGGTTTTTTGAATCTTGTATAATGAATTGTTTCGTTTTTTCTAAAGATTGAAAAGAATCGATATAATCTTCAACAGGGAAATTATAATAACTAGAATTTTCTGAATAATCTACAGATTTAGAACTCGGTTTTACGATATAATCCTTTCCGTAAACTAGTTTCTTACCATTAATCGTTAATTCAGCTTGATGAATAATATTAATTGGAAACTCAAACTCTTGTAAATAACTTCCATTAAAAGATTTTAAGTTATTCTTTTCAAACTCTTTTGCTAAATACTTCGATGCTTTTTCCATTCCATCATATGTATATCCACGACCAGCCATTTTTTTTGATGTTAATTGCTTTAATATCTGATCATAATATTTTGGCTGACCAAAAGCTATTGTTGTAACAACTAAAAACACACAAAAATATAAGTATCTAATCTCTCTCATATCGATTTACAATTTATTAAAAACTAAACATTTACGATTAATTCAAATATTACATAATAATATTGATAATTATATATCAAAACTAATAGAAAATTAAACATTCATTCTGAATAAATTTTTTATTTTTTTTTATATTGCACTTAGTAAAAAAACAAAATCACAAAATAAAAAAATGAAAGAAGTTGTTATTGTCTCTGCTGTTCGTACAGCAATGGGATCATTTTTAGGAAGCTTATCTTCTATTCCTGCTACAGACTTAGGTGCTACTGCTATAAAAGGAGCATTAAATAAAATTAATTTAGACCCAGCATTAGTAGACGAAGTTTACATGGGTAATGTTCTACAAGCTGGTGAAGGACAAGCACCTGCAAAACAAGCTATGATTAAAGCCGGAATTCCTAATACAGTTCCTGCAACTACAGTTAACAAAGTATGTGCTTCTGGTATGAAGGCTGTTATGTTAGCTACACAATCAATCCGTTTAGGAGATGCTGATATTGTTGTTGCTGGTGGGATGGAAAACATGTCTTTAGTTCCTTTCTACTCGCAAAGCGCACGTTCTGGAAATAAATATGGGAATACTGTTTTATTAGATGGTATCGTTGCAGATGGTTTACAAGACGCTTACAGCAAAGAAATGATGGGTACTTGTGGTGATGCGACAGCTGCAAAATACAATGTAACTCGTGAGCAACAAGATGAGTTTGCTATTAATTCTTACAAAAAATCGGCAGCTGCTTGGCAAGGTGGTAAATTTGATAACGAAATTGTACCTGTAGAAATTCCTCAACGTAAAGGTGAACCGGTTTTATTTAAAGAAGATGAGGAATACAAAAATGTAAATTTTGATAAAGTTCCAGGATTACGTGCAGTTTTCTCAAAAGACGGAACTGTAACTGCTGCAAATGCATCTACAATTAATGACGGAGCTTCTGCTTTAATTTTAATGTCTTTAGATAAAGCAAACGAATTAGGATTAAAACCTTTAGCTAAAGTTACTGCATATGCTGATGCTGCACACGAACCAGAATGGTTTACTACAGCTCCAACAAAAGCAGTTGAAAAAGTATTAGCTAAAGCTAATTTAGACAAATCTGCAGTTAATTTTTGGGAATTTAACGAAGCATTTTCTGTTGTTGGGATTGTAAATACTCAATTATTAGGATTAAATCCAGAAAAAGTTAACGTAAATGGTGGTGCTGTTTCATTAGGTCACCCACTAGGAAACTCTGGTTCTCGTATTCTTGTAACATTATTAAATGTATTAGAACAAAACGGAGCTAAATATGGTGGAGCCGCTATCTGTAACGGTGGTGGAGGCGCTTCTGCTATGATTATCGAAAAATTATAAGCTAATTTCCTCATAATAAAATAGAGACCTAATGCAGGTCTCTATTATCATTTTGAGACAATTTATAATTTTAAAACAACAAAAACAAACAATTATATAAGTGCCGAGTTAAAAATCCTTTTATATATTTGTTCCTCCAATTAAAAACGCATTATGGAATATTTAGATTTTGAACAACCAATCCAAGAACTAGAAGAGCAATTAAAAAGCTGTCAAGTTTTAGGAGACGGAAACGCTGTTAATATTAAACAAGCATGTGTTGAAATTGAAATTGCAATTGAAAACAAAAAGAAGGAAATCTATGGTAACTTAACGCCATGGCAACGTGTACAATTATCACGTCATCCTTCACGCCCATACACATTAGACTATGCTTACGCAATTACTGACAATACTTTCGTAGAAATTCACGGAGACCGTACTTTCGGTGACGATAAAGCTATGGTTGGTGGAATGGGAAAAATCAATGGTCAAACTTTTATGATCATTGGTCAACAAAAAGGAAAAAATACAAAAGAACGTCAATATCGTCGTTTCGGAATGTCAAATCCTGAAGGTTACCGTAAAGCTTTACGATTAATGAAATTAGCTGAGAAATTTAACATTCCAGTTTTAACATTAGTTGACACTCCTGGTGCATACCCTGGTTTAGAAGCTGAAGAACGCGGACAAGGTGAAGCTATCGCTAAAAACATCTATGAAATGTTGAAACTTACTGTTCCAATCATTACTGTTGTTATTGGTGAAGGTGCATCTGGTGGAGCCTTAGGAATTGGTGTTGGAAACAAAGTATTTATGTTAGAAAACACTTGGTATTCTGTAATTTCTCCAGAAAACTGTTCAACTATCTTATGGAGAACATGGGAATACAAACAACAAGCTGCTTCTCAAATGAAATTAACTGGTCCTGATATGTTAGAATTAGGATTAATTGAAGATTTAATCAAAGAACCACTTGGTGGAGCACACTACAAACCAGAAGTTGCTTACAATAATTTAAAGGATAAAGTTTTAGAAACTTACCACGAATTAAATAAATTATCTAAGACTGAATTACAAAAACAACGTCAAGAACGTTACATTAAATTCGGAGAATTCTCAGGATAATTTTTACAAAAGATTATTATTAAGTCAAAATAAAACGAGATATTTATACATATAGATATCTCGTTTTTTTTATGTAATTTTGCCGTCTTATGGAACAAGCAAATAGTTTTCAAAACACAAACTCAATGCCTAAAAAAGTGGTGAATTTAGAGCGTGGAAAAATCCCACCTCAAGCCGTAGATTTAGAGCAAGCTGTTCTTGGTGCAATGATGATTGACAATAAAGGGTTAGATGAAGTTATCGACATCTTAACTCCTCAATTTTTTTATCGTCCTGAACATCAAGCGATATACGCTGTGATTCAAAGATTATTCAACGAATCTCAGCCTATTGATTTGTTAACAGTTGCAAATGAACTTAAGAAAGAAGGCAGGTTAGATATGATTGGAGGAGATTACTATCTTATCCAATTAACACAACGTGTATCTTCTGCTGCACACGTAGAATACTATGCTCGTGTAATCCAAGAAAAATACATTTTAAGACGATTAATCGAAATTTCGACAGAAGTTATTGATAAATCATACGATGATTCTGCTGATGTTTTTGATCTTTTAGATTTCTCTGAAAGTAAATTATTCGAAATCACAGAAGGTGGAATCAAAAAAAGTTACTCAAGCGCAAATTCTTTAGTTAAAGAAGCAGTTGAAAAAATTGCTGAAATGTCTAAAAAAGAAGGAATGTCTGGATTAACTTCTGGGTTTACAGAAATTGATAAAATTACTTCTGGTTGGCAAGAATCGGATTTAATTATTCTTGCAGCACGTCCTGGTATGGGTAAAACAGCCTTCATCTTATCGATGGCGAAAAACATGGCTGTAGACCAAAATATACCCGTTGCCGTTTTCTCATTAGAGATGTCATCTGTTCAGTTAATTACACGTATGATTTCTGGAGAAACAGGTATTTCTGGGGAAAAATTACGTAAAGCGAAATTAGCTGACCACGAGTGGAAACAATTATATTCAAGAGTAAAAGGTTTAGAAAATGCACCGTTATATATTGACGATACTCCTGCCCTTTCTATTTTTGATTTACGTGCAAAAGCGCGTCGTTTAGTTTCTCAACACGGAGTTAAAATGATTCTGATTGACTACTTGCAATTAATGACTGCTGGTGGAAAAGCAAATGGTAATCGTGAGCAAGAAATCTCTATGATTTCGCGTTCCTTAAAAGCTATTGCAAAAGAGTTAAATATTCCAGTAATTGCATTATCACAGTTATCTCGTTCGGTAGAAACACGTGGGGGAAGTAAACGTCCTTTACTTTCAGATTTACGTGAATCTGGAGCCATTGAGCAGGATGCCGATATCGTATCGTTTATTTATCGACCAGAATATTATAAATTAGAATTTTGGGATGATGATAACTTACCATGTGCGGGTCAGGCTGAATTTATCATTGCAAAACACCGTAATGGTGCTTTAGAAAATATTCGTTTACGATTCATCAACGAACAAGCAAAATTCACAGATCTAGAACCTTCTTATGGTAATAATGATTTTGAAATTCAGAGTTCAATGAATGATGGACAAATGATTTCTAAAATGAATAACGGTGGTGATAGTGATTTTGAATTTAATAGCTCAATTAATTTACCAACAAGTAATCCTTTAGATTCTTTCGGAGATTTGGGAAGTTTCTCAAGTTCGATGAACGATGATGATTCATTACCTTTCTAAAAAAATAAAATATTTTAATACTTTATATAAAAGGGTTTAGCTTTTGCTAATCCCTTTTTTCTACCAATTAATTTTGGAACTTTTATTGTATTTATTGATATTATAACCGATTTCATTATTAATATTTATGCTAATTTCTTTTGCATAAGTAGAATAAACATCAAATTTGTAGAACAAATTAATTCATCGAATTATGACGAGTTCAATTAGAACACTAAATCCTGCTACAGGTAAAATAGAAAAAGAATTTCAACCCTATACAACAGAACAAATCAACAATGCAATTCAAAGGGCGGATGATTTGTACAAAACTTGGCGATTTGAATCTTTCGAAAATCGTAAACAAATCGTAAAAGCTGCTGCAGCAGAAATGCGTGCTCAAAAAGAACATTTAGCAACATTGATTACGACTGAAATGGGTAAACCATTACGTGAAAGTCGTATTGAAATTGATTATAGTGCTAATATTTTAGATTATTACGCAGATCATGCTGAAGAATTCTTAAAACCAGATACATTAGTTACAGAGAAAGGAGATGCTTTAATATTTTCGGAACCTATCGGAACTTTATTAGGTGTTATGCCTTGGAATTTTCCATTTTCTCAAATTGCTCGTTTCGCTGCTCCTAATATCATGGCTGGAAACACAATTTTATTAAAAACAGCTTCTAACATTCCACAATGTGGAGAAGCTTTTGAAGCAATTTTCGAAAAAGTTGGTGCTCCAAAAGGATTATACACAAACTTATTCATCAGTGGAAAAGAAACTTCTGCTTTAGTTGGAGATAATCGTATCAAAGGAGTTTCTTTAACAGGTTCTGATGCAGCCGGGGCAAGTATTGCTAAAGTTGCTGGAGAAAATATCAAAAAATCTGTTTTAGAATTAGGCGGAACTGATCCGATGATTGTTTTAAATGATGCAGATTTAGAGAAAGTAATGTCTGGAACAATTAATGGTCGTTTACGTAATGCAGGACAAGCTTGTACTTCATCTAAAAGGATTATTGTTCAAGAAGATATTTACGATGCATATTTAGCTAAAGTTAAAACCTATGTTGAGAACATGAAAGTTGGAAATCCTTTGGAAGATGATACAGACATGGGACCTGTTAGTTCTGCTCCAGCTTTAGAAACGTTATTAGATCAAGTAAATAAATCTGTTGAAAACGGAGCTGAATTAGTTATTGGAGGAAAACAAATTGGAACGGAAGGTTCTTTTATGGAACCGACTATTTTAGCCGATTTAAAACCAGGAATGAAAGCTTACGACGAAGAAGTTTTTGGTCCAGTTATCTGTTTAATTAAAGTAAAATCAGTAGAAGAAGCTTTAACTATTGCAAACGATACAATGTACGGTTTAGGAGCATCAATTTATACTGAGAATATTGAACTGGCTCATGATATGGCTCGTAAAATTGACAGTGGAATGGTTTATATCAACAAACAAGTTTCATCTAGTCCAGAATTGCCTTTCGGAGGAACAAAACGTTCGGGATACGGAAGAGAATTATCTAAAGCAGGAATTTTAGAATTCTTAAACAGAAAATTAATTTTGACTTCAAAATAATTACATATTCAATAAAAAAAGGCAACTTAATTAAGTTGCCTTTTTTTATTGAATTATATTCTGAGTTTTTTGTTGCTCTATTTTAAAAAGTATCAAATCTCTCATAATTTTCGCACGATTTTTAGCTTCTAAAGCAATTGGCCCTTCAAAATTTTCATCCAAAGTTTTAAACCAATATTCCATCCAGCGATCAAAATGCTCTTCTTTCAAAGCAGCTTTTTTATTCAGAACCAAATGCGTTCGCATTGGCCAACCTTCAAAAGTCGCTTTACCTAATAAAACAGTTTCCCAAAACTGAATCATATGAGGTAAATGATCTTTCCAATCAACATTTGCAACATTGGTAAAAAACGGACCAATTAAGTCATCTTTTACTACTAAATCATAAAATTGATTTACTAAAAGTGCAATATCTTCAGAATTTGAAATATCTTTTTTCATGCAACAAAAATACAAATATTTGAATACTTTTTAATCACAAAAAAAAGCGGTAATTTCGCTTATTCATAAAACGACAATATTTTGGATAGCAATAGACAACAAAAAGTAGGAAAATTATTTCAAGAGGAATTAGCAGAGGCATTTAGAAAATGGGGTACAGAAGAGTTTCCAGGTAACTTAATAAGCGTTACAGAAGTGAAAGTTACTCCAGATTTAAGCGTTTCTAAAATCTATGTTAGTATTTTTCCAAACAATCGTAAAGACGAAATCTTAAAAGAAATTAAAACAAATACACCAAAATTTAGAGGAATTTTATCTAAAGGTGCGGCTAAGCATATGCGTATTACGCCTGAATTAATTTTCATTTTAGATGATTCTTTAGATCAAATTGAAAAAATCGATAACGCATTAAACGGAAAAGGAAACAATCCTATTTTATAATACAATTTGATGCGCAATATTTCTTTTTACATTGCTAAGCGATACTTTTT
Organism: Faecalibacter macacae; assembly: GCF_003687725.1. GTDB lineage: Bacteria > Bacteroidota > Bacteroidia > Flavobacteriales > Weeksellaceae > Empedobacter > Empedobacter macacae. Next base: position 43,542 of record NZ_RDOJ01000002.1, read on the forward strand.
TTCTAGTGCCAATACCAATGCTGTAAACATAATTACTTCTATTGCTGTAGGTGCTATTTTAGTCGCAACTGCAGCTCTATTTGTTATTTTATCTGTCTTCTCTGGTTTAGAAAAGATGAATTTAAAATTCTATAGTAATGTAAATCCTGAAATAAAAGTTTCTCCAGCAAAGGGTAAAGTTTTAACTGATATTCCGAATTTAGAAAATCTTTTAAAGAAGAATAACTTAGTTAAATCATATTCTAAAGTAATTGAAGAAAAAATCTATATCGATTACAATGGAATGCAAGATATCGCCTATTTAAAAGGAATTGACGAAAATTTTACAACTGTTACACGGCTTGACACAGTGGTTTACGGTGGCGAATATTTAAACTTTGAGTTTAATGACAATTTTATCGTTTCTAACGGTATAGCACAGCGTTTACAATTGTATATTGATCCTATAAATCCGGCCACTTTGATGATGCCAAAGGCTGGAACTGGAATGATAAAACAAGAAAGTGATGCTTTTACAAAAGCAGAAGCTTATAGTAACGGAATATTTATTTTGAATGAGCAGTATGATAAACATATTTTTGCTCCAATCGGTTTAGCTCAACAATTATTGCAATTAGATTCAATTTCAGCTTATTCAATTGAAATTAAAACTGATGGTAAAAAAGATTTAAATAGCGTAAAAGATAATTTAAAGAAACAACTTGGAGATAACTATAAAGTAGAAACAAGACAAGATTTAGACTCTGCTTTTCTTAAAGTAATGAATATGGAAAACCTAATCATTTACTTAATTTTCACTTTAGTTATTATTATCGCTTGTTTTAATCTTGCAGGAACAATTATTATCATTATTCTTGATAAAACAAAAGAAATACAAACCATGTATAGCTTTGGTCTTTCTCGTAGAGATATTAGACGAATTTTTGCTTATACTGGTTTAATAATTACAGCTGTAGCAATGGTAACTGGTTTATTAATTGCGACAGTGCTTGGGTTATTACAAATCAATTTTGGATTAGTAATGGCATCTGCTACGATACCATTTCCGTTCGAATTTTCTATTATTAACTTTGTAATTGTAATTGCAACAGTTTTAGGAATCGGAGGATTTGTATCCTGGTTAATGTCTAAGCAAGTAAAATAAATAAAAAAAGGAATCATATTATTGATTCCTTTTTTATACTTTATATTTTAATCCCATCGGTTCCAACGAATATAATTTGGTTTACTAAAGTCAAAATCCATCAAGTTGAAATCTCTATTATCAATTACGTTAGATTTAATAATATTACTTCCCTCTGCTGGAATTCTTGGATAGAAAGAAAATGAAATCTGAAAGTTATTAAATACAAAATAATCATTCGTAAATAAAACTCCTAATCCAACTCTAGCCACAATATTATCTTTCTCAAAGAAATTACTTTTTCTATTTCCTACAACACCTAAAGCAGCATTAAAAAATGGTGAAATACGAAATCCTAAAAATTCGTATGGCGAGTACGTTTGTGTCTGTACTTCCATTAATAATTTCTGATCACCTTTTAAGTTACGAGCACCTCTTACGCCATCCATACCGTACAAATCATGTTCATGTAAAGTCAATTCATCAGCACTTGTATCCCATCTATTAAAACCTATCAAATAATTTACTTTAGCAAATTGTCTAATATTCCAATTACCTATAGATAGTAATTTAGAAAAATATAATCCTTGTAAATTAACTGTTGTTTGTTCTCCTTCTCCAGCTCTAAAAAATGAACCTGCTTGCGCATCGATTCCAAAGAAATTACCTTTTAAAAATCCTCCGGCAGAAGTTTTTGCACCAATATAAAATCGTTCATATCCTGGCCTATCTTGCATTGCCATTGTTAATCCAAAAACTTTACCTACAGCAACATCTTCATCATTTCCTTGCTGAAATAAATAATTTAATTTCTCGTAACGACGAGACGAAATACCTAAACCAAGAAAATAATTCGTTTGTTTATTAAACATTTCATATGGATCAGCTTCATGTGTTGGACCTTCTTTATAGGTACGATCATAAAATCGTGAAGAAATAATAAAATTAGTAATATTTCTTCGGTCCGAATTACTAATTCTGAAAGCTCTTGCTCCCCAAATATCTGTATAATTATATTTGAAGTTATAATATTCCATATTAGGAATTCCGTAAGCTAAAGAATCTTGATAGTACGTTTGTCCTACTGAAATTCCTCCTGCATAACGTGCCAATGGCGAATAAAAAGGTCGTGTAAAATTGATACTTTTATTAAAATGATCTAATTCATTTTTAAAATAATTTACATTTCCTGTAATACGAGTTTTTGCAATATTTGGAACAGTATAATTGAATTGATATAGATTATTTCCTGTTTTATAATTATGTCTGTATCGATTATCAAAAACATGTCCCAAACCTAAAAAGTTTCTTTCTCTAATACGAACACCTGCTTTTGATGTAGAAATAGATCCAGTTGCAACCATAGACCATGTATCTATTGAATTAACGTACACATCTACCGAATCTGAATTTTCAGTCATTTTAGGAACAATCTCTACACGTCTTAATAAACGCTGAGAACGAAGTACACGTTCAGATTCTTTTAATTTTAAAGTATCTAATAAATCTCCATCTTTAAATAACAGCAATTCTCTAATTACAAAATTTTTAGTTTTACCATGTAATGTATTTCCGGTCTTCTCAATCCATTTTGTAGGTCTTTTCAGTGTATCTTGTAGCGAATAACCAAAAGGATCATGTGATGAAATATGGATATAACGTATTGGCTTCCCTTCAAAACTGGTGTTTATAGAAGTGATTGGAGTAGAAGTTGCCGTTTTTCTTTGTTTAAAAAGGTATTTAGAATATAATTTTCTGAATTTAGAATATTCTTTTTCCGATTTTTTTCCCTGATTAACCACCTTTACAGTGTCTGTTTTCTGCGCAAGAACCTGAAAACCAGAAAAACTAAAAAGAAAAACAATCAAACAGTTTAGTATGTAAGATTGTATATTTTTCACTAACTCAATTTATAAAAGTCTAATGGCTTTTACAAATCTAGTTTTCCAATAATTTTCATCCATCGAAGAAATTATTACACCTTTTGAAGTAGATGAGTGAATAAATTTAATTTCTCCTGATTTTTCAATACTTTCAATGATACCGACATGTGAAATTGAAGAGCCTGATGTATTAAAAAATACTAAATCACCTTCTCTTGCATCTGAAATTTTAATTTCGCGCCCCTCTTGTGCTTGTTGTGATGAATTTCTTGGTAATTTATAATCTATTTTATTAAAACTTACCACAACTAATCCAGAGCAATCAAATCCGCTTCTTGTTGTACCTCCATATTTGTATGGCACACCTAAAAATGATTTTGCTGTACTTAAAACGTTACTTGTATCTTTTGAAGAATATGTTTTGCTTGAAGATCTATAAACTGATGAAGAACTTGAACTTTTTCCTTTTGCAGGATATTTACTAGCCGAATTTATTTTTGAATAAACCCTATTTGCTGCTGTTTTCTTATAAGATGTAACCTTATTAGAAGATCCACAAGAAACAACTATAAAAGAAAATGCTATTGCTAAAAAGTAAAAAAAAATGTTTTTCATCGTATATATTAACCAACTCTTATGGTAAAATTAACTAAAAATCTTGTTAAATAAAAGCTGATATTAAGCTTCTTTCTCTAATATTTCAGCTAAAAGTTGCCTAGCTCTTAACACTCTTACCTTTACATTAGGTAAACTAAGTCCTAAATCTTCAGCTAATTCTTTATAAGTTTTATCTTCTAAGAATCGTAATTCGACAATTCGTTTATACTTTGGAGATAATAAATCTATAGCCTTTAGTACTTTATCTGTATCTTGTTTTAGTATTAAATAATCTTCTGGCGATTTTTCACTATCATTCAACATTCTAAAATTAAATCCATCATCAATTGATAAATTTAATTCTGGAGTTTTTCTGATATGATCAATCATTGTATTATGAGCTATTGAAATAACCCAAGTTTTAAAATCGAAGTCTTCGTTATACAATTTTAATTTTGAAAGGACTTTTGTGAAAGTTTCAATTGTAATATCCTCTGCTTCTTCTTCATTTTTAATTTTAAGAAAAACATAATAGTAAACTTGCGACCAGAGCAATTCTATTAAAAGATTTTGAGCATTACGCTTTCCTTTTTTAGCGTCTACAATAATTTGATCTAAAGTCATATATTTTTCAAAGGATATAATTTAAATATAGTAAATATATTTATATAAAAAAAGCTCCAATATATAATATTAGAGCTTTAATTGTAGACCCACAGGGATTCGAACCCCGACAGGCGGCACCAAAAACCGATGTGCTACCGTTACACCATGGGTCTTTGCGGTATTTTAATAATTACTTCAATTCTAAAAGAATTTGTAGACCCACAGGGATTCGAACCCCGACAGGCGGCACCAAAAACCGATGTGCTACCGTTACACCATGGGTCTATAGTAATTATTCTTATGTTGTTTAAAATATTGTAGACCCACAGGGATTCGAACCCCGACAGGCGGCACCAAAAACCGATGTGCTACCGTTACACCATGGGTCTATGCGGTATTTTAATAATTACTTCAATTCTAAAAGAATTTGTAGACCCACAGGGATTCGAACCCCGACAGGCGGCACCAAAAACCGATGTGCTACCGTTACACCATGGGTCTATAGTAATTATTCTTATGTTGTTTAAAATATTGTAGACCCACAGGGATTCGAACCCCGACAGGCGGCACCAAAAACCGATGTGCTACCGTTACACCATGGGTCTATATATAATAAACTGCAACCAATCCTAGAGAGGATAAAAATGCCCCAACAAAAATTTATCGAGGCATTAGACTTGTAGACCCACAGGGATTCGAACCCCGACAGGCGGCACCAAAAACCGATGTGCTACCGTTACACCATGGGTCTCTGTCTTAATTGCAGTGCAAATATAGAAAGGTTTTTTAATTCACCAAAACAATTTTACATCAAATTTCGCTAAAACAGACAGATTACATCTTAAATAATTGAAAATGAATTTTAAAAAAATTTAAAAATTTTTAAAAAAATCAATAAAAAAAACCTTCCATGTTCTATGAAGGCTTTTTAAAACTTTATTTTGATTAAATAATTATAAAATTTGATAAAGCTTTGTCTACATTTTTTAATAATAAAACATAGATTACAACTTTACTTGATAATACTTGGATAATTTGAAATACTTTTTGGAATTAAAATCCGATAATGATAATTTTATATTTTATATTTCAACAGGTCTTCTAAATCTCTAAAAACTAAAGCAAAAATGACAGCTTTCGCTTTAAAATCATTTTCTCTATTAGAAATATTGATATTATTTTCACTAAAACCAGAAGTTCCGTTTAATCCATTAGTAAAACCAATTTCTTGTTTATTAACAAAATTATCTTCTTTTATAAAATCTAAAAATTCATAATCTAATGTTTTATAAATATCATTTACTGAAATAAATTCATTATTCTTATTTATTCCATCTTTAGAAATTAAATAATTTGAACTAACAACTTCAAATTTAAAATCTTTATTATTCATGTATTTTAATTGAGAATTAAATACAATTACTGAATTTGATAAAACCCCTGAATTATCTATTGTTTGAAATGATTTTGCTACTTCATCTTTTTTTGCAGCTACTCCCATCTGTGCTCTAGTTTCAGTTTTCGGCACATTAAAATGTTGAATTGATACATTTTTTAAATTCAAATCAATTTGAAAATCATTTGATTTATTAGAATCAAAATTAAATGTTAAATTTTTGAATTTTTTATTTAAATAAATTATCAAATCTTTTTTAAAGGCTTTAGTTAATTTTAAGTCATCCGAACTTGATATATTTATTAAAACATTTGTTTTTTGATTAATAAATAATTCAGAATTTGAATCTTTTTGGATTTGCTTAAAATCTGATGCAAAAGCCACTTGAGAGAAGATAATTGTGGCAAATAATATTGATTTTTTCATAATAGTGAGTATTAAATTTATCTCAAGTTAAATATTTTTTTTTTAATTGAAAAAAATAAATTTGACAATTTTGTTAAATTTTATTCTACAAACTCAATAGAGTTTTCTCCTAACCACTCTATTCTTACTAAAGATTCAACCCTAATTCCTTTATCTAATAATCGATCTCTACCTTCCTGAAAAGACTTTTCTATAATAAATCCCATTCCTGACAAATTCGCTCCAGCTTGTTTCACCAAATCTTTGACACCTAAAGCTGCATTTCCGTTTGCTAAGAAATCATCAATAAAAATTACATTATCCCCTTCATTCAAATATTGATTACTCACACACACATCATATGTTTTATCTTTTGTAAAAGAATAAACTTGTGTTGTATAAAAACCTTCCATTGTTTTAGGCTTCGTTTTTTTTACAAAAACTACTGGTAATTCTAAAGCTAATCCTACTAAAATTGCAGGTGCAATTCCACTCGCTTCAATTGTAATAATTTTATTGATATTAAGATCTGAAAATCGTTTCACAAATTCATTTGCAATGTTTTTCATTAAAACAGGATCCATCTGATGATTAATAAAACTATCTACTTTTAAAATTCCACCATCGAAACTCTTTCCATCTTTTAATATTCTCTCTTTTAAAAGTTCCATTATTATATATTAGTTTTTAAAGTTTACAAAGAAAAAAGTCAGCATAAAAATGCTGACTTAATATACTAATTTTTATTTATTCCCACTCAATAGTTGCTGGTGGTTTTGAACTGATGTCGTAAGCTACACGGTTAATACCTTTAACTTCGTTGATAATTCGGTTAGAAACTAACTCTAAAAACTCGTAAGGTAATTTTGACCAAGTTGCAGTCATAAAATCGATTGTATTAGCTGAACGAACTACTGCTGTGTATTCGTACGTACGCTCATCTCCCATTACACCTACAGATTTTACTGGTAATAATACAACGAAAGCTTGAGAAACCTCGTCGTATAAATTATGAGCATATAACTCGTCAATAAAAATTTGATCTGCTTCTTGTAAGATTCTTACTTTTTCTTCGTCAACTTCTCCTAAAACACGGATTCCTAATCCTGGTCCTGGAAATGGGTGACGGTATACCAATTCGCGAGGAATACCTAATTCAACACCAACTTTACGAACCTCATCTTTAAATAACTCACGTAAAGGTTCTAATAATTGAAGTTTCATATCTTCTGGTAATCCACCAACATTGTGGTGAGATTTAATAGTAGCAGAAGGCCCTTTTACAGATTGAGACTCAATTACATCTGGGTAGATTGTTCCTTGTGCTAAGAAAGAAGCATCATCAAATTTCTTTGATTCTTCATCAAAAACAGCTACGAAATCGCGTCCAATTGCTTTACGTTTTGCTTCTGGCTCATCGATACCTTTTAAGCTTGTTAAGAAACGATCGGCAGCATCAACCATTTTGATGTTCATATTGAAGTGTTTTCCGTAATTTTCCATTACTTTCTTCCCTTCATCTTTTCTTAATAAACCAGTATCAACAAAAATACAAGTTAATTGATCTCCAATTGCACGGTGAATTAAAACTGCAGCTACAGAAGAATCTACACCACCAGAAAGTCCTAAGATTACTTTTTTGTCTCCTACAACTTTTTTGATACGTGTGATTTCTGTTTCGATAAAATCAGTTAAAACCCAATTTTTCTCTGCTTTACAAATATTGAAAACAAAGTTTTCTAACATTTTAGAACCAAATTCAGAGTGTGTAACTTCTGGGTGGAACTGAACTGCGAAAATATTTTTTTCTTCGTTTGCTAATGCAGCTATATCTATATTTGATTTTCCTGTAACTGTGAATCCAGCTGGCGCTTTTACAACTTCGTCGAAGTGGCTCATCCAAACTGTAGATACTTCTGGGACTTCGTTAAATAAACTATTTTGAGCTAAAACAGTTAATTCAGATTTTCCATACTCTCCTTTTTCACCTTTTTTAACTTCACCACCTAATAGATGAGAAATTAATTGCATCCCGTAACAGATTCCTAAAACTGGAATTCCTAATTCGAATAATTCTTTTTCTACCAAAGCAGCCTCGTCTCCAAAAACTGAAGAAGGTCCTCCTGATAAAATAATTCCTTTAGGGTCGTGTTTTTTGATTTCTTCTACCGAAGTGTGGTAAGGGATAATTTCTGTGTAAACTCCAAATTCTCGAATTCGGCGTGCAATCAATTGATTGTATTGCGAGCCAAAATCTAAAATAATAATTCCTTGCGTCATTGTGTTTGTCTTTGCGCAAAATTAAGTCTTTTATAGCTTTTATTAAAACTAAATTTCAATTAAAAACTTATAAAATTATTCGAATTCTGAAATTTAATATTTTAGAAAGTATTAGGTATAAAAAAAGCCTAAAAAAATTAGGCTTTACTATTTTATTTTTCTCCGATTGCTTCGGTTAAACCTGGCATACCTTGTATATTTCTCATTTGTCTTTCAATACTTCTTGCTCTTGTTGAAATGTAAGAAGAAGGTGGATTAACATTGTATTTTCTTGGATTTGGTAAAGCTGCTGCAATACGTGCTGCTTCATTTTTTGTCAAATCTTTCGCTGGTTTATTGAAATAATATTCTGAAGCTGCTTCTATTCCGAAAACTCCGATTCCCATTTCAGCTACATTTAAATAAACTTCTAAAATTCTTTCCTTACCCCATATTTTTTCGATCATAAAAGTAAAGTATACTTCTAATCCTTTTCTTACCCAAGAACGACCTTGCCATAAGAATACATTTTTAGCTACTTGTTGAGAAATTGTAGAACCTCCTCTTAATTTTTTACCATCTTGATTACTTTCAAATGCCTTTTGAATTCCATCCAAATCAAAACCGTTGTGAGTTGGAAATTTTTGGTCTTCAGAACCAATTACTGCTAATTTGATATTTGTACCCATATCAGCTCCCGAAATATAGTCTCTTGAAAACTTTTGTTGAGTAACAATCTCATTTATTTGTGTAATAGTAATTGGAGGATTAATCCATTTTAATGCAACGATATATAGTAAATGTCCTACAAAAAGGAATAAGATTAATTTTCTAAAAAACTTAAACATTCTATTGATTTCTAATTTGATTCAAATTTATATTAAAAAGTGAATAAATGAAATAAGAAAATTATTAAATAGAAAAACTTATTTAACACCAGTAAATTAGCTGTTATAAATATTTAATCTTAAAAATCAAAAAAAATATCACGTATATAATATTGATTAACAATTTTTTATGTTATATATTTACTAAACCAACCTAAATTATTTTTTGTATGATAAATATTCTACAATATTTTTTTCGTACTGATAAACTATTTAATTTTCATAAGTATAACTTAACAGTATTTATTGTTTTCTTACTTATGCTGGTTGGCTATGGGCAAAATTCTTCAGACTCCATAGACTCAATAAACTCGGTAACTGATACAATAAACAATTTAAAATTACCTAAAGTAACTATAAAAAATGGATCTAAAATTTACATTGTAAAAGGTACAGTTGTTAAAAATTTAGATGTTGACTCTAACACGAATAAACAAATAGTTTATGTTGAACCTAAGACTGACAAGGAAAAAATTAAAACTTTAAAAGAAGTCAATCAACCAATTTTAGTTAAAAATAAAAGTAAATCTTTACAGAAAAAAATAGAATCTGCTAAAGACAAACAATACACAACTGAAATAAAAAAGGTTTCAAAATTTCCTTTTTCAAATTCTAATTTTTATAGTGCTAAAAAACAAAATAGTATTATTACAAATAATACGTTAAACAATTCTTTTTCTATTTCTAAATCAATTGAATTTATTCAGAATATTGAAATTGAAACTCTATTTCGAAAATCTTATTACAATTACGTAAGAAGTAGTTATTCGATATCTATTTCAACATTAGAAATTAGGTCACCATCATTTTATATTTAATTAATATCTCTATAACTACCAACCAAATATTAATTAAATAAATAATAATCTATGAAAAATATTTTACAAAAGATTTTTCTTTTTTTTACTGTATTCCTTTTTAGTTGGGGATATGGGCAGAATAACATTTGTCCTAATTATTACAATAATAAACAAGTAAATATTACAAATTACACTAATATTACTTTTACAAATTCTTCTAATATTAGTAATCCCCAATTATTTATAAATGGAAATTCGAATGATTATGCAAATTTCACAGCTCCTGCAAGTCCCTTGGGAACAACTACTAATGCAACATACACAATAAACAATTTAAATATACCTTCAAATTCTAAATACAACATTAGAGTTTCTGAAACTAATAGAACAGCTTTAGATGAAACAAAGTATACTATTACTTTATTTAATGGTACTACTCAAAGAGAAACATATATATTTGATAATCCAGATCTTCAAAATAATATAGCTGTTTTATCATTTCATAGTGCTTATCCAATTACATCAATACGAATAAATGTTTCAGCATTTAATATAACTACAACTTTAGGAAACAGTGATATTAGGTTACATAATCTATTCATCAATGAAGCATGTACACAACAAATAATTGAGTCAAATTGTAATCAACCGATTTCTTTAACAAAAAATCATTATGATGTTTCTGTAAGTTCAACTAGCTCAATTGCTACAAATCTTAATAATATTATTGATGATGATAATACTAATTATGCATCTTGGGGAATTTTATTAGCTGGTAGCTCAACATTCGAAATTAAAGCTAACCAAACTTCTTTCCCTGCAGGTACTTACGTAGGATTTGTTTTAACTGATTACGCTGCAGCTTCTATTGGAACAAGCTATACAATAGAAACATATAATAGTAATAATATACTTGTGTCATCAGCAACTTTGGATGTACCTCTTCAAGCACTTTTAACTCAAAATAGGAACATCGGTATAGTTTCTAATGGAGAATTTAATCGAGTTTTAATTAAAATTAATGCATTAGGTGCAGCAACATTTAGTTTATATAATGCATATATAATTAAACCTTGTGCTACATCACCTGAACTAGAATGTAATATTAACACACCCATTACACAATCGAATTATGCTGCTGTAATAAATTATGCAGATGGACGTACTGGAACAAGTGGTTTAACATTGGGTAATATTACTAATTTAAATAATATTGTAAATGGTGATCATACAGATTTTGGTACTATGTCTTTAGGAGCATCTGTGGGTGCTTCAGCACAAGTATCTGTTAAAGATTTACAAAGAAATTATGAGGCTGGTTCTTTTGCTGGATTTGAGATTTCAAATAGTAATTTACTCAACGTAAATTTACTTAATGGAACAACAATAATTACCTATTTAGATGGAGTAATGCAAGAAGAATCTACGAGTGGATCTTTACTTGTAAACCTATCTATATTAGGAGGAACAGGTAGAGCTGAAGTTGGTTTTACAACTACAAAACCATTTGATGAAGTACAATATAAACAAACCAATCTTGTTGGAGTAGATATATTTGGATCTACTCAAATATATAATATGGTTGTTAGAAAATCATGCAATGGACCTGAACCTGCTTGTAATATAGAAACACCTATTACATCACCAACTTACCCTGCAACAATACAAGCTGTAAGAACAGGAACATCTGGAGCTCTTAATTTAAGTTCTGTAACAAATGCTGCAAATGTAGTAAACTCTGACACTAGTGATTTTGCTACTATGTCTATTACAGGATTACTTGCTTCAGCATCACTTTCTGTATCTACAGGTAATCAACAATTTGCCGGTGGTAATTTTGTTGGATTTGATGTTGCGAACACTAATTTACTAGATGTAGATCTATTAGGTGGTACTGTTATTAAAACATATATGAACGGTGTATTAGTAGAGCAATCTAATTCTAATACGCTATTATTAGATGTAAACATTTTAAGCGGAAGTCCTCGTGCTGTTGTTGGTTTTATTACAACTCTACCATTTAATGAAGTACAATATGAAATGAGTACTCTATTAAGTGCGAATCCATTTGGAGAAACTAGAATTTATAATATGATAATTAAAAAATTCTGTGAAGGTGACGAGTTACCATGTAATGTAAGTACATTAATAAGCAAAACATCTCAACCTATTACAATCAAAGATACTAATGTAACAGGGGTTAGTTTAGGTGGTATTAATAATGTAAATAATATATTAGACGGTGATGAAAACACTTATGCTGAAATTAATATTACTGCTAGCGTTTTAAGTACAGCTACAATTTCATTAGAAAAACTTCTTACGCCATATCCTGCAAATACTTATGTTTCATTTGATGTTGAAATAAATAATTTAGCTCAAATTTCAGTATTACCAAAATTCTCTATCGTTTTATTAAATAATGGAGTTGAAGTAGGTAGAACAAGCGGAGGGAATTTCTTATTAGGAGTTACTGTTGGAACATCAGTAAGAAAAACATTAGGATATTTAGCACCAGCTGCATTTAATGAAATTAAGTTTATTTACGAACAACCAATAGGTGTATCATTAGGTAATGTTAAACTTTTCGATTTAAAATTAATTAAGGCATGTCAAAATCCTATAGACTGTTCTGATAGTGATGTAATTAACACATTAGAAAGACCTGTAGTCATTAACGAATTTAGAACAGGACCTGAAGGAATTGGTTGTGTAGGATGTAGTGTTCAAAATGCAGAAAACCTTATCTCTCCAAACACAACTGATTATACAACTTTAAACATGGCAGTTGGAATTGGAGGATCTGCTGGAGTAAGTGTTTTAGATTTAACAAATATATATCCAAAAGGTACCTATGTTGGTTTTACAATTGAAGATGTACCTTATCTATTACAAGCAGACGTTTTTGAAGGATTTTTTGTAAGAACTTATTTAAATGGCGTTGAACAAGAAGTTGTTAATGATGCTGATATATTAGATCTATCAATAATTTTTTCAATAGGAACAGGAACTAAAAATTATGGTTTTAGAGCGAAAAGACCATTTAACGAAGTTAAATTTGAGGTATTCTCATTAGTAAGTACATTTAACACGATAAAAGTTTACAACTTAAGAATAGATGCTAGTTCTCCAACTGCAAATGATGGGAATATTAACTGTATTAATGGAGTTTGTGTTAAACCTGGAAGTACAGTAAATGGAGGTGATCCTACAAAAATTGGTATTTCAAATAGTGAAAATACTCGTTCAACTTGGCCAGATGATATTAAAAACGGATTTTTAGCATTAGACTCAAAAAGCAAAGGTATGATTATCTCAAGAGTTACAAATTCAAATTTAATCACTGAACCTAAATTAGGTATGCTTGTTTACGACATAAGCTCAAAATGTGTTAAATTATACAATGGAGTAAGTTGGAACTGTATTAAACAATCTTGTAACGACTAAAAAATTATTATGAAAAATTTTATTTATATCATATTCTTTATGAGTAGTTTTTCAAATGCTCAAATGGCTATTGGAAAACCAGAAGTATCAGGTTCAAGTACTTTACTAGACTTTGATGATAGCGCAACAAATACCAAAGGTATCTTATTACCAACTGTAACAGATGCTTCAACTGTTCCTACTAACAATGGAACTTTTATATATGACATCTTAACAAAACAGGTAAAAATGTATGAGAATGATGCTTGGATTAATTTAACTAGTGAAGGAAATACTAATTCTTTAATTATTAATTCAGCAGCAGAAAAACCAGGTAATACAGGAGTAATAATAGGCTCAGAAACCTCACCAGTTGAAGGTATTTTAGTATTAGAGTCAAGTAATAAAGCTATGATTCTTCCTAAAATAGCTGACCCACATCTAAATGTTAAAAGCCCATATCCTGGAATGATGTGCTATGACACTGTTAGTAATACATTAGCTGTTTTTGATGGTTCAAACTGGAATTATTGGAAATAAGGTAATAAATATTAAAAGCCACCCATTTGGGTGGCTTTTTAAATAATATAAACGTTTTTAATTTTGATTAAATTACACCGATATCAGTTCGGTAATATTCAAAATCAAAATTAATTTTCTTAATGTTTTCGTATGCAATTGCACGAGCATCTTCTAAAGAATCACCCAAACCAACCACATTAATTACGCGACCTCCAGAAGTTACAACTTGATCGTTTTCTAATTTCGCTCCTGCGATAAAATTAGGACAAGTTACTTTTTCTAACCCGCGAATTTCATAACCTTTTTCATAATTCCCTGGGTATCCACCAGAAACCATTACAACACAACAAGCATGCTGATTCTTGAACGTTAAGTCAAATTCTTCACCATTGATCGATTTTATTACAGCTTCGTACAAATCAGTTTCTAACAAAGGTAAAGTCGTTTGCGTTTCAGGATCACCCATACGTAAGTTATACTCTAATAAGTAAACTCCTTTTGTCGTAATCATTAAACCGAAGAAAATAACACCTGCAAATTCTAATCCTTCTTTGATTAAACCACATTTTGTTGGTTCCATAATTTGCTCTTCGAACATCTTAAAATGTTCGTCTGTAAATAATGGATTTGGAGCAATCACTCCCATTCCTCCAGTATTTAACCCAGTTTCACCTTCACCAATTTTCTTGTGATCTTTAGCTGAAATAAAAGGAACAATTTTTTTCCCGTTGAAAAATGATAAGATTGAAGCTTCAAATCCTTCTAAGAATTCTTCGATAACCACTTCGTTTCCTGCATCACCAAAAGTTTTATCTTCCATAATCTCGTCAATAGCTTGTTCAGCTTCTTCTAAATTTTGACAGATAATTACTCCTTTTCCTGCAGCTAAACCTGATGCTTTAACCACAATTGGGAAGTCTTGTGATTGTAAATATTCTTTTGCTAATTGTGATCCTTGAAAGTTTTTATAAGCAGCAGTTTTCACTCCATATTTAGCCATAAAATCTTTAGCAAATGCTTTAGAAGCTTCTAATTGCGCAGCTGCTTGATGCGGACCAAAAACAGCTAAATTTTCAGCTTTAAAAATATCTACAATTCCTTCTGCTAATTCAGCTTCTGGACCTACAAAAGTTAAATCGATTTGATTTTCTTTTGCAAAATTCTTCATTTCTTCGATTGATCCTAAAGAAACATTAGTTCCAACCTGAGCAGTTCCTGCATTTCCTGGTGCAAAAAAGATTTCTACTGATTGACCTTTTTGTTTAAAGTCTTCAGAAAACTTCCATCCTATTGCGTGTTCACGTCCACCGCTTCCGATAATTAAAATTTTAGTTACGGGTTGTGGGTTTTGAGATATGTTATTCATTGTTATTTTTCTAATTGTTTAAAATAATTCTGAAGCTTTTGATTCATTCTACAATAATCATTAATTAAAGATAGAATTCTATTCAATTGAACCTCAGAAATAAAATCTAATTCTTTCGCAATGATAAGTTGAGCTTCAATTTCGTATGCAGAACCATTTGAAATAGATAAGAATTGAACAAATTGTTGGTTTGAATTCCTAACTGCTCCTTCTGCTATATTAGAAACTAATGAAATAGAGGCTCTCTTAATTTGTGATGTTAATCCATATTTCTCGTTTTCTGGAAACTGAGTTGATATTTGATAAATTTCTTTTAGAATCTCAATTGCTAAATTCTAAATTTTAAGTTCTTTATATTTTATCGTCTCTCACAAATTAATGTTAATTTGAAGTTATGAATTAATTCTCAAAACTCATAACTCCAAACTCATAACTCTTAATTAATGCATAAAATGTCTCATTCCTGTAACAACCATCGGAATTCCGTGTTCGTTACAAGCTGTGATAGAATCCTCATCTTTGATAGATCCACCTGGCTGAATGATAGCTGTAATTCCGTTTTCTGCAGCAAAATCTACTACATCACGGAAAGGGAAAAATGCATCTGATGCTAAAACTAATTCATCTTGAACATTTTCTTTTGCTCTTTCAATTGCTTGTTGAGCCGCCCAAATACGATTTGTTTGTCCACCACCAATTCCGTAAGCTTGACCATTTGTAGCAACTACAATTGCATTAGATTTTACCCATTTAACAATTTTTTGAGCAAAAACTAAATCTGTCATTTGTTTTTCAGTTGGCTGAACTTCAGTTACAACTTTTAAATCTGTTGAAAATTGATTATCTGATGATTGAACAATCAAACCACCATCAACTTTAACATAAGTTACCTTATCTGAAACAGGATTGTTTACTTTAATTATTCGAACGTTTTTCTTTGCTTTAAAAATTTCTAAAGCTTCATCAGTAAATGCAGGAGCAATTACAATTTCTAAGAAAATTTTATTTAATTCTACTGCAGTTTTACCATCAACTTCTTTGTTAAAAGCAATGATTCCACCGAAGATAGACATTGGATCACATTCGTAAGCTTTTTGGTAAGCATCTACAACTGTTTCACCAATTGCAACACCACAAGGCGTTGAATGTTTAACCGCACAACATGTAGTTTCTTCAAATTCTGCTACAACTTTATAAGCTAAATCCATGTCACGAATATTATTGAAAGAAAGTTCTTTTCCTTGTAAATATTCGAAATCTTTCATTGCTCCATTTTTCGTTTTATCAACGTAGTAAGCAGCTTTTTGATGTGGATTTTCTCCGTAACGTAAATCCATTACTTTCTCATAAGAAGACTCTAAAAACTGAGGGAAATCTTCACCTAAAATGTACGATGAAATCGCAGCATCATAAGCAGCAGTTAAGTTGAAAACTTTACCAGCGCATAATTTACGAGTTTCTAAAGATGTAGATCCGTTCTCTATAATTTCGTCCATTACTTTTTGGTAATCATTTACGTCAGTAACAACTGTTACATCATAAAAATTCTTAGCAGAAGAACGTAACATTGATGGACCACCTATATCGATAAACTCAATCATTTCAGCTTCAGATAAACCAGTGTTCATCTTTTCGAAAAATGGATATAAGTTTACGATAACAATATCAATTGGATTAATTCCATGTTCAGCAATCGTAGCCATGTGCTTTTCGTCTGAACGACGCGCCATGATACCACCATGAATTGCTGGGTGTAAAGATTTTACACGACCATCTAAAATCTCTGGAAAACCTGTAGCATCTTTCACTTCAGTTACTTCAATTCCATTATCTTGAAGATGTTTGTAAGTTCCTCCAGTTGATAAAATTTTGTATCCTTGGTTAACCAAGAATGTTGCAAATTCTAATAAGTTTGACTTATCCGAAACACTGATTAGCGCTTGTTTTTGCATTTTGTATTTAGTTTTTAAAGTTTATTGTTTGTTTTATTTTGTCGGAAAATGAAAAAGCCCCAAAGACACGTGTCCTTGAGGCCATTATATTTTTAAGATTCGCTGATTTTCTTAATTGCTTCGATAAGAATTACTTTTTCTACTTCTGCAACCTTTCGTTGTAAATCTGCTACTTGATCTCCTTGTTCAATTTCGAATGTTCCTTGTGTGATAATTTCACCTTCGTCCACACCCGCAGTTACATAATGTACAGTCGCTCCCGAAACGGATTCATTCGCTTCTAAAACGGCTTTATGTACTTTCTTTCCATACATACCTTTTCCTCCAAATTTTGGTAAAAGTGATGGATGAATATTAATCATTTTAGATCCCCATTTAGCAGTAAATTCTGGAGATAAAATAGTTAAAAAACCAGCTAAAACAATTAAATCAATCTCTTCATCAATTAAGTTATGCTCTGCATCTTCTGAAAATGATTTACGATCTAATACATAAGTTCTAATATCCTTATCCAAAGACCTCTCAATAGCGTAACAATCACGGTCAGTCATCACCATAGAAATTTCTACGTTTTGCAAATAACCAGATTCTACCTCATCGATTATATTTTGAAGATTTGTTCCTCCACCAGAAACAAATATTGCTATTTTCATTGTTTGTGTTTGTGTGTAATTTGTGCTTTACAAAGATACGATTTTAGTTCGATGTACTATCAAAAAATAATACAGATTTAATCTAATTTAATAGTTAAATCATTAATTAAATTAACATCAAAATAAAAGAGCTATTCCGTTGTCGGAATAGCTCTTTTATATGGATAAATACAAATATTTAGTGAGTTGCTGTACCGTCTACTCCATGAGCGTGACCGTGAGCTAATTCTTCTTCTGTTGCTGGACGTACATTTAAAATTTCTACTTCGAATTCTAATGTTTTCCCTGCCATTGGTGCATTTAAATCAGCAATAACTGCTTCTTCAGTAACTTCAATTACAATTGCACGAAATTGATTTCCTGCATCATCGCTTAAAGGTAAAACTGCTCCAACAGGTGGTAAACCTGATTCTTTGAACATTTCTAAAGGTAATTGAGCAATAGCTTCTGGATTACGTTCTCCGTATCCTTCTTCTGGAGTAATTACAAAAGATTTTTTGTCACCAACAGTTAATCCGTTTAATTCAGTTTCAAATTTAGGAATCATCATTCCCGCTCCGAATAAAAATGTTAATGGCTCTTCTGCATTTGATTTCTCTACAAATACTTTCTCACCATTAGCTTCAATGGTATGTAATGAGTAGTTTACAGAAACTACTGAATTGTTTTCTATTGTCATAATTTAATATTTTAGGATGATATCCTTAGTTGCGAATCTCTTCACACTATTAATTTAACAACAATTATTCCTTTAACAAAATCAAGTAATTTTGTCAGTAAACATGACAATTCAAACCTAATAGTCTTAAGATTTTAAATTAAAAAACAACATATGCAGTAAAAACAAAAAGCATCGTTATTCGATGAATAACAATGCTTTTTTAATATCCTCATAACCTATTTCTCCATTTAAATAATCGTAAATAGGTTTTAAAACTTTATTTTCCTCAAACTCAATTTCAGAATAAGCTAATCGAACCATGTCAATAATTTTATCTGAAGGTTTATATTTTGAATAATCTAAATCTGGTTCTATTTCTTTAATCTTTCCAATATGATCGACAATAGCTGAAGAAGTTAAGCCACGTTTCTCTGAAATTTCTTCCAAAGAAAGCCCTTCTCTCACGTATTCTAAAGTAATTTCTACTGTCGATTTTTTTTTAACCTTATCTGAATTTTTATTCTTTTCTATATTTTTAGCAATTTGTTTTTTATCAAATGTTCCACCTGAATAACGAATAAAAGAAGCCCAAGAATCTTGCAATTCTTTTTCATCTAATTTTTCATCAATCATATTCGACAATTCTTGAAAACGACGATCAGCTTTCATAGCTAAAGAATCAATTTCTAAAGCAGTTTGATTTAGACCATGAAGTGTTAATGAATTTAAATCTCGTAAACGGGAAAGCGCAACATATCCTTGACCTTTTTCAAAAGCTTTAGATAAATCAATAAAAGCAGAATCTAAAGTCATTCCTTGTGATTTATGAATCGTAATTGCCCAAGCCAAACGCAAAGGAACTTGCGTAAATGACGCTAACGCTTTTCCGCCTTCGTCCTCAATTGCCCAAGTTTCTGGTTTTGCAATATAAAATTCGCCATCTAAAGATTTAATAATCGGTTCGTCTTTATCTGTATATCCTGTTACATTTCCTAAAGTTCCGTTTACAAAACCAACATCAAAATTATTACGAACAAACATTACTTTTGCTCCGATTTTAAGCTCTAAATTTTCTTCAGCTAAAACTGATTTTTTTAAAACCTCAACCAAAGCAGGATTTCCAGCAACTTTCGCTTCAAAGATTTTGGTTGTAGAATCTATATTATGTAATTGACCTTTATTAATTCGGTCAACATCCATATTATGTGTATATAAACGAGTTTGAGAATCAATTTCGTCAGGGAAATATTCTATTCTTGATTCTAATAAATTAACTGTTCTATCAGAAATCATACCTGAACGAATTTCATTCAGAATATCATTTAATTCATTATTTGTTTGACGATATTGCTCTGTTAAATAACAAATATGAACTTTGGATTGCACCCAAGCATCTGACATGAAACAAAACTTATCGCGTGACTCTTCCCACTCTTCACCAATTGGAGGCAACTGGAAAAAATCTCCAGAAAAAATTACTTGAACTCCACCAAAAGGCTCATCATTTTGTTTAAAAAATTTCAAAACATAATCTACTGCATCCAATTGATTTCGGTGCAACATAGAGATTTCATCAATAATCAAGACTTTTACTTTGTCCATCTTATCACGAAAATATTTTTTATCACGAAGTGAAGCTAAATATCGATCTGAAACATAATCTTTAATACCAATTCCAGCCCAAGAATGTATAGTTTGCCCATTCATGTGCGTTGCAGCAATCCCTGTAGAAGCTGTTGTAGCAACTGCGATTCCGTGTTGTTTTAAATAATTAATATATTGATTTAATACGTAGGTTTTTCCGGCACCAGCAGAACCTGTTAAAAAGACATTTCGACCAGATTTTAAAATTGCTAAAGCCTTTGATTGTTGCATAATTTATTGCGTGAATTAATTGAATTGATAATAAAATGTAAAGATACAAATAATAAAAATGAATCTTAAATTTGCTTAAATTTGAAAAAAGGATTGCATCATGATTTTTATCGGAGGAGTTTCAGAAAGAGGAAAAACAGTGGAAGAAGGACTCTTTCACTGTCCAATTTGCCAACAACAAAGGCAATTTATTCATCGGCAGTTTCGTAATTATATTTCACTTTTCTTTATTCCAATCATTCCAATTAATAAAACAGGAGAAAGTGTTACGTGTAAATATTGTAAAACAAATATGCCAATATCAGTATTAGATCAAAACAAAAAAGCCGGATAAGAATTAACTTATCCGACTTTCTTAAACTATTTAATCTACTATTTCAATATAATTTTGTCAGAACCTTCTTGAATTTCTCCAATTACGGCACTTCCGTCAATAATATTCACTACTTTTTCAGCATCAGCTTGGTCAACGATAACAACCATACCAACACCCATATTAAATGTTCCAAACATTTCGTCCTCTGCAATATTTCCGCGTTTTGCTAATTCTTGCATAACAGTTGGTACATTAATTTTTGATTTCTCAATCACAGCACATAAACCATCGTTAATGATACGTGGTACATTTTCGTATAATCCACCTCCTGTAATATGAGCAATTCCTGACATTTCGATACCTGCATCTTTAATTGCAAAGATGTCGTTTTGATATAATCTTGTCGGAACTAATAATGTTTCGAATAATGGTTTTCCTTCAAAATCTTCGTTGAAATCTGGGAAGATTTTACGAATTAAAGAAAATCCATTTGAGTGGAATCCACTTGCAGGTAAAGCAATAATTGCTTGTCCAGCTTTGATTTTAGAACCGTCGATAATTTCATCACGTTCTACCACTCCAACACAAAAACCTGCAACATCATAGTCACCTACTTTGTACATTCCTGGCATTTCAGCAGTTTCACCACCGATTAAAGCCGTTCCTGTTTCTTTACAAGCTTTCGCAATTCCTGAAACAATTTCTGCAGCAACATCAGAATCTAATTTTCCACAAGCTAAATAATCTAAGAAAAATAAAGGTTTTGCACCGTGACATAAAATATCGTTAGCACACATTGCAAAACAGTCGATTCCTACTGTATCATAAACTTTAGAGTCTAATGCAACTCTTAATTTTGTTCCAACACCATCTGTTCCTGAAACTAAAACTGGATTTTTGTAACCACCTAATTGGTAGAAAGCTCCAAAACTTCCGATTCCGTTTAAAACATTTTCATTGTGCGTTTCTGCAACAGCTTGTTTAATTTTTGATACTGTTTGGTAACCTTCTTCTTTGTCTACCCCAGCTTGTTTATATGTATTGCTCATTGTAATTATGATTTAAGAATGATTAATTATGAATTTAATTTACGCTTAGATGTTAAAATAATACTTTTTAATATTTTCAAAATTTCCTCGCAATTCGAATGTAATTTTTCAAATACTTCTTTATTAATTAAATCTGTTTCATTCAACAATTCTAACCAATAAAGTGTTTCATCACATTCTTTTTGAGCTATAGATAATTTATGAATAAAATCTTTCGTGCTTTCAGCATTTTGAGATTCTCTTACTAAAGCTCCTATTGCAGTTCCACTTCGTAAAACTTGTTTGCTTAAAATAAATTCATTCTTACTTTGTAAATCTTTTGATAATTGAACAATTTTTACCGCAAAATCAAAAGTTTTCTCTTTTAAAACATTCGCCATAATTCATCATTCAAAATTTATCATTAAGCCTAACAACAAGAAGTTGATTCTTCTTGAGTTTGATTGCTAAAATTTACTGGATATTTCTCTGTAAAACATCCAAAACAGTGATTTCTACTTCCTAATAAATCTGCTAAATTATCTACTGATAAGAAATCTAACGAATCTACATCTAAATATTCTTCTACTTCTTTAATTGTTTTGTTACCCGAAATTAAATCTGCTTTAGTAGGCATATCAATTCCTAAATAACAAGGTGCAATAATTGGTGGTGAAGCTGAACGGAAATGAATTTCTTTTGCTCCTGCTTCTTTTAAAATCTTAATTAATAATTTAGAAGTAGTACCACGTACAATTGAATCATCTAAAACAACTAATCGTTTTCCTTTGATACGATTTGCAATTGGATTCAATTTTAAGTTCACGATACGTTCACGCATTTCCTGTGAAGGAACGATGAAAGAACGCGACATGTATCTGTTTTTAACTAATATCGGTTCGTAAGGGATTCCTGATGCTTCTGCATAACCAATTGCAGACGGAATACCAGAATCTGGTACACCAATTACTAAATCGGCTTCAACTGGAGATTGTTCATATAATTTTCGGCCAGATTCGACACGTAAATCATAAATTTCATTTCCTTCAATGTTCGAGTCAGGACGAGCAAAATAAATGTACTCAAATGCACAAATATTCTTTTGAGATGGTTGATTTAATGAATAAGATTTTAAACCATCTTGATTTACAACAACGATTTCTCCTGGTTCTACATCTCGGATAAATTCTGCTCCAACAGCATCTAAAGCACATGTTTCAGAACTAAAAACATACGCATCACCTAATTTCCCTAAACATAACGGACGAATACCGTTAGGATCACGGAAAGCAGCCATTTGATTATTCGCTAAAATTAATACCGAATAAGCTCCTTTTATTTTCTCCGTTCCTTTTTGGATAGCCTCTTGGATATCTAAATGAGAAAATTTTTGAATCGAACGTAAAAGAACTTCTGTATCAGATGTTGCTAAAAAAGGTAAACCTTCTGCTTCTAATTCTTTACGTAATCCATCAACCTCAATTAAATTACCGTTATGCGCAATAGAAAAGTGTGGTTTCCCGTAGATATTATACGTGTATAATGGCTGAATATTACGACGACTTCCATCTCCTGCAGTTGTATATCGCGTATGTCCGATAGCTGCATTTCCTTGATAATCTTCGATTTGATCTTCCATTGTTTTAAATACATCTAAAACAAGACCTGCTTTCTTAACTGTTTTGATGTTACCATCTTTCAAGAAAGAAACTCCACAAGCCTCTTGTCCTCGGTGTTGCAATGCAAATAAACCGAATTGTGTTATAGAATATGTATTAATATTGGTTGGCGAATAAATTCCGAATACACCGCATTCTTCATTCACCGAATCAACTGAATCAGCAGCGTATTTTTTTAGAATATTACGTTCGTAAAACTCAGTTAAATACTGTGCTTTTAATTGACTTTTATATGATTTTTTAGTAATCATTTCAGATTATAAAAAAGATTATTTTAAAACTTCAGAAAGACGGTTGTACACTTCGTGATAAGCCTCAGATACATCACCTAAGTCACGACGGAAACGGTCCTTGTCTAATTTTTTTCCAGTTTCTACATCCCATAAACGACATGTATCTGGTGAAATCTCGTCAGCTAAAATGATGTTTCCATCCAAATCTTTACCAAACTCGATTTTAAAATCTGCTAAGATTAATCCTGCTTTTAAGAATAATTCTTTTAATGCTTCATTGATATCATCAGTGATTGCATATAATTCTTTTAACTCATCGTAAGTAGCAGCACCTAATAAAACAGCGTGGTGATCATTGATTAATGGATCTCCTAATTCGTCTTTTTTGTAGCAAATATCAAAGATTGTTACAGGAGATTTCCCTCCTTCTTCTAATCCTAAACGTTGAGCCATTGATCCTGCAACGTAATTACGAACAACCATTTCGATTGGAATAATTGTTACTTTTTTTACTAATTGCTCACGATCATTTAATTGCTCGATGAAGTGAGTTGGAATCCCTTTTTCGATTAAGTAGTTAAAAATTAAAGTTGAAATTTTGTTGTTCATTTCTCCTTTATCTTCAACTGTTCCACGTTTTTGAGCGTTAAATGCTGTCGCATCGTCTTTGTAGTATACGATTACTTTATCAGCTTCTTCTGTAGCGTAAACTTGTTTAGCTTTCCCCTCGTAAATGAATTCTTGTTTTGTTAAGCTCATCGTTGTTGTTCTTGTTGTTGTTTTTTTTTTGTTTTGTTTGAAATGAAAAGTCCACTTCGTGTTTGTAATGTGTTTGACTAAAAACGTGTTCAGGGTTTTTAATCGGTTGTGTATTTTAAAATCAATTGTTTGTTCAGGACAACTGATTTAATGTTTTAGATTAAAAACTTGTTCAAGGTTAATAATCAGATAATTTCAATTGGTTCAAGATTGAAATCGATTCGCTCTGACAAGTCTGAGCAGTATATGTTTGTTGTTTGTTTTTTTAGTAGTGAGATATTAGATGTTAGTACTTAGACTAAAATGTCAAGCTGAATTTATTTCAGCTTCTCATCATCTCTTTACTTTTAAGATGAGATCCTGAAACGAGTTCAGGATGACTCAACCTTTTTATTTCAATTGTCAATCGTCAGTTCGAGTGATTAAAATACTTGTAAAAGTTTTTTTATTATATCGAGAACTTAGACAATTCTAAATCTCTTCTAACTTCTCGATACGATTTTCTTTTTCTTACGAAACGAAAATCACTCGAAGTGACGAAATTTTAATTAGAAAATTCTTCGACAAGCTCAGAATGACAATATTGTCAAGTTTAATTTATTTCAGCTTCTCATCATTTTTCTCACTTTGGATGAGATCCTGAAACAAGTTCAGGATGACTCAACCTTTTTATTTCAATGATCATTCTGTATTAAAAAATCTTTTTAGATTCTTCGATAAACTCAGAATGACAAACTTCTCAATATTATTCTCCTCTAAAATACGCTACCGCATTTTTAAAGATGTTCATGTAGCTTACGCCTGGAATATTTTTATATAAACCTTCTTCGTAACGTTCTGGGTGTCCCATTCTTCCGTAAACCTTACCACAAGGAGAAACAATACCTTCTACAGCGAATGTAGATCCATTTGGATTGTATGGCATTTCACCTGCTAATTTACTGTCTAAAGTTACGAATTGTGTTGCGATTTGTCCATTATTAATCAACTTTTGTAACTCAATTTCGTTAGCAACAAAACGACCTTCTCCGTGCGAGAATGGAATCCAATATTCTTGTCCTTCCATACCTTGTAACCAAGGAGAATGAGATTTATTAACTCTAACTTTAGCTAATTGCGTAATGTGACGACCAATTTCGTTAAACGTTAAAGTTGGTGTATCCTCTTCTAACGTTTGGATTCTACCGTAAGGTAATAATCCTGATTTAATTAAACCTTGGAATCCGTTACAAATTCCTAAAACTAAACCATCGCGATCTAATAAATTATGAATCGCATCTTTAATTTTTTCGTTACGTAAAACCGTTGCGATAAATTTACCTGATCCGTCTGGCTCATCTGCTGCAGAGAATCCACCTGGAACAAATAAAATATTTGCTTGGTTAATTTCATTTACAAAAGCATCAACTGAATCTTCTACATCTTGTGTAGATAAATTTTTGAAAGGAATTGAAGAAACTACTGCTCCTTCTCTTCTGAAAGCTTTCGCAGAATCATATTCAGAATTTGTACCTGGGAAAATCGGAATGAAAACTCGAGGATTTTCTATCTTAACTTTAGCTTTTGCAATTAGTTCATTTGCAACTAAAGTTTGATCTTCAATTGTACCTTCTGCCTTTGATTTATATGGGAATAACGAATGGAATGTATTTTTCCATTGTTGTTTTAATTCAACTAAGTTGATTGTTTCACCATTGATTACAAAAGATTTTTCTGCTTGTGTTGTTCCTAAATCTTTATAGTTTCCTTGGATTGAAGCAGGAACTTCTAAATCATTTGTATGTTCGATGATGATTGCTCCTGGGTAATATTTTGCAAGATCTAAATCTGTGTTAATTGTAAATCCGATTTCATTACCAAAAGCCATATTCGCTAAAGTTTCAGCGATTCCTCCAAACTTTACTGTCATCATAGCTTGTACATTTGTACGATCTAATGAAGAAATAAAATTGAAAATATCTTTTACAATATCAGCATCTAATAAATAATCTTCGTTTTGTGTTGGAATGAAAACTGAAATTTTAGAAGTTGTTTGAGCAAAAGTTCCTGAAACAATTTTATCATCAGTTGATGGAGCAACTGCAAACGAAATTAAAGTTGGTGGAACATCAATATCTTGATATGAACCCGACATTGAATCTTTACCTCCAATTGCAGGAATTCCGAATTGGCGTTGTGCTTCAATTGTTCCTAAAATTGCAGCAAATGGTTTTCCCCAACGTGTAGCTTCGTCTCTTAATTTCTCAAAATACTCTTGAAAAGTTAAACGAATATCTTCGTATTTCGCTCCAGCAGCAACAATTTTTGTCATTGAATCTACTACTGCGAAGTAACCTCCGTGGTAGTTAGACCAACGAGAAACTACTGGACTAAATCCGTAAGATGCTACAGAAACAGCAGTTGTAAAACCATCTGTTGGGAATTTTTGTACAGAAACATCTTCTGGCGTATCCATAAATTGACCACCAAAAGCATTTAAAATAGTAGAACGTCCAACGTTATTATCAAACATTTCTACCATACCTTTTTGTGATGCGTGATTTAACTCTTGCATCATTTCAATAAACGCTTCTTTATTAAAAGGTTTATTTTCAAAAGGATTTATATTTTCACCGTTCGTAACCTCAACTTGCGCTTGTTTACGAACACCGTTTGTATCTAAGAATTTACGATCTAACTCAACAATTTTAGTTCCTTTCCAAACTAAAGTCATTGTATCATCTGCAGTAACTTCAGCAACACAAGTTGCATCTAAGTTTTCTGTTTTTGCTAAAGCGATGAATTTCTCCACATCTTTCGCTTCAACAGCAACAGCCATACGCTCTTGCGATTCAGAGATAGCTAATTCAGTTCCGTTAAGACCTGCATATTTTAATGGAACTCTGTCTAAATCAACATTGATTCCACGAGCAATTTCTCCGATTGCTACAGAAACACCTCCAGCTCCGAAATCGTTACATTTTTTAATTAATGCTAAAACTTCTGGATTACGGAATAAACGTTGAATTTTACGTTCAACGATTGCATTTCCTTTTTGTACTTCAGCCGATAAATCGTCTAATTTTAATCCGTCATGAGTTTTAGAAGAACCTGAAGCTCCACCTACTCCATCACGACCTGTTGCACCACCTAATAAGATGATTTTATCTCCAGCAACTGGCTCTTCACGGCGAACGTATTCTTTTTTAACTGCTCCAGCTACAAAACCTACTTCCATACGTTTTGCTTTGTATCCTTCGTCGTAAATCTCTTTAACAAAAGTCGTAGCTAAACCAATTTGATTTCCATAAGAGCTGTATCCATTTGCTGCTTCTTTCGAAATTTTACGTTGTGGTAATTTACCTGGTAACGTATCTTCAATTTTTTCTAAAGGATTTGCAGCTCCCGTAATACGCATTGCTTGGAAAACGTAAGAACGTCCACTTAAAGGATCGCGGATTGCACCACCCACACATGTTGAAGCACCTCCGTATGGCTCTACCTCTGTTGGGTGATTGTGTGTTTCATTTTTGAATTGTAGTAACCAATCTTCTTCTACTCCATCAATAGTAATTGGAACAACGATAGAACAAGCATTGATTTCTTCAGAAACGTCAATATTTTTAACCACACCTGTACGCGATAAATATTTACCCATAATCGTTGCTAAGTCCATCATACGAATTGGCTTCGTAATTCCTAACTCCTCTCGGATTTGTAAATAATAGTCGTAAGTGCGTTGAATTGTTTCGTTGAATTGAGAATTAAATTGTACATCTGTAATTTCTGTCTCGAAAGTAGTGTGACGACAGTGATCTGACCAGTATGTATCTAACACTTTTAATTCTGTGTCTGTAGGGTTACGGTTGATTGATTTGAAGTGGTCTTGGATAAATAGTAAGTCATCCATTTCCATCGATAAACCGTATTGATTGTAGATTTCTTTTAATCCTGCTTCATCAGCTGTAGTAAATCCATCAATAATTGGAACTTCTGTCGCTTCTGGATTAACACCAATCTCTAGTTTATTTAAATCTTTAACTCGAGATTCGATTGGATTAATTAAGTAATCTTGTACTTTTTGTAATTCTTCTGAACTAATATCATTGAATACATAAAGTAGTCCTGACTTTACAGTAACGCCTTCTACGTTCATTAATACTAAACATTGTTCAGCAGAATCGTCGCGTTGATTGTATTGTCCTGGTAAAAATTCTGTTGCGAAATAGTTTTGTGTTTGCGGAAATGAATTGTCTAAGACTTCATTCAAATCAGTATAAATAATGTCAGTTACAGGATCTGCAAATACATTATTCTGAGTTAATTGCATCTGCTCTTCAGTGATTCCGAATAGATCATAAATAACAAAAACCTTGCACACAATTGTAGGTACAAGGTTTTTTAACTCTATTGTAGTATTCTGACTGATAACGTCAAAATTTAATTTCTTCTGAATGAATAGTCTTTTGTTCATTGGTGTGTTTGTGTGTTGTATTGGCTTCTTTGTGTTTCAACATGTGTACGACTACATCAACAAACTACTTTTTATTTTTTCTTGAAGGGTTCAAAACTTCGATTAAAAAAATAAAAAAAATTTGTAGTGGCAATTTTTTACGGTCTGCCGTAGAGACGCTCAACCTTATTATGAGCTATACAAATGTTGTAAACTTTAAAAACTAAATTCACCTCTTTAAAAGTGAAGTGCAAATTTAAAAATATTAATTTGAAAAAACTAACATATTATGTCTAAAAACCTGATATTTTTCGAATATTATATTTTAAGAATTCTTTAAGGTTTAGATAAATATAAACTTTATCTCTTTTTGTTATTATTTAATCAATTTCTACTGTTTTTTAATAGATTTAATTCAAAAATTATCAGATATAATAATATTACATTTCACTAAATAGAGTGATTATAAATTATAATATTTACTTAATTATGATTTATAAAATTGAAGAATCATTAACAGTTAACTTAAAGTTAAAAAAAATGATATATATACAATCGGAATAGTTATTGAATAAAGCCTCAATCTTTTTAGTAAATATATATTCATGCATAATTTATCCAATAAAGTCAATCTTAACACAAGCTCCGAACTCAATAAAAATAAAGTAATACGTAAAAAATTTATCGATAGTATTTATGAATCTAACATCAATAAAAAGGATTATTTCTTAATTTCATCTACCATAATATTAATGTTAATTTCTATATTTTTTATTATATTTTTTAATAAAGAAATAGAAATCTGGCATACGAAAAAAATTCAAACATGGTGGGGTGCTACTTTTAATTATTTAGGGATCATATTGCTTATAACCAAACTTAGCTTTATTCTATATCTTTTCTACTTATATACTAAATATAAAGCTGTTAAAGACATTCCATCAGAAAACTTACCTACATGTACAGTAATAGTTCCTGCATATAATGAAGGAAAATTGGTTTTTAATACCTTATTAAGTTTAGCCGACAGCGATTATCCAACAGAAAAACTCGAAATACTTGCTATTGATGATGGTAGTAAAGATGATACTTGGAATTGGATTAAAGAAGCTAAATTAATTTTAGGTGATCGTTTATCTATACATAAGCAACCTAAAAATATGGGGAAAAGACATGCATTACATTGGGGATTCACAACTGGGAAAGGTGAAATATTTATTACTGTTGACAGCGACTCTATTGTAAATGATAAAACAATTAGGAACATAGTGAGTCCTTTTATTACAAATGACAATTGCGGCGCTGTAGCTGGTAATGTAAAAGTTTTAAATAAAAAAAACGGAATAATTCCTAAGATGCTAAACGTTAGTTTTGCATTTAGTTTTGAGTTTGTCCGTTCTGCACAAAGTAGCTTAGGATCTGTTTTATGCACGCCTGGAGCATTAGCAGCATATAAAAGAGAGGCTGTATTAAATTGTCTAGATTCATGGATAAATCAAACTTTTCTAGGACAACCTAGTGCAATAGGAGAAGATAGAGCGTTAACTAATATGATTTTAAAACAAGGGTATAATGTATTATTTCAAAAAAATGCAATAGTTTATACAAATACTCCTGAGAAATACAAAAATCTTTATAAGATGTTCATCAGATGGGAAAGAAGTAATGTCAGAGAAAATATTATGATGAGCAAGTTTGCTTTCAAAAATTTCAGAACTGGAACAAAATCTGGTACTAGAATTTTACTTTTAATGCAGTGGTTGAATATTATAGTTGCTATTCCTATTTTTATTAGTGTGATTATTTTCACATTTCTTAATCCTATTCTATTTATAGCGACTAGCTTTTCTGGAATTCTAATCTTTTCTAGTATTCAAATGATTTTTTATGCAAAAAAATATAAAACAAAAGAAGCTTTATTTGCTTATGTCTATAGCATATTCTATATGTTTGGATTATTTTGGATAACACCTTATGCAATTGTAACTGCTAGAAAAAGTGGATGGCTTACAAGAGAATTAACTGAATAAAAAAAGCTACTAAATTTAGTAGCTTTTTTTTATTAGAATTTTGCAAAACTAAGTTTATGAATCAATTCAATAAAATTAGTTGAATTTGTTTTATTTAAAATATTCTTACGATGTGTATCAATCGTGTACTTACTAATATTTAATTTATCAGAAATCTCATTACTATTTAGACCTTCTTTTATCAACGACAATATTTCAACTTCACGTTTAGATAAATTATAACAATTATCAGAATCTAAATAAATTCCTCTTGCTTTATCAAAAGCTTTATGATCATTTATAGGTCTAACGTCATAATCGTCAATGCGTTTATGTATTACTAAAGTTTTACTTAAATGCCCTTGATTTGTAACCTCAATTGCTTGGCATTGTTGCTGCATTGTCATTATTGTTCCATTTTTAGCTATAATTCTATAAGTATATGTGAACAAATACTGAAAATGTTGATTGAAAGATAAATTATTTGTAAATAACAAATCTCTTT
The DNA here is from genome assembly GCF_003687725.1 of Faecalibacter macacae. Taxonomy (GTDB): domain Bacteria; phylum Bacteroidota; class Bacteroidia; order Flavobacteriales; family Weeksellaceae; genus Empedobacter; species Empedobacter macacae. Next base: position 74,914 of record NZ_RDOJ01000002.1, read on the forward strand.
CTTCACATTTAAAGAAATAATCTAAATCATCAGTATGAATAATCTTTATTAAATGATCTAAATTAAACGTCTTATCATCATAGCCTGTTAGAGTAGCAAATGCATTATTAACAAACACAATTTCGTTTTGAACGCAATCGTATATAAAAAAATAACTTTCAATTAATTCTGGCTGATGAGGATCTACTTGTTCATTTACTTTTGAACTTTGATTTTGAAAAAGCTCATTCCACTTTTCATTTTCTATATTCTTGTGCATTATTATTTTACTTAGTTAGATTTTTGCAAATTATTGATATTAGACTAAATAACCTATTAAAACTTAATAGATAAATTCAATACAATTAGTTTCTAATCTTATATAAAAAACAAGATACTCATCTAAATGTAATTATTAATTACTTGACCTATAAAAAATACAATATAAGTTATTAATTAATAAACTATATATGAATATATTAAATAATTTTAATTATTTACATAAAAAATATACAATTTTAAAGTGCTAATTCTAATTATAACTTAAAATAATATGTAATTTTTGTAAAAAAATCAATTTGAAAACAAGCTAATCTTTAAGAATTTTCACTCTTTTAAAATCAATTTCAATTAAAAAAACTAATTTTAACCCAAAGAATTAATATAATGTTTAAAAAGAAATTATTTTTTGGAATGTTGATGGGCTCAGCAATCCTAATGAATTCTTGTTCAAAATCTGAAAATGGTACTTGGGACGAGAGTAATTATTTTTTTGCCGCAAGTGAATTACCTTACGGAACAACAGATTTTAGCAAAGTTAAAACAGCCGACTTTAAACCTGCTTTATTAGAAGGTATGCGTCAACAAATTGAGGAAATTGGTAAAATCACTTCAAATACAGAAGCACCAAGTTTTGAAAACACTTTAGTTGAATTAGAAAAAACTGGTCAATTATTAGGTCGTGTTTCATCCTCATTTAATGTATTAACAGGAACTGAAACAAACGAAGAATTACAAGCTTTAGAAGAAGAATTAGCTCCTAAATTTGCCGCTCATAGTGATGCAATTTACTTAAATGGAGATTTATTTGCTCGTGTTAAGAAAATCTACGAACAAAAAGATGCCTTAAATTTAGATTCAGAATCAGCTCGATTATTAGAAACATATTATAATAAATTTGTTTTAGCTGGTGCTGATTTACCAGAAGCTGAAAAAGAAAAATTAAAGAAAATCAATGAAGAAATTGCTTCTTTAAACACAAAATTCGGTACACAATTATTAAATGCAACTAAATCTGGTGGAATCACTTTAACAAAAGAAGAGTTAGAAGGATTATCTCAGCAAGATTTAGATGCTTTAAAACAAGAAGACGGAACGTACAAAATCTCTTTGTTAAGCACAACACAACAACCAGAATTACAAAATTTAGTAAAGAAGGAAACTCGTCAAAAATTATTTGACGCATCATGGAATCGTACTTCTAAAGGAGATACAAATGATACACGCCAAACAATTTTAGATATTGCGAACAAACGTGCAGAAAAAGCTAAACTTTTAGGTTACGAAAATTATGCACAATGGTCATTACAATCTCAAATGGCTAAAACTCCAGAAGCTGTAAATGAATTCTTAGGTGATATGATTTCAGTTTCTACTAAAATGGCTGAAAAAGAAGCAGAAGAAATTCAGAATTTAATCAATCAAGAAGAAGTTCCTTACGAATTATCTGCAGCTGACTGGAATTTCTATTCTGAAAAAATACGTAAAGCAAAATATGATTTAGACGAAAACGAAATCAAACCTTACTTAGAAGTTTGGTCAATTTTAGAAAACGGAATTTTCTTTATGGCGAACAAAATGTACGGAATGACGTATGTTGAGCGTAAAGATATCCCAACTTGGAACAAAGATGTACGTGTGTACGAATTATTCAACGAAGACAAAACTCCAATCGGTTTATTCTATGTTGATTTCTTTAAACGTGATTCTAAACAAGGTGGAGCTTGGATGAGTAATATTGTTGAGCAATCGACTTTATTAAACCAAAAACCTGTAATTTATAACGTATGTAACTACACAAAAGCACCAGAAGGACAGCCAACGTTAATTACTTTTGACGATGCAATTACAATGTTCCACGAATTTGGTCACGCATTACACGGATTATTCGCTACTCAAAAATATCCATCTTTATCTGGTACAAATGTAGCACGTGATTTTGTTGAGTTCCCATCTCAATTCCACGAGCATTTTGCAACTTATCCAGAAGTTTTAAAGAATTACGCGAAACACTACAAAACAGGAGAAGTTATGCCTGATGCGTTAATCGCTAAAATGGAAAAAGCGAAAAACTTTAATAAAGGATATGCTTTAACTGAAATTTTATCGGCTTCTGCTTTAGATATGTCTTGGCATACAATCGGTGCTGATCAGAAAATTACTGATGCTGCTAAATTTGAAGCAGATGCTTTAGTTAAAAATAATACAGCAATCAAATCAGTTCCGCCTCGTTACGGTTCTACTTTCTTTAATCACGTATTTGGTGGTGGATATGCTGCTGGATACTATGCGTATTTATGGGCTGAAATGTTAGACCACGATGCGTTTGAATGGTTAAAAGAAAACGGAGGAATGACTCGTGAAAACGGTCAAATTTTAAGAGATAAAGTATTCTCTCGTGGTAACTCTGAAGATTATACAGAAATGTATAAAAAATTCCGCGGAAAGGAAGCTTCAGTTGATCCAATGTTAAAATATCACGGTTTAAAATAAGAATAATTCTTACATACAAAAAAGGCGAAAACTAGAAGTTTTCGCCTTTTTTAATTTTATAATAAAGCAATTATTTCACTTAGATAATTGTATCGACTGGAAATAATTTTCTGAATGTAATTCCTACTAACGGACCTGCAATAATAACTTGTAATGGATAAGCCATTGCAAAGTTTTTAGGAATTGAAGCTAACCAATTCATAACCCAATCACTATTAAATTCTGTAAATAATAAAGAACAAATCGTAGACATAATTAATACCATTTGTGTTACAAAACATAATGCTGAAATTAAAATCTTTTTAGGTAAAGGATCTTCTTCTTTTACAAATTTATGAATCAACGCAATTGCAGTTTTTCCTACAAAAAACCATTCGACTATCATTGCGATTATATAAGTAATCGGAAAAATCAACCATGCTTTCTGTAAAGCTTCAAAAGTAAATCCTTCGTGTTTCATTACATTATAAGTTGTCATTAAAAAAGGCCATCATAATCGTATAAACAAGTTCTTCTCTTTTATTTACAGGCATCTGAATCATATCAATTCTTTTTAATTTTTTAAAAACGTGAAAATCTAATTGAGATTAATTATGATTGATGAAAATCTTAATCAGTAATCATAATAAATATTATCAATAAATTTGATTGAATATGAATCTAATTATCAATAAAATCAATTTATGAAAATCAATTCTATTATTCTTTGATTTTTTTTATCAAAACAATAAATTTGCATCAACAAAATATTAATCAATGGGAAGAGCTTTTGAATTTAGAAAAGGGCGTAAAATGAAACGTTGGGCTGCAATGTCTAAAGCGTTTACAAGAATTGGTAAGGACATCGTAATGGCTGTAAAAGCTGGTGGACCAGATCCTAGTTCAAATTCTCAATTACGTGCAGTTATCCAAAATGCGAAAGCGGCTAATATGCCAAAAGATAACATTGAACGCGCGATTAAGAAAGCATCTGACAAAAATACTGAAAACTATAAAGAAGTACTTTTTGAAGGTTACGGACCACACGGTATTGCTATTATCGTTGAAACTTCAACAGACAACAACAACCGTACAGTTGCTAATGTTCGTTCTTATTTCAGTAAATGTAACGGTCAATTAGGAACACAAGGTTCTGTAGAGTTTATGTTTGACCATATTTGTAACTTCAAAATTCAAAAACCTGAAGGATTCGATATGGAAGAATTAGAATTCGAGATGATTGATTTTGGAGTTGAAGAAGTTTTCGAAGACGAAGATGGAATTGTTTTAATTGCTCCATTTGAAAATTATGGAACAATCTTCAAATCCTTAGAAGAAGGTGGTTATTCAATTATTTCTTCTGAGTTTGAAAGAATTCCTCAAACAACTAAAGAATTAACAGAAGAACAAAAAGCTGATATCGAAAAGTTATTAGAGAAATTTGACGAAGATGAAGACGTAAACCACGTTTATCATACAATGTTAGAAGACGAAGAAGAGGAAGAAGCTTAATTTCTTATTCTTATCTAAAATATTACCTCTCATAAATTTGAGAGGTTTTTTTATACACAAAAATGAAGAAAACATTACTTTTACCTAATGACCAAACAACTCATAAAACCACAATATAAACTAGGCCGAAAAGGACTTATATTTTTAATTTTTCTTTTAAATATGACTGGTCCAATGTCTACAGATTTATATCTATCTGCATTCCCTACTCTACTAAAAGAATTTAATACAACATCAAATATATTAAACTACACCTTAGTTGGTTTCTTTATCAGTTTTGCAATTGGAATGTTATTTATAGGTCCATTAAGCGATAAAATAGGTAGAAAACCAGTTTTACTTTCAGGGATTTTCATTTATGGATTATCTTCCTTATTCTGTTCATTTTCTACTTCCGTAGAGATGTTAATCTTTTTTAGAGTTACACAAGCTATTGGAGCTGGAGGAATGATTGCTGTTTCTACAGCCATGGTAAAAGATAGTTTTACGGACGAAGACAGACCAGGAATTATCGCATTATTACAAATGCTTGGTGCTTTCGCTCCTACTGTTGCGCCATTAATTGGTGCTCAAATTTTAAAATATTATTCTTGGCAAGTTACATTTGATGTATTAGCAGCCTCTGCTTTATTTTCATTTATTATAAGTTTATTTGTCACAGAAACACTTGATAAAAAAGACCGATTAAAAGGAAATATATTTACTTCTGTTTTATCATTAAAAGACATATTAATCAATAAGCCATTCATTACATTTTTATTATCAATGTACGGAATGTCGCTTATTTACATGTCGTTTCTTGCTATTAGTTCTTATATCTATATCGAATGGTTTAACCTTTCAGAAACCGAATACAGTTTATTTTTTGCTGTCAATTCAATGATACTTTTAGTAGGTCCTAATGTATATTTATTAGTAAGAAAACATTTATTACCTAATCAAATTGTACAAATTACATTTGCAACAGTTTTAATTGCTGGATTTTTAATCTTAACTATTGGTAAAATTTCGCCCTATCTATTTTTACTTTCTTTTGCTCCAATTACATTTAGTAATGGTTTTTTAAGATCATTTTCATCAAATATTTTATTAGGCCAAAAAGAAATGAATTCTGGTGGCGTTTCATCAGTTATGAATTTTTCCGGAACAGCTTTAGGAGCTATAGGAATGATGTTAGGTACCTTAGGGTGGACTAATTATGTACAAGGACTTGGATGGATCACTTTTATTGGTGTTTCTTTTAGTATTACTTTATGGATAATTTTCCTTAAAAAAGGCTATAAATTACACGGAATGTAACAATAGATAAAAGCTAAATACACACTTATTATGATTAATAAAATTTAAGTTATAATAGAATATTTCAATCAATTTTATGAATTATTTTAATTTTCAGCCGTACTTTTGCACTCATTTTGTCGTAAAATAGTAAGAATGATTAAAATTTATCCGTTAAGAGAAGTACAATACCAAGTAAACAATACTAAAGAATTTAATTACATAGAGAATTTAGACTTAGTTGATGAAGCTAATGGTTATGTTTTAACGGTTCGTCCTTTTTTAGTTCATGTTGGTGATGAATTAATTTTAATTGATGCAGGATTTGGATTACACCAAGATGGTAAATCTCAGTTGGTAGAAAGAATCGAAGAAGTTGGATTCTATGCTACTGCAGTTTCTCGTGTTTTAATTTCGCACTTACACAAAGATCATATTGGTGGTATTGGACGCATGGTCGAAAATAAATTAGAAACTTACTTTCCGAATGCTAAAATTTACATTCATGAAGACGAAATGATGTATACAATGGCTTTAGAAGGTCATCAATCTTATGATTATAACATTATCAAAGGTTTACAATACCATCCACAAGTAAACTATTTACGTGAGGATTCAGGTCAAATCACTAAAAACATTCGTTTTGAAAAAGTTGGTGGTCACGTTCCACATCAAATGGTTTTCTGGATTTCAGATGAAGATGATACAGTTTTTTACGGAGCAGATAATTTACCACAATTAAGTTATTTAAAATACGATTGCTCATTCAAAAATGATGTTAATGGTAAAGATGCTCAAGATTCTCGTCGCATTTGGCAAGAGCAAATGAAAAAAGAAAATTGGACCGTTTTATTCTATCACGGAAAAACTACAGCTGTTAAGAAATTCTAATTTCAGAACAATATATATTCAAAAGCTCGAACTTCTAAGTTCGAGCTTTTTTTATGCTATATTTTTATGAATCAATTCTATAAAATTTAACATTTATCACGACACTACTTGGCAGAATGAAACTTGAATTTTGCAATGCAAAAAAATTTCAACAATGAATTTTGATCGTGTTAGTGAAAAGTTGAATATACTTGCGGATGCTGCAAAGTATGATGTTTCCTGCTCTTCTAGCGGTGGAAACAGAAAAAATAATAACAAAGGTTTAGGCGATTCTAAAGCGTCAGGAATTTGTCATACCTATACAGAAGATGGCCGATGTGTTTCTCTATTAAAAATTCTTTTAACCAATCATTGCATTTACGATTGTGCTTTTTGTGTTTCGCGAAAAAGTAACGATGTACAACGCGCTGCATTTACAGTTGAAGAAGTTGTAGATTTAACGATTAATTTTTACCGCAGAAATTACATCGAAGGATTATTTTTAAGTTCAGGAATCTTTAAGAATGCAGATTTCACTATGGAACGTTTGGTTCGAATTGCGAAGAAACTTCGATTAGAACATCGTTTTAATGGTTATATTCATTTAAAATCAATTCCAGGTGCAAGTGAAGAATTGTTAACTGAAGCTGGTTTGTATGCCGATCGTTTATCTATTAATCTTGAAATGCCTACCGAAGAAGGATTAAAGTTAGTCGCTCCTGAAAAATCGCATGCAGATGTACAGAAACCGCTTGGTTTCGTGAATAATAAAATCATTCAATTAAAGAACGAAAAGAAGTTAATTAAATCAGTTCCGAAGTTTGCTCCTGCAGGACAATCTACACAAATGGTAATTGGCGCAACTCCCGAAAATGATTTTCAGATAATGTCTATTGCTAATCAATATTACAATGATTACAATTTAAAACGTGTGTACTATTCAGGTTTTATTCCAATTAATCATAACGATTCACTTTTACCATCAATTGGTTCGCAACCGCCGTTATTACGCGAAAACAGATTGTATCAAACCGATTGGTTAATGCGTTTTTATCAATTTGATGTACATGAAATTTTGAATGAAACTAATCCACATTTAGACACAGATATCGATCCAAAATTAAGTTATGCTTTACGTAATTTACATCATTTTCCGGTTGACATCAATACCGCAGATTACCACATGATTTTGCGTATTCCTGGAGTAGGTGTGCGTTCTGTTAAAAAAATAATGGCAGCAAGAAAATTTGGTAAAATTAGAACGTATCAATTAAAAAGTTTTGGAATTGCATACAACAGAGCTCGTTATTTTATGCGTTGCGAAGATGATCAATACCAACGTTTAGAATTGCTTCCGACGCAAATTAAGAGTAAGATTTTAAGTAATTCTCAGAGTAAATATTTAAAGAACGATCCGAATCAGTTGGTATTATTTGGCTAATGGAAAATTATGTATTTGATGGAAGTTTTGATGGTTTGATGACTTTAATTTTTGATTATTATGTCAGAAAACCTCGAAAAGTAAAGGTTTGGAATGAAAAGGATTTTCAACCTTCAATGTTTGATGAAGTGCACGAAGTCATCTCTGATCCTGATAAAGCGAAGCGAGTTCGAACTAAATTGAAAACCAAATTGAGCAAACAAGGTTGGAAAAGATTTTATTGTACTTTTTTATCTGAACAAAAGGAAGCATTTCAACATTTATTTGATTTTGCTCGATACGTGATTGATTCTAATCAGAATGTAGAATCTAATTTTGGAAATGAGGATGTTTTATATTTAGCACAAATGTATAGAAAGGTTAATCGTGAGAAACATCATTTTGAAGCTTTTATTCGTTTTGAACAATTTCCTGATGGAACATTTTATTCAACCATCGAACCGAAATACCATATTTTACCTTTAATCTTAAATCATTTTAAAAATAGATATGCAGATCAAAATTGGATTATCTATGATTTGGTGAGAAAAACAGGTCTTTTGTATTCGAAAGATGAAGAAAAAGTAATACCAATTCATCTTGATTTTGCTCCTAAACAAAATCATTCCATCGTAAAATCGTACGAACCGACCGAGCAACAATACCAGGATTTATGGAAAGGTTATTTTAAATCTGCGAATATTCCGGCGCGTAAAAACACCAAATTACACGTACAATTATTACCAAAACGCTTCTGGAAATACCTTACGGAAAAGGAATATTAAATTATTTTAAAATTTATTTCTCTGACTTTGTTTTAGTTAAAGAAAAGTTTAAAAAAAAGTTACTAAAACGCTTGCAAAACCCGATTAAATGGGTGTATATTTGCATCAGAGAAAACGTAATAGACCACGTTTAACACAACTGGAGAGTTGGCAGAGTGGTCGAATGCGGCAGTCTTGAAAACTGTTGAGGGTCATACCTCCGGGGGTTCGAATCCCTCACTCTCCGCTAAGAAGCCTTGAAGTTTACTCTTCGAGGCTTTTTTTGTGTATTAAAATTACTTCATCAATTAACATTTAGAAAGAGTTGGAAGTGTATTTGAAAGAAATACATTTAAATAAAAAATATTAATTGTTTTTATTTAGATTTAGTCTTAATATATTTGAATGAATTAAAACTTACTCATGAAAACTCAAATTTTAGCTTTTTTAGCTTTAGGAACTTCTATAGCTATGGCACAAAATAAAAAAACAGAACCAGTAATACTTCCAGCTGATGTTCAGGTAAAAATAGCTTTATTGGCAGCACCAGAAAATGTCCGCGGAGATGCTAAAGTTTTAGGATACAACGAAAAAGGTGATGTTGTTGAATTAAAAACGGTACAAGTAATTTTATTTGCCTAGCACCAGATTATAAAATGCCAAACTATTACGCTTCTTACTGTTATCCAGATTCTTTAGAACCATTAATGGCGCGTGGTCGCGAATTAATAAAAGAAGGAAAAAGAAATCAAAGAAATGATATACGTGCAAAAGAATATGAAGAACGTAAATTCTCTATACCTAAAGCACCTACAACTATGTATGGTTATTGGGGTACTTTAGCCAATTTAGATCAAACAACTGGTGAAATGAGCGATGCAAAAAGAAGATATGTAATCTACGTATCTGGTGCAAAAGCTAGTGATTTAGGTTTATCAAATCAACCAAATAATCTTGGAATGCCTTGGTTAATGGACGAAGGAACTTACAAAGCACACATAATGATTACCCCGCCAATAGAACATAAACATTAATAATAAAGGCTTCCTAATAGGAAGCCTTTTCTTTTTATTTTTTAAAATTTTCAGAAACTATTAATTTCAGAGCATTAATCGATCCATCATCATTTTTAAATTTATGTCGTATTGATTTATAATGATCTAAAACTTCTACTGACTTATGATATAATACTGAATCTACTTCTTTTTTAGGAACATAATTATCAGGATAAGCATAGACAAAATATCCACTCTCTCGCTCATAAGTAGGTATTTGGAAAAATTTTCTTTTTACAAATTCATTTTTTTTCTCATTACTATATTCCGCTTCAGTATAAAAATCTACTGCATGAGAAGGGTAACCAAATAAATACCCAAATCCACGCAAACGATCGTATTTAAAGCCGTATTCATTTGCTGTTATTAGTATTTCTGGATTTACACCTTCTACCCAACCAAATTGACCAAAAAAGTGCTTATGCTCTCGTAATACTCTATTTACTGCACTTTCTCTTGCTACATAAAGTTGTATATTTTTTTCTTTTTTATTATTTGACTTATATGGTAAAACAAAGAATTTTAAATCTGGAATATTTAATTGATTAAATCCGTCTTGTATATTTTTAATTTGATCCAAATATTTTTGATTCTCAACCTCATCAAATGCTTTTCCAGATATATAAGCTAAACTATCAGTATTAGCAATTGGAAATGTATACATTGACAAACTACTAATAGGCTTTATATCTGATATTAAGGTATATAAAGCTTCACGGTCAAGACCTTTTTGCAAAATAGAATCAATTAGTACTGATGTTTCAGCTGAAAGAGGATTTGTATTAGATACAACTTCATTTTGGACTTTTGTTTGTGGTTTTGAAGATGTATAAGTTATTTTACAGCTTGTTAAAAATGCTGTAGTTAATATTACAATAGATGTATTTCTTACAAAGAATTTCTTAATCGTCTTCATATAATTATTTAAAATTGGCGTTTAGAAGCATCTTTCATAATCTGCTTTGTTTTATTAATTTGATAAATAACTTCTTCGTTTGATTCAGTTTTTACAATCTCATTTAATTGATCTATGATTTGGTTACCTTTAGTTGAAAGTCCAAACCAACTTATTACTTCTGCCGCATTAACACGATTTGAAGTTGGTTTAGATTTGTCTTTAAGAATTGCAATTACATAAGGTAACATTGATTGATAACGATATAAACGTAAAGTTCTTAATTCGCTATTTAGTTCCTTTTCCGTAATTCCTTCTTTTGTTAAATCAACAATTTTACGAGATAATTTATTTTGCTCGTATTCTAATTTACGAACTGCTTCTGCTAACAATTCATTTGAATTATAAATTTGGTTATTCCCTTCTAATTTTTCTTTAAGAAGTTGAATTGCTTTGGCATGATCTATAAATTGAAAATTCCAATTAATTCTATATTGAATTCGAGCTAATTCTTGATCATTAATATAAGCATTAATTAATTCTTCTAAATATCTATTTCCATCTATATCACTAATATCATACAACGCTTTACGTTTAATATATTCGTTATTATCTGTAAGTGCTAAAGGTAAAATAGCTATAAAATCTTCGTTATTATATGTTCTTAATTGATAATAAGCCTGCGTACGTACATTATCAAATGGAGAGGTTTGAAAAATTTCAACTAACTGTTTTGAGAAAACATTTTCTGGTTCTGTTTTAGCTAATTCAGTAATTGCATATGATTGTAAATCTGCATCATTCACCTTCAATAAATTTTTCCACTCTTTTGATGATGTCTTTTGTTTTGAAAACAATGAATTATATTCTTTAGCAGTAGATGCAGTAAAATGATATGTTGGATCTCCTAAAATATGTGTTTCTAAAAAAGCCGTTTTCTTTAAAAGATGACCTGTTCTAGCACCATGTTGTAAAATACCTAACAATTGCGTACCCCATAAATCTTGTAATACACCAACTGTGTTAGCAAATGCAACAATATTTTTACCTTCAGAAAAAGGATAAGATGCTGCTATATAATTCTTCTTATGAAAAGAACCAGTTAAACATGAATTAAGATATGCAACACGAACATTTACTCCTTTTAAATCTTCGGCATGAATATCCATATTTTGATTAAATATAGAATCTTCGTTTATAGTATTAGCATCAAAAGCATCATCAAACCATTTATCATTTAAACCTAATGAATTTTGAAAATCAGTTTTCGTTTTTTCTAAATCTCGGCCAGCATCTTTTGCATTTCTCATTTTAGAACGTATGTAACGCCCAACATTTACCATTGATAATTGAGGAGATGATGTATCAGGATATCCGTTTAATAATTGTAAATCCACCGTTCCATGACCTGTCATATAAGCAAAATCTAAATTATCTCTATACAATTCTGTCAGCAAATTATTCTTTAAAAACGTTGAATTTCGATAATTTAAAAACTTGATTGTATTCCCTTGTTGAAACAATTTTGGGAAAGAAGTTCTAAAAGCTAATAACTCATTCCCCCAGCTGATAGAAGAATTTGAATTATACCCATGACCAGTTGAAGCAATCAAATGATTTAATGGATTATTTTCTTCACGAATTTTCACCAATTTAGTTAAATAAGATTTAATTTGTTCAACAGAATTATCTACTTCCCCAGTAACAGCTGGTTTTATACGTCCTGTGTAAATATCCATTTCGATATAATGTGGACTATCTGCTTTAAATTGATAATAATGAATATTTTGACGATTTTTATATTCATCTTGTTTTAAATAATCAAATTTCAAATCAAAATCATCATAAAAACGATCAGATGCAACTGAAGAATTTTCCCACTTAGATGATTCAGGATATTTGAAAGCTGAAGTCATTACTTGACCACCACGAACCATTGCTATTGGTATATTACCAACGAATACAGCTCCTTCTAAGGGTTGTTTTTTATCTTGATATAACTGAAATAAAATTGATTTTATTTCATCAGGATTTTTCCAATTATGTTGAATAATATAGGTACCTAAACCATCTTTTTCTATACTTTTTTGATAAGCTTTAATTTCTTCTTTCGTTTGTTGATACGTTAAGTTATCAACTACAATTGCAAACGATGTTTTAGTTTTAACATTAGGTTTAATTATCTCTTGCGCTGTTGTAAAAACAGTAGAAAAAGTTAAAGTAGATAAGATTAAAAAATATTTTCTCATGAGTAGTTTAATTTAAAATTGAAAGTGTACGTTGTGCTTGGTATTTTATTTCATCAGATGATGTATTATCAACTAATATTTGCTTACAATATGACTTTATTATTGATTTTTGGTGCGAATCTTTAAACCATGATAAAGCTTCTAAAGTTAAAATTGTTTGCTTTTCATTATTTGGGTGTGTTTTTAAGAATTGTATAACATCAGGAATATAAGGATGCAAACGATATGCACGTAAAACACCTAAAGTAAACTTAACATCTTTTTCTGGTAAAGTACCATCACGTAATTGATCGAAATAGCGTGCTATAAAAGTTCCTTTCGCAATTTTTTGACGCATTTCTGTAATAAACTCCTTATCAAAAATAGGATGATTTTTTACTTCACGATCAAAAGACATTAATACTTTATCACGTTCAAAAAAATCTAACATTCTTTCTATATTAAACGAAGTACGATTAGACATTCTATCTTCAAAATATAAGGCTATTAATGGTTGTATAAATTCTTCAGATCCAATTTCTCCCATATCATAAACTGATATACGACGTAGATATTCATAATTATCTTTAGAAGCATCTACAATTATTTGATGCCAATTTGTAGGTTTTAATCGCTTTAAAATTAAATACGCTTCAGTACGAACTACTTCGTCTTGACTTTGATAAAATTTATCAGAAACAATTTTTGATGTTGATTGATTTGGGTAGTATTGTGCAAGTTTTCTTAGAGCAATTGCTTGCACATCAGCTATCGGATGATCTAACAAACTTTTCCAATATTTTTCGTTTGTATTATGTGCAAGTTCTTTATTCCAAGCCAATTGATTTTCTGCCGTGAAACTAAAAGTCGGATCTCCAAAAATGTGCGTTTCTAAATAGGCCGAGTGTTTTAAAATTTGGCCAACTCGAGTTCCGTTCTGTATTAATCCCATCATTTCATTAGCCCATAAATCTTGTAATACACCAACAGAATTAGCAAATGTTGCAATATTATTACCTTTAGAAAACGGATAATATCCTGCAATATATTCATCTAATTGAAAAGAACCATTTAAACAAGAATCCAAATACACTAATTTTGCATTAACATTCCAATCTTTTAAATCTGCTAAACTTATAGTTAAATTTTCTTGATAAATAGAATCTTGAAGAATCACTTCTTTATCAAAAACATTTTCAAACCATTTATCATTTAAACCTAATTGATTTTGTAAATTTTGTTTTTGTTCGTTTAAATCTTTGTTCCCTTCTTTTGCTTTTCGCTTTTGTGAACGCACATAACGAGAAACATTTTCCATGGACACACTCGGATTTGATCCAACTGGATTTGCACTCACTATTTGATAATCTGGCAAACCATGACCGTTAAAATATGCATAATCAACCTCTGGACGAGCTAATTGAGTCATCCAATACGCTTTCATAAAATTTTTATTATTATAACTTGAAAATTTTATTTGATTAGATGATTGAAACAAACCTTTAAATTGATTTTTAAATCCAAATAAAACACTACTCCAGCTATTTAAAGCGTTAGAATTATAGCCTTCTGCAGTATAAGTTGTGATATTATTTAAAGGATTAATTTCAGATTTTTGTGCAATTACTTTTTGTAAATACGAACGAATATAAGCTACACTTTCTTCCTTTTTTGCTGTAGGAGGTTTTAAACGACCTGAATATATATCCATTTGTATATACTGAGGACTTTTAGCATCTAATTGATAATAATATAAGTTTGATTTTTTTTCATCTTGTTTTATAAAATTAAACTGCAAATCAAAATCATCATAAAAACGATCCGAAGGTACAGAAGATTCAATCCAATCCATGTCTTGTGGCATCTTAAAAGTAGATGTTAAATGCTGCGCATCACGGATCATTGGAACAGGAATATTACCAATAAGAATTGTACCCTCTAACTTATTATTGGTATACAATTGCTTTAATTCTGTACGAATTTGGTCTGGATTTTTCCAATCATTTTTTAATATAAATACATTTAATCCTTCTTTTTCTAAAGCTAATTTATATGCTTCTAACTCTGTATTTAAATGATTCCCATGGTATTGATCAATCACAATTGCAAATGATGATTGAGAACTTTGTCCAAGCACGAAAGGAGCTACTAATAATGTAACTCCTAACGCTAAATTTCTGATGTTTCTTTTCATTTTAGTTGATTAATCCAATCGTAAAATTGAAGTAATTGTTTGATAGTCCTTTTGCTGAATCTAACATTGTTTCAGTTGAAGAGATATTTTGATAGTTAGTTTTAAAATATAATTGAGCATTCGTTTTTTTAAATGCTGGTAAAGTATATTGCACTTCTAATTGATTTGCCCAATAATTTGTGTTTTGATAAGCAAAATTTGGATTCAAAATATTACGAGAAACAAAATTTGTAAAAGACGGATTTTCTTGATGACGTAATAAATTATCGCCAACAAATTTTAAAGCTGTATTAAATCCAAGAGATAAATTAGAATTGTTCATGTTGAACCATTTTTTAACCTGTGCATTTATAATATAATCTTCATATTCCATTCTTGTGAAAGTTGTAGGATATTGTTGACCATCATAATTATAAGTTAATCCTGCTCCTGCTGCCCATGATGGTTGATTATCTTTTAAAATCTGCACACCATAATTAAATGCAATTTGATTTTTTAATTGAAAATTGTTAATCCATTTTCCATTCGAAATGCAGCATTTATACGTGAACTAATTGATTGTAAATCATAAGAAGAATCAAACGGTTGTACTAAATCGTATCTAAGTCCAGCTATAATATTCAATTTATTTGTACCTAAATCAGTACTTAAATGGTCTTGTACATACCCTCCTAATTGATGCATTGCTGGTATATCACTAAATGCACGTGTTCTGTAAGCCGAACCATTAGTATTACGTGGTGGTCTAGTAAAAGTTTTTCCATCTCCGTAATTTGCATCCATTAACCAATCTAAACCTGTTAAAATTGAGTGATTAACTTTACCAGTTAAAAAATAAAATTGATTTGAAACCTTAACAGCCGTATTTAAAGGATTTCCTTCAACCCACATTCTACTTAAATAAGAAGATGGCAAATAGCTTACTTCATTTGTTCCGTTTGTGATTGCATAAGATTCTGCAGTTACATCAGCATCATAATACGTTTGTTGATATCCTATTTGCATTCCATAATTTATAGAAGCATTATATTTAAAAGTTCTTGAAAATTTCTTATCAAAATCAACAACTCCATTTGTGGTAAATCGTATATAGCGTTCTTTAGCATCATTCTTAGTTTGATCATATGCCATATCAGGATCCATATCATACAAATCACGTGCATATGTGAATGCTAGAGTCGAATTTGATCGCCAATTTTTCTTAACACCAAATCGATTTGTATATTGGACAGTACCAGTTGTTCTTGTATAATTTTGGTATTTATTTGTTTCTTTATCGTTACTTTTTGTGTAATCTAAATCAACATATAAACTTCCAGCATCAGTTCCTAAATCAAATCCTTTCCCTCCCCAAAACTGAGTAACTGTTGGATTAAAACGTGCTTTTAATTGTAATGGTTCTTTACGTGCTTTGGTCTGTACAATTATAGCTCCTGAATATAAATCACCATATTCAACCGATGGAATACCACGTATAACCTCAACACTTTCAATATTATCTGCATTTATTTGGCGTAAATCAGCACCACCACCACTTGATGTAGAAAATGAGGCATTTGTACCAGCTGTTGCAGAATTTGTAACTTGTAAATTGGCATTATTTTATAATGATGTACCATTAACAATAACAGAAGTTCCTAAAGATCCTAACTTATCTGTACTATATTGACGAATACTTGCTTGATTTGCATTATTGAAATTAGGATTTGTTACCATATTTCCTGGTACCAATTGTAATACTTCTTGTAAGCTTGTTGCTTGTAAATGTTCAATAGCTTTACGGTTTATTACTGTAGAAGTTGTTCCATTACTATTACTTTCTTTACCTAATAGTACAACTTCACCTAAATTTAATTGATTTGCAGAAAATTCAAATAAATGGTTTTGTTGGCTAGCATCTATTATAAATTCAGGTATAATATAATCACCATGTTCTACAATAATTGTAAAATTTCTTTGCGGAATACTTTGAAATAAAACATTACCAGTTTCATCTGAAAATGCCTCTAATCCAAGTTCTTTTATAATCACTTTAGCATCTACAATAGGCAAACTTTTATCTTTATTTAACAATTTAAGAGTTATGTTTGATTGGATTGTATAAGCATGGCTATTAGTATCAATCTGTTGAGCGTTAGTTAAATTTGAAAAAAGTAAACATGCTAAAACAATTGAAATTTTGTAAAGTTTCATTTTAAAGTTTTAAATAGTTGCGCAAAACTAAATTGTTATTTAGAATTAGTCCAACTAAAATTTAATAATTGTTATCATTATTTAAACTAAATCTAAATAATTTTTAACTTTATATTAAGGTTATACTCTAAATATGTATCTTATCGGAAAATTTAATGATTGAGGATTTTAAGTTTAAATATGATTCTCGTATCATAGAAAGAATATCAGCTGGTCCTGGAGCAAGACAAAAAGCATTGGATTCAGAAAACTGAATGCAGATAAAAATAGAAAATCTGAAATATGAAGCAATACACAATGAGGTAATAAAATTACTATCTTATAACGGTAAAGGTTTTTAAATTAAAAAATAACTTGCTCCCGCACAATTGTATTGAGCATCAAGTATCAATAAAAAACCTTACAAAATAAAATTTTTAGAGTTTGTTATTTTATTACTATATAATACTAATTTTGTATATAAAATGAATAATAAAATATGAAATACACTTTATTAAAAGACATTATTTATAGTTTAGAAAAATACGATGAACATTGTAAAAAGGAGTCCATTGAAGATATTGACTTTGAATCATATAAATCTTGGTTATTAGAGGAACCTACTCAATTTGTTTCTTGGGATGGTAAAGAAAAAGGCCGTTCAATGAATAGCATCATTAACACCTTAATTGTCCACCTAAATAGATATGCCAAAACTTACTCAAAATCAGTAATACAGAATACTGAATTCGTTTCACAAGAAGATTTCATCTATTTAATTAATTTAAATGCATTTGGAGCAATGACTAAAATGGATTTGATTAAGAAAAATATTCATGAAAAATCTCCTGGAATGCAAATTATTAATCGTTTAATTGCAAAAGGTTGGATAGATCAAATTGATGATGAAATAGATAAAAGACAAAAATTAATTTCTATAACTACAGAAGGTAAAAAAATCCTTGAAGAAAATATGGCGAATATTAGAAATGCAACTAATATTGTAACTGGTGATTTAACAGATAAAGAAAAAATTGTTTTAATATCTTTATTACAAAAACTAGACAATTACCACTACCCTATATATACTGCTAATAAAAAACCAGAGGAGCTATTAGAGTATGTAAATAAATTAGAAAACAGTATCTAAATAGTAATTCTGTTTTGACTTTATTCATAATAACAAAATAAAAATCCAAAGAAATAAATATCTCTGGATTTTTATTTTTTAAAACATTTATTTCAATTAATACAATATTAGTTAACAGATTTTATATTAAAATAAGTGATTTTCTTTACTGAATCAAACATATTAATATTCTAAAATAACAATTGTTAATTCCTTAAATAAAAAAACCTAAACAACTATACTACTTTTAGTTAAATAATTTAAATCGAATTATTTATTTTTAAAAAATCATTCATATTCCGGAATACAAACAATACATTGATTTTTTCGTTAGTTATTGTCATTGATATTTGCAATAAATATTAAACTCTAATCTAATCAATGAAAAATTCTTTAACTTTATTAACTACTATTTTCACACTGACTATTTCTAATGCACAAGTAGGGATAAACACAGAAAACCCTAAATCAACTTTAGATGTTCAAAAATCTGAAAAAAATGAAATTTTAGATGGTATTATCGCTCCTCGATTAACAAAAGAAGAATTAAATGTTAAAACTTATACCAATGAGCAAACTGGTGCATTAGTTTACGTAACTAACTCTACCTTAACAAGCACCTCAACTTCACAGGTTGCAAACATAATTACAGAAGGATATTATTATTTTGATGGTGTTTTATGGCAAACATTAAAAAATAATGACATCACTGACTGGAAAATTTCAGGAAACGAAATTAATCCAAATTTATATAGCAATTCTACTCTAATTTCACCATTACTTACTATAAATGGGACGGAATTAACAGATTTAAATGGCATAGCATTTCAAACAACTTCTTTAGGAAAACTAGAAAGCGGAAACTTTTTAGGATCTATTAATAATGAGGATTTAGCATTAAAAGCTAACAATGAATATGTAGGAATTATTAATTCAAACAATATATCATTCGGAAAAGGTTCATTTTCTAAAAAAATAAATATTAATGGCACAAGTGTTCAAAATAATAATCTTATTGCAATAGGAAATCATTCTTTAACAAATAACAACGGTGGAAATGGAAATGTTGCAATTGGTGCTGAAACATTAATAACAAATACAACTGGAAGTAATAATATTGCTATTGGTGTAAAAACTTTACAACGTAATACTACAAGTTCTAATAGTATAGCAATTGGATTTGGAGCTCTACAACATAATACAGATAAAGATAATATCAATAACGCTTATAGACCTGCTATGAATAATACAGTAATTGGTGTAAACTCTACAAGAAGATTAGAACAAGGATTTAATGTCACTTCATTAGGTATGTCCTCAGCTCAATTTATTAAAAAAGGAGATTATAATACTGCTATTGGAGCTTCTGCCCTTGAAGGTTTTAACAATAATAATTATTTAATTTCCGGAAATATAGGTAATTACAATACAGCTATTGGTCATGCTGCTTTAGCTTCGACTTTTAGTGCTGATGGTACTAAAGGAAATCACAATACAGCAATCGGAAATTATGCAGGAATTAATGTAATTGGAAACAATAATATTTTTATTGGTTCTAAAGCTACATTTAGTATATTAAATCAAGCAAAAGCTAGCTTACCAACACAAGAAAATTTATTGAAAGAATTAAGTAACGTTATGAATATAGGTAATGCTATTTTCGGTAAAAATATATTAATTGAAGGTGAATTATATACAGACAATTCAGCCTTTATTGGTATCGGAGTTCCTGAACCTTTGTACAAATTAGATATTAAACCTAGCGCTGGTTTAGACCCTATTCGTATACAAAATATCAAAGAAGGAAACGGAAGTGTATTGGTTATTGATCAAGATGGTGTAATTAAAAAATCACATAGCATGTCAGCAAAAAATTACAACAATGTTGATATAACTGATTTAACTAACAAAATCGAAAATTTAGAAGAAAAAATTGTTCGATTAGAGGCAATTATTCAACAATTACAAATACAATAAACAAACCTTAATCTATTTACGTAAAATTAAACTTAACCAATTTTAAACTAAAAAAACCAGAGAAAATCTCTGGTTTTTTTTATTCTATTTCTTGATTAAAATTTTCTAAGTAAAAACAAATTGCTATTACTTTTAGTGGAAAAATTCGAAAATTATTATCTCAAAATAACTAAACTATCAAAAAAGATAAACTAGATTATCTAAATAAAATAAAGAATATACCTCATTTTATTTTCAAAGCAAATGTAGAAATGAAATTAAGTTTTAAAAATGCTTAAAATTCATCAAAAGATGTTTAAAAGTAATATTTTAATCTTTAAACTGCTTTCTATATTGTAATGGAGTTAATTTTAAATGTTTTTTAAAGAAATGTGAAAATGAATACTGATCACTAAACTGTAAATCTCTTGCAATCACTTTTACGGCTTTATTTGTGGTTGAAAGTTGTGCTTTTGCCTCATTTAATATAAACTCAGTAATAAAATCATTAGGTGTTTTATTCGTTTCTAATTTTACTACACTACTTAGATATCGACTTGTAATATGTAGTTTATCAGCGTAAAACTGAACAGATTTCGTTTGTAAATAATAATCTGAGACCAACAAAATAAAATCATTTACTATTTGTTGATTTCTTGTCATCTCTGTAACATCTTCATTATTCTCTTCCACTACACTAACAATATGATAAAGCACAATCATAAATAAATGCTCAACTATTTCTTTAATGTATGTAATGTCTTTTTTCTCTTGAAGATAAAAATCCAACAATTTCAAATTCGTAAAAATAATGTCCATTTCAGAAGAAGAAATATTAAAAATACGCTTCAATTGTTTTTTCAAACTATCATACACTTTAATCTTATTCAGTTTTAAAGCTATTTTATCTAAAAAAGAACGCTCATATACCAAAAGTAAAATTTCTATCTCATCGCTTGCCTCAAGTACCTCATATACCCTATTTGTATCAATGATGATGATCGAATTCGATTCTAAAGAATGTACACTTACATGTTCCTTTAATAACACACACCCTTTTTTAACAAATAAAATAGCTGTATTCTGAGGACGAATTGGATGTCCCATCGGAATATATTCAAAAATATTTTTCTCATTAATGATTTTAATATTCTGAATTTTTAGGTTAAGAGAAGCAAATGTATTCAAAATCAAATCTAAGTTTTAATAAATCTTTTTTATTCAAGTATTATTCTTTAAAAACACACAGAACCCTTATCAATAAAGGATTCTTTATGTTAAATTTTTCTCATTTTAAATTACATTTTCATTCAATAATACAAATAATTTAATATCACGTTATTACACTATTACTATAATTATAAATTATTCTTAAATAAAACAATACAATTTTATAATCAGAAATTGTATTCATATCTTTATGAATATTACACAAATTTAAAAAAACAATAATAAACAATATGAATATGGAAAATCAAGGAGGAGACATCAGTAAATGCCCTTTCCACAATGGTAGCGTAGCACAAAACAATGCAGCTGGACGTGGGACTCAAAATAGAGATTGGTGGCCAAACCAATTGAACCTTAATATTTTAAAACAACACGATACTAAAGTCAACCCAATGGGTGTAGATTTTGATTATGCAGAAGAATTTAAAAAATTAGATTTAGAAGCATTAAAGGCTGATTTAAAATCTTTAATGACTGATTCTCAGGATTGGTGGCCTGCAGATTTTGGACACTATGGACCTTTATTTATCCGTATGGCTTGGCACAGTGCAGGTACATACCGTGTTCAAGACGGTCGTGGTGGTGCTGGAGAAGGACAACAACGTTTTGCTCCATTAAATTCATGGCCAGATAACGTTTCTTTAGATAAAGCACGTCGTTTATTATGGCCTATCAAACAAAAATACGGACAAAAAATTTCTTGGGCTGATTTAATGATCTTAACAGGAAATATGGCTTTAGAATCGATGGGATTCAAAACTTTAGGTTTTGCTGGTGGACGTGCTGACGTTTGGGAACCAAATCAAGATGTTTATTGGGGTAACGAAAAAACTTGGTTAGCAGGTGATGAACGATATGGAAAAGGTGGATCTACCGGAGTTGAAGGTGAAGATGTAATCATTTCTGAAGATTCAAATAACGATCAACATGCTACTCGTGATTTAGAAAATCCTTTAGCAGCTGTTCAGATGGGATTAATCTATGTAAACCCAGAAGGACCAGATGGAAATCCTGACCCATTAGCTTCAGCAAAAGATATTCGTGATACGTTTGCACGTATGGCTATGAATGACGAAGAAACTTTAGCTTTAATTGCAGGTGGACATACTTTCGGTAAAACACACGGTGCTGCTTCTGCAGATCACGTTGGCGCTGATATTGAAGCTGCAGATTTAGAAGCTCAAGGTTTGGGATGGCATAACTCTTACGGAACAGGTAAAGGTGGTGACACGATTACTTCTGGATTAGAAGTTACATGGACATCTAAACCAACAGAATGGTCAAACTTATTCTTATCATACTTATTTGGATTTGAATGGGAATTAACTAAATCTCCAGCTGGTGCCCACCAATGGGTAGCTAAAGATGTTGGTGAAATTATTCCTCATGCACACGATCCAAACAAAAAATTACGCCCAACTATGTTAACTTCGGATTTAGCATTACGTTTTGATCCTGAATATGAAAAAATTGGACGTCGTTTCTTAGAAAATCCAGATCAATTTGAAGAAGCTTTCCGTAAAGCTTGGTTCAAATTAACTCATCGTGACATGGGACCACGTGAGCGTTACTTAGGACCAGATGTTCCTACGCAAGAATTTGTATGGCAAGATCCAATTCCTAAGCACGAAGGTGAAGTAATCTCTGATAGTGATGTTGCTGAATTAAAAGAACAAATCTTAGGATTAGGATTATCAGTTTCAGAATTAGTATCTACTGCATGGGCTTCTGCTTCTACTTTCCGTGGATCAGACAAACGTGGTGGTGCTAATGGTTCTCGTATCCGTTTAGAGCCTATGAGAAATTGGGAAGTTAACAACCCAGTACAATTAAACAAAGTTTTAACTGCATACGAAGATTTAAAAGCTAAATCTGGTAAAAATGTATCTATTGCAGATTTAATCGTATTAGGTGGTGCTGTAGGTATCGAAAAAGCAGCTAAAGATGCTGGTCACGATATTACTGTTCCATTTACTCCTGGTCGTACAGATGCAACACAAGAACAAACTGATGTTGATTCAATCAAATGGTTAGAACCAGTTGCTGATGGATTCAGAAATTACCGTAAATACAACAACTACGCAGTTTCTACTGAAGAGTTATTAATTGACAAAGCTCAATTATTAACACTTAACGTTCCTGAATTAGTTGTATTATTTGGTGGTTTACGTGCAATTAACATCAACTACAACGGATCTAATCACGGAATTTTCACAGATCGTCCAGGTCAGTTAACGAATGATTTCTTTGTAAACTTATTAGACATGTCTACACAGTGGAAAGCAATGGATCACTCTAAGGAAACTTATTTAGGTTCTGATCGTAAAACTGGAGCTGCGAAATACACAGGTACTCGTAACGACTTAGTATTCGGTTCTAACTCTGAATTAAGATCTATTGCTGAAGTTTACGCTTCTGAAGATGCTAAAGATAAATTCGTTAAGGATTTCGTAGCTGCTTGGAACAAAGTAATGAATGCAGATCGTTTCTAATCAAACGATTTCAATATAAATGTAAAAAGCGTGAATCGATTGATTCATGCTTTTTTTATACAACTATTTTTTTACTGTTTTTTGTAATAAATTAATAAACTCTGATGGAGATAAATTTGTTTCTCTTTTAAACATTGTTATAAACTCCATTTTAGAATAAAAACCAGCTATTTCACTTATCCTATTAATATCATATTCTAATAAATCAGGGTTATTATTTAATTTATTAATAATATTATAAATTTTTAAATAACTTATGTAATCTTCAAAATTTCTGTTTTTATATTTCTTTATAGCATCCTCTAATTTACTTGAAGAAACTTTATTTTTAAAAGCAACAGAAGCTAAAGACAAATTATGATTTAAGAACTCTTTGTCATCTTCAATTTTTTTTAATATTTCTAGGAATTCATTATCCAATTTCTGAGATTCAAAAGCTGAATTATATAAATTATCTTTATTCAAATTTTCAATTATATTCTCAAAATATTTTTTTTGATTTTTCTTTTTCTGTTTAAATAAATAAAAAGATATAAATAAAATTAGTAAAAATATAAGAGTAATAAAATAGTAATATTTTGAATAATTAGAAACTATATTTTGAGATTTAACCGAATCCGTATTTAAATGTTCATTCTTATTAACTTCTTCAATTCGTTGATCTTCTAAAATAGCTAACTTAGAATTTATTATTTCTATAGATCCCTTATAGTCTTTTAATTTTGCTATTTCTAATGATTTACTTAAATAATCATTAGATAATTGAAAATCTCCTTCATATAAGGCTATTTCCCCTAAACCAAAATAAATTTTTAAATCTATTAATTCATCAGAAATACCTTTTTTATCGCATATTAATTTCGAATAATTATAATAATTTTTAGCATTATCATAATCCTTATCTTGTCTATATAAATTTGCTAATCTTAATAAAGAATTTAAGTGATTGAAAATTGTTTTATTATCAACATTTTCGTCCTTATAAAAAGTAATTTCTTTTTTTAATTCTTCTTTTATTTTAACATAATCTGAAGATTTTAAATCAATATAAGGTATATTTAAATTAATCGCCTTTATGACATTCCTATAAATCTTATCATTTTTTCTCTTTGATAATAATGTATAAATTCTTTGTTTCTCAATATCTGAATATGAATTATATTCACTATTAGAATAAATATTATAAAGTAATAAGCTTGTTCTTAATTCCTGTTCATTTATTCCATTTTTTCTAGCTATTGAATCTGCTTTTTTAGAGACTTTTAATGAGTTTCCATAATTTTTTAAATTATAATATCCTATTCCAGATGTTATTAAAGAATAAATTTTCTGCTCATCATTAATCGAATTATTATACAAAGAATCTCCTAATTGTACTAACTTATAACTCTCATCGGAATATTTATGAATACTACTTTCATAAAATGACTTGTATGATTTAATAACATTTTGTCCAAATGTTAAATTCATGCATAAAAGCATTAAAATTTTCAATAAAATTCCTCTTTTCAATTTAATTATTTAATAATTGGCAAAAATATTACAATAATCTATTAGACAATAATAGTTTTAAATATTTATAAACTGATTTTAATTACTTTTAATTACTTAAAATTAAGTGATTTTTAAAAAAAACTTACTTGTAAATACATGTATATCTACGTATGTATTATTACAATTACATTAGAAATTAATAGACAACTTAAAAAAACATTATACATTTATTGCTAAACTAGTTTAGCAAATTAATTACTTATTTTCAATCTTCATAAATTCTATTCAATAATTAAATATTCGTAATTTTGAAGCATGAATACAATTGCAATTATAATCTCTATTCTTATCTTATTTATAATAGGATTTATTTTTCTAAAATCACAAGCAAAAAAGAATGTTGAAATTACAATTCAGGAAAATGAAATTAAATCTCCCAAAGTAACTTACATACAAATTTCGAAAACTGAAAAAGGGAAAGTTAACTTTCAAGACGATTATACGTTTGATATTTCATCAATTACAAAAAGAAAAAACAAATTAGATATATTAACTACTTTCCAAAATAACAGTTCTAAACATATCCGTATAGAGATTATAAAAACTGTTTTATCTTTAAATGGAAAAGAAATTGTTGGAGATCATCAATTGAAAGAAATGACGATGGGAACCAATGATATAATCTTAAAAAACACCATTCTATCGGGTGGAAATCTAATTCGTAACATTTATTTTTCTGATATTAACTCTCAAGAATATAATAGTACGGACACTTTAAAAATTGAATTATTGATAAATAATGCACCCTATACTTTAGAAAATTCGTTTGGAAAATCGACCGTTGATAAAGTTAAAGTGATTGAGGAATAGACAACAAAAAACAAATTAAATCCTACATCTATTACTGTAGGATTTTTTATTGCCTTTACTTTCGAAGCGTTTGGAGTAATTTAATTACCTTTGGATATAATTTGACTTAAAAATTAGTTTTGAATTTAGAAGAACTTAAATATATATTATCGGAATCTGTTGAAGAATTACCAGGTTGGGATTCTCACGAAAAACTTTCTCCACCTTACAGAGAAAAGTACGATATTGAAATGATTAAACGTACTAATCCTCGTGTAGCATCGGTAATGATTTTATTATTCGAAAATGAATTAGGAGATATCGAATTTCCTGTAACTATGCGTGTTTCTTATGATGGCGCACATTCTAATCAATTTTCTTTACCAGGAGGACAATTCGAAGAAACTGATATTTCTTTAGATTTAACAGCTGTAAGAGAAACTGTTGAAGAACTTGGTGTTTTTGATGAAGATATCGAAGTAATAAAACAATTAACTGAAATTTTTATTCCACCAAGTAATTTCTTAGTATATCCATTCATTGCGATTCATCATGGCCAACCAAATTTTGTACCAGACGAAGCCGAAGTAGAATATGTAATTCCTTTAGATTTAGAAGCATTTTTAGATGCTGAGCCTGAATCTTTTATTAAAGAATTCTCTGGACACAAAGTAGATATTCCTGGATATAATATTGGAGACGAAGAATACATTTGGGGAGCTACTGCAATGATTCTTGAAGAGTTTAAAGATGTTATAAAATATCATCTTAATAATTAATTAAAAGCTTGAAAATTGGCACAAAAATCAAATAAAAAATCCTTTTATAGAGACGCTTTCGGACATTTATATTTCCTAAAACGCTCTTTAATTTTCTTATTAGGATCTTTCACATATAACAGATATAACGGTTTCAATAAACTTAAAGTTTCTGGAACTGAAAAATTAGTTGATTTACCATCACAAAACGTATTATTTGTATCAAATCATCAAACTTATTTTGCTGATGTTTTTGCAATGTATCACGTATTTTGTAGCGTAAAAAATGGTTTTATTGACACAATAAAAAACCCTGTTTATTTATTAAATCCAAAGATTGACTTTTACTACGTAGCTGCCGAAGAAACAATGAAAGACAATGTACTTACAAAGTTATTTGCTTACACTGGTGCTGTTACTGTAAAAAGAACTTGGCGTGCAAAAGGTCAAGACGTTAATCGTAAGGTTGATTTAAGAGAAGTAAATAACATCGATAAAGCATTACAAAACGGTTGGGTTGTAACCTTTCCTCAAGGAACAACAAAAGCTTTTGCTCCTGGTCGTCGTGGTACTGCTCACTTAATTCGTAAAAATAATCCAATTGTTATTCCGGTTGTTATCGATGGTTTCCGTCGTGCATTCGATAAAAAAGGTTTAAAAATTAAGAAAAGAGGAATTAACGCAACAATGACATTTAAAGATCCTTTAATTTTCGATTTTGAAAAAGAATCTTCAGATGAAATCATGAAAAGAATTATGGATTCGATAGAACAATCTCCAGAATTCAACAAAGTTCGTCCAATCGAAGAAATTTTAGAAAAAATTAAAAATAAATCTCTTGATGATTATTTAAATGAAGATGACGATTTTGACGAAGATGAAGAAATCGCAACTTTAAATGAATCGGAAAAAGAAAAAACACAAGAATAATTTCCACCGCTTTTATACAAATGAAAAAAGTACATTTTATTGCAATTGGTGGTAGCGCAATGCACAATTTAGCAATTGCCTTACACGAAAAAGGATACCAAGTAACAGGATCTGATGATGCTATTTTTGAACCTTCTAAAACTCGTTTAGAACAACGTGGTATTTTACCAAATGAGTTAGGTTGGTTTCCAGAAAAAATTACTGAAGATTTAGATGCTGTAATTTTAGGAATGCACGCACATGCTGACAATCCTGAAATGTTACGTGCGCAAGAATTAGGAATTAAAATTTATTCGTATCCAGAATATTTATACGAACAATCAAAAGATAAAACGCGTGTAGTAATTGGTGGTTCTCATGGAAAAACTACAATTACATCAATGGTTTTACACTGTTTACACTACCACGGAATCGATGTTGACTACATGGTTGGTGCACAATTAGAAGGATTTGATGTAATGGTTAAATTAACCGAGGATAACGAATTTATGATTATGGAAGGTGATGAATATTTATCATCAGCCTTAGATCGTCGTTCAAAATTCTTATTATATCAGCCAAATATTGCTTTAATTTCTGGAATTGCTTGGGATCATATTAACGTTTTCCCTACGTTTAATTCTTACAAAGAACAATTTTCTAAATTTATAGATAGTATTGTAAACGGTGGAGCTTTAATTTACAACGAAACTGATACTGAAGTTGTAAATGTTGTAGAAAATACTGAACGTGCATTAAAGAAATTCTCATACAATATTCCAGCTCATTCTATAGACAACGGAATTACCTATTTAGAAACAGAAGAAGGCCCAATTCCATTAGAAGTTTTTGGTGATCACAACTTAATGAATCTAGAAGGTGCTCGTGCAATTTGTAAACAATTAGGTATGATGGATGATGATTTTAACGAAGCAATCCAATCTTTTAAAGGAGCTTCAAAACGATTAGAATTAATCAATCGTACAAAGGATTTTGTTGCGTATAAAGATTTTGCACACGCACCAAGTAAAGTTACTTCTGTTACTAACGCAGTTAAAGCACAATACAAGGAAAAAGAAGTTGTTGGATGTTTAGAAATCCACACCTACTCTTCTTTAAATCCTGAATTTTTAGTTCAGTACAAAGGAGCATTAGATAAAGCAGATATCAAGATTGTAAATTACGATCCTGAAGCTTTAAAAATTAAACGAATGGAAATGATTTCGCCTGAAGATATTAAAAAAGCTTTTGGAGATGATTCTATTTTAGTTTTCACTTCTTCAGAAGAATTAAAGAACTACATTGAAACTTTAGATAAAACGAATAAAGTATTTTTAATGATGAGTTCTGGAAGTTTCGGAGGAACTAATTTAAACGAATTATTCAAAGGATAATATATTTAGCGTAATCATGTTATTGATTACGCTATTTTTTTGATTTGATGTTAAGCATTAAACTAATTGAAAATCAATTTATAGTATTTTCAAATTAATAATTTTCAGATGTATTTTTAAACTTTTATCAAAAAAATAATCAATTTATTGTTGTTAACTAAATTTTTTGATTATTTTAGATAATATTAAGAAATCAAGAAGAAAATTAGTTAACTGGTTTTGTTTCACCTCTTAATCTAAATTGAAAGCGCAAAAAAAGCTGTAGGAAAATCCTGCAGCTTTTTTATTTGTTCTATTTTATAATACAAGAAAATTATTTCCCAAACTCTTCCGAAAATTCAATTGACCCTTCAATTTCTACTTCAGACCACGTTTTAGTAACACCATCCGCTCCTTTGTGTAAATCTCCACAAGCTGTATTTAAAGCTTCTACAGCTGCGTTCGCATTAAAGTTAGCTAAATCTACAGTTGTGTTAATTGTAAATACGTTATTCTCAAATTTAGAAGCTACTTCGTATTCTTTAGATACATTATTTAATGTAAATGTAATGTACGTTTTTCCTCCTTTAAAGTTAATCACACCGTAAATGTCAGCTGTATTTTCCATTGCACCGAATAAGATCATTTTCAGTTTCCCATCACGATCCTCAGCTCCAGAGTTAATAGACGACACAACTACTCTAACCTTAGCTCCTTCTAAAACTTGTTCTGGTGTTGTTCCTTCTTTTGTATCTGTCACTTGCACTGCATCAAAAGTTCCATTTACAGCTAATTTCTCTGTAGTTTTAAAACCAATCCATTTTACAACAGAATTTTTTACTACTCCATCAACAATATCAGATGGCTCCTCCTGCGTTACAACAACTTCCTCTATTGGTTTGTTTACGTTTTCTTCTACTTTATTTTCTGTACAACTAAAAGTCGTTAAACAAACAACTCCTAATACTATCGCTATTTTTTTCATATCAATCTATAAGATGCACGAAGTTACAAATTGGCGAACTAATGCGTGTATTGATTTTTATCAACTTATTGCTAAATAAATATTTTTAAAAAGAATCAATTAACTTTGCAACATGATAAAACATATTTTAAACACTTTACTAATTATCGTTTGTCTTCCTTTTATATTGATATATGAGGTGTACTGTTCTATCTATAAATACAGAAAATAACTTTCAAATAAATTTATGGCTCAACGCATTATTGGTATAATGGGTGCACTTCCTGAAGAAATAAACGGAGTTGTAAACCTATTACAAAATAAAAAAGAACATCGTTTTGGTAAGCGTATTTACTATACAGGTACAATTAACAACCAAGATGTTGTCGTAGTATATTCTCGCATTGGCAAAGTTGCAGCAGCAGCTACAGTTTCTACATTAATCTTAAAATTTAATATTACTGAATTAATTTTCACTGGTGTTGCTGGCGGAATTGCTTCTGATTTAAAAATTGGTGATATTGTTTTAGGGACTGAATTAGTCCAACACGATATGGACGCTACTCCTCTATTTCCTCAATTTGAAATTCCATTAATTGGAAAATCTCATTTCAAAACAGATTCAGAATTTTTGAAACTTGGAGAAAATTCAATTCAGCATATTTTAGAAAATTCATATTTACATCAAGTAATCGACACAGAGGATTTGGATCAATTTAATATACATCATCCAAAATTACACTTAGGTTTAATCGCTTCTGGAGATCAATTTTTTAAAGATTCTGAACAAAAAAACAATCTATTAAGTAATTTACCTGACACAAAGTGTGTAGAGATGGAAGGAGCTGCTGTAGCGCAAGTATGTTATGAATTCGGAATTCCTTTTATCGTGATTAGAACAATTTCAGACGAAGCAGATCAACACTCAACAATAGATTTTATGAAATTTACTGAAAAGATTTCAAATATCTATTCAATAGAGATAATCAAAAACATCATCAAATAAAAAGTCCTTAAAAAAGGGCTTTTTTTTCTTGATGCACACATTAATAATTTCTGGTTAAATCTTTCACAAGAACCGTAAAAGATAAAAAACAGAGAGTTTTTTAGTAAAATAAATAGATAAAAAAAAGAAGTATAATAATTATACTTCTTTAACTTATGAGCCGATGGAGGGATTCGAACCCACGACCTGCTGATTACAAATCAGCTGCTCTGGCCAACTGAGCTACATCGGCAATTTAGTGGGGAGAGCAGGATTCGAACCTGCGAAGGTTACCCAACGGATTTACAGTCCGTCCTCGTTGGCCGCTTGAGTATCTCCCCAATAAAATAATATTTTTCTTCAAAGAATTTGAGCCGATGGAGGGATTCGAACCCACGACCTGCTGATTACAAATCAGCTGCTCTGGCCAACTGAGCTACATCGGCAATTTAGTGGGGAGAGCAGGATTCGAACCTGCGAAGGTTACCCAACGGATTTACAGTCCGTCCTCGTTGGCCGCTTGAGTATCTCCCCAATAAAATAATATTTTTCTTCAAAGAATTTGAGCCGATGGAGGGATTCGAACCCACGACCTGCTGATTACAAATCAGCTGCTCTGGCCAACTGAGCTACATCGGCAATTTTAGTGGGGAGAGCAGGATTCGAACCTGCGAAGGTTACCCAACGGATTTACAGTCCGTCCTCGTTGGCCGCTTGAGTATCTCCCCGACTATTATTCTTTATTTTCTTTGGAGCCGATGGAGGGATTCGAACCCACGACCTGCTGATTACAAATCAGCTGCTCTGGCCAACTGAGCTACATCGGCAAAAAAAATATTTGATTTTAATTTCAAATTCTGAAAGACGCTACGTTCGTGTGTTAAGCACTGTTGTATCTCTTTCGTGGTGCAATATTATGGCGAGAATTTGAATCTCGCAAATGTTTTCAAGAAAAAAAATAAACTTTTTTCAAAGTTTTTAGCATTTATTTTGATTATCAATTTTTTACATTTTAAAATAAATTAAACTTTTTTTTTCGATTAAAATGGAAAATTAGAGAAAACATAATATTTAGTTTACAATAGAAGCATTATTTTTGTGAACTATTAAAACTTAAATGCACATTCTTATCCAAATATTACAGATTTTAGGAGCAATATCACTGTTTATTTTCGCCATAAAATACCTTAGTGAGAATTTACAAGCGTTATCTGGATCTAATTTCAAGCGAACTTTAAACCAAATTACCTATAATAATACCTCATCTATCGTTGCAGGTACATTGTTTACAACAGCAATTCAGTCGTCATCAGCTGCTTCTGTATGTATTCTTGGTTTTATAAATGCTGGTTTAATTAATTTAAAAAAGGCTTTTGGATTAATATTAGGTGCTAATATCGGAACCACTCTTACACTTTGGTTAGTTTACTTAGGTTTAAAGTTTGATTTTTTAATGATTGCTTTACCTTTATTATTTATCTCATTACCTTTTTATCTATCCAAAATTAAATTCAGAAGAAAATTAGGTGGTATATTCTTTTCTTTAGCATTATTATTTATATCTATCCATTTTATAAAAGAATTTATTCCAGCCTTTGACGAAAGAATTATTCAACATTTAATTGTAGATCTACAGAATTTCGGAATTCTAACAAAGCTAATTTTTATATTAATAGGTTTATTACTTACCATTTTTGTTCATTTTTCTGCTGCTACAATTACAATAGCGATATTACTTGCTGAAAAAGGTTTACCGATTGAGTTGGCAGCAATGATGGTTTTAGGTGCTAACATCGGAACTACACTTACGGCACATTTAGTTGCTGTTATTGGGAATTATCAAACCAAGTTGGTTGCCTTATTTCACAGCTTCTTTAATACAGTTTGTGCTGTTCTATTCTTCTTTATAGGAGGGATACTATTGAAACAAATCTCAAATTATACAGATAATATAAGTGTTACTATAATTACATTTGATATTATAGTTAATATAATAGGTGTTATTCTATTCTTTCCATTTATCAATAAAATCACATCTTATTCTCATCAATTATTAATGAAGAAAAAGATTACTACAGATAAAAAAGTTGAATTCTTCTCTATTCCATTCGGAACAAATTCTGATTTATACAGAAACGAAGCGAATAAAAAAATGATTAATTTAGCCGGAACTGCTCGCCAAATTGTACATACTTTAGGCCGAATGATTACGGAAAGTGACGAAGATAAAATGATAATTTTCCGTGAAAGAATATATCAATTAGAAAAAGAAGGTGATGATTTAGAAATTGAAGTAAACGATTTTATAAATGACATTTCAAGTCTTGATTTACCAAACGAAAATAGATTAGAGTTACACCAGTTAATTACACTTTCGCACCACTTAGAAAGTGTTGGCGATATTGCAATTAAAATAGCCGTTATACACAGAAAACGAAGATTAACTAATAGTTACTTTACACCTAAAATGCGTGATTATTTAGTTAGTTTACAATCAAGTTTAGACCAAGCCACAACTGTTTTAAATCAAAATTTGAACGATAATGATTTAGAATTATCAATCAAAGAAGCTGAAAATATCGAAAAAACAATCAATTCAACTTATAAAGACGCTGATAATAATTTATTAAGAACAATTGATAAAGAAAATCTAAATGCCCTAAGTGCGATGTATTATAAAGAATTAATACAACATTACGAGCAATTAGGAGATCATTTATATCGAGCAAATAAAACGATTGTAAAACTAAATCAGCAATAGTTTTTAAATCCTGAAATGTTTGTAATTTTGCTGCATGCAAGAAGCTAAAAGTATATTTTCAATTCAATCTGAAGAAGATTTTAAAATCAAAACATTAGAAGTTTTTAGACATCAAGCGATAAATAATCCTATTTATAAATCGTTTGTCGAAAATCTAAAAATTGATATTGATTCGGTTTCAGAACTTGAAAACATTCCGTTTTTACCTATTAAATTTTTTAAACAATTTGATATCATCACAGGAAATAATCCTGTGGAGAAAACTTTTACTAGCTCCGGAACTACTGGTATGGCTACGAGCCGACATATGGTAACGGATTTGGCTTTGTATCATTATAGTTTAGAAAAATGCTTTGAGCAATTTTATGGTCCACTTTCGGATTATACTATTTTCGCTTTACTTCCTTCTTATTTAGAAAGAACTGGATCTTCTTTAATTGATATGGTTGAATATTGGATTGAAAAATCTGGTCGCCCTGAAAATGGATTCTATTTATACAATCATCAAGAGTTATATGATAATCTAGTTGCGCACGAAAAAACAGGTAAAAAAGCTCTTTTAATCGGAGTTTCTTTTGCTTTGTTAGACTTTGTAGACAATTACAAAATGGATTTAAAAAACACCATTGTAATGGAAACTGGCGGAATGAAAGGTCGTAAAAAAGAAATTACGCGCGAAGAATTACACACAATTTTAAAAGAAGGTTTTGGGACGGATGAAATCCATTCGGAATATGGAATGACTGAATTATTAAGTCAAGGGTATTCTCGTGGTGATTTAACGTTTAAAACACCAAATTGGATGCGAATGATGATTCGTGAAACTGAAGATCCATTTAAATATGTTGGAATTGGAAAAACTGGTGGAGTAAATGTGATTGACTTGGCTAATGTAAATTCGTGTAGTTTTATTGCAACCGATGACTTAGGTAAAAAAGTCAGTGAAAATCAATTTGAAATTTTAGGAAGATTTGATCATTCAGATGTGCGTGGTTGTAATCTTTTAGTGATAAACGAATAAAAAAAATCCTCCGAAATTTCGGAGGATTTTTTATTCAATATTATTTCTTCTTTAATGAAATTTGCTTCGCTGCTTCTTGTTGAACTGATTCAAAAAATTGTTTCAAAACTTCATAATCACTTGTCTGAAAAACTGCTTTACCTAAATATAATTCATAGGAAATAATTAAATTATTACCTGTTAATTTTTGTCGTTGAGAATAAACTAAATCTGAATTTGGATTAATTGTTTGATCAAAATTATCAGACTTAATGATATCAAATCCATCAGGAACCTCAACATGAATATTTACTTTAAAATAATAAGGAAAATTAAATTCAACAGGGACTTTCCTATCTGTTTCATCAAAAACATACGAGGATATAAATTTTTCTAATGGATTTTCAATTACATAAAATGTATTCGCTGCTGAAAAAGGAATTTTAGCATTATGACCTACAACATAACGATTATTAACAAAATTAATTGGTGAGCTTTTTTCATCATTCTGAACTTGAATTGGATCTTCTAAATAGCGAGAAACTAATTTCTTTGAATCCTTTTCGTTTTTATCATAAAAGAATCCATTAAATACATCTTTTCTGCTTTCGCTAATTGTTCCGTTTCTGAAATTATACTTAAAATCTACAAAGTTCTCTGATAAAATTTGATTGATCACTACAAACTTCCCATTTTTCGATTCATCTAATAAATACGCTTTATCATTATACAAATTTAGATTAGCAAAACGGAAATCATTTTCTGGAATATCTACTGCATTAATAACAAAGCTTTCTCCATTTTTTAATTCAATATAATTAACTAAATAATCAAAATGATCAACATATGGAATTGAGGGTAAAACTTTACCATGAATTCTTGATGTTAATAAAATTAAGTTCGTTTTAAATCCTTTTTGTTTTAAAATATCATTCAATAATATATTTAAATCAGCTAAATTACCCTCTTTTGAATTTAATGTTACACGTTGTGCATTAACCGAAATAATTCCTCTATAATTATTCCATCTAAAATCTTTCTTAAACTGATTAAATGTGTTTTTTAAAGTTTCCATTTCCGTGGCACCGTCCGGAATTTTCTTTGCATAATTCTTTACAGCAAATTCGCTTTCATTTAATAAATTATATTTTTCAAAATCTTTACGAAACTCAGGATATGTATCATATTTAGTGAACTGTAAACGAATACTTTCAGAAACTTTATTTGCATTATATACATACTTCAATTCTTTTACACTTGGTATATTTGTTAATTCAAATAAATAAGCCTTTTTATCAATATTACTATATTTTGACTGAAGTCTTTTTCCTAACAACAACTTAGTATGTAAACCATAAAGTTCTACTTTCGTTTCGTATTTGCTATATAAAGTTGGAAAATCATGTTGGAAATACCAAGGTTCTGCTGAATAGATATTTTGACTTGAAAGCGTGTATTGATATTCTAGAATTGAACCAACTTTTACATTCGGAAAAGCAAATCGAACGACATTATAATCGTCGCCATTTTTTACATCAAAAATATCTTTAGAATCAACCACAGAGTTCACATATTCTCCTGAATTATTATTAATTGTTTGCGCGCTAATTCTTGTTATTTTTTCTGTATTATTTTTAGCATAATAACTTAATTCTATATTACCGTAATCGAAAGCCTTTTCGTCTAATATCTTGATTCTTCTTTTAACCGTTAATTGATAGCCACCACGAAATACATTCATATATCCGGTTTCGTCTAAAATTACAGCTTGCGCATCCTTTTCAAATGATACAGATTTTAGCTCTAACTGCTGAGCTGTTAATGTCGGAAATCCTGATAATGATTTTTGAGCAAAACTTGAAATAGAGATCAAAAATATGAGACAGAAAAATTGTTTAAAATTCATTAGTATATCAAATTAGTGTTTTCAATATTATTTCTTCTTTAATGAAATTTGCTTCGCTGCTTCTTGTTGAACTGATTCAAAATGCTTTTTTAATATTTTATAATCTTCAGCCGGATAAACAGCTTGACCTAAATAGAATTCATATAAAATCTGTAATTTATTACCGGCTGTTGCATACGTTTGTGAATAAATTAAATTGTCATTTGTTTTTATAACTTTTTTAAAATCTTCAGATTTAATCACTTCGTAATCTTCTGGAAGATCAACAGTAATCAAAACTTTAAAATAATAAGGGAAATTGAATTCTATTTTATTTTTTCGGTTTGTTTCTGTGAAAGTATATGAATTGATAAACGGTGCTAATGGATTTTCTAATGGAATAAAACCTCCTCCATTTATAGGCATTTTAGAAACATTATTTACAAAATATTTATCTTCTAAAAACTTTATCTCTTTACCTTCCTCATCACTTGGGATATGAATCGGAGATTTTACATAACGATTTACTAAATCTTTAGAATCTTTTTCGTCTTCATCATAAAAATATCCAGAAAATCTATCTCTTCGTTGCTCTTGAATGTTACCTTCTTTAAAAGTGTATTTAAACTCAACTTCGTTTTCTGAAACAAATTGATTAAATGCTACAAAGTTTTCATCTGTTCCTTTATCTAACATAAAACCATAATCGTTAAATAAATTTAAAGGAGTAAACTTGTATGTATTTTTAGGAATTTCTACAGCATTGATAACATATAAAGATCCTTGATTTAACTGAACTGAATTAACTACATAATCAAATTGATCTAAATACGGAAACGATGTAATTAACTTACCATTACTACGAGAAGACAATAACACTAATTCAGACTTTATTCCTTTTGCATTAAGAATACTATTCAATAAAATATTCATATCCGCAAGATTTGATGAACGAGAATCTAAAATTTCTTTCTGAGTTTTACTTGGATAAATTCCTTTGAATCCATTCCATTTAAAATCATTCTTAAACTTAGTAATAACATTATCTAACGTTTCTTTTTCTGTTTGACCATTTGGAATTGTTTCAGCATAATTTTTTACTGCAACATTATTCAGTAAACGAGAGTAACTTTCTTTTACTTCCTTTTTTAAATCATTCCACTTACCAATTGTACTTTTAAAACCTGTGTCTGAAAGATAACCTGACAATTGTAAACGAATACTTTCTAAAACATTTTTACGGTTGTAAACATATTGAAAACCATTATAACTTGGAATATTATGCAAAACCCAAGTGTCAACATTTTTACGACCTTTATATTTATCCGTTAATTGTTGCCCTACGGATAAATTTGTAAAATCTGCATTGGTATTAATTTTCAACTTAAAATTACTTTGTAAAGTAGGAAATTCATGCTGAAATTGCCATGCATCAATGTTATATAATTGTTGACTATTTAAAGTATATTGATATTCTATAATTGTACCTACACGTACATTTGGAACAGCAAAACGAACAGCTTTATAATATTGATTAACATCAACCTCAAAAATATCTTTATCCGAAATAGGCGTACTTACATATTCTCCATTAACAAGATTAATTGATTGTGCTTTTACATTTTTAATATTCTCTATATTATTTTTTGCATAATACATCAAATCAATATTTCCTTCATCTATGGCTTTTTCATCTAAGATTTTAATTCTTCTTTTCGTTACCAATTGATGTCCGCCTCCGTTAACATCTAAATATCCATTTTCGTCTAAAATAACTGCGGTAGCATCCTTATCGAATGATACAGAAGTTAGATCTAATTGTGTTGAAGTTAATTTTTCAAATCCTGAAAGTGATTTTTGTGCAAAAGTAGGAGTCGTTAAAAAAGTTAGTGATAGTAGTAAGTAGTAATTAAATTTCATGTCTTTTTTGTATGAATCAAATTTAATACAATAAACCGATATAATCTTATAATCAAATAAATATCAGCTTTCTAAAATTTTACAAAAAAATATAACTATTTATAATTGAATAATTAATAATAAAAAATTACATTTAATAGACTATAAAAATCAATCTAATTATGAGAAATTATTTAGCTGAATTCTTTGGAACATTTTGGTTAGTGTTTGGAGGATGTGGAAGTGCCTTATTTGCTGCTGGAATTCCCGATTTAGGAATCGGATTCGTAGGTGTTTCATTAGCTTTTGGTCTTACTGTATTAACAATGGCTTATGCTGTTGGTCATATTTCTGGTGGACATTTTAATCCTGCCGTTTCTATTGGATTATTTGCTAGTGGAAGATTTGAAGCAAAAGAACTTGTGCCTTACATTGCTTCTCAATGTGTTGGAGCAATTGCTGCTGCAGCTGTTTTATATGTAATTTGTACAGGAAAAGCAGGTTTTGTTATCGACCCAAATACTGCTGGAAGTTTCGCAGCAAATGGTTATGGAACTTTATCTCCAGATGGTTATAATGCGACTGCTGCTTTCTTAGCAGAGTTTGTATTAACAGCATTTTTCTTAATCATTATTTTAGGAGCAACAGATAAATACGCAAACGGAAAATTTGCTGGTGTTGCTATTGGATTAGCGCTAACTTTAATTCACCTAATTTCTATTCCAATAACAAATACTTCTGTAAATCCTGCTCGATCTACCTCTCAAGCTATTTTTGTTGGTGGAGATTATATTCCACAGCTTTGGCTATTTTGGGCTGCTCCAATTGCCGGTGCAATTGTTGGAGGTTTAATTTATAAATCTTTGTTAGAAAAGAAATAACTAAAAAGCGTCAACCAAAAGGTTGACGCTTTTTTATACTATATTTTTTAATGCTTGATCTAACGTTTCAAATCTAAACTTGAAGCCAGCAGCTATAATCTTTTTGTTATTTAATCTTGCACCCTCTAAAATTAAACAAGCCTTCTCTCCCATTCCAATTTTAACTAAAGTTTCCGGAATATTGGGTAAATGAATTTTATGACCTAAATGAAAAGCTAATTTCTCCATAAATTCTTGATGATTGATATGCTCTGAAACTGTAGCATTATAACTCCCTTGCATTATCTCATCTTCAACTGCTTTAATGTATATTTCACATAAATCATCAATATGAATCCAAGGCGACCATTGCGTTCCTTTTCCTAAACAAGCTCCTAAACCAATTTGTGTAGGCATTTTCATTAATTTAAATGAATCTGCATTTTTTGCTAAAACTAAAGGTGTTCTAATACAAACAACTCTTGCATTTACTTCCGTAAATTTTTCAGCAGCTTTTTCCCATAAAACACAAACCTCAGCTAAAAAATCATTTCCTGCTTTGGCTGATTCTTCAAAAATAAGATCTGAATATTTCTGACCATAATAACTAGATCCTGAAGCTGAAATAAAGAATTTCAAATTCACATTTAAATCTTTTATATATTTCAACAATAAGTTAGCTGTTTCTACACGACTATCTATGATTTCTTTCTTGTATTTAGAACTCCAACTCTTCATTAATGGTGCACCAGCCAAATGAATAATTCCGTCTAAATCTTCAAAAACCTTTTCGTTAATCTTATTTTTACTCCATTGATAGTAGGGATGATTCAAATCAGAATCTCTAGTTAATATCCGAACATTATGTCCTCTATCAATTAAC
Organism: Faecalibacter macacae; assembly: GCF_003687725.1. GTDB lineage: Bacteria > Bacteroidota > Bacteroidia > Flavobacteriales > Weeksellaceae > Empedobacter > Empedobacter macacae. The sequence goes on from NZ_RDOJ01000002.1 coordinate 115,459, forward strand.
TTTTTAGCCAATTCATCACCAATTAATCCACTTCCTCCTGTCAACAGAATGTTCATACTTATCTATTTTTTATAAAGCTAATGAAATTCATTGTATATAGCATAACGTCAACCATCACAAAATCCACCTTTACAATCAATATTTTTTCTATTTTAGCAATTTACAAATCCCTAACCGATGCTAAAAAAACGTATTCCTTTTTTAAACCTTTCAGAAGACGAAGAGAATCGTTTAAAACATAAAATATTTGATATAATTTTCGAAACGAATACCCGTATAGGAAAATTATTCAATATCATTTTACTTTTTCTAATTTTAGCAAGTGTGGGATTGGTTATGTTAGAATCCATTCCTTCTATAAATGCACGCTACCACAAAACTTTAGTGGCTTTAGAATGGATGTTAACTGCTATTTTTACTCTTGAATATTTACTCCGAATTTACTGTACCAAAAAACATTGGAAATATATTTTTAGCTTTTACGGAATTATTGATTTGTTAGCTATTTTACCATTCTTTATTGGATTAATTTATCCAGGTAGTAAATTTTTATCAAGTATCCGAATTTTACGTTTATTACGTGTTTTCAGAATTTTTGGTTTAACACAATTTACACGCGGAAGAAATGTATTGGTAATTGCATTATTACAAAGTCGCGAAAAAATTATCGCTTTCCTTTCATTCGTTTTATTAATTGTGGTTGTAATCGGATCTATCATGTACATGGTAGAAAGAAATCATCCTGAATCTGGTTTCACAAGTATACCGATTAGTATTTATTGGGCGATTGTTACTTTAACAACTGTAGGTTATGGTGATGTGGCTCCTGTTACCACTTTAGGGCAATTTTTGGCTTCTGTCGTAATGATTATTGGTTATGGAATTATCGCAGTTCCGACCGGAATTGTAACGATGGAAATGAATAAAGCAGCAAAAGATGATATCCCAAAAAATACAGAAGTTTGTCCACATTGTGCAGACGATTATCATTTAGATGGCTCTAAATACTGTAAAACTTGCGGTTATAAATTAAATCCTCACGATAAAAAATAATCTTCTTATTTTTTTAAATCAATTACATTAGAATTACTCAAAGAATAAACCTCTTTGTAGTTTTTTGCATACGTAATAGACATATTTAATTCGTATCCAATCAGCATCAATATAACATTGATGTAAACAAAAATCATCATAATCATCACTAATCCCAACGAACCGTATAACAAATCTATATTTGTAAATTTTTGTAAATAAAGATTAAAACCAATTACAGTTAATAAGAATAAAACTGAAGTTAATACTGCTCCTGGAATTACAGTACTTTTCGTTTTTTTATGATTTGGTCCAAATGTATATAACATACACATGGATATAAAATAGAACATGAAAACCGAAAAATAATTTATCAGATAAGAAAAATTACCTAACACTGATAAGAATTCTACATTCGTAATAAATTTCCAAATTACAGAAGTATAATAGGCCAAAGCTACTTGTAGCACAATAAAAACTGTAAAAAATAAAGTCAAGACAATTGATATTATTCTCGATCTTGAATTTCTCCTTTTCACATATACATTTTGGTAAGAAACATTAAACGAATTAATGATTCCCTGCACTCCATTAGACGACATAAAAATTGTTATCAAAATTAAATACCAATCTACTTTTTTCTTTCCTTGACTTTCAGTTGTCTTTTCTATGTAAGAAATCACTTCTGTTGATATCTGATGTGGTAAAATTTGTGGTAAAAACTGCGTAAATAATAATTTCTTGATTTCTATATAATATGGAATATGAGGTAATACACTAAATAAGAATAAAAGGAACGGAAATAAACTAAAAAAAATAATCCAAGACACTGCTGCTGAACGTAAAGGAAAGTTTCCTTTCATCACACGAATCCAAAAAACCTTTAAGAAATCGTAGACCGTAATCTCTGCTTCAGAATTAATCATTGTTGTACCTGTCCAACTTTTAATTGAATTATATCCCGAATAAGTTTTAAAAGTTTGGATAATGCTCATATTTTTGTACTTAGAATTATTTCATCCATGAATATTACAACAATCTGCATTGGTAAAACAGACGAAAAAGCAATCGAGTTACTTTTACAAAAGTATGAAAATCGTTTACCTTCTCATATCAATTATCAACGAATTGAAATTCCTGATCTTAAAAATAGAAAGAATCTTTCTGAAATTCAACAGAAACAGAAAGAAGGTGAGCAAATTTTATCAAAAATCCAAAATACTGATTTTGTAATCATTATGGACGAGAAAGGTAAACAACCAACTTCTATGCAATTTGCACAAGATATTCAGAATTACATGAATCAATCTGTTAAGAATTTGGTTTTTGTTATTGGGGGACCTTATGGTTTCGACGAGCCTGTTTATCAGCGAGGGAATAAGAAAATGTCGTTATCTAATATGACCTTTACTCACCAAATGGTTCGTTTATTTTTAACTGAACAAATCTACCGCGGATTTAGTATATTGCAGGGTAAACCATACCACCATGAATAATACAGATAATTTAAAAATAACAGATTCTAATCCATTTTCATTCGGAATTGTAAAAGCTGTTTTTTATAGTATAATAGCTGTTTTTACAATGCAAATAATTGGTGGAATTATACAGCTACCAGCATTTTTTTATCCAATTCTTAACCATGTATTACTACCACTTAGTTTCTTAGTTGGTATTTGCACTGCAATTGGAGCTTTGTTAGCTATTTTAAAAACAAACGCACAACCAATTATTGCAGAAATAAAACATAAAGTTTCAATAACTGAAATGGTTTTAGCTGTTTTTATCTGGATTGGATTTTTACCACTTTGTGAATACTTCACAACTCTAATACCAACTGACGGTCCTTTAGAAGAGCTTTATAAACAATTCGAATCATCTTTCGAAATGTTATTAAACTATAAATTAGCAGGATTTTTAATGGTTTGTATTTTTGCTCCTATTTTCGAAGAAGTTATCTTTCGTGGTATTATTCTTCGTGGAATGCTAAATGCCAAAGTTACCCCAATTGTAGCTATTGCGATTAGTGGACTTATCTTTGGTTCAGCTCATCTAAATCCATGGCAATTTGTAGGTGCTGGTTTATTAGGAGCCATTTTTGGTTATGTCTATTACCGTACAAAATCTTTAGCATTGCCAATTATATTACATGCGCTAAACAATAGTTTATCCTATTTTATCATGATGCAAGATAACTCGATGAACGAAAATATTTTTGATACGACAGACTTTGTATCAATAGGTATTTTCACAGCTTTCGCAATCGTACTAAGCTTTATCTTATATCGTATCACTCAAAAAAACTTTAACAACAATGGAATTAATTTTCGCCACACATAATCAACATAAATTAGAAGAAGTAAAACAAATGCTTCCTCAAAACCTTCAATTTAAATCTTTAACTGAAATTAATTTTCACGACGAAATTGAAGAAACAGGAACAACATTTATAGAAAATGCGACAATTAAATCGCAAACAATTTTCCAAAAAACAGGAGTTAATGTTTTTGCTGATGATTCTGGTTTAGTGATCGAAGGATTAAACGGCGCGCCTGGTGTTTATTCAGCTCGTTATGCTGGAACCGGAAAATCTGAAGACAATATTGCTAAAGTTTTAGAAGAATTAAAAGGAAACGAAAATAGAAAAGCGTATTTTATTGCTGTTTTCTGTTTAATTTTAGATGGAAAAGAATATTTCTTCGAAGGTCGTGTAAATGGAACAATTTCTGAAGAAATTTTAGGAGCTGATGGTTTTGGATACGATCCAATTTTTATTCCAGAAGGACACACTAAATCTTTTGCACAAATGACTGCCGAAGAAAAAAATAGCATGAGCCACCGTGGTCGTGCTGTTGAACAATTAAACGAATTCTTAACTAAAATAGCATAAAATTGAGTTTAGAAGTAACAATTTTAGGATTTAATTCTGCTGTCCCCACAGCGTTTTCACATCCTACTGCCCAATTATTAAACATTGCTGAACGGTACTTTTTAATTGATTGTGGCGAAGGAACACAAGTACAATTAAGAAAAGCTAAAGCTAAATTTAACCGAATTAATAACATTTTCATTTCGCACTTACACGGCGATCACGTTTTTGGTTTAGTTGGTTTAATTTCTACTTTACAATTATTAGGTCGCGATACTCCTTTAAATATTCATGGTCCAAAAGGTATCGAGGAATTTATTATGACACAATTACGATTAACTGAATCTAATTGTAGCTACGATATTGTTTTTAACGAATTATCAGGAAAAGAATCTGTATTAGTTTTTGAAGATGATAAAGTCGAAGTATTTTCAATTCCATTAAACCACAGAATTTACACCAATGGTTATCTTTTTAGAGAAAAACCAAAACAACGTAAACTAAACATGGATGCGATTGAACAATATCAAGAAATTGAAATTTGCGATTATCAAAATCTAAAAAATGGACGTGATTACGTGATGGAAGATGGTACAATTATCGACAATGAAGATTTAACTTTTGATGGTCCACGTGCTTTAAGCTACGCTTACTGTTCGGACACGAAATATAAACGTAACATTATTCCGATTATTAAAGGTGTTGATTTATTGTATCATGAAAGTACTTTCTTACACGAAGCAAAAGATTTAGCAAATTACACAGGTCATACAACTGCGAAAGAGGCTGGTATTATTGCCAGAGATGCAGAAGTTGGTAAATTAGTTTTAGGTCATTTCTCTAACAGATATCACGATTATAGTGTTTTATTAGATGAAGCTAAACTAGAGTTTGAAAATACAGTTTTACCTAAATTATTAGGAACAATAAAAGTTAAGCCATAGTGATTAGGCTAAACAAAAAAGAGCAAGTTTTACAACTTGCTCTTTTTTGTTTGACGCGTTAGGAATTGCAGTGAAAATCCTTTGCTGACAAAGCAAAGATTGTAACGAAAAGCCCGCCCGAACGCCCAAATATTTTGTATAAAAAAAACCGCTCGACTAATCGAACGGCTTTTATACTTTTCAAGAAAGTAACTACTATTTGTAAGAAGCGTCTTTGATACGTGCTTTTTTACCACGTAATGCTCTAAAGTAGAAGATACGAGCTCTACGAACTTTACCTTTCTTGTTAACTTCAATTTTTTGTAAAGCTGGCATGTTGATTGGGAAGATACGCTCTACACCAACATCTCCAGACATTTTACGGATTGTGAAAGTCTCAGTTGTTCCTTGACCTCTTCTTTGGATAACAACACCTTTGAAGAACTGAACACGAGTTTTTCCACCCTCTGTAATTTCTTGATAAACTGTAATAGTATCACCTGCTGCGAAAGCTGGGAACTCTTTTTTAGCTACGTATTTCTCTTGTACGTATTTAACTAAATTTTCCATTGTAATAATCGAATTTATTTAGATTGACCAACTTAAACGTCTTTCGCCAGAGGTTGAGCAATGCGAATGCAAAATTAATTATTTTTATTAACAATCCAAATCATTGTCGTGAAAATCTTGACTTTTTCTGTAAATTTTTAAAGCCTTTTCGTAATCTTCATCCTTCACTTGCAAGCGAATACCTTGCGAAAAGGTGGAACCTATGGTATAAGAAAGATTCTCGTCAAGAACTGTACTTTCAATCCCTTCAGATTCTAATAATAATTTAATAATATCAGCTTCAATTACTGTGTTAAATCGTGCTAAAATCTTAAACATAATTATTCGTATTTTATAATTACTTCATCATCTGCTGTTGTTCCTTTTGGATCAAAGCCTTTAATATTGCATAATAAATACCTCATCATCGCTAAGCGAGCTTCTTTTTTACTGTCAGTTTTAATTTCAATCCAAGGATTTTCTTTCGTACCTGTTTTCTCAAATAGTAAACTAATATATTTCGTGTAATCGTCCCATTTTTCTTGTGCTTGTTTGTCTAAGCTTCCTAATTTCCATTGTTTAAGAGGATCTGTTCTGCGTTCTTCTAATCTTGCAGCTTGTTCTTCTTTTGATATAGATAAATAAATTTTGATGATTTCGATTCCATCTTCAATCAGTAAATGTTCAACTTCATTAACTTGTTTCATAAACTTGTCATATTGTTCATCAGTACAAAAACCAAAAATTGGTTCAACTACCGCGCGATTGTACCAAGAACGATCAAAGAAAACGATTTCACCTTCATTAGGTAATTTCTTAAAATATCGCTGAAAATACCATTGCCCAGATTCTATTGCCGTTGGTTTAGGCAAAGCCTCTACTCTATACTTTTTTGGATTCATATTCTGCGTAACACGAGAAATTGTTCCTCCTTTCCCAGCCGCATCACGACCTTCTAAAATTACAAGTACACGCTTAATATTATCTACAACATATGATTGTAAACGAACCAATTCTACTTGTAATTCGGCTACCAATTTATCATACTCTAATTGTTTTCTAAATTTCTTTTCTTTAATTATATCATGTTCAACTAAAAAGTCAATAACTTGTTGTTTATTACTAATTGTTTCTAAATCCTTTAAATCAAATTCGGCCATTATTCTTTATCATTTAAATTGGTTTTACTTCAATTAAATTTACTTAAACTTTTTGAGAGTGAATAATCATTTGTAAGAATTTAAGAAATGTTTTGATTCAGAATGTAGTAAATCATTTTTTTATCCATAAATAGCTCATAAATTTGCATCAAATTCTAAAACATTTGACAAATGAAAATAATTAAAATATTATCAGTTATCACTTTATCTATCGTAGCAATCTCTTGCTCTAAAGAAGCTAAAACTGAAAATGAAGTTGAAGTACATGTTGTTGAAGAAACACATAATGAAATGTCGGCTGGTAATGCTTTAAATGTAGAAGTTGTAAATGAATTAGATCCTATTTGTGGAATGACAACTGCAGATCATTTAAAAGACACAGCAGACTATAAAGGAAAAACATATGGTTTTTGTAACACAATGTGTAAAGAAAAATTCTTAGAAAATCCAGAACAATATATTAATGAATAAACAACTGATTGGAGTAATTGCGATAATTGCTCTTGTTATTGGTTTTATTTTTTGGAACAAGTCCAAATCTGAAAGTGATTTAGTTAAAATAATGGATGTTCCTAGTTTTGAGATGACCAATCAATACGGTGAAAAATTTACGGAACGAGACATGTTAGGAAAAGTTTACTTAGTTGAATTTTTCTTTACAAGTTGTCCTACAATTTGCCCAGTAATGAAACAGAACCTTAGGATTATCGAGGATTCAATCAACGATCCACAATTTGGTATTGTTTCGATAACAATTGACCCTAAACGTGATACACCTGAACGTTTACTACAACATTATAAACAAATTCAGGCTAAATCTCCGAATTGGTATATGTTAACTGCTGAACGTGATTATATCCAAGAAGTAAGCAAAAAGTTTAATATTTATTTGGGTGATGCAAAAGATGATGCTAAAAGTTTAGACCACAGTGGTCAATTTGCATTGGTTGATAAACAAGGAAAAATACGTTCGCGAGTTAATGGACATGGAATTCCTAAATTATATTATTCTGGCTTAAATTATACTGATGCAGCTGGTGTTAACCCTTCCTTAAACGGAACTTATCATCCAGATGTTACAATGGTTATTGAAGATATAAAGAAATTATTAGAAGAATAAATTTCAAATAAAAAATCCACTTTACGAGTAAAGTGGATTTTTTATTTATAATTTGATTATCTCAATTTTACATTTACAACTTCTCCGTCCGATTTTACTTCAACAAATAATTCAAGAAATTCACTACTATCTTTATAATATTCATAAGGCGTGTAATAATCTGTACGACCTCCGTAACCATTATAACCACTTCCTGTATATTGATTTCCTGTATAAGTTGTCGTATAACCTAATGTTCCATAAATATAATATTTCCCTGGTTTCATATCAGGAAAAGTAAATTCGCCACTACTATTTGTGATCGATTCTAAACGATAACGAGTCGCATCATTACTCATTAAAACATACGTATTCTTTTTTGGATTGTTTTTTGATTTATCTTTCCATAAAGCATAATACTCTTCAAAATAAGGCGTTACTGGGAACAAAATAACTTTTATTTTATTTGCGAAAATTTTCTCTCCCGTTTTTAATCCAAAATTTTTATTTTCTCTTGCTCTAGTAAAAGCGACCCCTTTAATTTTACCTTTACCCATCGCTAACATATTTTTTGCAGCTATTGAATCAAATTGTTGTTTAGGATAAATAATTTTTTCATTTTGTTTTTTCAACATAGCTTCTTTATCCTTTTTTTCTGGCTCTACATATTGTGCTTCTATCAACGAATTAAAACATAAAAAAATCCCAAGTAATAAAGTGTATTTCATAATATTAAGTATTTAATTTTATCTAAAATACAATATTAATTTTATTCCAATATTGAATATCAATATTTTAACTATTTTATTTCATAAACATTATATAAATTGATTCTATTTTTTTATTGATTCAATATTTCAATTACATCATTATCTTTGCAGCATGGGAAGAAAAGTGAAACAAAAAATCATCTTAAATAACATCGAAGTTTTACGCGCAGGTGCGAAAGGTGTTTCTGTTGGAAAAACAGAGGAAGGAAAAACAGTTTTAATTAAAGGTGCTATTCCTGGGGATGTTGTAGATGTACACGTTTTAAAGAAAAAAAGTAGTTATTTAGAAGGACAAGCGGTAGCTTTCCATAAAAAATCTGAATATAGAGTTGAACCACAATGTGAGCATTTTGGAGTTTGTGGTGGTTGTAAATGGCAAGATATGAGCTATGATGCTCAATTGAAATTTAAACACGACGAAGTTGTAAACAATTTAGTTCGCATCGGTGGATTTAAAGATATCGAAAACGAAACTGATTATATTGTTGGTTCTAAAGAACAATATTTTTACAGAAATAAATTAGAATTTACTTTTTCTAATGCACGTTGGTTAACATTAGAAGAAATACAATCTGGGAAAGATTTTGATGATCGCGACGTCGTTGGATTCCATATACCAGGTGCATGGTCAAAAGTTTTAGATGTAACAAAATGTCACTTACAACGTGACCCATCTAATGCAATCCGTGTAGAAGCTAAACGTTTTGCTTTAGAACATAATTTAGATTTCTTTGATTTAAAAAATCAAGAAGGTTTATTACGTACTTTAATGATTCGTACTTCTCAAAACGGAGAATTAATGGTATTAGTTCAATTCTACCGTGAAGAAAAAGAAAACAGAGAAGCATTTTTACAGAACTTAAAAGATAAGTTCCCAGAAATTACTTCTTTATTATATGCAATCAATCCAAAACAAAACGATTCTGTTTACGATTTAGACATTCAAGTTTTTGCTGGAGAAGATCACATCATGGAACAAATGGAGGATTTAAACTTCAAAATTGGTCCAAAATCATTCTACCAAACAAATCCAGCGCAAGCATATGAGTTATACAAAATTACGCGTGACTTTGCAGGATTAGAAGGAAATGAATTAGTTTACGATTTATATACTGGTACTGGTACAATTGCACAATTCGTTTCGAAAAAAGTAAAAAAAGTAGTTGGTATTGAATCCGTTCCAGAAGCTATTGAAGCTGCTAAAGCTGCTGCAGAGCGTAACGGAATTACAAACTGTGATTTTTACTGTGGTGATATGAAAGATGTATTAAACCAAGAATTCATCGAACAACACGGTATTCCAGATGTAATCATTACTGATCCACCTCGTGATGGTATGCACAAAAAAGTAGTTGAAAACATTTTATTCATGAATCCTAAGCGTGTTGTTTACGTTTCTTGTAATTCTGCAACTCAGGCTCGTGATTTAGAATTGATGAAAGATCAATACAAAATTGTTAAAGTTCAGCCAGTTGATATGTTCCCACAAACACATCACGTAGAAAATATCGTAGTTTTAGAGAGAATTTAAAACCACTCATTATCCAAATGAATTGTAATTACATTAAAAATATAACTACATTAGGTCTTGCACTTGGAGTGTTTACACTTACAAGCTGCGAGCCTGATGATATCTGTTTAGCGGAAGAAGCTCCGTTTGTAACATTAAAGATGTATTATCCAAATTCTGATACAGATTTAGAAGATACTATTTTCTATAAAGCTTATGTAAATGATACGCTTTTAATCGAATCAGGAAGTAATGAAAAGGATTTAACTGTATTAAATTTACCAATTTTAACTACAGAAAATCGTACTATAAAATATATCTTGGAACAAGGATCTACTTACAAAACTAAATTTATTAACGGAAATGATACTGTTGTTACAACACATCAAGCACCGCAAGATATAATTTATGTAAATTATCAAATAGATAATAAATACAATTCTAAAGCGTGTGGATTTGGAGTATTTTTTAAAGATGCTACATTTACAACATCAAACAATTGGATACAAAATTTAGAAATCGTTAATACAACTATAGATGATGCAACGTCAACTAATCTTAACATTTTTGCTGAACCTCGTAGCTATTAATTTTGCTTTTGGTCAAGATACAATAGCAAAAGATAGTATTGTTAAAATAAAAAATCCAGGACATCTATATATTGGAGTCGATTTATCTACTCCTGCACAATCAATTTTCTCGGATAAACAAGGTGGTCAAGCTTTTGTTAGTTATCAAATTAAACCAAAAATACATGCAATAGCTGAATTTGGTTTTGAAAAGAATACTTTTAAAGAAAATCATTGGGATGTAAACGTTGATGGTTTCTTCGGAAAAGTTGGTGTTAACTATTTTTTTACTCAAGAGTCTGAAAATCCTGAAAATGGATTTTATGTTGGTGGGCGATTAGCTTATTCAGCATATAACCAAAAAATTGATTTATATCCTATCAAGGACATTTATACAAATCAAATGATTGGAGAAGGTTCTAAAGAAAAAGCTTCTGTAAGCTCATATTGGGTTGAAGTTGTTATTGGAGGTCGCTTACAATTACACAAAAAATTATACGCAGATTTCTCCATTCACCCAGCGGTATATATTGGAAGTAAAAAACAAGAAGATATAGATCCTTTAGTCATACCAAGCTATGGTAGAAATAATGGTTTATTTAATTTACCAATCTTTTGGGGATTATCTTACCAATTATTTTAAACTAAAAGTAAATCAATAAAAGAAAGAGAGTGAATATATTCACTCTCTTTTTTTTATATATAATCAGTTTAAATATTAATTCTAAGCACATTTTAAGATATATAAAAAAGGAAAGCCCTCACAAAAGTGAGGGCTTTAACCTTAACCAACCTAAACCTATGAAAAAGCCATTAGCCTTTTATAGACACAAAAGTAACATAGTTTTTAATAAAAACAAGCATTTGATATTTTTTTTTATAAAAAATTATCTATTTAAAAAATGTTTAAACACAAATAGATTATAAAATATTGCTATATAAAATTTTAATCAATATTAAGATAATTCAAATAAATGTTCTTATATTTGCACCTCGTAAAAAAAGTATTAATCATAATAAAACAATTTTAAAATGACAAATTACGAAACTGTTTTCATTTTAACTCCCGTTCTATCTGACTCTCAGGTAGAGGAAGCAGTTAATAAATTCAATGATTTCGTTACTTCTAACGGAGGTGAAATCGTTGCTGCTGAAAATTGGGGACTAAAAAAATTAGCTTACCCAATTCAGAACAAAAGAAATGGATTCTACCACTTAGTAGAGTTTAAATCTGAAAATGCTGACTTAGTATCTCAATTAGAGGTTGCTTACAAGCGTGATGAGCGTGTTATCCGTTTCTTAACTGTGAAATTAGACAAACACGGTATCGAATGGGCTGAAAAGCGTAGAACAAAATTAAAGTCTAACTCTAACAAGTAATCAAAGCTATGGCAATCGACGATTTAGCAAAAAAAGCAGCAGGAGGTAGCGAATCAGAAATCCGTTACTTATCTCCATTAGATATTGAAACACAATCTAACACAAAATACTGTCGTTTCAAAAAATTCGGAATCAAATACGTTGACTACAAAGACGCTGATTTCTTATTACAATTCGTAAACGAGCAAGGTAAAATCTTACCTCGTCGTTACACAGGAACTTCTTTAAAATACCAAAGAAAAGTTTCTAAAGCTATTAAAAGAGCACGTCACTTAGCATTAATGCCATTTATCGGTGACCAATTAAAATAATTAAAAACCTAAAAGAAATTTTATCATGAACGTAATTTTAAAACAAGATGTAGATGGTTTAGGTTTTGAATTCGAAATTGTTTCAGTAAAACCTGGATACGCTCGTAACTTTTTAATTCCACGTGGTTTAGCTACTGTAGCTACTCCTAAAAACGTAACAGCATTAAATGAAGTTTTAGAAGCTCGTAAAGCTGAAGAAGCTGCATTAATCGCTGATGCAACAGCTAAATCTGCTAAATTAGAAGGTTTAGTAATTAATTTAGAAGCTAAAGTTGGAAACGGAGACAAATTATTTGGATCTGTTAACAATGCTAACTTAGCTGAAGCATTAGTTAAAGCTGGTGTTGAGATTGAGAAGAAAAACATCAAAATCCCTGGAAACACTATTAAACGTCTAGGAAAATATACTGCTAAAGTACGTTTCCACAGAACTGTTGAAGTTGATTTCGATTTCGCAATTGTTCCAGATGCAGATTCTATCAAAGCAGCTGAAGAAGCAGCTAAAACTAGAGCTGAGATGGCTAAATTAGATGCTCAAAAAGCAGCTAACGCTAACAAAGAAGAAGGTTCTATCTTTAACTTTGACAATCCTATCTACGCAATGGATAAGAAAAAACAAGCTAAAGAAGAAGTTGCTACTGAAGAAGCACAAACTGAAGAATAATTTATTATTCAACATACTTCAAAATCCTCAATCATTTGATTGGGGATTTTTTTTTATACCATATACTTTCGTTATACGAATTTAAAGTATAAAAAAAAACGACTTCAAAATTGAAATCGCTTTAAAAAACATATAAATATTATTATTTTATTTTGCTACTTTACTGTAGTTATTTTCTACTTCTTTCCAATCTAAAACACTAAAGAAAGCATCAACATAATCTGCTCTTAAGTTTTTATATTTTAAGTAATAAGCATGTTCCCATACATCAATTCCTAAAATAGGAGTACCCTTCTCTTCTACCACAGACATTAATGGATTATCTTGATTTGGAGTTGAAGTTACTGCTAAAGTACCATCTTCTTTAACAATCAACCAAGCCCATCCAGATCCAAATCTTTTAGTAGCTGCTTCTTTTAATTTTGATTTTAATTCGTCTAAAGAACCAAAAGTTTCATTAATCTTAGCTAATAAAGCACTCTTTTCGTCTAATTGTACAGGATTTGGCGACATAATATCAAAATACAATAAGTGATTATAATATCCACCTGCATTATTACGAATTGCATTATTTTTCATCGCTTCTTCGCTCTTTAACAACTTAACGATATTACTTTCGTTATTATTAGCCTCTTTTAAAGCTGTATTTAAATTATTAATGTATCCTAAATAATGTTTACCATAATGCGTTTCCATTGTCTTAGCATCGATGTATTGATTTAATTCATCGTATGCATATTTCAATGTTTTAATTTGATATATACCTGGATCAGCTTTTACATCAGTCGGGCTTCCTAATTTTTCCACGACTTTTAATGTATCAACCTCAACGATAGAATCTCCCATATTTGTTGGTGATTCTGTTGTACCTCCATTCTTAGAATTATCACACGATTGGAAAAATAGCGCTGTTCCTAAGATTGCTGCTATGTATATATGCTTTTTCATTTTGAGAATTATGTTGTAATATTATTTAAAGCTAAAATATAGTAATTTTACTTGACTATGAAAGGATTTATTATCAATATTTTGTTAAATACATAAAAAAAGAGCTCAATTATGAGCTCTTTAACAATATATCGAAAAATATGAATATTATTTCTTGTAATTTACTACTGCTTCGATAAATGCTTGTGCATTTTCTACAGGTACATTTGGTAAAATTCCGTGGCCTAAATTAGCGATGTATTTTTGTGTACCAAAACGGTCAATCATATCAACTACTAATTCTTGAATTTTCTCTGGTGGAGATAATAAACGAGCTGGATCAAAGTTACCTTGTAACGTTTTCTTGTTTCCTGTAAATTGACGAGCTAATTCTGGAGTAATTGTCCAATCAACTCCTAAAGCTGAAGCTTTAGAATCTGCCATTTTCTCTAAAGCAAACCAACATCCTTTTGCAAAAACTGTAACCGGAACTACTTTAGAAAGTTCGTTCACAATTCTTTCAATGTATTTCCAAGAGAATTCATCGTAATCTGCTGGAGATAACATTCCTCCCCATGAATCAAAAATCTGAATTACATTAGCTCCGTGTTCTACTTTCTTTAATAAGTAATCAATCGTAGTTTGTGTAATCTTTTCTAATAACATATGAGCCGCAATTGGGTTCTTGAAACAGAAAGATTTTGCTTTATCGAAAGATTTAGACCCTTGTCCTTCTACTGCGTAGCATAAGATTGTCCAAGGAGATCCTGCAAATCCGATTAATGGAATATTATTGTCTAATTCTTTTTTAGTTAAATCCATTGCAGCGTATACGTATCCTAATTCTTCTTCAACATCTACTACTGGAATATTTTCTACGTCTTGTAATGTACGAATTGGTTTCTCTAACCATGGTCCTACCCCTGGTCTCATTTCGAAATCCATTCCCATTGCTTGAGGAACAACTAAAATATCAGAAAAGATAATAGCCGCATCTAATGGAAAACGACGAATTGGCTGAACAGTAATTTCTGCTGCTAATTCTGGCGTTTGGCAACGTGTAAAGAAGTCGTATTTATCTCTTAATTCGATAAATTCTGGTAAGTAACGACCAGCTTGACGCATCATCCATACTGGTGGACGCTCTACTTCTTCTCCTCTTAATGCTCTTAAAAGCAAATCATTTTTAATCATTAATGCAATGTTTTATATTGTTAACAACAACATCTACCAATGGAATATCTGCGGTAATAATGTTGTGATTTGTATACACTTTTTCGACTTCAGCAGTCGTTGTTTTTCCAACTGTAAAAATAGTTGAATTTGTTGGAATTGAATTGTTTTTAACAAAGCTTTGGAACGATAAAGGACTAAAAAACACATATGCATCATAGTCTTGTTCTACTTCATAAAAAACTGGTGACGATTGATAAGTAATAATCTCGTTTACTGTGTGATTATTCTTTGTTAATTCATCAACCAATAAATCTCGACGTGTATTTCCACAGAAAAAGTTCCAACTCTTATCAGCTTCAATTTTTAGAAGTTCGGGTGCTAAATCTTTCGCATAATCCGTTTCTAAAACCA
The DNA here is from genome assembly GCF_003687725.1 of Faecalibacter macacae. GTDB lineage: Bacteria > Bacteroidota > Bacteroidia > Flavobacteriales > Weeksellaceae > Empedobacter > Empedobacter macacae. Next base: position 130,809 of record NZ_RDOJ01000002.1, read on the forward strand.
CATTGAAATTTAATTCTCTCAGTTTTGCTGCAGTTTTCTTACCTACTACATAGAAATCACCATCCAATTCTATATTTTGAATCGCTCTTACTGAATTTTGACTTGTAATGATAAATCGTTTACAATTTGGATTGATTTGATTTTGAATTAAACTTTCGTCTGATAGTTCAATCGCTAAAGTTGGTCGACAATCAATCTGAACTTTAGTTCCTAATTGTTCCATCAACCATTCTTTATTAATCTCTTTTGTAAACAATACGGATTGTATCATTAACGTTGTCCTATTTCTTGTTTAATTTTTGTAATCATTTCAGCCGCTCCTTTTGCTATTAATTCTTCAGCAAATTCACGTCCTTTATTTAAGTATTCTCCTTTTTGGAATTCATTTTCGATTGTTAACATTTCCTGTCCATCAATCGATAAAACTGCTCCTTTAAAAGTATATGTATTTTCGTCTTTCTTCTCTACTAAAGCTCCAATTGGCGCAGTACAACCTCCTTCTAAAACATTTAAGAATTGACGTTCTACAGTAGCGAATAATTCACATTCTTCATCGTTTAAGCTTGGCATTTCAAAACCTTGTTTTGCAACAATTCCTAAAATTCCTTGCGAAGGTGCTGCCACCATCCAATCGATAATTTTATAATGAAGATTTTTTTCCTTTAATTCTTCTAAAATTTCAGAACGATCTAATCCTGCGAAAGCAAAAACAGCTCCGTCCCAATTGTTATCAATTAATTTTTGTAAACGTAATTGCACGTTACCTCTTAAATCAACAACTGTATCTTGTGGATATTTATGATTCCAGAAAGCTTTACGACGTAAAGAACCTGTAGCTATTGTACGGTTTTCTTTATTGAAGATTTCTTCTGATTTATAAACCAAAATATCGTTAGAATTTGCACGCTCTGGATAAGCAATTAATTCTAAACCTTCTGGTAAAACAGTAGGAACATCTTTTAATGAATGTACAGCGATATCTACTTTATCATTTAATAAAGCAATATCTAAAGAACGAGTAAAAACACCTGTTAATCCTAAAGAATAAATTGGTTGTTTTAAGTTATCGTCTCCTTCTGAAGTTACAGGAACAATTTCTGTTGCACATCCTTTTGCCTCTAATAACGAAGCAACTTTATTGGCTTGCCAAAGTGCTAAAGGACTTTGACGAGTACCAATTTTTATCGTTTTCATCTTGTATTAAGCTTGTTTTAAATGAAACATTTTCTCGATTAACTCGATTGTTTCTTTAGAATCATCACGGTTTTCAATCAAGAATGATGCAAATTGATTTGTAATCTTTTGCATTAACTTGTTTGTTAACATGATTTCTTGTTCAGATACCTCGATATTATCTTTTCTAAGGTTATTTAATTCGTGTTGCTGTAAGAAATCTAATCTATTTTTAAATAATTGAATTGCTGGAACAAATTCACGATTTTCTAACCATTCGTAGAAATCCTTAGAATATTCATCGATAATGGCAATCGCTTCAGGCACCGCATTACGGCGCTGAGCGATTGTATCATCTACCATTTTCGAAAGTCCATCGACATTCACTAATTGAATCGACTCACGTGATGCTAATGTATGAACTACGTTTTCTGGAACAGACATATCAATAATTGTAAGCTGTTTATCGTAAGGAATCATATCTTCTGTAATTGTGTGCACAGACGCACCAGTTGCTACAATTAAGATATCCGTATTTTTTAATTCTTCTTGAAGTTCAGAATGATCTTTTACTTTTACATGGTGTTTTAATGCAATCGCTTCTGCTTTCGCTTTTGTACGATTGATTAAAGTGATATTAGTTGTAGGATATTGCTTAACTAAGTTAGCACATGTATTACGCCCAATTTTACCAATACCGTAAAGTAAGATGTTTTTATCAGTTAAATCTGGTTGAGTTTGTTGAATGAAATTTACAGCAGAGTAAGCAACAGATGCTGATCCGTTACTTAAGAATGTTTCATTCTTTACTTTTTTAGAAATTTGAATAGCAGTATTTACTAATCTTTCTAAAAAGGCATTAGATGCTCCCATTTTTTTGAAGCGCACAAACCAAATTTTAATTTGACCAATAATATCAAAATCTCCTAAAATTTGACTTTCTAATCCTGATGAAACTCGGAATAAATGAGAAATTGCTTCCTCACCTTCTTTTACCATCATAAACTGACGGAATTCATTCGCATTACCTTCTGTAAACTTACAGTATTGTTCTACCATTTGGTCTTCGCTATCTGCAAAACCATAAAACTCTGTACGATTACAAGTTGATACAACAAAGAAATTATCAAGACCATTGGCTTGAGAATCTTTTGTAAATGCTTCTACCTGCTCTGGAAAAAACGTATATTTACCACGTGTTACGGCATCAGCTTTTTCGTAGCTAATTCCGATAACGTAAAATTTTTGTTCCTCTTTATTTCCTCTAATTGTCATTCTCTGTAAAAACTGATACAAAAATACTCTAAAACATAGAACAGAAAATACCTATAAAAGAAAAAAATAACGCTAAAAATTAATTTATGCTTTTTTAGAATTATTATAAATTAATACTTAAATTTGAGCTAAATCCATTATTAAGAGTGATTTCCTAAAATTATTACTCGATTTTATGACTAATCTCATTAAATACCATGAATATAAAAAATACCCATAAAAGTATAATAAAAGAATATAAAGTTTCTCAGGATGTATATATCGCTCTATTAGACAATAATACAGCAGCCACTGATACGATTTTGAAAGGAATTGATAAGCGATATATACAATTTTACTTTTGTACAAAGGGTTCACTTACATTTAATTTTAATAATGGTATTTATAAAATCAATTTAACCGAAGGACGTAGTTTTCTATTTTATTATCCATCTTTAGATTTACCATTAAGTTTAAATATACATGCAGATAGTAAAGTTTGTATTGTGGTTTTATCCATTGAAAAATTATATCAACTATTTGCTGAACATGGAATTCAGGATAATTTTATATCAAATATCAACCTGAAACAGTTTTATCAAGAGAAAATTTCTACACCTCAAATTCAATTAGCTTTAAATCAAATTGAAGAAAATAATATGGCTCCTCAGTTTGAACGATTATATTTAATTGGAAAAATGTACGAGTTATTTACTTTGTATTTTTCAAGTCCTACAATAGAAGAAACGGAACAGAATCCATTTATATCAAATGTTGTGCAGGCTAAGAAAATAAAAGAAATAAGGAATATGCTGCTTGAAAACCTTACTAATCCACCATCTATCAAAGAAATCGTACAACGTTATTCTATTTCCGAATATTTATTAAAAGATGGATTTAAAAAATTGTATAACAATACAGTTTATGGATTAATCTTGGATAAAAAATTAGAAATTGCCAAAGCACGCTTAGAAGAAGGAGAACTAAAAGTTAAAGAAATAGCATTTGAACTTGGCTATGAAAATCCATCACACTTCATAGCTGCATTTAAAAAGAAATACGGAATTACACCAAAACAATTCACTAAAACATTAGAATAAAATATATAGAATTTATTCATTAAGGATATTTTAACATTTAATACTTAATTATAATATGCTTAAAGCAGTTTATAATTGGTTATTTTTGGATGCTTTAAAAATTAATTAATGAAAAAACTTTTATTCTTTTTACTACCCTTTATAGGTATTGCACAAATTCCTTCTTATTATGATGGTGTTAATTTCTCTATAAGAGAAGATATTGAATCTGAATTATCAGATTTAACAATTGCTAAACACACTACATTAATAAATTATACACCAGGCGTTTGGAATACCTTGTTGCAATCTGATTTAAATCCTGCAGATTCAACAACTGTATTATTGATTTATGGAAATAATGATACAGATAATGATCCTAAAAATGATCGTACTAGAAGTATCGATCTAAGAAATACAGGAAATTGTGGTAGTTGTATAGGTCGCTGGGAAAGAGAACATGTTTACCCACAATCATTAGCTGTTCCTAGAATGAGTACAAGTCCTCGTGGACCTGGTACGGATGCACACAATTTAAGAGCTGTAGATCGCCAAATGAATAGTTCTAGAAGTAATTATCCTTATACCGATTCTAACGGTAATGCTGCACTTGTTGGTTCTGGATTTTACCCAGGAGATGAATGGATTGGTGATGTTGCGCGTATAATTATGTACATGCACATAAGATATAATGAACCTAATGATGCTATTGGAACATTAGCTAGTGCAAATTCTGTTGCTTGGAATAGTACTAATACCGCTAATCCAAATATGCCTGATTTATTCTTAAAATGGAATGCTATGGATCCGCCTTCAGAATACGAATTGGTTCGTAACGAAGTTATCTCTGAAGTTCAAGGAAATAGAAATCCATTCATTGACAACCCATATTTAGCAACTTTGGCTTGGGGTGGAGAAGTAGCTAATAATACTTGGGGTGACTTCTTAAATACAACAAACTATGTACAAGAAGAAATTACGGTTGAAGTAACTCCTAATCCAACTTCTGATTTTGTAAATATTAATGCTAAACAATTTAAATCGGCAAACCTTTATAATATTGAAGGAATGTTAATTCAGTCAGATTTAAAAAATAAATTCAGTATTGCTCAATATCCTGCTGGGGTTTATATTTTAGTTATTCATTTAGAAGATGGAAGAATTGTAACAAAGAAAGTAATCAAAAAGTAATTTGATTATATGCTATAAAATTAAAGCTGTCAAAATTTGACAGCTTTTTTTATTGTTCTAAATTCTCTCTAATTGAAGGTTCAGGTTTAGGCTCTTTCATTCTAAATTTTCGAAACCAAAAAATTTTATCCTTACGTTTTTCTTCATAAATATTTCCTCGTTTTACAAAATGTAAACCATCTTTTTTTACTTTATAAATTGAACCCAATGCATACTTATCATCTAGAATTTCTCCATAGGCAAAAATCCTATAATTTATATTACAATTATCTACGTTATATTGATAATATGACGATAAATCAATTTTAGGATTGTATCTCTTTAAAAATATACTCTTTGTTCATTATTCAAATAACAACCTAATTTTTTATAATATAAATCTAAACCTTCTACTGAAGATTCATTTAAAACATATAATAAATCTTTGGATTGTATCACGATAAAATATTCACCATAATCTTTATACTTTTTTAATAAATTAATTTCTGAATCTATTAAAGTCATTAAAATATCTGAAGAATAAGTCGATTCTTTTATGTTTTGTTTCTGACATGAAAACAATAAAAGAATTAATGATATAAAAGTTATTATCCTGAACAAAAAATTTTAGAACAAAAAAAATGGTAAACCTAAATTTACCATTTTATACTATATAATTTCAATTGAAATATTAATTCTTAATTAATGACATAGATTCTGTTGAACCATCTACATTGAATATACGTACAATATACTTACCTTTTTTAAAGTTTTGTACGTTTAATTTAAAGTTACTTGATTGATCTACTTTTCTATTTAAAACTTCGTTTCCGATAATTGAGTAAATAGCAATATAAGATACCTTATTTGGTTGCGCTAATTTAACCGTTACTTGGCTAGTAGCAGGATTCGGATATATTGACACTGATGACTGTTCAATAACAGAATTGCTCAAACTATTTTGCTGAGCTTTAACTCCCGATATTGAAAAAGTTAATAATGTAATAAATAGTAAAGTTCTTTTCATAAGCCTGTAATCCTAACAAATATAACAAATTATATTAATTATACAAATACAAAACCCGTTCCAATAAAAAAAGTGATGCTTAAAAAAGCACCACTTTATGATATAATTAAGATATAATATCTAAATATTATAAGCTGTAACGGATAAATCCTGTAACAGATAAATCAGCGTTAACTGCTTTTACTACATCTTTAACAGAAGTTTTACCATCTTTAATAGAAGCTTGGTGAACTAATGTATTCTCTTTGAAGAATTTTTGTAATTTTCCTTGAGCGATGTTTTCGATCATGTTTTCTGGTTTACCTTCAGCAGCTAAAGTCTCACGAGCAATAGATAATTCAGTATCAATTACTGATTGAGCAACAGATGTTTCATCTAAAGCTACTGGATTCATAGCTGCAACTTGCATAGCAACGTCACGAGCAACTTCTGAAGCACCTTCTACGTTTGCAGATAAAGCAACTACAGCACCAATTTTGTTTCCTGCGTGGATGTAAGCGTTAACTAAAGCTGCTTCTAAAACTTGGTAAGTACCAACTTCAATTTTCTCACCGATAACTCCTGTTTGCTCGATTAATTTCTCACCTACAGTAATTCCAGCGTATGGTAAAGCTAATAATTCTTCTTTTGTAGAAACTGTTAATGCTAAATCAGCAATTTCGTTAGCCATAGCTACGAATGCTTCGTTTTTAGCTACGAAGTCAGTCTCACAGTTTAAAGCGATGATGATACCTTTAGTTTGGTCACCATTAACTTTAGCGATAACTGCACCTTCTGTAGAATCACGGTCAGCTCTTTTAGCCGCAACTTTTTGACCTTGCTTACGTAAGATCTCTACTGCTTTATCAAAATCTCCAGCAGCTTCTTCTAAAGCTTTTTTAGAGTCCATCATTCCCGCACCAGTTGCGTTTCTTAATTTACTTACCTCAGCGGCTGTTGCTTTGTAGCTCATAGTAATATTTTTTATTTATTATTTTTTCTTTGAATTTCAAACAAAAGTAGCTCATACATCAAAAAGACGTAGGAGCTACAATTTATATTATATCGATGAATTGATCATCAAGTTAATGTTAAGCTTCAGTTGTTTCAGCTCCTTTATCTTCTTTTGCTTTTTCTTTTTCTGCTTTACGAGTAGATAAACCAGCTTTAATAGAATCAGCTACAGTAGATAAGATGATATCGATTGATTTAGAAGCATCGTCATTTGCAGGGATTGGGAAATCCACTTGACGAGGGTCAGTATTAGTATCTACCATAGCAAATACAGGAATACCTAATTTTTGAGCTTCAGCAACCGCGATGTGCTCACGTACAATATCAACAATGAATACAGCAGAAGGTAAACGAGTCATATCAGCGATAGAACCTAAGTTTTTCTCTAATGATAATCTTTGACGATCAACTTGTAATCTTTCTTTTTTAGATAGTGTCTCAAAAGTACCGTCTTTTTTCATACGATCGATTGAGTTCATTTTTTTAACTGCTTTACGGATAGTAACAAAGTTAGTTAACATCCCACCAGGCCAACGTTCTGTAATATAAGGCATGTTGATTTCTTCAGCATGCTTAGCTACAACATCTTTTGCTTGTTTTTTAGTTGCAACGAAAAGAACTTTACGTCCAGATGCAGCAATTTTTCCTAAAGCTTCAGATGCTTCATCTAACTTCACTGCAGTTTTGTGAAGATCGATGATGTGGATTCCGTTTTTCTCCATAAAGATATAAGGAGCCATAGCCGGATTCCATTTTCTTGTTAAGTGACCAAAATGCACACCTGCATTTAATAAGTCCTTTACATTTACTTTTGCCATTTTCTTTTTTTTAGTTTACATTCCGTTATCTCAACAAGCAACAGAAAAGTGGTCGAACAGATCTCGCCTTAACTGTTTAGATGCTAAACCAACGGAAAATGGATTTTTTAATAAATTGAATAAATTAACGTTTAGAGAATTGGAATTTCTTACGTGCTTTCTTCTGACCGAATTTCTTACGTTCAACCATACGAGGATCACGAGTTAATAACCCTTCTGGTTTTAATGTTAAACGGAAATCTGCATCAATTTCACATAAAGCTCTAGAAATAGCTAAACGAATTGCTTCAGCTTGTCCTGTAATACCTCCACCAAATACTTTGATATCTACATTGTATTTATCTTTTGTACCTGTTAAGATAAAAGCTTGCTCAACTTTGTATTGTAATACTGCAGTTGGGAAGTAGTTTGCTAACTCACGTCCGTTAATGAAGATTTCTCCATTACCTTCTTGTAAATATACACGAGCTACAGAAGTCTTTCTACGACCGATTTTATGAACTATTGCCATGGAATTAATTATAAGTATTCGTTAATATCGATTTGTTTTGGTTGTTGAGCTTCGTGATTGTGCTCTGCACCTACAAATACGTGTAAATTAGTTAATAACTTGCTACCTAATTTGTTTTTTGGTAACATCCCTTTAACTGATTTTTCAATTAAACGAGCTGGATCCTTAGCAAAAACTTCTCTTGCAGTTAAAGATCTTTGACCTCCTGGGTAACCAGTGTGGCGGATGTATAATTTATCATCCCATTTACCTCCTGTTAATTGAATTTTTTCAGCATTAATAACGATTACATTATCTCCACAATCTGCGTGAGGAGTAAAGTTCGTTTTGTGCTTTCCTCTAATAAGCTTCGCAACACCTGACGCTAAACGACCTAATGATAAGTCAGATGCGTCCACAACTACCCATTCTTTCTGAGCAGTTTCTTTGTTGGCTGATGTAGTTTTGTAACTTAACGTGTCCACTATCTTGATTTTTAATATTTTATAAATTACCGACAATCCGATCGGGGTGCAAATGTACAATTTCCTTTCGAAATACAAAAGAACTATCTAAATAAACTTTAGATTTTAGACACTTTACGCCAATTACGAATTATTCGAATGCAAAATTAACCTTTTTATTTGAATAATGAAGATTAATCTTTGCTAAATGGTAAAATCTCTTGAGTTGTAGATCCTAAACCATCTATTCCATACTCAATTACATCTCCTGGTTTTAACCAAATTTGTGGTTCTTTACCCATTCCTGATCCTGCTGGAGATCCTGTCGAGATAATATCTCCTGGTAAGAATGACATAAATTGAGATAAATAAGAAATTAATTTTGGTATACGATAAATAAAATCTTTCGTATTTCCATCTTGCATTAATTCTCCATTTAATTTTAACCAAACACGTAAATTATCTACGTCTTCAATTTCTTCTTTTGTGGCAATAAAAGGACCTACAGGTGCAAAAGTATCACATCCTTTTCCTTTATCCCATGTCCCACCTCTTTCAGTTTGGAAAGCTCTTTCAGAAATATCATTAATTAAAGCATAACCATATACATAATCCATTGCTTCTTCTTCAGAAACATTGTTTGCTTTTTTACCAATAATTAAACATAATTCTGTTTCCCAGTCCATTTTTGTAGAACCATTTGGATGCATAATTCCATCTTGTGGCCCATTGAAAGATTGGTTTGCTTTGATAAACATAATAGGCTCTGGTTGTTGTTCTAAACCAGTTTCTTTTACGTGATCTTCAAAGTTTAATCCAACACAAACAATTTTACCTGGTCTTGTTAATGGTGTGCCAATACGTACATCATCAGCAACTTCAGTTAATTGAGTAGCGTTTTCTGTAATATAATTTTCTAATTGTGTTTGTTTTTCAGTATTTCCAAAGAAATCTTCATCATAAATAATTCCTGAAGCTGACACATCATACTTCTTGTCATTTATAATAACTCCTGATTTTTCCTGACCTTTCGGTCCGAATCTAAAGATTTTCATGATTTTGATAAATTTTTTCCAAGGGGCAAATATACAAACAGAAAAGGGATTCTAAATTAGAATCCCTTTTTATATGATAAATTTCAGTTTAAAATTATTTTGCAATTCCTCTCGAAATTACAATTTTCTGAATTTCTGAAGTACCTTCATAAATCTGAGTAATCTTAGCATCACGCATCATTCGTTCTACATGATATTCACGAACATATCCATTTCCACCGTGAATTTGTACGGCTTCAGTCGTTACATTCATTGCTGTTGTAGAAGCAAATAATTTTGCCATCGCTCCTGAAACAGAAATATCTTGACCTGCGTCTTTTTCAGAAGCTGCTTTGTAACATAACATACGTGCTGCTGATATATTAGTCGCCATATCTGCTAATTTAAAAGAAACTCCTTGGTGATTAATAATTTCTGTACCAAATGCCTTACGGATTTTAGCATAGTCTAATGCTAATTCGTAAGCTCCTTGTGCAATACCTAATGCTTGAGATGCAATTCCGATACGTCCACCATTTAAAACATTCATAGCGAATGCGAAACCAAATCCGTCTTCACCAATACGATTTTCTTTAGGAACTTTTACGTCATTAAAGAATAAAGAGTGTGTATCAGATCCGCGAATTCCCATTTTATTTTCTTTAGGTCCAATTTCGAATCCCTCCCATCCTTTTTCAACGATGAAAGCATTAATTCCTTTATGACCTTTTTCTGGGTGCGTATGTGCAATAACTAAATATGTTGAAGCATTACCTCCATTTGTAATCCAGTTTTTTGTACCGTTTAATAAATAGTAATCTCCCATATCTACAGCTGTAGTTTTTTGAGATGTAGCGTCAGATCCTGCATCTGGTTCAGATAAACAGAAAGCTCCTATTACTTCTCCTGTAGCTAATGGCACTAAATATTTTTCTTTTTGTTCTTCTGAACAATATTTTTCCATTCCGGCACAAACCAACGAATTGTTTACAGACATTACAACTGCGGCAGAAGCGTCTACTTTAGCAATTTCTTCCATCGCTATAACGTAAGAAACACTATCTAAACCTGAACCACCGTATTTTGGATCAACCATCATACCTAAAAATCCTAACTCACCCATTTTCTTTACAGCATCGTAAGGGAAAGTAGAAGTTTCATCACGCTCAATCACTCCTGGCAATAATTCTGTTTTAGCAAAGTCACGAGCCGCTTGTTGGATCATTACTTGCTCTTCGTTAAGTTCAAAATTCATGGTTATTAAATTTATTTCTTTATGGTTTTAAAATATAATTCTTATTCAAATTTCAATGAAAAAACAACAGCTCTTGTTTGTAACGAATTTAGTGTATTCGAATATCCAATAGTTGTTTCTTTATCTGGAACAAGTTCATTATTAAAGAAAAATAATCCTTTAACTGATGGAGTTAATTTAAATCTTTTGAAATAAATTTCGATTCCCATCTCTGCTTGCCAGCTGAAATTATGTGTATTTGTTCTAAAAACACCTAATTCGTTATCATCTTCTTTATCTTCATTCGATTGTAAATTATTAACATAAGCTACACCTCCTTGTATATAAGGTTTTGTATTAAACCACCGATCTCCTGAAAAATTCAATAGTAAAGGAATTTCTAAATATGTAGATTTCACTTCTCTTTTATGAACATCAGGATCTTGGTTAGATAATACTTCAATATTATTAAATATAAGTGTTCTTTGTGTAAAATGAATGGTTGGTTCTGTTTTAACAGCTATATAATCATTCATTTTTAATTTACCTATTAAACCAACTGAGAAACCTGGTTTACTTTCTTGGTCTAAATAGACAAGCCCATTACTATTAACCCCATCATCTTCAGTAGTACCATTCTGTAAATGATTATTTTGTGCTTTAGGAGAAACTTTATAGGACATAACATTAGTACCTAAAAAATATCCGAAAGAGAATTTTTTCTCATCTTGCTCTACACGATTCCATTCTCGCTCGGAATTAGGTCTAAATTGTGCACATACTAAAGTGGTTGTAGATAAGGCTATTGCAGTTAGTAAATTCTTTCTCATAGTTAGTGTTCAACGGATTACAAGCAATATTATTTTACACTTTTATAAATACTTGCAATTCCAAATGTAAGTTTTTTATCGATTGGTTGTGTAAAATTTACATTTTTTAAAATATTTTTCATCTCTTCTCCATGCGGAAATGCAGCAACAGAGTCTGGTAAATATGTATAAGCGCTCTGATCTTTAGAAATTAATTTCCCAATTGCAGGTAAAATATTTTTTGAATAAAAAGTATATAATTGCTTCATTGGAAAAGAAGTAGGATAAGAAAATTCTAAAATAATAAATGTCCCACCTGGCTTTAAAATTCTACGAATTTCTGATAAACCTTTTTCTAAATTCTCAAAATTACGTACACCAAAAGAAACTGTAATACAATCGAAAGAGTTATCTTCGAATGGTAAATTTTCAGAATCACCTTGGATCATTGTAACGCGATTGTTCAAACCTTCAGCTTCTACTTTTTTACGACCAACTTCTAACATACCAGCTGATAAATCTAAACCAGTAATTTGTGCGTTCGTATTTTTAGCCATCATAATAGCTAAATCTCCAGTACCAGTTGCGATATCTAAAATAGTTGCTGGTTTTGCAGATTGCACCATTTTAATTACATCTTTTCTCCATTGAATATCGATCCCTCCAGATAAAATTCTGTTTAATAAATCATATTTCGGAGAAATATTATCAAACATCTGTTCAACTTGTTTTTTCTTTGTTAAATCAGACGCTTCGTATGGAGTAACATTATCGTGTTTTGCCATTTTTAGTTTTCTAAATTGTATGTTTTATTGGTAATTTTCGAAATAAAACTGTTTAAAATCTTCTTTATTAAATATCTTAGATAAGTCTGTCTTCTTCTCTCCACTTTTCAAAAATATTCTTGGATAATCTTGATCTAAATTATAATAAAAATCTTCGATATACAATCCTTGCTCTTTCGTGATTAATCCTAAATAAGCTTTATCGTCGATTGCTATATTTCTTGACGCAAAAATTGAATCTACATTTTCTCTGTGTCCATAAGGACGTGTAAAAACGTAATAATCTTGACGAATTGGGTTAAATAATCCTGACGCTCTATGTACTTGGATTACCGTATCAACTTTTTTCCCGTTGATATCATACTTTACCGTATGTTTTCCTTTTTCTAAATCAATTCGTACAAATTGTTGTGGTGCAATTGTATAATCACTCTCATCAATTTTCAAACTAATTGTTTGATCACTTGGATTATCAATCACATAACCATCAGATTTACTTAAAACAAAATTATATACTAATACAATTACACCTAGAATTGCTAGTATCATTAAAAGACCAATTAATGACGGATTCTTTTTCATTCTGCTAAATTACGTTTACTTTGTAAAACTCAAAATGAGTTAAGGCATATTTTTATTTTCTATTTTAATGTTTTGTTTACCTTTGCTCAAATATAAGACTTGAATTCATTATTATGATAAATTCTGTAATTACTGGTTCAGGACACTATTTACCAAATCGTATCATTAAAAATTCACACTTTCATAATTATGAATTTTTTGACGAAAATGGAGAAAAAATAGAAAAACCAGGTCACGAAATAACTCAAAAATTTGAAGATATTACTGAAATTAAAGAACGTCGTTATGTAGAAGACGACTTACTTAATTCAGACATTGCAACATTTGCCGCTAAAAAAGCAATTGAAGACGCAAGAATTAATCCTGAAGAATTGGATTACATCATTGTAGGTCACAATTTTGGGGATATTGATCCGATTGGAAGACAAATTGATATTATGCCTTCAATATCTGCTAAAGTTAAACATAATTTAGGTATCCAAAACTTAAAATGTAAACCTTACGACATGACATTTGGTTGTCCAGGTTGGGTAGAAAGTTTTATTTTAGGACATCAATTCATACAAGCTAAAATTGCTAAAAAAGTTTTAGTAATAGGTTCTGATACTTTGTCTCGAGCTTCTGATCCACACGATCGTTCAGCTATGATTTTTGCAGATGGAGCTGGAGCTGTAGTTTTAGAAGCAAAAGAAGATGAGCATAAGTATGGCGTACTTACCCATGCTACTTTAAGTTATACTGGTGATGAAATGACATACTTAGTTAACGGTAAATCATTAAATCCTGATTACGAAGGATCAATCAAAAATATTAATATGAAAGGTCGTAAAGTATACGAATTCGTATTAAAAAATGTACCACCAGCAATTAAAGAATTATTAGACGAAGCCAATTTGGATATTGATGAGATTGATAAAATCTTGTTGCACCAAGCTAATGCAAAAATGGATCATGCAATGATTCAGCGTCTATATAAATTATACGGAAAAAAAGCTCCTGAAAATGTAGATCCAATGACTGTTCAGTTTTTAGGAAATACATCTGTAGCAACCGTTCCTACAATGTTCGATTTGATTGCAAAAGGACAATTACAACCTCATCATTTTAACGCAAATGATAAAATCATCATGGCTTCTGTTGGAGCAACGATGAATATCAATGCGGTAATTTACCAATTCGAAAAATAAAATAGATTTGAATTCTTTCGGAAGATTATTTAAAATTTCAACATTTGGCGAAAGCCACGGAATTGCTATAGGCGGTGTAATTGATGGAGTACCAAGCGGAATTGAATTGGATTTTGAGTGGATACAACAACAATTAGACCGTAGAAAACCTGGACAGTCGTCAATTGTAACACAACGCAAAGAACCAGATACCGTACAATTTTTATCTGGTATTATGGATGGTTTTACAACAGGAGCTTCTATTGGTTTTATTATTCCAAACGACAATCAAAAATCTCACGATTACGATCATATAAAAGGTGTTTACCGTCCTTCACATGCTGATTACACCTATTCTAAAAAATACGGTGTTCGTGATCATCGTGGTGGTGGACGTACTTCAGCGCGCGAAACTGCCAATTGGGTAGTTGGTGGAGCAGTTGCAAAACATTTTATCCCAGAAATAAAAATCACTGCTTATGTAAGTGGTGTTGGAGAAATTAAATTAGATAATGATTATTCTATGTACGATTTCTCTAAAATTGAAGAAACTGCTGTTCGTTGTCCTGATTTGGGAATTGCCGAACAAATGATTGAAAAAATTAAGCAAATTCGTAAAGAAGGAGATACAATTGGTGGTGAAGTAACTTGTGTTATTCAAAACGTTCCTGTTGGATTAGGCGAACCTATTTTTGATAAATTACATGCTCGTTTAGGACAAGCAATGTTATCAATCAATGCGGTTAAAGGTTTTGAATACGGTGAAGGTTTTGCTTCTACCGCAATGAAAGGATCTGAAATGAATGATCAATTCAATCCAGATGGAACAACAAAAACAAATCACTCTGGAGGTATCCAAGGTGGAGTTTCAAACGGAATGGATATTTATTTTAAAGTCGCTTTTAAACCGGTTGCTACTTTAATGCAAGAGCAAACTACATTAAATAGTGAAGGTGAAATGGTAGAAATGCACGGAAAAGGTCGTCACGATCCTTGTGTAGTTCCAAGAGCCGTTCCTATCGTGGAAGCTTTAGCTGCAATGACACTTGCAGATATGGTTTTAATTCAAAGAACAAGAAATATTTAAAATAGAAAAATCCTGACCGAAAAGTCAGGATTTTTTGATTATAAAAATATCTTTTTAAAATCTTTTCGATAAGTTTCTCCAATTGGTAAAAGTTGATCAGAAATATAAACTGAATTTCCATCCACAGCATTTATACAATCGGTATTAATTGTATATGAACGGTGAATTCGTTGAAAATTTTGAGGTAATTTTTCTTCAAAGCTTTTCATTGTTTCAAGCACCAAAATTTTAAATGTTTTTGTATAAATTTTTAAATAATCTTTTAAACCTTCAATATATAAAATATCATCAAAAAATAATTTAACCTGCCTTCCATCCGACTTCACAAAAATATAATTCGATTCAATTGATTTCTTTATCGAAAACAACTCCATAAATTTTATGACAGATTGATCAAATTTTTCTTTCGAGATTGGTTTCAATAAATAATCAATAACATTATAATTAAAACTTTCTAAAGCATAATCTGGATAAGCTGTTGTTAATATAAATTTTTGAGTTTGATCTAACACTTTCATTAACTGAATTCCGGTTAAATCTGGCATTTGAATATCTGTAAAAATCAAATCAACTTTTGTTGATTTTAAAAAATTAATTGCTTCAAAAACTTCTGTTGTCGAAAAAACTAAATCCAAATATTGATTTTCTCTCGCATAGTTTTCCAATAGTTCAACTGCTAATGGCTCGTCATCTATAATGATACATTTTAATTTATTCATACAAGGGAAATTTTAAATTCACTTCAAAAAAATCGTCATCATTATTAATAATAAATTGATAATCATTCTTAAAATAATACGTTAATCGCTTTTTTAAATTATCTAATCCAATTCCGGTTAAGGTATCTTTTTGATACGAATTAATTTTATTTTTT
The DNA here is from genome assembly GCF_003687725.1 of Faecalibacter macacae. Lineage (GTDB taxonomy): Bacteria > Bacteroidota > Bacteroidia > Flavobacteriales > Weeksellaceae > Empedobacter > Empedobacter macacae. Next base: position 146,848 of record NZ_RDOJ01000002.1, read on the forward strand.
ACTCGAATATCTATTTGATTATTATTCTGATTTATTTCAATAATAATTGGAAAATCTTGATCTTTAACAACTCCATGTTTCAACGCATTTTCGATTAAAGGTGAAATTAAAAATGGATATATCAATTGATTTTCATTATCTATTTTTACTAATTTTTCAATAAAAAACTTCTCTCCAAATCTTATTTTTTCTAGCGCTAAATATTGCTCAATATATTCTATTTCTTTTCTAATTTCAATCTTAGTTTTATTGGTTTCATATGTTGTAAATCTCATGATCGAACCTAAATTCTCTATCGATTTTAAAGCTAAATCTGGTTTAAAATTCACTAAACTATAAATATTATTAAGCGTATTAAATAAAAAATGAGGATTGATTTGAGCCTTTAAAAAATTAATTTCTGCATCCTTTTTTTCTTTTTCTATGATTCGATTAGCTTCTATTGTTTGAATTAAATGAATGACAATCCATAAAAACAACGACGAGAAAACGATAAAACTTGCAAAATGAAAATTATCTATTACGTAATATAAAAAAGGCGTTGAATCGTAATAATTAACTGAATTAAAGAAAATATTTGTAAGTATTTGTTCTATTAAATAACGTACTAAAATGAAAAATGTAAACGATAAAGAAACCGTAATAAAGATATTTTTCCAGGTAATATGTTTGAGAAATTTAGGAACTAAAACAAAATAATTAAATAAAATCGTTAGTAGCTGAACGATATACATTGTATACACAAACAATGAAAAAGTAGCAAAAAAAGATTTCTTATTACTTAAATTTAATAATCCATTACTTATAAAATCAATCAAAAAATAAACCAACCAAAAGGCTATAATTATTAGAATTCCATTTCTTTTGGATAATGAATAATTTTTCATTTTAATGTTTTTTGTAAAATTAAAAGCATTTGTAATCTTTCGTTTACTGATTCGTCGATTATTTAAACCTTTGCGTCGATTAAAATCCTTACAAAATTAATCTTGGCTGAACTTTGATTAAAATTATAACAATGAAAACAATTTTAATCACATTTTTTACTTTTATAAGTTTAATCGGTTTTGGACAAACAAAATATAATTTCCAAACAAAATTTGACGATGCTATACCTGTTCTAAATATCGGAACATTTCATATGGGATATACTTCGGATGCTAATAAAACTGAATTTGATGAACATAATTCTGAAAATATCAAGCAAGTACATGCTTTAGCAAAACAAATTGCTGCATTTAAACCTACAATTATTTTAGTGGAACGTGAACCTTATTACAATAAAAAGTTAGCCACGCAATATCAAAACTACTTAAATAATCCTAAAATTAAATTTGATAATCCTTCTGAAATAGAATTATTAGCTTTTGAAGTTGGTAGATTAAGTGGTACGAAACAAATTTACGGAATCGATTATCAGCAAGAATATTTTTACCAAATGCCTGCTGTTTTAAAACAGCAACAAGATTCGATTACTTACAATAAATATTTTGAATTATTTAATCAGAATCAAAAAGTCAATCAAATTAATGAGGATAAAATGACGGTAAAAGAAATGCTTTATTTTAACAATCAGCCAGAATATTTAGACGCTTTAATCAATATAAATGCCGATTTATTAACAACAGTTTCTGTAAATGGATATCCTTTAGGTACAGAACAAGCTTCGAAATACTATAATAGAAATTTGATGATGTTTGCGAATATGAATAATGTTCCTATTTCTAAAGATGATCGAGTATTTATAATAATGGGCGCTTCTCACACCGCATTTTTTAAAGACTTTTTAAGACGTTCGCCAAAATTTAAAGAAGTAAATTCCTTAGAATATTTAAAATTAAAAAATCCTGACCGAAAAGTCAGGATTTTTTTATTTTATATTTTAATTTACCAACCTTCAAAATAACTAATAAAGAATTCAATAACCTTTCCTTCTTTTAATGTTAAAATCAATTGAGTTCTTGCATCATCATCATTTATAGAAAACATACGAGTAGTTTTATCTCTAGTTCCATCTTCGTTCCAAGAATTATAAATAGATATACTATTGTTTTTATAAAGATTCAATACCTCATCAAAAGTACTTCCGATTGAAATACCTGATAAAGTTTTTAGAGTTTTATCTCGAGATCTAATTGAATTAATTACAAAATCATTTAACTCATTTCCACTATCATCATAAGCTTTAAAGAAAAAAACTTCATAAACAATTCCTTTATACACAAAATTAGATGCTTCTGTAGGATAACCTCCATTTAATTTTAATTGTATGGATTTTCCAACAACTTTTTCTACCTCTGATTTTTTCATTCCTAAACGAAATTCATTAATACGTGTTGTAGAAACTTGTGCAAAAATTAATGTTGAAAACAATAGTGCGAAAAGATTGATTATATTTTTCATAGTAATTTGATTTTAACATTTTATACATCAAAATGTAAACCAATCATTTAATTTTGTTTCACAAAATCTATATTACGTAATAATCCAACGTATTTTGTTCGTTTAACGGGCGATTTTTTAAAAATTTCTCGGAAAACATCTTCTGTAATTTCTTCCCAATCATTTTTTGAAAACTGATTAATGCTTTCATGACCAATAAAACGTTCCTGCTTTGTTGGCAATGAAAAACGATTCCAAGGACAAACTTCTTGGCAAATATCACAACCAAAAATCCAATCATCAAATTTCCCCTTCATTTCGGACGGAATCTGATCTTTCAATTCGATTGTAAAATAAGAAATACATTTACTTCCATTCACTACTAGATTTGGTAAAATAGCCTCTGTTGGGCATGCATCAATACATTTAGTACATTTTCCGCAATGGTCAGTTTCCATTGGGTTATCGTACATTAAATCTAAATCAAGAATTAATTCAGCTAAAAAGAAAAATGATCCTTTTTGTTTAGATAATGTCAACGAGTTTTTTCCAACCCAACCAATTCCTGCTTTTGTAGCCCAGGCATGTTCCATAATCGGAGCTGAATCAGTAAAAGCACGGCCAACGACCTCTCCTATCTCATCTTGAATAAAATCTAAAAGTTCTCTCACTTTTTCTTTTACCACAAAATGATAATCTTCGCCTTGTGCATACATTGCAACTTTGTAAGAATCTAGATTTCGATTTAAATCTTGGTAATAATTGTACGCTAAAGAAATTACCGATTTTGCACCTTCAACCAACAAACGAGGATCTAATCGCATATCAAAATGGTTCGCCATGTAATTCATTTCACCTTGGTAATTATTTTTTAACCAAGATTCTAAGCGAGGCGCTTCTTCTTCTAAAAAATCAGCTTTGGCAATTCCACAAGAAATAAAACCCAACGCTTCGGCTTTTGCTTTAATGCGTTGGGTTCTTTCTATTTTGATATGTTCTTCTGTTGGAAGATGCATTTTTTTTATTAATTTGAATTTTTGAGTTTTATTTTCCGACTAATACAATAATATAAAAGGAAAATTCTTCGATAAGTTCAGAATAACAACATTTTAGTCATGTTGAATTCGTTTCAACAGCTCATCATTAGTACAAACTTGATGAGATTCTGAAATAAATTCAAAATGACAGTTAACTTAGAACTTAGAACTTAGAACTTAGAACTTAGAACTTAGAACTTAGAACTTAGAACAAATTTACAAATCAAAAATATCCGTTTGCATTGGATTTTGACCTCGATAATTTATTCCTAAATGTTTATATGCTTTTTCTGTTGCTACTCGACCACGAGAAGTACGCATTAAATAACCTTCTTGAATTAAATAAGGTTCATACACTTCTTCTAATGTTCCTCCATTCTCTCCAACTGCAGTTGCTAAAGTCGTAATACCTACCGGACCACCTTTAAATTTCTCGATAATAGTAGATAAAATTCGATTATCCATTTCATCTAGTCCGTTATCGTCAACTTTTAAAGCCTTTAAGCTAAAATCTGCAATATCCTTGGTGATTATTCCATTCCCTTTAATCTGTGCAAAATCTCGTGTACGACGTAATAATGCATTTGCAATACGTGGCGTACCACGGCTACGACCTGCAATTTCTATCGCTGCTTCAAAATCAATAGGTGCTCCTAAAATACCTGAAGAACGCTCAACAATTGAACTTAAAAGTTCAACATTATAATATTCAAAACGGAAATTAATTCCGAAACGAGCTCTTAAAGGCGCAGTTAATAATCCTGATCGAGTTGTGGCTCCAATTAAAGTAAAAGGATTTAAACCAATCTGAATTGAACGCGCATTTGGCCCTGAATCAATCATAATATCAATTTTAAAATCCTCCATTGCCGAATATAAATACTCTTCAATAACAGGTGACATACGGTGAATCTCGTCAATAAAAAGCACGTCATTTTCCTCTAAGTTAGTTAATAGACCTGCCAAATCACTTGGCTTATCTAAAACTGGACCCGAAGTAATTTTAATTCCAACACCCAATTCGTTGGCTATAATATTTGCTAAAGTTGTTTTTCCTAAACCTGGAGGTCCATGTAATAACACATGATCCAGTGCTTCACCACGTAATTTAGATGCTTTTACAAAAACTTCTAAATTTTCTAAAATATGTCCTTGTCCTGCAAAATCATCAAAACTTTGGGGACGAACGGTATTTTCGTGGTTTAAATCATCATCAGGATAAAATTCTTTATCTGGATTTAATAAATCAGACATAAATAATGATATAAATTATAATGATAACCTTTTTCGATAGAATTTAATTATTCCTTCGTAATTTTACATCTACAAAGAACGCAATATTTTTTTAGATAAAAATAAATTATGAGTAAAGGAATATTATTAGTGAACCTTGGTTCGCCAGATTCTACTAATGTTGAAGATGTAAGAACGTATTTACGAGAATTTTTAATGGACGGTAAAGTAATTGACTCTCCATGGCTTATTCGTAAAATGATCGTCGAGCTTTTTATCTTACCTAAAAGACCAATTAAATCGGCAGAAGCTTACAAGAAAATTTGGACTGATGAAGGTTCTCCTTTAATTGTTTATTCAAAAATCTTACAACAAAAAGTTCAGGAACAAATGGATATTCCAGTTGGGTTGGCTATGAGATACAAAAATCCATCAATCGAATTTGGAATGCAACAATTATACGACCAAGGTGTTCGTGATATATTAGTTGTTCCATTATACCCACAATACACTATGTCTACAACAGAAACTGTTGCAGATAAGGTATTAGAAGTTCAGAAAAATAAATTTAGTGATGTAAATATTCAATTTATTAAAGCATTTTACAATCATCCAGATTATATCAAAGTTTTAGGAGATTCTATCAAAGAAAATTTACCTGAAGGATACGATAAATTATTATTTTCTTACCACGGAATTCCTGAACGTCACGACAAAAAAGCATTAAAAGCGGCAACTAAAAGTGGATTACCTATTGAAACTTACCGTAACCAATGTATCGAGACTTCTCGTTTAGTTGCTGAATATTTACAATTACCAGAAGACAAATATTACACATCTTTTCAATCTCGTTTAGGAAGAGATCCTTGGATTCGTCCTTACACTGATGAAACTTTAGAATTATTCCCTAAACACAATGGTGTTAAAAATCTAGCAGTTTGTACACCAGCCTTTGTAGCTGACTGTTTAGAAACATTAGAAGAAATTTCTATGGAAGGAAAAGAAGAATTCTTAGAAGCTGGAGGAGAAAAATTCACTTACATTCCTTGCATTAATGATCGCCAAGATTGGATTAACACTTTAGTTAAATGGTTCAAAGGATGGCAAAATAATTAAGTGTTTAAAAGCCATAAGTAAAAATATTAGATATCTTTGTTTGAAATTATTCCGATTTTAAACAAAGATATTTTTTTTGAATGAGATTCTTAATTTCAATACTATTCATCTTCATATCAGTCTTTACTTCTGCTCAATTTTTAGATACAAATGGTAATCTAATTATTGACGGTAGAAAGTTCCTAAAATCGAAAGTTGATACTACTGGAAGAAAATCTGGTTGGGAAATCTACGGAACAAATACTTTAACAGTCAATCAAAATACTTTTTCTAATTGGATCGCTGGAGGTGAAAATTCGGTTTCGTTTATTGCTAAAGTTGATTACGAATTAAATTATCGTAAAAAAAGAAATTTATGGGACAATCGTATCATTATGGAATATGGTTTTCTTGATAATAAAACGAACGGAACACGAAAAACTACAGATAATATTAACATCACTTCATCGTATGGATATTTATGGAAAAAAAGTTGGTATTTAACCTCATCAGTTAATTTACGCTCACAATTTGCACCAGGATATGATTTCGGAACAACACCAAAGACGAAGAAATCAAACCTATTTGCTCCTGCGTATTTAACAGTCGGAGTCGGGGCAAATTATAATCCAACTGCAGATTTGTCTTTAAGTATTCATCCTATCACATCTAGAACAACTATGGTTTTAGATAAAGATTTACAGAAAAAAGGAAATTATGGTCTTCGTGAAGATGGAGATGCACTTTATTTTGAAATTGGTGCATACATAGGCGCAAGATATAAGTTTAAAGTTTTTGAAAATGTTACCTACGATAATAATATTGGATTATTTTCTAACTACTCGCACAAGCCTTTAAATATTGATTTAGTTTATTCTGGTGTTTTAAACATGAAAATTAATAACTTTATGTCTACGCAACTTACTCTAAATCTTGCTTATGACGAAGATCAAATTAAAAAAACTCAGTTTAAGCAAACATTAGGAATAGGTTTAACCTATAAATTTGATAGCACAAAAAAGAACGAAAAGAAAAAAAATAACAGAAAAGATATCATACAACCTTTTTCAGTATTTGAAAAATCGCCACTTCAAATCATATATAAACCAATCGATATGAAACATTTTCAAAAAGTATTTGAAAAAGACGAAGTAGACGAAACATCAATTTACCTAAAATCTGAAACTATATTAGACGAACTATAAATCAACCCTATCTATGAAAAAAATATTATTAACCTTATCGTTTGTATCTACTTCTCTACTTTTTGGCCAAACGGTAAAAGACGGAAAAGTATCTACAGACAGCCAACGTTATTTAAAAGATAACAAATTTGATGGTCGTACCGAAGGGTGGTTCATTTCAGGAAATAATTCACTTTTATTTTCTCAAAGTGCTTTTTCTAATTGGATGGCTGGTGGAGTAAACGCTATAGCCTTAAACGGAAATGTAGATTACGAATTCAATTTAACCAACGGAAAAAATATTTGGGACAATCGTATCATTTTAGGATATGGCGTACAATCAAACCAAGGAGAAGAAACTCGCAAAAATAATGATATCATCGACTTAACATCATCTTACGGATACAATTTTAAAAAGAACTGGTACTTAGCTGCTGCGATGAATTTCAAGACACAATTTACTTCTGGTTATGATTACAGTTTAGATCCCAAAAAGAAAATATCAAACTTTATGGCGCCAGGATATTTAAGTTTTGGATTAGGGGTCGATTACAAACCAAGCGACAATTTTCAGGTAAACATCCATCCTATTACTGCTCGTGTAACATTTGTTTTAGATGATGAATTACAATACAAAGGTAATTATGGTTTAAAAAATGACGGAGATAGTACTTTTTTCGAATTAGGTGCATATTTAGGTGCGAGATATAAATTCCAGATTATGGAAGGTATTACTTACGATAATCGATTAGGTATTTTTGCTAATTATTTAGATAAACCTCAGAATATGGATATAGCATATTGGGGACAATTAGATTTTAAAGTAAATAAATTTATATCTGCACAAGTTGCTGTGAATTTATTATACGACGAAAATCAAATTATGAAAACTCAGGTTAAGCAAACTTTAGGAATCGGATTTACGTATAAATTTGATAACAAACCAAAAGAAGAAGTTAAACAAGAAGCTTCCGCTTTTAATAGGATTGATGAAGAAATAAATAATGATTCAATAAACACGACAGAAATTGTATCGAACTACGAATTAAAAAAAGATCCAATATTAACTCAAACTATTTTAGTTTCACAATAATCTCACAACCTGCTTTTATAAGCAGGTTTTTTATTTGTATTTTTAACCTATAAACGCAAAACAAACACAAATGAAAATCATTGGACCTTTCCGACAATTACTTACATTAGCTAATCTACCATTAAAAGGAGCTTTAAAAGACGAACAATTAGAAATTATAGCTGAAGGTGGAATATTGATTGAAAATGATTCAATTCTTGAAATTGATACTTTCGAAAACTTAAAATCAAACTATTCTGATGCTGAAATACAATTCATAGAAACCGATCAAGTTGTACTTCCTGGATTTGTAGATTCGCATACACATATTTGTTTTGGGGGAAATAGAGCCAAAGACTTCGGAATGCGTTTAAACGGAAAAACTTATCTAGAAATTGCAGAAAGCGGTGGAGGAATTTGGTCTACCGTAACACAAACAAGAGCTAAAACCGCAGACGAATTAAAAGATATTACATTAGATAGAGCTGAAATTTTAGCAAAAAAAGGAACTACGACTGCCGAAGTAAAAAGTGGTTATGCACTTTCTGTTGATGGTGAAATTACAATGTTAGAAGGAATTAATCTGGCAAACCAAGAATGCGAAATTGATTTGATTCCGACTTTTCTTGGTGCTCATATGAAAGCCAAAGATTTTGAAGGATCCAATCAAGAATATTTAGAGGTTTTGGTAAATGAAGTTTTTCCAATCATTAAAGAAAAAGAATTAACAAACAGAGTAGATATTTTCGTAGAACAATCTGCATTTTCAGTCGAAGAAGGTGATTATTTTTTAAATGAAGCAAAAAAACAAGGTTTTGAAATCACTGTTCATGCCGATCAGTTTACTCCTGGAGGAAGTAAATTAGCAATAAAATACAATGCATTAAGTGCCGATCATTTAGAATTTTCTGGTGAAAAAGAAATACATGAATTAGCATTTTCAGATGTTGTGGCGACTGTTTTACCAGGCGCATCAATCGGATTAGGTATGCAGTATTCTCCAGCCCGTAAACTTTTAGATGCAGGTTGTTGCGTCTCTATCGCTTCAGATTGGAATCCTGGTTCGGCACCAATGGGCGATTTACTAACACAAGCTTCAATTTTAGCCACATTCGAAAAATTATCGATGGCAGAAGTTTTAGCCGCTGTTACTTTTAGAGCTGCAAAAGCTTTAAATCTTTCAGATCGTGGAATTTTAACAAAAGGTAAAAAAGCTGATTTTATTAGCTTCCCTACCTCATCATTTCAAAATATCATCTATTACCAAGGACAAATGCAACCGTGTAATGTGTGGAAAAATGGAAATTTAATTCATTCAATATAAATTATCAAAGACCTTTCGAGGTCTTTTTTTATTACCTATTATTTAACTCTAATTAAGACGTAAGATAAATCAGTCAGATAAGCTGTACAATAAGTTAAAATATTGTAATTTTACGCCTTATAATATTTCGATTCTATGATCGCATCAATGACAGGTTATGGTAAATCTGTTTTAGAATTACCAGAGAAAAAAATTACTATAGAGATTCGCTCTTTAAACAGTAAAACTTTAGACTTAAACACAAGAATACCTTCTTTTTACCGTGAAAAAGAATTAGAAGTAAGAAATATAATTTCTGAAAAAATTCAGCGTGGAAAGGTTGATTTCGCAATGCAAGTTGAATTAAATCCAGCTGCAAGAACTCAAAAATTAAACGCAGATTTAATCAAACAATACATCGCTGATTTCAAAGAAATTACTCCTGATGTTTCAGAAGCTGACTTATTACCTGTTGTTATGCGTATGCCAGATGTTATGAATTTTTCGCAAGATGATTTAACTGAAGGTGAATGGAATGCAATTCGTAATACAATTCTTGAAGCTGTAAACGCTTTAAACCAATATCGTAATGATGAAGGTAATGTTTTAGAGAAAGAATTGGTAAGCTACGTTAATAATATCATGAGTTTATTAACTGAAGTTGAGCAATACGAAGGCGAGCGTATCATTACAATAAAAGAACGTTTTGGAAAAAAATTAGAAGACTTAAAAGTTGAAATTGACCAAAATCGTTACGAACAAGAAATGATATATTTCTTAGAAAAATTAGATGTAACGGAAGAAAAAGTTCGTTTAAAAAATAACTGCGAATACTTTATTCAACAAATAAATGAAGAAGGATCTAACGGAAAAAAATTAGGTTTCATTTCTCAAGAAATTGGTCGTGAAATTAATACGTTAGGATCTAAATCTAATCATGCTGATATGCAAAAACTTGTTGTTCAGATGAAAGATGAATTAGAAAAAATCAAAGAACAATCATTAAACGTTTTATAATACTAAAATGACTAAAGGAAAATTAATCGTATTCTCGGCACCTTCAGGAGCAGGAAAAACTACGTTGGTAAAACATGCTTTAGAAACAATGGAAAACATCCAATTTTCTATCTCATGTACGACTCGTGAAAAGAGAGAGGGTGAAGAACATGGTAAAGATTATTATTATATCACACCAGAAGAGTTTAAAGCTAAAATTGCAAATGACGAGTTTGTAGAGTACGAAGAAGTTTATACTAATAACTTTTATGGAACATTAAAATCAGAAGTTGAACGAATTACTAAAAACGGAAATTCAGTAATTTTTGATATTGATGTTGTTGGTGCTTTAAATATTAAAAAAATCTATGGTGATGAGTGTTTAACTGTTTTTGTTAATCCGCCTTCGTTAGAAATTTTAAAAGAGCGTTTAATTTCTCGCAATACTGAAAGTGAAGATAAATTAAAACAACGTATTGATAAAGCAGGAATCGAAATGGAAACAGCTCCGCAATTTGATATCATTTTATTAAACGATGATTTAGACGCAGCAAAAAAAGATACCTTAAAAATTATTGAAAACTTTATTAAATAATTTTTATTCAAAATAGATAAAGCCTAAATCTGATAAAGATTTAGGCTTTTTTTATATCTTTAATCACCACAAAAAAACAAAGATGTTACAAACTGATTTTATAGAAATCAACGGACTTTCATACCATATACAGCGCATCATAAAAGATGTAAATTTACCCACAATTATCTTTTTACACGATTCGTTAGGTTCTGTTAAATTATGGCGAGATTTTCCAGAAAAATTAGGCGAAATCACTAATTATAATGTTTTGATATATGACAGAGAAGGTCATGGCGACTCATCTCCATTTACAATTAAAGAAAGACCTATTAATTATTTAGAATTAGGTGCTGACATATTAAATAAAATCATAACAAAACTAAATCTAACACAAATCATTTTATTTGGTCATAGTGATGGTGCAACAATTTCTTTACATTATGCTGCAAAATACCCAAATAATATTTTGGCAACAATTGTAGAAGGTGTGCACGTATTTGTTGAAGAAGAGACTTTACAAGGAATTAGAGATGCAAAACAAGCACTTGAAACAACTAATTTAGCAGAAAGAGTTACTAAATACCACGGTAATAAAACAGATATGCTTTTTAAACTATGGATAGAAACTTGGTTAAAACCTAACTACCGTGATTGGAACATCTATAAAGAGATAAGAAATATAACAACACCTGTTTTAGTTTTTCAGGGCGAAAATGACGAATTTGGAACAATGCAACAAGTAGAAAAAATTAAACAAAATGTTTCTGCTACAGTTATTGATTATTTGATTCCAAATTGTGGACATAATCCGCATAAAGAACAAAAAGATTTTACATTAGAAAAAACAAAAGAATTTATAAAAGAATACGCGTTATGATGCACATGTATAGTAACAATGTTAGAATAGCAAAAAAAATTGCTATCGGAACAATTATAAGTGGTTTAATTTTTTTAGCTGCATTTTATTTCACATATAACACAAGTTACGCTTATGGCGGAGCATTTTTTGGATTAGGAATTGCTGCTATTGCAATTACAATTTTAACGAGTGCTTTAATAGCTGCTTCAAGACAAAATCAGGACAGTAAGCAAAAAAGTACTACAATAATATGGAATGCAATTACATTAATCGTTTTAGCAATATTTACTTTAATTGGATATAACTTATTAAATTCAGCTAAAATCGTAGTGAAAAATAATCTTGATTCTGAAATTAAAAATATTTTCATTACGGGTTGTCAGAATTTTGAAGTACAGACAATAGCTGCTAATTCTTCAAAATCAATTTTAGTTAATTATGCTAATAATAACGATGAAAATTGCGAAATCGGAATTAGATACACAACTCAAAATTCAATGGAAGACGAAATCTTAATTGCTTCTGTAAAACCTTTACAAGGTGAAAAAGTAGTTTATGAAATCAATTAATCAGAGGATTTTTATTTTACTTTTTTCTTGTTTTTTATCACTTAATAGTTTTGCTCAAAATAATCAACAAGTAGAAAATTGGAGTTTTTATATTTCTAATTACGAAGAACTTTTATACTCTAATTTTTTAGATTTAGAATTAGCGAAAGTTGCTCCTGTTTCTGAAGCTGATCAATTATTATCGATAAAAATAAAACTAAAATCACCACAAGAAGATGGCTTATCAAGCTTCGATGAACATGATGATTTAGTTAAATTAGAAGATAAATTATTAGAAATTTTATTTAGAGATAATTTAATTTATTACGCTGGAAGAACTACTGGAAATGGGAATAGAATCTATTTTTTTACACGAATTTCAATTTCAATTTAGCTAAAAATAAACAACAATTATCCTCTTTTATTCCTAATTATACTTTAGATATATCTTTACAAACAGATAAAGATTGGAATCAATATTTAAATTTCTTGTTTCCTGATGAAAATGAAATGCAAATGATTCAGAATTTAGATTTGATTACTTATATCGAAGAACAAGGTGATGATTTATCAAAGGAAAGAGAAGTTTTTCATTGGATTTATTTTAATTCGAAAATAGATCGAACTAAATTTATAAAGAAAGCTAAATCAAATAATTTTAAAATTATTGCTGAAAATTTAGATAAAAAATTAGGAGATTTATCTTATTCATTAAACATTTCAAGAAGTGATTTTATCGACTGGAAAAGTATAAATGATGTTACAATTGATTTAATGAATTTAGCTAAAACTTATAATGGAGAATATGATGGTTGGGAAACCAGTATTGAAAAATAAAAAAACCACTTCAAGAGAAGTGGTTTTTATTTTATATAACTTTTTTGATAAATCTTAATTTGTGAGAATATTTTTGAGAATCAGTATTAAATATTCCGTTTGAATCGAAAGGATCAATCCTAACTTTTCCGTGAGCATGAATTATTTTATAATCACCTAAAATAATTCCGACATGGATAATTTTTCCGTCCGCATTATCAAAGAAAGCTAAATCCCCTGGTTCAGCTTCTTCTACAAAACTTAAAACTTCACCTAACTCAGCTTGTTGATACGCATCTCGTGGTAATTCATATCCTCCTAATTTATATACTTGTTGTGTTAAACCAGAACAATCAATCCCGAAAGTCGATTTTCCTCCCCACAAATACGGCACGTTTAAATATAATTTAGCTAGCTCAACTAATTGTTCTTTCGACTTTTTTGTTGAAGTATAAACGCCATAATATTCAAAACACTTCTCTCCTATTCTGATTTTATTTTCCTTTAACGCACGTAATTCAGCACCTAAAGTTAATGTGAAAGGTAGTCCATTTTCAGAAGCTTGATTATAGGCGTTAATTGCAAATTTTTCGTCTAAATTTTGATTGTATTCCTCTTCAGAAACTTCTAAAAATTGTTTAGGATCAACCCAACCTTCATAACCATCATAAGCTAATCTGATTTTTGACCATTTTTCTAATTCTTCTAAAACCTCAACTTTTTCTCCAAAAAGAACTTGAGAAACCATTTCCGAAGAATCGGCAGCCGCAGAACGTAAAGGCGAAACACTTACTTGACAAATTGCAAACTTCATTACTTCTTTCGTATTAAAGTGATACCATCCCTAATTGGTAAAATCAACGATTCAACGCGTTCGTCGGCAGTTAACATGTCATTAAATTCTTTTAAGATTTTAGTCGAAGGATCTTTTTTATCTTCTTCTTCCATCATCACTTTACCGTACCAAAGCACGTTATCAACTAACATTACTCCGCCCGGACGTAGAAGTTCTAATACTTTTTCAAAGTAATAGGGATATGATTCTTTATCAGCATCGATAAAAGCTAAATCAACCGTACTTGGTTCAATCGTATTTAATTCTTCACGCGCATCATTTACACGAAAATCAATTTTTTCTGCATAATCAGATTCATCAAAATATTTACGACATAAATATTCTAACTCATCATTTTTATCCATTGTAATAATTTTTCCACCATCTACCAATCCTTCCGCTAAACAAAGTGTCGCGTAACCGGTAAAAGTTCCTAACTCTAAAATAGTTTTAGGAAATAAAATCTTCGATAACAAACTTAATAATCGACCTTGATATTCGCCTGAAATCATGTGCGGTTGTGTTGTACATTGATATGTTTCAACACGTAAACGTGATAAAATTTCAGGTTCTTGATTGGTGTGGTTATCTAAATATGTTTCTAAAATTGGTGAGATATTGATCATTCCGTCTAAAAAAGTCTACAAAAATAAAAAAAATGCTACAAACTATGGCTATCTCGAAAGAGTTTCAATGAGAAAAATTGCATTTTAATTATAATTAGTAAACTTTTATATATGTCTTATAAATTAATTTATTAGTAATTTCATTATTATCATTTTCATAAGGTTCAAAACTTACTAATACTAATTTATTCTCTGTAATTCCCTGGACAAGAAGTTGAATTTTTTTTCTATTTTCTTCACTAAATAATTCATTAAAGACTTCTATACCATGAATTTTTATCCAGTCTTTTTTCATTTTTTTGGTGAATGGAAGAGGTTGAGAATTATCTAAAGTAATCAGTAAATTTCCAAAATCTTCTTTCTTAATTTCCCAATTACCTCTTAAGATGTGCTTTTTATCTGAAATATTTTCCCAAGAATTATTTGAATTAAATGTCATTTCAGAAATTGTATACATTGAACTTTCTTCGCCTGTAATAGATACATTAGAAATAAGTTTCCATTTACCAATAATATTTTTTTGAAGAATTTCGTAATCTAATTCATTTATAAGCTGCTTTCTATAATTTTCCATATCAAAAGCATCTAAATCATTTAAATCTAAAGAACTTGAATCTGATTTCACTTCTTTAAAACTAACACGACTTCCTTTATTATCTTTTACAGCTTTGAGTTCTAAATTCTGAGCAAAAATATTTTGACAACAAATTAATAACAGTAGAAATATAATTTTAGATAAATTTTGGTTCATATAGTTTTAGCTAAACGTTTAAGTTCCTAAATTACAAAAAATCAAACCAAAAAAGCATTACTTATTGAGTAATGCTTTTTGGTTTGAAATTTATTCTATATCGATTGTTATACTTTTTCTTCCTGTATAACACGAACAATTTCAGGATTAAGTAATGTTGAAATATCACCAAAATCTGATTCTCCTGCAGCAATTTTACGTAAAATACGACGCATTATTTTTCCGCTTCGTGTCTTAGGTAAACCTTTTACAAACTGGATTTTATCTGGTTTTGCTATTGCTCCTATCGATTTTGAAACCTCCTCTTTAATTTGTTTTATCAAATCTTCAGAAGGTTGAAAATTATCATACAAAATCACATAAGCATACAATGCATTTCCTTTGATATCATGCGGAAAACCTACTACTGCACTTTCTACAACAGCTTCATGTTCATTAATCGCATTTTCTATTGGTGCAGTTCCTAAATTATGACCTGAAACAATTACTACATCATCTACTCGACCAGTTATTCTGTAATATCCCATCGCATCGCGATACGCTCCATCACCTGTAAAATAGGCATTTTCAAAAGTTGAAAAATACGTGTCCTTATATCGTTGATGATCTCCATAAACAGTACGAGCCATCGACGGCCAAGGAAATTTAATTGCTAAACGTCCTTCAGCTTTTTCTGCTCCAGTTTCGATTTCTTTCCCATTTTCATCCATTAAAACGGGTTGTACTCCAGGTAAAGGTAATGTTGCAAAAGTAGGACGAGTTGATGTGATTCCAGCCAATGGCGAAATTAAAATCGATCCTGTTTCTGTTTGCCACCATGTATCAACAATAGGACAATTTCCTTTTCCTATATAATCATTATACCAATGCCAAGCCTCTTGATTAATTGGCTCGCCAACAGATCCTAAAACTTTTAAACTTGATAAATCATATTTTACAACATAATCTAAAGATTCTTTTGCTAAAGAACGAATTGCAGTTGGAGCAGTATAGAAATGTGTTACTTTTAATTTTTCAACAATTTCCCAAAAACGTCCAAAATCTGGATAACTTGGAACACCTTCAAACATTACAGTAGTCGCTCCACAAGCTAACGGACCATAAATGATATAAGAGTGTCCTGTAATCCAACCAATATCAGCTGTACACCAATAAATATCATCTTTATCCATTTGGAAAATATTCTCGAAAGAATAAGCTGTTTGCACCAAATATCCTCCCGTTGTATGCACCATTCCTTTCGGTTTTCCTGTCGAACCTGAAGTATATAATATAAATAAAGGATCTTCTGCATCCATTTCTGTCGCAGGACAATTAGCATCAACTTTAGACATTTCATCAATCCAAAAACGATCACGACCACCAACCATCATTGTAGGCTCTATCGCACGACGATAAACAATACATGTTTGAATAGAAGGACAATCTTTCAATGCTTCATCTACAATAGCTTTTAAGTTGATTGGCTTATCTCCACGATAAACTTCGTTAGCTGTTACTATTAATTTACATTGTGCATCATTGATACGAGATGCAATTGCCGAAGAAGAAAAACCTGCAAAAACAATTGAATGTACCGCGCCAATACGTGCACAGGCTAACATTGCAATTGCTAATTCTGGAATCATTGGCATATAAATACATACACGATCACCTTTTTGAACTCCATTTCTTTTTAAAACATTCGCAAATTGACATACTTTAGCATGTAATTGGCGATAAGTAATAATTCTGGTTTCTTCGAATGGATTATTTGGCTCCCAAATAATAGCTGTTTTATTTCCATTTTTCTGAAGATGACGATCTAAAACATTTTCTGTAATATTTAATTTCCCACCTTGAAACCATTTAAACTCTGGTTTAGAAAAATCATATTCAAGTGTTTTGTCCCATTTTTTTTTCCAAACAAATTGTTCGGCAATTTGATCCCAAAAAGCCTCAGGATTATCTACACTTTCTTTGTATGCTTTTTTATACTCGGAAAATGAATTAATACGAAGTTTATTCATTTTTTACTTTATTGTGGTTTAACTTAAAAATAAAAAAAACGGATTAATTTATCAAATTAATCCGTTAATATTTTATAAATAAATAAATTACCTCTTATTTTCCTTTATAAGGACTCGCATTATAATATTGTAATGCTGTTGGTAAAGCTTCTTTTATTTTTTGAATTCTAGTTGCATCAGAAGGGTGAGTACTTAAAAACTCAACTTGCTCACCAGATCCAGCTTGTGACATACGTTCCCAAAAAGGAATTGCAGCTGATGGATCATAACCTGCCATTGCCATTAAATATAATCCTGTTAAATCAGCATCTAATTCCATTTTTCGAGAGTAAGATAATAATCCAACTTGCCCTACAACCGGGTAATATTTCTCGAAAGCTGTTCCCCAAGATGCATTTCCAGCTGCCGAACCAACTACAGATCCTAAAACACTCATTCCGTATTGTTGAGACATTTGTTCTGCTGAGTGATTTGCTAATGCGTGACCAATTTCATGTCCCATAACTACAGCTAATCCATTTGCATTTTGTGTAATAGGCAAAATTCCTGTATAAACAGCTACTTTTCCTCCTGGCATACACCATGCATTAATTTCGTTTGCTTGTAACAATTTGAATTCCCACTCATAACCATCTAATTGAGAAGAAATTCCTTTTTCTGCATAATATTTATCAGCAGCATATTTAATACGCTCTCCTATTGTTTGCACTAATTTTGCATTAGTAGTTCCTGTTTCAACTTTTGCAGATCCAATAACTTCTTTATATTGAGCAAAAGATTGTGGAAAAATAGAAGCATTAGAAACTAAATTGATTCCTTTTCTTCCTGTAACAGCATTGGTTGTACACGCTGATACTAAAACAATTGCACTAAAAGCGATTAATATTTTTTTCATAGTATTTATTTTCCTAGTTTCTTTTTAATTTCATTTAATTTCATCAAAGCTTCAACAGGTGTTAAAGTATTAATATCTGTATTCATAATTTCCTCACGAATCGATTCTAAAATTGGATCATCTAACTGAAAAAAGCTCAATTGCATATTATCTTGCGTAATTTTCTCAGTTTTGTTTGATAATCCTTCATCAGATTTAGATTGCTCTAAAACCTTTAAAACATCATTAGCACGATTAACAACTACTTTTGGCATTCCGGCCATTTTAGCCACATGAATCCCGAAACTATGTTCACTTCCTCCTGGAACTAATTTTCTTAAGAACAAAATCGTATCCTTTGTTTCTTTGATACTTACATTAAAATTCTTAATTCGTTCCATTGATTTTGTCATTTCATTTAATTCATGATAATGCGTTGCAAACAATGTTTTTGGTTTCATTTTACTTTGGTGTAAAAACTCCGCAATAGCCCATGCAATCGAGATTCCATCGTAAGTTGAAGTACCACGCCCAATTTCATCCAACAGAATCAAACTTCGTTCCGAAATATTATTTAAAATACTAGAAGTTTCATTCATTTCGACCATAAACGTAGATTCACCAGAAGATATATTATCAGAAGCACCAACACGAGTAAATACTTTGTCGATAATACCAATTTCTGCATATGAAGCAGGAACAAAACTTCCTATCTGAGCCATTAACACAATAAGCGCTGTTTGACGTAACAAAGCAGATTTACCAGACATATTAGGTCCTGTAATCATAATAATCTGTTGATCAATCTGATTCAATTCAACATTGTTAGAAACATATTGTTCTCCAAGAGGTAATTGTTGCTCGATAACAGCATGACGACCTTCTTTAATTTTTAAATCAAAGCCATCATTTAATGTAGGTTTTGTATAAGAATATTTTTCAGCAATTTCGGCAAAAGTCGATAACACATCTAAAAATGCAATTGCTTTTGCTGTTTGCTGGATAGGTAATAATTTAGTAATAATTTCTTGAATCAAATCAATAAACAACTGATTTTCTATAGCTAAAATTTTTTCCTCAGCACCTAAAATCTGTGTTTCATATTCTTTTAATTCTTCCGTTATATAACGTTCCGCATTCACTAACGTTTGTTTACGAATCCATTCTTCCGGAACTTTATCTTTATGTGTATTTCTTACTTCTATATAATATCCAAAAACATTATTAAAAGCGATCTTTAGTGATGAAATTCCTGTACGTTCAGTTTCACGCTGACACATTTGATCCAAATAATCTTTACCCGAAAATTGAATCTTACGTAATTGATCTAACTCTTCTGAAACACCTTCACGAATCACATTTCCTTTTACAATTTGATGTGGTGGCTCGTCTGATAACGTATCAAAAATCTTTTGCGTTAATGCTTCAATGTTTTCAATCTTAAGAAATAAATCTGAAATCTCCTTTATATTAGAATTAAGAGCTATTTCTTTAATTTCCTTAGAAATCTCTAAACTTTGTGCTAATTGTTGTAATTGGCGAGGTGTAATTTTACCTGTAGAAACTTTACCAGCTAAACGTTCTAAATCAGTTAGCTGACCTAATTTCTCGCGCAAATCATAACGAATATCTGCATTTGAATAAAAATATTCAACGATATTTTGACGCTTTTGAATCGCTTTCAAATCTTTTAAAACCATCACCATCCAACGGTTTAGTAAACGAGCACCCATCGGAGTTGATGTATCATCTAAAATATTTAAAAGTGTTACACCTTTTGGATGAGGAGAATAAACCAATTCTAAATTTCGAATCGTAAATGGATCCATCCAGACAAAACTATCTTGACTAAGTCGTTGGATTGATGTAATATGTTGGATATCGAAATGATGCGTTTCATCTAAATAAGCTAAAATGGCACCAGCAGAAATAATCCCTTCTTTTAAATTTTCGATTCCAAATCCTTTTAAGTTTTTAGTTTTAAAAAGACTCGTTAATTTATCGATTGCATAATCGTATTGAAAAGCCCAATCATCCAACAAAAATTTACTCTTAACATCAGAAAAATTATATTTCACACGTTTTTGGTAAATTACCTCACTTGGACGAAAAGATTGAATAATTTTTGCGACATGATCTTCCGGACCTTCCGAAGCTAAAAATTCACCTGTCGAAACATCTAATAATGCTATACCAAAAGTTTTATCCCCTTGGTGAACAGCCATTAAAAAGTTATTCGATTTTGAAGATAAAACCTCATCTTGTAAAGCAACTCCTGGTGTAACTAATTCTGTAACTCCACGTTTAACAATTCCTTTTACTGTTTTAGGATCTTCTAGTTGATCGCAAATTGCAACTCGTAGTCCAGCTTTAACAAGTTTAGGTAAATAAGTGTTTAACGAATGATGTGGAAAACCTGCCAATTCACTATTTTCAGAACCATTTGCTCTTTTAGTCAAAACAATATCTAAAATACGAGAACTTTTTACGGCGTCTTGTCCAAATGTCTCATAAAAATCACCAACTCTAAACAATAAAAGCGCATCAGGATACTTTGCCTTGATATCGTTATATTGTTTCATTAGAGGAGTTTCCTTATTCTTTATTACTTTTGCCAATTATTATGCTTTTAGAAAGGCTAAGTTAATTAAATTCGAAGTGATGAGAAAACTTAAATTAGACGAATTAGGTCGTGTTTCGGCTGATGAATATAAAGAGATTGAAAAACACCCAATTGTGGTTGTATTGGATAATGTAAGAAGTATGCACAATGTTGGTGCTGTTTTCAGAACCTCTGATGCATTCTTAATTGAAAAGATTTATTTATGTGGAATTACAGCTACACCTCCACACAAAGAAATTCATAAAACTGCGATTGGAGCTGAAAATTCTGTTGATTGGGAATATGTACAAGATTCGAATGAATTAGTAGCAAAATTAAAAGAAGACGGATTCAAAATCGTTACAATTGAACAAACTGAAGGTTCTGTATTATTAAATGAATTTAAAGTAGACTCTTCTCAAAAATACGCAATTGTTATGGGTAATGAAGTAGATGGTGTACAACAATCTATCATTGACCAATGTGATACTTGCATCGAAATACCTCAATCTGGTACTAAACATTCATTAAATGTTTCTGTATGTACAGGAATTATTTTATGGAAATGGTATGAAGGATTTATGAAATAATCCGATTAAATCATAAATAATCTAAAAAGGGAATCAAAATGAATTGATTCCCTTTTTTAATATACAATCGTAAAAAAAACCTGAAGAAATCTTCAGGCTTTTTTTATTATTTTAAAACGATATTATTTAATTTCTTTAAAGATAACTCGTCTGTTTTCTAAATTTTTCCATGCTGGACAGTTAGAAACTGGATTACACTCTACGTGTTTTAACTCAGATTTACCTTTACCAACTGGTGTTAAATTATCAGTATTTACTCCTTTATTCGATAAGAAACGAATAACTGAAGCAGCACGTCTTTCAGATAATTTTTGGTTATATTCAACACCACCTGCAGCATCTGTATGTCCTTCTACGTAGAATTTGTAGTTTGGATTTGCTTTTAATACTTCAGCAGCGTTATTTAATTTTCCGTAAGATGCTTCACGAATACGATCTGAATCATAATCGAATTCAACTCCTTCTAATGCAGAAGAAACTAACATTGCAACTTCATCACCTGAAATTTGAACTAATTTTTCTGGACAACCACCGTTTGTTGGAGGTCCTGGAATTGTAGGACATTTATCTTCTGAATCTGGAACACCATCTCCATCTGAATCTAATGAACATCCTGATCCATCAACTCTTACACCAGCAGGTGTATCTAAACATCTATCCCATTGATCACAAACACCGTCTCCATCAGCATCAACACACTCGAATAAAGAATCTGATGTTAATCCAAGAACTCCAGATCCTCCTGTTGGTGGATACCACTGTAATGCTTCTGGATGTTTCCCAATTTTAAAGTGTAAACCTAAAGATAAAGTTAACATATTATCATCACGTCCTTCTTCTGTATCTGCAGCAGTCCAATAACCTGGCACAGGCTTTCCTGAAGCATCAAACTCTTCATCACCTGTCATAACGTACATACCTTTAAGCTCTAAATCGATTCGATTAGATAATTTATGACGAAGACCAGCACCTACTTGAGTATAAACAGATTTATCAGCAATTTTTTGATCAGTTACAGTAATAAAGTCCGTTCCACTCCCATTATAAAAGTTTCTTTCAGCTTCGTATCCTAATAACCCTACCCCAGCATAAGCGTGAAGTGACCATTTAAATTGAGATGTATTATCAACTCTTCTCCATAAATTAGATAGATTTAAATCTCCCAAAATAGAAATTCCTTGATATTTAGTTTTTCCCCATGCATTACCGTAATGATTAGAAAGGTACATATCATCTACTAAACCTTTTTGTCTAGTACTTCCGTATTGATATTGTAATGATAAACCAAATGCATGTGTTATTTGCTTGTTAACTAAAAATTGTAAATCATATCCAGGTGTAAAAAAGCCATCTGACCAACTTACTAGATCTGTATTTTGCACTAGATTACCTCCACCATAAATGGATAGAGACCAATCATTAAATTTTCTGTCTTCATTTGTAAAATGCTTCTTTTGATTGCTATCAGTCTGTCCAAAAGCCGAAGCAAATAAGCTTAAAAATGAAAAAGTCAATAGATATTTTTTCATAGGTATAATTGTTTACTCAATAAATTAATTGGATTCAAGAACAAAAATAATAAAATATTCTAATAAAATCTTAAATAAAAAATAATTCTTTTACAAACTCCCTTGTAACAACCTGATGATGAGGAATTATCAAACCACTACTAAAGAAGGATATATTGTTAAAAAGTAAAACATCAATATCTATTATGCGATCAACATAATTTTCGCCTTCCAGTGGTTGCGTATATGTTCTTCCCATTAAGTTTTCAATACTTTTCACAGTTTTTAAAACTTTTATCGGAGATAAAGTTGTATAAACTTCAATTTTTTGATTTAGAAAACTATTAGAACTTGTAAAACCTACAGCTTCATTTTCTAAAATATTTGAATATTTTAAAATATCACCAACTTCTTTATTAATCAGGCTTTTTGCTAATTCTAAATTATTATTTTTGTCTCCTAGGTTTGTTCCTAGTAACAAAGTGACTATATTATTCGACATATAGGCAAAATTACATATTTAGACCAAATGAAAAGTTTTTTAGGTAGAGTATTATCTACAATCGTAGGTAACATCGCAACATTAAGTATTTTCGGAATACTATTATTTTTATTAATCATTGTTTCTTCTATAAATTCACCAAGTCCGACTGTAAAAGATGGATCTGTATTAGAATTGACCTTCGAAGATGCTATTTTAGAAAGTGATATGGATAACGAAGTTTCATTTTTTGATCTATCTACACCTACAAAATTTTATTTACAAAACATTCTTCAAGCCATAGAAAAAGCAAAAACTGATGATAATATAAAAGGTATCAGTTTAAAAATTGAAAATTTTAATGGTGGATTAACACAAGCTAGTGATATTAGAAAAGCTTTAGAAGATTTTAAAACTTCTGGAAAATTTGTGTACGCCTACTCTAATAACGCATCTCAATTATCATATTATTTAAATACTGTGGCAGATTCTGTTTATCAAAATCCACTTGGAGGTACTTTATTACAAGGTATGAGTTCAGAAGTTATGTTCTACAAAAATGCAGGAGATAAATATGGTGTAGATTTTCAGGTAATTCGATACGGAGAATTCAAAAGTGCTGTTGAACCTTTTTTCAGAACCGATTTATCTGACGAAAATAAATTACAATTAAACTCTTTATTGGGTGACATTTGGGGGAATATTTCAAATGATATGGCTAAATCAAGAAAAATTAATCCATTAAATTTTCAAACTATTACAGATAGTCTATATTCATATATTCCTGAAGTTGGTTTAAAGCATAAAATCTATGATAAAATCATTCATGAAGCTGAATATGAAGATATATTATTCAAAAAATTAAACTTAAAAGCTAAAAGTAACAAAACTAATGGAGAAATTTTAGCAAAACATACAATTGGTATAAAAGAGTACTATAATACATACTCTGAAGATTCAAATTCTGATAAGATTGCTGTTTTATATGCTTCTGGAGAAATTACTGAAGGTGATGGTTTTGATGGAATCCAATCTAAAACATATGTAAAAGCAATACGTGATATCGAGAAAAATAAAAATATTAAAGCATTAGTATTACGTGTAAATTCTCCTGGGGGAAGCGCTAATGCATCTGAAGAAATTTTATTTGAGTTAAGAAGATTAAAAGCTAAAATGCCTATTGTAGTTTCTTTTGGTGATGTGGCAGCTTCTGGAGGATATTATATCGCTCAGGATTCTGACAAAATTTTCGCTCAACCAAATACTATTACAGGTTCGATTGGAGTATTCGGAATGATTCCAAATGCAAAAGAATTAGTTAATAATATAGGTATAACAACTGATGGTGTAAAAACGAATGCTAATGCAGATCAATTAAAATCTATTTTCAATCCATTATCTTCTGATGCAGAAAAAATGATGAACAGATCTGTTGTATTAGTATATGAAAAATTTGTAAACCACGTTGCAAGAAATAGAAAAATGACTTTTGAACAAGTAAATAAAATTGGTGGCGGTCGTGTATGGTCAGGAACAAGTGCTAAACAAATAGGTTTAGTTGATGAATTTGGTGGATTAAATGATGCGTTAAAAGAAGCAGCTAAATTGGCTAAAATTGAAGAATACAGTACAGAATCATTTCCAAAAAGAAAAGAAAGTATTGAAGAATTAATGGATAAACTTCAAGGTAATAATATTGAATCTAAAATCAAAAAAGAATTAGGAACAGATGCTGCTAAAATCTATTCAAGCCTTAAAACTATGAATCAACAAAAAGGAGTTCAAGCGCGTCTTCCTTTTGACATAAAAACTAATTAAAAACTTAAAAAAGGGTTAAAAAATTTTTTAACCCTTTTTTTTGTTGAAAACTTTTTACTTTAGCTAAAAGTTTAGCGTCATAAAATGAATATTTATCTTTTATTTTGACTAAATTTTATCATACTTTTGTAATTCATTAAATAAATACCAGATCTTTATCTTAAAATGGGATTATTCGATTTTTTCACGCAAGAAATTGCAATTGATTTAGGTACTGCTAACACATTAATTATTCATAATAATAAAGTAGTTGTTGACAGCCCATCGATTGTTGCTATACATAGAAGAACTAACAAAGTTATTGCTGTTGGAGACCAAGCAAAGCACATGCAAGGTAAAACACACGACGATATTAAAACTATTAGACCATTAAAAGATGGTGTAATTGCAGATTTTGAAGCGTCTGAGTTTATGCTTACAGAGTTCATTAAAAAAATTCCTGGAATTCAAGGAAAATTATTCTCTCCATCTTTACGAATGGTAATTTGTATTCCTTCAGGTATTACTGAGGTTGAAAAACGTGCCGTAAAAGATTCATGTGCTAGAGTAAATGCCAAAGACGTTCGTTTAATTTACGAACCAATGGCAGCTGCAATTGGTGTTGGAATTGATATCCAACAACCAAAAGGTAATATGATTATTGATATAGGTGGTGGTACTACAGAAATTGCTGTTGTAGCTTTAGGAGGTATTGTTTGTGATAAATCAGTTAAAATTGCTGGTGACGTTTTCACAAATGATATTGCATACTATTTAAGAACGCACCACAATTTATACATTGGTGAACGTACTGCTGAACGTGTTAAAATTGAAGTTGGAGCTGCTGTAGAAGAATTAGAGCACGCACCAGAAGATATGCCTGTACAAGGGCGTGACTTAATCACTGGTAAACCAAAAGAAATTACAGTTAATTATAAAGAAATCGCTCGTGCGTTAGATAAATCTATCTTACGTATTGAAGATGGTGTTATGGAAACATTATCTCAAACTCCGCCAGAGTTAGCTGCCGATATTTATAATACAGGTATTTATATGGCCGGTGGAGGTTCTATGTTAAGAGGTTTAGATCAACGTATATCTAAAAAAACAGGATTACCTGTATTCTTAGCTGATGATCCTTTAAGAGCAGTTGTACGTGGTACAGGAATTGCCTTAAAAAACATTGACAAGTTTACTTTCTTAATGAAATAAAAATATTTAAAGATCTAGAGCAATGCAATATATTCTAAATGCTATTAGAAAAAATGGTGTATTTATTATTTTCGTGTTTTTGGAATTTATAGCATTGTTTTTAGTCTTTAGAAAAAACATCTATCACGAAACTATTCTAGCTGAAGCAAGTACATCTTTTACAGGCTTCACTAACGATAAAATAGCTGCTGTTACAAACTTTGTTAACTTACCTACAACAAATCAAGAATTACAGGAAGAAAACGCTATGCTTCGTGAACGTTTAGTACACTTAGGTATTAAAGACGCCCGCACAAAGAAATTTACAAAAGTTGATTCTTTAGGATATCAACAAACTTTTTCATTTATACCTGCTGATGTTATCAATAATTCGTTAGCTAAAACTCAGAACTACATCACGATAGATAAAGGTCGTAAAAATGGTATTGAGAAAGGTGATGGTATCATTACCAATAAAGGTGTAATTGGTATTATTACTTTTGCTGGACAAAACTACTCGAGAGCGATTTCATTGCTAAATAAAGATATTCGTGTAAATGCACGTATCAAAGGAAATGAATATTTTGGTACTTTATTATGGGATGGTAAAGATGCACGTTATGCACAACTAACTGAAATTCCTAAATATATTAAAGTAAACAAAGGAGATACAATCGAAACTGATGGTAAATCTCCAGTATTCCCAGAAGGATTAATGATTGGTACTGTAATTAGTAAAACTAATGACAACGTAACAGGTGAATTAAAAATTCAAGTTAAATTAAAACAAGATTTTGGTAATTTATCTCATGCATACGTCGTTACGAATCTTAATAAAATCGAAATCAAACAAGTTGAAAAATCTGACACAATTATAAACAATGTACAATAAGGATTTTTTTATAAATATTTTCACAATTATATTATTAGCTTTAGCTCAAGTATTTGTATTTAATCATATCAATTTTCTTGGAAGCTATCAGCCTTATATATATGTTGTATTTGTGTTATTTTACCCACCTTACCAAAGCAGATATCTTTTAATTTTATTAGCCTTTTTATTAGGTCTATCGATTGATATTTTAGAATATTCTGGTGGAATTCATGCTTTTGCTTTAACATTGATAGCATTCTATAGAAATTTAATAATAAAATTATTAGCAGGAAAAGTGAATTTTGAAATGGAATATTTCAATTTCAATTCATTCAGTTTTTCACAATGGATATTCTATTTAGCTATTTTGATTATTTTCCATCATTCTGTTTTATTACTTTTAGAAAATTTCAAATTCACAGGAATTCTAACTGTATTAACAAATGCACTAATTAGTGCAGGTATAACCTTTATTTTTGTTTTTATTTATAAGATTTTATTCAAAAATAAAATTCTGATATGAAAAAACTCTTAGTCGTATATACATTAATCCTATTTATAGTTTTTCTTTTTATAGGTCGACTTGCGTACTTACAACTTTTCACGGACAGATATAAATTGAATGCCTTCAATACCTCTATCAAACAAGAAATTATCTACCCAAACCGTGGTGATATTCTTGACCGAAATGGAAAGTTATTAGTATCAAATACATACTCATACGAATTAAATGTCCTTCCAATGAAAATTGGAGAAAATTTTGATACAGTAAAGTTTTCAAATTTAGTAGGTGTAACTACAAAACAATTTGATTCAATCATCAATACAATTACAAAGACTGATGGTTTTAAAAAATTGTCTCCTTATCCTTTCAAAAAAAATATATCTCGCGAAGATTATGCTCGTATGCAAGAGCAACTTTACTTATACCCTGCATTTAGTATCATAAAACGTCCTGAACGTAAGTATATGGTAGAAACTGCCGGAAATATTTTAGGATATATCAACGAAGCAAATCCATCATACATTAAATCTGATTCTACCTATTATCAACCTGGAGATTTCGTTGGAATTACTGGTGTTGAAAAATCGTATGAGAAAGATTTAAGAGGAGTAAAAGGTATAAAAAACTGGATTGTAGACCGTACAATGAATGTTGTAGGTCCATACAAAGATGGACAATACGACAGGCAAGTAAAAAGTGGCAAAACAATTCACTTAACTATTGATTATAGATTACAAGAATTAGCCGAACAAATGTTGCAAAACAAGCGTGGAGCTATTGTTGCACTTGATCCAAATAGTGGTGAGATTTTAGCCTTAGCTTCTGCTCCAACAATTAATCCTAACCATTTCTTAGATTCAAAACTTAGAAATGCTTTGATTAATGATTCCATTTCAAAACCAACTTTCGATAGAGCTTTACAAGGTACTTATCCTCCAGGTTCAACATTCAAGATGTTAACAGCATTAGCTGGTTTACAAATGGGAACAATGACTGATTCTACAACTTACACATGTAAACATGGTTTTAGATATGGTCGTATGAAAATTGGTTGTCACTGTGGAAGATATTATTCACCTCAAAACTTAGAATATGCTATCGGTAAATCGTGTAACAACTATTTCTCTGAAGCTTATCGCGATATTGTAAGAAAAAACCCAAATGATTATACAGAAGGTATGAACGAATGGGCGAATATTATGAATAGTTTTGGTTTAGGAAAATTCATGGGTACTGATTTACCTGTTGGTAACAAAGGTTTAATTCCTACCGGAGATTTCTATGACGATCGTTTTGGAGAAGGTGTTTGGAATCCTTACCGAATTATATTCAACGGTATGGGACAAGGTGATATTAATACAACTCCGCTGCAAATGGCAAATTTTGCCGCTGCAATTGCTAATAAAGGATTCTTTTTCACGCCTCATATTGTTCATAAAATTGAAGGTCAACCATTAAAAGATTCAAACTTTATTGTTCCAAAGAAAACTTTAGTTGATCAAAAACATTTCGAAACCATATTGCGTGGAATGAGAAATGTATTTACAATGGGTACAGCAAGAGCTTTAAGCGTTAGAGATTACGAACAATTAGGTAAAACAGGAACATCTCAAAACTCGCAAGGACAAGATCACTCGTTATTTGTTTTGATTGCACCTGCCGATAAACCAAAAATTGTAGTTGCTGCAATTGTAGAAAATGCACATTACGGTGCAACTTGGGCTGGTCCTATGACAAGTTTAGTTGCCGAATTATATATAACTGATACCATCAAGCGTCAACCAATGTTGACTAAGATGAAAAACGGAAGTTTCCAAGGCGAATATAATCGTCAGTGGATTAATTACCTAAAAAGAAAAGGTTTATATATAGAACCTGTAAAAAAAGATAGTACCGTAACTTTAAAGAAAGATAGCATTGAGCCAAAACAGATTATTACAAGGAATTGATTGGACAGTAATTATACTGGGATTAATTCTTTTAATCTTTGGAATAATGAATGTCTACAGTGTGGATAGTGAACGTGGAATCAAACAAATAATTTGGTTCACACTTGGTATGGGAATGATTTTAGGAATGATTATCATTAGTGGTAATAACCGAAATTTTTTCGAAACCTATTCACCAGTTATTTATATAATTTCAGTACTTCTACTCGTTGGGGTACTTATTGTCGGAAAAGAAATTAATGGTGCAAAAGCTTGGTATAGCTTCGGACCGGTATCATTACAGCCTGCTGAATTCGCTAAGATTGGAACCTCGTTATTAATTGCTAATTTAATAAATCATTCCAGTGCTAATCTTAAAGATATCACTTTTTTAGGTAAAATTGCTTTAATTGTAATTATACCAATTGCTTTAATTTTAATGCAACCCGATTTAGGATCAGTTATCATATTCTGTTCTCTATCAATACCATTGTATAGAGAAGGATTTCATCCAATGATTATTCTAAGTCCTATTATCGCTTTAATTATTTTCCTAATTTCAATTGTACAAATTCCATTTTATGTACTTTTAGTCTTTGGATTTATAGTATTAGTAATTGCTTTATTAGTCTTATCGTTTAATTATAATAAAGAGATTGAAGATGCATGTTACGGCTCGTTAATTGGCCTATTTATCTTCTTTTTATTACTAATTGGATCAGCATATATAATTGGGCATTTTGATGAAGAAACACGTTTAGGTTTTGGACATTTATTCCCAAATAAAGCCTTATATTTTAGTGAACCTATATTCTTTAATACATTAATTTTTGGTGGATTCGGAGCTTTTATTTCAATTATTCCAGTTATCATCATGAAACTTTCATATGAAAAGGAAACAAGTTCATCTCCATTCAAATTACAATCAGGAGTTGCAGCGAATGTAATGACGGTTAGTATTATCACATCAATCGTTGTTTTATTATTTACAAGTACAATTAGTTTTATATCTCCTATCATTTTCGAAAAATTACCAAAACACCAAAAAGAACGTGTAATGGTATTGTATGAAGGTGAAGCAAAATATCGTGATACTTCTGGCTATAACTTATTATATTCTAAAACGGCAATTGGTTCTGGAGAATTATTCGGAAAAGGATATAACCAAGGAACAATCAAAAAAGGACGATTTGTGCCAGAACAATGGACTGATTATATTTTCTGTACTGTTGGTGAAGAATGGGGTTTTGCAGGAAGCGTAGGTGTAGTAATTTTATATGCACTTTTTATAGGTCGACTGTTTTACATAGCAGAAAATCAAAAGAATAAATTTGCACGATTCTACGGTTATTCCGTAGCATCCATTTTATTCTTCCACTACTTTATTAACATTGCAATGGTTATGGGATTATTCCCAACAGTAGGTATTCCGTTACCATTCTTTAGCTACGGAGGAAGTTCGCTTTGGGGATTCACGATATTAATCGGAATTTTCTTAATTATTAATTATAGACAAAATCAAAGTTTGATTTAAAATCATCTTTTATTTATATTTTACTCAATAAAAAACTCGATTCTATAGAATCGAGTTTTTTACTTTTTATACTTATATATTTCATCAAAAATTGATGGAAACATTCACCCATTCTGAGTCAAAATCAGCATTGTATTTTTTATAAAAATTAATAGCAGGTTCGTTCCAATCTAAAACTTGCCACACCATTCCGTTATATTTTTTTTCTTTCGCGTAAGCGATTAATTCATCCAAAAGTAACTTTCCTAATCCAGTTCCACGCATCGATTCTGTTACGATTAAATCTTCCAAATACAATCTTCGACCTTTCCATGTAGAATATCGGTCATAATGCAGAGCAATTCCTACAATTACACCATCAACAACTGCAACTAAAGATCCCCAAACTGGATTTACACCAAATCCACATTCTTCCATTTCTTCTAAAGAAACTGTAACCTCATCAGGTGCTTTTTCATAAAGTGCTAATTCTTTAATTAACTCTAAAATTCGAGGACAATCTTCCTTAACTGCTTCTCTAATGATAACATTTTCCATATAGTAGTATAGTATTTAATTTTTAATGAATTTCATGATAAAACAACTAACATATAAATTATATTGTCATTCCAATTTCAATTCCCTTAATACGACGATATAATTCCGTTGCGTAATTATCCGTCATTCCAGATACATAATCTAAAATCCCCATCACCTTTTGATATTTGGAACCTTTTTCATATAAAAACTGATTAGGAACTAATTTTAAGGCCTTTTTCTCAAAAGATTTACGATGAGCCTCATCTTTTAAAATTGGTGGAATAAATTGTGACAATAATTCAGACATTACATTATAACCTGCATTTTCAATTTCTAAAACTGAACGGTGATTATAAATATTTTCACGAGAAAAGCGTTGAATTTCAGTTAAAACTTTTTTTGTTTCGTTTACAGTTTCATCTTTAATAATATCTAATAAAGCCGTTTTAAATTCTCCCTTTACAATTGATTCAAAATTTTGTTGATATACTTCAACAGATTTCTGAGTCAAAAGATTAATCGACTTTGCTCTTAAATAAGCAATTCTATCATTCTTATCAGAAATAGCTTTTAAAGTAACTTTTGTTTTCTCAATTTGTTCTGGATTCAGAGATTCTACTAAATTCAAGAATAATCTTTTACACTTATCATGATCAATAATTCCTAATCGTTGCGAATCTTCCACATCAATAATACTATAACATAT
Source organism: Faecalibacter macacae (assembly GCF_003687725.1). Taxonomy (GTDB): domain Bacteria; phylum Bacteroidota; class Bacteroidia; order Flavobacteriales; family Weeksellaceae; genus Empedobacter; species Empedobacter macacae. The sequence goes on from NZ_RDOJ01000002.1 coordinate 179,280, forward strand.
ATCATCAGCTGCTTCAACTAACCATACAAATGGATGACGTTTGAATATAATTGGCGAATCGGACTCTTGAATCATACTTGTTTTTACAGCAATTGTTTGAAAAACATCTTTTTGAGCCTGAAAAAATCCAAACTTTTTGCGGTGTAATTGAGATTTATCTTTTGCTATAGATTCACAAGGATATTTAGCAATCGAAGCTAATGTTGAATATGTTAAACGCAATCCACCTTCTGATTTCCCATTTTGTTGCTGCGTCAAAATTCTAATAGCATTAGCATTTCCTTCAAAATTGATTAAATCAGCCCATTCAGCTTCAGTAAAAAAAGGTTTTAATTCGTCTTCATGACGATCAAAATAAGAAGCGATCGCATCCTCACCAGAATGACCAAATGCTGGATTTCCGATATCGTGACATAAACAAGCAGCCGAGATTACATCGTGTAAACTATAATTGTAAAAATCGTATGATTGATCTGACAACTGATAGTTTTCTTTGACAAATTTTCCGACCAAATTCCCCATCGAACGACCAACTGAAGAAACCTCTAAGGAATGCGTTAAGCGATTATGTACAAAAACACTTCCTGGTAATGGGAATACTTGCGTTTTGTTCTGTAAACGACGGAAAGCAGACGAAAAGATAATACGATCATAATCGCGCTGATACTCAGAACGTGCATCTGATGTATCGTTCGAATTACTGCGTTGATTAGTATATATGTGATTTAAAATATCCATAGAATAAAATAGAAAACTAAATTAAGGATTATTGTTTAGCTATAAAAAGAAAAATCCAGACTGAATAATATCAATCTGGATTATATATTTTGAGAGATTACCAACTTCCTGAAGCTCCACCTCCACCGAAGCTTCCTCCGCCAAAGCCACCAAAGCCGCCTCCGCCGAATCCACCTCCTGAAGATCCTCCGAAACCACCACCAGAACCGAATCCGCCTCCACCAAAAACAGAGCGACCTGTGTTCATGATAGTAATATCGTCTAATATACTTCTTTGTCTGTGACCACCATTTCCGCCGCCACCTCCGTTTCCTTTATTTTTTCGTCCGAAAATGACAAATAGAATAAACAAAACGAAAAAGATTAACATAAATGTTCCAAACCAATCCACCTCATATTCGGCTTCTTTTGGCTCGGCATTATATTTACCATTAAAGAAACTAAATATAGCATCTACACCAGCATTAATTCCGCCCGCGTAATCACCTTGTTTAAAACGTGGTATAATTACATCATCTATAATTGATTTATTGATTGATGGAGGAAATTGAACTTGAGAACCGTAACCTGTACGAATAGTAATTTTACGATCTTGTTCACTTAATACGATGACAATACCATTATCTTTTCCTTTTTGACCAACACCCCATTTTTCACCGATATCATTCGCAAACATCTCTAAAGGATAACCATCTAAAGATTCAACTGTTAAAACTAATATTTGTGTAGATGTTGAATCGTTATAAGCAACTAATTTTCTTTCCAGATCGTTTAATTGCATCGCATCAAAAACCTGTGCATAATCTTGCACTAATTTTTTAGGTGGATTTTTTAATTCAACTAATTCATAAGGCGTTTGAGCTAATAATGAAACAAGCCCTATAAAAAAGAAAAGTAAAAAATTCCTAACTGTAGCTAATTTCATCTGATAACTCATTTTGATCATTTTCCTGATAAGGAAAATATTTTTTTAATGCTTCGCCGGTCATTTCTATCCCAACGCATAAGCCTTTAGTGTGCCTATTTTCTTTAAAGTAAGAAATCACTTCGTTTTTAATTTCTTCCCAAAAATCATCTGGCGTTATTTTATCAATTCCAACATCACCAATTATAGTAAAGTTACGATCGTAAGGAGCCACATGAAAAAGAACAGCATTTCTTTCTTTTGTTTGATCCATTCCTAATTGCTGAAAAACTTCTAACGCAGATTTGAAATGATCAGTAGAAGATTCGAATTCAATATGAACTCGAATCTCTCCACTTGTATTTTTTTCGGCAGCTTGTATTGCCTCAATAATCTTCTGTTCTTGTTTTGGTGAAAGAAATGGATTATCCGTTCTTTCCATACAATTAGAATTCTACTTTTGGTGCATTTTCTGTACCAGCAGCAGCTTTAAAGTATCCTTTCTCAGTAAAACCTCCAAATTGAGCAATAAAGTTATTTGGGAAAGTTTTGATATGTGAATTAAATCCTTCAGCCGCTGTATTATATTTCTTTCTTTCGTGTAAAACTTCAGCTTCCATACTTTCAATAGATGCTTGTAAGTTTAAGAAATTTTGATTTGCTTTTAATTCAGGATATCTTTCAACAGAAACCATTAAACGACTTAATGCACCACTTAATTGATCTTGGGCTTCTTGAAATTTAGCAATATTAGCATCAGTTAATTGAGATGCATCATCTAAATTTAATTGTGTAGATGTTGCTTTTGCACGTGCTTCAATAACACCTGTTAAAGTTTCTTGTTCAAAATTTGCTGCTCCTTTTACAGTTCCAACTAATTGATCAACTAAATCTGTACGTTTCTGGTAAGTATTTTCAACATTAGACCATTGTGCTTTTACACCTTCTTCCATAGGAACCATGCTGTTATATTTAGATACAAACCAACCACCTACGATAAAAGCTAAAATAATGATAGCAGCTAATATACCACCACCAATTAAACATCCTTTATTTTTCATATTCGATAAATATTTATTACAGTAAATTTACTTTTTTTCAACAATATTATAGCAAAAATAAAGCCGTACTTAAAAAAGTACGGCTTTAGCTGTTAAATACTGTATATTTTTAGTTTAATAACGATTTAGCCCAACTTTTTTCTATAGGTAATACCCATATTGATTTAAATTCTGCTAAGTTTGAAATTCCGTTATTAAAAACTTTAATATCATTGTATAAACCTTCTTTTATATTTGATTTAAAAGAAGGCAATTTTTCAATCTTAATACTTTCTTCCTGTTCGAAAGCGATTAACATACGATTTAAAAATTCAAAATTATATTCAGCGTCTAATTCGCGAATAATTTTTGTTAATTTATCAATTGAACAACCACTTGCAGAAGCTTGTTTTTCATCAACTCCTACAACTATAAATTGATCATATGGTAAATCAAAATCAGCTAAAAGAGATGCTCCATGAGCGTTCCAATCAGCAATAAATTTTTTTAATTTTAATATGATAACTTCTTTTTCTTCAGAAGAGAATTTACGATTTGCTTGAAAAATCCAAATTCTTGAATCGTCTGCTAAATTCATCGTATTTTAATTTAAGTATTATGATTGAATATAAGAAGGATTCTTATTTTAATTTAACATTTGTAGCCATTAATCCTTTTTTACCTTGCTCTAAAGTAAAAACGATTTGGTCACCTTGGTTTACTCTATCGATTAAACCTGTTACGTGAACAAAGATATCTTCACCATTTGTGTTTGTAATGAATCCAAAACCTTTTTCCTCGTTAAAAAACTTTACTGTTCCTTCTTGCATGCTAATGTATTTAATAATTATTATATTTTTGAAATTTGAGTTGCTTTGAAACCTTTTTCAGTAAGCACTTTTTTGAAGGCAACATTATCCCCAACTTTTAATTGTTCTCTAGATTCTTTGAAGTGGAAGAAAATTTTATCTGTTGAGTTTGAAACTTTAATAAATCCAAAACCTTTTGCATCATTATAGTTATCTACAACTCCGTTAATAATAATATCTTTAACTTCTAATCTTTCGTTATTTTTTAAATCAGCTTCTTTGTCTTGTAAATGTGGAGGAACATCTGTAAAATTTCCTAAAACATCTACATAAACAATCATTTCTTCTAATGATTTACCTTTATTGTTGTGTTCTTTACGAACCTCTCTTTTGTTTAATTTCTCAAGCTTTTTTAATGCTTTCTTTTTATTTTTTTCTTTTTTAGAGGTAGATTCTGCCATAACTATTATTTTATTAAATGAATATTAATATTCAAGACAATTGAAATTTAGATTCTAATAAAAAAAGCTATAAGAAGAACTTATATGTATTTTAGAAGTACAGAAATTAATGATAAATTTGACTAGGTCAAATGGTATTAAAAAAAGTATATGAAGATATAAATCTTCTAAATTTCAAGACAAAATTATCTTAAATATTCTGCAAAGATAAGCATTTATATTTAAACCAATTTTTTTTATATTAATTGTTAATTTTTTTTACACAAAAAAGCCACCTTAAATAAGGTGACTTTTAAATATTCTTTTTTTTGATTTAGTCTATAAATCTTTAGCTTCCATAATTAATTCGGCTAAATCTTTTACTACAACTGATGATTCTTTTTCGAAGTGTTTTACTCCGTCTGTCATCATTGTATTGCAGAAAGGACATCCTGTTGCAATAACATGAGGTTTTTCTTGTAAAGCCTCTTCAGTTCTTTCGATGTTAATGTCTTTGTCTCCTTTTTCAGGTTCTTTAAACATTTGTGCACCTCCAGCACCACAACATAATCCACGTGTACGACAACGTTTCATTTCTACTAACTCTGCATCTAATTTTTCAATTAATGTACGAGGAGCTTCATAAACATCGTTTCCACGTCCTAAATAACATGGATCATGGAAAGTAATTCGTTTTCCTTTGAAAGTTTCGGAACCTTCTAATTTCAGTTTTCCAGCGTCTATTAACTGTTGTAAATATTGTGAGTGATGTAATACTTCGTAATCACCACCTAAAGATGGATATTCATTTTTTAAAGTATTAAAACAGTGCGGACAAGTTGTAACAATTTTCTTTACTTCGTATGCGTTTAATACTTCAATGTTCATCATTGCTTGCATTTGAAACACAAACTCATTCCCTGCACGTTTTGCTGGATCTCCTGTACAAGACTCTTCTGTTCCTAATACAGCAAATTCAACACCAATATTATTTAAAATTTTTACAAATGCTCTTGTAATTTTTTTAGCTCTATCATCAAAACTTCCGGCACATCCAACCCAGAATAATACTTCTGGTTGTTTACCTTCGGCCATGTATTGAGCCATTGTTTTAACAGTTATATTTGACATAGTTTTTTTTGTAGTCTTTTAGTTTTGAATCTTTAATTAAGAATCATGATTCCCATCATCAAAAACTTCGATAGAAACAGTCTTCTCAACTAAATCAGTAAATTTACCATTATAACGAGTTGCTTTTACTAAATGGTTATCAATCCAATGGTAGTTTCCTCCACGAGGTTTTCCCATTAATAATCCATGGTATTTGAAACCATATTTTTCTAACCAAATTTCTGTATACTCGCGGTGTTCCTCAGTTCTTGACGTAAAAAATGTAATAATATGTCCTTCATCGTACCATTTATTTAATGTTATTAAAGCATCTGGATATACAGCTGCAGTTAACATCCTTTCTGGCTCTTCATTTGGAATATCATCACAGATAGTACCGTCAATATCAATTAAGTAATTCTTAACATCTACTGGTAAAATTGGGCTTACTTTTTCTCCGTTTTCGATTTTTTCCTTTAAGAAATCTTCCATTGTGTGTGTATGTTTGTTATTTGTGTCAATTAATAGATTTGGAGTAAAGCAATAACAACTTTATCAGGGTCTCTTATTCGTTTGCCCAGTTTAGACGATCCGCAGTGTTAAACTGCCATGGAGCACCATTGTTCTCCACGTTTGTCATCATCATATTTAGCTCGTTTGGAGCTGCAGATTGTTCCATTACCAAGTAACGACGTAAATCTACAATGATTGATAACGGATCAATGTTTACTGGACAAGCTTGTGTACATGCATTACATGATGTACATGCCCATAATTCTTCAGGTGTAATAAAATCATTAACTAATGTTTTACCATCATCTACGAATTCTCCGTTTGTGTCGATATTTTTACTTACCTCTTCAATACGATCACGAGTGTCCATCATAATTTTACGAGGAGATAATTTCTTACCTGTTAAATTAGCTGGACATTCAGAAGTACAACGACCACACTCTGTACAAGTGTATGCGTTTAATAATTGTACTTGATTCAGATCAAAGATATCTTTTGCCCCAAAAGTTTCTGGCTCTCCAGCTGGTTCTGCTGGTGCAGCAAATGGATCTGCATTTGGATCCATCATTAACTTTACTTCATTTGTAACAGATTCTAAATTTGTAAATTCTGCTTTAGGTTCTAATTTAGAGAACCAAGTATTAGGGAAAGCTAATATTATATGTAAATGTTTTGAATAATATAAATAGTTTAAGAAGAAGAAAATTCCTAAAACATGAAACCACCATGCTCCTCTTTCTACTATTGTTAAAAATGTAATATCATTAAAGTGACTTAAGATAGGTGCTGTTAACCAAGACGAAATAGGAAAAGAACCTGCTTTTACATAATGTTCAGCTCCTAATTGTTGTAAAACTTGATCTGCTCCATTCATTGTTAATAAAGCAAACATAAAAGCAACCTCCATAAATAAGATGTAATTTGCATCATCTTTTGGGAAATCTTTCATCTCTGGCTTCCAGAAACGTTGAATTTTCATCACATTACGACGTAACCAGAAAATAATACATGATACTAATACTCCGAAAGCTAAAATTTCGAAGAATCCGATCATTAAATCGTAAAATCCTCCCATAAAACTTAGTACACGGTGTGTACCAAATAATCCGTCGATTATAATTTCTACTACTTCAATATTGATCAATAAGAAACCTACATACACAATAATGTGTAAAAATCCTGCTACAGGTCTTACTGTCATTTTTCCTTGACCTAAAGCTACTTTTGCCATAGTAGCCCAACGTTCCGATGGATTATCGAAACGATCGATCTTTTTTCCTAATTTGATATTACGAATGATCTTTTTCACGTTTTGTGAAAAGAACCATAACGATCCTATCATAACAAGGGCAAAGATTACATTTGGAATGTAATTCATCATTTAATATAATTTTTTTGTGAGTTTTGGTTTTTTATTTTAGTGTTGAATTTCTTGCTTTTTCCCAAAAACTGAAATGTTTACGTAACGGCTTGGATTTTTCTTTAAATCTTCTACTAACACGTTCATATTTTTGATTGTAGCTTGTAATTCATTTGCAATATCGTCTTCTTTGGCTAATTTTCCTAATGTTCCTTTACCTTTATTAATATCATCCAATAAAACTGTTAAACTTTTTGAAGCATCCTCAAAGTTTTTGATTGTTTTCTCTAACTCCATCGCATTGATTTTATCGGCAGTTTTACCAAATTTTTCAATTGTTGCTTTTGTTGAAGCTAAAGTTGTGTTGGCATTATCTAATGTTTTAGTAATCGTTTTCTCGTTCGCATTAATTAAGCTATTTGCTGAATTAGATGTTTTTTCGATAGATTTTGCAGTTGCATCAAAAGACGTTACAGTTTTGTTTAAGTTGTTTAATAAAACTTTTAAATTCTGCTTATTTTCTTGATCTAACATAGAATCTACACCAGCTAAAGTTTTATTTAATGTAACTAAAACAGAATCAATTTTAGTTTGTGTTGGTCCTAATTGCTCTTGAAAACCAGCGATCATTCCGCCAGCTACACGACCTGGTAAAAAATCACCACTTTGCGCAATATTTTTCCCATAATCTAAAATTAAACGTACTTCTGGACCAGACATAATTCCTGGTTCATAAATTTCAGCAACTGTATTTTTAGAAAATTCTACATCCTTCTCTACCGAAATTAACACTTCGAAATGAATAGGTTGTTGATCTTCAATAATTTTAATTTCCTCTACACGACCTACTCTTAGACCGTTAATAGATACTGGTTTAGATGGTGCTAACCCACTAACATTATCAAATTTTACTTTGAATACTCTTCCTGAAGTGAACATATTTTTACCTTTTAAAAAATTAAATAAGATAAAAAAACTCACTAATGTTAATATAACTACTACACCTATTTTGGCTTCTTTTGAAATCTTCACGTTATGTATGTTTCTGCAAAAATAATTAATATTTATCTAGAATTATTCAATATTACATAGGTTCTTCACCATTAAATGTAACTATGAACGCATTTCTAAATCCTTTTTTCTGTACTGCTTCTAAAGTTTTTTGAGCCGCATCTAAAGTTTTATCTATTCCAAAATAATAATTGAACATCCCTCCATTCTTAACTCTCAATACATTAGACAATCCGTTAAATCTTTCATCACGCTCTTTATATTTCTTGTTTGAAGACATAAATAAAACGCGATAATTTTTCTGACCTTCTAGTTTTTTATTTAAATCAAACTCGACAATTTCTGCCTTATTGAATCCTTTACGTTTAACTGAATTCAATAAATCATCAGCACGAGACTGTAAATTTGTATTTCCGTAGTAATAAATATATTTATTCCCGTCTTGTACAATTTCTACATCTGTTAATCCTTTTAACTGCGGTGCTGTAACTGTATATTTTAAAGTTGTTTCTAAAAATTTAATTTTTAAGGCTTTTCCTTCTAATGGTTTTTCAACTGGTTTAGCTTTTGGTTTTTCATCTTCTTCGATAATTCCTGAACGACGATCAAATTCTTTCTTATACTCTTTAAAAGCTTTATATAAAGATTCCGTTGAAGCTTGTTTCCCTTCGTTTGATGCTAAATACGTTCCTTCATCATGATTAGAAATAAAACCTAACTCTACTAAAACTGATGGAGAAGCATTCCCTCGTAATACGTGAAAATTTGCTTGTTTTACTCCTCGACTATGACGTCCTTGTTCTTTTGTAAACTTTGTTTCTACCAAATCAGCAAAACGAATCGATTGCTCTTTGTAAGCTGCATTCATAATTTCGAATGCAATTACTGCTTCAGGATCTTTTGGATTAAATTTCTCGTATCGAGCCTGATCTTTTTCTAAGAAAATAACCGAGTTCTCAGCTCTGGAAACTTCATCCGTTTCACTCATTCTATTTAATCCCATCACGAAAGTTTCTGTTCCGTAAGCAGAAGTGTTTTTAGCAGAATTACAGTGAACTGAAATAAATAAATTAGCTTTATTATCATTCGAAATTCGAGTTCTTTCATACAATTCTAAGAAAACATCGGTTTTTCTAGTATATACTACTTTAACATCTGGATGATTTTTTTCTATTAATGATCCAAATCTTAAAACAACATCTAATGCGATATTTTTCTCTAAATCAGCCACTCCTCTAGCCCCAGCATCCTTTCCTCCATGGCCGGCATCTAACACAACAACAAAATTGGTCTTTTTTTGTGCAAATGAAACTGAAGAAAAAAGCAACATCATAGCAAAAAATAGATACTTTTGTATGTTAATCATTTTTAATCTCATACTGTAGGATTGTTTTTTTGATTAATTTTGACGCAATTTATAAAAAATAAGTTTTTCAATTTGTTTACAAACGCATTTAAATCCATATTATTTTTAAGTCCGGCCATGGTTTGTACTATAACTTTTGGTCAGATAACTGAAAATAATACAAATAAAGATAACTCTAAAATAATTACAGATAGTATAAAATTAGATACTGTTATTAATGTAAAGAAAGAACAATTAGAGTTTATCGTGGATAGGGAGTCTGAAGACGAAAGACATGATCTTAAAAAACGTACATCATATTTTTTACGCAATGCTCGCGTAACATATGGTGATATGTCTATATACGCTGATTACATTGAATTGAATTGGAACACTGGTGATGTGTATGCCGAAGGAAAAAGAGATTCTATCGGTCAGATAATTGAACCTACAAAATTTGTTCAAGGTCAACAAGAATTTACGCAAGATGCATTTAAAGTTAACTTTAAAACTAAAGTTGGAATTGCATACAATGTGCGTATGACTGAAGGTGAAGGTGTAATTACAGCTGATAAAGTAAAACGTGTAAACGACTCTATTATGTATATGAATAGAGCCGAGTATACAACAGATAGTTACTTTAAAGATGGTAAAACGTCAGATAGAGATTATTTCATTCGTACATCTCCAGGGAAACTTATAAATAATGGCGAAAATAAAACATTAATTGCAGGTCCTACGCAAATGTTTATTTACGACATTCCTACTCCGTTAGTTGCACCATTTGCATACATACCATTAGGTAGTAAAAGATCGGCAGGTATATTAATGCCTAAACCTGGTGAAAGATCTGATTTAGGATTTTTTATTGAAGGAATTGGATTTTACGTTCCTATTGGGGAATATTGGGATATCAAATTAACTGGTGATATCTATACTAAAGGAAGTTGGGGATTGAGAACTGAAAGTATGTATAAAAAGAATTATAGATACAATGGTGGTTTTTCTGCAAGTTTCGAAAAAAGAATTACTGGTATTAAAGGCTTAACATCTGGAAATAATACTTTTAACAAAAATGATTTATTCCACGTTTCTTGGAGACATCAACAAGATCCAAAGTCAAATCCTTACACTAACTTTAATGCTAATGTAAATTTCTCTAGTTCTAAATTTTATCAAAACTCGATTAACACACAGTTTATTCAAAATAATCAAGTTTATACCAACAATATAAATTCGTCTATTACTTTAAATAAAAAATTTAAAGATTCACCATTCTCTGCTACTTTAAGTATGAATCATTCGCAGCAGATGAATCAAAACCAAAATGTAAATACTGAAAATCTAAATAATAACATCACATTAACTGCACCAAGTTTAAATGTTAATATGTCACGAATTTATCCTTTTGCTCCAAAAGCGGGTGCTAAGAAAGGATTAATTCAGAATTTAGGTATTGATTACACCTTAAGAGGTGCAAACGAAATTAGAACAAACGATAAAGATATTTTCACAAAAACAATGTGGGAAGAACAATCTCGTATTGGAACAAACCAAAGGATGAATTTAACATCTGGTGTTACTTTATTTAACTATTTCCCTTTTAGTTTTTCATCTACTTACAACGAAGTTTGGAGTGATCGTAAAATCCAAAGAATTTACAATCCTTTAAACCAAAGAACTTCTGATAATGTTATTAAAGGATTTAACGCTTATCGTACGTTTAATGTTTCAGCTAATATTTCTACTAATGTTTACGGAACATTCTTAAACTCGAACAAAGAAGCCAAAATTCAAGGAATCCGTCACGTATTAAGCCCTATGGTTGGTTATTCCTTCAATCCTAATTTCCAAGATCCATCTTGGGGGTATTACCAATCGTATGAAGGTGCTAATATGGAGGAGATTTGGTACAATCAATACGAACAAGCATTATACGGAATTTCAGTCCCTCAGTTATCTAATAGTTTAACATTTAGTTTACTAAATAATTTAGAAATGAAAGTTAAAGACGAGAACGACCCTAAAGGTGTGAAGAAAGTTAAAATCTTCGAATCTTTAAACTTCTCGACAGCATATAATTTCTCAGCTACAAGTTTTAGACTTGCACCAATTACAATGTCTGGTAACACAAGTTTCTTAGACAGAAAAGTAAATGTTCAATTCTCTGGTCAATTTAATCCATACAAATTAATATTCGAACCTGGAAAAGACACAGGAAAATATATTGATGAATTAGCATTACCTCGTTTAACAAATTTCCAAGTTGGAACAGGATATACATTTGACAATTCAACTTTTGGTGGAAAAAAATTCGACGAGAAAAATTACTCAAAACGAGGAAGTATTCGTGACGAAAACTTTTACTACGACGATAAAAATTATGCTCATTTTGCTATTCCATGGAGTGTTAGCGCTAACTTAGCCTACTCTTACAATAAAGGATCTAATAGAAATGGGAAAAGCACTGGGACAGTTAATTTAAATGGAAAAATTAAACCTACACCATACTGGGATATCTCAGCAATGACAACTTACGATTTCATCGAAAATGAATTCACGATGTTAAATCTTAACTTCGAAAGAGATTTACGAAGCTTTAAGATGTCTTTCAACTGGGTCCCGATGGGTAGATATAAATACTATGGTTTTATGATTCAAATAAAATCATCTATCTTAAGTGACTTAAAATACAACGATAGATCACGATCTAGATTTTAAAAATATAACGCATTATGAAAAAAGAAATTATTTATACTTCTAAAGCTCCAGAAGCTATCGGACCATATTCACAAGGTGTTAAATACAATGGATTTGTTTACACTTCGGGGCAAATTCCATTTAACGTAGAAGCTGGCGCATTGGTTACTACAGGAATTAAAGATGAAGTACACCAAGTAATGAAAAATGTAAAATCTATTTTAGAAGCTGCAGGTACATCTGTAGACCAAATTGTAAAAACAACAATTTTCTTAAAAGATTTAAACGATTTTAATGATGTAAACGAAGTTTACGCTTCTTACTTTACAGATACAAATTATCCAGCGCGTGAGTGTGTAGAAGTTGCACGTTTGCCACGCGATGTTAATGTTGAAATTTCTGTTATTGCTATTGCATAACAGAAACCCCAAACAAAAAATATGTTAAAAGACAAGACTGTTTTAAGAAATGTAATCGGTGTAGTTTTAGGACTACTGGTTGTATATCTTATTGTTAATGCCGGCATTACTGTAAATGCTTATAAATTAGGTTGGGAAGACGAAGCTGTTTTTCCTGAATGGAGACATATCATCAAATACTTCTCTAAAGGAGCTGGAAAAGCTTATGAAGTTAATTTCTTTGGTATGATGTTATTATCATCTGGAATAGCTGCATTAGGCGGAGGCATCGTAACCGCTTTAATTGTAAAAAGAGCTAAACAAGCATATTCTATGCTAATTGGATTCATTTTATTATTAGTAGCTTTTGGAGATGTAATTTTCACTCCATACCACCCAACTTGGTACGAGATTGCAATTTGTCCAGTATTATTCTTATTTTCATGGATTGGAGGTTTAATAATTGATATTATTTACAAACAATTCTTTAGAAAAAAGAAACCAACAGCACAATCATTCTAATTTTAAATTATGTCTGAAAAAGATAGAAAAATCCGTGTAGCTATATCTATTGGTGATTACAACGGAATTGGTATAGAAATAATTTTAAAAACATTAAAAGAAAAAGAAATTACAGAATTATTCACACCTGTAATTTTTGCTTCAACAAAATTATTATCGCACCAAAAAGATAAATTAAACTTAGATCGTATTAACTTTCAAGGAATCCAAGATGCAAGTCAAATTGTAGATGGAAAAATTAACGTAGTTAACCTTTGGAAAGACACAATCGAAGTACAATTTGGTAAAGTAACTAAAACCGCAGGAGAACACGCTTTTCAATCATTAAAAGCTGCTGCACAATCTGTAACAGATGGTTTTACAGATGTATTAGTAACTGCACCAATAAACAAAGACAACATACAATCAGAAGAGTTCAAATTCCCTGGACATACAGAATATTTAGGTGAAGTTTGGGGCGGATTCCCATTGATGTTTATGGTAGCTGAAAAAATTAAAGTTGGTTTAGTAACTCAACACGTGCCTGTTTCTAAAATAGCTCAAGGAATTACTAAAAAATCTGTTTACAGTAAAATTCAGCAAATTCATAAAAGTTTAGTTGAGGATTATACAGTTCAAAAACCAAAAATTGCAGTATTAGGTTTAAACCCTCACGCTGGCGATAATGGATTATTAGGAACTGAAGAGCAAGATATTATTATTCCAGCGATAGAACGTTGTAAAAAGGAAGATAAGCTAGTTTATGGACCATACTCTGCTGACAGCTTCTTTACTTCTGATAATTTAGAAGTTTTTGATGCTGTTTTAGCTATGTACCACGATCAAGGCTTAATCCCTTTCAAAACAATTGCCTTTGATGAAGGTGTAAACTACACAGCTGGTTTAAAATATGTAAGAACATCTCCAGACCATGGCGTTGCATATAACATCGCTGGTAAAGGAATTGCAAATGAAGAATCATTTAAAGAAGCAGTATATTTAGCATTAGATTTATTTAAAAATCGTTTAGATTACGCTGAATTAACTAAAAACGTTCTTCAACACATTCCTTTAAAATTAGAAAAAGGAGATAATAAAGAATAAAAAAATAAAATAACTAAGCAAACGATATTTATTTTAAATAAAATATGTTATCTTTGCAAACCTTTTCGTGGTATGGACAAAATGAAAAATTACACCATTGTATTCTCTAGTTTACCTTTTGGGCCAACAGATTTTACATACGAAATATCACAATCGTTCTTTGATTTGTTTGAAATTGAGACAGATTTTGAAAACCCTGTAATCAATGTTGATTTAAATTTCGAAAAAAAATCAACAATGTTAGAGCTGTTTTTCAGTATAAATGGAAAAATAACTGTACCATGTGATATAACAGGTGAAAATTTTGATCAAAAAATTTCGAATGAAGCTAAATTAATTGTTAAATTTGGCGACGAATTTGATGACACAGATAGTGAAATTTGGATTATCCCTCGAGATGAATACGAATTAAACATAATGCAAATCTTATATGAATTGATTATGTTATCATTCCCTGTAAAAAGAGTACATCCTGATGTTTTAGAAGGTAATATCGATCCTGAAATCTCTAATTTATTAGACGAATATAGTATATACGATATCAGCCAACTAGAAGATAATGATGAAAACAACGATGACGATGACGACAATGATGACAATATCGACCCACGTTGGGCAAAATTGAAAGATTTAAAACCGTAGGGTTTTTAGTAATAATATATAAAGAAATAAAAAAAAGTAGTTAGATATGGCACATCCTAAGAGAAGACAGTCGTCAACAAGAAGAGATAAACGTAGAACACACTACAAAATCGAAGCTCCACAATTAGCTATCGATTCTACAACAGGTGAAGCTCACTTATACCACAGAGCACACTGGTCTGACGGAAAATTATACTACAAAGGTAAAGTAGTATTAGAAAAAGTACAAGAAGTTACTGAATAATAGAGTCTTAGAAAGATTTTCAAGCTGTTTCTTAATAAAGAAGCAGCTTTTTTATTTTTATTTAATACCTTTGGTTAACATTTTATTAAAAATAACGTAAAATACGAATTTAAAAACCGCATTATATTATGGATATTAAAGACATTCAAAATTTAATCAGATTTGTGTCTAAAGCTGAAGTTGCTGAAGTTAGCATTAAACAAGAAGACATTGAAATCAAAATTAAAACTTTACACGGAATTTCTAACCAACCAGTAGCTCAAACTTACTACGTACCACAACCAGGTCAAGCTCCAGTTGCTCCTGCTGCAGCTCCTGCTCCAGTTGCTTCTACAGAAACATCTGCTACTGCTACTGAAGAGAACAGTAACTACATTACTGTAAAATCTCCAATGATTGGAACATTCTACCGTGCATCAGGTCCAGGTAAAGATCCATTCATTAGTGTTGGTGATACTATCGCTCCAGGAAAAGTATTATGTATTGTGGAGGCTATGAAATTATTTAACGAAATTGAATCAGAAGTTTCTGGTAAAATCGTTAAAATTTTAATTGACGATGCTACTCCTGTAGAATACGATCAACCTTTATTCTTAGTAGACCCTTCTTAATCTATAACATTTAGCTATGTTTAAAAAGATATTAATAGCAAATAGAGGAGAAATTGCAATGCGTGTTATTCGTACTGCAAAAGAAATGGGTATTAAAACTGTTGCAGTTTACTCAAAAGCTGACGAAACTTCTTTACACGTTCGTTTTGCTGACGAAGCAGTATGTATCGGTCCTGCACAAAGTAAAGATTCTTACTTAAAAATGGCGAATATTATCGCTGCTGCTGAAATTACAGACGCAGATGCTATTCACCCAGGATACGGTTTCTTATCAGAAAACGCAACATTCTCTAAAATTTGTCAATCGCACGGAATTAAATTTATTGGAGCTTCTCCAGAGCACATCGACCGTATGGGAGATAAAGCTAATGCGAAAGCTACAATGAAAGAAGCCGGAGTTCCTGTTGTTCCAGGATCTGAAGGTTTATTAGATAGTTACGAACAAGCCTTAGAAATTGCAAAGGAAATTAAATTCCCTGTAATGTTAAAAGCTACTGCCGGTGGTGGAGGTAAAGGTATGCGTGCTGTTTGGAAAGAAGAAGAATTATTACACGCTTGGGAATCTGCTCGTCAAGAAGCTGCTGCAGCATTCGGAAACGACGGAATGTACATGGAAAAATTAATCGAGGAACCTCGCCATGTTGAAATCCAAGTTGCTGGAGATAAATTTGGAAAAGCTTGCCACTTATCAGAGCGTGATTGTTCTATCCAACGTCGTAATCAAAAATTAGTTGAAGAAACTCCTTCTCCAATTATGACTGATGAATTACGTGAGCGCATGGGAACAGCTGCTGTAAAAGCTGCTGAATACATCGGTTACGAAGGTGTTGGTACAATTGAATTCTTAGTTGATAAACATGGAGATTTCTACTTTATGGAAATGAATACTCGTATACAAGTAGAACACCCAATCACAGAGCAAGTAACAGGTTTCGATTTAGTTCGCGAACAAATTATGTTAGCTGCTGGTGAAGCAATCTCTGGTAAAAACTATTATCCACAAATGCACTCAATCGAGTGTCGTATTAACGCAGAAGATCCTTATTCTGACTTCCGTCCATCTCCAGGTATGATTACATCAATCAATATCCCTGGTGGAAATGGAGTTCGTGTAGATACTCACGTTTACGCAGGATATGTAATTCCTCCTCACTACGATTCTATGATTGCTAAATTAATCACGACTGCACAAACTCGTGAAGAAGCAATTCAGAAAATGAAACGTGCTTTAGGTGAATTTTACATCGAAGGAATTAAAACTACAATTCCATTCCACTTACAGTTAATGGATGATCCAGATTTTATTGCTGGAAACTACACAACTAAGTTTATGGAAGACTTCAATCTAGACCCTTCTTACGCAGAAATGGATTAAAATATAAATCCTTTAAATACATAAAGTTCGATAACTTCGGTTATCGAACTTTTTTATTACCATTAAATCTATTTATAAATATACACTTTCAGATAAAATAATATTCCTAATTAATCTACTGAATTTAATCGTAACACTTTACTATTCATATAAAATTTGTACATTTGCGAACCAAATTTTAGGAAGATGAATATTACTAGAAATACAACAGACAACTTATCTGCAGTAATCTCAATTACTTTAGCTAAAGCAGATTATCAAGAAAAAGTAGATAACGTATTAAATCAATACAGAAAAACTGCTTCTATTAAAGGTTTCCGTAAAGGACAAGTACCAATGAGTTTTGTTAAAAAACAATATGGTGACGCAGTAGTTTTTGATACAGTAAACGAATTATTACAAAAATCAGTTACTGAATACATCAACGAAGAAAAATTATCAATTTTAGGAAATCCAATTCCAGTAATTAAAGATGCTATCGATTGGAATGCTGAAGAATTAACTTTTGATTTCGAAATTGGTTTAGCTCCAGAATTTGACGTTGATTTATCTAAAATTGAAGTTGAATCTTTAAAAGTAGCTGTTGCTGACGAAGAAGTTCAAAAATATGTTGATAATTTCTCTCAACGTTTTGGATCATTAAAATCTTTAGAAGCTGCTGAAGAAGGAGCTATCTTAAAAGTTGATCAAGCTGTAAACGGTGAAGAAGCTAAAGCATCTTTCATCCGTATCGAAGACTTAAAAGATGCATCTGCATTTATCGGTAAAAAAGTTGGTGATATAGTTGAAGTTAACTCTAAAGATATCTACGATACTGCAGAAGAAGCTACACAAAACTTAGGAACTGAAGTTTCTGAAGAAGGTGTTAATATTTCTATTACAATCAAAGAAATCAATACAGTTGCTAAAGCTGAAGTAAACCAAGAATTATTTGATAAAGTATACGGAGAAGGTGCAGTTGATTCTGAAGAAGCTTTCCGTAACAAAATTAAAGAAGAGTCTGAAAACATGTACAACAAAGAAGCTGATAAACAAATTATCAACGACGTTGTTGCTGCTTTATTAGAAAACACTTCTTTCGAATTACCAAAAGAATTCTTAACTAAATGGTTAACTTTCTCTAACGAGCAAATCACTTCTGAAGAGCAAGCTGCTGAGGAATTAGCTAAAATGGAAAAATCTTTACGTTACCAATTAATCGAAGCTAAAATTGCTGAAGTTAATAACGTAGAAGTTAATGCAGAAGAAGTTAAAGAAGCTGCTGTAGTTGCAATTAAAGAGCAATTAAAAATGTACGGACAAACTTCTATTCCAGAAGAAAGTATGAACCAAATCATCGCTGGTGCATTATCTAACCAAGAAGAATACAACCGTTTATCTTACCAAGTATTCACAGACAAAATGTTAGCTATCTTCAAAGAAAACGTTAAGTTAAACGAGAAAGAAGTTACATTTGACGAGTTTGTAGAAATTATTACAAAAAAGAACGAAGAATTAGCAGAAGCTTAATTGAATTCTAAAAAAATTCTTTACCTTTCTTTAAAATAAAATAATAATGAAAAACGCTGGAGAAGAATTTAAAAAATACGCGTTGCTAGATAAAGGAATTAGTAGTTTACATATGGAAAGCTACATCCAAAATACAACGCCATACATTGTTGAGGAGAGAAAATTAAACGTTGCACAAATGGATGTTTTCTCAAGATTAATGATGGATAGAATTATCTTTTTAGGAACTGCAATTGATGATCAAATCGCAAATATCATTCAAGCACAGTTATTATTCTTAGAAAGTGTTGATTCTACAAAAGATATCCAAATTTATGTTAACTCTCCTGGTGGAGGTGTTTACGCAGGTTTAGGTATCTACGATACAATGCAATTAATTAAACCAGATGTTGCAACAATTTGTACAGGTATGGCCGCTTCTATGGGAGCAGTTCTATTATGTGCAGGTGCAGCTGGTAAACGTTCTGCATTAAAACACTCAAGAGTTATGATTCACCAACCATTAGGTGGTGCTCAAGGTCAGGCTACAGATATGGAAATTACTTTAAAAGAAATTTTAAAGTTAAAAACAGAATTATATGATATTCTATCTCACCATTCAGGTCAAACTTTCGAGCAGATCGAAAAAGATGGTGAACGTGATTATTGGATGACTTCACAGGAAGCAAAAGAATACGGAATGATTGACGAAGTCTTGTTACCTCGCAAATAATTTAATATTCAAAAATAACATAAAAAGGCAACTCGAAATTCGAGTTGCCTTTTTTCTTTTATTGCAAACAATGTAATTTTATAAAATCAATCACTTAAATTTTAATTTTTTACGTAACTTTGTACATTGTAATAAACAGTATTAAATTGGAAGAAAACAAGTGTTCGTTCTGTGGGAAAAGCAGAAATGATGTAAATATTTTAGTTTCAGGAGTAGAAGGAAATATTTGTGATAATTGTATCGAACAAGCTCATGGCATTGTTCTTGAGGATAAGAAATTCAACACAGATAATGAATTAATACAACCTCTTGCTTTAAAATCTCCAAAAGAGATTAAAGAATTCTTAGATGATTATGTGATTGGACAAGATCAAGCTAAAAAAATTCTTTCAGTAGCTGTATACAATCATTACAAACGAGTTTTAAATGAAGCAAAGTCTAATAACGAAGTTGAAATTGACAAATCTAATGTTATTTTAGTTGGTGAAACCGGTAGTGGAAAAACATTATTAGCTAAAACAATTGCTAAATTATTAAATGTTCCATTTGCAATAGTTGACGCAACTGTATTAACAGAAGCTGGATATGTAGGTGAAGATGTCGAGAGTATTTTAACTCGCTTATTACAAGCAGCTGATTACAATGTTGAATTAGCTGAAAAAGGTATCGTTTTTATTGACGAAGTTGATAAAATTGCACGTAAATCAGATAACCCATCAATTACAAGAGATGTTTCTGGTGAAGGTGTACAACAAGCTTTACTTAAGATATTAGAAGGAGCTGTTGTAAATGTTCCACCAAAAGGAGGACGTAAACATCCAGACCAAAAATTTGTTGAAGTAAACACTAAAGATATCTTATTTATTGCTGGTGGTGCTTTTTCTGGTATAGAAAAACATATTGCTGATCGTTTAAAGAAACATGTTATTGGATTCAAAAACGAAGATACAAAAGAAGTACAAAATCTTTTAGATGAAGTAAACTCTATGGATTTAAAAAACTTTGGTATTATACCTGAATTAATTGGGCGTTTACCAATCATTACTTTCTTAAAACCATTGGACAAAGAAGCTATGAAAGCAATTTTAACAGAGCCTAAAAATGCATTGTTAAAACAATATCAAAAATTATTTGAATTAGATGGAAAAGAGCTAATTATTAGTGAAGAAACTATAGACAAAATAGTTGATAGAGCGAATGAATTAGGTCTAGGTGCAAGAGGATTAAGATCAGTTACAGAAGAACTGTTTACAGATTTAATGTATAACATTGACGAACTTCCTAAAAAAGTTTCAGTTTAATTAACTGAAATTGTT
Organism: Faecalibacter macacae; assembly: GCF_003687725.1. Taxonomy (GTDB): domain Bacteria; phylum Bacteroidota; class Bacteroidia; order Flavobacteriales; family Weeksellaceae; genus Empedobacter; species Empedobacter macacae. Next base: position 199,662 of record NZ_RDOJ01000002.1, read on the forward strand.
TAATTTAAAATTTACTTTTTATATTTGCAAGAATATAGCATAATACAAAACCTCTTAAACGATTGAATATATGAAAAAGAATTTACTAACTTTATCTCTTTTCGCATCTGTTTTAACATATGCACAAGATACTTATATTGGCAAAAATGCTATTGTAAAAGTACAGCCAAATACTTTATTTTATCATGGTGGAAATGTTACTTTAAGCGAAGCTTCTTCTGAAGTAGTTAAGAACGAAGGTAATATAAAAATACAAGGTAATTATACTAACAATTCAGATCCTTCAACAAAAGGAAAAGAATTCATTAATGTATGGACTGATAATAATAACTATGGACAATTAATAATTTCTCAAGATAAAATTACAACTGGATTAGTTGCTATGGAGAGAAGTTTACCTAAAATTGATCAGATAGATGAATATATTTTAGCACTACCTTTTAAAGGAACTGCAAAAAATGTCTATGAATCTATTACTAATTTTCAACTTTCAAATTCTGCTATCACACCAACGTTCATAGGAGATTGTACATTAAATACAGCATGTAATACTCGTTATAATCAAACATTTATGACTTGGGATAACAGTGAAACTGAATTTGATGCTGTTGTTGCAAGTGATTTAATTAATCCTATTAACAGATATTTAATCAATTCTAGACAAGGATCTGATTTCAAAAATATCATCAATCAAATAAAATCAAATATTTCAACTGGAATTCAAAAAGTTTCATTTAGTGGTATTCCTTCTAATAATAATTTAACAGAGCACATTATATCTGGATTAAAAGGAGGTTCATTAAGTCACGAAGATAAAACTTATTTAGAATGGAAAAATGAAATTAATAATTATAGAGAATCATATGATTCTTATTTAGGTAATCAACAAAATAATAGTAACAATAGTAAATTATACGGAAAAAATTTACACAGATTAGCAAATCCCTATACTTCAAATATTGATTTAAGTGATATTAATATAGGAAATTCTTGGATTTATTTTTCAAATGATAATTCTAAAACACCAACAGCTGTTTATGATGGTGCACTTAGATTTAGAATTTATAAATTAGCTAATGACTTTAGTATTACTTGGAATTCACAAAATGGAAATACAAGTACTAGTACTACAAATACAACTTTTAGCGCTTACTTAAGCAAGGATACCTCATCAAGTAATCCTCAACCATTTTTTTGGACTGGATCATCTGAAGCTTTATTAATTAAACCATATGAAACATTCTATGTAGATTACTATGCTATTAATAGAGTTGGTAATGGAAATACTAGAATTGTTACAGCTGATGTTAATTTAGGAGATAAACAAAAAACTTTTTTAAAATCTTATCCAGGTACAACTCCAGGTATGCCTCCTGCAGGAACTTATTCTAGAAACGTTGAACAAAAAGATTTTTTAAACAACGAAGAATTAAAAGCTAAAGGATTAGTTACAGATTTTGATTTCACTCAATTAGAATTATTTTTAAGCGAAAATTCAACTTTAAAAGGTAATGCTGCATATTTGTTAAATGCAAATTTTATGCAAACAGGAAATGAAACATCTACAAAACAAGCTAATAATAATATCTTCTTTTACGAAGAAAATGAAAATGGAGATGTAATTTTAGATGCAGAAACAATTTCAAATTCATTCAACTCTGAAGATTATATTGGTAAACCATTAAGAATAGGATTTAAAAATTTAGATAACGGAAACGAATATAATATGAATATGAATTTATATGAATATTCAATTCTTAATAAAGTAAGTGATTTAAATTTAGGACGTTATTATTTATTAGATAAATTAAAAAATACTGTAACTGAAGTTGATGCTTCAACGCAAATTACATTTGTAGCAGATGATAATATTAATAATAGATTTGAATTTTATTGGAATGAAGCTCCAAGAACATTATCTACAAATGATTTATCAAAAGGAGCTACATACATTTATAAAAATAATTCAAATCAATTAATTAGATTTGAAAATAATAATACAACTGCTAAAGTTGAAATATATGATGTTACAGGTAAATTAATAAATGTAACAAATGATGTTAAAACAAGCATTGATCATAAATTAAATTTATCTAATGTTCCAAATATATATGTAGTTGTCATTACTTATAAAGATGGAAAAGTAGTTACTAAAAAAACAATTAACAAATAAACCTAACTTATGAAATCTATATTTAAATTATTAACTATATTTACTGTATTAATTTTTCATAGCCCATTTGTCTATGGGAATGATTGTGGAGATGGATGGGAATGTGATGGAGAAAATCCACCAACACCAGGACAAGGTTCCGGAACTCAAAAAGTACCACTAGATGATTATGCTGGTTTATTACTTGCTACAGGTGTTTTAGCAGCAGGAGTTATTTATTATAATAAAGAAAAACAAATTATTAAAAAATAATAGTATTTTTAAAACCTCAATCAAATGATTGAGGTTTTTTTAATTATAACAAACTATGAAAAAATACTTATTACTACCATTAGTTTTAATAGGTGCAAATACATTTGCTCAATTTAGTATTAATGGCCAAATAGGAAACTATTCTAATAAACCAGTATTAGTTAAAATTTTCGAAAATGGTTCTCCTAAAACGATTAATACTGTAAAAACAGATCACAATGGTAACTTTACTACTAAAGTTCCGGTTAAGTACAATGGTATCGTAAAATTAGAAACTCCTGCAGGTGGCGCGATTTCTGTATTATCAGACAATGAAAATATTAAATTCTCTACTGTATATGGGGAACAAATTCAGACAGGATTAAAAGTTACGGAAGGTAAAGCTCAAACAGAATATAATAAATTGCAACAATTAGTTCCACTAAATGAACTAAATGCATCTATTTTTCCGCATATCAAAAATATTTACAATCCAAATGATCCATTTTATAAAGCCATAGAAACTGAAGAAAAAAGAATCAATGATTTAAATAAAAATCAATCTATATCTTCACCTCTAGTTAATTATATTTCAGGATTAGAAGCATTAGTAAAAGAATCAAAAACAAATTTAAGCGAAGCTTCTGCTAATAAGATATTAACTCATATTCAGAATGATGATGATCGCTTAGAAAACTCAAGTTATTTACCTGAATTAGCTTTTGCTTACATCAATTATCAATTTTCTAAATCACCAAATGATACTCCAGAAAACAACTTGCAAAAAGCGACTGAAGTTTTATTAGAAAAAGGAAATATTGAAACAGAAAGAGGTCAAAACATCTTATCAACAATTTTCACTTTAGTTCCTGAAGCAAATTTTCCTAACTTTTACTCAAGTTATAAATCAAAAGTAAATAGTTTAACTTGTAAAATAACGGACGATTTAAAGAAAAAAGTTAGCGGAGCTAATACAATTAAAATTGGTGACAAAGCTCCAGATATAAAATTTGAAACTCCTGTAAAAGGGAAGAAAAGTTTATATGACATTAAAGCTTCTGAAAAGCTTGTTGTATTTTGGGCCTCTTGGTGTCCTGCTTGTAACAAGGAATTACCTTATATCAAAGAATATTACACAGAATTCAAGAAAAAAGGTGGTGAAATAATTGCGATTTCATTAGATTTTGATCAAACAGAATTTAATAATGCTACTAAAGATTTAGGATGGTACAACTATACAGATTTATTACGCTGGGATTCTCCAATTGCTGAATCATACAATGTAGATTCTACACCTACAATTTTCCTACTAGACAAGGATAATAAAATTGTACAGAAAGTTGGTCACATAACAGAATTACAATCTTCTAAATAAAACTATAAATGGCTTCAAATTGAAGCCATTTTTTATTCTATAATTATTATTTGATTCTCCTTTGCTTTAAAAAGATAATTTCTAATTATCGCTTTGATATCTGGTCGCTCTTCAGCTACCGTCATTATCTTTTTTATGCGTTCTACTGAATTTATTTGATGATGATATTCATAATATCCATATCCAACAAAAACATTGTTTTCGATAAAAATAAATGATTTTTCAATACCTTCTCTACCTTTACTTACAATTAAGAAACTATCTGAAGGATATTTGGTCTTATCTACTATTTCTTTAAGACGTAAATTATAATCTACTTTATTTTCCTCTCCTATACATACACCTTTACATGTATCAACGGTATATCCAAAACAAGAATCAGCATTTTTAATTCCTTTATTGATCTTCTGACAAAGATGGTAATCACTTATAATTTTTTCTAAATTATATTCAGCCTCTTCTTTAGTTCTATACGATAAAAAAGGTTCACTTCTTCTCCCCTTACCTGGTTCTAATCTTGAAAAAGTACTTTTATTCTCTCTAAAATAAATACCAAATTGGTATAAATGTTTATTAGAGATATCAAGATTTAAATAAGGTTTAATTTTCAGAATTTCATTAATTTCTTTAATAGAAGCTAATAAATTACTACCTGTCAATTCAAATTTAATATCTTTTGTATATCGTTTTATACGATTATTTCTTAAAGATTTTGATGTAAAGATTTGATTAACTGCTTGTGCTATATTTATACTTTTACCTATATAAATTATTTGCTTTTTAGAATTATATAAATAATATAATCCCGGTTTATTTGGTAAATCCTGAACAAGTTTTTCATACTTATTATTCACTTTTTTAGGAAACTTTATCCCTGACTTTTTAGTGATTATTTTCTGATTATCTTTATCCAAAAGCATCTTAAATAAAGCAATAGTTGCTCTTGCGTCTCCAGAAGCTCTATGTCTATCAGTTACAATAATTCCTAAAGAGTCACATAATTTACCTAACGAATACGAAGGCATTCCTGGTATTAATGTTTCTGCATATTCAAAAGTATCAATCCAATCTTTTTCGTATTGGTAACCTAAACGATTAAACTCTTGATTTAACATTCGATAATCAAAAGTAACGTTATGACCTACCAAAGTACAGTCTTCCGTAATCTCTACGATACGTTTGGCTACTTCATGAAATTTTGGAGCAGTCTTAACCATCTTTTCCGTAATATTTGTTAATTTCTGTACAAACGGATCTATTTTCCTTTCTGGATTAATTAACGAAATAAATTGGTCAACGATTTCTTCACCATCAAATTTGTAAATAGCAATTTCAATAATCGACTCTTCACCAACTTTTCCCCCTGTCGCTTCTATATCTAAAATTGCGTACACTACTTATTATTTTTTTCCTTTTAAAGCATTCATCAAAAGCTTCATCCCCCAATCAATTAACTTACGAGTTGCTGTACGGCTAACATCACGAACCATTTTATTATCAGTCCAATCTGTTTGCTTTGCAGTCGTTTGTCTTCCTGAAGAAGTTGTTTTTGATGTTTTTTGTGATGTTACAGCTTGCGCTTGTTCTTCTAATTTTTGTTGTAGTATTTCGTTTGCAGAATGTCTATCAATTGATTGTTCGTATTTTTTTACTAATTGAGATTTTGATACAATCATATCAATCTCATCTTGTGTTAATACGTCCATTCTCGAATTAGGAGAACGCATATGCGTATATGCTAATGGTGTTGGAATTCCTTTCTCATCCAAAGCTGTGATGAATGCCTCACCAATACCTAATTGGGTGATAACCTCATCTGCTTTATAATATGTGGTTATTGGATAATTTTCTACTGCTTTCTGAATTTCTTTACGATCTTTTGCCGTAAATCCACGTAAAGCATGTTGTATTTTTAAACCTAATTGACCTAAAACTCCGTCCGGAACATCGCCAGGTACTTGAGTCACAAAGATTAAACCAATACCTTTTGAACGAATTAATTTTACGATAGTTTCAATTTGATTCAATAAAGATTTTGTTGCTTCTTTAAAAATCAAATGTGCTTCATCAATAAAAATAACAAGTTTTGGTTTATCTGCATCACCCGCTTCAGGTAACTGAGTATAAATTTTGTTTAATAAACTCAACATAAAAGTCGAAAACAAATTAGGATAATTTTGTATATCAATTAATCGGATAATATTAACCAATCCTAATCCATCTTTTGTTTGTAACAAGTCGTGAATATCAAAACTTGGCTCTCCGAAAAATTTTGAAGCACCTTGTTGTTCTAATGCTACAATTTTACGAAGAATTGCTCCTAACGAAGCTGGAGCAATTGAACCGTAACTCATGTTTAGTTCTGCCTTACCTTCTTTAGAATCTGTTACATATTGTAAAACTCTGCGAATATCTTCTAAATCTATTAATGGAAGATTTCTGTCTTCACAATATTTAAATATAATAGAAATTATACTTTCTTGAGTTTCGTTTAATTCTAATATTTTACTGAACAAAACGGGCCCAAAATCAGTAACTGTAGCTCGTAATTGAACTCCAGGTTCATTTGAAATTGTTAATAATTCAGTTGGATTTCCTTTTGGTTCAAAAGGAATATTTAATGCTTCGTGACGAGCACGAATGTTTTCATCATCAATTTTTCCTGCAGCTGCAATTCCTGATAAATCGCCTTTAATATCCATTAATAAAGTTGGAACACCTTTTAATGATAATTGTTCTGCTACAATTTGTAAAGATTTTGTTTTACCTGTTCCTGTTGCACCTCCAATTAAACCATGACGATTTAATGTTTTTAAGGCAACAGCAATTTCAGCTTCTTCTACAATCTCTCCATCCAATTTGGCTTTACCTAATACTATCTTATCATTTTTATAAGTATATCTTGATTGTATTTCTTGTACAAAATCTTCTCTTTTAGACATATTGATGATTTTTATATTTAAAGATAAAACTAATTATGAAGTTTATAACTTATTATTACAGGAAAATGATCAGAAAATTTCTTTCGAATCACCTTTGCTTCAATAACCTCAAAAGGTTTTGAATGAAACATATAATCAATTCTTATCGGAAATTTAAACCCATGGAAAGTAGTTCCATTTCCTTCACCAGCTTGGATATATGAATCAGATAAAAATGAATTTAATGTTTCATATTCATAGGACCCTGGTGTAGAATTTAAATCTGAGGCTAATAATATTGGATGTGGTGATTTTTTAATGAAAGGAACTAATTCACGAAGTCTTTTTTCGTGCATTACCATTCCTCTAATTAGCTTTGATTCAATTTTTTTACTTGACTCTTCTATTTCTTCTGCTGTATTAGACTTAATAATATCTTTTACCAATGCTTTATCAATATACATTGGTTCCATATATAAATTTATTACTCTTATTGTATCAAATCCTAAATCTATATCAAAATATGCTGCATGACCACTTAAATTACCTTCTGTTTGTTTAATTTCATTAGTCTTAATTATAGGATATTTACTGTGAATAGATAGTAAATCATAATATTCAGAATAATAACCTTCTAGTTTATCTTCTTTCCATTTTTTTTGCTGATTTTCTCTACTTTCTTGAAGAAGAATAATATCAGTCAAATTATTTTCAATTAGCTCAAAAGTTCCATCTTCTTTAAAACCATGAGTATTAAATGTCATCACAGATAAGTTTGCAACTTCTTTTGATTGCTTACTAAAATTATGAATCGGATACGATAAATAAATTGGATAAAATGTTCCTGATGACAAAATAAGAACCAAAATAAAGTGGCGCCAAGAAAACAATAACCAATACAATAAAAATAAAACAACTACGAAAAAAATGATTGGATAACCAATCGAAATAAAGTTGAAATAAGGAATTTGAACTGGAGTAAAAATTTTGTTTAAATATATAGTGTACGCGACAAGTAATACTATAAAATTTATAGTAAGCACTAATCTATTGAAATAATTCAATTTAAATTTATCGCGACTAAAAACACCCATTTTATCTACCTTCCTTAAACAAGAAATCTTTTTCTTCTTTAGATAAACTCTCGTAACCTGAACGAGAAATTTTATCTAATATAGTATTTATTTTTTTTTGTTTTTCTACTTTTTGATCATTAAAATCGTAATCATTTTTCGGTACATTATCCGAAGTTGAATTCGAATAATTCTTATATGTTTTAAAATTTGTTTTCTTTTCTTTCTTCGAAATAACGCCTCCCAAACTTTGAATGAAGTTACCTAAAAAATCGTTTCCTTTTTCAAATTGTTTCATATATAAATAACCAAAAGCCATTCCGCCTAAATGCGAAATACTTCCACCCATATTACTTCCTTTTAATATAATTTGAAGTAAATCCATTACCAAGAAAAAATATCCAAAATATAATATTGGAAAACTTGAAGGGATTAAAACTAATCGAACTGGCATTTTAGGATTATAACTAATTACAGCAAATAATAAAGTATAAATCGCTGCCGAACTTCCCGCCAAAAGACTTGTTGTTTTTATTGGAAAAACTAAAAACGCTAAACCTCCTGCTAATCCCCCAAAGATGTAAAATGTTAATAAATCTTTATCTCGGAAAAATCTTAAAAACAATTGACCGATGAAATACAATAAAATCATATTCATAACCAATTGCCAAAGATCAAAATGTAACCAAGTATAGGTTAATAATGACCAAGGTTGTGTAATATAATTTTCTTCTAATCGAGGTAATCTTAACCAATTACTAATCGTATTACCTGCAAAATAATCTATTAACCACAAAGAGAAAAATATTACAACATTGATATAAATAATCTTTGTTGTAATATTTCCTGTTTTATATTTTAATTTTAAATCGTCTAAAATTCCGTTTATCATAAACTTTACAGTCTTAATTTCTTCGGTATAAATTTTTCTTCCAATTTCGAATGAATAAGAAACCAATTAAAGCTCCACCTAAATGTGCAAAGTGAGCCACGTTATTCCAATCATAATTTTTTACTCCTAAGAACAATTCTATGAAAATTAATATCGGAATAAAATATTTCGCTTTAACTCCAACTGGAAAAAATATCAAGGCTAATTTTGCATCTGGATATAAAACTGCAAACGCTATCAATAAGCCATAAATTGCTCCAGATGCACCAACCATTGGTGTTGTATATTGCTGAGCTAATGCAATTGCATTTGCATTATTTGCTACCTGAGCTGTAGTTTGGTTTATCAATTCGCGATGAATATTTAATTTCGAGGCATTATATACTTCAGATAATGAAATTCCATCAGCTTCAACTAGTTTTTGTAATTGACTAATTTCAATGTAATTCACTAAATTGAATAAAAAGAAACCTCCAAAACCTGCAAAAAGATACAATTTGAAAAAGTTTTTTTGCCCTATTGTACTTTCAACCGTAGATCCAAATGACCAAAGCGCAAACATATTGAATAATATGTGTGAGATTTCTGGATAGCTTGCATGCATAAACATATGCGTAACGATTTGCCAGCTCTCAAAATTTGGTGAACCTGGATAAAACGCACCTAAAATCACAGATAAGTCTATTCCTTTCGATTGAAAAACAATCGACGCTAAAAAGAATAATCCATTAATTATCAATAAATTTTTGGTAATAGTAGGAATTGGTTGTCCGATCATAACTATTGTAATATTTTTTCAACCTCAGTTGTATTCATTTGCACAAAAATTGGTCGTCCATAAGGCGAATAATTTGGGTTAGGCAATCTAAATAATTCTTCAACTAAAGATGTTGCTTGTTCTTCTTTTAAAGTTGTTCCTTTCTTCACAGCTGCATTTTTTGCTAAGATTTTAGCAAATGACTGATCTAGTTCTAATGTTTCTTTGAAATCTAATTCGTCAATAAAATCCATAAAGATAGAAACAACGTCTTCTTGTTGCACATCAACCGGAATTGCGTTAATCTGAATTGCTTCTTCATCTAAAGAAATATCAAATCCAAAACTTAACAATTGGCTTTCTACATCAATTAATTTCTGACGATCATTAGGAGATAAATCCAATTCAATCGGAAAAAGCATTTGTTGTACTAATGCATTATCGCGTTTTGAGTGAATGAATTTTTCGAACAAAATCTTTTGATGTGCTCTATGCTGGTCTATAATTAATAATTCTCCACGATATTCAACAATCAAATATTTACTTTGCCACTGAATCACTTTAAAATGTTCAGTTTGTCCAACTTCAGACTCAAATAATTGATTCGTTTGTTCAAAATTTGATTCAAAAACTTGATGCGCATGATTATTTTCAATCTCCAACTCTACTGCATCATTATAAAAATCCATTGTCGATTTTATCGCAGACGGTTTTGGCGCTCTGTAATGATTATCATTAGAAAATGGATTAAAACTTTGATCTACAGAAATTTCAGGCATTTTAATATCTGCATCCTCTTTCGCTGATGGAATAAAAGCCCAGTTTGGATCTTGTTCAAAATCCAACGAAGGAATTACATTAAATTGACCTAATGCATGTTTTACAGCTGCTCTAATAATTGTATAAATTAAAGCTTCGTCCTCAAACTTAATTTCTGTTTTTGTTGGATGAATATTGATATCAATTCGCGCTGGATCTAACTCTAAATACATAAAGTAAGAAGGTTGATATCCCGCAGGTAGTAATTCTTCGAAAGCATCACATAATGCATTGTGTAGATATGGACTACGAATGAATCTATTATTGACAAAGAAAAATTGTTCACCTCTCGATTTTTTAGCGGCATCAGGTTTCCCTACATAACCTTTGATTTTTACAATCTCGGTATCTTCCTCTACAGAAATAATCTGAGAACCCAATTTTTTACCAAAAATCTGAACAATTCGTTGTTTTAAATTTCCTGCTTTTAAATGATAAATTTCTGAATCATTATGATGTAAATAGAAACTTACATTTTCATGAGCTAAAGCGATACGCTGAAATTCATCCTGAATATGTCTAAATTCAACTTGATTTGATTTTAAGAAATTTCTTCTAGCCGGAACATTATAAAATAAGTTCTTTACAGAAATAGAAGTCCCTGTAGCACACACAACAGGATCTTGATTGCGAACTTCTCCACCTTCAATGATCAATTGTGTTCCTAACTCATCAATTTCACGCTTTGTTTTTGTTTCAACCTGAGCAACAGCTGCGATTGAAGCTAAAGCTTCACCTCTAAAACCTTTGGTATGGATAGAAAATATATCTTCGGTAGTTTTAATTTTAGAAGTTGCATGACGTTCGTAAGCCATTCTTACGTCTGTCACACTCATTCCACCACCGTTATCTATAACTTGGATTAAACTTCTACCAGCGTCTTTACATATTAATTGAACTGTTGTAGCACCTGCATCAACTGCATTTTCAATTAACTCTTTCACGACAGAAGATGGGCGTTGAACCACTTCTCCTGCTGCAATTTGATTTGCTACGTGATCTGGCAGTAATTGAATAATATCATTCATCATTCTTCCTAAAGAAATATTTTTTCGATTCTTCTTTAAAATCTACTTTCTACAAATATACGAACAATTCTAATTTTTAAACTAAATCTACTTGCTCTTATAGGTTGTAAAAAATAAATTAACTGTTTTTTATTATTTCGTTTACTTGATCAAATTCTTTATCAATCTCTGTTTGATCTTGTTTAGTAACCAATGAAACTAAAATAATTGACACAAAAGAGCTGATAAATCCAGGAATCATTTCGTACCAATCTTTAAAAGAATGATCCATGTAAACCCATGATAAGACAACTGTAGCACCAACAATCATTCCAACTAATGCACCTTGCCAAGTTGTCTTGCGCCAAAGTAAAGAAAGTAAAATTATTGGTCCAAAAGCGGCTCCAAATCCTGCCCAAGCATTACCCACAAGATTTAAAATAGAATCTTTTGGTGTGATTGATAAAGCCAGAGAAATAACAGCTACAATTAATACAGAAACTCTACTTGCTATCAACAATTGTTTTGATGTTGCTTTTTTGTTTAAAAATGCTTTATAAATATCTTCAGTTAAAGAACTTGAAGTAACTAATAATTGAGATGAAATTGTACTCATTACCGCTGCTAAAATTGCAGACAATAAGAATCCTGAAATTAATGGATGAAACAAAACACGAGAAAAATAGATGAAAATTGTTTCTGCATCAGTTTTAGATGTATCAAATAATGACATCGTCGATTGATCCAATTTTAATAAATAAGCAATACCTACTAAACCTACTAATAAAGCACCACCAACAGTAAAAATCATCCAAGTAATCCCAATACGTCTTGCTTTAGTTAAATCAGAAACTTTGTCAATCGCCATGAAACGAACCAAAATATGAGGTTGGCCAAAATATCCTAATCCCCAAGCTAAAAGTGAAAAAATACCAACTGTTGTAGTTCCCGTAAACAAATCCAAATAATTAGGACCTTTAGAGTCGATTAATTGATAGGTTTCTCCTACTCCTCCAATTTCAAGAATAGTTACGATTGGTACAATTACTAAAGCTAAAACCATAATTGTTCCTTGTACAAAATCAGTTAGAGAAACCGCTAAAAAACCACCTAAAAAAGTATATAAAACCACTACAATACTTGTAACAAATAATCCTGTCATATAGTTCATTCCGAAAGCGGATTCAAATAATTTTCCTCCTGCAACCATCCCAGATGATGTATAAAGTGTAAAGAAAACTAAGATTAATACAGATGAAACAATTTTTAGTAAATGCGTTTTGTCTTTGAAACGATTCTCGAAAAAAACAGGTATTGTAATAGAATTCCCCGAAACTTCGGTGTAAACTCTTAATCTTGGTGCTACGATTATGTAATTCATAAAAGCACCAAAAGTTAATCCTATTGCAATCCAAGAAGCCGATAATCCTGTAAAATACATGGCACCTGGCAATCCCATTAACAACCATCCACTCATATCTGCTGCTCCCGCTGATAAGGCTGTAACAGCTGCTCCCATTTTTCTTCCACCGATTAAGAATTCTTCAGAATTTGATGTCGATTTTTTGTACGAATACAAACCAATTCCAATCATCAAAGCTAAATAAATTCCTATCGAGACAATTTCATAAATATCCATTTATAGCGTAATTTTTAACTAAGATAAAGTTTTTAAAGTTCTTTATTTGTCGGAAATTTAAATTTCTAATTTTTGAACATGAATTTTCAACAAAATAATCTTAAATCAGCGACAAGTCCTTATTTAAAACAGCACGAAAACAATCCCGTTTGGTGGCAATCTTGGAACGATGAAGTTTTAGCTTATTCTCAAGAAGTTAATAAACCTTTATTAATTTCAATTGGATATTCTGCTTGTCATTGGTGTCATGTCATGGAGCATCAATCTTTCGAAAATGAGGAAGTTGCGCAAGTAATGAATGATCATTTTGTTTGTATTAAAATTGATCGTGAAGAACGCCCTGATTTGGATGCGTTGTACATGAATGTTTCACAATTAATTCATCAATCAGGTGGTTGGCCTCTGAATGTTTTTGCCTTGCCTGACGGTAGACCTTTTTATGGCGGAACTTATTTCCCAAAGCATCAATGGACAGAATTATTGGATAATATTCAACAAATGTATCATCACAATTATTCAAAAACGTTAGAATATGTTCATTCTATTGCGGATGGATTGACGAAAATGGAAACAATTGATTTAAAATCTAATTCTATTTTTACAAAAACTAAAATTCAAGAAACCTTCGATTTCTGGAAACAACAATTTGATGATGAATGGGGCGGATTTAATCGTGCACCAAAGTTTATGTTGCCAAATGCATGGGAATCGATTCTTCGTTATGGTGTTCAAACCAAAGACGAAGATTTATTGATTCAGACAAAAATAACATTAGATCGAATGGCTTTTGGAGGAATTTACGATCAATTAAAAGGTGGATTTTCTCGTTATTCTGTTGATCCGTATTGGAAAGTTCCTCACTTCGAAAAAATGCTTTACGATAATGGACAACTTCTTTCGCTGTATGCCAATGCCTACAAAGTTTTTGGAGAAGCAGAATATAAAAATGTAATTGATGAAACCGTTTCTTGGTTAAAAGATGAAATGCTTTCGCCAGAAAATGCATTTTATGCAGCAATCGATGCCGATTCGGAAGGTGAAGAAGGTAAATATTATGTTTGGAATTCGAACGAATTAGAACAAATTTTAGAGGATGATTTTCCGATTTTCAAAAAATATTACAATGTTGATGGTTTTGGTGAATGGGAACATGGTAATAATATTTTGATGCGATTAACTGATGATGAAGATTTCTGTGATAAAAATTCAATTTCATTGGATGAATTACAACAAAAAGTAAAAGCTTGGAAATCGATTTTGAATCCGATTCGTGAAGCGAGAATTAAACCTCATCGTGATGAAAAGATTTTAACTTCATGGAATGCAATAACAGCAAAAGGTTTGTGTGATGCTTATCAAGCTACTCAAAATCAAGAATATTTAGAATTAGCAGAAAATGCGATTCAATTTATTCTAACTAAACAATGGAATGGTGAAACTTTATTCCGAAATTATAAAGATAATCAAACAACAATTCCAGGTTTCTTAGACGATTATGCTTTATTAATTGAAGCTTTACTCAAATTATTTAAAACAACATCTCATCAAAATTATTTAGATAAAGCGCAGGATATTACTGAACAAGTTTTTAATCAATTTTATAATCATAAAAATAAAATGTTTGCTTACAAATCTCATTACGATACGCCTTTGGTAAACGAAACTTTTGAAATTTATGACAATGTAATTTCATCTTCAAATTCGATAATGGCAAATAATTTATTCAAATTAGGAAAAATTTTAAGTCAAGAACATTATATAGAACAAGCCAAACAAATGTTGAATAATATCGAAGAAAAAATTCATAATTATCCAACTGGATTTGCGAATTGGATTCAGTTGTATTTGAATTTTAGTCACGATTTTAAAGAAATTGTCATTGTTGGTGATGAAGCGAATGATTTTTTAAAACAAATCAACTCCTATTATATTCCAAATGCGATATTCGTTGCTTCTGAAATTGAAAATCTTGAAATTACTCAAAATCGTTTGATTAAAGGAAAAACTGGAATTCATATTTGCGAGAATTATGCATGTCAAATGCCTGTTTATTCTGTTGAAGAAGCGTTGGAGGTGATTTAGATTTCACTATTGAAATTTTAAAACCGTCAGTTCGAATGAAAATCTTTGATTTTCGTATCGAGAACCTGAACAAAAATTAGTCTAACTTCTCGATACGATTTTCTTATTCTTCGAAACGAAAATCACTCGAAGTGACGAATTAATATTAATCTATAACTAATGGAAACACGTTGCGCTTGGGTGACAAAAGATCAAATCTATATTGATTATCATGATAAAGAATGGGGAAAACCAGTTTATGACGATAAAACGTTATTTGAATTTCTGATATTAGAAAGTTTTCAAGCAGGATTAAGTTGGTTAACAATTTTAAAAAAACGAGAAAATTTCAGAAATGCCTTTGATAATTTTGATGTAGAAAAAGTAGCTAAATACACTGAAAATAAAGTTGAGGAATTAGTAAAGAATGAAGGAATCATCCGACACCGAGGAAAAATAAATGCAGCGATTAACAACGCTAAATTATTTATTGAAATTCAAGAAGAATTTGGTTCATTTTCAACTTTTATGTGGAATTATGTCAATCATCAACCGATTATTAATCATCCAAAAACAATTAAAGAAGTTCCTGTTACAACTGAACTTTCTGATCTAATCGCAAAAGATTTGAAAAAACGAGGTTTTAAATTCTTTGGTTCAACGATTATTTACGCACATATGCAAGCAACCGGAATGGTAAATGATCATACCATGGATTGCTTTTGTTGTGCTAATAAATAGTTTAAATTACTATTTTATTATCACTTAAACTTTTGGATATTTGCCGAAAATTATACAACATGAAAATTGAATTAAAATACTGGATCATCCTAGGTGTTTTAGCCTTAACTTGGGGAAGTTCTTTTATCTTAATCAAACAAGGTTTAGTCGCTTATACACCCTATCAAGTTGGTGCTTTACGATTAACTATTGCGGGAGGAGTTTTAGCTATATGGGGAATTCCTAGTTTATTTAAAATTCCTAAAAAGAAATTACCATATGTTGCTTTAGCTGGACTTTGTGGAAATTTTGTACCAATGTTTTTATTTCCGATGGCACAAACACATGTAACAAGTTCTATGGCCGGAATTTTAGATTCTTTAGTTCCGCTATTTATCTTATTATTTGGTGCATTATTTTTTAACCAAAAAGGAACAAAAAATCAAATTATTGGAGCTTCTATCGGTTTTTTAGGAGCTATTTTATTAGTAGGAAGCGATGCGTTAAATGGCGATAATAGTTTATATCATTGCATGTTAATCGTACTTGCAACAGCCTTATACGGATTAAACAGTTTAATTTTAACAACTTATCTTAATGATGTTCCATCGTTCCAATTATCCTCATCATTATTCACAATTTGGTTATTACCTTCTGTAATTATTTTATTCTTTTCAGGATTTTTTGATGTATTCGAAGGGACGCAACAACAATGGCAAAGCCTTGGATTTGTAACCATTTTAGGATTAATGGGAACAGCATTAGCGATGATTTTATTCTACAAATTAATACAAGCAACAGGATCGATGTTTTCTTCGATGGTAACCTATTTAATGCCAATTATCTCTGTTTTTTGGGGAGTTGTTGTTGGAGAAAAAATCACAATGCTACATATCCTTGGATTCGTAATGATACTTTCTGGAGTTTATTTGACTCAAAAATCAGATAAAAAAGAAATTGAAACAACATAAAAAAAGCGTTCTTCGGTACGCTTTTTTCTTATCTATATATTTTAAAAATATTTGTTTCAAATTTATTAAATAAGAAATTATTATATTTAAATAAGAAAAATTATAGTTATTGATTTCTCGAACTATATAAAACTTTTAAACATATGAAATATTTTATTTCTTTATTCCTTCTACACATTTCATATTTGTGTTTTTCTCAAAACAAAAATATAATTATTCAAAATAATGTAAATAATAAAGTTTATTTGGTACGAGATAAAAAATCTACATTATACACAAAACTTTCAGATTTTTCTGAATTTGATGTAGTTTATGATAAAAATGATGTAACTAACGGTAGAAATACAAAATGGATAAAGGTAGAAAAATATCAAAATAAGTACGTTTTATACATTCCATGTGATTCCCAATACGAAAGAAAATTTATTATTGAAAACTTTCATCTAAAAATTAAAATGGGAGAAATCGAAAAATACAAGCATCTTAAACATGGAAATTTAGGTCAGAATGGATTTTACGGGGAATATGAAATGGATACTGTTTCTAAGAATAAATTTTCACTAAAAACTAAAGTTATTAATCAAGAACCGTTGGTTTATCAAGTTGAATTTTCTTTCAATAATAATACATTTAAAGAAAATTATATTAAGATTGATAACATTAGGGATTTTGATATTATATATAACCAATGTAGAAATAATAAAGTGGATGAATTTAAGTTTTAATCATCATTCAAATTATTAACATAAATAATATTACACAATAAAAAATGCCTTTTATTAGAAAGGCATTTTTATTTTATTTAATAAAAGGCTTCAAATCTTCGGCTAATTGCCTAGTAAATTCGTCCGCTCCTTTATTATTTAAATGGGTTGTATTGTAAAACCACTTTTGCTGATAACTGATTGAATCATCCGAATAATCTAACAATGGTAAATTATACTTTGATAAAGTTTTTTTATAACGATTTACAATTTCACCGCGATTCAACATATAATCTTGCCCTTTGTAAAATTCAGGTGCAATCGTAAAAATCAATTGAATATTTTCCTCTTTACATTTCTTGATCAACTCTTCCATCAATGGATAAACTTCATGATCAAATTCAGCATCTTTCGCTTTTAAAGTAGCCCAATTCACATTCCAAGCTCTATCGTAAGATTTAAACCCTTTTGTTCTGAAATCACCACTTTTATTCAACTTCTCTTTATCTGATTTCTTTATTTCGTCTTGCCAATATTTCTGATCTTCGTATCGATAAAACGGAATAACATAATTTTTCCAATCCGAATCTTCATATTCTTTTAAGTACGAATACAATTTATAATTCCATAACATAAACGGAACATATTGATTGGGTTGAAAAACTTCATCAATGTGAGAAAAAGAAAAAGTATCTAAATTCCAAACAATCGTTTTTGGATGTTGATTGTGATCTAAATATTTCAGAAAACGATAATATTGCATCTTGAATTTACTTCCATTCAAACCTAAATTATGCGTTTTCATTTGTAACGAATCTTCTAAAATTTGGGGATTGATATGAATCATCGCACGAGAAGAACCAAAAACAGCTAAATCTACATTTATTTCACCTTTGTTTACATGATCCCATTCCTGAACTTCGCCACTAAAAAGTGCTTTTTTCTTTAATGAATTTGAATAGATTAAATCGCCTATTCCGGCTAAAAAATAAATGGCTACCATAGCAGCCACAATATATTTGATGTATTTCATTTTACTTTCTCAACATTTCGATGTGTGGAATATCATCTTCTAAATATTCTTCAGAAACCTGTTCAAAACCGAAAGATTCATAAAAAGCTTTTAAATACAATTGAGCTGAAATTCGGATGGATGATGTAAACAATCTATTTTCTATGGTTTGAATTGAATATTCAATCAATTGTTTTCCTAATCCCATTCCACGAACTTTGTCACTTGACACTACTCGACCAATTGACGGCTCGTTATCGTAAGAAATTCCTTTCGGAACAATACGAGAATATGCAACAACTTCTTCACTAATTGTAGCCCAAAGATGTCCACATTTCAAATCTTTCCCATCAGCATCTTGGTAAATGCAATCTTGTTCAATCACAAAAACTTCGTTTCGTAATTGAATGATTTGATATAATTCTTTGGCTGTTAATTCAACAAACAATTTATAATGCCAAATTACTTTCCCCTCCATTAATCTAACTTTGAATATTTAGCAATAATATTTTCGAAAACCTTTTGTGGTAAAATACTCTTTAAAGTCACAGAGAATTTCTGCATTGTTTTACCAATATAATAATGTGGTTTTGTATTTTTTTGATTCATGATTCCTTCAATAATCGGAATTAAATCTTCAGTTGGAGTTCCTAATTGCACCTCGTGATCGATATCCGCAACCATTGCATCGTATTTCTTTTTGTAAAAATTAGATACAAATGTTTTTACTCGACCTTCTGCAATATTCGTTTTAATATCACCAAAGTTTAGCGTTGCAATTTCAACACCTGTATTACGATTTTCTAAACGTGCAGATTCTACCAAACGATCAATCATCGCTTTCGATGCAGAATAATACCCTCTAAAAGGCAAACCGTTGTTACTCGCTATCGAAGAAACATTTAATATATGACCAGACTTTTGCTCTCGCATAGCTGGCAATACTTCTTGCATTGTAAATAAAGTTCCGTAAACATTTACATTAAGCACCTTTTCGATATCCTCTTTCGAAGCATCCTCAACAGCACCTAACATTCCTACACCAGCATTATTTATCAAAACATCAATTCGGTTATTCGTTTCTGATAAAATTTGCTGAAAAGTTTGTTTTACATTCTCTTTATCTGAAACATCTGTCGGAATATGAGTAAACTTTTCCTGACCTTTCTTTGTACGAGATAATCCATATACAGTATGTCCTTTATCGTGAAAATAGTTGGCCAATGTTAATCCAACTCCAGACGAAGTTCCTGTAATAACAATAACTTTTGCTTGCATTTAAATCTAAAATTTTAAACAAAACTAAGGAATATCAAACAATTAATTGAATTGAAATATTTTTTAATAGGATTATTGAAGAAACTCTACATTTGTATTTGAATTTTGAATGAATAAAACATTGAATCAGAAAACTAAAAAATATATCGTTACTGGATTAAAACTTGCCATAAGTTTTATATTAATCTATTATGTATTTTTTGTCAAATTACACATTTTCGACATTTTAGCGAATTACAAAAATGCCAATTGGTTTTATATTTTAATTGCAGTTGTTCTTTATGTGATTTCGCAAGCATTATCCGTATTTCGATTAGATTACTATTTCCGTGACATCGATTTAGACCTATCCTATATATCCAATGTCCGCTTGTATTTTTTAGGAATGTTCTATAATACATTTGTTCCTGGCGGAATCGGCGGTGATGCATATAAAGTTTATGTATTGAATAAAAATTATAAAATCAGTTTAAAAGAAATTTCACAAGCAGTGTTTTTAGATAAAATCATTGGTTTATCAGCTATGCTTTTAATTATCATATTTTTAGTTTATTTATCTAACTTAACAGATTACCCAATTATTCAATACGGCGCATTAGGCAGTTCTTTAATTGGATTTATCGCTGTACCGATCATTCTTGGAATCATCTTCCCTAAACATAAGAAAACATTCTTCAATTCGATGATTTATTCTATCGTTTTACAATTGATCCAAGTCGGAATGTTATATTTTGTTTTAGAAGGATTAAATATTCAACCAGAAAATTTCAGCATTTATTTATTGATATTTTTAGTATCAGGAATTCTATCAATTATATCTTTTAGTGGATTCGGAATCCGAGAAGTTGTGTTTATGTATGCTGCTAATCGATTTAATTTTGACGAAACTTTAGCAACAAGTGCTGCTTTTATGTTCTCGGTTATTACAATTTCGATTGCTTTTATCGGAATAATTTACCTATTTAAGGGTGTGAAAATAGAAGAGAAGAAAAAAAGAATAAAAATTTCTGAATAATTTTTAAAAAATATTCTACTGAAATAAAATCAGTTAAGAAAAAAGCTTGAAATTTTATTGATTTTTTTCAATTCAAGTATTTGGATTATTCAAAAACAGCCCTATATTTGCAATCCAATTACGAAGGTCCCTTAGCTCAGTTGGTTCAGAGCACCTGCCTTACAAGCAGGGGGTCACTGGTTCGAATCCAGTAGGGACCACAAAAAGACAATTAGAAAGTCTTTTAAATAAAATTCTAAATTGGTCCCTTAGCTCAGTTGGTTCAGAGCACCTGCCTTACAAGCAGGGGGTCACTGGTTCGAATCCAGTAGGGACCACAAAAAGACAATAGAAAGTCTTTCAAATAAAATTCTAAAACAAGGTCCCTTAGCTCAGTTGGTTCAGAGCACCTGCCTTACAAGCAGGGGGTCACTGGTTCGAATCCAGTAGGGACCACAAAAAGACATTAGTAAGTCTTTTAAATAAAATTCTAAATTAGGTCCCTTAGCTCAGTTGGTTCAGAGCACCTGCCTTACAAGCAGGGGGTCACTGGTTCGAATCCAGTAGGGACCACAGCATAAAAATCCTTTCAAGTAACTTGAAAGGATTTTTTTATACACTTTTACTTAGTATTCGTTTTGTTTAAATTATTTTTCAAATTTATTAAACATAAAAATAAATTTATCATTCTCATTAATTAAGATAAGCGAATCTGAATATGCTTTTTTTATTACAATATCGCCTTCTTTAGCTATATGATCAAAAATATTTCCTTTGTTTAATTTTTCATCAGAATAAGGTGAAAAAACAAAATTTCTATTATTTACTAATGTTATTCTAGTACCATTTGTACCTGCGGTTATTGATTTTAGTTTTGAATATATAGAGGTTGAATAAAATAATTCAAATTCCTTTTTACCTGCTTGTCTATTTCTAATTTGTATCCAAATAATCAATGGACAAATAATTAGTAAAGCAAAAAATATTATTTTAAATCTATTTTTCATTCTCATATTTTCTATCCTAAATATAACAAAAAAATCCCTCACAATTACTTGCAAGGGATTTAATATTTTAAAACTTCATTTTCTCACCAGAATCGGTAATAAAAGCTTTGTTTCTAAAAATAAAGAGTGCAAAACCTCCGATTGAAATTGCGGTATCTGCAATATTAAAAACAGGCTGAAAGAACTTGTAGTGCTTTCCTCCAATGAATGGAATCCAACTTGGCCAATCAAATTCAACCAAAGGGAAATAAAGCATATCTACGACGCAACCAGTTAACCAACCTGAATAGCCAGAAAAATTCATTTCTGCTAATCCTGGATATCCAACCCATCCGCCGAACATATTATCCCATGTAGTTCCTTTATCGAACATTACACCATAAAAAACGCAATCTACTACGTTTCCTATTGCTCCTGCTAAAACTAATGCTGCAGGAACTAGAAAATAATTATTCGAAATTTTCTTCGCCCAATCTTTAATTAGATAAATAATAAATCCAATTAAAATTACGCGTAAAACGGTTAAAACAATTTTTCCTGTAACACCACCAAACTCCATTCCGTATGCCATTCCTGGATTTTCTACGAAGGCGATTTTGAACCAGCTAAACACTTCCACATCCTCGCCTAAGTAAAAATTAGTTTTGACATATATTTTTGATATTTGATCTATAATTAAGACCAATAAAGTAATCAAAAAGACTTTCTTCAAAATATTATTTTAACGTTGTAAATTCTTCGCTTCGATACTTAAAGTTGCGTGAGGAACTAATTTTAAACGTTCAGGATTAATTAATTTACCTGTTACGCGACAAATTCCGTACGTTTTGTTCTCGATTCGAATTAATGCATTTTTTAAATCTCTGATAAATTTTTCTTGACGAGAAGCTAATTGAGCATTTTGCTCTTTGCTCATAGTTTCAGACCCTTCTTCAAAAGCTTTGAATGTTGGAGATGTATCATCTGTTCCATTTGAACTATCGTTCATATAAGCTTCTTTTAAAAGTTCATAATCACGAATAGCTTGATCTAATTTCTCTTGAATTAAAACTCTAAATTCTTCTAACTCTTTATCAGAATATCTCACTCTTTCGTCTGTAGTCATATGCGTTTACTTTTTTAGTACCGCAATAACTGTATCTATACCATTAATTTCAACTGCTTGTCCATTTTCTACAGTTTCTACTATTTCTAGCTCTTCTGTTAATGTTTCTGAACAGATGTAATCTTTGTTACCTTCAACAGCTTTTACGATAGGTTCATCATTTTTTAATAATAGTTTTATTTTATCGGTTACTTCAAGTCCAGTTTCTTTACGTAAGTTTTGTACACGATTTACAATTTCACGCGCGATACCTTCATTGATTAATTCTTCAGATAATTGTAAATCTAATGCTACCGTTAATGTAGCGTTTGATGCAACTGTCCATCCTGGAATATCTTTAGTAGAAATTTCAAAATCTTCTACTTCTAAAGTATAAGTTTTATTGTCGATTACCAAATCAATTTTCCCTTCAGTCTCTAATTTAACAATTTCATCATTTGATAATTGCGCAGTAGCTGAAGAAATAGCTTTCATATCTTTACCGAACTTAGGTCCTAATGTTTTAAAGTTTGGTTTAATAGATTTAACTAATAAACTTGATGCTTCTTCGTTCGTTAATAATTGAATCTCCTTAACGTTAACCTCTTGTTTTAATAATTCTGTAATTGATTCTAATTTTTGCTTCATCGAATCGTTTAATACAGGAATAATTACTTTTTGTAACGGCTGACGTACTTTGTTATCGCTTAATTTACGTAAAGATAAAATCATACTTGTCGCTGTTTGCGCTAAGTGAGTTTGCTCTTCTAAACCTGCTTTAATTAACGATTCATCCACAGTTGGGAATAATGCTAAGTGTACAGATTCTGCAGCATTTTTACCAGTTGCAGCATTTAAATCTTTGTATAAACGATCCATAAAGAATGGAGCAATTGGCGATCCTAAAATTGAAACAGTTTCTAATACTGTGTACAATGTTTGGTAAGCAGAGATCTTGTCTTTAGAGTACTCTCCTCTCCAGAAACGTCTTCTTGATAAACGAATGTGCCAGTTTGATAAATTATCAATCACAAATTCTTGAATCGCACGAGCCGCTTTAGTTGGTTCGTATTCTGCTAAATAAGCATCAACTTTCTTTGTTAATGTATTTAATTCAGATAAAATCCACTGATCTAATTCAGCACGCTCTTCAACTGGAATTTCTTCTTCAGCGTAAGTAAATCCATCAACATTTGCATATAAAGCAAAGAATGAATAGGTATTGTATAATGTACCGAATAATTTACGACGAACCTCATCAACACCAGCTAAATCGAATTTTAAGTTTTCCCATGGTTGAGCATTTGCAATCATGTACCAACGTGTAGCATCTGGTCCATAAGTTGCTAATGTTTCGAATGGATCTACTGCATTTCCTAAACGTTTAGACATTTTTTGTCCGTTTTTATCTAATACTAAACCATTAGAAACAACGTTTTTGTATGCTTTAGAATCGAAAACTAATGTTCCAATTGCATGTAAAGTATAGAACCAACCACGTGTTTGATCTACTCCTTCAGCAATAAAATCTGCTGGATACATTGTTCCGTTATCGATTAATTCTTTATTCTCGAATGGATAGTGAACTTGCGCATAAGGCATTGCACCAGAATCGAACCAAACGTCAATTAAGTCAGCCTCACGTTTCATTGGTTTTCCTGAAGCAGCAACTAAAACAACCTCATCTACTACATTTTTATGTAAGTCGATTAAGTCGTAATTTTCATCAGACATATCTCCAATTTTGAAACCTTCGAATGGATTAGATGTCATGAAACCAGCTGCGATAGATTTTTCAATTTCAGCAACTAATTCTTCAACAGATCCAACTACAGTAACTTCGTCACCTTCCTCAGTTCTCCAAATTGGTAATGGAATTCCCCAGTAACGAGAACGAGATAAATTCCAATCATTTGCATTTTCTAACCAATTCCCGAAACGACCTTCACCTGTAGCTTTAGGTTTCCAGTTGATTTCTTTGTTTAATTCAACCATACGATCTTTAACATCAGTAACTTTGATGAACCAAGAATCTAATGGGTAATATAAAATTGGCTTATCAGTACGCCAACAGTGTGGGTAACTGTGTTTATATTTCTCTACTTTGAAAGCTTGATTACGCTCTTTTAATAAAATTGCGATTTCAACATCAACCGATCTTTCTGGCTCTTGACCTTCATCATAGTATTCGTTTTTCACGTATTTTCCTCCGAAACCTTCACCTAAAGTTTCAACAAAACGACCTTGTAGGTCTACTAATGGAACAGCGTTACCGTTCTCATCTAAAACTAACATTGCTGGAACACCTGCATCTTTAGCAACTTTCGCATCATCCGCACCAAAAGTTGGAGCTGTGTGTACGATACCAGTACCGTCTTCTGTAGTAACGAAATCTCCAGGGATTACTTGGAATGCTTTTTCTGCATCTTCGTAAGGTAAAGCCCAAGGTAATAATTGCTCGTATTGCGCTCCTACTAAATCAGCACCTTTGTACTCAGCTAAAATACGGTAAGGAATTGTTTTGTTTCCTGCAGCGTAAACTGTGAAATCTTCTTCAGTTTCAGCTAAGAAGTATGGTTTACTAAATTGTTTACCAACTAATGGTTTTCCTAAGATAACTTTCATTGGCTCGAAAGTATATTGGTTGAAAGTTTCAACTAATACATAATCGATTTTTGGTCCAACTGTTAAAGCAGTATTTGATGGTAAAGTCCATGGTGTAGTTGTCCAAGCTAAGAAGTAAACATCTCCATCAATAGCTTTTAATAAATCTGAAGTTTCTTTCTTCGCTTTGAACTGAGCTACAATTGTGGTATCTGTAACATCTTTGTATGTACCAGGTTGGTTTAATTCGTGAGAAGATAAACCTGTACCTGCTTTTGGAGAATATGGTTGGATTGTGTATCCTTTATATAACAAATCTTTGTTATAAATTTGTTGTAATAACCACCAAACCGACTCCATATATTTTGGCTTGTATGTGATGTATGGGTCGTTCATATCAACCCAATATCCCATTTTTTCAGTTAAATCGTTCCACAAATCTGTGTAACGCATCACTGTATTTTTACAAGCTTCGTTATATTCAGTAATCGAAATTTTAGATCCGATATCTTCTTTTGTAATTCCTAATTCTTTCTCAGTACCTAATTCTACAGGTAATCCGTGCGTATCCCAACCCGCTTTACGGAAAACTTGTTTCCCTTTTAACGTTTGGTAACGACAAAATATATCTTTGATAGAACGTGCTAATACGTGGTGAATTCCTGGCTTTCCGTTTGCAGAAGGTGGCCCTTCGTAAAAAACGTATGAATCATTTCCTTCACGAGACGTAATACTTTTCTCAAAAACATTATTTTCTTTCCAATCTTGTAAAGTATCATTTGCGACTTGTACTAAGTCTAAGTGCTTATATTCTTTGAATTTATTTGCCATGAATTCTGAGTTTATTTCTTTCTAAATCAAGGTTTGCGAATATAAGGAAAAATGCGCAATTATGATAAATTTTGAAGTTTTTATATTGTTTTCAGCCTGTGAATTCTAAATTTAAAAATATTTCAATCATTTACTCTAAAATCTTTAATTTTTAGAGAAATATTTTAGCAATTTTGTATAAACTATTAAAAATTCATTTTATCTATTGTGAATATGAAAAAAATACTGAATTTCATTTTATTAGCTCTTATAATGTTCCAGCTTTTGAGCTGTAGTAACAATAAAGATTATGTAGAAATGATTCCAGCGGACATTGATTTTGTAATACAAATCAACCCAAAATCTATTGCTAAAAAAGGAAACTTTGAAAATATTGAACAATACAATCTTGCAAAGTTAGCATTAACAGAAATTAATAATGCAGATCCAGCTTTGAAGGAAATGATTTCTTTAATTAAAAAATCTCCTACAGATGCTGGCGTAGATATTATTTCGCCGATTTACATCTTTGGTAAGAAACTTAACAATAAATTAATTGTTACTCTTGCTATGAATATGAATGATAAAAGTGAGTTTGAAGCACAATTAAAAACCATTTATAAATCGGTTTATAAGCAAGATATTTCTTTTGTTGACGAAAATAATTACACTTTTATTAAAGGCAATAAAAAACCATATTTAGCTTGGAATAAGAAGCAATTTATGTTTATCGCTGGCGAATATGGAACTCCGACATCCGATCTAAATTCTTTTTTTGAAGATTTAATTAAAAATGAAAATTCGTTAATTGATAATATTAGTTTTGCTGATTTTTTAAAAAACACACAAGATGTTAATATTTGGTACACAGGAAATTTTACAAAGTATTTTTCTAACAAAACAAATCCATCAGAAAACAATTTAGACTTTTCTAAAAGTGCTTGGGCTACTTACCTTTCATTCAACGATGATAATATTAGTTTTACTCAAAAATTTCATCCAGATCCAGCTACAAAAATAGAATTAGAGAAACGCCCAATGTGGAAATCAAAAATCAACACAGATTTTTACAAATATTTTCCTGAAAGAAGTTATGCTAATATTTCTATTGGTGCTTATCCTGCAAATACGAGATATATTCTTAATAATAAAAATATAATTTCAGATTTTTTAAATGAATATACTATCGACTACACAATACTAGAAAATAGTTTTGAAGGCGAAGCTTTATTTAGTATATATGATTTTGAAAGCGCTAAATCTTTTAGTGTAAATGATTATTTTGGTAAAAAAGAAACTTTTGAAAAGACTATTATTATTCCACAATTTATTTTAGCTGGAAGAATGAAAAACAAAGACTTTTACAATCATTTTATTTCAAACTTCGGAAAAGGAATAGTTAGTCATGGAAATTATCATTCGTTAAAAATCAACACGAATCAATCTATATATTTCTCTTTTAACAACAACATTATGTTTGTGACAAATAATCAAATCCAAGTAAATAATTTCGCTTTGAATCGTGTAAGTAAAAATAATTTTATACAATCGCCCTTCTCCTCAGGTGCTAAAAATTCGATGTTTGCGAATGTTAATTTAAACTTGGAAGATTATCCGAATGATGTGAAGAATTATTTTATTAAAAACTCACCGATTCCAATTACAAATGAAATGGAAAAATTTATTAGTCAATTTTCTAAAATAGAATTTAAAGTAACGGACGAATACACTAAAACTGGAAATTTACAACTTAAGAAAAGTGATGTAAATTCTTTGGAGACAATATTATTATTCTTAGATCAAACCTATTCAGTTTATTCAAATCCAGGTATTTTATCAAATGGAAGTAATTAAAATTAAAAATATTATCCCTCATCCTTTAAAAGATTTTGGATTTGATGAATCTGAAGTTTGGAACAATGAAATTGAGTTCGAAAAAGGAAACTATTATCAAATTGTCGCTCATTCAGGAGTTGGAAAATCAACATTAATTAATATCATTTACGGAGATAGAAAGGATTATGACGGAAATGTATTATTTAATACTAAAGATATCTCAAAACTAAAATCGAATGATTGGAACGAAATAAGAAAAACAAAATTATCTTATGTATTCCAAGGTTTACATTTATTTGAAGAATTAACGCTTTTAGAGAATATCCAACTGAAAAATGGATTAACCAATCACGCAACAGAAAATGAGATTAAAAATTGGATTGAAGCTGTTGGTTTATCAAAACATTTAAACCAAAAAGCTGTTCATCTTTCTTATGGGCAACGACAACGAATTGCTGTGATACGTGCTTTTTGTCAACCATTTGACTTTATACTTTTAGACGAACCTTTTAGTCATTTAGATGATATCAATCAATCGCTTTTAATGGATTTAATTGAAATTGAAGCAAAGAAAAATAAAGCAGGAATAATCCTAACAAGTTTACAACAAATAGAAGATCAACGATTAAATCATGTCATTAAGCTCTAATCAACTTTTACAAAAAATCGTTCGAAAAGAAATCAGTTTTACTCGAATGATTACCTTTTTTATCTTTACAATTATTGGTTTTTACATTCTAATTTTAGCGAATGTTTTATACTTCGATTTTGCTAAAAACTTTACAAAAGATAGTAGTATTTGGAAATCGAATTATATCGTTTTAAATAAAAAAATATCAACATTAGGAACATTAACAGGTAGCAAACCTACTTTTGATTCTGATGAGATTGAATATCTAAAAACTCAAACATTTGTTGAAGAAATTGGTACTTTTAAATCGAGTTTATTTCCTGTAAAATTACAAGTTGGTGGTGTTGCTGGAATTAGAGGTTTTTCGACAGATTTATTTTTTGAATCTGTTCCTGAACAATTTATTGATGTTGATAACGAACAATGGAAGTGGAATGAAGGTGATGAATTTATCCCAATAATAATTCCTAAAAGTTATTTGAATTTATACAATTTCGGATTTGCTTCGAGCCAAGGATTACCACAAGTATCAGAAAGTTTATTTACAAAAATCCCGTTTCAGTTGGTAATTGGTAAAGGTGAAAATCAGAAAGTTTACCAAGCAAGAATTGTTGATTTTACTACAAAAATTAACACGATTTTAGTTCCTGAAAATTATTTAGATTGGGCGAATAAGAATTTTGCTCCAAATCAACTTTCAGAACCATCAAGAGTTATTGTACAAACATCAAACGATGGTGAAGAAAACTACTCAGCTTTTTTTGAAGAGCAGAACTACGACATCAACAAAGATGAATTAAAAAATAACGAATTAACATCTTATCTTAAATTAGCTTTCAGTTTAGTTTTATTAATTGGTGGAATTATTGTTTTTGCAGCAATTTGGTTGATGATAATTAATTTTCAGTTATTAATTGAAAAGAACAAACATAAAATTAAAGATTTATCTCTGATTGGATTTTCTAAAAATCAATTGAGTAAACCATATCTGAAAATGATGACATTTTTTATCTTCTTAGGTTTTATCTTTAGTTTACCACTTGTTTATTATACGGTTAACTATATTAAATCAAAAATAGGAAATTTTATAGTGATTGAAAATTCATCATTTATAGAAGTTATTATAGGAAGTATAGTTGTATTATTAATAATAATAATTGTTAATTCAACAATATTAAATAGAACAATCAACAGAATTATCTCTCAATAAAAAAAGGCACTCCAAGAGTGCCTTTACTTTTATGTTATAAAAATTAATCCTAATTGATTAGAATGAATATCCAACTCCGAATGTAAACCCATGGTTCTTCGCATCGAAATTAGCGTTACTTTTAAATGTATCTTGTAATCCTAAATAGTATCTAGCACCTACATTTACATTATCTGTAATATTATATCCAATACCACCAACAACTCCAAAATCTACTTTTTCTACATTATCAGAGATATCAGTTTTAGTTTCAGAAATAATATTTTCTCCTGCTATATTAGTATCAAATTTAGCTTTATTAGAAGCATAAATATTAAAACCTACTTGAGGTCCAACCTCGAAATTAAATCGAGATTCACCTGGGTAAATTTTTAATAATACAGGAACTTGAATATAATCTAATGTTGTTGAATTTGAATATGTTTGAGTGATATTTTGAGAATTAATCATCTCATTTTTATACTTCGCTCCAACTCTTGCATAATTTACCTCTGGCTGAATAGCTAACGTTTGATTAATTGGAATGTGGTAGTACAAACCTGCAGACCATCCTAATTTAAAATCATCATCATTTACATCGTCTCCTAAGAAAGACGTAACATTTGCACTTGTTTTAATACCTAATTGAGGTGTCTCTGTTTTCTCTTGAGCATTAACTCCTACCATACCAACTAACCCTGCTGCTACAAAAAATAACTTTTTCATTTTGTTTGATTTTTGAATTTAGATTCGTGGTATAATTTTCAATTGCTGTGCCAAAAAATGTTAAACATAATAAAAAGAAATTCAAAAAATTGATTTACAAATAAATAAAAAGTTGGTTATAATTAATTATAACCAACTTTTTATTATTATTTATTTTAAAAATTATAAGCTAGTCCTGCTCCAATTGAAGCAACTTGACCTATAGAATATCGAACTCCTTTATAATGTAAATAGAAATTGAAATCATCAGAATAATGATAACCTACTTTTGGAGTAAAATAATGCGAACCTGAACCATTTTTAGTTTGATTAAATGCATAACCTAAATCAGCAGCAATGTAAAATTTTTTATAAACATCTAATTCAGCTGAAGCACCTACAAATAAATATTGAAACCCTCTATCCTGAGGTATATGAGATGCTTTATTTAATACAGTATGATCATAACCTATGGAACCACCCACTCTAAAAAAATTCTCTATTTTGCCTAAATAACCAACTGAAACTCCATAATTAAAATTAGAATCATTTGAAAGTAATCCTACCGGAACACCTAAATACCCATTTACCTGAATTCCAATCTTTTCTCTTTTCTGACCAAAAGAACATGTTGAATATATTAATAATAAAATTAATCCTATTTTTTTCATAACCTAACCTATAAACCGAGTCAAAAATATTTTTTAAAAAACATTTGATTGACAGATCTTTAATAGATAATTATATGAACCATATATTAAATAAATTATACATTTTATTAATTAGATATTTACTCAATTAATAAACGTTTAAATGTGTATTATAAAACATAATCAATAAATTATAATAGAATACCTTATCCGACATTTAAATACTTATATAAAAAAAATAAGACTATCCTTTCGGATAGTCTTATCATTATTTTAATGAATTTCTAATTAGAATTTGTAAGCAAAACCTACAGAAACTGCATTGAATTTGTAATCTACGTAATCATTATTTTCTGGACCTGCACTAATACCTTTATAACCTGCATATAAATCCCAAGTTGCTGCAGAGTAACCAATTTTTGGTTGGTAAAATAAACCACCTTCAACTCCGTCAGTTGTAGCAAATGCATATCCTAAATCAGCTCCAATAAATAAGTTGTTGTTAAACTCATATTTAGCAGTTGCAGCTAATGGAATAAAACCATAATCTTCACCTTTGTTAGTAAAACGCTGTCCTGCAATTACATAATCATAATCTTTACCGATAAAGTGATCGTAACCAACTTTAGCTCCTAACTTGAAGTTATCTGCTACTGGGTGTAAGTACGCTAAATCAACACCAATATTGAAAGAAGAAACATCTGATGTATCACCAACTGGAATACCTACGTGTACTGTTCCCTCAACACCTGTTTGAGCATTTACTCCTACTAAACCAACTGCTGCGAAAGCAGCTGCAAAAAATAACTTTTTCATGTTTTCTATAATTTATTTTTTCAAATCTATTTTAAAGTAATCTATCATTTTGATTACACTATATACTTTTTCAAGTTACGTGCCAAGTTTTACAAAATTGTCAAAAATATTTAAAAAACATTTATCATTAATATATTATATTTTGATTTTCAGTTAAATAAAAAAGGGATTCTTTTAAGAATCCCTTTTAAAAATATTGTTTTTTCCTATTGGCCAACAATTTTATATAAAATATCTTGTTGCTTTTTCGCATAAATTGTATCAACTTCTGCAGCAACACCAATTAAATCATTTAAGAAATTTAATTGATTCATTAATCTTGTTTCTTCGTTTTGATCAACTTTACCATCAGCAATCACCTCTTGATACATTGCTTCAAATTCTGCTTTTAATGGACCATAATCTTTTTCGAAACGAGCTAAAGCTTTATCTTTTTCTCCTTTATCAGAAATTGCAGAAACTTCATTAAATAATGCCATCATCAAATCACTCTTTGCACTTGCAACATCACGAGAAACTGTATTTCTGTTTCCGATAGATAATGTATTAAAGAAAGTAATTTTAGCATTTGCATGTTTACGAACGTATGCGAATAACTCTTGAGCTTTCTTTTCTTCACCTACTTTTAAATATAATCCAGCAATACGACTTACACCATAACCAACATCGTACTGAGTCCAAGCTGGTATATCATTCATTATTTTATCCAATACTTTAATAGCTTCAGCTTTTTTACCGGCTTTTAATAAATCGTCAGCTAAACGAACAGCTACATTTCTGTAAGAAGAAGTATAAGCACGTTCTGTAATACTAAATGAAGCCTTAGGATTTTCGAATCCTGAAGATTTAAATGAATAGAAAATTCTTGATAATTCATTTAAATTCGCTCCACCAATAACTCCACCTTTTCCAAATTCATTGTAAATAGGTACAAATTTGTAAGTAAGACCTGTATTTTGTAAATAATCGTTTAAATAGAATGTATTTGAAGGATCTGAAACTCCTCCACCACTAAAATAAATTGGACGATCCCAATTATAATTAGCTAACATAGAAATCATCATTAAATCACTTTTATATAATGTAGATTTCTTAATATCTATAACAATTTCATCTACCATACTAGCAGCATCTTCTTTTGCTACGATTCCGTATTTCACAGCATTTGCTTTATTTACAGGAATCTTAATTTTACTAACAGGTAAGAAATTAACTGGTCCAACTTGATATCCAAAATAATCTGCTAATGCTTTCTTTTCCTCAGATTTATTATCTAAAATAAAATCAATTGCTTCTTTAGCAGTCATTGTATCATTCGTAATGAATTTTTCTAATGGAGCTAAATTTTTATAAACTGATAAAATTTGATTAAGATCTAATTCCGGATCAACTAAAAATTGTTGTGCTTGTTCTGGAGACATTGTCGCTAACTGCGATAAATGAATTTTCTCTCCGTTAGGACCTTCTTTTGTAAACGAGTTTAATTGATCTACTACATTTCTAATAGAACCAGCTACCATAAAGATATTATCATTCGTTCCACTTTGGAAATCCGATGTTTTTAAATTCGTTGGTAATCCTGGTGCGTTATATGTACGACGTAATAATTGCTCTAAATTCCAAGGCGAAGCTGCTAGTGTTAAATTCGCAATTTTCACATCTTCACGGAAGTTTTCAGTTTCTTGAAGTCCCCACAATGGATAAGTATCATTATCTCCGTAAACAAATAAAATTGCATTTTTATCTAACGGATTGATATAGTTGTAAGCTAATGAATAGGCAACTGAACGCTCTGAACGATCGTGATCATCCCAATTTTGGAATCCCATTAATACTGGAATACCTGCTAATACAGCCACTAAACCACCTGCTAATCCAGGAGTAAGTTCCTTTTTTGTTGCCTTCTTTACAGCAAAGTAAATTCCTTGCACACCTAAACCACACCATATTGCAAAAGCAAAAAATGAACTTACTAAGGCATAGTCACGTTCACGAGGCTCGAAAGGTTTTACAGATGTATAAATAATAATACCTACACTTGTTAAAAAGAATAAGGATAAAATTGCCCACCAGTTTACAAAGTTTCTGTTTAATTGAACAAACATTCCGATTAAACCTAAGAATAATGGTAACATGTAATAAACATTTGTTCCATCATTTTTGTATTCATCTGGTAACATTGTTTGATCACCTAATCTTGGATTATCAATAAAAGAAAATCCAGAAATCCAGTTTCCTTTTGTTACTTCAAAATTTCCCTCTAAATCATTTTGACGACCAGAGAAATTCCACATAAAATAACGTAAGAACATGTATCCAACTTGGTAATCTAAAAAGTAGTTAACTTGTTGTAAAAGCGTTGGAGATTCAATATCTAAAATTTCATTGTATTTTCTTAAATCAGCAATTTTTAATTGTTTAGATTCTTTACGAGACATTAACTCTGCGTAAGCTTGTTGCGCACCTTCATCATTATAATATGCTGCGTTTAATGAAAATTCAGGAAAACCGTAAACTGCTGCATAGTTTTCCATTACGTTAGGATCTGGATTAAACATTTTAGGGAAAAATTTCATGTACTTATCATTATATACATAATCGATACGATCTGAAACCTTTACATATTGTCCAATTCTATTATCCTTTACATAATCTGTACCTGTTACAACCCTTTCGTAATTTCCGTTCGCATCCTTATTGATTCCATCATTAGCAATATGAGCCGTATAAACAGGTCCATACATTACAGGCCAAGAACCATATTGCTCACGATTAAAATAATCCAATACTCCTAACGCAGTATCAGGATCATTTAAATTCATATGTGGATTTGCATTGGCACGAATCGGAATTACAAGCCAACAAGAGAATCCAACTAACATAAAAGTTACACACCATGCGATAGTATTAACTAATGCTGATCCGTATTTTTTAGATAATTTGAAAACACCATATAAAAATCCAATTAAAATGATTGAAGCGATTATAGATCCTGAATGGAATGGCATTCCTAAATTGTTAACAACGTAAATCTCTGTTTTACCAAAGAAAGTCATGGTAACTGGGAAAATAATTTTAAATGTAAAAGCTAAAATCGCTACAGTAATAATATTAGCGATGATAAAACTTTTCACAGTGAATTTATGTTTTCTTGCATAGTAAACGTAACAAACTAATGGTACTGCTAAAATTGCCATTAAGTGAACACCAATCGAAAGACCTATGAATAAAGCAATTACAACTAACCATTTATTACCACGTTCAGTATCAGCTACTGGATCCCATTTTGTAATTAACCAAACGATTACAGCTGTAAAGAAAGAAGACATAGCGTATACCTCACCTTCTACTGCTGAAAACCAAAACGTATCACTCAACATAAAAATAGCAGCACCAATAAGCCCGCTTCCTAAAGTGATTAATTTTTGAGTTTGATTTAATTCAAACGAATCTACAGATATATTGATATCTTTTTGATTGATAAACATTTTTCTGGCGAAATACGTAATTGTCCAAAATAAGAACAAAATCGTACCCGCACTAAATAATGCTGAAGTTGAATTAATTAATATTGCATATTTACCTCCGTCTCCAAAAGATAAACCAGCCCAAACTGCTCCAAATAATTGAAACAAAGCGGCTCCTGGAGCATGCGTAACTCCTAATTTGGCTGAGGATACAATATACTCACCACAATCCCATAAACTTAGGTGGCGTTCCATCGTCATTAAATAAACGACAGCTGCTATAGCAAACATGATCCAACCTAAGATATTATTCCATTTTTTGAATTTAATATCCATTTTTCAATAAACTATCTTGCGAAATTAAGATAAAAATATTGAAAATAATTTTATCTTAATTGTTTTTAGTATAATTTGATAAATTAATCTTTATGCTTTATATTTGCACTGCAAAAAGCAATGCCTTTAACAGACAAAATACTTCAAACTGGCTATACTTTTGACGATGTGTTATTAGTACCTGCCTTTTCAGAGATTTTACCGAACCAAGTATCTCTGCAAACACGTTTCACAGACAACATTACCTTAAATGTTCCTATCGTATCAGCTGCGATGGACACAGTATCAGAAGCTCGTTTAGCGATCGCTTTAGCTCGTGAAGGTGGATTATCTTTTATCCACAAGAACATGTCTATAGAAGAACAAGCGAATGAAATAGATATGGTAAAACGTTCTGAAAACGGAATGATTTCTGACCCAATCACATTAACTAGAAAACATACTTTACGTGATGCAGTTGCATTAATGGAGAAATATAAAATTTCTGGTTTACCTGTAATTGAAGAAAATCGTACATTAGTTGGTATCATCACAAACCGTGATATCCGTTACCAAGTAAATTTTGATCAATTAATTGAAGATGTAATGACAAAAGAAAATATCATTACTTCTGGAATTGATACAGATTTATTAAAAGCTAAGTCTATTTTATCACAATATAGAATTGAAAAATTACCAATCGTTGACGAATACAATAAATTAATTGGTTTAATCACAATTAAAGATATTGACAACTTAACTGAATTCCCTAATGCATGTAAAGATTCTCAAGGTCGTTTACGTGTTGGTGCAGGTGTTGGTGTTGGTGCAGATACTTTAGAGCGTGTACAAGCTTTAGTTAACAAAGGTGTTGATATAGTTGCTTTAGATTCAGCTCACGGACATTCTGCTGGAGTTATTAATAAAGTTGCTGAAGTTCGTAACGCCTTTCCTCTTTTAGATATTGTTGGTGGAAATATTGTAACAGCTGATGCAGCAAAAGCATTAATTGACGCCGGTGCAAATGCTTTAAAAGTTGGTGTTGGACCAGGATCTATTTGTACAACTCGTGTTGTAGCTGGTGTTGGTGTTCCTCAGTTATCTGCAATTCATGATGTATATTCATATGCGAAAACAAGAAATGTTTCTGTAATTGGTGATGGTGGTATTAAATTATCTGGTGATATTGTAAAAGCAGTTGCTGCTGGTGCTAACTTAGTTATGTTAGGTAGTTTATTTGCTGGTACTGACGAAGCTCCTGGTGAAGAAATTATTTTCCAAGGACGTAAATTTAAAGCATACCAAGGAATGGGTTCTTTAGCTGCAATGAAACGTGGTTCTAAAGATCGTTACTTTCAATCAGATGCAAACAAATTAGTTCCAGAAGGGATTGAAGGTCGTGTTCCTCACAAAGGATCTATCGCAGATGTTGTTTACCAATTATGTGGTGGTTTAAGAGCTGGTATGGGATACTGTGGTACTCCAACTATCCAAGATTTAATTGAAAACGGTAAATTCGTTAAAATTACTGGTGCTGGTTTACACGAATCACATCCACACGATGTAGTTATTACAAAAGAAGCTCCAAACTATTCAAATTAATAGTTTAGAAATGTAACGTCCTGAAAAAATGATACAGGATTAGACCAATAAAATTTTATTTTAAACAGTACATATATTCGTATTTGTACTGTTTTTCTTTTTGTACGATTTTGGTATTAAATCTTGTTGTTGGTGCATTTGCATCGGTGTTAAATAATAGTTTGACAAATGCGGTCTGAACTCATTATAAATCTCTACGGTTTGTTTGACCAAAATCTTTCTTGTATTCAAATCTACATTAAATTTATCAATATCATATTCCTGTTTTAAAATTCCATTGATTCTTTCGGCTATGGCATTCTCATAAGGATCTGATTCTTGTGTCTTACTACAACGTATTTTATGCTTTTTCAATAGCTTTTGATAATCATCGGAACAATATTGTAAACCTCTGTCTGAGTGATGAATAATACTCTTCGGGTTTTCTTTTTTCAATGCCATTTTTAGAGCATTTAAACAAGATGCTGTAGCCAAAGAATCCGACACATCAAAGCCTACGATTTTCTTAGAATAAGCATCGGTTATCAAGCTTAAATAGGCTGGGTTTTCTCTGTTTCCCAAGTAAGTTATGTCTGATACCCAAACATTATTAGGCTTTTTGTATTGATAATCTTTAATCAAATTTTTATGTTTTTTAAAACGATGATACGAATTGGTAGTTTTGTGATAACTTCTTTTGGGAATGATTAACAAATGGTTAGCTCTTAAGAAGTCAAAGAATTTGTCTCTGCCAATTCTTAAATTTTCAAGTTTCTCTTTCAAAAGAAAATACAGTTTCTTTCCACCCATTTTTGGATGAATCATTCGCAGCTCTGCTACCCAATCCACAACCTGCTGTGCATTTTGTTGCCGTTTTGCTCTTCGTTTCAAATGACGATAATAAACCTGTCGATCAACCCCGAACAATTCACAGGAGAAACTTATGGTTTCTTTTTGTTCCCTTCGGAAAGATTCGATAGTTCGGGGGGTGAGTTTTTTCGTATATCAATTTGATATTCCTCTTCGGCAAGGTTAATCATCATATCGAAAATAATGGCTTTTTTATCAGCCACATAAGCCTGTTTCTCAAGTAAAGCCTTCTGCTTTTGCAAAAGCTTTACTTGGGCTTCAAGCTCCATGATCTTTTGTTCTGGTGACTTTGGCATATTAGAAGGCGTTTGGTTCTCCCAATCAAAGGTACCAAATTTTCTGAGCCAACTCACAACTGTGCTTCGAGATTGGATGCCATACTTACGGCAAGCACCCACAGTAGATAACTCCCCACGCTCGATTTCTTTTACAACACTCAACTTAAAAGACATACTGTAATCTCGCTGAGTACGTTTTACATAATTGCTTCTTTCTTCCATAATAACGATTTCTTTTTTGTATCGCTATTTCAGGACGGGACAAAATATAATAATAAAAAGCCGTAGAAATTTCTACGGTTTTTTTTATGTTTAACAAATTCTGAATTTAATTCAATAAAAAAGACCTCTCCAATAAGGAGAGGTCTTAATGTTATAATATTTTGACTAAGTCTTAATATTAACGTGCGAAATATAACTTAGAGTTAATTTCGTCACCGTTAGATAAACCAGCTGAAGCTGTTGTCCAGTTCGCTTTGTTTAATGTTTGTTGACCGATTGGGTATCTTACACGTCCTGGTATATCAGACGCAACTACGTTTCCAGACATTAATGGAGTAAATACATAAGTAGTTCCATCAGGTCTTGTTCCTGTAGCACCTGGCATTAATAAGATAGTTCCGTTTGGATAACCAGTTCTTCTGTACTCATTCCAAGATTCATCAGAATTTCCTAATAAAGCAATATACTTTTGATTTAAAACGTGCTCTTGAGTAGCAGCTGGTAATGTTGCAATGAAAGCAGTAATTTCTGCAGAATCAACACCCATTTTCTCCATACTTGCTTTAACACCAGCTTCGTAATTAGCTTGTGACCAACCGTTTAATTCAGCTAAAATAAACTCAACCTCAGCGTATTCCATTAATACCTCAGCCTTATTAATTTTAGTATAGTTTGAATTAAAGAAGTTAATTGCAGACGACGAGAATACAGTTTCAACAGTTGGTAAACCGTAAGGCATACCTGTGTATTTAGTTAAGTCTCTTGATTGAGATTCTGAACCTGATTTAATCTCTGCAGCAGTTGATCCAATTGGAGCTGCTACTTTAAATAAACGAGGATCTAACCCATAAGAACCTTTCTCACCTTTTAATAATTGAACGAAAGTTCTATTTACATAGAAATCTGTACGATTATCTACATAGAATAATTTCCAAAATGGATTACCTTCTGCATCTGCAGATCCGAACGCGTGCGCTGCATTATCTGCATTAGATGTAAATACTCCTGAAGCTAAAGCTTCATTAATATGAGTTTGTGCTGCTGGTAATTTATGTTTAATACGGTTAGCGATTCTTAAACGTAATGAATTAGCAAATTTCTTCCATTTTGCAGCGTCACCATCATAAATGTTATCACCAGCTGTAAATACTTTATCTCCTACAACGATTTGATCAGCAGCTGCTTTTAATTCATTTAATATATCTTTATAAATCTCTTCCTGAGAAGCATATTTAGGATTAGTGTACGTCTCAATTTGTAATGCTTGGAAATCTGGATTATTTCTTTGTCCATAAGACCAGTAAGGAACATCTCCAAAGTGAGTTACTAAATTATCAAATGTATAAGCTAACATAATACGGCTAGCTGCGATTTGATTTTGGATATTTCCATAAGCTGCCATTTGACTAGCAGTTGATGGATCCTCTACACGTTGGATAATATCTTTATAGTTATTAGCTGTACGGTATAAGTATGTCCATCCATTTGTTGTTTGAGTATCTCTATATTGGTATTTATCCTCCTCGATATAGTTATTTTGAGCAGAATATTGCATCCATGGTAAAGACATACGTGCAGACCACCATCCATCACGTGTATAGTTCATTAAATATCTATTCGCACCATTAAAAATAGTGTAAGTCGGTACGATTTCTGGACTATTTGTATTTTCATTTATAGCCTCTAAGCCATTATCACAAGATGTCAAAGTAGTTCCTACAGACACTCCTAATAATGTTAATAAGACTAATTTATTTATAACTTTCATAACTAATTAGAATTAAAATTGTAATTTAAGGTTCATACCATAAGTTCTAGTTGAAGGTAAAGATCCACCTTCTAAACCTTGAACGTTACCACTTCCTCCTGAAGCTTGTTCTGGATCGATATGTTTATTATCTAATCCCCAAGTTCCTAAGTTTCTACCGAATGCAGAGATTACTACATTAGCAAAAGGTCCTCTGAATTTTTCTGGGAATGAATAAGATACCGTAACCTCTCTTAACTTGATGTAATCAGCATCAAATACGTTTTGAGATGTTGGTCCTGCATAATAGTGTCCGAAATATGAATAAGCTGAAACATTAGTATCATTTTTTGTTACATTAGAAACAGTATATGTACCATCTCCATTGTTTACAACTGACCCTTTAACTCCATCAACTACAATCCCAGTCTCACGAATACCATTTGCCGCAGTTTCTTCTAACATACCTGAATACATACCAAACATATTAGTTACAGAGAAGTATTTACCTCCTTGTTGAACATCTACTAATGCAGATAAACTTACATTTTTGTATGTAAAACTATTACGGATACCCATATTCCAATCTGGAATAATTGAACCTAAATTTTTAACTCCTGATGATAAATATAATCCATTAGCGCCTACAACTTTATTTCCGTCAGCATCATAAATGAAATCAGTACCTCTAATTTGTCCATATTTCTCACCTACTGCAGCTACTAAAGTTGCTTTAAATGGAGCTGATCCAATTGTAAGAGTTTCTAAATCACCGTATAATTCTGTAATTTCATTATCATTCTTAGAGAAGTTAACATTTACACCCCATTCGAAGTCATTTGTTCTAACTGGAACGATGTTAACCATTGCTTCAATACCTTTGTTTACAGCCTTACCAGCGTTTAACATTTTTGATGTCACACCAGTTTCTGCACCCATTTGTACACCCATTACTAAATCAGAAGTTTCTTCTCTATAGTAAGTCACGTCAAAACCAAAACGGTTTTTGAACATTTGCATCTCAAGACCAACTTCAAAAG
Organism: Faecalibacter macacae; assembly: GCF_003687725.1. GTDB lineage: Bacteria > Bacteroidota > Bacteroidia > Flavobacteriales > Weeksellaceae > Empedobacter > Empedobacter macacae. The sequence continues at coordinate 241,141 of NZ_RDOJ01000002.1, forward strand.
CTTCTTTAGTTTCTGGTTTTAAGAATTGATTCTTTTTAGATAAAGATGTTAAGAAATAAGGATCACCAATAAATGTAGAACCATTAAATGCATTGTTTTCGTAAACATCTTTAATTTGTTGTATTGGTGCATCATTACCTGTTTTAGACCACCCAGCTCTAATCTTACCAAATTTTAACCATTGAGCATTAACTAATTGAGAGAATACTAACGATCCTGTTACAGATGGATAGAAGAATGAGTTGTTGTCAACTGGTAAAGTTGAAGACCAATCGTTACGTGCTGTAGCTTCTAAAAAGAAAGTATCCATGAATCCAAAAGATGCACTAGCAAAAACTGAATTTACACGTCTCTTCCATTTATTACTTGTAATTGAAGCTTGTTGAGCAGAGTTATTAATAGTATATAAACCTGGTACAATGAATCCACCATTTGTATTTGCTGATAAAGAAGTATACGTTTCGTGTCTTCTATTTACCCCTGCAAATGCATTAATACTAAAATCTCCCCATTTCTTGTCTAAGTGTAAACGACCTTCGTAGTTCATCTCAGTTTTATCACGAGTTGATTCTGAAAATCCAGCCTGAGCTTGAGATCCTTCTGCAACAATTGAAGAAATATTTAATGTAGTGTTATCACCATAAATATTACCTACCGCGTATAATCCTGGTAAGATGTCGTATTTTAACTCAAAGTTTCCGTAAAAACGGTCACGTTGATCTTTTGATGTGTTTTCGTATAAAATCCAGTATGGGTTATCTGAATATTTAGGAGTTGCATTATTCCAAGCAGTACGGTTCCAAGATTTTTGCTCTCCAGTAGAAGTTTTATAGTTTCTTAAACGACCATAATCTAATTGAACTTGTCCCCATTGATATAATTTTTGTGGAATTGAGTTATCACCATATCCGAACTCTGGACGATTAAATCCATTTGTTCTTACATAAGTAATTCCTCCTTTTGCAGTTAATTTATCATTAAATTTTGTTGATAAATTTAAGTTTGCTGTTGTTCTCTTTAAACTTGAATTTGGTAAAATACCAGACTGATCTAAGTGAGATAAAGACATACGTGCTGATGTATTCTCATAAGATTTAGAGAAAGACACAGAGTTTGTGTAAGCAATACCTGTTTTGTATAAATCTTTGTAACTCTTATTTGGTGTAGTCCAAGCTCTTGGAGTTAAATAATTTGAAGGATCTTCTAAATCAAAAGCATCCCAATGTAAAACTTGTTGTCCGTCTAAACGAGGTCCCCAAGACTCATCAGCACCGTAATCTACAATACTAAAGTCTCTACCACCAATATTTATTTGTTGGAAAGTTTCTTCAAATCCACCACCATACATCTGCTGTAATTTTGGTTGAATGTTCGTAGATTCGAAAGCAACACCTGTATTAAAAATAATTTCGTCTCTACCTTTTTTAGCAGATTTTGTCGTGATCATAATTACACCATTATTCGCACGAGACCCGTATAATGCAGCAGCAGGACCACCTTTTAATACGTTTACAGTTTCTACATCATCTGGATTGATATCAAATGATCCATCTCCATAATCACGTCCACCTGAACCTGATTGTGTACTTGAAGCATTATAGTTTGAATTATCCATTGGTACACCATCAACTACAATTAATGGTCTGTTTTCTCCTGTGATAGATCCAATACCACGTAAAACGATACGTGCAGAAGTACCTAATCCAGAAGGAGCCGTAATCTGAGCACCAGCTACATTACCTGATAAAGATTGTAATGCATTAGTTCCACGACCTTGAGAAATGATATCTCCTTTTACTTCTTGAGAAGCATATCCTAATGATTTTTTATCTCTTGTAATACCTAAAGCCGTTACAACTGCTTCTCCTAATGCAATATCTTCAGACGGTGCAAAAGAAACCGTATAAGAAGTTTGATCACCAACTACAATAGTTTGAGTAGGAAGCCCCATAGATTCTACGAAAAGATAGTCTCCTTTGTTTGCTTCCACAGAGAACGCACCGTTCTCGTCAGTGTAAACTTCTTTACCTCCAGAAGTTTTTACAACTGCGTCCATTACTGGAAGACCATCTGCGTCTTTAACAACTCCAGTAACAGTTTTTTCTTGAGCATACATAGAAGCACTTAATAGTAAACCTCCAAGTACAAACAAGTTTTTTAAATTTCTCCTCATCTGTTAAAACATTTTTAAAACTTATATAAACTTATGATAAAGTTTAACAAGAACAAATTTTTTTTAAAACAAAATGTTAAATTTGTTAATAATATCAATAAAATGGACAAAACTTTAACAAATCTTGAATTTGAAGTAGGTTGTGATGAAGCTGGAAGAGGTTGTTTAGCAGGTCCTGTAGTTGCAGCTGCAGTTATATTAAGTAAGGATTTTTCTAATAATATCATCAATGATTCCAAGAAGTTATCAGAAAAAAATAGAAATAATCTTAGATTATATATAGAGGAAAACGCTTTAGCTTGGGCAGTTGGAATCGTTTCACCTGAAGAAATTGACAAAATTAACATTTTGAATGCAAGTTTTCTTGCAATGCATAGAGCATTAGATCAAATCAATGTTCCTTTAGATTTAATTGTTGTAGATGGTAACCGATTTAACAAATACAATGAAATTCCACACGAGTGTATTGTAAAAGGCGACGGAAAATATATGAATATTGCTGCTGCATCAATTTTAGCTAAAACTTATCGTGATGAAATCATGGATAATTTAGATGCTGAATTTCCTCAATACAATTGGAAGAAGAATAAAGCTTATCCTACAAAAGCACATCGTGAGGCTATTGCTCAATTCGGAACAACTCCACATCACAGACTTTCATTTAAGTTATTACCAGATCAATTAACTTTAGATTTATAATCAGGTTTAAAATAAAAAAGGAGATTCAGATTTTGAATCTCCTTTTCTTATATATAATATAGTATAGCTATATTCTAACTACATCTGGAACTAAAATCGTATAGTTTCCTCCATTTCGCATAACATCTCTTACAATACTTGAAGAAATATAAGCTTTCCCCGAAGATGTTAATAAGAAAATCGTTTCGATATCGTGGTTTGTAATTGCACGATTAGTATGCGCAATTGCTTTTTCAAACTCAAAATCAGCAGGATTTCTTAAACCTCTTAAGATATAACTTGCATCTTTTTCTCTACAATAATCAACTGTCAATCCTTCATAAACATCAACTTCTACATTATCAAATTTGGCGATAGATTGCGCAATAAATTCTTTACGTTGCTCTAAAGAAAACATATAATTCTTTGAAGAATTAGTACCAATTGCTACAATAATTTTATCGAATAAAGGCGCTGCTCTTTCAATAATATCTAAATGTCCTAATGTAATTGGATCAAAAGATCCTGGAAAAACTGCTATTCTTGCCATGGTGATTTTCTATTAAGTGCTAATTCAATTTCACTATCCATTAAATCAGATAATTCAATTTTAGAATATGCTGCTTGTTGTGGAAAAATACTTGCTGGTGAAAAACCTGGTAAAGTATTCATCTCTATAAAATGAGGTTCTCCATCAACAATAATATATTCTGAACGAGAAAATCCTGTCATATTTAAAGAAGTATACGCACGTTTTGCAACTTCTTCTACTCTTTTCGTTACTTCGTCAGAAATACGAGCTGGTGTTATTTCTTGAGATTTCCCTTCATATTTAGCTTCATAATCAAAGAATTCATTTTCAGAAACTATTTCCGTAATTCCGACAACTTTAGTTTCTCCTTGGTAATTTAAAACTCCAACTGAAACTTCAGTACCGTCTAAAAACGATTCAATTAAAACCTCTTTATCTTCTGCAAAAGCTTTATCTAAAGCAGCTGCAAATTCATCAGCAACTGAAACTTTAGAAATTCCTAAAGAAGAACCTGAACGATTTGGCTTAACAAAACAAGGTAAACCAACATTAGCAATGATATCTTTAATAGAATAATTTGTTCCTTTTTGGATATAAACCGATTTTGCGTGCGGAATTCCATATTTACTTAGTGCAGCAATACAATCTTTTTTATTGAATGTTAATGCTGATTGATAAAATGGACATCCAGTATATGGTAAACCAATTAACTCAAAATAAGCTTGTAAATACCCATCTTCACCTGGTGTACCATGAATTGTATTAAACACAACATCAAAATTTTGTTTAACACCATCTTTTATATAACTAAAATCTTCTTTATTAATTGGGAATTTTTCAGCATCAATTTCAGCAAACCAACCTTCTTTTAAAATACGAACACGTGTTCTATTGTACTTTTCAGCATTTAAACTTGCGTAGATTAATTCGCAACTTTTCAATGAAATAACGCTTTCATCTGAATAACCTCCTGCGACTACTGCTACTCTTAACATGATTAAAAATTAAATTTATTCAAATATAGAACTTTGATAATAATCATTAATATTATTTTTAAACTATATTTGTACGTTATTAATTAGTACAATGAATTCAGTAAAATCAATTCTTAAAGTCGTGCTTAACGCAATTATAGTTGCAGCACTTTCTTACGGATTATACTATTTTGTATTCAATATTTGGTTATCAAGCTACACAAACCACGGAGAATCTGTGGAAGTACCTAACTTATCAAGTATGAGTATACAACAAGCTACACAAACTTTAGACGAGTTAGGTTTAACTTACGAAGTTGACTCTGTTAACTTTGATCCAAAGATGAAACCTTACTCTATAATCGATTTTTATCCAAATTCACTTTCTAAAGTAAAAGAGGGTCGTCGTATTTTTATAAAAGCCAATCCAAAAACTTATCGTCCTGTTGAATTACCAGATTTAGTCGGTAAATCTAAGCGTTTAGCTTTTACTCAATTAGATATTTCTGGATTAAAAATTGGTAATATTATTTATGAACCAGATTTAGCTAAAGACGCAGTTTTAAAAATATTATATAAAGGACAAATTATTAAACCTGGTACAGTTTTACCACGTTTTGCAGTTGTAGATTTAGTTCTTGGACGCGGTATGTTAACAGGAGTTAGAACTCCTAACTTAGTTGGTTTAGATATAACATCAGCTAAGAACAGTATTAAAGAAAACTTCTTCGAATTAGGGCAAATTAAATTTATTGGTAGCTCACAAGACACAATTGGAGCAAGAGTTGTATACCAATTCCCATTCGGTGGAGATGCTTACGATCAAGGTCAACCAATCGATATTTGGTTATCAAACAAAACAATGAGCGAGATTAAAAATCAGCTAAAAATGTTAGACCGAGAGTACAAAAAATTTGACGAAGACACGATTCAAGGGAATCAATACCTTGATATGTTAAATAAAAATAATCCTCAGCCTAAAGTGGAAGAAATTAAAGTAGAAGCATCTACTTCAACAGCTCCACAAGCACCAAAGGTTTCTGAAGAGATTATTATCGAATAAAAAAAATAATGACGGAAGATTTAGAATTAGACGAATTATTCGAACAAGATAACAATAAACTATACGAACATTTTTCAATAACGGTTGACAAAGGTCAATCGTTATTGCGTATAGATAAGTTCTTAATGGTTCGTATAGAAAATGCAACAAGAAACAAAATTCAGCAAGCAGCTGAAAACGGAAATATTTTAGTGAATAACGAACCGGTAAAATCAAACTATAAGGTAAAACCAGGTGATTTTATTCAAATTATGCTAGAAACTCCTCCTCGTGAGAATGAAGTAATAGCAGAAGATATTCCATTACGTATTGTTTACGAAGACGACCAAGTTGTTGTCATCGATAAAGAACCAGGAATGGTTGTGCACCCAGGACATGGAAATTACACAGGAACTTTAGTTAACGCTTTAAAATTCCATTTTGATAATTTACCTTCGATGTCAGATCAGATGGAACGTCCAGGTTTAGTTCACCGTATTGATAAAGATACTTCTGGTTTATTAGTTATTGCTAAAACAGAAGTTGCTATGACTTCTTTAGCAGAACAATTTGCAAACCACACAACAGATCGTTTATACAACGCTATTGTTTGGGGAGTTGTTGCCGAAGATAAAGGAACAATTACTGGTCATATTGGTCGTCACTTAAAAGATCGTATGCAAATGGCTGTTTTCCCTGACGGGGATCAAGGTAAACACGCCGTTACACACTACCAAGTAATTGAGAATTTCTCTTACGTTACTTTAGTAGAATGTAAATTAGAAACTGGTCGTACACACCAAATTCGTGCGCATTTTAAACATATTGGACATCCTTTATTTAATGATGCTCGTTACGGTGGAGATCGTATTTTAAAAGGAACAACATTTAACAAATACAAACAATTTGTAGATAACTGTTTCGCAGCATGTCCAAGACAAGCCTTACACGCTCGTACACTTGGATTTGATCACCCAACAACAGGAGAAAGATTATCTTTCGAATCGCCATTACCAGCAGATATTGTTGATGTAATTGAACGTTGGAGAAACTACTCTGTCAATTCAGTTCACGCACAAGAACCGGATGAACCAATTGATAGAAATGCAAAAGAATTAAAAGATTAATTCTATATATTTTGAAAAGCACTTCTTTTTGAGGTGCTTTTATTTCTTTAATTAATCAGATTAATACAACAATACTGATTAACAAATTTTCAATAATGAAATTCACTGAATTAAATATAATCGAACCAATTTTAAAGTCTATTGAAGAAGCTGGTTATACAGAACCAACTGATATTCAAAGACAATCTATTCCTTTAGTTTTAGAAGGAAATGACATTATTGGTTGCGCACAAACAGGAACTGGAAAAACAGCATCTTTTGCAATTCCAATTCTACAAAATTTAACAAATACGCCAAGTAAAGGCAGAAAAGTTAGAACATTAATTTTAACGCCAACGCGTGAATTAGCGATTCAAATCAACGATAGTTTTAAATTATATGGTAAACATTTATCATTAAAACACATGGCTATTTTTGGTGGTGTTAATCAAAATCCACAAATCAATGCAATTAAAAATGGTGTTGATATTTTAATTGCTACTCCAGGTCGTTTATTGGATTTAATCGGACAAGGTCATTTAAAAATTAATCAAATTGAGATTTTTGTTTTAGATGAGGCTGATCGTATGTTAGATATGGGATTTGTTCACGAAATCAAAAAGATTTTAGAAATCATCCCAAATCAAAGACAATCGTTGTTTTTCTCGGCTACAATGCCAAAGAACATTCGTAAATTTTCTCATACTGTTTTAAATCGTCCAAAAGAAGTTAGTGTAACTCCTGTTTCTTCGACTGCTGAAACGGTTGAACAATTTGTTTACCATGTTGATAAAGACATGAAAGTTGCTTTATTGGTTAGCATTTTAAAAGAAAATCCAGACGATAGAACTTTAATATTTACACGTACAAAACACGGTGCAAATCGACTAGTTCGTCATTTGGAAAAAGCTGGAATTCCTTCTGCTGCAATCCATGGTGATAAATCTCAAAATGCGCGTCAAAAAGCTTTAAATAACTTCAAAGACGAAACGTTAAAAGTTTTGATTGCGACGGATATTGCTGCGCGTGGAATCGACATTGATCAATTACCTTATGTAATCAACTACGAATTACCAAACGTGCCTGAAACATATGTTCACCGTATTGGTCGTACTGGTCGTGCAGGTCGCGAAGGAAAAGCTATTTCTTTATGTGCTGCAGACGAAAAAGGTGATTTAATGAACATCGAAAAGCTAATTGGAGCTTACGTTACAAATATTAAGACACCTAAAGAATTCCATAAAAAAGCAGAAACCGATGCAAAAGCGAAAAGTAAATCAAACGATTTTATCGCGAAAAAGCAATTTTTCAAAAAGAAAAATGAAAGAGGAAGAAGACGTTAAACAACTTCTTACAATATAAAAAAGCACTTCAATCGAAGTGCTTTTTCTATTTATTTTATTTTGTAACTGATTCCTATTCCAACACTAAAATTTTTGATATATGAATATTCACTAAATTTTGTAATTCCCAAATCTGCTCTAAGACCTACATCTAATTTTTCATTAAGCTCATAACCGCCACCAAAGGCTATTGAAAATTGTAAGTTGTTAATATCTTCTAACTTACCTTCTATTTTAAGAATTTCATTAAATTTATCTTCCATCTTACCTTTTACTGAAATCAAATAAGCTAATTGAGGACCTAGTTCTACATAAATTTTACTTGGTTGATATCTTAATAAAAGTGGTAACTTTATTTGATTTGTTTTATAATATTCATCAAACCTTGGGCGAGTACTTTCTGAATTTTCTATTCCTCCAAAATATTCTACTGTGGAAATATTTACATTATTAAATTGTTCATAAGAATAAAATAATTCTGGCTGTAAACTAAATCCATTTTTCATTTGAAGATTATAAAAACCTCCTATATAAAAACCAAACCTATTTTGATTATCGCCAATTTGAGCATCTTCAATCCCTGTTGTTTGGCCACCTAATTTAATTGAAAATTCGTGCTGAGCATAATTTAAAGTACTAAGAAATAATGTAGTTAGTGCGAGTAATAATTTCATTTTAAGTGTTTATTAACAAATGTATAAAATAAAATTAATTTACATCTTTTGCGTATTTATCAACCATCATACTCAAAGCTCCGTCCGAAGTAATATTACACGCTGTTCCGAAACTATCTTGTAATGCAAAAATTGTCAAAATTAACGCTACTCCTGCTTCATCAAATCCTAAAATATTAGAGATTAATCCTAATGAAGCAACTACAGTTCCTCCTGGAACACCTGGCGCACCAACAGCGAAAACTCCTAATAATAAAACAAACATAACCATTGTTCCTAAATCTGGAATTGAACCATAAAGCACTTGTGAAACCGTCATTACAAAGAAAACTTCCGTTAAGACCGATCCACATAAGTGCGTATTCGAGAAAAATGGAATCGTGAAATTCGCAATCTTTGGATTAATCACTTTACTACCATCTACGGCCTTTACCGCAACACCCAAAGTTGCTGCAGAAGACATCGTCCCAACTGCTGTTAAATATACGGGAGGATAGTGTTTTAATAATTTAAAAGGATTTGTTTTATGATATGCTCCAGCGATTGAATACAATAATGTCATCCAAATTAGATGACCAACTATTACAATCAATATAACTTTTAAGAATACGGGTAATTGTTTTTCTATAGAACCTTCATAGCTTAAAATTGCGAAGTTTGCTGCAATAAAAAAAGGTAAAATAGGAATCAAAACTTTATTCACCATCAAAATTACAATATCCTTAAACTGATCGAAAATAATTTCTAATTGTTTTGCTTTCGTAATTAAAATTCCCATTCCGATCATTAATGATAAAATTAAAGCAGTCATTACCGAAAAAATCGGTGGAATATCTAACTGAAATAAGATTTTCGGAATCTCTTTTAACGCATCAACCGATGTTGGAATCGATAAATTTTGTATTATTTGATAACCAGCAAACATTGAAAATAACCCTGCTCCAACTGAAGATAAATAAGCGATTCCTAATGAGAATCCTACAATTTTACCTGACCCTTCATTCAATTTCGTAATTGAAGAAACAATAAAACCGATCACGATTAACGGAACTAAAAAGAAAATTAATTGTCCTGTGAAATATTTTATAGACAACACAATTTGTATTGTACTTTCGTTTAGGTAGTTTCCTAAAACCAACCCAGCAATTACGCCTAATATTAATTTAAATAATGTATTGCTAAATATTTTTTGAATCATTTCATGCAAATTTGCATCAAATATAAACTCTATTAATTAAATAGACTTTATGTGTTTTAAGATTTTTTTATGAAATTTTAATTAAATACAATCATGAAATGAATTCTGGATGAATTATCTGGTATTTTCATAGTTATCAACAAAAATCAACGTCAATCTGAACTTGTTTCAGCTTCTCATCCTTTTGGTGCGATGCTATAATAAATTCAGGAAGACATAACCGAATTAACAATGATTTTTAATAATTCTCTCTAACAAATTGAATTGCCAAATTCAAGGCGTTATTCGAAACAATTTTTATAAAATCCTCACGATCCAAATACGGATAATAATATCTTTTATTGATTGTTTGCTTACCATCAGTTACCGAAACCCAAACCGTTCCAACTTCTTTATTATCTTCTCCTCTATTTGGACCTGCAACACCTGTTGTTGAAATAGCTACATCTGTATTTAATACATTACAAGCTCCTTTTGCCATTTGCTCAACTACTTGTTCAGAAACTACAGTAAATTCATCAATAGACTTTTGAGAAACACCTAAAACGGAAGTTTTAACAGTAGTTGCATACGAAACTATGGAACCTAAATAATAATCGGAACTGCCCGATATTGATGTAATCAAACTTGCAATATTACCACCAGTACAACTCTCTGCTGTAGAAATTGTCAAGCCTTTTTGCTTTAAGATTTCACCCAAAATTTGTTGTGCATTCCCAGAATTTTCAGAGACTAAATATCGACCAGCGATTTCTTTGAATTTATCAATTTGATTTTGAATCTCTTGATTTAAAAATTCTTCAGCTGAACCAGCAGCTGAAAAACGTAAATCAATCGACGTTCGGTTAGGTAAATAAGCTAAATGAATAAAATCTGGAAGTTCATTTTCCCAATCCTCAACCAAAATAGCTAAATCACTTTCTGGAATTCCACTCACTAAAATATCACGATGAACAATCGTTTCAGAATTAAATTGAGATTTCAATCTTGGTATAATTTCATCACGCATTAATCCTTTCATTTCGAAAGGAACTCCAGGAAGATTAATTACAATTTTATCTTCAATTACTGTCCACAAACAAGGCGCAGTTCCGTATTTATTCTGAATAAAAGTAGATTTCTCTGGTATCAATGCCTGATCTTGGTTCAGATTATTCAACTCTTTTGTATATCCACGAGAAGCAAATAATTGAATAATATTTTCAATTACTTTTTCTTCACGAACCAAACCACAATCCAGAAATTGACACAAAGCCGTTTTTGTTTTATCATCTTTTGTTGGTCCTAATCCACCTGTCACGATAACAATATCAGACTTCTCAATTCCACGCTGAAAAGCTTCAATAATATGAAATAATTCGTCTTTGACTGATAAAATTTCTTCGACTTCAATTCCAATAGTATTTAATTGTTTCGCTATAAAAGCCGAATTGGTATCAACAATTTGACCGATTAAAATTTCGTCCCCAATTGTAAGTAAAGTTGCTCTTGTTTTCATGGTATAAAAAAACTTGCTCAAAGTTAAGCAAGTTTAGTTCATATTTAATCTATTATTTTTTATCAACTCCTGAGTTCATTTCTTCTCTCTGTTTTTGGTTAAATTCCTCATACATTATATCAATTTCTGAATATTGAATCTTTTTTAGTTTATCATTTAACTTAAATACTGGAGCAGATTTTAGAGTAGTTATTTTAGTCGGAATCCAAGAAGTAATGACTTCCACTCCATCTTTAACATATTTATAATGTAATTCTAAAATCAATCCTTTTGTACCATAAAATCCATCTGGAGAAAAATGATTCGGATTGGAATCATCGTGCCAAGCGATCAAATCATATTGTTGAAATTTACCAATCGCTTCTTTTACTTTTTTCCCTAAAATTTCTTTAGTTTTCCCCGTTTCTTTAAAATCTACAAAATGTATAGAATCATAAGCTAAGAATTTTTTGCCCATAACATCAACCTCATCGTAAAACATTTTTTCGTTGTATTTTACAATTGAATTTATTCCTATTTCAGCAGGTGGAATCGCTGTAAAAGGACCTTGTTGTGTTTGTGAATTATTGACTTTTAGTTCGAATACAGTTTTGCTTTCCGATTCATTAAAAGAAAAAATATAATTCATTATTGGAATATTTTTCATTCCGTCCAAAATCATTTCTCTTTGTTTAACATCTGGAACTGCTTGGGAAAATTGATTTAATCCTTCATTTGTAAATGCAGCCTGAGTTTTTAAATCATAATCAATTTGATAAAATTGAGCATTAGCAAAGGAAGTAATTACCAATAAAATTGCAAATATTTTTCTCATATAACTGTCGTTTTATTAAAGATAAAAAAAGAGCTACAATTACTTGTAACTCTTTAATTATTTATTTTTTATCAATTCCACTATCTTGATTAAACATTTCGTTTCTTTTGCGATTGGCTTCGTCGTAAATAGCATCAACTTCTACTGCTTTAACCTCTATTCCTTTTCTAAGAAATGCTATTTTAGGTTCTGATTTTAATAATTTAATATCTTTTGCTATCCAAGAATTTATTATCTCACTTTCTTCATTTTTAAATTTATAATGAGTTTCTAAAATAAAACCTTTAATCGTCTTATAAATTTCAGGCGAATATTGATAAGGAATATCTTTCGTGTACCAAATGATTACATCTGCTTCATTAAATTTACCAATCGCTTCAAAAACTTCAAAACCTACTAATTCCTTTGTTTTTCCTGTATCAGTAAATTCAATTTCTTTTAAATCATCTTTTACTAAATACTTTTTCCCATAAACATCCACTTCGAATCCATAAACTTTTTTCTCATAATCATTAATAGTAACAAAACCAACATTCATAGGAATCTTAAAAATTGTTACTTCATCAGGATTTTGATGATTAGTAATTTTTCGCTGATGTTCTGTTTTACTGAATTGACTATTATAGATAAATTTAAAATCTTGTTTAGGAGGATTTTTATTTTGTTCAATTGTTTTTTCACGTTCATTTACATCTTCTTCCCATTCTTCAAACCACTTCAATCCTTTTTCTGTATAATGTGTTTGAACTTGTGTTTCAAAAGTAATTTCATAAAATTGCGCTTGGGCAAAAGAAGTAAGTACCAGTAATAAATAAAAAAGTTTTTTCATTTTAATATTAATTTCATTAAAAATAAAAAAAGAGCTACAATAACTTGTAACCCTTTTAAAATTATATTAATAAAATAATTTTCTGATTCTCGATGCAATTTAAAATTAAATTTTAAATCACTCGAATTGACGAAAATTATAAAATATGTTTTTCTGCGTGATAAGAAGAACGAACCAATGGTCCTGATTCTACGTGACGGAATCCTAGACCACGAGCAAAATCTTCGTATTTCTTGAATTGTTCTGGCGTAATAAATTCTTTTAATGGTAAATGTTGTTTAGTTGGTTGTAAATATTGACCTATTGTAATGACATCAACATTTGCATTAGCAACATCTTGAATCGTTTCAAAAACCTCATCTTCCATTTCACCTAAACCTAACATAATTCCGGTTTTTGTACGACGTTGACCAGCTTCTTTTGCATAACGTAAAACTTCTAACGAACGATCGTATTTCGCTTGGATACGAACTTCGCGAGTTAGACGACGAACAGTTTCCATGTTGTGAGATAAAACTTCTGGACCAGCATCAATAATACGATCAATGTGTTTTTCGATTCCTTGAAAATCAGGAATCAAAGTTTCCATTGTTGTACCTGGACTGATACGACGAACGGCACGAATTGTTTCTGCCCAAATAATCGATCCCATATCTTTGATATCGTCACGATCAACAGATGTTAATACCGCGTGTTTAATTTTCATTAATTTAATCGAACGAGCTACTTTTTCTGGTTCAGCCCAATCCACTTGTTCTGGACGACCTGTTTTTACACCACAAAAACCACAAGAACGTGTACAAACATTTCCTAAAATCATAAATGTCGCTGTTCCTTCACCCCAACATTCTCCCATGTTTGGACAACTTCCACTTTGACAAATTGTGTTTAGCTTATATTTATCAACTAAACCTCTTAATTCTTTATGTTTTTTTCCGGTAGGTAATTTTACACGTAACCACTCTGGTTTTTTCACTCTTCCGTCTGGTCTTAACTCAACACTCATTATGTTACTTTTTCGAAAAGCTAATTTACAATTAATTTTGAGAAGTTATTGTAATTAAAGTCATTGTATAAGTAAGTAAACTTTAACAATTAAAATTCTAAAATGGAACAAGTCTTGTAAAACTTTCATTCCAAATAATTTAATAAATTATGAAAAATTCAATTTTAGCATTATCTGCCATTACACTTACTTTTTTTAGTTGTGAAAAAAAAACAGAAACATTAGTTACAACAGATAATAATCAAGATACAATAGTTGTAAAAACTACAGACTCTTTAGCACCAAATGATGATACTGGTTTACTTGTAGACGAACATAATTCTAGAAATTCACTTGATTGGGATGGAATTTACCATGCAACTTTACCATGTGCTGATTGTGAAGGAATACACACCATAATTGAAATTAATCAAGATGAAACGTATAAACTAACACAAGAATATTTAAATAAAAATTTAAAATTAGAAGATACTGGTAAATTTTCTTGGTCAGCTGATGGTGGAAAAATCAATATAAAAACAAAAGAAAACGGAAATTTCAATTTCATTGTTGGTGAAGATCGTTTAATTATGTTGGATCAAGAAGGTAATGAAATAAAAGGCACTTTAGCTGAACATTATATTTTAAAAAAGAAATAACAATAAAAAATCCGAACAAAATGTTCGGATTTTTTTTGATGCTATATTATTCAGCTCTTAAACCTTGTTCCCATTTCCAAGAATTACGTAAAGATTCTTCCAATGAAACAGAAGGAATCCAACCTAATTCAGTTTTAGCTAACGTATTATTTGCATAAGCTTCCACAATATCACCTTCACGACGACCTTGAATTTGGTAATTAACTTTTATATTATTTGCATCCTGAAATGCATTAACAACTTCTAACACTGTAGATCCTGTTCCTGTCCCAAGATTAAAGAATTCTAAAGCTGTTTTATTTTTATTTTCGATTAATCGAGTCATTGCTTTTACGTGAGCATCTGCTAAATCGTTTACATCGATATAATCGCGAATTGCAGTTCCATCACGTGTTGGGTAATCATCACCCCAAACTGATAAACATTCTCTAATTCCTGCAGCTGTTTGCGTAACATAAGGAACTAAATTATTCGGAATTCCTTTAGGTAATTCACCAATCTTAGCCGATTCGTGCGCTCCAACTGGATTGAAATAACGTAAACAAATAACATTTTTACTAGAAACTGCAGAGAAATCTTCTAAAATTTCTTCTCCCATTTGTTTCGTTTTACCGTAAGGAGATTCTGGTTTCTTTAATGGAGTCTGCTCATCAATTGGCATCACATCAGCTTGTCCATAAACCGTACAAGAAGAACTGAAAATAATGTTATTCACATCAAAATCTTGCATCGATTCTAACACATTAATCAACCCAACTAAATTGTTACGGTAATACATTAATGGCTTTTGAACAGATTCTCCAACCGCTTTGTAAGCAGCAAAATGAATGATTCCGTTTACTTTATTATGTTGAAAAAATTCACGAACTGAATTTTCATCTTTTAAATCAATTTTAAAATATTCAGGTTTGATATTCGTGATTGAAGTGATTCTCTCTAAAAAATTTTCTTCCGCATTCGAACAATCGTCAATAATGACAACTTCATAACCTGCATTTTGCAATGCGACAACTGTATGAGATCCGATATAACCCAATCCGCCAGTTACTAAAATTTTATTCATATTTAAGTTTAGTCGTAATTATACTTTCTCAAAAATAGACAAATAAAAAAGTCCTCACAAAAACGTAAGGACTTTATTTGAATATATTTCTAAAAATTATTTTCCGAAAAATTCTTTTACTGCAGAAGTGATGTAAACTAATTGCTCCTCATCTAACTCAGTATGCATTGGTAAAGACATTACCTCAGCAACTAAAGTATCCGTATTTGGGAAATCAGCATCAACATAATCTCCACTATCGTATGCTTTTTGCTTACGCAAAGGAACAGGATAATAAATCATTGCTGGAATTTCTTTTTCAGTTAAGAAAGCTTGTAAAGCGTCTCTTTTTCCGTTTAATACACGTAATGTATATTGGTGAAAAACGTGAGTAGAATCTGATGAAATTACTGGTGTTACTAATTCGTCAATCTCAGCAAAAGCTTCAGAATAGTAAGTTGCTGCTGCTAAACGAGCTGCATTGTAACCATCTAAATGTGGTAATTTGTGACGTAAAACTGCTGCTTGCATAGAATCTAAACGAGAGTTTACACCAACTTCATCATGGTAGTAACGCTTGTACATTCCATGATTTACAATTCCACGTAAACGGTGAGCTAACTCGTCGTTATTTGTAAAAATTGCTCCACCATCACCGTAACAACCTAAGTTTTTAGATGGGAAGAAAGAAGTACATCCGATATCACCAATTGTACCTGCTTTTTTACCTTTATATTCTGCTCCAATTGCTTGTGCAGTATCTTCCACAACATATAAGTTGTGTTCTTTCGCAATTGCCATAACCTCATCCATATTCGCACATTGTCCAAATAAATGAACTGGAATAATTGCTTTAGTTTTTGGCGTAATTGCAGCTTTTAATTTTTCTGTATCAACAGTAAAAGTATCTAAATTTACATCAACTAAAACTGATTTTAATTTTAATAAATCGATAACCTCAACAGTTGCCGCAAATGTAAAATCTGCTGTGACTACTTCATCACCTGGCTCTAAACCTAAAGCCATTAAAGCAATTTGTAATGCATCAGTTCCGTTTCCACAAGGAATTACGTGTTTTACATCTAAATATTTTTCTAAATCTTCTTGGAATTGTTTTACCTCTGGACCGTTAATAAACGCTGCAGATTCAATAACATTCATAATAGAAGCGTCAACTTCTGTTTTTATTTTTTGATATTGACTTTGTAAGTCAACCATTTGGATTTTTTTCATAGTCTATGAATTCTGTCAATCAGTTTTCTTTTTTAAACTGAAAATCTATAGCAAATGTACAAAAAAACCTTATTCAATATTTCTTAACTTTGCAGCATTGTGCAAGGATTTTATAACACATCAATTAAGGCGTACGGATTGGCGCTAAAATTGGCTTCAGGATTTAATGGTAAAGCAAAACTTTGGGTAGATGGTCGAAAAGATTGGGAAGGACAAATTTCTTCTAAAATCAAACCGACCGATCGTGTTTTGTGGGTGCATTGTTCGTCTTTAGGTGAGTTTGAACAAGGTAGACCAGTGATTGAAGCTTTAAAAGAAAAATATCCAAATCATAAGATTGCGGTTTCTTTTTTCTCGCCTTCTGGATATGAAATTCGTAAGAATTATCCGGGCGCTGATGTTATTTTTTATCTTCCTTTAGATACAAAAACGAACGCCGAAAAATTAATTCAAGTTCTACATCCTGAACTTTTAGTTTTAGTGAAATATGAATATTGGTTTAATTTAATTACGGCATTACATCAAAAAAATATTCCGACGATTGTGGTTTCAGCTATTTTTAGAGAAAGTCAGAATTTCTTTAAAAATGATGGAAACAATTGGTTTGCACAAAAACTAAATTTAATTTCTCACTTCTTTATTCAGAATCAAAAAAGTAAAACATTATTAGATTCAATCGGAATTCAACAATCAACTTTGGCTGGTGATACTCGTTTTGATCGTGTTAAACAAATCGTTCATCAAAACAATCAATTGGATTTTATGGATCAATTTAAAGATGATTCAAAACTAATTGTTGTTGGGAGTTCTTGGCCGAAAGATGAAGAATTATTTCTTACATTAATTAATGAAAAATTGAATTTGGATTGGAAAATTCTTTTCGCTCCACATAATTTACACGATAAAGAAATTGAAAGTTATATCGCTAAATTAAATGTTCCGGTTGTTAAATTTTCTGATTTAGAATCAACTTCTAATGTAAATTTAAAAAAAGCGAAAGTTTTTATATTAAATACGATAGGAATTTTATCTAAAGTTTACGCTTACGCAGATATTACCTACATCGGTGGCGGTTTTGGAGCCGGAATTCATAACACTTTAGAAGCTGTAACTTATGGAAATCCTGTGGTTTTTGGACCGAAATATAAGAAATTTCAAGAAGCTGTAGATTTAATTGAAGTTGGTGGTGGATTTTCAATTGCCAATCAGCAAGAATTTGATGCCATTATGGATCGCTTAATTTTTGATGAAAATTTTCGAAAATCAGCTGGTCAAAACGCTGGTGATTTTGTTCAAAAATCTCCGAATGCGACTGCGATGATTATGGATTATATCAATGAGGTAATTAGATAATTTGGGAATTTGTAAATCTTTTTACTTGTCAAGCTGATTTCTATGACAAAACCAAGTTATTTTTATAAATATTTTGATTTTTAATTAG
>NZ_RDOJ01000020.1:0-232 GCF_003687725.1 Faecalibacter macacae
CCCCAACATTAAAAGTGTTGTGCTCTACCAACTGAGCTACCAGGTCTCCGTTTTTTCGGAGTGCAAATATACAAAATATTTTAACACTACAAAACGAAAATGTGTTTTTCTTTAAATTTTCTTAAATTTCTAAAGAACTACTCTCGAAATAAGAAATGGTCTAAAATAGTGACCTGGCTGGGGCTCGAACCCAGGACCCCAACATTAAAAGTGTTGTGCTCTACCAACTGAG
>NZ_RDOJ01000020.1:242-51314 GCF_003687725.1 Faecalibacter macacae
TTTTCTTAATTCGACTGCAAATATAGGGCGATTAAAACCAAATATACAAACCTTTTCAAATCTTTTTTCCTAAATAATTTTTAAACATTTCGATTTAAGAAACTTATCAGAAAATAAAAATTGATATTTTTTGATTCATTATTTAAACATATTGATTTTTTCGCAAATTTTAAAGAATAATTACCATTTACAACTTTAAAAATAATTTATATTTGTCGTCTTAAAATTTTACATTTAATCGTACCTAAACTCAAATTAATTTTTAAAATCTTAGAATGCACCAGAAAATATATATTGTATTGTTAATAGGTACAATTTTTTTTCAGTCATGTAATGAAAAGACTGAACAAGAAACTTTAAATTATGAAAAAGTAGATGAAAGATGTACAGATGAAGTAAAAGATACTTTACAGTCTAATATCTCTTTAGATGATTTAAAAGGATTAATAAAAGCAGATCCTAATGAAATTAATAATTTCATGGAAGAAAAATGCTTTACAAAAGCTGGATATGGAAAGAATCTATATATAAGTGATATTGAAAAAGCAGATTCTTTAAATATTAAAAAGGTGAAACAAGGTGTGTTTTTCTTAAATAAAATATCAGCAATTGATGTTTCTCAAGAAATTGTTTACAAACTTCAATATAGTTTCCCTATAAAATACTTGAATCAGTATAAAAACGAAATTAACAAATTAGCAAGCAAAGCGAAATTCTATCGTTCAAATTCAGTTGTAACAAACGAAGATTTTAAAATCACTTATGAGATTGACCGTTGGGACAATCGTAATTTAAAGAATTCTTATTCATACCAAATCGACACATTTGATGGTTTTGCAAAATTAACAATCTTCTACTCAGAAGATTTACCAGTAGATTAATAAAAAAGAACAAACAATAAAATGATTATTTCATTAATAGGCTATATGGGTAGTGGTAAATCGACTACCGGAAGAGATTTAGCAAAAACTTTAGGATACGAATTTATCGACTTGGATCAGTACATAGAAAACAAGTACGAGTTATCTGTTAGTGAAATTTTTGAGAAATTTGGTGAACTTGGTTTTAGAAAACGAGAAAAAGAAACACTTGCCGAAATTTTACATAAAACAAACGTCGTTCTTTCTCTTGGTGGCGGAACACCAGTTTATTACGATAATATTGATGTAATTAACACCAATTCTGTTTCTATTTTTTTACGCGTACAATTACCACAATTAGTTAAACGATTAGAAAACAAAAAACATACACGACCTTTAATCGCTCATTTAAAAGATGAAGAAATGATGGAATTTATCGCAAAACATTTGTTTGAAAGAAATCATTTCTATCAAAAAGCTAAACACACGATTAGTATTACAAACCAAAGTTCGTCTGAAGTTTTAAATCAAATCATGGATATCTTAAAAAAAGAAAAGATTTAGATTACTCTAAATCTTCTAATAAAAATTGGTCGCCCGATACATAATCATCTATATCGCGGCGATCTTTTTTCGTAGGTCTTCCCTCACCTTTTACTCTATAATAATCCTGAGATAACTTTCTTAATTCTAATACTTCGTATTCTTCTTTAGGAGTTGTATCTACAATATGTAAAGTTAATAACTTAGCTCCAATTCTACTTTTAGGTACTTGAATGACCTTAAAAGATAAATTAATTTGATCTTTTCTCACCTCTATGTGATCACCAGGAATCACATCTCTGGAAGCTTTAACAATTTGATCATTAATTTTAACACGATTCTTTTTTATTGCATCTGTTGCTAATGCTCTCGTTTTATAATACCTTACGCTCCAAAGAAATTTATCAATTCGCATACTTTCTGACTATTTTTGACTATTGGATAAATATTTTTTCTAAATTCGCAATTTAAACCGAATAATCATGATAAAGAAATTCTTTGTTACTTTATTAGCTGTAACTACTCTATTTAGCTGTAGCAGTGACGATGATAACAATAATGAATTAAGTGTTGAGCAAAGGAAAGCTTTGGACGACGAAGCTATTGAAGAGTATTTAAACGATCACTACTTTAGCCCAATTAACGGAAAAGTGTTAAAATTTGATACTATTACTGGAAATGAAGATGACGCTTACACAAAATTAAGCCAATTTGCTGTAAAAGATCCTGCAGGATATTATTATGCAATAAGACCTGATGTAGAAGCTACTGGAACTAGTATTGAAGAGGTTGATTCTTCTAAAATCTTAATTTCATACCAAGCAAAAATTTTTGAATCTACTAATGATTTAGACACTTACTCTACAAAATACGGTTATATTAGTACTTACACAAGTAGTATTGACACTGGAGATGGATCAGCACAAACAGACCCATCTTTTTACAAAGCGTTTTTAAATACTGATATGATTAATAACGGTGTAAAAAGAGAACACATCGAGTTAAAAAACTTTGCTGAAGGTTTAAAGAAATTTAAAGCGACAGGAACTAACGGACGCGATTTATATAACTTCCAAGGAATCATTATTTTACCTTCTCAGTTAGCTTACGGACGTAATAAAATGTACACAGGAACTTCTATTACAGAAAACCACGGATATAGAAATACATCTTTTATCTTCAACTTTGAATTACACAAAGTAACTCCAAGACAATAAGTTAAAATTTATATAATAAACTAAAAACCATCATTAATTTGATGGTTTTTTATTTAATTTATAGTTTGATTAAAACGACCTAAAAATGAATAACATCTTTAATTCCATATTAGATAACGATTTTTACAAATTTACGATGCAATATGCCGTAACGAAATTATATCCAGATGTAATTGCTCGTTACAAATTTATTAATCGTGGAAAACACGAATTTCCTGAAGGTTTTGCTGAAGAATTACAAAACCAAGTTAATGCAATGTCTAATTTAGCATTAACTAAAGATGAAAAAAAATTCTTAATCGAAAACTGTCCCTATTTAAGCCCTGCTTATTTAGATTTTTTACAAGGTTACCGTTACGATCCTTCTGAAGTTAAGATTTCGCAAGACGGAATTAACGTTTCTGTTGAAGTTGAAGGAAATTGGTACAGAACTATCCTGTGGGAAGTTCCTTTATTAGCATTAATCAGTGAAGTTTTTTACACTTTATCTGATGCACAGCGAATGACAAATGAAGAGGTAACAAAAAACACAAGTGATAAAGTGGATTTATACAACAAATTAGGTGTTAATGTTGCCGAATTTGGAACTCGCCGCCGCCACTCTTACGAGGTACACGATATTGTTATGCAAGAATTAACAAACCATTCAGGGCAAAGTTTTGTTGGAACATCTAACGTACATTTTGCACATAAATATGGTGTAAAACCAATTGGAACACATGCACACGAATGGTTTATGTTCCATGCTGCTCGTTTTGGTTATAAAGTAGCCAATTCTATGAGTTTAGATCGTTGGGTAAAAGTATATTATGGTGATTTAGGAATTGCTTTAACAGACACATACACTTCAGATATTTTCTTCCGCCAATTTGACAAGAAATTATCTAAATTATTCGATGGAGTTAGACATGATTCTGGTGATCCAATTGAGTTTGGTGAGAAAGTAATCGCACATTACCAAAAAATGGGAATCAATCCAGAGCATAAAACAATTATCTTTTCAGATGGTTTAAATTCTGAAAAAGTAGAAATTATTGCAAATGCTTTTAAAGGCAGAATCGGATTATCATTTGGTATTGGAACAAATTTAACGAATGATGTTGGCTTACGTGCCATGAATATTGTAATGAAATTGACTGAAATTTCTTCAATTGATATTCCTTGGACTGGAGTTGTAAAACTTTCGGACGAAAGAAATAAACACACAGGATCTGAAAAGGATATTCATTTAGCAAAAGAGATTCTTCAATTAGGAGAAATTAAAGCTAACGACGAAGTTTTAAAATAATAAAAAATCCACTTCAAATTTGAAGTGGATTTTTTATTTATAATTTATTTATTCTTTTCAGTTTCAAAACTTTTTGCTCCTTTTACCTTTTGGTTTGTTAAAGCGATATCTAAAACTTCTTGCATTTCCTTCACGTAGTGGAAAGTTAAACCTTTTAAATATTCTGGTTTAATATCTTCTACATCCTTACGGTTATCGTCACACAGAATAATTTCTTTAATATCTGCACGTTTGGCTGCTAAGATTTTCTCTTTAATTCCACCAACTGGCAACACTTTACCACGTAAAGTAATCTCACCTGTCATTGCTAATTTAGCTTTTACTTTGCGTTGAGTAAATGATGACATTAACGAAGTTAACATTGTTATACCTGCAGATGGTCCATCTTTCGGCGTTGCACCTTCTGGCACGTGGATATGAACTTTGTAATTCTCGAAAACCTCAGCATCAATACCATATTCATCAGCATGCGCCTTAATGTATTCTAAAGCAATTGTAGCAGATTCTTTCATTACAGTTCCTAAATTCCCTGTAATTGATAAACCTCCTTTTCCTTTAGATAATAACGATTCGATAAATAAAATATCTCCACCAACTGATGTCCAAGCTAAACCAACTACAACACCAGGAACTTCGTTATTTTCATAACGCTCTGGAGTGATTGAAGGTCCTAAAATCTTCTCGATATCAGCAATAGTATATTTTTTATTGTATTCAACCTCCATTGCAATATTTTTAGCCGCATTACGCACTAATTTTGCAACTTTCTGATTCAAATTACGAACTCCAGATTCGCGAGTATATCCAGTAATTAAAAATTCAATTTCTTTTTTACCTAAAACAATCGCTTTCTCTTCAATTCCGTGTTCTTTTAATTGCTTTGGTAATAAGTGACGTTTAACAATTTCAGATTTTTCTTCGATTGTGTAGCCCGAAATATTAATCATCTCCATACGATCTCGTAACGGACCAGGAATATTACCAATATTATTAGCCGTAGCAACGAAGAAAACTTTAGATAAATCGTAATCTAACTCTAAGAAATTATCACGGAATGCATTGTTTTGCTCTGGATCTAAAACTTCTAACATTGCTGAAGATGGATCTCCATGATTACTCGCTGTCATCTTATCAATCTCATCTAAAACAAAAACTGGATTTGATGATTCTGCTTTTTTAATTGATTGTAAAATACGACCTGGCATCGCTCCAATATACGTTTTACGGTGACCACGAATTTCAGATTCGTCATGTAAACCACCCAAAGACATACGCACATATTTACGACCAATTGCTTTAGCGATTGACTTACCTAAGGATGTTTTACCAACACCTGGAGGGCCATATAAACATAAAATTGGAGAACGCATATCCCCTTTTAACTTTAATACTGCTAAATGTTCTATGATTCGTTCCTTTACCTCTTCTAGACCATAATGATCTTGGTCTAAAGTTTTTTGAGCATTTTTTAAATCAAACACATCTTTCGTAAACTCGTTCCATGGTAAATCTAACATAAATTCAAGGTAATTACGCTGAATATTATGTTCTGGCATTTGCGGATTTAAACGAGATAAACGTCCAATTTCTTTATCAAAATGATTAGCAATTTCTTCAGACCAACGTTTTTTCTGCGCTTTTATACGCATTTCGTTAATTTCCTCTTCAGTTGTATTTCCACCTAATTCTTCTTGAATTGATTTGATTTGCTGATGTAAGAAATATTCTTTTTGTTGTTGATCTAATTCTTTACGAACTTTATTTTGGATTGAGTTTTTTAACTCTAACTTCTGAAGTTCGATATTCATATAACGCATTACCTCTAAAGCTCTCAGTTTAATATCTGAAATCTCTAAAAGTAATTGTTTTTCATCTGTTGTTAATGTTAAGTTAGACGCAACAAAATTGATTAAGAAAGTTTTACTTTCTATACTACGTATCGCATTGGCAGCCTCTGAAGGTAACATTGGATTTTCTTCAACGATTTGATAAGCTAAATCGCGAATAGATTCAATAATAATCGGATATTCTTTATTGCGAGCAGTCGGAACTTTTTCAGTTAAAATTTCTACATCTGCACGGAAATAAGGAACTTCTTCTGCAAACTTTTCAACTTTAAAACGTCTAATACCTTGTAAAATAACCGTAATGTTACCATCAGGCAATTTAATTAAACGCATAATACGAGCAACTGTACCATATTGGAATAAATCCTCTGGCGTTGGATCTTCAACCGCAACATCTTTCTGAGATAAAACTCCGATTAAACGATCACCTTTATATGCTTCTGTTAATAATTTTATAGATTTATCTCTTCCTGCTGTAATTGGTGCTACAACACCAGGGAAAAGAACTGTATTTCTTAAAGATAAGACAGGTAATGAAGATGGTAAATCTTGCTTTTGCAACTTAACTTCTTCTTCTTTACTCATCAAAGGAATTAATTCAATTTCGTCTTCCATTCTATTATTTAATGACAAACTGTCTTTTATTTATTATTCTAAACCAATATGTCAGATTTTAGATAAACTTCTAAACCCTAACACTACTTATAACTAACTATATTTCAACAAAAAAATTATTGAAACAACTATTAATATTAGTCAATAGATATAAAGTCAATTCTTATGCCAATACAGAATTCTGTCAGTACAAGTACTTATTTATAACTTATTTCAAAGATAAGTCATTATATCTTAAATCAATTTAAACCTCATCAATCTGTAACTATCTTTAATTATTAAAAATAAAATATACAACTGATATTTTTTACAAAACATTGATATTAAACAGATAAAACATTAACTTAGAGCAAATCAAAACACTTTTTATGTCTCAAATAAGAATTACACTTCCATTTTTAATCATTTCTAGTTTAATTTCCTCTGCTTTTGCATGCACACGAGTCGTCTACAAAGGTCCAGAAAATACAGTAATAACAGCAAGATCCATGGATTGGAAAGATGAAATTGATGCCAATATTTGGATTTTTCCAAGAAACTTGGAAAGAGATGGAAATGTTGGAAATAATTCTGTAAAATGGAAATCAAAATATGGAAGCGTTATTACAAGCGCATGGGATATTGCAACTACTGATGGTATTAACGAAAAAGGGCTTGTTGCAAATGTGCTTTGGTTAGTGGAAAGTCAGTATCCAAAATTTAATCCAAATGGAAATAAAAAAGGGATTACGATTGCAGCTTGGGCACAATATGTTTTAGATAATTTTGCGACAGTAAAAGAAGCAGTTGAAGAATTAAGAAAAGAAGATTTTGTTATCGTTTCTGATTTTATACCCGGAACTCAAAAATTCACAACTTTACATCTTTCTATTTCTGATGCAAATGGTGATAATGCAATTTTTGAATACATTAATGGTAAATTAAATATCCATCATGACGCCTCTTATACAGTGATGACAAATTCTCCTATTTTCAATGAACAATTAGCTATTAACCAATATTGGAAAGGAATTCCAGGAACTGTAATGCTTCCAGGTACAAACAGGGCTGCGGATCGTTTTGTTAGAGCTTCTTATTATATCAATGCAATACCACAAACTGCAGAGACTTTAACTTCAATAGCAAGTGTTTTTAGTGTAATTAGAAATGCTTCAGTTCCTTTAGGAATTTCATCTGCTGAAGAACCTAATATTTCGTCTACACGATGGCGATCAGTAGCTGATCATAAAAATTTAGTTTATTATTTTGAAACAACTAAAACTCCAAATACATTTTGGGTTGATTTAAATAAAATCGATTTCTCTAAAAAAAATACAATGAAATTGAGTGTTAGTAAAAATGAAACTTATGCTGGAGAAACCTCTCAATTATTTAAACAAGAAAAACCATTCACATTTATTGGAATTTAAGCATCAAAAAAATCGGGCATTCAACCCGATTTTTTTATTATTTTTTTAAAGTTTTTCGATATAAATCTTCGTATTGAGGTAAAATATTCTTTTTATCAAAACGAATTGCTTGTTCTTTAGCATTCGTGCTAAATTGAAGTAACCTCGCCTCATCCTCTAAGATATAAATAGCTTTTTCAGCCATCATTTCTACATCACCAACCGGACAAACAAAACCTGTTACACCATCAATATTCACTTCTGGTAAACCTCCTGCATTTGAAGAAATAACAGGAACATTAGCCGCCATTGCTTCTAAAGCTGCTAAACCAAAACTTTCTTGTTCAGAAGGAAGAATAAATAAATCTGCAGCTTTTAACACATCTTGTAAATCACTTACCATTCCAAGACTTTTTACTTTATCTTGAATTCCATATTCTTGTATTAATTGATCTGCTAATTCCCATTCTGGGCCTTCACCAGCGATAATTAATTTAGATGGAATTGTTTTTTGAATAATATTGAAAGCACTAATTACATCTTGAATACGCTTTACTTTTCTAAGGTTAGAAGTATGTAAAATAACTTTTTCATTAGGTTCAGCTAAATCATTTCGACAACACACACATTTTTCTGGTAAAAATTGTTCATTATCAATAAAATTGTAAACCACTTTTATATCATTTGTAATTTCAAATGCTTTAAGTGTATCTTGTTTTAAACTCTCAGAAACTGATGTAACAACATCTGATTGATTAATAGAAAATTCAACCGCCGTTTTATACACAGGATGTTTACCAACTAAAGTTATATCTGTACCGTGTAACGTTGTTACAATTGGTAAATGATATCCTTTTTGAGCCAACATTTGCTTTGTAAAATATGCAGCATAAGCATGTGGAATTGCGTAATGAACATGAACCAAATCTAACTGATACTGTAACACTTTTTCGTACAAAATTGTACTTAAGGCTAAATCATATGGTTGATATTGGAACAGTGGATACGTTTCTACATGGATACGATGAAAGAATATATTAGGTAATTTTATATTTAATCTTGCAGGAACGTTCGTACTAAAAAAATGAACTTCGTGTCCTTTTTCAGCTAAATCCATTCCTAATTCTGTTGCTACAATTCCAGAACCACCGTAGGTTGGATAACAAACAATTCCGATTTTCATAGTCGATTTCATATTTCAAATTTAAGGTAAAATTGAATCATAAATCGCTTGAAGAATATTTTCTCTCACTTTTTTTGAAGAAAGTAAATTATTATACTCGCTTACATTGACACGATTACTTAAAAATACGTAAACTAAATTATATTTTGGATCTACCCAAACCATTGTGCCAGTAAAGCCAAAATGACCATAAGCATCTGTAGAAGCTCCTTTGATAGATTTAACTAATTTTTTATCGAAACCTGCTCCACGATTAGAACTTGGATATTGTTTCGCTGAAAATTGTTCTAAAATTTCAGATTTAATAAATTGTTGTCCACCATAAGATCCACGATTCAGATACATTTGCATCAGTTTTGCCATATCCATTGCATTAGAAAATAATCCGGCATGACCAGCTATTCCACCCATCATTGCAGCTCCTTGATCGTGTACAAAACCATGCACTAACTGATTTCTGTATGTTTTATCATAAGCCGTTGGTACAATGTATTCTAAGTCAAAAACCTCTTTAGGATTATAGGTTGTGCGATACATTCCCATTGGACGATAGAATTTTTCTTGTAAAATTTCGTTGTAATTTTTTTGATAATCTTTCTCTATTTTCTTCTGAAAAATATAATAGCCTAAATCAGAATATTCGTATGTTTTTTTACCTAATGGAGATTTTGCTATATCCTCGAAAATTGAATCTTTGATTGATGTTAAGATGTAAATATTATCGGTAACTTTTATATTATGCTCTTCGTCCTGTTTACGAGAGTAAAAATCTAAATAAAGACGTGCATTTTTTACGTTAACCGTTTCTTTGTAGAAGCCAATCCAAGGTGCTAATCCTGATTGGTGAGCTAAAACTTCTTTGACTTTAAGATTGGTTTTATTGGTGTTTTTCAGATCCGAGTCTAATTCACCCAATGTTTGTTCGAAGTTCATTTTACCAACCTCAAATTCCTTCATAATTAAAGGAATTGAAGCGGTAACTTTTGTAACTGAAGCTACATCATATAAATGATCCCATTCCAGTTTATTTTTTGTTTTGATGTCTTGCGTCCCAAATACCTTATCGTAAATTACTTTCCCGTCTTTTGCAACAACTATTTGCATTCCGGGCGTATAGTTTTTATTTACGG
Organism: Faecalibacter macacae; assembly: GCF_003687725.1. Classification (GTDB taxonomy): domain Bacteria; phylum Bacteroidota; class Bacteroidia; order Flavobacteriales; family Weeksellaceae; genus Empedobacter; species Empedobacter macacae. Next base: position 10,314 of record NZ_RDOJ01000020.1, read on the forward strand.
CGTCTTGTGCTAAATCATCTAACTTATTTAATTTTTTTTTTCAACGCCAACATTTGCTGGTTCATCAAAACCTAAACGTTGTATCGCTTTTGTTTTTATTTGATTTCCGTATTTTATACTCTCATTAACCGTAACTGGTAATTTTCCTTTTGCTGGAATTGCACCGAAAATAATTTGAGGAGCAATCTGTTTTGTTTGATCTGTATTTTGATAGTTTACTACTACTCCATCAATCGTACTTAAATCTAAATCTTTTAATCCGTAAGGACTTGTAAATAATGATAAAATCGACTTTTTATCTGATGGTGTCGCTTTTAAAATAGCCTTAGAAATTGCAGATAATTTGTAAGGTTTATAAACCGTTTCGTTTGATAAAAATGCGCCGTAAATCACATAATCGAAATCATTTAATTTATTGATTTGAGAAACATTATCTATTTTAACCAATTTCACATCCGCATATTTTTTTAAATGTTCATGGAAAATTTTGTAATCAGTTTGCTCTAATGGAACAAAAGCAATCTTTGCTGTTACATCTTTAATCGGTAAAACCTGATTTTCGTTTTTAGTTACTGTGGTAGCTTCTTCAAAAATTTTATATGTTAATGCTGTATTTTCATCCGAATTCAAATCTTCAAAAACATTAGTCGCATTTAATGGTTGAAAATTATTTAATCCAACTAAATATTTAGCCATTAAAATTTTCTTTACACTTTCTGCTAAACGATCTTCTGTGATTTCTCCTTTTTCTATCGCAGCAATAATTTTTTGTTTTCCAACTTTTACACCTTGAGAAAATAATAAGATATCATTTCCTGCCACAAAAGCCTTATAATCAACATCGCCTGGCGCGTACATTTTTGCCACACCATCCATGTTTAAAGCATCAGTAATTACAATTCCTTTGAAATTTAATTCACCTTTTAAATAATCTGTAATGATATTTTTAGATAAAGTTGAAGGAATTTTAGGATCTGGCTCCAATGCCGGAACATTAAGATGCGCAACCATCACCGCCTGAACACCATTGTTAATTAATTCGCGAAATGGTGCAACATGATATTTTTCTAAATCTGCTTTATTAGCTGAAATTAAAGGCAATGTTTTGTGAGAATCTTGATCTGTATCTCCATGACCAGGAAAATGTTTTGCAGAGGCTAAAACCTTCATCGATTGTTGACCTCGCATAAATGCTGAACCTTTTGAAGCTACATTTGTAGGATCTGAACCATAAGAACGATTTCCAATAATTGGATTATTTGGATTTACGTTAACATCCACAGAAGGTGCAAAATTAAAATGAATTCCCATTCTATTCGATTGTTTCCCTATTTGTATTCCGGCTTTGTAAACTAAATCCTCGTTATCTAAAGCTCCCATTGTCATATTCCACGGAAAACGCTCTACTCCTTTTAAGCGCATCGCTAATCCCCATTCGCCATCAACTCCGATCATTAATGGAATTTTAGAAGTAGCTTGGTAGCGATTAGTCAAATCAATTTGCTTTACCGCTTGATCTTGCATAAAAATTAGTCCGCCAATTTTTTCTTCTTGAATAAGTTTTAAAATATCAGCTTCATGCGTTTCATCACGATTTGAATATGCAGCAACAATAAATAATTGTCCAACTTTTTCATCTAATGATAATGAATTATATTTTTCATCCACCCATTTTAATTGCATAGAATCTACATACAAAGGCGTTTGAGTCAGATCTAACAATTGATTTTCTTGCGCAAAAGAATTAGAAACAAGAGTGATTGAAGATATTATAGCTATTAAGTATTTTTTCATTAATGTTTGATTAACTTTGTTCTTTATTTCGTATAATTTATTTTTATTCGAAATTATAGTTTCAAATTTAATTAAATTTTTATTAAGTATGTCATTATTGGCTGTTGTACAAGACAACATGTTAAATCATCCATGGCTAATAGCCGGATTTGGAGTTGCAGTAGTTATTATGCTGTTGTTAGACTTAGGTGTTTTTAACAAAAATTCTCACGCTGTTTCTAACAAAGAAGCATTAACATGGAGTATTGTTTGGGTTTCTTTGTCGATGATTTTTAGTGGTGTAATCTACTTTGTTTTTAAACAAGCAGATGGACACGCTTTTGCTATGGAAAAATTCTCTCAATTTCAAGCCGCCTACTGGATTGAAAAAGCTTTATCAGTAGACAATTTGTTCGTTTTCATTCTTGTTTTTGGATTTTTTAAAATTCCAAAGGAGTATCAACACAAAGTATTATTTTGGGGTATTTTAGGCGCTTTAGCATTTAGAGCTATCTTTATTTTTGCTGGAGTTGAGTTAATTAAAATGACGTATTTACCTGCATTTGAGTTAGGTGATTATAAATTTATTTTAGATAACGATACAGCTGAACATGCAAATTTAGCAGCTAATGAATTCTTTAGACCGAATGTCGTATTAACTTTATTTGGAATTTTCTTGATTGTAGCTGGAATTAAATCATGGTCATCAAACGACGATGAAGACGAAGATTTATCAAAAAATATAGGTGTTAGATTAGTACATAAATTCTATAAAGTATCTCCAAGCTTTGACGGTGATAAATTTTTTACAGTTCAGAACGGTATTAAAATGGCAACACCTTTATTTGTTGCATTAGTTGTAATTGAGGTGACGGATTTGGTTTTTGCTGTAGATAGTATTCCTGCAATTTTTGCAATTGCACCAAATGATCCGTTTATTTTATATTCATCCAATATTTTTGCTATTTTAGGTTTACGTTCTTTATACTTTTTATTAGCAAACTCGATGGATAAATTCGGTAAATTACATTACGGATTAGCCGTTATTTTAACGTTTATCGGTATCAAAATGATTATCATGCCATTCTATCACTTTGATTCTACTATATCCTTAGGAATCATTGGAGGAGTATTATTAACAACTATTATTTGGTCGTTAGTTACCAACAAAAAAGAAGCATAAAAACTTTTTATAAAAACATAAAAATCCCACTCAAATAAGTGGGATTTTTTTATTATTCTATACTTATTTTTTTGGTGGATAATTTTCTGAAATTTTATTTACAACAACTGGAATTTTATCAGCCTTATTTGAAACATCAGTAACATCAGTAACATCTAAATCTGAAGCTACATCTTGCCAAACTAAAATATTCTTTTTGTTATCAATTAAATCAATCATTAATTTTCCTGCTTTATAAGTAGAAACTGTTTGAGATGCTACAGTTACTCCATAAACAGCAGCTCTTCTCTATCCATAATATCCATAAGTACCATAGAAATCATTGATATTCTCTTCTCTGACTTCATATGAAGAACGTGCTAAGACATTTACTTTTATATCTGCATCAGTATTAACTTTAGTTAAACCTTTAGCATTTAAATCATTTTCTATGGATGATAAAATTCTTCTCTTATCTAAATGATTAATTTGTAACTTTTCTATTCCTGAATCGTGAAAAGAATAAGTCTTATATTCATTAAAAATTACTTCCCTGTCAAAATCAGTTGATACATTTACTGATGTTGAACAACTTTCGAAAATTATAATAAAGACACAAGGAAAACACTTAATTTATTCATCAACATTTTTTAGTTACTCTAATATAACACTGATTTTTAAACAAATAAATATAATACATTTAAAACCAATTAATAAAACTTATATTATCCAATATATTGGTATATAAGTTATTTATCATTCTATCATAAATACCTACCAGCTTTATCCATCTATCAAATTTTATTTATAGCAGATATATATTAAGAAAAATAAACATTTCATTTAACAACCAACCTTTTGATTATCAACACTATTTTGTTTATTTTTATGTCATTAATTTTAACAAAATATGAAGAACTTAGAGAGTAAAATATTAATTCTAATTTATTTAGTTTCCAATTTTGCTTATGGACAAATTAAATTTGGAGCAAAAGCAGGGGTAGGTATAAGCAACACAACGGTTGTGCATGGAATATCAAAAGACAGAATTGGACTTGTTGTAGGAGGGGTTGCAAAATATCAATTATCTACAAGATCTGAGGAAAGTTATTTACAAGCTGAAATTTTATACACAAATCAAGGTGAATATTCATTAGATCTAGAGAATAAAAAATACAAAGCATATATAGATTATATTAATATACCTATAATGTATAAATTCTATTTTGACAATCAGGGAAGTGATTTTTTTATAGAAACTGGCCCTCAAATTGGATTTGTAATTTCAGATAATATTGATCCACTTGGACCTGAAGCTAATAATAATGTCTTAAAGAAATTCGATCTAGCAATTAATGCTGGTATTGGATATTCATATCAAAGAAAATATGAATTTAATATACGCTACGGAATTGGATTAATAGATACATATGGCTATAATATAAGCAATAATGATATTAATAGAAGTTCTTTATTATCATTTTCAGTAACTTACTTCTTTAATTAAGAAAAAGCGCTAAATTAAATTTTAGCGCTTTTTTTTTAATGTATATTATTTAGTTGAATTTTTATTAGGTGGAAATTTTGCTAAAATTTCGTTTATAGCTTGTGGAATTTTTTCATTTTTAGCAGACACATTTGATATATTTAAATCAGACCCAACACCTTGCCAGATTAATATATTTCTTTTATCATCAATTATATCTAAAATAATTTTTCCAGCTGTATAGTCAGAAACTGAAGGATATCCTCCTCCCCAATATCCGTATCTATAATCATTATCTACACGTACCTCTTGAGATGAACTTACTAAGATGTTAATTACTAAGTCTGCGTCACTTTTAACCTTCGTAAATCCTTTTGTAGCCATTTCCTTGTCAATAGAAGATATTATTCTATTTTTATCTAAATCATTAATTCCTAGTTTATCAATTCCTTTTTGATGAAAAGAATATGTCTTATAGGTTGAGAAATTTGCAGTCCTATCATAATCTGTAGATACATTAACGGCATTACAACTAGATAATAAGATCACACCGATAAATAAAATAAAAAAAGTTAAATTCTTCATATTGAAAATGTTTAAATTAATATCTATTAAAGAAATAAGTAAATGAAAGTGCTAAAATTGATACTTTATTTGAAATATTATCTTTATAAACATGATCAAAGGAGTCTGTTATACCATAAGTATATCTTAAGTTTAAATCAACTTGTCTGTTAAAAGAATAACCAATTCCAGCATTTAATGCTATGCTAAAATCTTTTAACTTTTGATTGTCTGATCTTAACTCTGGCCTATCGTTATTTCCATAATTAAAATTATATTCTTCTAAATTTGAACTTACTGCATACATAAATTGAGGCCCAATTTCTAAATAAACGTCACGATCAGAATCAGAAAAATATCTCTGATACATAATAGGTAAAGATAAATAATTTACAAATCTTTTTACATCATCAGCTTTTTCACCACCAGCAACGTAAGCTAATTCTACTTGTAAATAATTTAAGTAGGTTCTACCAAATATATTTTCCAAATCATGTTTAATTACACCTCCAATTTGATATGAAAATCTAGATTTAGAGTATAGATTAATTTCTGTATGATTTGAAAGGCCTACCCCACCTTTAACACCTAATGTAGTTTGTCCCATCGACAAAATCGTTAATAATAAAATTGGTAGTGCTAAATAAGTTTTTAATTTCATGTATAAGTTTTATTAGAGTTTTTATGATAAAATAGGTTCTTTTACTTTTATTTCTACATTACCATTGTGATTAATACGTACTAATTCTACATATTGAGTTTGATTAACCAAAGAAGCATCAAAATCTGTTTGTACTTTCACATAATTTTCTGTAAAACCAAACATTTTTCCTTCTTTGTTATCATGTTCCCATAATACTTTTTGCGTAGACCCTAATTGAGTTTGATAAAAAGCCTGACGTTTTTTCTCAGATAAGATACGTAACATTTTATTACGACGTTTACGTTCGGCTGGCTCTACAACACCTTCAAAATCGATAGCTTCAGTATTATCACGCTCAGAATATGTAAAAACGTGTAAGTAACTAATAGGTAATTTATTTAAAAAATTATATGTTTCTAAAAATAATTCTTCTGTTTCTCCTGGGAAACCAACAATTACATCTACTCCAATACAAGCATTAGGTAATACCTCTCTAATTTTAGCTACACGATCTTCGTATAAATTAGATAAATAACGACGTTTCATCTTTTTTAGTATCTCGTCGCTGCCTGATTGTAATGGAATATGAAAGTGAGGAACAAATCTTTCACTTTGAGAAACAAATTCAATTGTTTCATTTTTCAATAAATTTGGTTCGATAGAAGAAATACGAATACGGTCAATATTATCAACCTTATCCAATTCCTGAACTAACTCTAAGAATGTGTGTTCGTGTTTTTTATTACCAAATTCACCTTTTCCGTAATCACCAATATTTACACCAGTTAATACAATTTCCTTAATTCCTTTTTCAGCAATTTCTCTCGCATTTTTCAATACATTATTCATTGTATCAGAACGAGAAATACCACGAGCTAAGGGAATTGTACAGTAAGTACATTTATAGTCACAACCATCTTGTACCTTTAAAAAAGCACGTGTACGATCTCCAATTGAATAAGATCCAACATAAAAATCTGCTTCTTCAATTTCACAAGAGTGGATAATTGTTTCTTCTTGCTTATTTAAGTTCTCTAAGTATTGAGCAACATTAAATTTTTCTGCAGCACCTAAAACTAAATCTACACCTTCCATTTGTGCAATTTCTTCAGGTTTTAATTGTGCATAACAACCAACAACAACTACAAATCCATCAGGATTTGCTTTTAATGCGTTCTTTACAATCGTTCTACATTCTCTATCTGCATTTGCTGTTACCGAACATGTATTAATTACATACACATTAGCTGGATCAGTAAATTCAACCTTCTGATATCCATGATCTTTTAAGTTTCTTGCAATCGTAGATGTTTCAGAAAAATTTAATTTACACCCTAACGTATGGAATGCAACTGTTTTTGTTTGATTAATCATAACTGCAAATTTATACATTTGCAATAAATAATGCATAGTTTTGAACTATAAAAAATTTAACATTAACCATGATTAAACACTTAGGTTACATTTTAATAACAATTTGTTTTATAAGTTGTCAAAAACAAACCGATATCGATCAATCTAAAGTTTTTAAATTGAATAGATACGATAACATATCTTCATTAGATCCTATTAATGCAAGAACACAAGCCAATAACTGGGCTTGTAACTTGATGTATAATAGCTTAGTTAAAATTAACCAAAATTTAGAAATTGAACCAGATATTGCAAAATCTTGGACAATTTCTGATGATGGAAAGACATATACTTTTACTTTAAACAGTGATATTTTCTTTCACAAACATCCAATTTTCGGAAAAGATTCTACGAGAAATGTAGTTGCAGATGACTTTGTGTATTCATTTAATAGACTTAACGATCCTAAAGCAGGTGGTTCTGGAGGATGGATTATGAATAATATTTTTGATTATAAAGCCATAAATGACACTATACTAGAAATTAATCTAAAAGAAGCCTTTCCTCCTTTTTTAGGTTTAATTTCAATGAAATATGCTTCGGTTGTTCCACACGAATTATTTAAAAATGGAAATGAAGATTTTTTAAAACATCCAATTGGTACAGGTCCGTTTCAATTTAAAATATGGGAGGACAATGTAAAAATGGTTTTACGTAAAAATCCAATGTATTTTGAATTTGATGAAAAAGGCACTCGTTTACCTTATTTAGAAGCTGTGAATATTACATTTTTACCTGAAAAAAATTCTGAATTTTTAGAATTAATTAAAGGTAATATTGATATGATGGCCGATTTAGATCCATCTTATAAAGACGAAATCCTAAATCCATTGGGACAACTAAGCGAAAAATATACTGAGAATATCACTTTACTAAAATCTCCATATTTAAGTACAGTTTACTTATGTTTTTATTTAGATCATCCTAATGCAATTGATCCTAAATTACGTGAAGCGTTAAATTATGGTGTCGATAAAAACAAAATCATTAAGTATATGATGAAAGGAATGGCTTTCCCTGCAGATGGAGGATTCATTCCGAAAGGTTTACCAGGATATTCTGCCAATTCTGGATATAAATTTGATCCGCAAAAAGCACGAGAATTAATCAATAGCTATAAAAAAGAAAAAGGTAACATCAAACCGATTGAATTAACTACGGTACAAGAATATGTAGATATCTGTGAATATATCTCGGCTGAAATGGCTAAACTTGGTTTACCAATTCAAGTAAATGTAGTTCCTGGACCAACGATGCGTGATGGAAAATCAACAGGTAAATTTTCATTATTTAGAGCCAATTGGGGAGCAGATTATCCAGATGCTGAAAATTTCTTGTCTTTATATTATTCTAAAAACTTTGCTCCAGAAGGTCCAAACTATTCACATTACAAAAATGAAGCTTATGATAAGCTATATGAACAATCATTTTTAATTAACGATTTAGACCAACGTGCGAGGATTTATGCAGAAATGGATCAATTAATGATGAAATCGTCTCCAATTTTGCCATTATTTTACGATCAAACAGCGATATTTTTGAATAAAAAAGTGAAAGGTTTTCAAATCAGCCCAATCAAAATTCTTGATTTAACAAGGGTTTATAAAGAAAAATAACGTCAAGAAATAAACCAAAATCTTAGAAATAATTTAATAACATACTTTATTCATTTCATAATATTTCTGAAACCATATAAAAGATTAGAAAGTCTTTAAAATTAAAGGTTCAAAAACAACTAACATTAATATTAGTTTTTTAAAAAAATGTGAAATTCATAATTCTGAATGCCGTTTTTTAAATATATTTGAACTTTAAAATTTGAACTATTATTTATTTTAAGTAAACACTTATGAAAGTAAGACAAGGATTTGTAATCATCTCAATACTACTTGTTCTAGCCATTTTAGGAATCTCTTATTTTTGGACTGGTATTCTTTGGACATTAGTTATTATAGCACCAATTATTTTAGTTGGTATCTATGATATGTCACAAAAAAGACATGCTATTCGTCGTAATTATCCAGTAGTTGGTAATTTCCGTTACATGTTAGAAAGTATTCGTCCAGAAATTATGCAATATTTTGTAGAAACGGATACTGAAGGTAAACCTATTGATCGTTTAATGCGTTCTATGGTTTATAGACGTGCTAAAAATGTAATTGATACAGTTCCTTTTGGTACGCAATTAGACGTTTACGAATCTGGATACGAATGGTTAAACCACTCGATGTATGCAGGTAAAATTAAACACGCTGATGATCCTCGTGTAAAAATTGGTGGTGATGATTGTAAACAGCCTTATTTAGCAAGTTTATTAAACATTTCTGCAATGTCATTCGGATCATTAAGTGAGAATGCCGTTCTAGCAATGAACAAGGGTGCTAAATTAGGAAACTTTGCTCACAATACAGGTGAGGGAGGAATTTCTCCATACCACTTACAACCAGGTGGTGATTTAATTTGGCAAATTGGTACTGGATACTTCGGATGTCGTGCTACTGATGGTGGTTTTGATGCTGATAAGTATGTAGAACGTGCTAATTTACCAAATGTTAAAATGATTGAATTAAAAATTTCTCAGGGTGCGAAACCAGGTCACGGAGGAATTTTACCAGCAAATAAAAATACACCAGAAATTGCTGCTATTCGTGCGGTAGAACCTTACACAACTGTAGATTCTCCTCCATCTCACTCTGCTTTCTCTGATGCTGAAGGAATGTTACATTTCATTAAACAATTAAGAGAATTATCTGGTGGAAAACCAGTTGGTTTCAAAATTTGTATTGGTATCAAAGAAGAATTCGTCGAAATTTGTGAAGCAATTATAAAAACAGGAATCAAACCAGATTTTATCGCTATTGATGGTGGTGAAGGTGGTACTGGAGCTGCTCCTGTAGAGTTTTCTAACTCTTTAGGTATGCCGTTATTAGATGGTTTAGCTTTCGCGGTTGATACATTAAGAGGTTACGATTTAAAGAAAGACATTCGTGTTATTGCTTCTGGTAAAATCATCTCTTCTTTCCACATAGCTCGTGTTATGGCAATTGGTGCAGATTTAGTTTACTCTGCACGTGCAATGATGATGGCTGTTGGTTGTATCCAAGCTTTACAATGTAATACAAATACATGCCCGGTTGGTGTTGCGACACAAGACCGCGATTTAATGAAAGGTTTAGACGTACAAGATAAAGCGACTCGTATGTTTAACTTCCACAAGAAAACAATGCACATTTTATCTGAGTTAATATCTGCAACTGGAGTTACATCTCATAGAGATTTCAATAGAAGCCACGTTAACTTAAGAGTTGATAATACACGTGTAATGGCTTACGATCAATTATATCCAATTGTAGAAATTGGATCTTATATCGGACGTACAAAAGAAGATATTATGCAAGAAATTAAAACAAAATCTGCTTTAGCGAGATAATTTAATTTCTATAAACAATAAACAAAAAGCGACTTGAAAATTCAAGTCGCTTTTTTGTTTTAAATTTGAATCTTAATTTATGAGAAACATCTTAGATTATACCTATTACAGAACTGCTAAAAGGCATTTTAAAAATGATGGAGTTGATGCTTTTACCGCTATACTAGCATTAACATTTATTGTTTCTTTATACACAATTCCATTTCTAGTTTTTATATCTGATTTAATTAAAATTGATTCTAGCGCTATAATTCTCTATAGTCTTAGCTTTTTTATCATAGGATACTTTGTAAGGAAAAACTATAAAGGAAAATATTTAAAGTTGAGAGAGAAATGGGTTAATGAATCCAAAATGGAAAAATTAATTGGTGAAATCTATATTGTTTTATTCTTTTTAACACCTTTAGCTTTCATATTTTTGTGTCAAGAAATTAAAAAATTATAAATTTAGATTTTGCCACCATTTAGATTTATAATTAATTTTTAATCCATTCAACTTTGCAAAAGAAATCATTTCAGTTTTAAACTTTAGAAAATCTTTATAATCCCAACCAATTTTAATAAATCCATTTGTCCCATTAACTATGAGATAATTTTATTTTTCGAAAATTGAAATCGATTTAATGTTATCTATTGAATAAAACTTTTTAGTAAAAAACGTTTGTTTTAAAATTCCATTTTCTAAAAGAAACACTTTCATTTTATAAGATTCTACAACCAAAACTAAAAAGAACAAAATTGATAAATAAAGATAATTTCTTATATCTTTTAGAGTTCCATCATCATATAAAAATAATCCCGAATAAAATATAATAAGTAAAATTATGATACTTATTAAAATATAAGGTTTAATCCGTATTGATATTATTTCTTTCATCTAGACTTCTTATTTAGTTTCAATAATAACAATTCCATTTTTGGCAGATGATCCATATAAAACTATTGATTTTTCGTCTTTATAAATTGATATTGATTTCACTTGATCAGCTTGAACTTTATCAACTTCATCAAAAGAAACTTGTTTGTCATTTAAAAGGATTTTAGGCTGATTTAAAGATTCATTAGCTATATAAACTCCCTTATCATTCATTAACTTTTCTAAATGATTAAAAAAGTCTGATTTTACTTTTATTGGTTGATTGATAATTAAATTATATGTATAATTCCCAGATGGAAGAAAATTTAGAAAATATTTAAAATCATCATTTGTCTTTTTTCTGATACGTTTAAATAATTCATCCAATTGATGATTAGATTGATATTCCTTTTCTTCTTTAGAATTATCGTTCAAAATAGTAACAACTTTATATGGAGCTTTATCAAGTTTTAAACCTTCTTCATTTAAATCCTCAACATTGATTAAATCATTTACATCAAAATTCATCTCGAAATAGTAACTTTTATTTGTATCTAAATTCTTAAATTCTTTCGTGTAAAATATTGAATCATTAACAACTACAATCTTTTCATTAGCTGATAAAATCTCAAGTTTTGAAATTGATTTTTTAGATTCTGATTGGTTATATTCAATAAATTTTTCAATTTCTTTTTTATCAATTTTCAATTGTGCTTTAGATGGAACTAAGGCTAAAAATAGTAGAATTGGTAGGATTAACTTTTTCATTTAAATTTCAATATTAGATTAACTAATATAACATTTAAAAGTCAAACTTCTTGATATAATTAGACGGACGAAATCCAGTATGTTCTAAAAATGCATCCGAAAACGTCTTTCTCGAATTAAACCCTATTTCTTCTGCTAAAGCGTCAATTGTATATTTTCTGAGATTAGGTTCAGATTCAAGACGTTTCAAAATATGATTAATTCTTAATTGGTTAATGTATTGATTAAAGTTTTTTGACCTTGATCTGTTGATATAATTTGAAACTACTGACCTGTTTGCATTTAATTCTATAACCAAATCATTCAAACTAACTTTTGGATTTAGAAAAAGTTCTTGTTTCTCGAAAAGCAATAAACTTTCTTCAAAATCTTGGTCTAAAATTATATTATCATTGCTCCTTTTTAATTTATTGAAAGCCGCTTCTCTAGAATTACTTGAAGATATATTATCAATAGATTCGAGCAAAGAAGATTGCTTTCTTTTTAACTTTTGATTTGTTTTAAAAATTACAACGCAACTAATAACAACTACACAAACCAAACTAAAAAAAGCCAACATTTTGTAAGTACGATTCTTCTCTTTTAACTGATTACGTTCAGTTTTTAGAAAAGCATTTTCATATTTGTCAATATTAGGTTTCAATATAATATTATCAGAAATATAAAACAAACTATCAAAGGATAATAAATTATTTACTGCAACCAATTTATCTTGATTGTTACCATACATTTCATTGTATTCTATCACTCGTTCATACGAAAGTCGAATCTCTTCATCAAGGATATTATATTGTTTTGAAAATTCAATTACATTATCAAAATATTCTTTTGCTTCTTTATTTTTCTTCTCTTGATACAAAATCTCTCCCAAAAATTGTTCAGAAATTGTATACCATTTGATGTCATTTAGTTTCCAAAATGTTTGTTGTGCTTTTTTGATTGTATAGAATGCGGAACGATAATCTTTTTTATAAAAATCTATAATTCCTTTGTTTTTCAGTGCGTACTGATAATTAACCGTATCTTTTGTTTCCGCCAACTCAATTTTATTATAATATTCGCTTTTAGTAATATTATTTGTTTTCCCGTATAAATAGGTTAACTGACCAAGAATTGTAAGATATAAACTAAATGCTTTTGGTTGACTTTTGGATTTTTCGAAATAAGTCAACGATTCTTCATATAATTTAATTGAAGCATTTATTTCGGTCAGATTTTCTTTTGCTTTTGCAATTCCTACCAAGGCTGAATAATAAGTAAAATCATTCTTTATTTCTTTCGAAATGTTACTGGAGATTGTGAAATTCTTTAAAGCATTACTATAATTTCGTTGAGTCAAAAAATAGTTTCCTTTATCGATATAAGCTTCACTTAGTACAGTTTTATTATTTAATCGATAGGCAGTAGTAATAGTGGAATCAAGAATACGCAAATTTTCTTCAACCAAATCGTTATTTTTTTGACGTAAGAATTCAGCTTTCTCATTTTGTGATTTTCCAAACAAGTTCATTGAACTGAATATGAATAACAAAACAAGAAAAAAATTAAGACTTCTATTTACCGAAATATAAAAATTCAACATATTAATATTCAGCTATTTAAATAACATTGTGAACAATTATCATTTGACACCAAGTATATAATATTCTATTAAAAATATAAATTAAAATTGTTTTAACAAAACGAATACAACTACTAACATTAAGTAAAACAACGATTAAGACAATTTACTATGAAATTTCTAACTTTATTTATTTTTCTATTACAAATTACATCTTTTGCTCAAGAAAAATATTCTATAATAGGAAATATAAAATCCGAAAATAACAATCAAACTATCGAAGCCGAAATTATTTTATATAATGAAGAACAAGATATTATAAAACAAATTCAAATTAATAATTCTAATTTTTCCTTTGAAAATTTAGAACCTTCAATCTACTCCATTTCAATAATTCTTAACAATCAAATATTAGAAGAAAAACCATTTTATTTAGATCAAAATAAATCAGTCAATTTCTATTTAAATGACACAATTAACATCAATGAAGTCGTGCTAAATGGAAAGAAAAATACTGTAAAAATAGAAAGAGGAAATCTTTTGATTGATGTAGCTAATTCTTCTTTAAACAATTCTTCCACAACAACTCAATTACTATCAAAATTACCAGGATTACAATTAGGTACTGATCAAGAATCATTGACAATTATAGGAAAAGGCACTCCATTATTGTACTTGGACGATCAACAAGTTGATATAAATTCCTTAATAAATTTAACTGTTGAGGATATAAAATCAATCGAAATTATTAAAAATCCTTCTGCTAAATATGAGGCTAATGGAAAATCAGTTCTCAAGATTAATCTTAAGAAAAGTAAAAAAGATGGTTTAAAATTTACCTTACAAGAAACTTTTTCATTCAAGAAAAAGTTTAATCATTACTTAAATTCTACTTTTCAATTTCGTAAAAAGAAAAGTGAATACAAAATTAGCGCTTCTTACAATCAACTGAATCCATGGGAAGGAAATGGTTTCGATTATGAGCTGAAAAATGAAAATATCAAGTCTAATTATTTTATAAAATCGCAAACTAAACGACCTTATTTTATTATAAACACAAGTTATTTTCAAGAATTAAATGATAATGGAGATTATCTAAATTTTTCAGTTAATTCTAACTTCAGAAAAGATAATGGCATAATTGATAATCATACACAGTATGATGCGAACAATGTAAAAGAAAGCATTTTAACGATAAATCAAAATGAAAATCATCGAAATTTTGTAAACACATTACTTAATTACAATAAAAATATTAAGGAGATTGATGCAAATCTTCTCTTTGGTTTACAATACACTGTTTATAATGTAGGAACTTCTTACAAATTTTACAATAATATTAATGAAAATGGGACAGAATACAATCAATCTCGTTTTCAAAAATACCGAATAAATGTTCTTGCTGGAAAGATCGATTTTGAGAAAAAATTTGAATCTGATCAAAAAATTGAATTTGGAGGTCGATTTACTCAAGCAAAAGCAAGAACAAATAATGAAACCATTTTTCCTGATCTATCAACCGAAACATTTTTATATCGTTTCAATGAACTAAATTTTGCAGGATATCTTCAATACTTAAATAGTTTTAATCATTGGGATTATAAAGTTGGAATGCGAGTTGAAACGACTAATTCTAATGGATTTGACAAAATCAAACAATTAACTGATATCGATAAAAAATATGTCGATTGGTTTCCTAACTTGGAATTTAATTATGAGTTTGAAAATAAAAATGCTTTAACGGTTTATTTTAAACGAACGATAGATCGACCGAATTATAGTACTATTTCTTCTGGAAATTTATACGGAAGTCCTTACATCGAATACAGTGGAAATTTTAATATTATACCCACGTATACCAATACATTTTCAACAAATTATTCCTTAAAAAAATGGAATTTTAGTTTCACTTATTACCAAAGTAAAAATCCGATGAATTATACTTTGGTATACAATCAAGACCGTAATATATCAACATTTACAACAGTTAATTTTGATCAAGAAAATAGCTTTTCAATAGGAATTGATGTTCCTTTTGAGTACAAATTTTGGTCTACACAACTAAGTTTATCAATGATTTACAATAAAATTTTAGATAAAAAAGCTGAATTAATAAATTCAAGTCCGTATTTGTACTTCTATTCAAATCATAATTTTAAATTAGGAAATAATTTCACCTTAACGATTGATGGTTATTGGTTAACAAAACGAATAGAAGGTATTTATAAGCGTAATTCACAACTCATCACCAACCTTGGATTGAGTAAAACATATAAGAATTTTGATTTTACTTTACGCTTTAATGATGTATTCAAACAAATGAAATTCTCCGAAACATTAAACTATGATAAGATAAGGTCAAAAAATCTATTTTTAGTAGATTATCAAGAATTTTCTGCAGGAATTAAATATAATTTTGGACGTTTAGACAAACCAATTACCAAAGAAATTAAAGTGAATGATAATGAAAAAAGAATCAAATAATCATTAATTAAATACAAAAAAAGCCGTTCTTACGAACGGCTTTTAATTTATGGATGTTATAATTTTTACTTCAAATTATAATTCTAATGCTTTACGTGCATCACCTCCCATTAATACATTTAATGGATCCTCACATGCTTCTTTAACAGCAACTAAGAAACCAACTGACTCACGTCCGTCAATGATACGGTGATCGTAAGATAATGCAACATACATCATTGGAGCAATAACGATTTGTCCGTTTTTAACAACTGGACGCTCAACAATATTGTGCATTCCTAAGATACCTGATTGAGGTGGGTTGATGATTGGAGTAGACATCATAGATCCAAATACACCACCATTAGTGATTGTAAATGTACCTCCTGTCATTTCATCAACAGTAATTTTACCGTCACGTACTTTGATTGCTAAATCTTTGATAGATTGCTCAACACCACGGAAAGTTAAATTCTCAGCGTTACGAACTACTGGTACCATTAAACCTTTTGGTCCTGATACAGCAACTGAAACGTCAGAGTAATCAAATTTAACTTGGTAATCACCATCGATCATAGAGTTTACGTCTGGGTATAACTCTAAAGCGCGAGTAACAGCTTTAGTGAAGAAAGACATAAATCCTAATCCTACACCGTGTTTAGCTTTAAACTCGTCTTTGTATTCGTTACGTAAAGCAAAAATTGCAGACATATCAACTTCGTTGAATGTTGTTAACATTGCAGTTTCATTTTTAACAGAAACTAAACGTTGAGCAATTTTACGACGTAATGAAGATAATTTTTTCTCTGAAGAAGAACGAACACCTGAAACTGGCGCTTGCCCCATTGCTGGAGTATAGCGTACAGCGTCTGCTTGAGTGATACGTCCGTCACGTCCTGTACCTGCTACTTGAGCAGCATCAACACCTTTCTCGTCTAAAACTTTTTTAGCAGCTGGAGATGGAGTACCTGTAGCGTAAGTTGGAGCTGGTGCAGCAGGCGCAGCCGGAGCTGGTGAAGCTTTAACTTCTTCCTTAACTTCAGCTTTAGGAGCTTCAGCAGCTGGTGCAGCAGCACCTTCTGGCTTAGCAGCTGAAGTATCAATAAGACAAACAACTTGACCTACTTCTACAACATCACCTTCTTCAGCTTTTAAAGTAATAATACCACTTTCTTCTGCTGGTAATTCTAATGTTGCTTTATCTGAATCAACCTCAGCAATAGCTTGGTCTTTCTCTACGTAATCACCATCTTTAACTAACCAAGTAGCGATTTCTACTTCCGTGATAGACTCCCCTGGTGAAGGGACTTTCATTTCTAACATATCTATTAGCTTTATTTTTTTATTTAAATACTTTATTAATTACCTCTTCGTAAATAGCAGCCCAACGCTTGCTAGATCCTGGTGCAGTTGCAGCAGATTCTTTTGGAGAAACTACTTCAAATGGAAGTTTACGGTATCTACGTAAGATGTAACCCCACGCTCCCATGTTTTCTGGTTCTTCTTGAGCCCAGATTACTTCAGCGTCACCGTATTTTTCAATAATACCTTCAATACGTCCTTCTTGGATTGGGTATAATTGTTCTAAACGTACGATAGCTGTTGTTGTATCTCCTAATTCTTCACGTTTCTTAGCTAATTCGTAGTAAATTTTTCCTGAACAGAAAACTACTTTTTTCGCTTTTTTAGGATCTACAAATGTATCTTCGATAATTTCTTCGAAAGATCCAGTTGTGAAATCTTCTAATTTAGAAACAGCTTGTGGATGACGTAATAATGATTTTGGTGACATTACTACTAATGGTTTACGGTAATCTGTAACCACTTGTCTTCTTAAAGCGTGGAAGAAGTTAGCTGGAGTTGTAATGTTCGCAACAATCATGTTGTTATCAGCAGTTTGTTGTAAGAAACGCTCTAAACGTGCAGAAGAGTGTTCAGCACCTTGTCCTTCGTATCCGTGAGGTAATAACATTACTAATCCGTTTTGTAATCTCCATTTATCTTCTGCAGCAGAGATGTATTGGTCGATCATAATTTGCGCTCCATTTGTAAAGTCACCAAATTGTGCTTCCCAAATAGTTAATGCTTTTGGATTTGCCATTGCATATCCGTAATCGAATCCTAATACTCCGTACTCAGATAATAAAGAGTTGTAAACTCTAAATTTACCTTGATCTTCAGAAATTTCGTTTAACAAAGTTACTTTTTCTTCTGTGTCTTCAGTTTTAATTACTGCGTGACGGTGAGAGAAAGTACCACGTTGAACGTCTTCTCCAGATAAACGAATATCACGACCATCTTTTAAGATAGATCCAAAAGCTAAAGCTTCTCCTAATCCCCAGTCGATTTTATCTTCTTCGATCATTTTCGCACGTCCTTCAACTAAACGAACAATTTTACGAATGAATTTTTTATCTCCAGGAATTGTTGAAATTGTTTTAGCAATTTCTTTTAATGCGTCAGCATCATATGCTGTATTTGCTTTTTCAAATACTTTATCTCCTTCAGCAATTTCATATCCTTCCCATACTTCTGGCATGAAAGGGAATAATTTGTTACGCTCAATTTCTTTAGAAGCTGTAAAGTTTTCTTCTAATAAAGCTTTGAATTCTTCTTCTTTTTGTTTTACGATATCTGCACCTACTGCACCTTCTTGTAATAATTTATCTAAATAAATTTGTCGAGGGTTAGGGTGCTTAGCGATAGCATCGTATAATTTTGGTTGAGTAAACTTAGGCTCATCACCTTCGTTGTGACCATATTTACGGTATCCTAATAAATCGATGAAAACATCTTGTCCGAATTGTGCACGGTAATCAGCAGCAAAACGGAAAGCGTGTACTACTGCTTCAGCATCATCCGCGTTAACGTGTAACACTGGAGATAAAGTTACTTTAGCTATATCTGTACAATATGTAGATGAACGAGAATCTAAATAGTTAGTTGTAAAACCAATTTGGTTGTTTACTACAACGTGAACTGTACCACCTGTTTTGTATCCTTCTAAAGACATCATTTGTAATACTTCGTATACGATTCCTTGTCCAGCAACCGCAGCATCACCATGAATTAATACAGGTAAGATTTTAGAGTAATCTTCGTTATATTCTTTTTCAGCTTTTGCACGTGTAATACCTTCTACAACTGCATCTACAGTTTCTAAGTGAGAAGGGTTTGGTGCTAAGTTAATTTTAACATCTTTTCCGTTAGATGCTTGGATTGTGTTAGTAGAACCCATGTGATATTTAACATCACCAGCTACTAAATCTGTATCAAAAGCTTTTCCTTCGAATTCTGAGAAGATTTGAGAATAAGACTTCCCAAAGATGTTAGCTAATACGTTAAGACGTCCACGGTGAGCCATACCAACGATAACCTCTTGAACACCTAAATCAGATGAACGGTTGATTAACGTATCTAATCCTGGGATTAAAGACTCGTTCCCTTCAACAGAAAAACGTTTTTGTCCTACGTATTTTGTATTTAAGAAGTTTTCAAAAGCAGTTGCTTGATTTAACTTAAATAAAATTCTTTCTTTATCCTCTTTAGATAATTTTGGGTGGTTTAAATTTTGGTTTAACCAATTTTGAATCCACTCAATTTTCTGAGGCTCTCTAACGTACATGTATTCAACACCAATTGAATCACAGTACATTTCTTCTAAATGGTTAACAATTTCTTTTAAAGTAATTGCTCCACCAATACCTAAAATTTCTCCCGCAGTGAAAGTTTGGTTTAAATCAGCTTGAGATAAACCGAAGTTTTCTAAAGCTAATGTTGGTTCCCACTTTCTACGCTCTCTAACAGGGTTAGTTTTTGTGAATAAGTGCCCACGTGTACGGTAAGCATTAATCAAATTAATAACCTTAAATTCCTTCTGAACTGAGTCAGGAACTTGAGCTGAAACTGCTGGGTTTACCACTTGCTGAGCAACTTTACTCTCTCTTGCAGGAGCTGTTGCTACAAATAATGGCTCTCCATCATAAGTCGCGTTTGCGAAATCATACCCTTGGAAAAATGCTTTCCAACTAGGCTCTACACTATCCGGATATTGGATATACTGGTCATATAACTCGCCGATAAATTCAATATGAGCGGCGTTTAAAAACGAAAAACGATCCATAAATTTTACTCTCTATGAGATTTAGCTACAAAAATAAACTATTTAAGTTTTTAAAAAAAATTACTTTCATCATATTTATCTTATCCTGCCATAAAAATATATTATAGTTAATTTATTATTACATTTGATAAGAACTTTTGAAAGAAACATCGTGTTTATGCGTGAATTTTTAAGCAAAAAACTATCGAATCAATGGATTGGCTTCAGTTTAATCTGTATAATTTTTTCGTTAACTATCTGGATTTCGAACAAAATTGTAAAACAATTAAAGGTTGTTGAAAAATCAAAAATTGAAAATTATGCGAAATCGTTAGAGTTAATCAGCCAAAACGAATTTATCGATCCAAAAACACAAGATTTTTTATTTAAACTAATCGAAGATAACCAAACAATTCCTGTTATCCTGATTGATGAACAAAATAATATTAGTTTTACTAAAAATATTGACCCAACAATAGAAAATGACACTAAGAAATTAAAGAAATTTGTTGATAAACTAAAAAACGAAAATATGCACATAGAAATTGATTTACCTGATGGTAAAAATCATGTGTATTATTCGAATTCAAATCTTTTAAATCAACTAAGATATTATCCCGTTATCCTAATTTTATTATGTGGATTATTTATTCTTTTTTCTTATTTATACTTTAAGAGTATTAGAGACACTGAAAAAAGTTACCTGTGGGCCGGAATGGCAAAAGAAACTGCTCATCAAATTGGAACTCCACTTTCTTCTTTAATGGGTTGGGTTGAATTATTAAAATTAGAAGAAATTGATCAAACTCCTATTTTAGAAATTGAGAAAGATGTAAATCGATTAAAACATATCGCTGAACGTTTTTCTAAGATTGGATCTGAAGCAGAATTAGATAATCATAATTTAGTAGATATAACCAAAACAACTTTAACTTATTTAAGACAACGTATTAGTAAGGGGATTGAACTAAATTTCGAAACCCAATTAGAAGAAATCACAACTAAAATGAATCCTTTATTATACAGTTGGGTTATCGAGAATCTTATAAAAAATGCGGCTGATGCTATGCAAAATAAAGGTGTATTGGATGTAAGCATTAATACTATTGGTCGAAATATAGAAATTTGTGTTAGTGATACTGGACCTGGGATTCCACAGAAATTACAAAAAAAGATATTCGAACCTGGTTTTACTACTAAAAAACGTGGCTGGGGATTAGGCTTGTCTTTAGCTAAAAGAATCATCGAAAATTACCATAATGGTAAAATTTTTGTTTTTGAATCATCTAAAGAAAAAGGAACTATTTTTAAAATTATATTAAAACGATAAGAAAAAAGGCTTTCAGAAATCTGAAAGCCTTTTTTATACTTTATTATATGGATTAAAAACCTAATATCGCTTTTGCTATCATGAAGTAAATAAAAACTCCGATGATATCGTTACTTGTCGTAATAAATGGACCGGTTGAAACCGCTGGATCCACTCCTCTCCCATTTAAAAATATAGGAATAAATGTTCCAATTATTGCAGCATTAATAATAACAGCTACTAATGCAATACAAATTGTCATAGAAACATAATACGTTGTTCCGAATACAAAATGAGTAATTAATAAAACAACCAAGGCAATTCCTAATCCGTTTAATAAACCTAATAAGAATTCTTTACCTAATCGTTTTAAAATTCCTCCTTTTATAGAACCATTTGCCAAACCTTGTACAACAATAGCTGAAGATTGTATTCCTACATTTCCGGCAGTTGATTGAATCAAAGGTACAAACATTAACAAAATAGTATATTTTTCTAACGCAGATTCGAAGCCAGACATGATAGAAGCTGCCCCTAATCCACCTAACATACCAATCATTAACCATGGCAAACGTGCTTTAGTTAATTTTAAAATTCCATCATCCGAATCAACATTTTGTGTAATACCGGCTGCTAACTGATAGTTTTCTTCTGCTTCTTCTCTAATTACATCTAAAACATCGTCAACCGTAATTACACCAACAAGTCTTTTTAACTCGTCAATAACCGGAACTTCGTACAAGTCATATTTTTCTATCACTTTTGCAACTTCCATATCTGGCGTATCGATATTTACATATTGTATTTTAGAATTATAAACATCTTCTACTTTTGTATTAGCAGATGTAGTTAAAAACTTTTTTAACGAAAGAGTTCCTAACAAAATATCATCGTCATCAACAACATATATAGAAAAAACCTCTTCTAAATCTTCTGCTTGTTTACGCATTTGTTTAACAGCAGTAATCACTGACCAGTCTTTATTAACTTTAATCAGCTCTTTTCCCATTAAACCACCGGCAGTATCTTCATCATATCGAAGTAATTCTACAATTTCTTTTGCCTGTTCCTTATCTTCAATTTGTGCAATTACCTCTACCTTCTTGCGATCCGAAAGTTCATTGATAATGTCAACCGCATCATCGGTATCCATTTCATTAATAACTTCGTTCGCAATCTCTTTAGCAGAGAAAGTATGAAGGATTTTTTTACGATCATCCTCTTCAAGTTCAAGAAGGATATCGGCAGACGTTTCATTTTCTAATAAATCAATTACAAAAGCTTGATCTTTCGTGGAAAGTTCATCAAACAACTCGGCAATATCAGCGGGGTGTAAACCCTCTAACATTTCCTTTACAACTTTAGCGTTTTGTTCTTTAATTCTTTCTGAAAGAATCTCTATAAATTCTTTTGTAATTTCTACATTCATATGCTTATTGCATCAATTTAGTTAACTCGATAAAATCCTCAACAGATAATTGTTCAGCGCGCAAATTTAAGAATTCATGTTCGTTTAATTGCTCAGGAATCCCAACAGATTTTAATGCGTTACGTAAAGTTTTTCTACGTTGCCCAAAACCAGCTTTTACAACTTGTACAAATTTAGAACGATCTACACCTTCAATTTCTGTACGGTAACGCTTCATAATAATTACTCCAGACTTCACTTTTGGTGGTGGTGTAAATACGTGTTCTGGTACTGTAAATAAATATTCGCAGTGATAATATGCTTGTGATAAAACCGAAAGAATTCCATAATCTTTCGTTCCTTTTTTAGAAGCTATACGCTCTGCTACTTCTTTCTGGAACATTCCACATAGTTCTGGAACCATTTCACGTTCCTCAATAGCTTTAAAAATAATCTGTGAAGATATATTATAAGGGAAATTTCCTAAAATAGCAACTTGTTCATCGAATTTAGATGAAAAATCCATTTTTAGAAAATCTTCTGAATGAATTTTAAATCCTGGGTAAAAAGGTTGATACACTTCTTGTAAATACTCTACAGATTCTGTATCAATCTCAACAACCTCAATATTTTTTTTAGCTTGAAGTATATATTTAGTCAACACTCCCATACCAGGACCAATCTCCAATACACGATCGTATCCTTCCCAAGTTAAACCTTCGGCAATATCTCGTGCAATATTCTCATCATTTAAAAAATGTTGCCCTAAATGTTTTTTAGCTCTTACTTTCAAATTTCTTAAAATTTTATATTTTCTTTAACCAATTTCGTACCGATTATCTATGTTTCGAAATAAGTTTTTTTTATCTTAGCCCCAAAAATAACCCAAATGTCAAAAACGAACGATAAATTTGAGAAAGGAAGACTTCGCTCTTCTAACATAACAGTCGTTATTAGTATATCTTTAGTTTTATTTTTATTAGGTGTATTTGGATTAATCGTAATTAATGCACAAAGTTACGCAGAACATCTAAAAAGAGAATTAAAAATCGAAGCATATTTTAATGACGTTGATGATCCAAAGATTAAAGACAAGGAATTATCAATGCAAAAAGAATATATCGATTCGTTAAAAATTAAATACGATTTTATCGAAAGCACTCGTTACATTAGTAAAGAAGAAGCTTCTAAAATTGCAAAACAAGATTTAGGTATTGATGACGTAGAGTTATTTGAAGCAAATATTTTCCCGCCATCTGTACAAATCACTTTAAACCCAAAGAAAATTAACTCTGTTGAGCAAATTGATTCTATCAATACAAAATTAGCTGAACATCCATTAATCGATAAAGTAAAAAGTGATAAACAAGCTATGGTAAAAATTTACAATAGCATCAATACAATTACTTTTTGGTTAATGATTTTCGCAATTATTTTCTTAGTAATTGTTATTGTATTAATCAACAACTCAATACGATTAAAAATTTACGCTAAACGTTTTAGTATTAAAACTATGCAATTAGTTGGTGCTCGTAGACGTTTTATCATGAAACCTTTCTTATTAGAAGGAGCATTCTTAGGATTTTTAGCTGCAGTAATTGCAATTACAGGTTTAGGAATTTTATGGTATTTCTTAGCTACTAAGATTGGTTTATTATTATGGAACCCAGACTTTGGAATGCTAATCGGAGCTTTAATCGCTTTAGGAGTTTTAATCGCTTTATTCAGTACATTATTTGCTGCATGGAGATACTTGAAATTAAAAACTGATCAACTATACTAATATTTTAATGAGTACATTAAATAATCAAAATACAATAAAATCAGAACCTACTAAAGGTTCTGATTTTACCTTTTTATTCGGTAAGAAAAACTACATCTGGATGGGAATTGGTATCGCATTAATCACATTAGGATTTATCTTAATGACTGGTCATGATGCTAATACAACACCTGATGGAACTTTTGATCCTACTTATTGGAACGAAGATATATATTCTTGGAGAAGAATTCGTTTAGCTCCATTTTTAGTCATTGCCGGTTTTATTGTAGAAATTTACGCCATCTTACTTAACCCAAATAAAGCAAAATAATGAATTTATTTGAAGCAATTATTATTGCTATTATAGAAGGATTGACTGAATATTTACCAATTTCTTCTACTGCTCACATGGGATTCACTGCTGCCTTAATGGGATTACCAGAAAGTGAATTCTTAAAAATGTTTCAAGTTTCAATTCAATTTGGAGCAATTTTATCTATCGTAGTTTTATACTGGAAAAAATTCTTCAATTTTGAAAATTTCAATTTTAACTTCTATATCAAATTAGCTATCGCAGTTTTACCTGCTTTGGTTTTAGGTAAATTATTAGATGATAAAATTGAAGCTGTTTTAGGAAATCAAGTTGCTATTTCATCCATGTTAGTATTTGGAGGTATCATCTTATTATTTGTAGATAAGTGGTTCAAAAATCCAAAAATTGACGATGAAAAAGAAATAACTATAAAAAAGGCATTAACGATTGGATTTTGGCAATGTTTAGCAATGATGCCAGGAACATCTCGTTCTGCAGCATCTATTATTGGAGGTATGACACAAGGATTATCTCGTAAAGCTGCTGCTGAATTCTCATTCTTTTTAGCAGTTCCTACCATGTTAGCAGTAACAGTTTACTCTGTTTTTGTAAAAACTTGGGGAGAAACAACTGCTAATCCAATGAAAGGATATGAAATGATTTTACAAGATCAACAACATATTACACTATTTATCGTAGGTAACGTTGTTGCATTTATAGTTGCGTTAATCGCTGTAAAAACATTTATTTCTGTTTTAACAAAGTACGGATTCAAATTTTGGGGATGGTACAGAATTATTATTGGTATTGGTTTACTTATTTACTTCTGGCAAAATCCACAACAATCAAATACAGAATCTGCGCCTGTTGAGACAACGATGATTCAACAACAATAATTATGAATGTAGAAAAGATACAAGAAGGACATGTTTTCTTAATTGATAAACCATTAGATTGGACTTCTTTTGATGCTGTAAATAAAATTCGTTGGAATATTCGTAAGGCATACGATTTAAAAAAAATTAAAGTAGGACATGCCGGAACTTTAGATCCAAAAGCGACAGGTTTATTATTAATCTGTACAGGTAAATGGACAAAGAGAATTGACGAATTCCAAGCGCAAGAAAAAACATATACGGGAACAATTAAATTAGGTGTTACAACTCCTACATATGATTTAGAATCTGAAGAAGATCAAACGTTCCCAACAGATCATATCACAGACGAAATGATTTACGAAACAACGAAACAATTCACAGGTGATATTGAACAATTTCCACCAATGCACTCTGCAATTAAAGTAGACGGAAAACGTTTATATGAATTAGCTCGTGAAGGACAAGAAATTGAACGTAAAGCAAGAAAAGTAACAATTGAAGAATTCAAAATCACTAGAATTGATTTACCTTTCGTTGATTTTGAAGTAAAATGTTCTAAGGGAACTTACATTAGATCTTTAGCTTTCGATTTCGGAAAAGCGTTAAATTCTGGTGGATATTTAACTGCTTTACGTAGAACTAAAATTGGAGAATTTGATGTAATCAATGCAGAGAATTTTGCATTAGAAAAATCATATTTTGAAGAAAATAAATAATCAAATTTGACATAAAAATAATAAAGGTCATTCAGATTGCTGAATGACCTTTTTATTTATAATTGTATTAATACATCGTTAATTTCTTTACTAACTGCTTTTGGTTTTTGCATTACCATAATATGCGTTCCACCATCTATTACTTTACAATCTTTAATATTCCCAATCGGAAATACAATATCTTTATTACCATGTATATGGGTTAGATTTTGAATTTCATAAGCTGATGAACGATTCCAATTTACAATTTTATGAATCGACCATTTTAAATAATTTGAATCTTTAAATTCAAAAATATCATCAATCGCATCTTCTTTTTTTGTGTAATACAATTTTCTCATCATCATATAAGAAAATATATGTCTAGAGGTAAAAAATTGCATTGGAATCATTTGATGAGCATTTATTGAGGATGAAAATCGAAATAAAATTGGCAACTCTTCCCTACTCTTAACACTTGACAATAAAATAGTATGTTTAGGATTGATAAAGCGATTCATTTCCTGAACGATAATACCACCAAAAGATAATCCCATCAGAAGAAAATCTTCAGTGGGATTTATTTTATCAATCATTCGTTCAGTATAATGTGTTAAAGTTTCATCCTTTTCAGGATCAATCCAAGGAATATAAATTTGTTCAAAACCATCTTCAAGTTTCAGATTTCGAAAAGCATTTCCATTTGCACCCAACCCACTAACCTGATAAATTTTCATTTTTTTATAAAATATCTTTTCTCTTTGAGTAATCTGTTGGTCTTACCCCAATTACTTTTTGAAATGTATTACTAAACGTTGGTAAACTATTGTAACCAACCATAACAGATATTTCGCTGATAGAGTATGTTCCGTCAATTAAAAGTTTTAAAGCGCGTAACATTCGTAAAATTGTAAAATATTGCACAAATGTCATCTGTAAATCTTTTTGGAATAATCTTGATAAAGATCTTTCACTGAAACCAAATTCAGCAGTTATCTTTTTCATCGTAATAGATGAATCCATATTATCCTCTAAAAACTGAACAATCTTTTTTAAACGATCATCTGTTGGTAAAGGTAAAGCAAGTTTTAAACTTGTTTTACTTACTTGTGGTAAAATTTCTTTAAATGCCTGCCCAATAATATAATCACTTCTATGTTCAGAAGAAATATCACCTAACCATTTGTTAGTAAATAACAATAGCTCTAGTAATAAGCCGTTAGCAGGATAGATTCCTACCTTTTTATAAAAAGCATGATCTTGGTCCGAAATAGGAAAATAAAGATTCCTCATAATTACCTCTGGTGTATTAGGGTGTATACTATGCTCTGCATTTGGAGGGATCCACATAAAATGTCTTGCTGGTAGATAATAAGTTTCTTTACCTATTTTAACATATACAATACCTCCTTCACAATATAAGAATTGTCCTTTATCGTGCTTATGCTCAACAACGTATGCTTCCGATATTTCTTTGTGATAACAAAAGATTGAGTGTGGATTCTTATCAATCTCTGTTAAATAATAACGAGTATCTAATTTAGTTTCTAGGTTTATATTCATAGTTTTGTAAAAGATTAAACTAATATACTACTTTATTTCATATCATTGTACAAAGTACACAAATAATAGTGGCTTTTATTGATAAATATTTGGCTTTTTTTAATACGCAGTAACCAATTTTTATTCCAATTTTTGTGATTCGCTTTAGAAATAAAGGAATAATTATTGAAAAGTAAAGAAAAAAGTTGCATTATGTTAGAAAGAATTAAATTAACAGATCTTCACTCAAAAGTGATGACTGCCGAAGAATCTGCAAAGATTTTTGAAAACGGTATGACAGTTGGATCAAGTGGATTTACAAGAGGTGGAGACTCAAAAGTTGTATTAAAAGCATTAGCAGAGCGCGCTAAAACAGAAGAATTAAAAGTTACTTTAATTACTGGTGCTTCTTTAGGTCACGATACTGATGCTGCTTTAGCAGAAAATGGAGCGTTAACTAAACGTTTACCATTCCAAGTAGATACTACATTACGCAAAAATATTAACGCTGGAAATGTGTTATTCATTGATCAACACTTAGGTGAAACAGCAGAACACATCTTAAACGGACAATTCAAAATTGATGTTGCCGTAATAGAAGTTGCAGAAATCTTAGAAGATGGTTCAGTTGTTCCTACTACATCTGTTGGTAATAATGTTGATATCGCTGCTAGCGCTGACAAAATTATCTTAGAAGTTAATACGGCTATTCCTACGGCAATCCGTGGAATGCACGATATTTATAAAGTTGAAGATTACGGATCACGTACTGCAATTAACATAACAGCATGTGATACAAAAATCGGTTCTGACGTTATTAAATTAGACCCATCTAAAATCGAAGCTATCGTTTTCCACGATATTACAGATATGGCTGGAGATATTGTTCCTGCTGACGAAGCTACTGCTGGAATCGCTAAACACATCGTTACTTTCTTCGAAAACGAAGTTGAAGCTGGGCGTTTAACGAAAGAATTAATGCCATTACAATGTGGTATCGGAAAAGTTGCTAATGCAGTTTTAGGAGGTTTAGAACACTCTAACTTCGAAAACTTAGTAATGTACTCTGAAGTTTTACAAGATTCTACATTCGACTTAATTGATTCTGGAAAAATGGACTTTGCATCTGCATCTTCTATGACAGTTTCTCAAGAATGTTACAATCGTGTAATGAACAATTTAGATTTCTACAAAGATAAAGTTGTTTTACGTCCACAAGCTATCTCTAACTCTTGTGAAGTTATCCGTCGTTTAGGAATCATCGGAATCAACACTTCATTAGAATGTGATATCTACGGAAACGTAAACTCTACTCACGTGACAGGAACACACATGATGAACGGTATCGGTGGATCTGGAGATTTCGCTCGTAACGCTTACATCTCTATTTTCGTTACTGCATCTATTGCTAAAGGAGGAAACATTTCTTCTATCGTTCCTATGGTATCTCACCACGATCACACAGAGCACGATGTAGATATCATTGTAACTGAGCAAGGTTTAGCTGATTTAAGAGGTTTAGCTCCACGTGAAAGAGCAATCGAAATCATCAACAACTGTGTTCACCCAGAATATAAAGAAGAATTAATGTCTTACTTCGAAAGAGCTTGCGCTGAAAGAGGTGGTCAAACTCCACACATTTTAGAAGAAGCTTTCTCATGGCACACTCGTTTAAAGCAAACAGGTTCTATGAAAAAAGTTGAAGCAGAAACTTTAGTAGGATAATTATAAGATATTCCTTAAAATATTTAAAAGCACTTTCTTTTTAGGAAGTGCTTTTTTATTGAAATAACGTAACTTTGTTAGAAGACAAATTTAGATATGAAAAAATTATTATACTTAACGCTTATTACACCTTTACTATTTTCTTGTCAATCAGAAAATAAGCAAGAACAAACATTAGAACAGCTAGACAAAACTTCTGCGAGAGAAGTTGTCTTAAGCTCTACAACAATTGGTGATACAGTATTACATATTACAACTCAAAAAATTTGGTCTAATAATCAGTTAGCTGGAGAAAAAATTGACACGTTAAAAACTGTAAAAGCTGCAAACGACACAATTAAAACTCCAATTTACGTAACAATACAATAATTAATAGGATGAATCATAAAAAGAAAAGAGCCAGCCAACTTGTAACTTTAGTTTTAATTTCATCTGTATTAAGTTCTTGTATGAAACGTGTAGAAGAACCTGCTCCTGCTGAAAATGAACAAAAAGTTTTTATGCGTGCAGATTCTACTGCTCCTTATACAGATGTTTCTGAAAATTACGCACAACAAAATAATCAAAGTATGATGGGCGGAATGGGAACTTCTTTACTTTGGTTTATGGCTTTCCGCAGTTTAACTGGAGGTATGGGATATGCTAGCCCAGGTTTACATCAACAATCTAATGTTGGTACAAATACAGCCAAAGCAACAGCAATGAAAAATCAAGCGGTACGTGGTGGATTTGGAAAATCGGCACAATCAAAAACAGTTTCATCTTAATTTTATAAATGGAATTAAAAAAATTGCAAAAAGACTCTAATTGGCAAGAACGATTAGAAAATGTTGGTTTTGGATATCATACAGACGAAAATAACAGAACATATTGGGTAGAAGATCGATATTTTTCTATCACACCAAAAGAAACTGATAATATTTTTGACGCAACAAATCAGTTATGGGAAATGTGTTTAGCTGCTGTTGAGCACGTGATTGAAAATAATCGTTTGGACGAATTTAAAATTCCGAAATTCATCCAACCTTATTTAATTGAAAGTTGGGAAAACGAAACACCAAGTATTTACGGACGTTTCGACTTTGCTTTTGATAAAGATAAGCAACTGAAATTATTAGAATTTAATGCCGATACGCCTACTTCACTTTTTGAGTGTGGTGTAGTTCAATGGCTTTGGATGGAAAATTATTTTGGTGAAACAAAAGATCAATTCAATTCCGTTCACGATAAATTAATTGAAACTTGGAAAATGTTAAAACCTTACTTAAAAGGTGATACTTTACATTTTACTTGTGTTCGCGAATCTTTGGAAGATTTAACAAATGTTGAATACTTAAGAGATTGCGCTATACAAGCAGGAATTAATACAAAATTAATTTATATCGATGAAATTGGTTGGAATAATGTAAATTTTGTAGATTTAGAAGACGAGACGATAACAGATATATTTAAATTATATCCGTGGGAATGGATGGTGAATGAAATGTTTGCTTACAACATTAAAAATGATGAAGTAAAAGCAAATTGGATTGAACCTGCTTGGAAAATGATCCTATCAAACAAAGCTATCTTAGCTTTTTTATGGGAGTTATATCCAAACCATCCTTTGTTATTAGAAACATATTTTAGCGAACCTCAACAGATGAAAGATTATGTAAAAAAACCTCTTTTATCGCGTGAAGGTGCTAATATTACTGTTGTAAAAGATGGAAAAACAACCGAAGAAACTTCGGGAGAATACGGTGAAGAGGGTTATATTTATCAAGAATTAGCCGAACTTCATAAAGAAGAAAGTGGATATTCAATTATTGGAAGTTGGATTATTGGACAAGAATCTTGCGGAATAACTTTCCGCGAAAGCGACCAATTTATCACAACTGACAAAAGTAGATTTGTTCCACATATTATAGAAGATTAAAATAATTATATGGGTTTTTTAGACAATTTATTTGATTCATCTGCTGCTCTACCAACCGAGAAAGTTTCTCAGATGTTAGATATAGATTTATATTGGCAAATCATAGAAAACTCATTGGCTACGGCAGATACTTTAGAACAACAGGAAGAGTTTTTAATTGAAGAATTAAAACAACTTACTGCTGAAGATATTATTGGATTTAGATTACGAACAGAATTCTTTATGTTTCAATCTTATTCGAGCGAGTTATGGTGCGCTGCCGCTATAATGAACGAAGAATGTGATGACGACGGATTTCAGAATTTTAGATTATGGTTAATCTCTCAAGGTAAACAGATTTTTACGGATGCGATGATGGATCCAGATAATCTTGCTAATTACTTTGAAGAAGGATTTAATGAAGATGATTTCTACGAATTTGAAATTTTTGGAACTGTTGCTAACGAATCATTTTTACAAGTTTTCAATAAAGATATTCATGATTATATTGATTATGAAAATTTTGAATATTTCGAAGAAAATTATCCTGAAATAGATTTAAATTGGGAAGAAGATAACATCACAACTTATCATGCTATTTGTCCAAGATTATATACTATTTTCATCGAAAACCTTACGCATTATGAAGATGATGACGATGACGATGACGAAGATCGTAGCGACGAATTTGATATAGATTAATCGATAATATATAAAACGGACTTTTTATAAAGTTCGTTTTTTTTTTATCTTTAAATTTTCTATTACACTATATGATATTTAATACTAATTTTTCTCATCACACAACCAAAGAAAATTGGAAAATATTTACCGCTCTTTCCATTGTATTTTACATCTTAATTTCTTTGACAGATTATACCGAATGGAATAATTATTTTCTAATCAGTTTAATTTTAGGTGTACAAATCTATTTCTTCGTCGGTAGACAAAAAGAAAAATATATATTCTCAACCAATCAATTGATCGTTCAATTTTTATGGATCAAAAAAATAATTCGCTTTGATTCTTTTTCTATCAACGAAAATAAAGTTTACAATGACGAAGATTCACATCAACAAAAATTTGAATCGCAACAAATCTTGTTATTTAATAATAACAAACAAGTATTTCGCTTCAACAAAGACCAAGATCCATATTTATTTGATGAAATAATTGAATATTTAAGATCAAACGTTAACAAGATCAATTCAATTTCATCAAAAACAGAAAAATTTACTCATAAAAGAATTTCTCTAATTTATCTTTTGAGTATTTCTTTTGTAACTATTTTTTGTTTAGGATACTGTATTGAAAGTCTCAATCCAAATCCTGATTCGATAAAAGAAGTAAAAGGAACATTAGCTTATCAACCCACTGAACATATTGAGAATACTACACGAAGTAAATCTTCAATCTATCGTATAAGACTAGAAGAATACCCAAAAGATTTTTATATCCATACGGAAAATTATCCTCTCACTAATCGTGATAAAATCTTGAATGCTGAAGATTCTATAACATTATACGTGAGTAAAAATAACTACGATCATGTCATGAATCTTAGATCTCAAAAATATTTTCAATCACATTTTACACCTAAATCAATTGTAGTAATTAAAGTAAAATACCAAAATGAATTTATTTTAAATGGTAATCTAGATGGAGAAACTAATAAATACACACTCTTAATACTATTGATTCCTTTTGTAATATTAATTCATTGTTTGACTAAGTTTAATAAGATATATTCATAATATTTTCATAACTAAACTTTTTGATAATGATAAAGTTATTTAATTAGACTACTTTTGCACGCCGATAAGAAGGAATTTTTAGAATATGAAAAGAGTTATTGAATACAGAAGATTGTTAGGAGTTGATAAAGATGTTACTTTAAAACAATTAAAAACAATTTACAGAAACGCGATGAAAGATTCGCATCCTGATAAATTTGTTGATGACGAAGCTGGTAGAATCGAAGCTGAAGAAAGAAGTAAAGTTGTAATTGAAGCCTACCACTTTTTAGTAAGTATCAATAACGAAACGCACGAAAAATTACAAGCTGAATACAACGAAACGTTTGACAATTACATCATTCAAGATTTCTATTTAGAAAAACAAGTATTAACAGTTATTCACTTAGACGGAACAGCTTTTGAATATTTAGGAGTTCCTAAAAATGTATTTGGAAAAATGTGTAATGCAGATTCTGCTAGCCGTTTTGCAAAAAGACACATCTACGGAAAATTCTTATTCCGTAAGGCTGGAAAACCAATGGAAGCATAATCCAAACCAACATAAAAAAAGGCGAACCAATTGGTTCGCCTTTTCTATATAAACTAAATCTTTGTATTTATTATCCTAATACTTTAGCTACTGTAGCTCCGATATCAGCAGGAGAAGCAACTACATGAATACCACACTCAGACATAATTTTCATTTTTGCCTCAGCAGTATCATCAGCACCACCTACGATAGCACCAGCGTGACCCATTGTACGTCCTTTAGGAGCTGTTTGTCCTGCAATGAATCCTACAACTGGTTTAGTACCGTTTTCTTTAATCCAACGAGCAGCTTCTGCTTCTAATTGTCCACCGATTTCACCAATCATGACGATTAATTCAGTTTCTGGATCGTTCATAAATAACTCAACAGCTTCTTTTGTTGTAGTTCCAATAATTGGATCACCACCAATTCCGATAGCTGTAGAGATACCGTAACCAGCTTTTACTACTTGGTCAGCAGCTTCGTAAGTTAAAGTTCCTGATTTAGAAACGATACCTACTTTACCTTTTTTGAAGATAAATCCTGGCATAATACCAACTTTAGCTTCTTCAGATGTAATAACTCCAGGACAGTTTGGCCCAATTAACGTAACATCTCTTTGATCTACGTATGCTTGAACTTTAACCATATCTTCAACAGGAATACCCTCTGTGATACAAATAATAACTTTAATACCCGCTTCTGCAGCTTCCATAACAGCGTCACCTGCGAATGCTGGTGGAACGAATATAATAGAAACATCAGCACCCGCTTCAACAACTGCATCTTTTACAGTATTGAAAATTGGTAAACCTAAATGAGTTTGACCTCCTTTACCTGGTGTTACACCTCCTACTACGTTTGTTCCGTACTCAATCATTTGCTCAGCGTGGTAAGTTCCTTCCTTTCCAGTGAATCCTTGTACGATTATTCTTGAATCTTTGTTTACTAATACAGACATTGTGATTTTTAATTTAGACAAATATAGAAGTTTGAATTAATTTAAAAAATAAATCAATGTAAAAAATACACTACCTTTTATTGAAAAATCACAAAAATGAGTAAGATTTTTATCATAAAAAAACCGACACTAATGTCGGTTTTTGATAAATATATTATTTTCTTTTAAAATCTCTCACTATTAATTCAGTAACAGCCATCTTTTTATAAAGACCTCTCGCCTCTTCTGCTGGATATCCAAAATAAGATTTTTCACCTGCTAAAGATTTGCTTACCCCTGCTTGCGCAAGTAATACCGCTTTAGCACCAATAGTTACACCACTTGTAATACCAACTTGTCCCCAAATAGAAACTTCATCCTCTACATTAACACATCCTGCAATACCAACTTGTGAAGCGATTAGACATTTTTTACCGATAATCGTATCATGACCTATTTGGATTAAGTTATCCATAATTGTTCCTTCACCAATAATTGTTGATGCAGTTACACCACGATCGATTGTACAATTTGCTCCGATTTCTACATTATTTTCGATAATTACGTTTCCTACAGATTTCATACGATCAAAACCTGTTTCACGTTTTTTGTAATAAAAAGCATCAGCTCCTAAAACAGTCCCTGAACGAATTACTACATTATCCCCAATAATAGAATAATCGTTGATAGATGCATTTGAATGAATCACACAATTTTTTCCAATTTTAACATGATTTCCAATGAAAGCACCTGGTTGTATAATTGTTCCTTCACCAATTTCTGCAGTTTCACTAATGTTTTTTGTAGCTTCTAAAAATGGTAAAAAGTGTTGACCAATTTTAACAAAATCACGAAACGGATCATCAGAAATGATTAAAGCTTTTCCTTCAGGACATTCAACTTCTTTATTAATTAATACAATGGTTGCTGCAGATTCCAATGCTTTATCATAATATTTTGGATGATCTACAAATACAATATCTCCTGCTTCTACTCTATGAATTTCGTTAATTCCGTGTACTGGGAAATTAGCATCCCCTATATATTTTGCATCAATAATAGATGCCACTTCATCTAATTGATATATTCTTGGAAATTTCATTTACTCTTTTGAATTTGATGTACAAATATAACAATAAAAAAAGCTGTACCATAGGTACAACTTTTATAATATAATGATAAATTATTTGATTATCTCGGTTGTTTTAAATTACCAAAAACCATCGTTTTAACTCCATTAGCGTATAATACTAATTTTCCATTAGAAATTTCGTAAGAATTCGTTGCATTAAAACGCTCATTAAAACTTGCTTCATCTACTCCATCACATGCCATACGAGTTGTAGCAATATTTCCCATTTTAATATTCTTTCCAATTGCTACATAACCTCCAGTTAGATTATTACATCCGTTAGTTCCCGAAATTTGGTTATTTTGGAATGTAACAGTTGGTTTTTTATTAGGAAAACGTTGGTCTAAAGTTTTTGCACTTCTATCTTTTGCTATAAACTCTTCCAAAACCCATGTTCCAGCTAAAGAAGTTGGACGTTTAAAACGCATTACAGCTATATCTCCTTGTATTAAAGTTAATGTTTCATCAGAAATAGAATATTTTAACTTTCCTTTCAATTTTGAATTAAATGCGTAATCATTTACACCTTGACAAGCTTTCATAGTTGCTGCCATATTTCCAAATGAAATTTCGTTTCCTTTAACTGTCACAGCTCCATTTAATGTGTTACATCCATCAGATGCATTTAATAGACTATTTGAAACAAAATTTAAATAAGGAGCCCCATCTGGAAAACTATCCACCAATGATTTTCCGTCATTTGTTGCAAGGTAATCTAATTCCCATTTCCCTAATATTGAATTATTTTCTGTAGGTTTTGTAAGACCTGGTAGCTGAGTTGAGCAAGAAGTAGTTAATGCTGTTGCTAAAATCCCAACAAACATCATCTTTAAGATAGTTTTTTTCATATTCTATTTCAGTTTATGGTTAAATAATTAGCCAATACCATACCAAATTTGATATTAGCATTTATTGATTTATGATTTAACTGTAGTAGAAGTAATTAAAAAAATAAATCTTATTTTAAATCAATTATAATTAGAAAAAATAATAAATTTTGAAATTATTAAATCCTTCCTATTTTAATATTATCTAATTTTGAAAAAATTTCAAACATTGATTTCTAAAAATTCCATAGATACTATATTTAATACCGCAAGAGTCGAAGAGGTAATTGGTGATTTTGTACAGTTAAAACGTGCCGGAAGTAGTTTAAAAGGACTTTCTCCGTTTACTGACGAAAAAACACCATCTTTTGTCGTTTCTCCTGCAAAACAGATTTGGAAAGACTTCTCTACTGGCAAAGGAGGAAATGTTGTTTCATTTTTGATGGAATTAGAGCAGTTTAGTTATCCTGAAGCGTTACGATGGTTAGCTAAACGATATAATATAGAAATTGAAGAGGATACTACTTTTTCTCCTGAACAAAAGGAAGCGCAAAAATCCAAAGAAAGTTTATATATCTTAACTGAAGTTGCTAAAAACTTTTTTGTTAATCAACTTCACGAATCTGAAGAGGGAAACATGATTGGTTTATCTTATTTTAAAGAACGTGGATTTTCTAACGAAATAATAAAAAGATTTGAATTAGGATATTCTCCAAATAAATGGGATGCTTTTGCAGAATATGCAGAGAAAAAAGGATATTCAAAAGAAGTAATAGAAGCATCTGGATTAGTAAGTTATAAAGAGGATGGAAAACGTTTTGACAAATTTAGAGAACGCGTTATTTTTCCTATTTACAGCTATTCTGGGAGACCTATTGGTTTTGGTGGTCGTATTTTACGAAATGATGTAAAAGCTGCTAAATATCTTAATTCTCCTGAAAACGAAATTTACTTTAAGAGTAAAACTTTATACGGTCTTTTCCAAGCAAAACAAGCTATCTTAAAAAAAGATGAATGCTTGTTAGTTGAAGGTTACACTGATGTTCTTTCTATGCACCAAGCGGGTATAGAAAATGTTGTTGCAAGTTCTGGAACTGCTTTAACAAAGGAACAAATAGTAATGATTAAGCGTCTAACATCTCACGTTACTGTAATGTATGATGGTGATGCTGCCGGAATTCGTGCTTCATTCCGTGGAATTGATATGATTTTAGCACAAGAATTAAATGTGAAGATTTTACCTTTACCTGAAGGTGAAGATCCAGATTCATTCGCAAAAAAACATTCGTCTTCAGAACTTTCTGCTTACATAAAAGATCATTCAACAGATTTTATCAAATTCAAGGCAAACTTACTTTTAGAGGAAGCGAAACAAGATCCTGTTAAAAAATCTGAATTAATCAGAGAAATAATCAAATCGATTGCCTTAATTCCAAATATGATTCAGCGCGAATTATATATTATGGAAACAGCTAAAATTATGGAAATACGCGAAGACGTACTTTTCAAAACATTAGCTCAAATCGACAATAGAGAGGAACCTACTTTTCCTATCGCTGACAGAAAACCTGAATTAACAATTGTTCCTTCTAATAATAAGAAAATTGTTGTTAATCATTTAACTATTGTTGAAGATGAAATTATCAAGTTGATTATGCAATTTGGAGATTTAGAAGTTGAATTGAAAGATGATAAAAACGAATTATATCAAACGACTGTAATTGAAGAAATCGTTAATCAATTTAATCATAACGATCTTCAATTATCAAATCCATTTTACCAAAGCATTCTTGATGAAGTTAAAATAGGTTTAGAAAGTAACGAATTGCGAAGTGGTACTTATTTTTCGAGATCAACTAATCAAGATATTACTCAATTAGCAACTCAAATGATGATTGACTCACATTCGATCAGTGAAAATTGGAAATTAAAACAAGGTATCAGCACAAAAACTATAGAGGATTCTATTTCTAAAGACTTATTTGATGTTTTACTTCGATTTAAAGCACTTTATATTGAGAATGAAATTAAGACTTTAATGAACTCTATAAAAGATCCAGAAATGACCGAAATAGAACGTTCTGAAATCATAAAAAAAGTGATGGAATTAACTAAGATAAAAATGTTTTTCAACTCACATTTAGATAGAATAATATAAATAAATTATTGATTAACAATAATATAAACAATAAAAATCATTATTTCTTAATTTTTTTAGTATTTACTCTTTTTTTTAACTCTTTTTTAACAACCTCTTGAAACATACATTATAAGCGAGTTGTAGATTAATTATGCATACATAATTAATATCAAATTATAATTCATGTAAAATGTATAAAATGCTTTAGTATCTTAGATATATAATCAGAAAATCTAACGGATGAAAAGAAGCATTTTTGCATTATTTATTATGCTCATGATCGCTCCAATAGCAAAAGCTGAGGGTTATTATACAAACAATTCTAACACAGTTAAAAACTCTAATCCAATCAAAAACAAAGAGTTAAAAGATGTAACAGCAAATGTTGAAAAAACAACTACAAATGATGTTACTATAGCTGTAGAAGAAGCCAGAGAAAAATTAACTGGAATTGTTTCTTGGTACGCGGATAAATTCCATGGAAACAAAACTTCAAGTGGAGAATTGTACAACAAAAACGAGCTTACTGCGGCTCACAAAACTTTACCTTTTGGAACAAAAGTTAAAGTAACTAACATTAAAAACGGAAAATCTGTTGTTGTTAAAATTAATGATAGAGGACCACACTCTAAATCAAGAGTTCTAGATTTAAGTAGAGCTGCTTTTACTGAGATTGGATCTATCAATGCAGGAATTTTAAACATCGAAATGGAAGTCGTAAAATAATACGCTTTTAGATATTAAAGTAAAAGGCTGAAAACTTATAGTTTTCAGCCTTTTTTATTTTAATGATGTTTTTTACCGTAATGATTTTTTCCTTTCCCACCTTTATAATTTCCTTTCCCTTTCTTATGAGAACTTTTATAGTTTTTATGTTTTTGGTGTCCTGGTGCATATCTTCTTGCAGATTGTTCTCCATAAACTTTTTTCTTATGCCCTGGAGGTAAATCTTTTCTTTTAGTTTCGTATTTTACATCATAACGAGGATATTTTTTACTTTTTGATTTATGTTTTGATTTATGCTCAATTCCATAAATACTTGTTGTACCATTACAAGATGTTATAAATAATCCAATAAAACCGAAAGTAAGGAGAAGACTTAATTTTTTTAATATTTTCATTTTTAATAATTTTCAATCAAAATTGATAAAACAATTACCTTACCAAAAAGAAAATATCTCTACATTTTAATATAATTTCGGATAAAAACAAACTATTAATGACTAAAATCACACCTTACCTATCTTTTTAATTCCTAATCCAAATCCTATAGGTAATCCACTTTTTTCAGAAATAATAAAACTATTTTTTTCTTTTAAATGGTCATTATGTAATGTTTCTTCAAATTCTAAAACTTGTGAAAAGCAAACTTCAGTTCCACCAAAAAAAATAGTCCATTCGTCACGCGTTTTTGTCAAGAAAATCTTATTTAATTCTTCCTTAATTTCCGGCTTGAACTTTAATGAAACTAAATTCTCTGATTTCCATTCAGGTTTATCTAAAACATCGCAGATATTTTGCCAAAATTTTTCTTCTAAACCTGCTAAAACAATAAACTTATCATCCTTACATTTATAAATAGAATAATTAGGTAATTTACCTCCTAAAACATCCATTGCTTGTTCAGCTTCATTGTACCAAACAGGCGGAGCTAAAAGCGCATTCATAGACAAAGAAGCTTCTGTAATAGAAATATCAAACCAATCTCCTACACCACTATTTGTGCGTTGAATAATCCCCAATAAAACAGAGGAAATAATTTGTTCTGTTCCACCAAATAAATCAGCCACTTGGAAAGGCGGCATTACAACATTTCCATTTTCATCTTTGTTACTTGCTAAGAGGCCTGAAATTGCCATAAAATTAAGATCATGACCAGCCAAATCCTTTAGATTTGAAAATCTTAAATTGTAATAAAAAAAAAGAAGAGAATAGAGTTTGAGTACA
>NZ_RDOJ01000021.1 GCF_003687725.1 Faecalibacter macacae
GGAGAAGCCACGGTGTGGCTTAGGTATTCTAAATTTCTTTATCACTTTTTTCTTGATAAAAAAATATTCAAAAAATCAAGGCTACGATTTTCGACGGTCAATTTACATCTCATTTCGGAAATGAATTAAATGTTTCCTTTCAGTCACTAATCATTTTTACCCTTCATTCTATTTAATTTTTTAACGTCATAGATTTAAATGTCGGTTTATTATATATAAGATGCTTCGACAAGTTCAACATGAGAAATTTTTAGATCCCTGAATACTGGAAGGACAGATTATGGATAAAAATAATGATGAGATCCTGAAACAAGTTCAGCAGGACGTGACTTAATATACTCAATACTTTTTTCTTGATAAAAAAGTATTCAAAAAATCAAGGCTACGATTTTCGACGGTCAATTTACATCTCATTTCATGGAAATGATTAAATGATTCGTTTCACTCACTAATCATTTCGAACATTACATTTCGATGAATTGACTCTCGTCTGCTAATCGGAAGGCCAGTTTATTTAAAAAAATACTTCGAAAGACTTTTGAAATTCCTCGATACCTCGGAATGACAGATTACTGATAAAAATAATGATGAGATCCTGAAACAAGTTCAGGAGGACAGTTGAATAAAATACTTCGGAATGACGAACCGGAAAATATTTTATAAAGAAAAAATGGAAGTGACAGCCGAGATTGATTATTTTGTAATAACTGCTTATTAAAAAGCAGGTGTTACGAAATACTTTGGTGAAAGGACTCGGGAAATAGCTTGCGTAAGCAAGATTGGTTTTAAAATTAAAACTTATTCAATCTGATGTTATATATAAATAAAAAAGCACTTACAAAAAATGCAAGTGCTTATATTATTTATAATAGGTAATGAATTAGCTCGCTAAAACAATTACTTTATTATTGTTCATTTCTAAAGTTCCTCCTTTGATATCAAATAATAAAGTTTTTGATTGAGAAGGAGATGTGTAAACTTTCCCAGAGGTGTTGTCGAAATCTTTGAAAGTTGATTCGTGAACAGCAATTTTAATTGTTCCTTCACCTAAAGTTGCAACGATAGGCGCGTGGTTATTTAAGATTTGGAATTCACCATCTTTACCAGGTAAAGTGATTGCATCAATCTCACCGTCAAAAATTACGTGTTCTGGAGTGATAATTTGTAATTGCATATCCGTTTTATTTAAAAAAAAGAGTACTTAGTTGTCTTCAAAAGAAAAGAAACGTAAGCACTCTTTGATATTATAGTTAACTTAATTATTTAACGTCTGCTAACATTTTCTCACCTGCTTCAATCGCTTCTTCGATTGTACCACGTAAGTTGAATGCTGCTTCTGGGTATTGGTCAACTTCACCATCTAAGATCATGTTAAATCCTTTGATTGTGTCTTTGATATCAACTAATACACCTGGGATACCTGTAAACTGCTCTGCAACGTGGAATGGTTGAGATAAGAAACGTTGGATACGACGTGCACGGTGTACAACTAATTTATCCTCTTCTGATAACTCTTCCATACCTAAAATCGCGATGATATCTTGTAACGCGTTGTAACGTTGTAAGATTTCTTTTACGCGTTGTGCTGTTTCGTAATGCTCTTTACCAACGATCTCTGGAGTTAAGATACGAGATGTAGAGTTTAATGGATCTACCGCTGGGTAAATACCTAACGAAGCAATTTTACGATCTAATACTGTCGTAGCATCTAAGTGCGCGAACGTTGTTGCTGGCGCCGGGTCAGTTAAGTCATCCGCAGGAACGTAAACCGCCTGTACAGATGTAATAGATCCGTTTTTAGTAGATGTAATACGCTCTTGCATTGCACCCATCTCTGTTGCTAATGTAGGTTGGTAACCTACCGCAGATGGCATACGTCCTAATAAGGCAGAAACCTCAGAACCTGCTTGTGTAAAACGGAAGATATTATCTACGAAGAATAATACGTCACGTCCTTGACCTTGTCCATCTCCATCACGGAAATACTCAGCTAATGTTAAACCTGTTAAAGCAACACGAGCACGTGCACCAGGAGGTTCATTCATTTGTCCGA
Organism: Faecalibacter macacae; assembly: GCF_003687725.1. GTDB lineage: Bacteria > Bacteroidota > Bacteroidia > Flavobacteriales > Weeksellaceae > Empedobacter > Empedobacter macacae. The sequence goes on from NZ_RDOJ01000021.1 coordinate 2,054, forward strand.
ATACGAAAGCAGCCTTAGACTCTTTCATTAATTCCATGTTAATTTTAGATAAATCCCATCCACCTTTTTCTGTAGATTCTACGAATTCATCACCGTATTTGATAATACCTGATTCGATCATCTCACGAATTAAGTCATTACCTTCACGAGTACGCTCACCAACACCAGCGAATACAGATAAACCTCCGTGTCCTTTAGCGATGTTGTTAATTAACTCCTGAATTAATACTGTTTTACCTACTCCGGCACCACCGAATAAACCAATTTTACCTCCTTTTGCGTAAGGCTCGATTAAGTCGATTACTTTAATACCAGTAAATAAAACTTCTGTTGCTGTTGATAAATCTTCGAATTTTGGAGCAGAACGGTGAATTGGTAATCCGTTAGCTTTATCTAAATTCCCTAAACCATCAATAGCATCTCCAACTACATTGAATACACGTCCTTTGATTTCTTCACCGATTGGAACCATGATTGGTTTACCAACAGCGATTACTTCTTGTCCTCTTTGTAAACCATCAGAACTATCCATTGCAATACAACGTACAGTATCTTCTCCGATGTGTTGTTCAACCTCAAGGATTAAAGTTTCTTTACCTGCACGTGGAACTTCTAATGCATCATAAATATTTGGAAGGCCTTCAGCGTTATCAAAAATAACATCAATTACAGGTCCGATAACCTGAGCAATTCTACCTTTCTTTTGATTTGCCATTATATGAAATGATTTAGTTTATTTTATTTGGGTGCAAAGGTAAGTGAAAACTATCTTATTATTTGTATACTTTATAAGATTTTTGTCATAATATTTTGATTATTAATCAGAATTTTACAATAATTATGATTTTTTTTATTTTTAGTCTTTATCAATTCCTCCTCCATACATTTCTTGTACATTTTTTTGATAAGCTTTATAAATTTCGCTAAACTCTTGTTGAGTAATCGTTTCATTAGAGATTTTAGAGAAATAAGGTTTTAATTTTGCATCATCTTTTAATATTTCGATATTCTTCAATCTATAAATTGCAGTAATACTATCTTCCGATTTAGGTTTAATAATTACTTCTACGACTAACCCAGGAAAACCTAATATTTTTGATGGACCACATTTTGTTTTGATATCCTTAGCATACCAAACTTCTGTAAAATCATTGATTGATTCTAAGGTTAATTTAGTTGCTAAAATCCCATTAATTGTTTTTGTTTCACGATGATTTTGCCATCTATCACTTAATTTTAATGGTGACTTAACTTTGTAATTTCTGTTTTCAATATTTACATCTTGATAAATATATTTTTCTGTTGGATTAGTTACGATAAAATTTGTAGTATAATTTCCTATAGATTCTATACTACTTGTTTGACCTAATTTTTCTTGTTTTTTATATAAACACAAATCCACTTCATTAATTAATAATTCGTGTGTCTTTGGTTGCTCATAATTTTCAATAATAACTTCTGGAAGATTTTTTTTTGATTTATCTGGCAATAAATAAACTTCATCATATTCCACTTTATAACTTTGTCCTAAAGCAATTGAACCTATTAATAATATAAATAAAATTTTCATGATTAATTATTTTTTTAGTTCTAAATATTCTTGATAAGTAATTGCATTTGAAAAATCGTATTCACTAATATAAGATTGAATTAATTCGCTGGTATTTTCAAATTTTTCAAATTCAAAAAAGACTGTTCTATCTTCATTATACAATTCTAATATAATACCTTTCAATCCATTAATTGCAATTGGTCCATATGGTAATGGTAATTGTTCTGTAAACCATGCAAAATATTTTTTTCCATTAATAATCTTATACGCCTTAAAACATTTGAAATCTTCTATTTGTTTAGTTTCATCTGTCAACATCCATTCGTCATTATTATGAGTTATGGACATTAATATTTCTTGGTTTTTATTGATATTATTTAAGTAAAACTTATTTTTTTTTCTATCATAATAATTAAACAATCTTTTATTAGCAATAGAATCAATTGTATTACTAGGCTGAACAAGTGTTCCATATTCATCTCTGAAAGGCTTTGTTATAGCTTTATCTAATATGGTATAAAAAAATGATTCATCCTCGTCATAAATTAAAATTGAGGTATCTATTTTTCCATCTACATTTATTTTTTTATAAAATATCTTTCCTTGTTTTTGTGAATATGTATAATTAGATATCAAAAAAAATATCAATATTAAAAAACTTAATTTATTCATCTTTTTGATTGTATTATTTCTTGTTAAAATGGCAGACTTTTTGTCTGCCATTAAATATTAATAAATACCTAGTGCAAATTCTTCTTCTGTATTAGGACAAAGTACTTGTACCCATGGAGAACATGTATTTTCTGTGTAAGTATTTCCATCAGGACCTACAGTACTTGTAATTGTACATTCTCTCACAAAACATGCGTCAGGTTTCGATTTAGATTCTACAAATTTCTCTTTGTTAATTTTAACTAAAGATTTGTAGAATTATTAAACTCTGCAATAGAAAAAGAGCTTACCAATAAGGCTCCTAGTAAAATGATTTTCTTCATAATAAATATTTTATATGTTAATAATATTATGAATTTAGTAAATTCAAATTTATTTTAATCTTTATGTTTAAAATCAATCAATTACATTTCACCTTAATAAAAAAGATAACTGAAGTTCGATTTGAATGCCTTAATTTTATGCAAAATTATATGAAGTGGAAGTACATCGATTAATAGAAAATATCAAAACCATCAAAAATCCAGTTTTAACATTGGGAATGTATGATGGTATTCATATTGGTCATCAAACTATTATAAATCAACTAAATCAGATTGCAGAAGAAGTTGATGGAGAAAGTGTTTTATTGACATTTGATCCGCATCCACGTATGGTTTTACAACCAAATTGTGATTTAAAATTTATCTATACGCTTGAAGAAAAAGAACAAGCTTTAGAAAAATTAGGTTTAAATCATTTAATTATTCATCCATTTACAAAGGAATTTTCACAATTAACTTCATTAGAATTTGTTCGAGATTTATTAGTAAACCAAATTAATATTCATACGTTAGTTATCGGTTACGATCATCATTTCGGGAAAAATAGAGAAGGAAACTACGAACAGTTAGAAATATTATCAAAAGAATACGGCTTTAATTTAGTACAAATTGAAGCGATCGATTGTAATGATGTTGCTGTAAGTTCAACCAAAGTTAGAAATGCTTTAGCAGAAGGTAACATAGCGTATGCAAACAAAGCTTTAGGATGTAATTATCCAATGAGTGGAGAAGTGGTACATGGCGATAAAATTGGAAGAACGTTAGGTTTCCCTACAGCCAACTTAAAAGTAGATGATTTAAAAATTATTCCTGCGCACGGCGTTTATAGTGTTAACGTTTTTGTTGATGATCAAAAATATTTAGGACTATTAAGCATTGGTGTTAGAGCTACTGTTACAAATTCTCGCGAACATAGAGTAGAAGTTAATATTTTAGATTTTACTGATGATATCTATGGTAAAACAATTCAGTTAGAATTTTTGGATAAAATTAGAGACGAGAAAAAATTTAATGGTTTAGATGAATTAATCGAAGCCATGAATAAAGATAAAGCACACGCCATTGCAAAATATGGTCAATAAAAAAATCGCCTCATTCGAGGCGATTTTTTTTTATTATTTTATGTCCCGTCCTGAAATAGCGATACAAAAAAGAAATCGTTATTATGGAAGAAAGAAACAATTATGTCAAACGCACTCAGCGAGATTACAGTATGTCTTTTAAGTTGAGTGTTGTAAAAGAAATCGAGTGTGGGGAGTTATCTACTGTGGGTGCTTGCCGTAAGTATGGCATCCAATCTCGAAGCACAGTTGTGAGTTGGCTCAGAAAATTTGGTACCTTTGATTGGGAGAACCAAACACCTTCGAATATGCCAAAGTCACCAGAACAAAAGATCATGGAGCTTGAAGCCCAAGTAAAGCTTTTGCAAAAGCAGAAGGCTTTCCTTGAGAAACAGGCTTATGTGGCTGATAAAAAAGCCATTATTTTCGATATGATGATTAACCTTGCCGAAGAGGAATATCAAATTGATATACGAAAAAACTCACCACCCGAACTATCGAATCTTTCCGAAGGGAACAAAAAGAAACCATAAGTTTCTCCTGTGAATTGTTCGGGGTTGACCGACAGGTTTATTATCGTCATTTGAAACGAAGAGCAAAGCGGCAACAAAATGCACAGCAGGTTGTGGATTGGGTAGCAGAGCTGCGAATGATTCATCCAAAAATGGGTGGAAAGAAACTGTATTTTCTTTTGAAAGAGAAACTTGAAAATTTAAGAATTGGCAGAGACAAATTCTTTGACTTCTTAAGGGCTAACCATTTGTTAATCATTCCCAAAAGAAGTTATCACAAAACTACCAATTCGTATCATCGTTTTAAAAAACATAAAAATTTAATTAAAGATTATCAATGCAGAAAACCAAATAATGTATGGGTGTCGGATATCACCTACTTGGGAAACAGAGAAAATCCTGCCTATCTAAGTTTAATAACCGACGCTTATTCCAAAAAAAATCGTAGGCTTTGATGTGTCGGATTCTTTGGCTACAGCATCTTGTTTAAATGCTCTAAAAATGGCATTGAAAAAAGAAAACCCGAAGAGTCTTATTCATCACTCAGACAGAGGTTTACAATATTGTTCCGATGATTATCAAAAGCTATTGAAAAAGCATAAAATCCGGTGTAGTATGACACAAGAATCAGATCCTTATGAGAATGCCATAGCCGAAAGAATCAATGGAATTTTAAAACAGGAATATGATATTGATAAATTTAATGTAGATTTGAATACAAGAAAGATTTTGGTCAAACAAACCGTAGAGATTTATAATGAGTTCAGACCGCATTTGTCAAACTATTATTTAACACCGATGCAAATGCACCAGCAACAAGATTTAATACCAAAATCGTACAAAAAGAAAAACAGTACAAATACGAATATATGTACTGTTTAAAATAAAATTTTATTGGTCTAATCTTGTATCATTTTTTCAGGACGTTACATTATTTAATAATTAGTTTAGTAGTAGCTTGACTTTCGTCTCCGAAAGTAATCTGAATCAAATAAACTCCTTTTGCAATTCCTTGTACATTCATTTGCTTTTGATTCGATGTTGATTTTAATTTCATACCTGTAACAGATAATAAATCTATTTGTTTAATTTCCTTTTTCGATTCTATTTTAAAAGCTGTAGAAGTAGGATTTGGAAAAATTCTATAATCAGAAAATAAAACCTCGTTTGTTTTTAAAGTTTCTAACAATGAACCAAAATTTGGAACACCATACCCCAATTGAGTATCATAAGTAGGATATAAATGAGAAGACTCTTCTATCGCTTGTTTTAATTGACTAATTGATGTGTTTGGAAAAGCAGATAATAAAGAAGCTACTGCACCTGCTAATACTGGCGATGATAATGAAGTGCCGTGTGAAGCAACTAATTGACCATTTTGACTATAAGTTGGTGTATAAACTCCTAAAGCAGATACATTTGGTTTATTTACATTTAATGCATTAGGACCATGAGAAGAAAATGAAGCTGCATTATAATATTCGTCGATAGCTCCTATCGAAAAAATCTCTTGCGTATCTGCTGGAGCAGAAACATAGAACCAATCATTGTTTCCATCATTTCCCATCGCGTTAACTAGAAAAATTCCGCGAGAAGCTGCAATTTTTGCTCCACGAGAAATAACTGTAGTATTTCCATCCATATCATTATATGTAAAATCGTAACGTGGATCATCAAAAGTTGTATAACCTAAAGAAGTATTTATTACATCTACACCAACACTATCTGCACGTTCGGCTGCCTGAATCCAATGCATCAATTCTTTTGGTGTTTCTACGGCAGCGTCTTCCGATACATATAACGCATATGTAGCATCTGGAGCAGACCCAACATATTCGCTATTTACTTTTGCAGCCATCGTAGCCAAAACCACAGTTCCGTGCGAGTGCATGTCGTAAATTGAATTTGAATTGACAAAATTTTTAGAATCTACAATTCTATTTTCATTACGTAACGCTGCAAATGCATTAATTGTATTTACACCAGGAAAACCAGAATCAATAACTCCAATAAAAATATTTTGGGCTGAGAATCCAGCTTCATGAACAGGTCTTAAATTTAATTGATTAATAAAAGTATCACTATAACCATAATCAAAGTTTAAGTTTCTACTTTGAGATTCTTTAAATTTATTTTGATTGTTAGCTACACGTGGATTGTTTGAACGAACTAAAGATTCTACATTCTGTACAAAAGGTAAACTTTGTAATTCTGTCAAAATAATATCATCATAAACTTCAACCATAACAGCATTTAACCATTTTGATGCACCAACGTACATCAAATCTAAATTTTTAATTTGCTGAAGATTATTTTGATTAAGAGGAACATCTTTATCATCAAGCGCAATATTTCTGTTCGCGCGCCTGTCTTGTGCTCTTTGCGAAAGCATTAATGACGGATTTGAAAGATATGTTTGTGTATTAGATTTAGGTTGTAGATAAACCATGTAATATTCCTGCCCCCATAAAAGAGTAGAAATAATAAAAAAACATAGCGATAAAATGTATTTCATATTCTGTTAATTACAGAATCTAAAATACTACATTAAATTGAATTTTTATCTATTTTTTGACGAATCAAAATTGATGTAATAATTGTAAATCAATTCTTTATTTGATTGTATTTGTGATAAAATTTCAGGTTTAATATTATTCGTGTTTGTCAATATTTTAACTTGTCCTTGATCTCTGACTAAAGTTAATTTGATACCTTCTTTTTGGAATATTAATCGATTATTGTTTTTTCGAATGAATTCGAAACTAACTCGTGTAACTTTATCTTGAATAATGAATCGATTTCTTTGAAATGATAAAGGAGAATTTTCTTGTGGTGCAGATTTAGCGCGTAAAGCTATTGACTCTTTTGCTGCTGCATTATTATTAGCAGCAAGTAAAATTGTATCAATAGGTGCAGAAGCCATAGTTGATGACATTTTTGGCGAATCAGCTTTAACTAATAAAATCGTGTCAATTTTTGCCTCTATAGCTATAGGTTTATTTGAATTATCAGGAGCTAAATCGTTATTTTGAGTTTCTATATTTGTATCAATCTGTTTATTTCTGACAATCAGATTCTCTTCCTTTTTATCTTTTAAAACTACTTTATTCTCGTTTTTAACAATTATTGGTGCTTCAAAAACAATAGTCTCTAATTCTACTTCCGCTTCTTTATTCTCTATTTCTGGTGATAATATTTTCTCCACAGATTGTTTTACAATCTCTATATTTCCTTTTCGGTTATTCATATTTTCTAAAAAGAAATAAAAATATGGTACCGCAATTAAAGCAAATACTGCAGCAGAAAACCATACACTTTGAATAAAGTTTTTAATGGGAGCCTGAGTTTTCGTCTGAAGATTACTTTCAATTTTTTGCCAAACTACTTCGCGAGGTTTATCCTGAAACAAAGTTTCTTCTGCTTCTCTTCGAAATAATTCTTCTATTGGATCTTTTTCGTTCACAACAAATTCGCTTTTAAGTTTGGATATTTTTCTAATAAATCTTTCAATTTTGATTTTGCTAAATTTAATTGAGATTTCGAAGTTCCTTCTGAAATACCTAATTGTTCAGCAATCTCTTTATGTTTAAAACCTTCTATTACATAAAGGATAAAAACAACCTTACAACCTTCTGGCAACAAATCGAGTAGTTTAAGTGCACTTCCGTCTGATTGATTCGGATTAATATCTGATGCTACATCTTTAGGATGATCATCAATATTTAAAAAAATAGCCTTTTTTTTACGGAGTTCCATCAAACATTCATTCACAATAATTCTGTGCATCCAACTTTCAAAGTTTCCTTCATTTGTGTAAGAATTAATATTCTGAAATATTTTCAAAAACCCTTTTACCAAAGCATCTTCAGCTTCATGTATATTCACAAAATATCGTTTACAAACCGCAAAAAAGCGCGAGTCGTATTTTTCGTAAAGCAAACGCTGTGCTTTCGAATCGTTTTTCTTACATGCCTGAATAATCTGGTTTAAGTCCAAGGTCTATTCTTTATACTCTATAATATGCTAATTTAACTGAAAAGGTTGGGTGTGAAGGTCATAAATTTCGTTAAAATTTAAAAATTTGTATAAAAAAAAGCCATCAAACTTAATTGATGGCTTAAAATATTATTTAAAATTGGAAAATTATTTCTTGATGAATTTCTTTACAACTCTTTTATTATCTTGTTTTAATTCGATTAAATAAACACCTTTATTTAAATGACTAACATTTAGTTTTTGATCTTTATTAATTCCTGATTCAACATTTTGTCCTAAAATAGTAGAAATTGTATAAGTAATTTCTGATTTAGATGCTGAAGCAATATTTAAAACATCAGAAGTTGGGTTAGGATAAACTAAGAAATCTACTTTGTTTACGTCTCCAATTGATAAATCTCGTTGGAAAACAGCAATAACATTTGTATTCTCTTCAGGATTAATTGTAATTTCTGATTCTGTAGAGTCTACATCACCAGTCCAATGTGAAAAAGTATAACCAGGTAAGGCAATTGCTTGTAATTTTACAGGAACTCCTTTAAAATAATCTCCTGACCAAGTTGAATAATCACCATCAATACCAACTGTAGAGTTATTGATTTCAATTGTATTAACCTTTACAAATCCTTCTTCTACGTTAGCTACATTTGTAGTTAACTCATATGTACCTTCTAAATTAAAGAATTCTGTAATATGAATACGTTGAAAATAAGGTCTTTCATTAGCAAATTCTCTTATTCTTTCAACATTATCTTCCCATTTTTCTAATGAAGGGATTAAATTCCATCGCTCAATGTGTTGTGGCATTTCCTCACTAATCTTACCTTGTGTAGAGTTAATTAAACTAACAACTCTCTCTGGTTTATAAGTCGTATTAATTAAATCCGCAAAACGATTAATAAAATTCTGTTTAAAAATTTCGTTTTGTAATATACTTGAGAAGAATACATTATTAAACTCATTTCCAAAAATACTATTATACATTGCATGTTCTAATGCATTAAATGATGATGAATAAGGTAAAAAACTCAAATCTAAATCTTTAAATAAAAATCTGAATCTTCCATCGTGTCCATAAGGAGCTTCGGGAGTATAATTTACTCGTTTTCTAAAGTAATTATAGTTATTTTGAGGCCAATCTATATTTGCTGCATAAATTTCCGCAATAGAATAATCTATGAAATTAACTTCATCAAAATAAGTTATTGCTTGTTGATAATTATCATCAATAGATAAGTCATTTAATGAAAAATATGTCATCATCTCATTATAAAAATTAGCATCTCCTAAATCTACAATTCCATCATTTTCTAAATAATCAATTTCTTCTTCATTTAAATTATAAATTGTTTCAAAATATTTTTCATCAAATCTTTCACGAAGATTAAAAATCCCATAATACTCTCCATTAATGAATGTAGATACTGGTTGATAATTTTGTGTGTCGAAATTTAAATGTTCATTTAATTTATGAACAAAAGCATCTTTAAATAAAGTAGATTCAGTATCTTGACCTGAATTTCTTAAAATTAACCTTTTAAAAATATCATTTTCATAATTCTCAAAAAAGTTATGTGAAAAAGTATTTTTACCATAATCATTTTTTGCATAAATACGAAAAGGTCTATTACTTAAATATCTTGTACCATTTCCATTATTTCTTAATCCTGCATCTTGATTAATTTTAACCTCATTATTTTCAATATATATAAAATTAATTCGAATCTCTGAATCTGATCCACTCGCCCAATAATTTGCAGAACTATAAGAATTTGGTATTTCATTTGGGTATAAAACTCTCCAATTATCAAAATCTTTACCTGCTGTAAATAATCCTTTTTCATAACCAAATAATTTCTCATCATCTGTCGATAAATTTATAATAGGTAATGTTGAAGTTTGACTATTTACAAAATATACATGTGTAGTTGTCGTTGAACTTTCATTTTCAAGATATGCTTTTGCACGAACAACAAAAGATTTATCAATCGGTTCTGAAGGAAAATACTGTTCATATTGAAAAGAAGTTGAAATATTCGCAATTTTATTCGGTTCAGAACTTCTATTGTAAACTAATATTGGAGATGCGAAATTGTACGAGATTAAAGAATTTTCATAAAATTCAAAAGGTACCTGACCTGGTAATTCAGGATATTGTTTTTTATACTGATAAGTTCGTCCTTCTAAATTATTGATATCTGGCTCCGATCCATCTAACGTGTAAATAATAGTAGCATTTGGATCATCATGAGTAAGTGTTAGGTTAAATTCATCTTCATAAAATCCACTTTCGTGAGAAAAATTTGGAGTTTGAAGAGATTGACCAAACAATGGAGTTATAAAAATTAAAGGTAAAAAATAGAGTTGTTTCATGTAAAATAGTTTAATATTTTGACTAAAATAACTCCAAAAATAAAAAAAATAGCTAACAATGAGATATGTCAGCTATTTTAACATTTTTATATTATTGTATTTATACTATCCTACCAATTTATTTGCTACTAAATATTCAGCAATTTGTACGGCATTAGTAGCAGCACCTTTACGTAAGTTATCAGCAACAATCCAACAATTTAAGGCGTTTGGTTGAGATAAATCACGACGAATACGACCTACAAAGACATCATCTTTACCTTCTGAATAAAATGCCATAGGATACGTATTAGTATCTGGATTATCTTGTAATGTAACACCTTCTTGCTCTGCTAAAAGTTTACGAACATCAGCTAATTCAAAATCATTATCAAATTCAATATTTACTGACTCAGAATGTCCACCTTGTACAGGAACACGAACTGCAGTAGCTGTAATATTCATTTCATCTACTCGCATAATTTTGCGTGGTTCTTTTGTCAATTTTAATTCTTCTTTTGTATATCCAGTTTCTTCATCAAAAACATCACAATGTGGTAATGCATTTTTAAAGATTTGATAAGGATAAACTTTAGCAACATCACGACCTTCAATTTCTCCGTTTAATTGCTCAACAGCATCTTTCCCAGTTCCTGTAACCGATTGATAAGTAGAAACAACCACACGTTTTACACCATATTTTTTATGTAATGGATTTAATACCATTACTAATTGGATTGTTGAACAGTTAGGATTTGCAATAATTTTATCTTCTGTTGTTAAAATATCAGCATTAATTTCTGGAACAACCAAAGGAATATTTGGCTCCATTCTCCATGCTGACGAATTATCAATAACAGTAGTTCCTACTTCCGCAAACTTCGGCGCCCACTGTTTGGAAGTTTCTCCACCTGCTGAAAAAATTGCGATATCTGCACGCATGTTCACAGCATCTTGCATTGATACAATCTTGTATTCTTCACCTTTATAAACAATAGTTTTACCTATTGATCTTTCTGATGCTACTGGGATAATTTCAGTGATTGGAAAATTTCTTTCTTCCAAAACTTGGAGCATAACTCTGCCGACCATTCCGGTAGCGCCTACGACTGCTATTCTCATTCGTTTATTAATTATGAATTATTAAAATTTGAACTGCAAAATTAAACAATTATTGAAGATAAATCCTTTTATAATACCGATTTATATGGTATTGATAAAATGTTTGATGTTAATTCACTGAATCTATAAAAAGTTTGAATTATTATTCTAAAAAGTAGTTTTTATTAGAATTTTATAATTTGATAAAAATAAAAAAGTGGAGCATTTTGCTCCACTTTTAATATAATAAATCTTAAATTTTTCTTAGAATGTATTATTTTTTGATGAATTTTTGGATACGAGTAACTCCTTTATCATCTTTAACTCTTAAGAAGTAAACTCCTTGAGCTAATTTAGAAACGTTAACTTTTCCTGATCTTAAAGATTGAGAAGAAACTACACGTCCTGTAACATCAGTAATTTCTACCCCAACAACATTAGCACCATCAACAGAAACGTTTAATTCTGATGTTGCAGGATTTGGATAAGCTTTTAAAGCTGCTCCTCCTAACTCTACAGTTCCTAAATTTTCAACAGTCCCTGTAACCTTCATTTGGAATGTTCCTACATTACTAAACAAAGGTTTTGGATTTATCCAATTTCCTGAATCATCGATAGAACATGTAGCATATGGTCCACCAAAATATGCTGGATGAGTTTCTGTAGCTTCTACATTTTGCCATGGAATAAATGAATTAGCCCAGTTATTATCAGAACCAGAAATAATCATTACTAATGATGTAGCAAATTTAGTCCCTGCTGGAATTTCAACAGTATCATACATTTCTACTTGAACCCATTGCGCTGCTTGATTAGTTGATGAAGTATAACTACCGTAAGCTGGTAATTCTTCAAAATCAGCACCTGCTAAAGTATCTCCTCCAAAGTTAGAACCTGTATACTTGTATAAATAACCTTCAACTGAAGCACCCGCTTGAGGTCTACCTGAAACATCAATATGTGTTGGAGTAAATGCTTCATTTAATCCAAATTCAGCTTGTAAATCATAAACACGACTTAATTGAACTGGTAAAGTTAAAGAAGAACAAGATAATACACCTGTACTTGCTGCTAAATCATCAGTAGATATTTGGCTGTAAGTAACCGTTTCTGCTGTTGCTCCATTAGAATTAATTGGTTGTATAACTTCAGAAACCAAAGTTTCATTTGTATTGATTAATTGTGTTTGTGCAAAAGTTGCTGAAAAAGCCGCAACTGATAATAAAGTAAAAATTTTCTTCATAAATAATGTTTTTAGTGTTTATCCATTTAATGTTAACACTAAGTTACAATTATTTTTTTAATAACAAAATATTATAAAAATTTAACATAAATCAATTGAAAACTTTATTTGTTAAGTTATTAGCATAAATTTATTAATATATTAAAAACAGCCAAAAACACATTTCGAAAATTAGCTTGAATAAAAAAGCGATTCCTTTCAGAATCGCTCTATAATTATATTTTCTTAAAAATTAAGCAAACTCGTTGTATGCTTGTTTTAAGTTTTCAGCAATCATTGCTGCAGAGTGACCTTCGATGTGGTGACGCTCTAACATATGAACTAATTCTCCGTCTTTAAATAAAGCTACTGCTGGAGAACTTGGTGGGAATGGTGCAAAAAACTCACGTGCTTTTGCTACTGCATCTTTATCAAAGCCTGCGAAAACTGTAGTCAAGTTTGTTGGTACTTTATCATTATCTAAAGATAATACTACACCTGGTCTTGCAGCTCCTGCAGCACAACCACAAACACTGTTTACAACTACTAAAGTTGTTCCTGATTTTGCAATTGCAGCTTCAACTTGTTCTGGAGTTGTTAAATCTTCGAAACCGTTAGAAGTTAATTGCTCCTTCATCGGCATAACTATTTCTGCTGGATACATATTTGTAAATTTTTATATTTAATTTTATTAAAAGTCAAAGTTACATATAATCTAAAACTTTTAGAATACTTACCTTTGAATTCTCAAATTTACGAAGAAGTTTATACACATGAAATTGACATTTGGTAAGAACGAAAAATTAAAAAGTAAGAAAGCAATAGAAAATTTGTTTTCGGAAGGTCAGTCTTATGTGTCACATCCAATCCGAATTGTTTACACAACTAAAGAAAAAAAGGATTACGATGTTAGAGTTGGTGTTAGTGTTGCCAAAAAACGTTTTAAACATGCTGTAGATCGAAATTTATTAAAACGTAGAATTCGTGAAGCATATCGTTTAAACAAATCTTTAATTGAAACACCAGACAACTCTATTGATGCTTTATTTATCTATACATCATCTAAGATTAAAGATTTTGATGCAATCAATAAATCGATGCAAGAAGTATTACAGAAATTAAATTCTAAAATCAATAAAAAAGAGCAACAATAATTTGTTGCTCTTTTTTTATGTCGATTGATTAAATCTTACGCTACTTTATTTACGTTTTTCTGTAGTTTAAAGAAACTGAAGAAAACGAAAGCTAAAATTAAACCACAAACAGAAGCACCTAAACCAACAATCATTGGAAAATTTTCTTCTGCTAAAAATCCTGCTTGGTAATCCATCATGTATAGGTTATAACCCAAAGCTCCAACTAAAACAGCAGTGATAATATAAATATATGTTTTCATTTTAAATGACTTTTACAAATTAATTTCTTGCATAAACAAGGCTCCGATATTCGAAGTAAAAAGCTTGATTGCAATTGATAACAAAATTACACCAAAAACTTTCTTTAAAACTGATAAAACACCAGGTCCCATCCATTTTTCTAACTTTCCTGCAAATTTTAACACTAAATAAACAATTAACATATTTAAGATAATTGCTACTACGATATTAATATCAGCATATTGCGATCGTAAAGATAGTACTGTTGTTAACGATCCAGCTCCGGCTACTAAAGGAAAGGCAATAGGTACAATAGATGCAGAATTAGCTTCGACACCTTTTTGAATCTCGATTCCTAAAATCATTTCTAAAGCGATGATAAAGATAACAAATGCTCCGGCTACTGCGAAAGATTGTACATCTACACCGACAAGATTTAAGATTTTAGTTCCGAAAAATAGAAACGAAATCATTAAAATTCCGGCTGCTAAAGATGCTTTTTCTGACTGAATATGACCTACTTTACTTCTGATTCCCACAATGATAGGAATACTTCCAAGGATATCAATTACGGCAAAAAGAACCGCAAAAGTTGTCCCAATTTCATTAATGTTTAATTTAGAGAAAAAATCCATTGATTGGTTGATATATAAATTTTAACGTTGCAAAGTTAGAGCAAATCAGCAGAGTATACAATTTTATTTAACAACCAACTAATTAAGAATCAAAACCTAAGTTTTATTTCTAATCTTCTAACCAATTCCGAAAATCATTCACTTTTTCGCGACTAACAACGCATTCTTCTTCGGAAAATTTATTTAAAATGATTTTTAAGCGAGAGTTAGAATACACAGAAATATCTTTTATCGCATTAATTTGGATGATTTGTCCACGATTTATTCTAAAAAAATATTTTGGATTAATTGATTCTTCTATTTTATCTAAGGTATAATCCAATAAATAATTTTTTCCTTCCTTCGTAAACGCATACGTTGCTTTGTTTTCACTGTAAAAACATTCGACTTCATCTGTAGAAAACATTTTAATTGAAGTTCCTATTTTCGTTGTAAATCGTTCTTTGTAGGTTTTATTCAGATCAAAAAGATTTCTGATCTGAGAAAAATTCATTTTTACCTCGCTCTGTTTCTCAAATTTTTCTATCGCAAAAGCTAATTCTTCTTCATCCACAGGTTTCAATAAATAATCGATTGAATTTAATTTGAACGCTTTCAACGCATATTCATCATAAGCTGTCGTAAAAATAATGGAAGAAGAAACTTCAACTTCATCAAATATTTGGAATGATAAACCATCCGACAATTGAATATCTAAAAAAATTAAGTCAGGATGCGGATGATTTATCAACCAATGGATACTATCTTCTACAGAATGCAACATAACATCTACGTTATATCCTAATTTTTCTATACGACGTTGGAGTAGGCGTGCAGCAGGTTTTTCGTCTTCTATGATTATAATTTTCATCGCTATTTCCACTTTTTAAGCTGATTCTTTTTCATTAAAATTTCTTGGGTTTTTCGATTTTCCCATTTTTCAACTAAACCATTTACTTTAATATATTGATAAATTACATTACCTATCAAATAGGCTGAAATGATAAGAACATACCTCAAATCATCTATGAAATAAAATGTAAGAATTATGAAAATAATACTATATAATAAATTTTTATAAAATTTCTTTAAAGCTTCAACTTTTAGTTTCGCCTTTTTAGAATCAAGTCTATCTTCATTATCAAGAATCATCAATTTATTTGTTAGAATAGGTAATTCTACTTTGAACACATTATTTTCATTTGAAATTTTTAATTCTTGATCAGAAATCAATTCGTATCGTTTTTTAATATTATTTAAACCAACGCCTGTCGAATCTTTAATGGAATCTTTCGGTTGAAAAGTATTCTCTACTACCAAGAAATTATTTTCTTTATAAATTCTAATTTTTATAGGTTTAGATTCGGATGTAATATTATGTTTGATTGTATTTTCTAATAAAATCTGCAACGAAAGCGGTACAATAAATTCATCTTCATTAAAATCCATCAAATTCATGTGGAAATGAATACTATTTTCAAATCTCAGCTTTAATAAATTGATATACGTTTTAGCAAATTTTATTTCTTCCTCTAACGGAACAACTTCTTTGTCTTTTTGCTCCAATAAATAGCGATAAATTTTAGAAAGTGACGTTGTAAAATCAACCGCTTTTACTGGATTCTCTTCAATCAAACCTGTTAAAACATTTAAACTATTAAATAAAAAATGTGGATCTAATTGGTTTTTTAACGTTTCGAAATTTGCCGTTGCAGTTTCTGCTTTGGTTGTTTCTTTTTTAATTTCTTTCTCGAAACTATTTCTTCGTTTTTCAAGAAAATAAAATATCGAAAGAAAAATTAAAGTGATAATTCCGACTAAAACATAATTCGCAAAATTGTTGTAAAAAATATCTATTGGAAATAATCGATTCACAAAAACTGTAAACACATAATATAGAAATTGAATTACGAATATTGATTGAATAAAATATCGCCAAATAACATACGAATGAAAGCCATTTTTTTCGATTTCTTTTTTGTACTCATAAAATATACTTGATCCTATAAATGAGGCGCATAAACTGAAAAGAAAATATCCGATAAAATAATTGAAAGCTGTACTGTTAAAGAAATATGCGAGTTGTGTATTGGGGTTTGTAAAAAACATGATAGAATAAATCATAAGATTTATAAAACACATAATCAATATATTTCTACCTAAAGTCGTTTTATCAACTACAACAACTCCTTTTAGTGTTTGATAGGTCAATAAACCTAATAAAACATAAGCGATAACAATTTTAAAAACATCACTTGCATCATAAATTTCAAACGCAAAACCTTTCTCAAAAAGCATCGTCAATAGCATAATTACAACAACCAAAACGATTGAAAGTACATATAAAATAGAATCTTTAAAATTGTTCATTAAGCAATCAATTCAATAATTAAACGGATAAATTTTTCAAGCCAAACAAGAAGCAGTAAAATCATTTTATTGATTTTTACAGTCGTTATTTAGCAAATTCTCTGCTCGATCTTTTCCCCAACTTGGTTCAAATTTCGCAGGCTTATCAGTTTCAAATAAAGCTAAAGCTTTTTTAACAGCTTTACAATCATTCGTAATATCACCGCCAACAAATTTTGAAGCATTGATATTGAATTCTGCTTTTCCTAAAATAGAACGCGGATTTGTCGGATTTAAAAGTAGTGCTTTAGAATAAATAGAATTAATATCTTCCATCAAAACCATTCCGTTTGCCATCGGATTTAGCGCTATTTCTGAAGTTAAATTCAATGCTTTTAAATTTAAAATTTCTGGATTATTCGGTTTTGATTTTTCTAATTGATTAATTAAAACTTGAGCTTCGTCGATTAAAGTTTGTCTTGAATTAAAATCTGATCCTTCAAAAGATTGTAAAGTTTGCGTAAAAGCAACATAATATTTCGGAATCCAATTGTCTTGATTATTTTTTAAAACTTTTTGAAAAGATTCTGCTGCTGCTTGATTTCCTATTTGCCAAGCTAAAAAAGCTTGATTCATTTCTTGATCAAAATTAGTTTGAGCAAATGTTACACTTGAAATGATTGTAGCGATTGTGATATATAATGATTTCATTTGAATTGGTTTTTAATTTGTTGATGTAAAATTGATTCAAAATAAAATCGAAAGAAAAAGAAACTAGACGAACTGTAGATTTAAGTAGATGAATTGCATAAAACAAATTTTTAAGTTAAAATGATTTATTATATTTAATTTTTTAAAAACAGTGATTAAAATCTAAAGAATGAATCCTAAAATAACCTTTTTTACACCCACTTATAATAGAGCTCATACTTTACACAGAGTTTATAATGCTCTATTAAAACAAAGTTTTAAAGATTTTGAATGGATTATAATTGATGATGGATCTACAGATAATACAAGGGAAATTGTTGATAATTTTATACATCAATCAACTTTAAATATTAGATATATTAAACAAGAGAATAACCATAAATTTTTGACCATTTTTAAAGCAATCAATTTAGCAAAAGGGGAATTTTTTATTTTAGGGGATTCTGACGATTATTTTGATGATGATTCTTTTATTAAACTTATTGAATATTGGAATAATGCGCCCGAAAATACATCTTTTTTATCAGTACTAGCTAAAGATATAAATGGGAAAATTGATGGAGATAAATTTCCAGAATCTGGTATGTCAATGAGTATTTTTGACATGAGATATAAATATAATATTAAAGGAGATAAATGGGGTATAACTAAAACAGAGTTCTATAGAAAAATTCCGATTGATTTAAACAAATATAAAAATAAAGGTTTCATTCCTGAAAGTGTATATCAATATCATTTTGATAAGTTAGGTAATCATTATTGCATAAATGATCCACTTAGAAATTACATTAAAGATGAAAATGATACTATATCTCTTTCCAACAGTTTTTATTCAGATAAAAATGCATTTGGTTTATCTGAAAATTTCAAAACTTTTATAAATATTTATTCTAGTAAAAAATGGCAATATCCTAAGATTATATTTAGAAATTTAATGGGTTATTTGATCTATTCTTCTAAAGACAATAAAACGTACTATAATACTTTAAAAGATATTGATGATTCTATATTAAAATTTTCAGCTTCATTTATATACGTATTTAAACCTGTTTTAAAAAGAATTTCTATATAATAAAAAAGAGAAACCAACCGAAATTGATTCCTCTAGAGTAAGATCTATTTAATGTTAAATAGTTATTTTATAAATTGATTGACTAATTTTTCTGTTTTGAAATAAACATCTGTTAAATCTTCATTTGAAGATGAAATTGCTGAATATTTTGCTTGTCTCGCTTTATTTAATAACAATTTCCATTCTTCAACTAATTCTTGATTCCATCCACATTGCACTAATTTTTCGCCTACGCTATAATCAGAGAAATTAGCTAAATCTGTACCTGAATATTTCATTCCAATTTCGCATAATAAATCTTCTTGTAATTGGAAAAATGTTTTAAAATCTGGGTGATGTATATTTTGTTGTAATGTATCTAATTTTGATTTTATAATTCTTTTTCCATCTGTAGAAACATTAATTGCTGATGCAACTATTGATTCTTTAACAATAAGAGAATTAACTTTTCTCACAAATTTACTTTCATTAGAAACGGTTTGTTCAACTTCTTCTAATTCATTAGATTCATCTTTTTTACGACGTAATAAAAATAAACCTAAAACACTTGCAGCTATTAAACCTCCTGCAGTCCAAAGCCATTTCCCATTTCCATTTTTTACATCTTCCGCTAATTCTGATACAGTAGTTTTAATATTATTTTGCGTCGATTCACCGTGATTACCAAGATCTAAATCATCTGTCGTATTTTTAACTTCATTAGCAGTTAATCCATCTACAGATAAATCTATCGCATCACTTTTTAACGTAATATATTTTTCTTTTTCTGGATCAAAATAAGAAAACTCTACAGCTGCAATAGTATAAT
Source organism: Faecalibacter macacae (assembly GCF_003687725.1). Taxonomy (GTDB): domain Bacteria; phylum Bacteroidota; class Bacteroidia; order Flavobacteriales; family Weeksellaceae; genus Empedobacter; species Empedobacter macacae. The sequence goes on from NZ_RDOJ01000021.1 coordinate 21,775, forward strand.
CTCCGCCGTACTCTGGCACCATCACCATTTCTGTAGAAACTGAACCTTGCATTCCGTCTTCGTACGCTTTAAAATCATTTTTCTTTTTAGGAGGGTATTTTTCAATATTTTTAGGTGTATTTACTTCAGGAACAATTATCGTATTAAAATTTCCTTTTCCTGAAATTTCAACATTTAAATTTGCACTTTCGTTTACCGCTAATTCTTTTTTATTAATCGAAGTTTTTAATTTAAAATCACCAACAGCTCCTGTAAAATTAACCGGTTTACCTTCTTCAGGTAAAGCTTTTGCGTTAATTACAACTGGATTACTTTTTATCTCATACGCTTCAGTTCCGTAAATACCAGAAACTAGTATATCCATAGAAAATGGATCAATTTCTATACGACCTTCGCGCTGTGGAAATAAATTATATTTCGCAATTTCTTCAGAAAAGTATGGCTTTCCAGATACCATTTCTTGTTTGATAGTCTCTGGACGACTTGTTACCATTTTTGGACTTAACCCTTCTAATTTTCCTTGACGAAAATTTCGTTTACGATTTAATAATCCTAAATCGCGAGAATACATTTTTACTGTTAATCCAACTTGTTCATTAATATAAGGATTAGTATTGGATACATTTGTTTGTAAAAAAACAGGTTGATTTGTATTGGCCCGATTAGATAGGGCAGAAGTAGAAGATTTAGAAACTTCTATGTCGATTGGTTTCGTAGTATATGCTTTACCGTCAATTACAATTCTGGCAGAACCTATTCGTAATTTTCCTTCGCGCTCTGGAGTAAAAATTAAAATAATTCCGTCCTGAATTAATCCTTTACCATTAACATATTCTACATGTTGCGTTTTATTTTCACCAACTAATCTAAAACCGTTATGTTCTGGATATTTCATTGGCGAATCAATACTATAATCTGTTCCTTCAGCTTGAATAAAAAATCCAACTTGTAAGCTTTCTCCAACTGCTAAGGATTTTCTATTCGCTTCTGATTTAAACGACACGTGTTGTCCTAATGCCCAAGCTGATGCAAAGACTAAAACAAATAATGTATTAATAAACCTAAACGCTTTCATTACCAATCTTTCGATGTATTTGTTCGTTGTTTATCCGCTTTTTGCTGAATAATACGACGTTGTGTTCTCATTTCTTGTTCTTGTAAAGCTTTCAACATTCCTTCACCTAAACCAACAGGAGCATTTTCTTGCTCATCTCCTTTACCTTTAGAACCTTGCGAAATCTGAGGGTTTTGTTGATTTCCATCTCCTTTTTGGTTTCCATTTTGTCCACCACTTTTAGGATTTCCACCATCTTTTTCTCGTTGATTTTTATCAGCCTGATTTTCTTGATTTTGATCATTCTGATTATTGTTCTGTTCTTGGTTTTCTTGGTTCTGATCTTTTTGTTGATCTTGCTTTTGCTGATCGTTTTTATCCTTCTTTTGCTCTTCTTTATTTGAAGAATCTTTTGATTGATTTTGATCTTTTTGTTTTTGCTTTTCAAGCATTTTTTTAGCGTAAGCTAAATTATATCGAGTTGATTCGTCATACGGATCGTTTCTTAAGGCATTCTTAAAACTTTCTACCGCTTTACCATAATCTTGTTCTTCTAAATAAGCATTTCCAGCATTATGAAAAGCTGAATGTTTGTCTGTTTTAGAAGTTGCTATTTCTGCCGATCGATTATAATGGGATATACTTTCCTTATAACGCTTTTGTTTGTACAAGGCATTACCTAAATTATAATTTGCCTTAACAGATGTCGGATCTTCTAACGCTGCACGCTTATACGCATACTCAGCGTTATCAAATTTTCCATCTTCATAATAGTTGTTTCCTTCGATGATATAATCTTTTGCTTTACTCTGTGCAAAAGCTATCGTCGATAAAACGAAAGCAACTAAAAAACCATAATGTTTAAAAAAGTAAATCATCTCTCATACAAATCTACTTAATTCTCTTCTTAAAAATCTTATATTCAGATGTTAATAATTCTATAAAAAGTAACAATAATGCAAATCCTAAAAACCATTGATAGATATGATTCATATCTTTTGTTGTAGAAGTTGCTATCTCATTCTTATTCAATCTTGTTTTGTAAAAAGCTAAATTTGAGATTGCTTCCTGAATAGAATTTAATTGAATATAAGTTCCGTTTGTTTGTTCTGCTAACTTGCGAAGATTATTAGATTCTAACTTAGAAATCACGGTATTACCGCTTCGATCTCTTTTAAAATCATCTTGATATCCATTGTAATACATCGGAATTGGACCACCTTTTTCGGTTCCAACACTAACTGTAACGATATGAATATTTTGTTCTTTTGCTAATTTGGCAGCATTTCCAGTACTATTTTCGTTATCCTCTCCATCAGAGATAATCACAATCATTTTACTTTGATTTGCTGATTTACTCAATAACTTTGATGCTTCTTGTACCGCGTTCTGGAAATCTGTTCCTTGGCTCGAAATTAACTCTGTATTTACACTTTGTAAATAACTTTCAATTGCCGCATAATCATTTGTTAAAGGTGAAATTGTGTAAGCATTTGCTGCAAAAACAACCAATCCTGCACGATCTCCGCCTAACTGATGCATCATGTCAGCAATAAATTTCGTTGATTTTTCTATACGTGACGGAGCGACATCTTGCGCATTCATACTTGAAGATAAATCTAAAACGAAAACCATATCGATTCCTTCACGTTTTACTTCAACTTCTTTTTGTCCAAATAACGGATCCATCAACGCAACAATAATCAAAAAAATTGCAGCACATGACAAGAACAATTTTAATAAAAATCGTCTCGATGAAATCATCGGAAAAATAAAAGGAAGTAAATGTTTATCGGCAAAAGTTGTTTTTACACGTTCTCTCCATCGGTAAACATTTACCGATAAAATGATGATTACGAATAAAGCCAATAACCATATTATTTGTCCAAAATCACCCCACTGCATTAGATTAATTCTTTAAATACGGTTCTTCTTAACACAATTTCTAACAACAATAAAATTAAAGCTGGTAATAAGAATTTTGTGTAAAGTTCTGTATAGTTATAAAATTTGATTTCGTTGATTTCTGATTTTTCTAATCGATCAATCTCCGAATAAATATTTTTTAGTGTTTCGTTACTTGTAGCACGAAAATATAAACCTCCGGTTTTATCTGCAATTTCTTCTAATAAAATTTCATCAATTTCTACTGGACGCATTTTGAAAATCAATCCTCCATAAATATCATATCCAGTAGGAAATGGCGCTTGACCATTTGTACCAATACCAATTGTATAAACTTTTATACCTTTAGACGCTGCAATTTCTGCTGCTTGTCTTGGAGAAACATACATTAAATCGGCAGAAGGATTTATACTTTCTACACCATCTGTAATTAAGATAATAACTTTAGAAACAGCTTTACTATCTTTTAAATGATTAATCGCTGTTGCTAAACCAACACCTATTGCTGTTCCGTCTTCTAAATTACCAGATTGTAAACGATCAATTTCAGAAATTAACATATCTCTATCCGTTGTTAACGGAACTCGAGTTAATGCTTCACCAGAATATTCAACCAAACCAATACGGTCAGTTGGTCGCTGATTTGCAAATTCCTTCGCTACTTCTTTTAGGGCATTTAAACGATCTGGTTTTAAATCTTGTGCCATCATACTTAAAGAAGTATCAACAGTTACCAAGATATCAACACCTTCGTCTGCCTTTATTTGTGTTGTAACATCTACGATTCTTGGTCGTGCCAAGGCTATAATGCATAAAGCCATAGCTAACATTCGCATCACAAAAAGTAAAGGTTTATAACTAGATAAATTACTTTTTGTAGCACCAAATGGTTTTAGCGAACTAATTTTTAGAGACGCTTTTTTCTGTGTTGATTTTTTTATTTCTCGGTAAATGAAAAATGGTAAAATCAATAACAAAAGTAATAACCACGGCGTCTGAAATTCAAAGTTAAACATTAGCTATTATCCCACTTTTTGTATTTCTCACCTGTAACTTTATCTTCTGTTTCTGAATCATTTTCCGGAAGATCAAGCGGTTTTATACGTTCTACAAATTCACCAACCCACGTTCTGTACGTCGTGTTTTTTTCTTCATTTAATTCTTGCTTCGCAAATTTTACTAAATCTGAATCGAATAAGAATTTTCTAAAAGTTTGTTTATCCTCAGTAATTACATCTTCACGATTTTCAATCGTTTTTGCTAAATCATCTGATAAAATTTCTAATGCTGAAAAATGATAAACTTTTCCAATATATCTTCGCAAAATAAAAGATAACTGCGTATAATATTCTCTTTGTTCTCCTCGATTTAAATATTTTTTTGCATCTAAAGATTTCAAACCTAAAACCATTTCTTCATAAGGCGTTTTTGGTTCATTATTCTTTAAATTTCTAGATTTTGATCGAATAAATAAAACGATTAAAACAAGAGCTATAATAAAAAGAACTAAAGCAACGATTCCGTAAATCCAATATTTATTCCAATAATCACGCATTGTATATTCTACAGACATGATTGGTTTTATTGGATGAACTTTAGCTTGAGCCGTATCTACTTCAACATCTTGTACATCAATTTGGAAAGATGGTGTTCTGAAAATTTCTCCATTTTTTTCAACTGGAATAGTCGGAATAAAATATTCGCCAGCATCATATGAAGTCAAATCCAATTGATGCACAATTTTCTTTTTTTCACCTTCCATTACTGTATCAATTTTTTGATCAATAATTTCGATGTGATAAGAAAGTGTATCTTTTAATGATTGAAATTGAATTTTATCTCCTTTATTAAAATCAATTGAATAAGTTAACCGAACAGGTTCTCCGATTTTAATTTTTGTCGTATCAATTTTTGCATCTAATTCTTGAGCAAAACCAATAGACGATACAAATAAACTTCCTAAAAGTAATAGCTTCTTCATATTAAAAACGATGACTTTTAAAATAGTTTAACAAAGGATGAACATAATCTTGATCAGAACGAATAGATAAACTTCCTGCATTATTTTTTTTGAAAATTGCATGGTATCTTTTATCTAATTCGTGGTAATATGCCGCGTACATTTTTCTGGTTTCGGCAGAAGAAGTATCAATTAACCGAATTTCTCCAGTTTCTTGATCTTGTACATTTACCAATCCGATATTTGGAAAAGCAGTCTCTTTTTCATCATAAATACGAAGTCCCGTAATGTCGTGCTTTTTTGAAGCAACGCGCAACGGTTTATCATAATCTGATGAATCAATAAAATCTGAAATAATAAACACATTCGATTTTCGACGCGCATATTTCATAAATTGTTCTAAGGTTACGGCTAAATCAGTTTTCTTACTTTTTGGTTCGAACGAAATAATTTCTCGTACAATTCGTAAGACATGTTGTTTTCCTTTTTTAGGAGGAATAAATTTTTCGATTTGATCTGTGTATAAAACCAAACCTACTTTATCATTGTAAGTAGTTGCTGAAAAAGCTAACGAAGCAGCGATCTCAGCAATAGTTTCCATTTTAATTTGTTTGCGCGTTCCGAAGTTTCCAGATTCAGAAACATCAATCAACAAATACATGGTTAATTCTCTTTCTTCCTCAAAAACTTTTACATAAGGTTCGCTGTAACGCGCAGTTTTGTTCCAATCAATATTTCTAACATCGTCTCCGTATTGATAAGGACGAACTTCACTAAAAATCATACCGCGTCCTTTGAACGAACTATGGTATTCGCCCATGAATAAATTGCTCGCTTTACGCTTACTTTTTAATTCAATACGTTTTACACGTTTTAAAATTTCTTTAGTATCCAAAATAAATTGAAAGATTAAGGAACTGGAACCACATTAAGAATGTTATCAATAATTTCTTCTGTTGTTACATTTTCTGCTTCTGCTTCGTAACTAACTCCGATACGATGACGTAAAACATCTTTTGCCATTGCACGAACATCATCGGGAATTACGTAAGCTCTTTTGCGTAAAAATGCATAAACTTTTGAAGCTTGAGCTAAGTTGATAGATCCACGAGGAGATGATCCAAAAGAAATCATCGGAACTAATTTTTCTAAACCAACTTTTTCTGGAAAACGTGTTGCGTTGATAATATCAAGAATGTATTTCTCGATTTTCTCATCCATATAAACCTGTTTTACCATTTCTCTTGCTTCTAATAACTCTTGGATAGAAATTACTTTGTTAATTTTTGGAAATGATTGATTAATGGAATGACGTAAAATCATTCGCTCCGCTTCTAATTCTGGATACGTAATAACAGTTTTCAACATAAAACGATCGACCTGCGCTTCAGGAAGTGGATAAGTTCCTTCTTGTTCTACTGGATTCTGAGTTGCTAATACTAAGAAAGGTGTATCCAATTTGTACGTTTCGTCACCAATTGTTACTTGCTTTTCTTGCATCGCTTCTAATAATGCAGATTGGACTTTTGCAGGAGAACGGTTAATCTCATCAGCTAATACGAAGTTAGCGAAGATTGGACCTTTCTTAATTCTGAAATCATTCTCTTTTACATTATAAATCATTGTACCAACCACATCGGCAGGTAACAAATCAGGAGTAAATTGTATACGAGAAAAACTACCATCTACAGCTTCTGAAAGCGTTTTGATTGCTAAAGTTTTAGCCAATCCAGGAACACCTTCTAATAAAACGTGTCCGTTACCTAATAATCCAATCAATAAACTTTCGACCATTTTCTCTTGTCCAATAATCGTTTTATTGATTTCAGAAGTTAAGCGAGTGATAGATTCGCTTTTAGCTTCAATCTGTTCGTTAAGTTGTTGTATATCCAAAATTCCGATGAAATTTATTTAATTCGGTTTAATCATTCAAATTTCATTAAAAATAAGAACAATGTGTAAGTTTTGTATTTAAAAGTTTATTGTAAATAAGTTAAACTTTGTTAAAACGAAGATACAATAGAAACTATTGAGGATTAGTAGTGATATGTTTAAAAGTTATTGAGAAGTTTTAAACACTATTCTATAGTAAAATTTAGCACTAAAAATTTGACATTTTTGTTAAATTATTTAAGAAGTCCCTTTGTTTACCGACACTTAAATCCAGTTTACCTCAATATTTTTTCGGTAAAAAATATGTGTCGCACCTTTGACTTAAGAAAATAAACAAGATCATATCTATATGATTTTATTAATTAAGTAAAACATTCAAAAAACATACAATTATGAAACAATTTTTAGCATTAGCAAGTTTATTCGCAGTATTAAGCGTATCAGCTCAACAAAGACCAGAACAACCATTTAAAGATGGAAAAGAAAAAGTAGAAGTGAAGGATGGAAGACGTCAAGTAAAACCAGATTTTAAAGATAAAAAGCGACCATCTGCAGAGCAACAAATGAAGCGTTACGAAAAATATGATTTATCATCTGTTCAAAAACAAAAAATAAAAGATCTACACCAAGAACGTGATCGTGATATGAGAAAAGGTTTTGACAAACAACAAAAAGAATTTGCAAAACAAAAAGAACAGGATCGTAAACAATTTGATAAAAAACTGGAGCAAATTATGGGTAAAAAACAATTTGCACAGTATAAACAAGATCGAGAATTAAAAATGAAAGATAGAGGTCAAATGAAAAAACGTGGAGATTTTAGAGAATTTGATAAAAGTAAAAGAGGATAATCTTTAAAAATCATTTTTTAACAAAAAAAGTATATGTTATTTTTAAAATTTTAAACAATTAATAATTAAACCATTACTTCTTTTATGAAGTTTAAATTTTAATTTTTCATCAACTTTTTCTCTGGAAAAAGTTGATGAAAGATTTTTTTCTTATTGTTTTGGTACGAATTATGCATTTAGGAACGTAACCCTAACCATTTTCCGAAACCAGGAAAAAGAAATGTTATTAGCCTTTTTTGTGTTTCAGTTTTATGACTGAAACATAAGGTTGATACAAATTACATTTACTACAGTTTTAAAAAATCGAAAAAAACACTCATTACATATTTGATAATAAAAGAGGATCAATCCCTTTTTACTAACCGAAATTCAATCAAAAAAAGCGAGTAATAATACTCGCTTTTTTTGATTTATTCTTCTGGCATTGCTTGCCATTTTTTGTACCAATTAATGACGAAATAAAAGAATATAATGAATACAATTGGTAGATAAAATAAATAATACAATTGTAAATCATCTAAAAATTTGATTTCTGGATGATTGTAAGTTTCATATGTTTCAACTTTTAATTTTTTTGCCAATTGATCAATTTTTACTTCTTTATAAAAGCTTAAAATCAATAAACCGATAAATGTTGTTGTTATAACAAACCAATTTAAAGCAACTCCAGTGATTATTTTATTTTTATGATTGTATAATCCGTAAATAATAAATGCTAAAAACAAAATATAGAATAATATTGCTATGATATATTCTTGATAAAAGTCGATTCCGACAGCATTTAAAACTAATTGTATACAGGAAAAAATAATTCCTAAAATTAAGAATCCAACCAAACTGATTAACCAAACTTTGAAAGAAGAGAACCTAAATGTTATAATTAAAATTGTTACACCTAATGCGAATAACATAAAAAACTGAAAGTCTGCAAAAATCGAAGAATTATACTTTGCTTTTTCTACATTTTTATACAATTGGTTTAAAGAAATTACATTCACATGATCCTTATAAATTGTTACTTTATTCTGGATTTTTGTACTATTCTGTAATTCATCTTTCACGAAAAAATATGGTGCATTTGGAATGTAATCTATCCACTTTTTAGTTTTAAATTCATACCCAATTTTATGCTGATCTAACAATTTTTGATAAGCTGTTAATAACCTTTCAATTTCCTTACGGTCATTATTTTGTAAGGTTTTTATTAATTGTTCATCGTAATATTTGTGCGTAAATTCTGGATGATTTGGAACCTCAAAAGTATAGTTGCTAAAATTATATAAACTGTAAATAATTTTAATAGAATTGTCTGCTTCATCTTCTGTTGATGAAATAACTTCTTCAACTACATCAGGTTCATAATAAGTAGTATAATCAGGCTGAGATTTGTCCTTATCATATTCATAATAGGTTTCTTGAAAATTGACATTATGTTTCGGATATTGTGCCTTTAATTTATCATACAATAACTCATTAAATTCCTCATTTCTAAAATAAGGCTCTATTAAATCTGTATAACTTCCTAAAGGATATTGTAAATAATGCTCCTTTTCTTTTTTCGCATGTAATTCTAAAACTTCTTGATTGGTAACCAACGAATCGAAAACCGGAACGGATAAATTTCTTGAATAGTTAGAATATCCTGTATTTTTTTGAAGTGTAAATGGAGAAGTACGATTAATTAAATCGACATCTTTTTCGAATTGTTCGTCCGAAATATAATTTGCAACTCGTGTTGTTAATCCTAATTTAAACATATTCGGAATTGTTAGGAACAACAATAGAATTGAAAAAACTCCTAAAAACTCTTTGAATAAATAATTTCGACTGGTTGGATATTTAGATTTGAATCGATTGTTTTTGATATAGAAATACAACCAAATAATCAGAATAATTAAACAAGTGATAAAATAAAAAATGAAATAATTATTGTTATAAAAAATATCGAAAAGATTATACTCTAAAAGCTGAGTTTTGGAATTAAAACTAAAAAATCCGTTGACAAAAGCAATTAGATTCGCTAAAATTCCGATGGCTAAAATCCAAACTAATTTTAGATTCCAAACCAAAGGATAATTGGTAATTAAATATTGATTTATTTTTTTGAACATAGTAGCAAGATTAATTAACGAAGAAACGACGGCTTGAGGCTGAAATATCTCTTACATATTTAACATCTAAATCTGAATTTCCTAATTGAGTTAAAACATTTTTAATCGAAACTCCTGAATCGAAATAAGCGATATACGAACCTCCATTGAATTTGATTTCTTTTAAATTTAATGGATTTAATACTGTTAATAACTCTTCTTTTGAATTAGTAACATCAATTTCTATGATCGTAAAATTTACATCAGATTCAACTTCATTTGTCTGATTTTTAAGCTTTCCTTGTTCTAAAAATATAACTTCTGTTGATACTTTTTCAACTTCATACAATTGTTGAGAACTCAGAATAACACCGAACGGATTACGAACAGATTGTGATAAAAATTTTAAATCTTCTAAGATTATTTGTTGCGCCATAATATCCAAATTTGCCAACGGTTCGTCCAGCAATAAAACTTTTGGGCGACGCAATAAAGTTCTTGCCAATTCGAAGCGCATCTTATAACCTGATGAGAGTTGACTCCATTCTAAATTACGATATTGCCATAATCCCAAACGCGCTAACATAACTTGTGCCAACAAAAAATTTTCTTCGCCTTTGATGTTATACGAACTTAAAGTGAATTGTAAATTGTTCATTAAATTTCCGTACAATTCTTCAATTCGCTGCGGAACATAAACTAATTGCGACTTCAATTCGAAGCTAAATAAATCCGCTTTCGAAAAATTATAATCAATTGATCCGGCAGTTGGTTTTAATTCGCCACCAATAATTCGGAGTAAAGTTGTTTTACCGTTTCCATTTTCACCAACTAATCCAACAACTTCTCTCGATTTTAAATCGAATGTAATCGGATGAAGCTTAAAATTTCTGCGGGCATAAGATTTTTCAACCTGATTTGTTTTTAATAAAACAACTTCTTCTTGAAAAATAGGAGAGGGAAGAAGTTTTAATTCTCCTATAATTTGTAGCGCTTGTTCTTTTCGGAAATTATCTTGGTTTGATTCTTCGTAAAATAAATCTGCGTAAGCTAAAATTTTTCGGTAATAAGAGATATCACCCAAATCAAGAATCAAATCAATTAAACGACGAAATCCTAAACTTAAATCATTCTGCAAAAAATGATTTTCTACTTCGTTAATTCTTAATTTATATATATCCATAAATAGATTGTTATAAGAATAAAACGGAAAAACAAAAGATATGTTTTAGAACATTATAAATCAATGATATAATTAACATTAAATCATTATCAACAGTTATTAATAAAGACTATTAATAACCTTTTAATTTATTGATTATCAGTATTAAGTTTTTAACAATCTTAAATTTAACCAATAAAAAAGTCGGACTAATCGCCCGACTTCAAATCAAATATATGAGAGATTTTTTTATTTTAAAATTGCTGCAACTCCTGGTAATTCTTTTCCTTCTAAAGATTCTAACATTGCTCCACCACCAGTAGAAACGTAGCTAACTTTAGTATCGTAACCAAATTGTTTTGCAAATGCAACAGAATCACCACCGCCAACTAACGAAAATGCTCCGTTTGCTGTAGCTTCTGCAATAGCATCACCTAAAGCAACAGTTCCGGCTGCGAAGTTTGACATTTCAAAAACTCCTAATGGACCATTCCAAAGAATTGTTTTCGAATTTTTAATTACTTCAGCATTTTGTTTAATTGTTTCTTCAGCAACATCCATTCCCATCCATCCGTCTGGAATTTCACCAACTGCAGATATTTGACGATTAGCTTCATTGTTAAAATCATCTGCAATTACATTATCAATTGGTAAATAAACTTTTACATTATGAGTTTCACAAGCAGTTAAAATTTCTTTGGCTAAATCTAATTTATCGTCTTCTACTAACGATTTTCCGATTTGTCCTCCTTTTGCTTTCACGAAAGTATATGTCATACCACCACCAATAATCAAGTTATCAATAACTGGTAAAATGTTGTTAATAATAGTAATCTTAGAAGATACTTTTGCACCTCCAAGTATTGCTGTTACAGGATTTTCACCATCTTCTAACACTTTTTTAATAGCTGTTAATTCTTGTTCCATTAACAACCCAAAACATTTATTTTCTGGAAAAAATTCAGCAACAATTGCAGTAGAAGCGTGTGCACGGTGTGCAGTTCCAAAAGCATCGTTTACATAGATATCTCCAAAAGCAGCTAAAGCTTTTGCAAAATCAGTATCACCTTTTTCTTCCTCTGCGTGGAAACGAACATTTTCTAATAATAAAACTTGGCCTGGTTTTAGATTACTTACTTTTTGTTTCGCATCGTCGCCAATAACATCTTCAGCAACAATTACATCTACACCAAGAATTTCAGAAACTTTATATGCAATATGTTTTAAAGCATATTTATCATTGAATTCGCCTTTAGGACGTCCCAGATGGCTCATTAACACAACTGCACCACCATCCTTTAAAATTTTAGCGATCGTTGGTTCAGCGGCTTTAATTCTTGTGTCATCGGTAACTTTTAAGTTTTCGTCTTGCGGAACATTAAAATCAACACGGATTAAGGCTTTCTTGTTTTCAAAGTTGAAGTCGTTAATTGTTTTCATTTTGTTTGGAATAATTTGTTGTACAAATGTAATTAATCTTTGATTCTTAATTGAATTTTGATTTCAACCTTTTTCAACTATCAACATTTATAAACATATATAATAATTAACTTAGTTTTTAATTTTTTAAAAAAAGAAAAATATATACCTACTATTAGCACTGTTAATATGTGAATAACTAAAGTGAGATAAATTTTGTTTCACTTCTATTAACAGGTTATTATTTGTAATTTTGCTTTATAATTAGAGGTTTAGAATCTGTATCAACATTTTATTAAATCTGTTCATAAACAACTTTTGTGAAAAAGTTAAACTGTGAAAAGTATTAATAAACGTGTGTAAATTTTTCATGCCAAGATGAAAAGTTTTACTTGACTTGTATTGAAATAAATTTGATTCGAATTTTTAAGCACATTTCCAAATTTTTGTGCTCTAAACTTATTAGAATTATTAATCTAAATCTTAACAAGTTGTTACTTCATCTTAACCTTTGATTTACAGTAATTTAAAACAAAAACATAAAAAACAGTTGTTAATAGTATGAAAATTGTAATTGGATCAGACCACGCTGGGTATGAATATAAGGCTAAATTAGTAGCCTTTTTAACAGGTAAAGGATTTGATATTGAGGATATTGGCCCTTTTTCAACAGATAGTGTTGATTACCCTGATTTTGCACACGCAGTGGCGACTAAAGTAGAGGAAGGAAATGCTGAGTTTGGAATTTTACTTTGTGGAAGTGCACAAGGAGTAACAATGACAGCAAATAAACACCAAAAAGTACGTGCAGCTTTATGTTGGATGACAGATATTGCGGCTTTAGCTCGTCAGCACAATAATGCAAACGTGTTAACATTACCAGCTCGTTTCATTGCTTATGAATATGCAGAGCAAATTGTAGATACTTTCTTATCTACAGATTTTGAAGGTGGTCGTCATGAAGCACGTGTGAACAAGATTGCTTGTTCTTGTTAAGAAGAAAATAGTTAATCTATATATAAGAGGTTATTTCTAATGAAATAACCTCTTTTTTGTTTTTTAAGATTTAAACTTAAATTGAATTATATGTTTAATTATTAAATTATAATGAAGTAATATAGTTATTAAATTTCTTTATTAAAGCAATTTTTGTTTACATTTGTTTGTGTAATGTTAGTTATTCTACTTTTACGGCTAAATAAAAAATATTTAGTTAAAATTTAATTGAAATGAGCAGAGCACTACTACTACGCGAACAAGCTATATCATTTGTGAAAGACGAATTTGCAAAAGGTTTACAGCAAAACCTTAACCTTATTCCGGTTTCAGGGCCGTTAGTTGTTTTAGACGGAACTGGAATTAATGATGATTTAAATAGCATTGAGCGTCCTGTAAAATTTCCGATTAAATCTTTAGCTGATCAACAAGCTGTTGTGGTTCATTCTTTGGCGAAATGGAAACGTATTCGTTTAAAAGAGTTAGAATTAGAAGTAGATGAAGGGATCATTACTGATATGAAAGCTTTACGTCCTGATGAAGATTATTCACCTATTCATTCCATTTATGTTGATCAATGGGATTGGGAAAAAGTAATTAAAGCTGAAGATCGAAAATTATCATATTTAAAAGAAACTGTGGTTTCTATTTATGAAGCGATTCGTGAAACGGAATTGAAAGTGGAACAAAAATATCCATCTTCAAAAGCTGTTTTACCACAAGAAATTACTTTTATTTCTTCGGAAGAATTATTACAGAAATTTCCTACGTATACAGCAAAAGAGCGTGAAAATGCTATAGCTAAAGAATATGGGGCTGTCTTTATTTATGGAATTGGAGGTTTGTTAACAAATGGTGAATTACATGATTCTCGTGCTGCTGATTATGATGATTGGAGTACTGATAATGATGCTGGTTATCAAGGTTTAAACGGAGATATATTAGTTTGGAACCCTGTGTTAGAACAAGCATTTGAATTGTCATCAATGGGAATTCGTGTGGATAAAGCTGCTTTATTAAAGCAATTAGAATTAAGAGATTCATTAGAAAGAAAAGACTTATTGTTCCATTCACTTTTATTGGATGGAAAATTAACCGAATCAATAGGTGGTGGTATTGGACAATCTCGTTTATGTATGTTTATGTTAAAACTAAAACATATTGGTGAAGTCCAAGCAAGTATTTGGGATGAGGATACCAAAGAAAAACTAAAACAAGAAGGGATTGAATTATTATAATATTTATCGTTAGAAAAGCCGCTATTAGCGGCTTTTTTTAGTTAATAATATAGTTGTTTATAACTGTTTATTAATATAGTTAATTCGTTGTATTTCAGAAGTATTTAGTTGTTTATAAACATCGTTTATATTACTATAAAGTTATTATTGAGAGTTGTTAATTTTTGGCTTAGTTTTGGTATAATAGAGTAACGTATAACAATTATTTACTAGAGTTATAAATAGATACTTCCTCGCCAGCTCGTTATACTCCGCAAAAGTTATCTTACCTTTGCAACGGTTATGTTATAAAGATTATTAACATCTTATATTAATATGTTATTATTTAATTGAATTCTAATTTGTTAAGATGTTGATAGAGATATTAATTTAGAGTGATATCGAGCGGATATCACATAGGATAAACAAATTATGCCAAAAAAGAATTTTAAAAATAATAAAGCTTCAAAGAAAGAAAAGAACATTACCAAATATACCAAATCAATTATAGAGGTATTATTTCAGAATCCAAAGAAAGCTTTAAACTATAAACAAATTGCAGCTGCATTACGTATTGAAAATCGTATTGAAGTTGAATTATTAATAAAGAATATCAACGTTTTATTAGCCGATAAAAAAATCGAAGAAGTAGAACGTGGAAAATATAAAGTTAACGCAACTAAAGATTACTATGTTGGTACAGTTGACTTAACTTCATCAGGATCTGCTTATATTATTGTAGAAGATTTTGAACAAGATATTTTTGTTCAAAAAGGACGTACAAAAAATGCCTTACAAGGAGATGAAGTCCGTGTATATTTATATCCGCGTAAAAAACAAGGAGCCAAATTAGAAGGTGAAATTGTTGAAATCATAAAACGTAATAAAACAGATTTTACCGGTATTTTTCAATTAGGTAAAAATGGAAATTTCGGGTTTGTTGTAATGCAAAACGGTAACCACGATTTCTTTATTCCCAAAGAGCGTTTTAATAATGCAAAACCAGGAGAAAAAGTTGTTGTACGATTATCAAATTGGCCAGAAGGATCTAATTCACCATTCGGTGAAATTATTCGTGTTTTAGGAGATCCAAATGAAACAGAAGTAGAGATTCATGCAATTTTATTAGAACATGATTTACCTGCAGAATTTCCTGCAGAAGTTGAAGAGGAAGCAAATAATATAGACACTTCGATTACAGAGGAAGAAGTTGCTCGCAGACGTGATATGCGTAATATAACAACATTTACGATTGACCCGAAAGATGCAAAAGATTTTGATGATGCTTTATCAATTCGTCTTTTAGAAAATGGGAATTGGGAAATTGGAGTTCATATTGCAGATGTTTCGCATTATGTTCGTCCAGGATCTTTATTAGAAAAAGAAGCCTATGCTCGTGCGACTTCTGTTTATTTAGTTGATCGTGTGGTTCCTATGTTACCAGAAGTTTTATCAAATGTTGCTTGTTCATTACGTCCTAACGAAGATAAATACACTTTTTCTGGTGTGTTTGAAATGGACGATAAAGCCAATATTGTAAACACTTGGTTTGGTCGTACAGCGATTCATTCAGATCGTAGATTTACTTACGAAGAAGCACAAGATATTATTGAAGGAGCTGATGGAGATTTTAAGGATGAAATTTTAAAATTAGATGAATTAGCTAAAATTATGCGTGCAAAACGTATGCAATTTGGGGCAGTTAATTTTGATAAAGTTGAAGTGAAATTCGACTTAAACGAAGATCATAATCCAGAAGGAATTTTCTTTAAAATATCTAAAGATTCAAATAAATTAATCGAAGAATTTATGTTACTATGTAACAAAAAAGTTTCAGAATTTGTTAGTTTAGATAAGAAAGGAAAAGAAAACGGAAACACTTATATTTATCGTATTCACGATGATCCTAATCCAGATAAATTATTGGATTTAAAGAAATTCATTCGTCAATTTGATTATCAATTAGAGGTAGGAGATCGTAAAACAACGATTCAATCATTAAACAAATTATTGGCTGACGTAAAAGGAAAACCTGAAGAAAATATGATTGAAACTTTAGCAATGCGTTGTATGGCTAAAGCGGTTTATTCGACAGAAAATGTAGGTCACTACGGATTAGCTTTTGATTATTATACCCATTTTACATCACCAATTCGTCGTTATCCAGATGTTATGGCGCACCGTTTATTACAAGATTATTTAGACGGTAAAAAATCGCCAGCATCAGACATTTACGAGCAAAAATGTAAGCATAGTTCTGCGCGCGAAAAAGTTGCAGCAACTGCAGAGCGTGATTCTATTAAATACATGCAAGTGAAGTATATGGAACAATTTGTTGGTCAGACTTTCGATGCATTTATTACAGGAGTTCAGGAGTACGGAATTTTCGTTGAAATCCCAGAAACACGTTGTGAAGGCTTAGTTCGATCTCGTAATATGGAAGGAGATCATTTCTTCTTTGATGAGAAGAATCATGCCTTAGTCGGGCGTCGTACAGGAATCAAATATCAATTAGGAGCTCCAGTTAAAATAAAGGTTATAAGTGCCGATTTAATTAAGAAGCAGTTAGACTTCGAAATAGTAGAAAACTAATATATCGAGATAAAGTGTTATCTTGCAGCCCTTAAATCAAGTTATGGAATTAATTTTATCAGCCATACTGATCGGTTTTGTTTTGAGTACAATTTTAATCGGACCAGTCTTCTTTCTATTGATAGAGACTAGCATAAGAAAGAGTTGGAAATCGGCTGTTACATTAAATTTAGGAGTGATTGCAGCAGATATTTTATGTATCGCAGCAGCGTATTTTGGGAGTAAAGATTTCGCAGATTACGTAACAACACATCCAAAATTTTATCGTATTTATATCATTGCAGGTTTTTTTGTATTGATTTACGGTTTGTTCATGTACTTTTCGAGACCGAAATTGCATATAGAAAACGAAGAACAAGTTGTTGGAAATAACTACTTACGTACTTTTTTTAATGGATTTGTGATGAATCTATTAAACATTGGAGTCATTGTTTTTTGGTTCGTAATTGTGTCATCAATTATGATTCAATACCCAGAACCAAAAGATTTTGTACTGTACATGGGAGTTGTTCTATTAACTTATTTCTGTATAGATTTAGTGAAGATTTTCTTAGCCGGAAAATTACAAAAACGAATCACCGATGATATGGTTTATAAAATCAGAAAAGGTGTCGGAATTTGTTTATTAGTCTTCGGGATAATCATCACTCTAAAAGGATTTGGGTTCTTTAAAGAAATCGATCGGGAGATAGAGAATCAACTGATTCATCAAAAAGGATAATACATTACTTATATAAAAGCCACTCAAAGCATTGAGTGGCTTTTTTTTATAAAGTTGTGATTAAAAATAAATGAAATACTACTACAAAATTGAAGTCTATTTTATTTGAGTATAAAGGAAGATATTTACTCAAAAGAAATAAAATTTTATAGGTAAACCCAATGTTAATTGAGGTAAATAAAAAAGCACCTCGTAAAAGGTGCTTTCAAATATTATTTATTTTCGATTTTATGCTTTATTTGTTGATAAACGTATTCTGCGTCCAAATTCTGGAAATAATCAAAATTTTCAAATCCTTTTGGGTCTTTTCCAAAGATAGAAGTTGGTCTACATTCTAAAGAATCATCTTGGATTACATCATCGTTAGATTGTCCATAACCAAGGAATCCCGCATAAGGATGCGTTCCGCCCCAAATAGAAATCACTCGTGTACCCTTTAATGAAGCTAAATGCATATTTGCACTATCCATAGAAACCATGACTTGTAGTTTTGCAATTGCTTCTAGTTCTTCTTCAAATTTTAAAACTCCAGCTAATGATTTAATATTCGGATTTAAATTTTCCCATGTTTTTAACTCGTCAACTTCCTTTTTTCCACCACCAAATAAGTAAATTTTATATCCATCTTCGGCTAATTTAGTTGCCACGATTTTCATCTTTTCCAACGGATACATTTTACTTGTAAAAGCAGCAAAAGGAGCAATACCAATTGCATTTTCTTCTTTGATATTTTCTGAAGAAATTTGATGAGATAATTTTAAGCTAAAATCTAAAGAACGTAATACATCTGCATAGCGTTCAGTTGTTAACTTTAATTGTTGAAAAACCCTATTTTCTTGAGAAACTAATGCTTTTTTATCAGCTCTTCCTTTATCTAAAGTTGCTGTTTTTGTACCAGTTAAACCAAATAATGCGGTAACAACTTTAGTTCTGATTACATTGTGCATATCTGCTACGTAATCAAAATTATGCACCTTTAATTCATTGAATAATTTAATCAAACCAAAGAAACCTTTGTAGTTATTATTCAAGTCAATTGGAATAAATTTAATTCGTGGATTCGATTTAAAAATCGTACCCATAAACGGACGAGAAGCAACATAAACTTCAACATCAGGATTTTGATCCATAAACTCTTCCAAAACAGGAGCAATCATGGTTACATCGCCTAAAGCCGAAAATCGTAAAGCTAAAAGTTTCTTTTTTGACATAAAGTGATTATGAATTCAATTTTGATTGGAATGCAATAGCATAAAACTTAAATTGTTTTACCATTGCTAATAAACCGTTGGCACGTGTTGGTGATAAGAATTCTGATAAACCAATTTCGTTGATGAAATCAGTATCTGATTCTAAAATATCCTTTGGTGCTTGGTTGTTGTACATACGCACTAATAAAGCAGCAATTCCTTTTGGTAAAATAGCATTAGAATCGGCTGTAAAATTGATTTTTTCACCGTCTAATTCTGCATCTAACCAAACAGAAGATTGACAACCTTTGATAATTTTATCATCTGTTTTTGCTTCTTCTGGTAAGGCTTTTAAGCTTTTTCCTAATTCGATTAAATATTCATAACGCTCTTCCCAATCTTCGAAGTATGAGAATTCGTCTACTATTTCGTTTTGAATTTCTTTAATTGTCATGCTGCAAATTTAGGAAGAAAAACGCTATTAACAGACTTTGTGAATAACGTATTTTATCAGTTCATTTTCAAATCATTCACTTCTTGATAAACCTATGTTTAATCTTTAGAAAGTCAAATTTTATTTCATTAAATAGGGATAGATTTTCATCCTACCGATCATGTAATTATCGAGATATTATTAAATCAAAAACAGATCATAAAAGAATATATTAATTTACCTTATTCACAATTATAAACAATTTTTTACACTGAAAATCAATAATTTAAAATGTTTTAAACATAGTTATGAATACTTTGTGAATAGCTGTTTTATATCAAAATCTATTGTAAATTTGAAAGAAAAATAAAGCATGTCATCTGCCTACAAAATATTAGCTATAGATTCTAATCACGACTGTTTAAATAACGGATTACGTGAAGCTGGTTTTATTGTTGATGAAGATTATAATTCATCAAAAGAGGAAATAGAAAAAGTAATCGATCAATACGACGGAATGATTGTTCGTTCTCGATTTCCGATTGATCGATCGATTTTAGAAAAAGCAAAAAATTTAAAATTTATTGGTCGAGTAGGAGCTGGTTTAGAGAATATTGACGAAGATTATGCTGCTGAAAGAGGGATTATTTTGTTTAATTCTCCTGAAGGTAATCGTGATTCGGTTGGTGAACATGCAGTTGGAATGTTGTTGATGTTGATGCATCATTTACGTCGTGCAGATAGTGAAGTACGTAATGGAATTTGGAAACGTGAAGAAAATCGCGGTGATGAATTAATGGGAAAAACGGTTGGAATTATCGGTTACGGAAATATGGGAAATGCTTTTGCGAAAAGATTACAAGGTTTTGGAGTTGATGTAATTTGCTACGATATTCTTGCAAATAAAGGAAATGAGTTTGCAAAACAAGTTTCATTAGAAGAATTCTTTAATTGTGCACAAGTTGTTAGTTTACATACTCCACAAACGGCAGAAACAATGCAAATGATTAATGCAGAGTTTATTAATAATTTTAAGAATCCGTTCTATTTTGTTAATACAGCAAGGGGAAAGAGCGTTGTAACTAAAGATTTGGTCGAAGCAATGAAAACAGGAAAGGTTTTGGGAGCTGCTTTAGATGTTTTAGAATTTGAAAAATCGAGTTTTGAAAGATTAGTTGCTTCAGAATTACCAGAAGAGTTTCAATATTTAATTGAAGCAGATAATGTTGTACTTGCACCACATATCGCAGGATGGACACATCAATCAAAAATTAAATTAGCCGAGTTTATCCGAGATAAAATCATTGCTTGGCAAACAAATAACAACTAATATTAACACTGTTAATAACAATATAAGCATCTCATTTAGAGGTGCTTTTTTTATTTAGTTAAAGCTCTATACACTTTCCAAACCATATAAGTAGCACCAATTATTGCAATAAAGCATAAAAATGTCCATATAATTAATTTCCATCCGATAAATGTTACTTCCATATGCCTTTATTAGTGTTATTCACAATTGTGAATATCTAACTATTCACATCTACTTTTTATACATTTCAACAACTTATTTATAACTTATAAATAGTTAATTTATTGTAAATTATGATAAAATTTGATTAATTAACAAATTTTTCAAATTGTTAATTTTAATAACTTAAATGTTAGAATAACACATTATAAAACATTAATTAACACATATCAAGATTTTCAATTTTAGTTTGTGGTAACTTTGAATTAAAGAAATAAAATCATGAAATACCAAATATTTAAAGCAGACGAAAGAGGAGGAGCAAACCATGGATGGTTAAATACTAAACATTCTTATTCTTGTGCAAATTATTTTGATCAGGAAAGAATTCATTTCGGTGCATTACGTGTAATGAATGATGATATTGTAACTGGTGGAATGGGTTTTGGAAAACACCCGCATGATAATATGGAAATTATTACAATTCCTACGAAAGGTGGTTTAAAACATAGTGATTCTATGGGAACTGGTTCTGTTATCGAGACTGGAGATATCCAGGTGATGAGTGCCGGAACAGGTGTTTTTCATGCTGAAATGAATGCTTTTGAAGATGTAACTTCTGAATTTTTTCAGATTTGGATTTTTCCAAATGCTCAGAATGTAGAGCCAAGATATCAACAATTATCTATTCGTGATTTTGAGATAGAAAATGAAATGTATCAAATCCTTTCTCCAAATGCTGATGATCAAGGAGTTTGGATTCATCAAAACGCATGGATTTACCAAGGTAAATTTAATGTTGAGAAAGAGGTAAATTATAAAATTCACGATAAGAATCAAGGTGTTTTTTTAATGGTTGTTGAAGGTGAAATAGAGTTTGATGGGAAATTGATTGGAAGAAGAGATACAATTGAAATTACTCCAGAAAATCAAATTCAATTTAAAGCATTAACAAATTCAGAAGTTTTATTAATAGAAGTGCCTTTAGTTTTTTAACTTTGAGAATCAACTCGAATTAAAAAATGGAAACAGCTAACGAAAAGAAAACAAATGAATTAAAAGTAAAGGAAGTAACCAAAAAAAGATTTGAATCTACTGCTTTTATTTTTCAAAATATTCCACTTTGGATTGCATCATGTGTGATTGGTTTATTAGCTGTTTTATATGCAGAAATTTTACATTTTGGTGAATCAACTTTTTTAAAAATATATGCACAAAATAAAGCATGGGTGTTTGTATTAGCTCCCGTGTTTTTCTTTTTATCCTATATTTCTGTTCAGAAATATGCGAAATACTCCAACGCAAGTGGAATTCCACAAGTTATTGCTTCACTATCATTACCTAAGAAAAAATCAAAGAAATTAATCGATCAACTTTTAAGTGTTCGCATCATTTTTATAAAAATTCTGAGTAGTTTTTTTATGTCGCTTGGAGGTGGAGTAGTGGGGAGAGAAGGACCAACAATTCAGATTGCAGCATCTGTTTTACATGTTGTAAATAGAACAATACCGGATTCATGGCCAAAAATTTCTCAGAAATTAATGATTATAACGGGTGGAGCAGCAGGTTTAGCTGCTGCTTTCAATACACCGTTAGGTGGAATAGTTTTTGCAATAGAAGAGTTATCAAAAAATCATATTAAGTATTTAAGGACTACAGTTTTTTCAGCTGTTATTATTGCTGGTTTTACAGCTCAAACAATTTTAGGCCCTTATTTGGTTTTTGGATTTCCAAAGGTTGATCCAGATGGTTGGCAATTCTTTTTAATCCTTTTATTGGTTACATTAGTATGTGGAGTGTTTGGAGCATACTTTGGAAAAATAGCTTTTAATGTCAATAAATTCAAAAAGAAATTATCAAAGAAGAAACAATTTATTTTTGGTTTTATCGCAGTAATGGCTTTTGCAACTGTGGTTTTTTATACAGATAAAGATAGTGTTGGTGCAGGGAATTTATTATTAGATCGCTTATTGTTTGAAGCTGATAAGAAGGTAGAATGGTACACAATTCCAGCTCGTTTGTTTAACGGAATTATATCGTTTACCAATGGAGGTGCTGGAGGAATTTTTGCACCAGCTTTAAGCTTTGGAGGATCAATTGGCGCGTTTATTGGAGACTTATTTACATTAAAATCAAGACAAATCAATATGTTGGTTTTGATAGGCATGGTAGCGTTTTTAACAGCCTTTACAAGATCACCGTTTACATGTGCAATTTTAGTATTAGAAATGACGGATAGACATTCGGTGATTTTTTATATGCTTGTTGCTGCATGGGGAGCTAATTTAATTGCGAATCGTATTGATCAAAAATCGTTTTATGAGAAAACAGCTGAATTAATTACAAAAGATCTTTTATCGCAATTGGATCCAAGAGATAAAAATAAAAGTAAAAAAGTAGAAGAAAATTTAGTCTAATGTGTTTAGAATAAGTTAATTCGATTACTTTTGAAAAAAATAAGCTGAATATATTCTAATCAATTAAAAATTAATTGATTAGCTTAATTTATAAAAATTGAAGAGTTTTTACCTATGAAAAGAATATTACTAATTGCTTCGTTGTTATTCGTTTTTAGTTGTACAAAAGATAATATTAAAATCGATGGTCGTGATCAAGTTGTTTTTAATGAAACAATTGATCAAATTGCCAAAGAATTACCTTTACTACAACAAGACAAGTTTAAAGAGGCTTTAGACATTGTATTTCATTATAAGACAAGTGTAACGAATAATGATGAGCAAAGATGGGCAGCTGTTCGTAATTTAGTTGATAATAAAACTGCTGATGAAGTTTTTGAACTAGCTGAAAAAATTGCTGTAGAGAATAATTTTTCATGGAATAGAAATCAAGTTCCATTAGTAAATGGGATTCCATTGCCAGGGACTACTACGGTTAATGAAGTTATAGAAGTTTCAGATGAGCCTGCAATTAAAATTCAACGTTTTGATTTTAGAGTTAAAACAGAAGATGAAGGTATTCGTGTAGATCCTTTTTTCTTTGATGTTGAAGGTCAGGAAATTCAGTTAGAAAAAGCTGTTACTGCAACTTTGGAAGTGTTTAGTGGTAATCAAATTATCTATACACAGCGCACTAAAATTGATCCAAATTCTATGGATGCATTATATCGTAATAATGGCATATTATTAAAATATTCAAGTTTAGATCAATCAAAAATTAAATCTAACACAATTGATATCTTAATTAGAATTCCTCATCCAGAAAGATATTTAACTCAAAGGAAAACAGTTTCAATTCCGACTGATTTAGTAGGTGGAGCAGTAGAGGCTAAAGTAGATTCTGTGTCTAAAGTTATTAGTAAAGATATTGCTATGGTTACAACTTTAAGTAATCGTTTTATGCAAAATGTATCTAAAAAGAATTATTCTGCTGCTTTTGCTTTAACAAGAAATAGTGATTGGGCAACTTACCAAAAATTTTCTCAAGATAATTTTGTGTCTAATTTAGAGAATGCAAAAGTGAAAGAGACTAAAGTAGTTGATGGAGATGAAAAAATTGTTATTATTGAATCAAATGTTGTTTTAAACGATGATTCAAACAAGAAATATATTTTAACATTAGAGCACTTAAATGGTAAATGGTTTATCGTTAATGTAAAATAATACAATCCTTATTTAACATAAAAAAAAGCGTCCAATTTTAGACTGCACCCAAAAGTTTGGACAGATTAAAAATTAATAATTATAAAAATGAGTTCGAT
>NZ_RDOJ01000022.1 GCF_003687725.1 Faecalibacter macacae
CACTAATTAAAAATCAAAATATTTATAAAAATAACTTGGTTTTGTCATAGAAATCAGGATGACGTTTTTTATAATTTGTTTTTTAAATATTCGAACTGGCTAAAGTCGTTTATAGAAATAAAAGACTTCTCTACATGCTCGAAGTGACAAGGCTTGTTATTTTTGCATAACGTATAATATAAAACGCGTTAGGGATAGCAGTGGAAATCCTTTGCTTTTTATCTTAGATCCTTCGACAAGCTCATGATGAAAATAGATGATAATTTTGCTTGATAAATTTATGTAAAAGCAAAGATTGGAACGGATAGCCCGACCGAGCGATGGAATAGTTAATATATTTCGTGAAAATAATCTTCGTTAAGATTGGAGTGACATTAATGTTATTAAAACTAAAAGCGAGGGAACGCCCTTAATAATTTTTCATCTATAATATATTTGTTATTTTTGGTCAATAAACACTATAAGAAATAATGAATCATAATTACTCTCCTGGTTTACATCAATTATTGACTTTAAAAGTTGATGATGTAAGCTTATTAACTTCATTAGAGAGTTTTCTTGCCTTTTCAGAAGAATTAATTCGATTAGAGGATTTAAAAATTGTAGGAATTTCGTCACATCAATTCGATACCGATGGTTTTACTGCTGCGATTTGCTTAATGGAATCACATATTTGCATCCATACATGGCCAGAATTTAATCAATTAACTTTGGATATATACTTATGTAATTATTTAAAAGATAATTCGGATAAAGTACTTAAAATTGGTTATGCCTTCAAAGAATATTTTAAAGCAGATGTTTTAAATGAAACTTTGGTTAATCGTTAAGCTATGAATATAGTTTGTCCGAATTGTAAGCATGATCAACAGTTTAGTGTAGAAGTAAAAGACTACAAAGGTTATGTTTGCCCTTCTTGTCATAGATATTATAAAACTGATTATAAAGGTTTAATTCTTGATTCGGATTTCACGTTTGAAAAGAAATTCTCGGATTTATCTAAAAATGTAGTTACAGAATTAAACGAAAAAATACGTGTAAAGAATAAAACGTACAGAATTATTACGATAATAGAACGTAGAGATGATTCTGGTACAATACATTTTGAGTATGTTGGTTTATCTGATAATGACGAAGATATTTATTTTTCTCATGCCTATGATTATTTTAGTCAGTTACAATTAATTGAAGAAAAAGATTTAGAAATTATAGACGAGAACACCGTAAAATTTTCGAGACATAAATATAAGTTAGAATATATTGATCAATGTAAAGTAGAAAATGCAGTCGGTTTTGTATTTGAAGATTTAACTGGAGCAACTACAAATAATACATATATCCATTCCTATAACGATAATAAATTTATTTCGGAAGAACATATTGATGGAAATAAAGAATATTATTCGGGTGCTTATTTATCTATTGATCAATTTCGTTTATTTTTCCAAAATGCAAAATCTGTTAGTTATATAGGAACAGAAGCTCAGTTACTATTTTTTAAATTATTTGGGCTCGTTGCAATTGTATTAGTTTCACTTTTCATGTTAGTTAATTTTAATAATTTACGAAAACAAAAAGTGAGTTTTGACGAGAAATTTACTTCTGCAGAAACAACAAATCAATTTATTGGACAAAGTTTTTCGCTTGGAGGAACTACTAAAAAGTTAGTTTTTGATGGTATTTCTGAAACTAATAACAAAGAATTAAATCTTTGGGTAAAGTTGGTAAACGAGAAAACTAACGAGGTTAGAGAATCTAAAATGTTAGTTCATTATGATAACAACATTAATTATGCGAGTGGTGTAACGGTCGAATTTTGTAAAATTCCTGCCGGAACGTATCACATGGTTTTCGAAACAAGTTCTAATTTACAAGAGCCAATAAATTATGATATTGATTATCGATTGGTGCATGGAGATATTAACTATTTTTCATTAATTATAGCTTTAGGGATTTTGTTTTTTGCAGGATATCTAATTTACAATAACAAATTTTTAAATGATGGATCTCCTTTTTACAGTAATTTGACTCACGTTTCTTACGACGATATTTTAAAGTTATTTAATTTAAAATACATCATTATCGGAGGCTTATTAATTTTTACTGCTTATACCGTTTACAGCAATTACTTGGAAGAATGTACTACTTCAACCTCACTTAATTATTTAGAAGATCATACATATACAGGATCACGTACGCATTATTACAGAAGTTATAGTTCGGATGGATCAGGACACAAATAAAAATCAAATACTATGGAATTAGAATTATTTTATAAAGGCATTATTGCGTCAGTTATTTATTCAATTATCGGAGTTACAGTTTTATTAGTAGCTTATTGGATCATGGAACGATTAACGCCAGAGAAATCTTGGAAAGAAATTGTAGAAAATAAAAACATGGCTTTGGCAATCGTTTTTGGAGCTATGATTTTAGGAATTTCTATTATTATTGCAGCCGCCATTCATGGATAAAAAAATAACGAAACGAAAACATTTCGAAATATTTCTCCTTGTTGCTGTTTTTATCATTTCGACTTGTGGACTGATTTACGAATTAGTCGCAGGTGCGTTGGCAAGTTATTTATTAGGAGATTCGGTTCGTCAGTTTTCGTTTGTCATTGGAATTTATCTTTTCTCGATGGGTGTTGGTTCATATTTAGCCAAATTCATCAAGAAAAATTTATTTGATCGTTTCATCGAAATCGAATTATTAATCGGAATTATAGGTGGTTCGAGTGCGGTAATTTTGTTCCTACTTTTTCAGCATGTCGAACATTTTCAGTTTTTACTTTACTTTTTTGTTTTCTTAACAGGATGTTTAGCTGGAATGGAAATTCCTTTGTTAATGAGTATTTTAAAGGATCGAGTTGAATTTCGCGAATTAGTTTCTAATGTTTTTACCTTCGATTATATCGGTGCTCTAATCGCATCCGTACTGTTTCCTATTTTGCTTTTGCCAAAATTAGGAGTAATGGGAACATCTTTGTTTTTCGGAATTATAAATACTTTGGTCGGAATTGTTTTATGTTTTTATTTGAAAGATGATTTAGTAAAACCAAAACAACTGAAATTAAAATCTTTTGGAAGTTTATTGATTTTAATTGTTCTTTTGATTTATTCGAATGATATTTTAAAGTTTTCAGAAAATCAATTGTATGCCAATCGTATCATTTATGAACATTCTACAACGTATCAACGCATCGTTTTAACTGAAAATAAAGGTAATTATCAACTGTTTTTGAATAATAATTTACAGTTTAATACAAAAGACGAATACCGTTACCACGAAGTTTTAGTTCATCCAGCAATGGCTGCAGCAAAAAATCCGGAGCGTATTTTAATTTTAGGTGGAGGCGATGGTTTGGCTGCGCGAGAAGTTTACAAATATCCTAATGTAAAAGAAATTACATTGGTTGATTTGGATGAAGGAATGACGAATCTTTTTAAAACCAATGAAATTTTAGTCGATTACAATAAGAACTCCTTAAACGATCCACGCACAACAATTATCAATACCGATGCATTTATCTGGATTAAAAATAATACCAAACAGTTTGATGTGATGATAATCGATTTTCCAGATCCTTCTAATTATAGTTTAGGAAAATTATATACAACGACTTTTTATCGTAGTTTGATGCAAAGTTTAGATTCACAAGCGGTAGTTTCTGTGCAAACAACTTCACCTTATTTTGCTCCAAAATCTTTTTGGTGTGTGAATGAAACGATAGGTTCAATCTACCCAAATAATCAGGCATATCATACGTATGTTCCATCTTTTGGTGAGTGGGGATTTACTTTATTTTCGTCAGAAATGAAGATTAACCTGAATCGAGTAGTAAATAAAGTTGATGGATTGAAATATTACGATTACGATTTTAAAAAATTAACTGATTTTCCTGAAGATATTGCACCACGAGAAGTTGAAATTAACCGATTAGATAATCAAATTTTAGTACGTTATTTTGATGAAGAATGGAGTAAAATCTAATTGGTCGCGCCGAGATTTTATCAAACAATCGGCACTATTTACAATCGGTTTAACTTTTTTAAATGCGTGTAAAAAGAAAGGAAATGATTTGTTTTTGAAATTAACAGGAACGAATCATATTTTAGGACATCGTCTTCGTTTTCCTAATTTTCCTAAATCAACATCAGAAATAGAAATTCCGGTTCTAATCATTGGTGGTGGAATAACTGGATTATCTGCTGCTCGCCAATTTACTAAAAAAGGTTTCAATGATTTTTTGTTACTTGAATTAGAAGATCAAGTTGGAGGAAATTCAACAGGTGGAGAAAATAAATATGCTAAATTTCCGTTGGGTGCACATTATTTACCAATTCCGAATGCATCGAATCATGAATTGTTAGAATTTTTGAAAGAAGAAAAAATAATTCGAGATTTTGACGAAAACAATCAACCTATTTTTGATGAAGAACAATTAACCTACGCGCCTCACGAACGTCTTTTTATTAAAAATTATTGGCAAGAAGGATTGATTCCTCGTTATGGATTAAATCAAAAGGAGAAAGATGAATTTGATTTATTTTTAAAAAAAATGAATGATTTTACCTTTTTAAAAGGAGAAGATGATTTATATATTTTTGATATTCCTTTGAGAAATGCTTCGAAGCAACATTCATTTTTTGGATTGAATCATTTAACGATGGAAGAATGGTTACAACAAGAACAATTCACTTCAAAAAATCTTTTTACATACGTGAATTATTGTTGTCGTGATGATTACGGGACAGGAATTAAACAAACTTCGGCTTTTGCTGGAATTCATTATTTCGCAGCCAGAAAACATGATTTTAAAGCTTATGATGGTTTAGTTTTGACGTGGCAAGAAGGTAATCAACGTTTAGCTAATCATCTCAAAAAATATGTGGATGGTAAAGTTTTAAACAATCATCTCGTTTATCAAATCAATTCTAATTCTGATGGAGTAGAAGTGCTAGTTTTTGATGAAAAGAATAATCAATCCAAAATAATAAAGGCAAAAATAGTCGTGAATTGTGCGCCTCAATTTGTTAATCAATATTTATTACCTGAACGTAAAAAAGCGACAAAATCTTTTAATTATGCGCCTTGGATTATCGCAACAATTGTTTTGAAGCGTTTTCCTCTCGCAGACGGAGCTCCATTGGCTTGGGATAATGTGATACATAATGGAACAGGTTTAGGTTATATTTATGCACAACATCAATCGTTAGAACAATTTAAATCTCCTTTTGTAATTACCTATTTTCATAGTTTGGAAGGCGAAGATTTGAATCAATTAAGACGTAAAATGTATGATATGAAAGATGAAGATTGGAAAAAAATTATCATCGAAGATTTATCAAAAGCGCATTACGAGATAGAGGAACATATTGAATCCATCGAAATCTATCGTCGTGGGCATGGAATGATTAGTCCAACAAAGGGATTTTTATTCTCAAAAGAAAAATCTGATTTAAAGAAAAACATCAACAATCAAATTTTCTTTGCACATTCAGATCTAAGTGGTATCTCGATTTTTGAAGAAGCTTTTTATCAAGGTTTGGATACTGCTGATGAAGTGTTGGAAATTTTCTATAAATAATTATACTATTTTTGTTTCATTTCTGTTATAAGGTATTGTTAAATTATCAATTAATCACCTAATGAAATTAAGATTCACTTGTTTTTTTTATATTTTCTTTTTTATGATTCTTAACGCTCAGCCTACTGAATTAATTGGTAAATGGATATTAGTTAGGACATTAAATAATAACAACACTCGTTTAGATATAAATAATTCTGATTACAGTAAAAAAATGATTTATCAAATTGATAAAAATTCTTTTAAAATTAATGGACAATTATTTAAACCTAAATTTAAGGAAAATATTATAAATTTATCTGATAAGAATTATCCTGAATTCACTTATACTATTAAAGAAAATTATCTTATTACAAAAGAAATCAAAGGTCATACGACTAATTATTTTTTAAAAATTGATGATTTTATTAAAAGATTTCCCGAATTTTCTCTTAAAGAAATTGACTATAATGATAGAAAGGTTTATTTAGATAATGGAATTTCAGCTTACGATTTTAATCATGATCTAACTTATGATTTTTTTATTTTATTAAATGGTAATTCTAATTCAGATAAGAGAAATATTATCAATCCGGATAGTTTGCCATTACAATTTGAGTATATTTTGACTGTCGATAATAAAATTAAAGATTTTAAGATCATAAATTCTGAAAATAATTTAGCTGATAATGATTATATCGAAAGATTTAAAAAAGCTTCAAAATATTTCAAAAATACAACAGATAAAGATGTTTTGTTACGTTATACAGGCGTATCTATTACTTCATATCCAGAATTAACTAATAAAGATGAGAAAAGATTGTTTGAGATAAGTGCTCAAATAGATCGTTATTATTATAAAAATGAATTTATTAATATAATTGATTTGTATGATGAGTTTACAAAATTAAAGATTAAGCCTAATCGTTTTAATAAATTTAAAGACGATAATTACATAAGATTAGGTGTGTCTTTTTTAGCTCAAAATAGAATAGATGAAGCTTGTATTTCTTTTAAAAATGTAGGTGATATAACAGATTTTAGAGTTCGAAATTATTTGTTAGATTTTTGTCAAAAATGATAATAAAATAAAAATGCCATTCTTTGATAGAAAGGCATTTTTTGTTCTATCCAAAATAAAACGAATCGCGATCATTTAAGAAATTAAAATGTTTGCGTGTTTTATCTTGTTTTTCTTTATCAATTTCGAATTGTAAAATCTCAGGATGATTATTGATAACATTCAAATCTTCACCCAATGTATCAAACAAATGTGAATCGCCTTTATATTCCAAATCATAGCCATCTACGCCTGTTCTATTGACTCCTGCAACGTAAGCCATATTTTCTATTGCTCGTGCTTTTAAAAGCGAAATCCAAGCTTCTCGACGTGCTTTTGGCCAACTAGCATTGCATAATAATAAATCGTAAGGATTTTCTTCCGTATTACGAATCCAAACTGGGAAGCGTAAATCGTAACAAACGATAGGTCGAATTTGCCAACCTTTGTAATCAATGGTTACAATTTTATCTCCTGCTGAATAAACTGTAGCTTCTTTACCGTAAGAAAATAGGTGTTTTTTATCGTAAATGTAAATTCCGCTATTAGGTGTTACAAAATAAAAACGATTAAAGTATTTATCATTTTCTAAAGTAGAAACACTTCCTGCAATGGCACAATTTAATTTTTTCGCCTTCTTTTCCATCCATTCGAAGGTGGGTCCAAAAGGTTTTTCACCAATTTTTTCAACACTCATTGAAAATCCTGATGCAAACATTTCAGGTAAAAGAATTAAATCTGTTTCGTGATTTTCTAAAAGTTGATCTAAATAATCATGATTAGCTTTGGCATCTTCCCAAATTACATCATATTGGATTAAACTTATTTTCATTTGATTATCCTGCTGCATTTTTGCGTTTAATTATTGATTTATAAAGAAAATCTTTATTGCAATTATTTAGGATATAATATACTAAAATAAAAGCAAAGAATCCAACCATTGCTCCACCAATCGTATCTATTGCAAAATGTTTTGAAAGATAAATTCGACTAAATGCAATTAATGGAAAATGTAAGGAAAAGATGATTTGTAAGAATCTATTTTTGGTCATCGTACATAATGTCATTGCAATAATTACGGCTAATAATGTATGCCCGGATGGAAAAGTATATGGGATTTGTAAACGTTCGCCTTCAATCATATATAAATCAATATTTTTTTGATTGAAATAATATGATGGTCGATGTACGTGTTTGAAGTATGTTTTTTTTACAAATACATTTAGTAAGGATGCGATACCTTCTGTTAGTAAAGCGTAACCTAAAGTTATCCAATTAGATTTATATACAATATAAGCTACAAGTAGTATTATGAAACCAGTTGTACCATAGTCGGTGTAATATTTAAAGAAAGTATCTAGAAAAGGTGTGTGGTATTGATTTACTATTAAGTGTAAATCGTCTCGACCAAAATATTGCGTCATTGCTAATGCAATAAAATTGTAACAAAAGAAAATGATGAAAAATGGCCAGATTCTCTGAATTAGGTCTTTAGAGTCCATATAATTTTGATTGGAATTGTATCAAAATTAGAAATAAAAAAAAACTTGGCAAAAGCCAAGTTTTAAAACGTTTTAATAATATAGTTAAATTATTTTACTTTTTCTACGATTGCTTTGAAAGCTTCTGAGTGGTTCATCGCTAAATCCGCTAAAACTTTACGGTTTAATTCGATACCTGCTTTTTTAGTAGCTCCCATGAATTGAGAATAAGACATTCCGTGTAATCTAGCACCTGCGTTAATTCTTTGAATCCATAACGCACGGAAATTTCTTTTCTTTTGACGTCTATCACGGTAAGCGTATACTAAACCTTTTTCTACTGCATTTTTAGCAACAGTCCAAACGTTTTTACGTCTTCCGAAATATCCTTTTGCAAGTTTTAAAACTCTTTTTCTACGCGCTCTAGACGCTACAGCATTTACTGATCTTGGCATAATTTTTAATTTTTTTGATGTGGGCGAGATTACTCTACTTAAATAGGCCCAACAACAGGGTTAATAATGAATTAATAAACCAATAAGATTTCTCTTATTTTTGGATTATCTTAAAGCTAATTGAGACATTACAGACTTAACATCAGCTTTGTCAACTAAACCAGTTTGAGTTAAGTTACGTTTTTGTTTAGTCTCTTTTTTAGTTAAGATGTGGCTTTTAAAAGCGTGTTTTCTTTTAATTTTACCAGTTCCTGTTAATTTGAAACGTTTTTTCGCTCCAGATTTTGTTTTTAATTTTGGCATGATTACAAATTGTATTTAAAATTAAAACGTTTTATATTTTTTGAGATGAAACCTAAAATTATTTTTTAGGTCCCATCATCATAATCATTCTTTTACCTTCTAATTTAGGCATTTGTTCAACTTTTCCAACTTCTTCAAGTTCTTGAGCTAAACGTAATAATAAGATCTCACCTTGATCTTTAAAGATAATCGAACGTCCTTTAAAGAAAACGTAGGCTTTTAATTTAGATCCCTCTTCTAAGAAAGCTTTAGCGTGACGTTTTTTGAATTCGTAATCGTGATCATCAGTTTGAGGACCGAAACGAATTTCCTTCACAACAACTTTTTGTTGTTTAGTTTTAAGTTCTTTCTCTTTCTTTTTTTGCTCGTATAAGAACTTTTTGTACTCTACGATACGACAAACAGGTGGGATGGCTTTTTCACTGATCATTACCAAATCCAAATTCTGCTCTTGAGCTAACTCTAAAGCTTTAGCGATTGGGTAAACACCAGCCTCTATACCTTCTCCAACAACACGCACTTCTTGCGCGTCAATCTTATCATTGATCTTGTGTTGATCTTCCTTAATTACTCTGGCTGGTCCTCTGCCGCCTTTTCTTCTAATTGCGATAGTATTCTGTTTTTAAATTATTTTAATTTTGTTTCTTCTTTGATGAACTGAGTAAATTGCTCTACTGTCATTTCACCTAAGTCACCCTCTCCATGTTTACGTACAGAAACTGTACCGTTTTCGGCTTCTTTTTCACCGATCACTAACATGAAAGGAATCTTCTTCATTTCGGCATCACGAATTTTCTTTCCAGTTTTCTCATTTCTACTGTCAATCAATCCGTTAATTTCCTCTTCAGCCAGCAAATTTAATACTTTTTCTCCATATTCCACATATTTTTCACTAATTGGTAAAATAGTGTATAAGTCTGGAGTTAACCATAATGGTAAATCACCTGCTGTATTTTCTAACAAGATAGCAATGAAACGCTCCATAGAACCGAATGGTGCACGGTGAATCATTACTGGTCTGTGTTTTTCATTGTCAGATCCAATGTATGTTAAATCGAAACGTTCTGGTAAGTTGTAATCTACTTGGATTGTTCCTAATTGCCATTTACGTCCTAAAGCGTCTTTTACCATAAAGTCTAATTTAGGTCCATAGAAAGCAGCTTCACCATATTCAACAACAGTTGGTAAACCTTTTTCTTCTGCAGCTACAATAATTGCTTGTTCAGCTTTAGCCCAGTTTTCATCGCTACCAATGTATTTTTCTTTGTTTTCAGGATCACGTAAAGAGATTTGAGCTGAATAGTTATCAAATCCTAAGTTTCTGAAAACGAATAATACTAAGTCAATTACTTTTTTAAACTCTTCTAATAATTGATCTGGAGTACAGAAAATGTGAGCATCATCCTGAGTAAATCCACGAACACGAGTTAAACCATGTAATTCACCAGATTGCTCGTAACGGTAAACTGTACCGAATTCAGCAAAACGTTTTGGTAAATCACGGTAAGACCATTGTGAAGTTTTGTAAATCTCACAGTGGTGTGGACAGTTCATTGGTTTTAATAAGAATTCTTCACCTTCGTTTGGTGTGTAAATAGGTTGGAATGAATCCGCTCCATATTTAGCATAGTGACCAGAAGTTACATATAATTCTTTTTGACCGATGTGTGGAGTTACAACCATTTCGTATCCTAAACGAGTTTGTTGTTTTAATAAGAAGTTTTCTAATTTTCTTCTTAAAGCAGCTCCTTTTGGTAACCATAATGGTAAACCTTGTCCTACTTTTTCAGAGAAAGCAAAGAAACCTAATTCTTTTCCTAATTTACGGTGATCACGTTTTTTAGCTTCTTCTAATAAAGTTAAATAATCCGTTAAATCTTTTTGTTTTGGGAATGTAATTCCGTAAACACGAGTTAACATTTTATTTTTTTCATCTCCTCTCCAGTATGCACCAGCAACGCTTAAAATTTTCGCTGCTTTAACAATTCCTGTGTGTGGGATGTGTCCTCCACGACATAAGTCTGTGAAGTTATCGTGTGTACAAAATGTGATTTCTCCGTCTGTTAAGTTAGAGATTAACTCTGTTTTGTACTCGTTGTCTTTATAAGTTTCTAATGCTTCAGCTTTAGATACAGGGTATAATCTAAATTCTGCTTTCTTTTTAGCATTTTCTAACATTGCTTTTTCAACCTTAGCAAAGTCAGCTTCTCCAAATTTTTCATCACCAAAATCAACATCATAGTAGAAACCATTTTCGATTGATGGTCCGATAGTTAATTTAGCATTTGGATAAAATTCTACGATTGCCTGTGCTAATAAGTGAGCAGATGAGTGCCAAAAAGCTTGTTTACCTAAATCATCGTTCCAGGTTAATAATTTGATCGTAGCATCTTCGGTAATAGGGGTTGAAACCTCTACTTGTTTATCATTTACTAATGCCGAAATTACATTACGCGCTAATCCTTCGCTAATGCTTTGAGCTACTCCCATTGGAGTAATGCCACTTTCATACTGTCTTACGCTTCCATCAGGAAGAGATACATTTATCATTGTTCCTATATACGATTAATTAAAGTGCAAAATTACGAATTATATGTAAGCATTAAAAATTTTTAAATAATTGATTTTATATGAATTATCAGAAATTTGTTGGGATCGATTTTTGAGGTCTTATTTTTTGATTAAGGACTCTATTTTTCATGATGTTATGAAATAAAAAAATCCTGTTCGATCAGGAACAGGATTTTTAAATATTTTGAATAAGATTTTATGATCTTGCTCTTTTTAAATATAAGTATAAAGTTAATACACCGAAACATATGTTAGGAATCCAAGCAGCAATGAATGGAGAAACATAGCCTTTCTCGGAGAATGTTGATGTAATCTGAGAGAAGAAAATGTAAACAAAGGCCAATGTAATACCAACTGCTAAATTAATTCCGATTCCTCCACGTCTTTTTGTAGATGATAGCGATAAGGCTAAAATGGTAAGAATAAATGTTGAAAATGGATTAGCTATACGAGCATTTAACTCGTTCTGGTATGCATTAACATTTGCAGATCCTTTTGCTTTTTGACTATCAATAAAGTTTTTCAACTCTACTGTATTCATTGTTTCAGCAACATAACCTTCTGGTAAAATTTCGTCAGGCGTTGCCGGAAGTTTTCTTTTTAAAGAAGGATGGTATTCTAATTTTTCTGTATGATCAGGATTAATCGTTCTGATGTATACATTTCTTAAATCATATACCTTTTCTTTTTCGTTCCAATCAAAAGCCGAGGCAATTACTTGTTCTTTTAAAACAACTGAATCAAATTTTTGATAAGTGAAAGAATTACCTAATTTCTCAATTCGGTCATAACTATCGATAAAAACAAATTCATTAGCTGATATTTGTGAACCAACACGTTGTCTTTTGTAGTAATCTTCCCGATCTCGCGAGTTTAGTAAATGCTCGTATTGATAGGTATTTTTCTTGATATTAGCCCAAGGTAAAACCAAGTTGTTCATTAACATTGCAGATCCAGCAAGGAATAAAGCGACCCAAATATAAGGAAGCGTAAATCGGTAAAAACTAATACCACCTGCTAGTACACTTACAATTTCTGTTTGATCAGTTAAACGAGAAGTGAAATAGATTACAGAAATGAAAACGGCAACAGGTAAAAAAGTATTTACTAACCAAATACCCCAAAAAGGATAGAAGTATAAAATAGCTTCTGTTGCAGTTGAACCACTATCGTTGATACGAGCAAGTTTCTGACTTAGATCTATGACAATTGCAATAGATACTAGAATCAGTACCATGAAGATAAACGTACCAATAAAGTTTCGAGCTATGTATTTATCAAGAATTTTCAAACTACAGACGTTGTTTTAATTGAGGAACAATTTGTTCTTTCCATTGTGCGAAATCTCCTGCTAAGATATGTTCTCTGGCAACTCTAACCAAATCTAAATAAAAGGCTAAGTTGTGAATAGATGCAATTTGTTTACCTAAAGATTCACCGGCGTTAAATAAGTGACGTACATACGCTTTAGTATAATAGCTATCAACATAACTTGTACCAGATGGATCTAATGGTTCATAACAATCTTTCCATTTTGCGTTTTTAATATTGATTACACCATTCCATGTAAATAACATTGCATTACGCGCGTTACGTGTTGGCATAACACAATCAAACATATCTACACCCAAAGCAATACACTCAATAATATTCCAAGGTGTACCAACTCCCATTAAATAACGAGGTTTATCTTGTGGTAAGATTTCAGTTACGATATCAGTCATTTCGTACATGATTGGTTCTGGTTCACCTACAGATAAACCACCAATAGCATTACCATCAGCACCAAAATCAGCAATGTATTTAGCAGATTCTTTACGTAAATCTTTAAAATCGTTTCCTTGAACAATAGGGAACAAAGATTGTTTATGTCCGTAATATTCAGGGTTATTATCTAACCAAGTTTTACAACGTTCTAGCCAACGGTGTGTTACATGCATTGCACGTTTAGCATCGTGATATTTTGCAGGAATTCCTGTTAACTCGTCAAAAGCCATAAAAATATCAGCTCCGATATAACGTTGGATTTCCATCGATTTTTCAGGAGTAAACATGTGGTAAGAACCATCAATATGCGATTTGAATTTTACACCATCTTCTGATTTTTTACGGCTAGAAGCTAATGAGAAAACTTGAAAACCACCAGAATCTGTTAACATTGGTTTAGACCAGTTCATGAACTTGTGTAAACCACCAGCTTTATGTAAAATATCTGTTCCAGGACGTAAGTATAAATGATACGTATTTCCTAAGATAATTTGCGCTTTAATATCTTCTTCTAATTCACGTTGATGAACAGCTTTTACTGTACCAACTGTACCCACAGGCATGAAGATAGGAGTTTGAATTGTACCGTGATCGGTTTCTAAAACACCTGCTCTTGCCTTTGAAAATTCGTCTTTTTTATCAATTGAAAATTTCATAGTGTGCAAAGATATTAATTGTTTGTGTTGATACACTTTAACAAAGCGAAATTTTAATAAAAAAATAGGAGTAATGCATAACATTACTCCTATTTAAGAAATATCAAGTTGAATTAAACGTATGTTAAATCAATTATTTTGTGAATCTTACAGACATTTTTCTGTCAGTAGCTCTATCTTCGTCAGAAGCAGCTTCGTCAACAGTAGCAAATTCTTCACCGTATCCTTCCGCACCAACAACTTGGGCACCAACACCTAATTTTCCTAATTCAGCTTTGATGAAATCAGCACGTTTCTGAGATAATGCTTTATTGTTTGCATCATCACCTACTTTATCCGTATATGCTCCAATTTTAATTTTAGCATTTGGATATTTCTTTAAAATTTGTGCTAAGTTATCTAACTGTACACTAGATCCATCTTCTAATTGATCTGTAGTTCCGAAAACAAAGTTTACATTGTCAAAGTTGAACCATTTTTCTTTTAATTGATCTTCCGTTAAATTAGTATAATCAGGAGAATTAATGAAAGAAATAAGTTGTTCTTCGAAACCTCCTAAATAACCTTTTAAGTTAACACCATCAAGATTAATATCACTAACAGTAGGTGTTGCAACGTTAGTTACAGTATCAACATTTTCTACGTTTACTGTAGTATCCACAACCTCTGTTTTTGGTTTTTTCAAGAAGTTCCAGATTAAATAACCACCTAATAATAATAGTAGTAATGGTAATAACCATTTCCAAATACTTGATTTTTTCTCTGGTTCGTTATCATAAGATGGACTTACATAAGGTTTTACCTCTTCTTCAACTCTTTTTGTGTAAGTTTCAACTTTTGGAGTTTCAATCTTATCAGAGCCAAAAATATTTCCTAATCCTAATGATCCTAAACCTAAACCAGCAGGTATTAATGACATTAACGATGATTTACCAGTATTTAATAAACTAGAAAATTCTGCTTCACCTAAATTATGATCACTTGCGTGTTTACCAATTGATCCTAAAATTGCTTCTGAAGCAACGTTAAATAATTTTGATGATGATCCTGAAGAAAGTCCTGCAAATGATGCAACTTTATCAATGATTGTTGATTTGTTAGAACCAAATAATGTATCAATAATTGTTGTTAATACAGGAGAGGTTTCTGTTGTAGTAGATAAAGAATTTAATCCTTTAGATGCTCCGAAAGATTTTAATGAATGTAATAAACCACTTGCGCTTGAATTTTTTTCTACTAATCCTCCTAAAATAATAGGAATAAATGCGCTAATGGCTTTGCTAACTGTCGATTCACTTTCTCCAACTTCTTGAGAAACGTGTGAAA
This sequence comes from Faecalibacter macacae, assembly GCF_003687725.1. Lineage (GTDB taxonomy): Bacteria > Bacteroidota > Bacteroidia > Flavobacteriales > Weeksellaceae > Empedobacter > Empedobacter macacae. Next base: position 15,189 of record NZ_RDOJ01000022.1, read on the forward strand.
TTGTGCTTGGCGTTAAGTACTGTTTAGCCAAGTCAATAATGTTAATAGACATAGTGTAAAGGTTTTGGTTATCAATTATTTACGTTCACTAATATTGTGCCAAAATATTCTGCTTTAAAGTTTTATAAGTCGAGATTTTATAATTCATATTTTTTCTGCTACTTTGTGAGAAATAATACCTTAATCAATAAATTTTAAGAAAATGCAAGAGAATGAACCTGTAGACAGCTTAAAGGATGTTATCGAAACGCCTTTGCGTGATTTGGAGTATGTAACGAACCTATTAATTACAAAAGGATCCGAAATTGGATGGAGTTTAGTTTCTGCGATTCTAACGTTAACCGTTGGGTTTTGGTTAGCAAATCGTATTCGTAAAATCGTTGAAAAACGAATGATAGCACGTGATGTTGATCTTTCGATTCGTACGTTCTTGATTCCTATTATTAATATTGTTCTAAAAGTCATCATCGTTATTTTTGTGGTGGACCGATTAGGGTTAAATGCCTCAGGTTTCATCGCAGCAATTGGTGGGGTTGGTTTAGCCGTTGGTTTAGCGTTACAAGGCTCTTTATCTAATTTCGCTGCTGGGATTTTAATTATCATTTTTAAACCATTTAAAGTAGGCGACTACATTATCTCCCAAGGATTAGAAGGTACAGTAGAATCAATCAGTATTTTGAATACTAAATTAGCTACAGCAAAAGGACAGGTGATTACGTTGCCTAATGGGAATTTATTTAATAATCCTATTACCAATTATTCAGTGAAAGAATTCCGTCGTTTAGATGTAAATATTGGGATTTCATATGATGATGATTTTGAAGAAGCTCAAAAAGTGATATTAGAAGTTTTGAGAAAAGAAGAGTTAGTTGAAAAGGATCAAAATATGACGGTTGAGATTTTAGAATTTGCAGATAGCAGTGTCAACTTAGCTGTACGTTGTATGATAAAAAATGAAAATTATTGGACAGCTTATTGGCGATTACACCGTAACATTAAATATGCTTTAGATAAAAATAATATTTCTATTCCTTATCCACATACTGAAATGATTGTTCGCAATTCATCAAATGATCAATTACCTATCAACGATTAATTAAAATTTAGTAAACATGCGATACAAAGGAATACAGTTCCTATTTGTTTTACTTTTTAGTTGGGCGTTTGGACAAACTGAAGCATTGCAAAATCATTTAGATAGCGATTTTTATAAAACTCAGTTTGTAGGGTTCTATCTGTACGATCCTCAAGAGAAGAAAGAAGTTTTTTCGTATAATGGAAATAAATATTTTACGCCAGCATCAAACACTAAAATTTTTACGTTGTATGCCGCAATGAAAACTTTATCAGATTCTATTCCGGCATTTAAATATGTAATGAAAGGAGAGGAGCTGCATATAGAAGGGACAGGTGATCCTACTTTTATGCATCCGAAATTTAAGAATCCTAAAGTTTTACAATTTTTAAAAAACAACGGAACAAAAATAGTTTTTCATTGGAACAATTTTGATGAAGAATCTTTTCTTCCTGGATGGACTTGGGATGATTTTAGAAAAAATTATTCGCCAGAAAGAAGTCAATTCCCAATTAACGAAAATTTAGTTACGATTACAAAATCAGGAAATACATTAAAAACATTTCCATCAGTTTTTAAAGAAAAAACAACTGTAAAAGAAGCACAAGAAGCAAGAGATTTTTATGATAACCAATTTTATATTGGCGCAAGATCTTCTTCTGTAAAAGTTCCTTTTATTGTAAAAGAAGATGTAATAAAAGACGCAATTACAGAAATTATTGGAAAACCTGTTGAAATGACAAAATCTCCTTTACCATTTCCGGTAACTGTATTTTATAGCGCATCATCGGATAAAATTTATAAAGAAATGATGGAAGAAAGTGATAATTTTTTGGCAGAACATTTATTAATACTTTCATCAAGTACAATGAACGGAAAATTAAGTTCAGCTCAAACCATAAAAACTATTTCATCTAAATATTTGGTTGATTTAAAACAAAAACCAAATTGGAATGATGGTTCGGGTTTATCGCGTTATAATCTTTTTACGCCTCAGAATATGTCGCAGGTTTTAGAAAAATTATATACTGAATTTTCTGAAGATAGATTGTTTAATATTTTTCCTGTTGGAGGGAAAACGGGAACAATAAAAAATCGTTACAAAGATTCAGCTCAACCTTATGTTTATGCAAAGACAGGAACATTGTCTAATACAGTAACATTAAGTGGTTATTTAAAAACAAAATCAGGAAAAACATTAATATTTAGTATGATGAATAATAATGTAACTAAAGATTTGTCTTGGGTTAGAAATGAAAACGAAAAGTTGTTACGATTAGTAAGAGATAATTTTTAAGCATAAAAAAACGCCTCAGATTTCTGAGGCGTTTTTTTAGAAGTTTATTTTAATGACTTCACTTTCTTTACGAATAATGAATTTCTTTTTATTGTTTTTGATGTCAACATTGATAAAGTTTTGTTGATCCTCAAATGAATCCATTAATAAAGCAAATCTTATATCTAAAGACGAAATGTCGTTAATTTTTTCAGCTTTTAAATAAATTCTTGTTGTTTGATCGTTTGTTTGAAAACCGTAATAAGTAACATTTACTGGTTTTCCATTCACTTTTATATCAACATTTTTGTTAATATATCCTTTCAGTTTTGCGTCAAAAGAAGATTTATTTCCAGTCTTTTCACCAATCGCTTTTTCTATACCATTTGTATATAAACGAGCAGTTATGTTTAAAGTTCCACTTTCTATTTCGTAATCAATATTTGTATTTGATGTATGAAATTGATGCTGCGCATTAAGATTAATTGATGTTACAGCAAGAACCAAAAAAAGAATATAATTCCAAATTTTCATATTAGCAGTCATTTTTTTCATTTACACTTAATTCAATTCTAATGCCAAAATAGGTAGAATAAATATTTATTATCTGATTAAGTATATTAATGAGAAGGGTAAAATTAAATAAAAAATAAAAGAGTATTAATTATTAATACTCTTTTTTAATATGTAATTGTGTTAAAGTTTTATCCTAACCAAATAGCCCAAGGAATTCTTGATAATAAACAAGCCATAGAAACTACTGCAAAAATAACAATAGACATTGGAACAATTGTAGATCGCTTTAATTTTGCATTAGCAACTGTCATAAACGCTACAGAAGCAATCATCATCATTGGGTGCTCTACGAAAGTTAAACGTAAAATGTCACTTTTCATGATGTTTCCACCTTCAAATTGAGAAAATTTCATGATGTAGTATACTAAACCTACTAATAATTGTACGTGGAAAGCGATTGTTGTAATTAATCCGATTTTCTTTACTACGTTATCAGTATCCTTTTTAGAAACTGCATACACTAAAGTTGATACAACAAAAATAACACCCATTAAGATTGTTAAATATGCCCAACCACTATGAAATTGTTTAATAAAATCCATTTTTTCTAATTTATATTCATTACAAAAATAGCAAACCTTTTTACATTATTATAAAACATCTATCATATTGTCTTAAATTATAAAAATATGGATGTTTTTAGTATTCAGTATTTTCTCGTAATTTTGCAGCAAATTAATTAATCCGAAATGGGAAAAGATAAAATCAGAAGATTTAACGAAAACAAAACTTTTGAAAATGTAGTTCAACCAACACGTGATGAAGCAGTCAATAACTTTCCGTTAAAAGGGAATTGGAATAAAGATTTCTTCAAAAATGATAACCCAATTGTATTGGAATTAGGTTGTGGAAAAGGAGAATATACGGTAGCAATGGCTCGTCGTGAGGCAGATCGTAACTTTATTGGTATTGATATTAAAGGTGCTCGTTTCTGGAGAGGTGCAAAAACTGCATTGGAAGAAGGTTTAGATAACGTTGGTTTTATGAGAACACAAATCGAATTAATCGATCAAGTTTTCGCAGAAAACGAAGTAAGTGAAATTTGGATTACTTTCCCAGATCCTCAAATTAAATACAGAAGAACTGTACACCGTTTAACTAATCCAGAGTTTTTAGATCGTTACAATAAAATCTTAAAACCAGAAGGAACAGTTAATTTAAAAACAGATTCTGAATTTTTACATGGATATACACACGGAATGATTCAATTATTAGGACACAAAGTAATTAAATCATCTCACAATGTTTATCATCCAGATAACAGAGAATTGCCTTCTATTGTTACTGATGTACAGACATATTACGAAGAGAAATTTAAAGCATTAGGAAAAACGATTACTTACATTAAGTTTCAGTTTAAAGACTAATTTGCATTAAAAAAATAAAAGATTAAAGTCACAGCTTCGGTTGTGACTTTTTTGTTTTATTAACGTGTTAATATGTTAATAAATAGTATTTTAGTAGCTTAATTAACATTGTATGAATTTTAAATCTACCTTAATAGCTTTAGGCTTTTTGGCATGTATAACTTCAAATGCACAAGATAAATCTGAATTTGTTTACGCATCAATGGAGGCTTCGCACGCTAAAGAATTAAAGGAATCTTATCCAAATCAAATTGATATATTACTTACTAATAGGAATTTGGCTTCTGTTTATATTCATCCAGAAGTAGCGCACGAGTTACATCAGAAAATTCTTTCGCACGGTCCTGGATATTTACAACATGCTTCGCTAGCTGAAGTAAATAAATTAATTCAGCGTCCGGTTGTTGAGGCACGACAGGTTTTAAATTATAATATTACTGAACAAGCGTATGTAAATCAGATATTGAATGATGTAAACGAAGATAATATTGAAGAATTAATTCAGCATTTAGAAAATTACGGCACTCGATTCCATACTAGAGCTGAGGCAAATGTTGCTGCACAGGATTTAAAAGAACGTTGGGAAGCAATAATAGCAACGGCTGGTCGCCAAAATGATGTTTCGGTTCGTATTGTAGATCATGTTAATACACCAATGAAATCGGTTGTCTTAACGATTAATGGAAACGAATTGCCATCTGAATATGTAATAATCGGTGGACATTTAGATTCTACAGTTTCAGGTTTTAATAAAGCTGTTGCTCCAGGTGCTGATGATAATGCATCCGGAATTGCAACAATTACAGAAGCAGCACGTGTTTTATTAACAAATAACTTTAAACCAAAACGTACGGTTGAAATTATGGCTTATGCAGCTGAAGAAATTGGCTTGGTAGGTTCTAATGAAATTGCAACATCATATGCGAATGAAGGAATTAACGTTGTTGGTTATGTCCAATTTGATATGACTGCGTATAAAGGTTCAACTCAAGATGTTTATTTAGCTACAGATTATTTTATTGACAATACGTTAAATTTATTTTTGATTGAATTGATGGAAGAATATAATACAATAGGAAATCACCAATTCTCTTACGGAACTACGAGATGTAATTATGGTTGTTCAGATCATTATTCTTGGGCAATGAATAATTATCCAGCAGCTTTTCCTTTTGAGGCATCTTTTAACGATTCAAATCATTTGATTCATACGACTCAAGATACATATACTAATTTAGGAGCAACTCCATCGCACGCTGCGAAGTTTACAAAATTAGCTATCGAATTCTTGGTTGAAGCTGCAAAAAGAACTGAAATTTTAGGAATAGGAAATGTGGATCAAGCAAAAGCTAAATTTTACATGAATCAAAAATATGTTGGTTTTGAAGTCCCGTCTAATCAAACCATAAAATCTGCGACTGTTATTAATGTAGCAGGACAAAAAGTTGCAACAAAAAATCAAGTAAATAACAACGATAAAATAAACTTGAATCAGTTACTAAATGGAGCTTATATTCTTTTATTGGAAACAACCTCTGGAGAAAAATTAACGCATAAATTTATTTTGAAATAAATGATGAAATATAGTTTTATAATAATTGGGTTATTTACACTGATAAGTTGTGGTAGTCAATACAAACAAAAATTATTTTATAAAAATATGTCATGTGTAAAACAGGATAAATTAACTGTTTCTGAAAGGAATAAAATATATCCTTATAACATATCAGCTAAAGTTGTTTTAGCTACGTATTTACCAAAAGAAAAAGGAGCGCAAGTGATGGGTAGTGAAATGCAAGATTATTTCAGAAGCTTAAAAGAAGATAGAATTTTATTTGATAAAAAAAGATTCAAAGAGTTTATTTACTTAAAAGACAATCAAAAAAATGAATTAACAGATATTATTTTTAATTACGGTTATAAGAAAAATTTAAACATAGGTATGCATTCTTTATGTTATATGCCTAATAATGCTATTTTATTTTTAGATAAAGATGATAATTTATTAGAATTTATTGAAATATGTTTTGATTGTGATCAATTTAGAACAAGTAATGAAGAAATTACATTAGGAGATAAATGTATGCAGAAAATGAATTTATTGGATGATTTTTTCTTGAAGTCAGGAATTAAGGAAACTAAGGTGTTACGATAAATAAAATAAAAAAAGGAACTCAATTTGAGTTCCTTTTTATGTATAATAAAATCTTTCGATTAGTCATTTAAACTTTGTAAGTAAGAAATCCATCCTAATGTTTGGTATTCTTTTGCAGCAGTTTTAACATCAACAGCTTTATAAATTCCACGACCAACGATCATAAAATCTGTATGGTAATTTTTAAATACTAACTCTGGTGTATTGTACTGTTGTCCTTTACTGTCTCCAGTAGAAGAAATATTAACTCCAGGAGTAAATAACAATAAATTATCCGGAATTTGACGTTGTGCTACAGCTCCTAATACATTTCCTGATTCTTCCGAAACGTTAATCGCTTTTGTAAAGTAGTAATCGTCTGTTAAAGTTCCTTTCGAAGACATTTCAACAATAGTGATAACTCCTGTATTTTCAAAAACTTTTAAAGATTCTAAACCTCCAATTGGGTGTACAGTTACTAAATCTGCCCAATCAGAAATTTTGTAAATCGATTTCTTGAATTGTAATTCTTGCGTATTTCCAATATCTCCAAACTTACGATCTTCGAATAATAAAAATTCTTTTTCGCGAGCGATTTTCTTTAATTCAACAATTAAGTTATCAGAGAAATCTTGAATAATATCTGAGTGTAATTTTAATGCGACAATGTGTTCACCAACTTTATTAGCAAAATCAATAATTTCTTCAGTTGTAATTAAATCTGCTGAAGCAATTAAGTTTGATTGTTTTTTTAATGCTAACTCAACTAAACGTTTCCCTACTGGATGAACGATTTTCTTGTCTTCTAATGCAATACGTTGTTTTGCTGGAGCTGCTTCTGGTGGTAAAGCTAAAAATTCTTTAATTTTTTTTGCTTCATCGTCAGATAAACGGTGGTATTTGTGTAAAATATCAATTACTTCGTGTATTGTAAATAATGTTCTTACATTATAACCTTGCTCTTTTAATTTATCAGTTCCGCCTTGCGCACGATCTAAAACGACAACAAGATCTTTAACTTTTAAACCTTCGCGTTCTACTTGGTCAATTGTCTCTAATAAAGATTGTCCAGAAGTAATAACATCTTCTACTAATAAACAAGATTGTCCTTCAGCAAAAACACCTTCAACCATCTTTTTAGTTCCGTAACCTTTGTTTTCCTTACGTTTAATAATTAAAGGAATGTTACAAGTCAAACTCATTGTAGTTGCCATTGGTAAAGCTGCGTAAGGTACACCACAGATTAAATCGTATTGTACATCATCAACTAAATCTAATAAGTTATTGGCTAATGTTTTTAATAATTGAGGACTAGAAGCTAATGGTCTTAAATCTACGTAGAAAGGAGATTCAATTCCACTTTTTAAAGTAAAGTTTCCAAATTTAATAATTCCAAGCTCGTAAGCTTTTAATAAGAAATCTTCGCGCTGTTGCATTTGTGTAATGTTTGAGCAAAGTTAATTGCTTCAATATTTATTACCTAATTTATAAGCAAAGTTTTTGTAATCTTTATTTATATCTGTTTCAAGTCTGATAAATGTTCGTTTGAAAATCGTTATTTTTGGTACTTAAAATGAATTTATTGGAATTAAAATCACTTCCATTATAATAACTATATAAAGACTATGCTTACTTTAGATCAGGCGATTGAAAATTTAGATAAAAAAGGATATTTAAACGTAGAAATTCCGAAAGGGATTGACTTAGTTGAAGAAATTAATAAACTTCGTAAAGAGAAGAATGCAGTAATTCTTGCTCATTATTATCAATCAGGCGAAATTCAAGATTTAGCTGATTATTTAGGGGATTCTTTACAATTAGCTCGTGCCGCAGCAAAAACAGAAGCAGATATGATTGTTTTCTGTGGAGTTCATTTCATGGCAGAAGCAGCTAAAATTTTAAATCCAACAAAAAAAGTTGTTTTACCAGATACAAAAGCTGGTTGTTCTTTAGCTGATTCTTGTTCGGCAGAAGGTTTACGTGGTTTACGCGAAAAACATCCAAATGCAATTGTGGTAAGTTATATTAATTGTGATGCGGGTGTAAAAGCTGAATCTGATATTATTGTTACTTCATCTAACGCGGAGGCAATTATCAATTCGTTACCAGAAGAGCAAGAAATTATTTTTGCGCCAGATCGTAATTTAGGTCGTTACTTAAATCAGGTTTGTAATAGAAAGATGATTCTTTGGGATGGCGCTTGTATTGTACACGAAGCTTTTTCTTTAGAAAGAATTGCTCAACAAATGGCAGAAAATCCTAACGCAAAATTAATCGCACATCCAGAAGCGCAAGAAGATTTATTAAAATTCGCTCATTTTATTGGGTCAACTTCTCGTTTGTTAGATTATGTGGTAGAAAATGAGGCTGAAGAATTTATCGTAGCAACGGAAGAAGGTATTTTGCACGAAATGCAAAAATTAGCTCCAAATAAAAAATTAATTCCAGCATTGGTTCAAGACGAATCTTGTAATTGTTCTGAATGTTTTTACATGAAGTTATCAACTTTAGAGAAGTTATATTTATGTATGAAATACGAATTACCAGAAATTCAGATCGAAGAAGAATTACGCGTAAAAGCTTTGTCTTCGATTAATCGAATGTTAGAATTATCTGAAAAAATAAAATAATGGCTATTCAAGATGTATTAGTCATTGGTTCTGGAATTGCAGGTTTATCATACGCTTTAAAAATTGCAATTAAGCATCCTGATGCAAAAATTACGATTGTAACTAAAGCGAATCAAGATGAAACAAATACCAAATATGCACAAGGAGGTGTTGCTGTAGTTACAGATTTTATTAACGATAGTTTCGAGAAACATATAGAAGATACGTTGATTGCTGGAGATGGGATGTGTAAACTTTCGGCTGTAGAAGCAGTTGTGAAAGAAGCGCCAGAACGTATCAAAGAAATTGTAGATTGGGGCGTTCGTTTCGATAAGAATAAGGAAGGAATTTACGATTTAGGCCGAGAAGGTGGTCATACCGAAAACCGAATTGTTCATCATAAAGATATTACGGGTTGGGAAATTGAACGCGCGATGTTAGAAGCGATCAAAAACTATCCAAATATCGAAATATTGACACATCATTTTGTTGTAGATTTAATTACTGAACATCATTTGAATCGTGATTTTGCTGATGAAACAACTTGTTACGGAGCTTATATTTTAGATTTAGAATCGCAAAAAGTAATTCGTCATTTGGCTAAAGTTACCTTATTAGCAGCTGGTGGAGTTGGCCATGTTTATAAAAATACAACCAATCCTATTATTGCAACAGGTGACGGAATCGGATTAGCGCGTCGTGCAAAAGCAAAAGTTTCAGGAATGCAATTTATACAGTTTCATCCCACAGCTTTTTATTCGCCAATGGACGGACAATTATTTTTAATTTCTGAAGCTGTTCGTGGTTTTGGAGCAAAACTAAGAACTTCGGATGGTGAATTGTTTATGCATAAATATGATGAACGTGAAGAATTAGCTTCGCGTGATATTGTTGCGCGTGCAATTGATAACGAAATGAAATTGCGAGGTGATGATTTCGTATACATCGATTGTCGTCATTTAGATCAAAAAAAATTCTTAGAACATTTCCCAAATATTTACGAAAAATGTAAATACGAAGGATATGATATGTTTACCGAATTGGTTCCGGTTGTTCCGGCTTCGCATTATTTATGCGGAGGTATTGATGTCGATTTAGACGGAAAAACTTCGATTGAAAATCTTTTTGCTGTTGGCGAATGTTCAAATACAGGTTTACACGGAGCGAATCGTTTAGCATCAAATTCGTTATTAGAAGCAATGGTTTTTGGTCATCGTGCAGCTTTGGATGCGATTGAAAAATTAGACAAAAATGACTTTTCTATATCTAACTTTAATTTTCCAGAATGGAATGCTGAAGGAATGAAAGTACAAGAAGAGCTCGTTTTGATTTCATATTTCCGTAAACAATTACAAGCGATGATGAGTGAATTGGTCGGAATTGTTCGAAGTAACGAACGATTACAAATTGCTCAAATTCGTGTCAATGAGATAGAAAAAATGGTGAAAGAGATTTATAACTTCTCTATTATTTCACCAAAATTATTAGAACTTAGAAATTTGGTTGATGTGGCGCAATTAATCATTCAGCAAAGTATCAATCAAAAAGAAAATAAAGGAACTTTTTACAATAAAGATTTATAAAATGAAATTACAGAAATTGGCATTTATTGCTCTATTTACAGCTTTTACAAGTGTACATGCACAACAAGTCAAAAAAGTTGATAAGATGCCTGTTTTTGTAGGTTGTGAACATTTTAAATCGAATGATGAGGTAAAAAAATGTTTTAACGAAACGTTTAATCAAGCGATAGCTAATGAAATTGAATTCTTTTCGAACATTGCAGATTATTTACACATCGGTGATACAAGTTCTAAATTACGTTTCAAGATAGATAAAGAAGGGAAATTCGGAGATATTAATGTCGACGGAGCTAATCCAATTTTCAATAGTTTTGTTTGGTCAAGTATTGTGATGATTCAAAATAAATTAGACAAATTAGAAGCTACTATTCAGCCAGGATTAGATCAAAAAGGAGATCCTATGGATGTTTTTATGACGATTCCGGTTCGTTTTGATTCTGAATTTGACGAAACAATTTATACTTCTATTCCAGCCTTCGAGCGAGTACTTTTTACAATTGATTTCGAAGATGAAATAATAGAAATTAGATTGAATAAAGAAAACGTAATTCGTACGATTGGAATAGACAAAAATGGAAGAAATTTCTATTTAGGAAAATACAATAATTTGTTCGAATTAGCAACGGTAGAACCTTATGCAACTAAAATTAATGAAGCGTTTTCGTCAGGAAATACTTTAATTACAAAAGGTGAATTGGAAGGGAAAGAATATATTATTCAGATGAAAAATTTCTTTAGTAATAAACCAGAAGATGAAGTTTTAATTGAAGTTATTCGTGAAGAAAAAGATACTTGGGCCGAATATTATTCGTATAAAACAAAAGAAGAATTTAATCAATCAAAATTTGCAAAACTAACTTATAGATAACATGGAATTTCCACATTATATAACAGAACAAAAATTACAACAATTTATTCGTCAAGCTTTTTTAGAAGATGTTGGCGATGGCGATCATTCGACATTAGCATCGGTTCCTTATGAAGCAATTCAGGAAGCTGAATTAAAAGTAAAAGACAATGGTATTATTGCTGGAATTGAATTAGCAAAAATCATTTTTGACACATTTGATCCTGATTTACAAGTTGAACAATTTATGAACGATGGTGATGAGGTAAAATATGGCGATGTAGCTTTTAAGATTAAAGGTTCTGCTCAGTCAATTTTAACGTGCGAACGTTTGGCTTTAAATTGTATGCAACGCATGTCGGGGATTGCAACTTATGCCAACGAAATGATGAAATTGGTAGGAGGAACTAATACAAAAATCTTAGATACACGAAAAACGACGCCAAATTTCCGTATGATTGAAAAATGGGCAGTGAAAATTGGTGGTGCAGAAAATCATCGTTTTGGATTGTACGATATGGTGATGTTAAAGGATAATCACGTAGATTTTTGCGGAAATATAACGAAAGCTGTTGTTCAAACAAAAGCCTATTTACAAGCGAATAATTTAGATTTAAAAATTGAAGTTGAAACGCGAAATATGGATGAAGTGAAAGAAGCTTTAGCTGCAGGAGTTGACTTTATTATGTTGGATAATTTTGATTTAACAACAATGAAAGAAGCAGTTGAATTTATTGGAGGAAGAGTAAAAACAGAAGCTTCGGGTGGAATTACAAAAGAATCGGTTCGCGCGATTGCAGAAACTGGAGTCGATTTTATTTCTTCGGGTGCAATTATACATTCAGCTCCAAATTTCGATATAAGTTTAAAAGCAATAAAATAATTTATTAAAGGAATATTCATTAGAATGTTCCTTTTTTTTATGAACTTTTTCGATATTTATAACATGAAAAAACTTACTCTACTAATAACTTTTTTTACTACAATTACTTTCGGGCAAATACAATATCCAATTGCGCCAGGATGCGAACAATTTTCTGAAAAGGCTGAACGTATACAGTGTTTTAATACATATACTGTTGAGTTGTTGCAATCTTACTTTTATCTATATAGGAATCTTAATAATTACTCTAGATTAGGTTCGGTACAAGAATCTGTTAACTTTCGAATTGGTATCGCGGGAGAATATCAGTATAAATCTTCTGATAAGCAATCTGTATTAGTGAATAATCTTGCAACTAGTATTTTTGATTTTTTTAATAAAATACAAGATTATACAAAGAAAAAAATTGTACCTGCAAAATCACAAGATGGAAAACCTGCAATTTTAGCTTTTAATTTACCTCTTAAATATCTTAATGAGGAACTTTTAGTTAATGATATAGATAAGAAGCCAATACTTTTTACTTTACAAAATGGGGATTATATCGTTCGATTAGATAAAGATTTTACTTTTAATATATATAATAAAGACAAAGAGTTGGTGCGAACAGTAAATTCAATCATGGAGTTTTATTTAGTAGACGTTTTAAAACCTTTGACTTTAGAATCAAAGAATCTTATTGTTGAAAAAAATGTAAATGGTAAAAAGGTAAAATTAGAAGTAGAAAATGTTTTCAAAAATCAGCAAGAGAAATTTAAAATTTCATATTACGAAAATGAAGTATTATTAAAGGAGTTTAATACAATGGATAAATTCTTAAAATCAGAACAATCAAAATATATTTACTAAAATGAAACAAATCTTCTCATTTCTATCAACTTTATTATTTTTCACTTCTGCTATTGCTCAATCAACATCCCAAGCAAACGAATTTACGGTTGCAATTTTTCCTGGATGCGAAAAGATAAAGGAAAGAGAAGAACAGTTTGCATGCTTTCAAAAGAATTTAACTTCTAATTATACGCGACATTTACAAAATTATGTCGATTCGTTCGAATATCTCAACATTGGAGATGCAGCAGCAAATTTAAAATTTACAATACAACCTGATGGAAATTTAGAGTTAAAGCAAATAGAATCTAATAATCCAATTTATAAAGAATACACAGTTTTAGCTTTTATTGACATGGTAAATGAATTAGAGCGAAAACGATTGAAAATTATTCCTTCTAAATCAACTAAAGATGGTCAGCCTTTAGCAGTTTCATCTTCATTTCCAGTAAATTTTAAATTATCGAATAAAGTAATTGAAACTGAAAATCGTTTAATTTCTATTTTGAAAGACGAAAATACAACGTTTGAAGTGGTTTTGACACCTGATAAAAATATAAAAGTGTATGAAATTGGTGGCGTTAAACCGTTTTATCTAGGAAAATATAATTCTGTGCAAGAATTAAAGAATACATTACCGTATAAAGATTTGATCCAAGATAAAGATGAATTAGTGACTTTAGCTCAATCTGATTTTCAAGATGTTAAAATAATCTTACAAAGTAAAAATATTTTTCATCAAAAAGATTTTTATACAATTTTCATAGTTTCAGAAGTTAAAAAGAAGAAGATAAAGCAGTTAAGAAAATACACTTCGCTTAAAGACTTTATTGAATCGCCATATTATGCCTGGATTACCCGAAAATAGAGTGATAAAAAACTCATAAAATTTGTCTTTATGGTTTGTTTATTAGAAAAAAGAGTCTAAATTTATGAAACCATTGAATAGTACAGGAGCATTCTGCTTCGTTTATTATTAGTTTACATCCTCTCAATTTTTATGAGATTAATATAATTTTAGTTTAGAAATGATTTTCTGAATAGGTATATTTTGAATGCTTTAAAGTGTTCATTATTTAATTACTATATAGAAAATATATTTCTATTCTAAGATTTTGTTAACATATATAATTCTGCTCAAAATCTCTTAGACTGATTCTAAATAATTAAAATCAGACTGAATAATCTTCTAAACTTTTATTAAAAAAGTGATAATTCATCGAAAAAAAGGATAAAATTCTTAAACTCCACTATTTTAATAGGTTAATAAAATTACATTTTCGTTATTAAATTCTTAATTTATATTGTTTATATTTGATTGTAAATTATTAAATTGATAAAAAAACATCATTTTTTTTGAGAATTAAAAATCAATGCCAAAAATCACTTTAAACATTACAATTTTTTAATATTAAAATAAGGATTTAATAATCTATAATCTCGAAATTTGCTTTGTAAACTTTTAAAACTATTTCAAGAGATGAGGTTAAACTCAACTAAGCTTTTATTCGTAGGAGCTTTTGCTTTAGCAGCAACAATGTCTTTTGGTCAGGTAACTGAGCCAATTGATTCTACTTCAATTAACAACGAAGAAAATGTATCTTTAACAGAAACTTTAATTGTTGGTAAAGGGGTAATCGATTTAGTAGAAGATCGTAAAACTCCGGTAGCGGTTTCTACAATTACTAAAGAAGCAATTCAAGATAAAGCATCTGGAAATGTTGATTTTCCAGAAATCTTCACTACTACACCATCTGTTTACGTAGCAGATCAATCATCAGGTTTTGGTGATTCTAAAATGTTCTTACGTGGATTCAGCAGTCAAAATACAGCTTACTTATTAAACGGACAGCCAATTAATGGTATGGAAGACGGTAACTTATACTGGTCTAACTGGTCTGCTGTAGCTGAAATTGCAAACGCTGTACAGGTACAACGTGGTTTAGGTTCTTCTAAATTAGCAATTTCATCTGTTGGTGGAACTGTAAACATGGTTACAAGAGCTACTGATAAACAACAAGGTGGTTATGTAAGATATAATGTTGGTAATGATAGCTATCAATCAGCTACTATTGCTTACAATACAGGTATGAAAGGAAAATGGGGTGCTTCTGTTTTATTTAACCACTGGCAAGCACACAGAAGTTATGCAATGGGTACTAGCGGTTCAGGACAAGCTTATTTCGTTTCTGTTGGTTACAAACCAAACGAGCGTCATCAATTTAACTTCATGATCTTTGGTGCTCCACAAGAACACGGACAAAACTACTCTACAAAGAGTGAGTCTCAATGGGCTACAGCTGAGCAATTTGGATACGGAAAAAAATATAATAATCAATATGGTTATTTAAACGGTGAGGGGAAAAATTTAAGAACTAACTACTACCACAAACCAGTAGCTAACTTAAACTGGGATTGGACAATTAATGATAATGCGTCTTTATCTACAGTATTATATGCTTCTACAGGTACAGGAGGTGGTACAGGAGGTCAAGGTCAAACTTCATCTAACCAAGTTAATGGAATGATTAACTTTGATAACTTCTCAGTTATTAATGCTCAACAAGCTGATGGTCTTGGAGGTTACTTCCACTCTCCAACAAATTCAAATCCTTATAGAACTCAAAGTAAGGGTGCAGCTATAAGAACATCCGTTAACAACCACTTTTGGTACGGAGGTGTAACAAACTTCAACTACGATACTAAAACAGGATGGCAATTTAATTTAGGAGCTGATATCCGTATGTACAAAGGATATCACTTCCAACAAATGAATAATTTATTTGGATTAACTACTTGGCAAGATTATACTAAAATTAATGGAACTAATGTATTAGGTCCAGTAAAACAAGTTACTGAAACATTTAGTACAAATCCTTGGTCTGCATTATTCAATTCAGCTGATAAATCTCAAAGAACTGGTAGAGATTACCGTGAAGATATTAATTATCAAGGTGTATTTGGACAAGTTGAGTATACAACAGGAAGATTCTCAGTTTTCGCTCAAGGAGCTGTTTCTAATCAATTCTACCAAAAATTTGATACTTGGAACTATGGTGGTGTAGAAACCGCTTCTGAAAAAGTAAATAAAACAGGATGGAATGTTAAAGGAGGTGCTGCATTCCAAATTAATGAGGAAAATACAGTTTTCGCTAACGCAGGTCGCTATTCTCGTCAACCATTCTTAGATAACGTATTTGAATATAATAAAGTTGATTTACGTAAACCAAGTATTGACAACGAAGAAATTACAGGTTTCGAAATTGGATACAAATACCAAACTCGTAACTTAAGAGTTAACGTTAATGCATACCACACAACTTGGGGGAACAGATTCTTAGGAATGTCTGGAACTGTTAGAGGTGTTAATGATGCAGGAGAAGTTACACAATTACCAATTTATACTTCTTACACAGATGTTACACAAGTACATAAAGGAATCGAGGTTGATTTCGATGCTAAATTATCTAAAGCATTCGGAATGTACGGTTTCTTATCTGTAGGTGATTGGAAATATGATGGAGAAACACCATTTGAAACAATGTATACTGATACAAATGAAGTAATCGAAAGTGGTAAGGTTGATTTAACTGGATCTTATATCGGTGAAGCTGCACAAGTAACTTTCGGTTTAGGAACAAAAGTTAACTTTACACGTAACTTATACTGGGATGTAGATTTCATGTACAATGGAGGTCTTTACGGACAAGTTAATCCAGAGAATGTTATTGCTTCTGCTGAAAAAGGTGAGGTTTACCAAGCGGCAAGAATCAGTCCATTCGTAAGAGCTAATACAGGTTTAACTTACAGCTTTAAAATTGGATCTCAAAAGATCAAGTTTAGAGGTAACGTAAGAAACTTATTCAACGATCAATACGTGTCTAAAATTGACCGTAACGGTATTGGATATGCTGTTGGAAGAACTTGGTCTGCAGGTGTAACTTACAGCTTCTAATAAGAAATAAATTTTCTTAATATATTTTTAGGGCGAACTTTTTAGTTCGCCCTTTTTTATTTTGATATTGATTTTATTAGCTATTTTACTTAGACTGGTTCTAAATAATTGGGTGTTAAGAATAAATTAAGTATACATTATGAATAAATATTAATTTTATTTATCTAAAAACTATTATTTCATTTATTATAATGATACATTAATATTGAATATTTATGTTATTTATTTAATTAGTTTTTAATATTAATGCGAGTTGTTTAATTATTGATAGATAATATTGAAATTTATATTTATGCAGAATTAGTTCTCTAAATAGATTTAATCAAAAATATAAGTTCTCACCTTTGCAGGAGTAAACTTATTAAACTATTTCAAGATGAGGTTAAACTCAATGAAGCTTTTATTAGTAGGAGCTTTTGCCTTAACGGCATCACATACTTTCGCACAAGTAGTTGAACCAGTTGATTCAACTAAAGTTCAAAATGAAGTTGTATTATTTGAAGAGGAGGAAAATGTATCTTTAGCTGAAACATTAATCGTTGGAAAAGGAGTAATCGATTTACAAGATGATCGTAAAACACCAATCGCAGCAACAACAATTAGAAAAGATGTTTTAGAAAACAAAGTTGGAGCAGCAGATATTACTCAAGCTTTCGTTAATACTCCATCTGTTTATGTAGCAGGTCAATCAGGAGGTTTCGGAGAGTCTCGCGTAGTTACACGTGGTTTCGATCAATCTAATACAGCATTTTTATTTAACGGACAGCCAATTAATGGAATGGACAATGGTTCATTATATTGGTCTAACTGGTCAGGATTATCTGATATCGCAAGTGCTGTACAAATTCAACGTGGTTTAGGATCTTCTAAATTAGCTATTTCTTCAGTTGGTGGTACTTACAATTTCGTAACAAAAGCTACTGATAAAAAGCAAGGAGGTTTCTTAACAACAGGTGTTGCTAATGACCACTATTACAAAACAACTTTAGGTTACAATACAGGTTTAATTAACAATAAATTTGGTGTTTCTGTTATGATGTCTCACTGGCAAGGTAACGGTTACAACGATGCAACTAAAGGTCAAGGTCAAAACTACTTTATCTCTTTAGGTTACAAACCATCTCAAGATCATACAATCAACTTTATCTTAACTGGTGCTCCACAATGGCACGACCAAAACTCGGCTAACACAATTGCTGATTTATTACAGTACGGACGTAAATACAACCGTAACTGGGGTATGTTAAACGGTAAAGAAGTTAATGAAAGAAGAAATTACTACCACAAGCCAGTAGCTAACTTAAACTGGGATTGGGATATTTCTAATAAAACTTCGTTATCTACAGTATTATACGCTTCTTGGGGACGAGGAGGAGGATCTGCTTCTGTTGGAACAGGAAAAGATGCTTTAACTGGACAAAGAAATTTACAAACAATTTTTGATCGTCAAATTGCTGAAGGAGGAGAGGCTAAAGGTCGTATCCAATCTTCTGTAAACAACCACCAATGGTTTGGTTTAGTATCTAACTTAAATCACAAATTCAACGATAACTTTAGTTTTAACGCTGGTTTCGATTTAAGAACTTACGAAGGACAACACAACCGTCAATTAAACAATTTATTAGGAGGTGATTACTTTACAGAAACTGTAAACAAACAAAATCCTTCTTACCAAGTAGATCGTACTTTCTCTACTAATCCATGGAAAGCATTAAACGGATTTGCTGAAAATGCTGAGGATAAAATTGGATGGGATTACAAACAACGCGTTAACTACGGTGGATTATTCGCTCAATTCGAGTATACTGCTGATAAAGTTACTGCTTTCGTTCAAGGGTCTGTTTCTCAACAAACAAATCAACGTTTAGATTACTTCAACTACGAAGCTGGTCAAGAAAAATCTGAAAAAGTTGATAACTTTGGTTACAACATTAAAGGGGGTGCAAGTTATAGAATCTCAGAAAACCACCAAGTCTTCGCAAATGCTGGTTTCTATTCTCGTCAACCATACCAAAACAATATCTTCATGAACTACAAGAATGATGTAAATCCATTCGCTAAAAATGAAGAAATCTTAGGTTTAGAAGCTGGTTACAAATTTAAAGCTAGAAACTTCTGGGCTAACTTAAATGCATACTATACAACTTGGGAAAACCGTATCACTTCATCTAGTCAATTTATCGATGAAAACGGAAATCCAAACTTCCCTGGTTTAACAAATCAATACATTTACACTGTAAATCGTGGTGTAAAACAAGAGCACAAAGGTGTTGAGTTAGAAGTTAGCTACAAACCAATGCGTAACTTAACATTAACAGGTTTCGGATCTATCGGAAACTGGGAATACAAAGGAAACTCATTAGTTACTAACTATGACGAAGCTCAAAATGTTGTTGGAACTCCGAGATCAGAAAACTTTGATGGTTTAAAAGTTGGTGATTCTGCACAAACTCAATTAGGAGCTGGATTTATTTACGAAGTTTTACGTGGATTATCTTTTGATGCTGATTACCGTTACAACGGAGATTTATACGGTTCTCGTGTAAACCAAGCAAACGGAAACTTAAAGTTACCATCTTACAACATCATGGATGCTGGTGTTACTTGGAATACTAAATTAACTGATACGAACAAGTTAACTTTACGTTTCAATGTAAACAACGTATTAAACCACATCTACATCCAAGAAGCTAGTACAAACATTCAGGCAACTGAAAACAGTACAACTTACAAAGGAATTGATGTAAACAACCAAATTTACTTCGGATACGGAAGAACTTGGAATGCAACAGTTAGATTAACTTTCTAATAAGTTATTTTAATCATAATATAAAAAGACGAACATTTGATGTTCGTCTTTTTTTTGTGTTTAACTTTACTCAAATTATTTATTAAAATGATACAACCTTCTTATTTAAAAAAAGGAGATAAAATAGCGATTGTAGCACCAGCAAAACGAATGTTAAAAGGCGAATTGGATGAGGCAATAGCTTTGATTAATTCGTGGGGATTTGAAGCTGTTTTAGGAAAAAATATTTACGAATCATTTAATTTAGGATATGCGTATGCAGGAACTGATACACAACGTGCAACCGATTTTCAATGGGCATTAGATGATCCAGAAATTAAAGCGATTTGGTGTGCACGTGGGGGATATGGTTCGGTTAAGATAATTGATTTATTAAATTTTGAACAATTTACAATTAATCCAAAATGGATAATCGGGTATTCAGATATTACAGTTTTTCATAATCACATCAATGCGTTAGGTTATCAAACCATTCATGGTGTTACTGCGAAAAAATTAGCGAATGTTACATATCATTCAGATTCTTACCCAAGTTTATATCGTGCATTAGTAGGAGAAACAACAAATTATCATATTGAAACTTCGAATTCATTCAATAAAACTGGTGAAGCTGAAGGCGAATTAATTGGAGGAAATCTTTCAATAGTTTATTCTTTATTAGGAAGTAATTCTGCAATTCAACCGAAAGATAAAATCTTATTTTTAGAAGATTGGTTCGAGAATTGGTATGCTGTGGACAGAATGTTGATGAATTTAAAACGAAATGGAATTTTTGATCAAATTTCAGGGCTAATTTTAGGAAGTTTTACTCACATGGATACAGAGGAAGAAAATAAAGAAAATTACAATCATTCTTATGATCCTAAAACCTATGAAGTTATTTATGAATTAGTGAAGGAATATCAAATTCCGATTGTATTTGAATTTCCAGCCGGACACACCGGACATAATTTAGCTTTGAAAATGGGTGAAAAACTTCATTTAAAAGTCGATACAAATTCAGTAAATTTGCAATTCAATTATTAAGATTATGAAACAAGATAACTTACACGTAATTAACCATCCATTAGTTAAAGCGAAAATTACGCAAATGCGTGATAAAAACACAACAACAAAAGAATTTGGTGAATTAGTGGACGAAATTTCTGGATTAATGTGTTACGAAATTACACGCGATTTAGAAGTGGAAGAAATTGAAGTTGAAACTCCAATTACCAAAGCAATAGGTTATAAAATTAAAGGAAATGATATTGCAATCGTTCCAATTTTGCGTGCTGGTTTAGGTATGGTAAAAGGAATTCATATCTTAATTCCTACTGCAAAAGTTGGACATATTGGTCTTTACCGCGATCACGACACGTTGCAACCTGTAGAATATTTATGTAAACTTCCTACAGATTTAGAATCTCGTGATGTGATTTTAGTAGATCCTATGTTAGCAACTGGTGGTTCAGCAATCAAAGCGATTGAAATTTTAAAGGATAAAGGAGCAAAATCTGTTCGTTTAGCTTGTTTAGTTGGATGCCCAGAAGGTGTTGAGGCTGTACAAGCAATTTATCCAGAAGTTTCAATTTATTTAGCAGCTTTAGACGAAAAATTAAACGAAAACGGTTACATCGTTCCAGGTTTAGGAGACGCAGGAGATCGTTTATTCGGAACTAAGTAATTATTAAAAATAGCAAAATGAGTAAGTCTTTTGATTTTGGAAGAGAAGCTGAAAATTTTGCAGCAGATTATTTTGAAAAGAATGGCTATGAAATCTTAGCTCGAAATTTCATCTATCAAAAAGCAGAAATTGATTTAATTATTCAAAAAAATCAATTAATTGTAATTGTAGAAATTAAAGCAAGAGCATACAATCCGTTACTTTCGCCAGAAGAATCTGTCAATAAAAAGAAGAAAAAATTATTAATTTCAGCAGCGCATCAATTTATTATGATAAATAATATGAATGCTGACGTTAGATTTGATATTTTAGCACTCGAAAAGAAAAAGGCTGAATGGTTTATTAATCATATCGAAGAAGCTTTTAGTCCTATCGAACTTTAAAACGTATAATGGAAATTTTATTAAACTTATTTGACATTGTAATGCATATTGATCAACATTTGAATCAATTTGCTAACGACTACGGATTATGGCTTTATGCTATATTATTCCTAATTATTTTTGTTGAAACTGGTGTTGTTGTAATGCCATTTTTACCAGGAGATTCATTATTATTTGCAGCAGGTATGGTAGCTGCTTTACCAGATAATGATTTAAATGTTTGGATAATTGTTGGTTTATTAATTATTGCAGCAATTCTCGGTGATACTTTAAATTATACCATCGGGCGAAGTATTGGTTACAAAGCCGTTCAAATAAAAATCTTCGGGAAACAATTTGTTCAACCAGAGCATTTAGATAAAACACACGAATTTTACGAAAAATATGGAGCTAAAACTATTGTTATTGCTCGTTTTGTACCAATCGTAAGAACGCTGGCACCTTTCGTAGCTGGTATCGGAAAAATGTCGTACAAAACATTTATTACATATAATGTAGTTGGAGGTATTGTTTGGATTGTAAGTTTAACTTTAGCCGGATACTTTTTAGGAAGAATGGAATGGGTTCAAGAAAATTTCTCTAAAGTAGTTCTTGCAATTATCGTAATTTCTATATTCCCTCTAATATTTGAAATTTACAAAGAAAAATTCTCGAAAAAAGAAGCTTAAAAAATAGTAACTCGGTTCAAATTTTGAACCGAGTTTTTTTATACTTTTAATTATGGAAATATTAGATTATCTACTTCATATTGATATGTATTTAGAGCAATTTTTAATCACCTATCACCATTGGTTTTATGTGATTTTATTTTGCTTAATTTTTATTGAAACGGGTATTGTTGTAATGCCTTTTCTTCCTGGAGATTCGTTATTATTTGCAACTGGTATGTTGGCTGCTTCTTTTCCTAATCAGGTTAATATATACTTTGTTTTAATCTTATTATTTATTGCTGCTGTTTTGGGAGATACAACCAATTATTCGATAGGAAAAGTATTAGGTTTAAAATTAATTCGTCAAGAAGTTTTTGGAAAAAGAATCATACAAGACAAAGACATTACTAAAACTGAAAGTTTCTTTGAGAAATACGGTCCAAAAACAATAGTAATAGCTCGTTTTGTTCCAATTGTACGCACTTTAGCTCCTTTTGTAGCCGGAATATCAAAAATGCATTATGCTACGTTTATTAAGTTCAATATTATCGGAGGGTTTATTTGGGTTCTTGGTTTAACGTTAGCAGGATATTTTTTAGGAAATATTCCAATTGTCAAAGATAACTTTGAGATAATGGTTTTTGTGATAATAATTTTTTCACTTTTACCTATCGGTATAGAATGGATAAAAACTAAATTTAAACAGCAATAATATAACTATAAACATATGAATAGAATTTTACTCTTTTTGCTTTTATCTTTTAATGTTTTAATGGCTCAAGAGGGTTATCCAAAACCTAAAATAACAGAGGATTTATTGTTTTATATTCAGCATAGTTCTAACCATAATACATTTGTATACGAGTGGAGCGGAGATAAATCAGATCCAATAGATGTCTTTAGAATTAATTATGAAGACAAAGTTCAAAAAGAAGAATTAACAGGTATACAGAGAAAGTTTGCTTATGGAGTAAGCTACACTAATGCATCAAAAACTCAATTTTCTTTAGCAGCCTCAAAGAAAAGTATATTACATATTAAAACTGATGGTGACAAGCGTTGGGTTGAAATTACAACTTCAAAACACAAAATAAAGATAGATCATATTTTTATTAAGTTACAATCTAAGTCAAATGGAATCAATGCAAAAGCCGAATATATCTTAGTTTACGGGAAAAATCAAAATAATAAATCTATTGTTGAGAAAATTATTCTTTAATAATTTTTATTAACTTCATACGCAATTATTATAATACTTAACAGGATGATTGAAGTAAGAGAAGTAAAATCTTCAAAAGATTGGAAAATATTTGTTGATTTACCTTTTCAAATTTATAAGAATAATTCATTTTGGGTTCCACCAATTAAGAAAAACGAATTAAAAAGTTTTGATCCTTCAAACGATATTTTTAAATCAGTTGAAGCTAAATTTCTTTTAGCATTTAAAGACAACAAAGCTGTAGGTCGTGTTGTTGCAATTGTAAATTGGACTGAAGTAAATAAATTGAAAAAATCTAAAGTTAGATTTGGTTGGTTAGATTATGATAATGATGTTGAGATTTTAAAAGCACTTCTAAATGAAGTTGAAATTTTAGGGCGTCAGCATAATTTAGAGTATATGGAAGGTCCTATGGGATTCTCGAATATGGATAAAGCCGGTATGTTAACGCAAGGTTACGACTATAAAGCGACAATGATCGGTATTTATAATCACGAATATTATTATAATCATATCCAAGAATTAGGTTTTGTTCCGGAAGCAGAATGGGTAGAGTATAAATTTAGTTTTTCTGACATAGAAATTGAAAAGTCGAAACGTCTATCAGATTTAATTGCTAAACGTTATAATGTATCAAATTTTAATTTTAATACGACTGCAGAATTAATGCCTTACGTAGATGAAATGTTTGCTTTGTTAAACAAAACGTATGCAGATTTACAAAGTTTTGTTCCGATAGAAAAGTTTCAGATAGAGCATTATAAAGAGAAATATTTAAAATTTATACATCCTGATTTTATTTCTTGTGTAAAAGATTCTGAAGGTAAAATGATTGCTTTTGCGATTACGATGCCTTCTTTTTCAGAAGGATTCAAGAAAGCTAACGGAAGCTTATTACCATTTGGTTGGTGGCACCTTATGCGTGTAATGAAAACTAGTACACATGCTGAATTTTATTTGATCGGAATTGATCCTGAATATCAAAGTAAAGGAATAAACGCACTGATTTTTCAGCAACTGCATGAAAAATATCAAAAAAGAGGAATTGAAACGATTGAAACTAACCCAATCTTAAAAGAGAATTTAAAAGCTCAACAACTTTGGAAAGCATTTAATCCAATTACTCATAAACAAAGAAAAACATTCAGAAAAAATCTATAAAAAAGGTCCAAGTGTAAACTTGGACCTTTTAAATTTATGAAAAAGAGATTGGATCAAAATTCCTCCTCATTTTACCTTTCAACAGCAATTTCTTTTTCATTTTATTGCGCGATTTTATTTTCAAGAATGTTTAATCTATTTTCCTATTCTTTGTAGTAAAATTAAAAAAATAAATACATAAAAATTATTAAACAAAACATAACTTACTGTTAATTAATATTTAAAACAAATTCAGTTGTATAGGTTCTAAATTTATTGCAGTAAAATCAGATGATCCTTTTATGCGGTCTCCATTCAACCAAGCTTCCATATCTTCAGAAGTTTTTAAAGCAATTGGCATTCTAAGTTTAACATTATGTATCTCCCTCATAATACCTTCAGCTTCGGTGGTTACAATGCTGTAAGATTGTTTTCCGTTGTAAGAATCGTAAATACCACCAAAGGCAAATAATTCATCATCAAAACCAATTTCAAATTTCGTTTTAATCTTTCCATTGTGTTGCCATTCGTAAAAACCATTTGTAATTACTAAGCATCTATTTTGTGTAATGTTTCTAAAAGCAGGTTTTTCAGTTAAGGTTTCAGAGCGTGCATTTAGTGTAAAAGCTTTGTTCCATTCTTCATTTGCCCAATTAGGAACCAATCCCCATTGCAACATTTCTATTGTAAACTTGTCTGTATTTTTAATAACAGGTGTTTTTGGGAAATCAAATCCATTAACCGTATTTTGTGGTTTATAATCTTGGAAGAATTTAAACTGTGCATTAAATTTCTTTTCAATCTGTTCAGGTTTTTTATTTATTTTTTGATGAAAACACATAGCAAGTAAGGATTTATGATAATTTTCAAATTTACAATAAAAAGAATCTCAATAGATTTCAGTAATATTGCTAAATATTAAATAGAAAGAATTATGCCGTTATTGATATTATTTTTAATCATGATTGTGATTGCTTTTATTTACATTTTATATGTATTTAATCGCAAGCCAAAGAATTAATACAAGAAAATTATTTTAAGAAATAAATGAAGCAGCTTTATTAGTAAGGTTGCTTTTTTTGTTTGAAAGAATTTATTAGAAATAAAAAAAGGTAACTGAATTTCAGTTACCTTTTGAAGTTGTACGGGCGGGGAGACTCGAACTCCCACACCTTGCGGCACTAGATCCTAAGTCTAGCGTGTCTACCAATTCCACCACGCCCGCAGGCAAATCTGTATTGATTTGTGGTGCAAATATACACAAGATTTCTATCTAACAAAATTTACAAATAAATTTTTTTAATCTTTTTTTAAAAATTAAATTTGTAGCAAAGCTTTTATAAAATGGAAATTACAGGAAAAATTAAAAAAGTGTTTGAAACTCAAAATATTACCGCAAGTTTCAAAAAGAGAGAATTTGTTGTAACGACGCAAGAACAATATCCACAAGATATTTTAATTGAGTTTACACAAGACAAAACAGATGTATTAAACACTTATAATCCTGGTGATGAAGTGAAAGTTTCTATCAACATTCGTGGTCGTGAGTGGATTAATCCAGAAGGAGTAGCAAAATACTTCAACACAATCCAAGGATGGAGAATTGAAAACTTAGCTCAATCTATGGGTGCTCCAGCTCAAGGAGGTTACGATAACTTTGCACCAGCTCCTCCAGTTGATACTTTTGGATCTTCTGACGATGATGATTTACCATTCTAATTTGTAAATTTTCAAAAAATATAATTTAAAACGTATCCTAACTTTAGGATACGTTTTTTAATTTTAAACTATGTATTTTTTAGGTCAAGATTTAACATTTCCAGACTATTCCGAAGCTTCAGCTGAAGGAATTATAGCTATTGGTGGCGATCTGTCTCCAGAACGCATTATTTTGGCGTATAAGAAAGGTATTTTCCCTTGGTTTAACGAAGATGATCCTATCTTATGGTGGTTTCCGCCAGAACGATTCGTTTTGTTTCCAGAAAATTTATATGTTTCTAAATCCATGAAAAAAGTTTTTAGAACACAACAATTCACTTTTACAGAAAATAAAGCTTTTCGCGAAGTGATTATGAATTGTTCAGAGGCACCAAGAAAAGATCAAGATGGAACTTGGATTACTAATGATATGATTGATGCTTATTGTAAATTACACGAAATGGGTATTGCAAAAAGTATTGAAGTTTGGGAAAATGGTGAATTAGTTGGTGGTTTTTACGGTTTAGATATGGGACATATCTTTTGTGGCGAAAGTATGTTTGCTAAGGTAAGTAATGCATCAAAAGCTGGTTTTATACAATTTGTCGCAAAATATCATAAGAAATATGAATTAATCGATTGTCAAGTATTTACAGAACATTTGGCATCATTAGGAGCAATAGAAATTCCGGCTGAAATATTTCTGAATTATTTAGAACCAGAAGAATAAGAAATAAAAAAGCCACTCAACTACACTGCCCCCAAAAAGTTAGACACTTTTGGGGGCATTTTTTATGGCAAGAAAAGTAAAATA